>NZ_JALJRA010000029.1 GCF_022968135.1 Pseudorhizobium tarimense
ATCCATCTCTCCTCGTTGTGAAACGAGGGGGCAGTTCTTTATTTCGTTAGGGGGTCAGTTTCTCATTTCGCCTGACAGGCGGAAAGTAGGAGCCTTTCCTAAGCTTTGGAATGCGAAGCTCAACCGTTCCTGCCCGCGTTTCCCAATCGCGGTCGCGGTAGCCATTGCGTTGGACACGTCGCAGCGGGTTCTTCTCACCATGAGCCGCCCCAGTCGCCGCCCCTACCTCCAACTCCATCAGCCGTTCAGCGGCAAAGCCGATCATCTCACGTAGAATTATCGGCGTCAGGGGTCATCTCCACGAGCGTGCGCAGGTCCATTATGTCGTTGGTCATCGATGTTTCCTTCGTATTAGGTTGTGTGTAAGCAACCCAACCATACCGGAGATTATCGATGACCGCCCGCAAAGCCGCTCACTCGCTACAGCGCTATTGTCGGCGCGCTCGCGAGCGGCTTCGCTACCGCAGAGCTACACCATCTCCCGGGACACGATCACGGGGTCTGCATGATGTCGCGGTTTTGAACCGATTCACATCGCCCAGTCGCCGACCGCTGAAAGATCATGGAAGCGAAGCGGTGCCTTGATTTTGCCAGTCTTTACAAACGTCACCGTCGTGAGTGGAGCAGGAGGCTGAAGGCTCTGAGGTTACCAAGGTATTTATCTCCTATCATTGATCGCAGGAACCATCTCGGCGGCGCCAAGTTTGACTGCTGGAGCCGCCGGATCGCTCTTGCTCTGCCCCCCTCCCCAAGGCTTTGACTTTGCTAAACTGGCAGCGCCACCTGCCTGCGTGCCTAAACGCGCGATAGTCCTCCAGCCGCCAAGCGGGCCTCGAGGAACCCTTGAACGTAAAGATCCGCTTTACTAGATGAATTTCAGCCGGGTGCACAATGGTGATCCGGTAATGCTGAGCTGGCGTCAAGGACGCTTCGAACTTGGCGCTTGTCTTGTATCCATGTTGCTTCAAAGGAGGATGTGGCTATGAGAACCACGACTTTTGACTTCTCTCCCCTGTTCCGGTCGAGCGTTGGCTTCGATCGGCTGCTTGGCGCTCTCGAGGCGGCAAGCCGTATCGAAACGATCGACAACTGGCCGCCCTATGACATCGTCAAGACCGGCGATGACGACTATCGCATCACAATGGCGGTCGCCGGCTTCTCTCAGGACCAGTTGAGCATCACGCAGGAGCAGAATATGCTTCTTGTGTCGGGCCAGAAGGCGAACGACCAGGACGGCGAGTATCTGCACCGCGGGATCGCGGGGCGATCGTTCCAACGTCGCTTTGAACTCGCTGACCATGTGAAGGTGACTGGTGCCAACCTCGCCGAAGGTCTGCTCACCGTCGGTCTCAAGCGTGAGGTTCCCGAAGAAATGAAGCCTCGCTTGATCGAGATCAAGAGCGATCTGGCTCTTCCTGGGAACGACGACACCAAGCAGATCGAAGGCGACAAGGTCGCAGCCTGACCAACAACATCAGAGACGACGGCAGGCGCCGGGCGGCACCCGGCGCCCACTTCGGCGTTTGGCTTAGGAACAGAAAGGAGGAACATATGACCATTCGCGATCTGATCCCTTGGGGCCGCAACAACGGCCACTGGACACCCACGGCCTTCAATGAAAACCGCGAGCCGTTGCTCTCCCTGCACAGAGAGGTTAACCGGCTGTTCGACGACGTTTTCCGCGGCTTCGGTGTAGGCCTTCCCTCACTGAATGGCGGTGTCAGTTTCGGTAACGTATGGCCGAGCGTCGAGATCTCCGACCAGGACAATGAGATCAAGGTGACGGCCGAAGTGCCCGGCCTGGACGAGAAGGACATAGAGGTCCTGCTCAATGACGGTGTCCTGACACTGAGAGGCGAGAAACGCTCAGAAACCGAGGACAAGGAACGGCAGCTTTCCGAGCGCTATTATGGGCGCTTTGAGCGGAGAATTCCTCTCGCCTACGAGGTCGAGGAGGACAAGGTTGACGCTCAGTTCAAGAACGGCCTTCTGACCGTCGTGCTGCCGAAGACGGAGAAGGCGCAGTCGAGGGTGAAACGCATCGCCATCAGGCACTGAACCTACGTGGGCGGCTGCGCATCAGGCGGCCGTCCAGGTCCTTCGCCATCGCGGGAGGGATGAAGCATGGAGAAAATCGTAAGAGAATACGCTACCCCTACTGACTTATTCACCGGGCTGGGCCACTCAAATGATAACTGCCGGCGCAGCACCGCACGGTCCACCTTTCCAGGCGACGCAGTAGCGCGCATTTATAAGCCGGCGCGCTCGTTAACGACATCTGGTACAGCTCTCACCAATGGCTGGCGGCTTGCCTTCGAACGTCGCAGCCGCCCGTTCCTCGATCCTCTCATCGGCTATACCGGATGCAGGGATCCGCTGCCACAGGTGGAGCTGAGCTTCCCGACGCTCCGATCCGCCGTCAGCTATGCGCAGCGGCATGGGCTGACCTATGTGGTACAGCGCAGACCTGACAAGCGTCCTGCCGGGGCAAAGGGAGAGGCAACCCGCCGAGGACACAAGCCATCTGTGGCATTCACCGAAGCCACCTTGGATCGGCTGGAGCTTGGTTCCCTTCAGCAAGATTACGGGAAAGTCCTGGACGATGCGGATGATGACCGCAAGGCGGCTCGGCCGGCGACATGTTGCTCGCCAATGGAAGTGGTCAACGACCCGACACTGTCCTTGTCGGAGAAGCGGTCGATCCTGATGAACTGGGCGTGGGCCGGGTATCTCGTCGATCAGGCGACAAGCGAGGGTATACCGGAATACAGGCGGCCGTCCCGGCTGGATGAGGTCGAGCAGGCACTGCTCTCATTGGAACGACAGGCGGGCCGCAAAGAGGACGCTGTGGAGCGAGAAGCTGCGTGAGGTTGGCCATGGATCCTCATGTCGTCTTCATGTGTCAGAAAGTGCTGCCAAACCCCTTTGTGCTGACAATTGCCGCCGCCGCACGCGCTCACGCGCTGAATGCGGGTGCGGAACCACGAGTAACGGCAGCCAACGCAAGTACCGCCGAGATCGCCTTGCAGGAGATCGCCAACGGCGCGTTCGCCAATCACGAACTGGCGCCTTTTCTGACTGATCAAATGCTCGCGGCAAAGCTGGCGGCGCCTGCGGTCCCACGAACGAATTCAGTTAACGTCGGGGTATCGGGTCCCACCGGGGGCTCTTTGGCGGATGCGCCCGTCCATTGAACTTGCAACGGAGAAGGCTGGAAAAAATCGAAGGAGCAGACGATGGTGCTGACAACCAAAAGAGCTTGCAAGGATGCCGCCGTGATGACACTCGCTTTAGCGACCGCCGCGTTCACGCCCGGCAGCATACCTGCGCAGTTGGGGGCGACGGCATCGTCTTCCACCTCCCTGCCGACACTCGCGCCAATGCTGGAAGATGTGACGCCGGCAGTGGTCAACATCTCGGTCCTGACGCGGACACCGATCCAGGACAATCCCCTATATGCCGACCCGAACTTTCGACGCTTCTTCAGCCTGCCTGAACAGCGGCCGCAGACAAAAATGAGCGCCGGCTCTGGTGTCATCGTCGACGCCACCAGAGGTTATGTTATCACCAACCACCACGTCATCGAGGGTGGAAGTGAGATCTCAGTAACGCTCAAGGATGGTCGTCAGCTTGCATCCGAACTGATCGGCAGTGACGAGGAAACCGACATTGCTCTCTTGAGGGTAGAACCTGACAATCTGAGCGCCATCGTGATCGGAGACTCAGACAATCTCAAGGTCGGAGACTATGTAGTCGCGATCGGAAATCCCTTCGGTCTTGGCCAGACCGTCACCTCCGGCATTGTCAGCGCCCTGGGGCGCGGCGGACTCAACATCGAGTCCTATGAGGACTTCATCCAGACGGACGCCTCCATCAATCCCGGCAATTCGGGAGGAGCCTTGGTGACCTTGGATGGCAAGCTGATCGGTATCAATACCGCGATTATTAGTCCGGCCGGCGCCAATGTCGGCATCGGCTTTGCTGTTCCGAGCAATATTGCGGTGTCCGTCATGCAGCAACTGGCAGCCCATGGGGAGGTGAGGCGCGGCAGGCTGGGCATTGGCATTCAGGACCTAACACCTGATCTTGCCGGGGCCCTGCAGGTAAGTGGATTGCGGGGTGCACTTGTCGCTAATGTTGAGGCTGGATCATCCGCCGAACAGGCTGGCTTGCGGCCTGGAGACGTGGTGACTGCTGTTGACGGGCGCGACGTTCAAAGTGCGCGGGATCTCAGAAATCACATCGGCCTGATGCCCGTGGACAGCAAAGTGGTTCTATCTGTAAGGCGCGGCGATGAGGAGCTTGCTATAGAAGTTGTCATAACGGCTGACAATCTGGCTTCCATAGACGCAGCCGGGACGCCGCTGGACGGCGTCACCTTCAGCCGGGCGGCAGACGGGGCCGGATTGATGATCGAGCGAATCGATTCAGGCAGCCCGGCAGACCGTGCCGGATTGCGGCAGGGAGACATCCTCGTAAGCGTCAATCGCAGCCGCGTGGAGTCGGTAGAGGCGCTGCAGAAAGCAATTGCTGCCCGGCCATCCACGCTTGTTTTAGAGATCATCCGAGATGGGAGGCACCTGCTCCTGATCGCCAAATGATGTCTGACGGGCGGCCTAGCGGGCGGGAAGAGGCCGCACCGGATCAGATTGCGCACCGGCTGGCGCCATTTACTAGATAAACTCATCCAGTTGATTTGCCGCTTCAAGAAATGGAGGTGATGGCATGTTGCTGTTCAACCAACCGATCTTTCTCGACAGGGGCCGATATGTTCAGGAGATCGCGACCCTTGAAGATGCACTCGATTACCTGGAGGAATGGCCGGAAAACAAGCGCGACCTTGCCTACGAGACAGTAGCAAGCGCTTGCCTGAAGGCCTACGCCGGCGTCTTTCCGCAAGACGCAGCCGAGGCGGCATTCCGAAAGTTCGCGCGAAGGAATGGCATTCTCACCAGTGGTGATCTCCTGCCCCTCCTTTCCCGCCGTAGCCACGGGCACAATGTCGGGGGACGTTGACTGGTGCGACTTGGGAGGTGGCGAGGCATCAACATCTTGATGCTTCGCACCCGCTTTCCTAAATCAAAACTGCTTCCGCATCCCGGCAAGCTTGATGGCATCTTGGTCCTGCTGAACAGGTGAAGGCATATGTCTTTGTCTCCTTGGCGCGACATGTCGTGCGTCTCTTCTTCCTCATGCCGCGCCAGCCCCGCGGCATTCAACAGCGACCAGTGCTTCAGACACGGCCGGTGCGGGTTTCGATCTACCTTGCTTGTTGAAGGAGGTTGTTCATCATGAAGATTGCACAAATCGCTCCGCTCGCTGAACGTGTTCCGCCCAAGCTCTACGGGGGGACTGAGC
The DNA here is from genome assembly GCF_022968135.1 of Pseudorhizobium tarimense. Taxonomy (GTDB): domain Bacteria; phylum Pseudomonadota; class Alphaproteobacteria; order Rhizobiales; family Rhizobiaceae; genus Neorhizobium; species Neorhizobium tarimense. The sequence goes on from NZ_JALJRA010000029.1 coordinate 5,359, forward strand.
GGATTGTGTCGTACTTGACCGAGGAGCTTGTTCGGCAGGGCCATGAGGTGACGCTCTTTGCCAGCGGTGACTCGATTACCGAGGCTGAACTTGTTGCCACTTCTCCCACTGCGCTCAGGCTTGATCCCGCTGTAAAGGATCCACTGCCTCATCACATGATCATGCTGGAGGAAGTCCGCAGACGGGCGTCGAAGTTCGACGTCCTGCACTTCCACATCGACCTCCTTCATTACCCGATGCTGGCTCAGATCGACATTCCGGCTCTCACGACGCTCCACGGGCGTCTCGACCTGCCTGATCTGCAGCCGTTCTACGCTTACTTCCCCGACCGACCGCTGGTTTCGATTTCCGACGATCAGCGCAAGCCAATGCCGCCTGTAAACTGGGCAGGCACAGTCTATCACGGGCTACGGCGCGACGTACTGCCGTTCACAGAGAATCCGGTAGGCGACTACGTGGCCTTCCTGGGCAGGATCTCTCCCGAAAAACGGCCCGACCGAGCCATCGAGATTGCCAAAAGAGCCGGCGTGAAGCTCAAGATGGCGGCCAAGGTGGACGACGCCGACCGCGACTACTGGACTTCAGTGATCGAGCCAATGGTGCGCCAGAGCCCAAACGTCGAATTCATTGGGGAAATCGGCGAGCACGATAAAGCGAGCTTCCTCGGCAATGCCAGGGCTCTGCTCTTTCCGATCGACTGGCCAGAGCCGTTTGGACTGGTGATGATTGAGGCAATGGCATGCGGCACGCCGGTCATCGCATTCCGCAACGGCTCGGTACCGGAAATCGTCGACCACGGCATGTCGGGAATGATTGTAAGCGACATCCAGTCGGCGGTCTCTGCTGTGGAGCTGGTTGATGAACTTCCGAGACGGGATGTTCGTGAGGCGTTTGAGCGACGGTTCACGGTGGAGCGGATGGCGAAAGACTACCTCTCGATCTACGAGCGCCTGGCGTCGGAGACCCGCTCGCCTCAGGCCCCGACGAACGATAACGTCGACCTGCAAGGTGTTGCCTGAGGAAAGAGGTGGCTCCATGGACGTCGCAAACATTCAGCCCGATGCGGTGAACCTTCCCGGACTTCAGCTCAGCTCTATTGGCCAGTTCTTCATTCCTGCTTCGGCATCCCTGCAGGAGCGCCGACCTCGCACCCTCAAACACGGCGATACCTTCGCCGTGTTTGATCACAACGGCGACGTGATATCCGGCCCCGGAAGTCCAGAGGGCATTTTCCACCGTGACACGCGCTACCTCTCGCACTTCTACATGACGATCGGCGGCGCGCGGCCTATGCTGCTGAGCTCCACCTTGAGAGATGACAACGCCACGCTGACATGTGACCTGACAAACCCTGATCTGTTCGATGGCACCGGCAAAATGGTTCTTGAGCATGATCTGCTTCACATCAGGCGGACTCGCTTTCTGTGGCAAGGCCATTGCCTAGAACGTCTGGTGGTGAGGAACTTCAACGATCAGCCTCGCGAGATCTCGATCGAACTGGCCGTTGACGCCGACTTCGCGGATCTTTTCGAGGTGCGTGGAACGGAGCGTGGGAAGCGGGGGACACGGAATCCAACGATCACGACCAATGATGGGGTAGAGCTTTCATACACGGGACTCGATGGATGCCGGCGAACCACATCGATCCGCTTCGAACCTGCACCAGAGTTGGTGACCGCCCAACAGGCTGTCTTCCGTCTGCAACTCCAGCCCAGGCAAGCCCGCTCGATCTTTATCAAGATCGCCTGCAACTGCGAACCCGACAGTTCGCCCACCGCCGCCTTCTTCAAGGGCCTGCGGGATGCCCGCAGGGCCCTGCGCCTATCTTCGTCGAGAGCGGCAGCAGTTGAAACATCCAACGACATCTTCAACGAAGCGCTGCGCAGGAGCGTGTCCGACGTCTACATGCTTTTGACGGATACCCCCGAAGGACCGTACCCTTATGCTGGCATCCCATGGTTCAGCACGGTGTTCGGCAGGGACGCCATCATCACTGCACTACAGACGTTGTGGCTCGACCCTACCATCGCGAAAGGCGTGCTGGGTCACCTGGCCGCCAATCAGGCGATCGGCGTCGATCCCGTGGCGGATGCCGAGCCGGGAAAAATCCTTCACGAGGTGCGTTATGGAGAGATGGCGGAACTGGGCGAAGTACCCTTCCGCCGCTACTACGGCAGTGTCGACTCCACGCCGCTTTTCGTGATGCTTGCAGGAGCCTATCTCGAACGCACAGGCGACCTAGAGACGCTAAGGGGGCTCTGGCCAAACATCGAAGCTGCGCTCACCTGGATCGAGGACTATGGCGACCGCGACGGAGACGGGTTTGTGGAATATGGGCGGATGACCGAGGAGGGTTTGGCCAATCAGGGCTGGAAGGACAGCTATGATTCCGTCTTTCACGCCGACGGCACCCTGGCCAAGGGACCGATCGCGCTGGCCGAGGTACAGGCATATGCTTATGCGGCCTTCAGTGCTGCAGCTATGATCTGCCGTCGCTTGGACCGTCGAGAGATCGCCTCGCGCTATTCCGCGCGGGCCGCATCACTTCAGTTCGCCTTTGATGCGGCTTTCTTCGACGAGAGGCTCGGGACGTACGTCCTCGCACTGGATGGGGACAAGCGACCGTGCCGCGTCAGGGCGTCCAACGCCGGTCACGCCCTACTGACAGGCATCACCTACCCCGAACGGGCGGAAGCTGTTGTGAAGACACTCATGGAGCCATCGTCCTTCTGTGGCTGGGGCATTCGCACGGTCCCATCGACCGAGGCGCGATACAACCCGATGAGCTACCACAACGGTTCTATTTGGCCGCATGACAACTCGCTCATCGCATCTGGTCTTGGTCGCTATGGCTACAGGAAGGAAGCCTCGAGGGTGTTCCAAGGCCTCTTCGCAGCATCGACCTACATCGACCTGCGTCGCCTACCGGAACTCTTCTGCGGATTCACCCGTCGTCGAGCTCAGGGGCCGACGTTCTACCCAGTCGCTTGCGCACCTCAAGCGTGGGCGGCCGCAGCGCCGTTGTCTCTGCTCCAGTCGAGCCTGGGACTGACTTTCGAGCCTGAGAACACCCAGATCACTTTCGAGCGGCCAGTCCTGCCGGCGTTCCTGGACGAGGTCGTCATCCGAAACCTCACTGTCGCCAGCGGCGCCGTCAGTGTCGCTCTTCGCCGCTCAGGCAGGCAGGTAACGGTTGAGGTACTTGATCGACGAGGAGGCGTGAACGTGGTTTCCCTGAACTGAGCACCGCCGTTGAAGCTAGCTCGTCGGCGTGGCCGCTCGCATGAAGAGAGCGGCCACCTTCAGTTTAGGCTCAACGAGCATGCCCGCTTTTGGTAACGGCGTCGCTGCTACCCTTCTGTCGTCGCGCAGTCACTGATGAGGCCGCAGGTTGCTCTGCCTGCAGGGCCCGAGCCGAGTGAAGGTTGTGTGCGTCAAGTTCTGAAAATTTTGGCGGCCCGTGAAGCTGGTCATGCGGCTTTGCGGAGTTCGAGCTTCATGTGCTCAATGAGGTCGTTCATATTGAGGTAGCGGTTTGCCTCTATCCAGTTTCGTTGGTTTCGACGGCGAGTACCCTAACGGGGCGCAGGCAGCTCTCAGCATTGGGGAAGATGCGAACGACGTAGGTTCCTCGGCGGATTTCCTCGTCGAGGCGCTCGAGCATGTTGGTCGACTTGAGGTGCTTGTGGTGCTGTCTCGGCAGTCGGAAGAAGGTAAGCGTCTGCTCGATGTTCTCCTCGGCCCAATCTGTCATGCGCGGATACTTGCCCGACCATTTGGCTAGCCATGCGCCCAGATCGGTCTTGGCCTCTGCGAGATCGCGCCGGTCGCAGAGCCAGCGCAGCTCCTGCAGACAATCGTCGCCGTGCTTTCTCGGCAGATAGTCGAGCGCGTTTCTGAGGAAGTGCACGTAGGGGCTGTTGAAGAAGTCGCCGATGGCTGATCAGGCAGCACCTCGCGCGTTAATGAACGTCTGCGGGAGTAGAATGCGGCTGAAAGCGTTCCTCAGCTCGCAAATGGTTGCCTGGGGTGAAGTCACGAGCAAGAACAGTCGCAAAAAGGCTACCGCGAGCCGCTTCAGGTTGATGGCGGCGGCCGTGAGGTAGGATTGGATCTTCATGTTGGAAAGTCCGCGCCGAACGGCGCGGGCGAGTCCGTGCCAGCTCTTCGCCTCGCCATGGAACCCCTCTGAGCGCCAGCGATGCCGCTGGTACAGACGCCGGTCTTCCTCGGTCCATTTCTCACGGCGTCTTCGGGCTCGCAGGAGCGCCGGGTAATCGTCCCCTACAACGACGGCCTTGTTTGCCCGCCCCTTCGAGAGGCACAGCCTTGCCAGATCGCATCCCCGGCAGTCCGCTGCCTTGGAATAGAAGAACCGACCGTGCTTGACCGGTCGGGTCGGTCTGAGGGTCTTTCCACGCGGGCACTTTAGGGTGTCGTTCTTTGCGTCGTAGCGAAATCGGCGCATCGGCACTGGGCTGCGGATCGGCTCCGCCTTCGTTGGGATGACGGCGCTGATGCCCCGCCGCTCGAACCCGCCGAAGACCCTCGCATAGGCATAGCCTGCATCGGCCGTGACGATCTCGACATCTACGCCCGTGGTCTCAATGGTCGCGTCGATGCGCTCGATGATGACCTGACCTTCGTTGATTTCGCCGGTGGTTACCTCGACGTCGAGAACCACGCCACAGACGTCATCGACGACGGCGTGCTGCTTGAAGGAGGGTTCGAGCCGACGGTTGCGCCCGCTCGTCGCCATCGTCGCATCGGGATCGGTGACGCAGACCTTCTTGAACTTCCCAGTCTTGCGGCTATCGCGTTCAGCGACGGAAGCATCTTCGTTCGCTTCGGCAACCGCCTCAACGTGGCGCATCGCAAGGCTTTCCCAGCTCACATCCGCGCGAATGAGTGAGGCATCGACATGCACCACATCCCCCTTCGCGATCTTTGCTGCGATGCAGGCCTCCACCGTGCGTTCGAAAATCCTTCGAAAGCGCTCCACCCCCCATCTCTGCCGTATCCGCGTCAGAAAGGAATGATCAGGCAGTGCCTCGTGCAGGCCATAGCCAATAAACCACCTGATCCCGAGGTTGACCTGTGCCTCCCGCATCAGGCGACGATCGTGAACGATCCCGAGCAGGAAGCCCGCAAGCATTAGCCGGACGGCGACCTCCGGATCGATCCCAGGTCGTCCGTTATGCTCACAGTAGAGATCCGAAACCTCTGCCCTGAGCCACGTGAGGTCGAGGACACGATCCACTTTGGCGAGAATGTAGTCGTCGGGGATGAGCTGTCGAAGCGAACCCGTCATGAACAGCTCGAGCTGACCGCGTTCCTTATGTCCCAACATCCCGGTGCACCCAGAGAACCAATCCCAAATGAATCGAATCACGTGAGGCTGACTTCTTCAACAGCCCCACGTAGCAGCGCTGCCATGCGGCTTGCGGGATCGCTTCGCCGATTGCCTTGACCAGGCCGGCATGGTCGTCGGACACGACCAGTTCGACGCCCCTGAGGCCGCGCGCCTTCAGGCCGACGAGGAAGTCCCGCCAGGCCGAGCGGCTCTCGCGATAGGCCATTTCGACGGCCAGGATCTGGCGTCGGCCGTCCCAGTCGATGCCCAAGGCGGCCAGCACCGCCTGGCTCATGACGACACCGGCTTCGCGGACCTTCTCGTAGCGCACATCAAGGATGAGGTAGGGGAACGGCTCGTGGAGCGGGCGTTCGGCGAAAGCTTTCAGGCTCTCGTCCAGCCGCTTGCTCCGATCGCTGGTAGCGTTCGAACAACTCGGTCGAGAAGCGGCCCTGCCGGTCCTGCGGAACTCTCAGCTCAAGCTTGCCGACCCGCGTCACCAGCGGGCGGCCATATCACCCTGAGCGATAGCCGAGCCGCTCCGGCGTCCTTTCGCCCTTCCCGGCGCCAAGCGCCTCGTCCATCTCCGCCTACAGCACTTCCTGCACTCAGAGGTAATCAAATGCGCGGACCGAGCCCTGCTTCGGCGGTCGCGGAACCCGCTCCACTGCCGTTGCGGTGGAAGCGACGTCAGTATCGGACTAATCGGCTGTAGCGCGTGCCGACGCACGCGTCACATGAAGGGCCGGAGTATCATCTCCAGGCCAACTAACATCAAGCTGACCGAAAATCCTCGCCGGAAATTGGCGGCGCTTATTCTGTTGCGCAGGATTTGGCCGAGCCACATACCCGCAAGCGCCGGAATTACGGCCAGTGTAGACAGCGCGAACTCCTCAAGCTGCAAGGAACCGTGGACGGCGAGACCGGCCGCAAGAGCCGCAGTCGAAACTGTAAAAGAGAGGCCCAGGGCCTGAACCAGATCGTCCTTATCAAGCCCAAGTGACTGTAGGTAAGGCACAGCGGGAATAACGAGGACGCCTGTACCTCCGGTAATCAAGCCAGTTGCGGCACCTGCTAAAGGCGTCATCCATGACTCAAAGCGAGCCGGCACGCGAAGTTGTGCGGAAAAAAGCGCGTAGCAGGAATAGGCCATCAACGCTGTCCCAAGTGCTGCAGTCGTAAATCGTGTTTCGCCGCTGCTGAGCCATGCCGTTCCAATGACCGTTGCTAAAACGATCATGACCATCATGGGCCAGAGTCTTGAGATGAGCCTGCCGAGTGCGGGACCGTGCAGACATTGCCATAGGTTCGTTAGGAGCGATGGCACGAGGAGTAAGCTTGCCGCTGTCAAGGGAGACAAGACAGCGCCGAGGATGGCCATCGCGACCGTGGGCAAGCCCATCCCCGTCACCCCCTTGACCGTCCCCGCGACAAGGAAGGTGGCGATGAGCAAGAGGAATGACGAGAAATCGAACATCCCATAACCTACGACTGCCTGAAGTTAGCGCAATGCGGAAGAGACGAAGCATGACTTCAGCTAGCCCGAAGGCTGTTCTTGCTGTAGCGTCGGAAGATGCGCTTCGACCTGGCAGACTTGAGGTTATTTCTTGCTGTTGCGGATGCAGGCAGCATCACGCGGGGCGCGGCCAATGTCGGCCTTTCATTGGCGGCAGCGAGTGAAAGGCTCCGCAAAATGGAGACTTCGGGAAAGGTTCTTCTGTTGGAGCGCGGCCGACGTGGAGTAACGCCGACGCAAGCAGGTACGGCCTTGGTCCATCATGCCCGTGCCGTCTTCCAGCAAATTGCGCAACTGCAAAGCGAGATTGGCACCTATGCGAAGGGGCTTCGCGCGACGATTGGTGTCTGGGGCAATACTGCCGCCGTAAGCGAGTTCCTGCCCGAGCGCCTGGCGCCGTGGATGGCGGCTCATCCCCAAGTGGACGTCGACATCAAGGAGAGGCAGAGCATCGATATCGCCAGCGGCGTCTCCTCGGGGTTCGCCGACATTGGAATTCTGTCGGATGCCGTCGACACGGGCGATCTTGCCTTGCTCCCGTTTGCTATTGATCGCCTTGTCGTGGTCACCGCCAAGGAGAGCCCGTTGGCTCGCCAAGAGCGGGTTTTCTTCTCCCACATCTCTGAACGCCCGATAATTGGGCTGACGGTTGGAGCGCTGCAGGATCACATTGATAGCCAAGCGTCACGCCTCGGTGTCAGGCTCAACATCCGAACAAGGCTGCGCTCCTTCGATGGCATCTGTCACCTGGCTGCGGAGGGCGTCGGTATAGGTATCGTTCCCGAAACCGCTGCGCATCGATGCAGACGATCTGCCAGCATTGCCATCGTCCCGCTGGCCGATGTGTGGGCGACCCGTCGATTGTTCATATGTATTCGACCCGATAGCAAGAATTTGCCGGGTTTGACGCGAAATCTTGTCGAACATCTGGCTTCTAGTGATGTTGATGTGACCAATGCCTAGCTGAAGGGTCAGAAGCCAGGCGAAGATCGCTACCGCTCAATTGGCGTCACTCCGTAGGCGCTATAAGCACTCTGCATCCGCTCCTGCTCTGTGCGTTCAGGAAAGAGCGAATAGCTGGGAGCCCATATTCGAGACACCCGCTCGATTCCTATCGAGATGACATGACGGATAGGGAAGTCGCCTCCCGCCATTCGCAGCAGCTCCGCCCCCAGCTGCGCGAATTCCACTTCCTCCGGCGCCACGATCGATGCTGACCCGACAATCTTGAATCCGCGTTGACGAAAGACATCGACGAAGCTCACGCACACCTTCGGATGATTGATAATGTTTCGGACGGAAATGGTCGAGGCGATGTCGGCAACAACGATCCTGTCGTCACCGTGACAGCAGAAAAGCTCCTTCGGGGTCACATTTGGAGTGCCATCCGCACCGACCGTCGCCAGCCAGCACAGGACCGAATTTTGAACATCAGTCCTGAATGCTGGGTTGATCTTCGGGCGTTTGCTGCCGAGCTCGTTCATTCTACTTCTCCATCTGACTGTACTGGCATCGAGGACCCAGCATCACCGCCTCTTCGGCCACTGAACCTCCGGTGGCGCTCTACCTTGGCAACGGCTGGCCTTTGACGGTGGCAGCTGGGGCATATTGCACCACCGGGGGCCTTCACGCGGTGGGTCGGACGTCCCCGCCGCTTTAAAGGCCACCCCCGACGCGCAGCACCGTCGCCGTCACATAGGATGCCTCTGCCGATAAAAGCCACAGAACGCAGCGTGCTATCTCTTCCGGATCAGCGCAACGCCCAAGCGGTATGTTGGCAGCAACGCGTTGCGGACGATCCGGATCGCCGCCGGCAGCATGAATGTCGGTCAGCGTCGTTCCCGGAGCCACGGTATTGACCCTGATCCCGCTGGCGGCGACCTCCTTGCCGAGGCCAATGGTGAAACCTTCAATGGCCGCCTTGCTGGCTGCATAGTGCACGTATTCAGAGGGCGCTCCCAATGTGCTTGCGACCGAAGAAATGTTGACGATGTTTCCGGTCTGTCCGATCGCTTCCCAACGACGAACCGCCATCTGTGATAGAAGCATGGTGCCAATGACGTTTACCTCCAGCGTCTGGCGAAGCACCTCGACCGGCAGATCGGCAAAGCGGCCGATCCTTCCGGTGATGCCGGCATTGTTGACGACAGCTGTCGGCTCTCCAAAATGGCCTGTAGCCTCTTCGAAGAAGGCGCGGGCAAAGCCAGGGTCGGCGACATCGCCCCGAACCGCATGCGCCCGCCCCGCCCCCGTCGGGAATGACGCAGCCAGCGTCTCCGCCGCCTCTCTGTCGCTGCGAAAACTGAAGCAAACGTCATATCCGGCAGCGACGGCCTCCCGAACAATCGCCGCGCCGATCCCGCGCGATCCCCCAGTGACCAGCAATACCTGCCGCGTTCCAGATCCCTTGCCCGCTGCCATCGTCTCCTCCTTACAATTGCCAGATCTCTGTCTCATCCTTCTGCGATGCGTTTCAAGGTTTGGGAGAGCCAGTCCAACGCTAGACGGACGGATCGAAATCGACTCCAATGTCGTCGAACGCGCCATCCGGCCCCAAACAATCACGAGAAAGAATAATGGAAGAGATCTCCTCCCCCATTGCACCTGGCAGTGCGGCCATCGCGCGCGGGTGCAAAGATCGCATTGGCATCCGCCGACGGTAACGCGAGATCGCTCGCTAGCCGGAACGGCCTCCCCTTCGGCAGAAGGAAACAGTCGCCGGTCTTGAGATGCACGGGGCCGGAGACACCTTCTATTGCCAACCAGCATTGGCTGGAAATTTCCGCGTTGCACTTAATACCCTCGTAGCTGGGAAACTGGATCACCCAATTACCGCCGGCCTCGAAGCCGGCGGACACGTAGCTGCGGGGCTTCAGCAGGGCGAGAATATCGGAAAGCGGGGTCCATCTAGTCTCCCGTCTGAACGACCGCGATAAAAACGCGAACTGTATAGCATGGATCGTTCCCGGCCCACGGCGTATCTGCACTAAAGCATGCGCGGGTCGGCTTGCAACGGATCTGCACGCACAGGAAGCACCAGGAGATGTTCCATGATTGTCGTTACTGCGCCCACCGGAAATATATCGGTAGCCAGGTTCTTGCAAACATTCTCGACAGCGGCGAGCCTATTCGCATGATTGCGCGTGAGTCGAGGTGATCGAAGGCGAAGGATCCCACAGCGAAGCCGCGGTCGTCACAAAGGCCTTGAGGGCGCCGACGTGTCTTCTGGCTGGTGCCGGGCGACCCGCGCGCAAAGCGCCGAGGCGGCTTATATGGACTTCGTGCGCCCGGGCTGCGAGGCGTTCAGGACATACGGCGTCAAGCAGGTAGTTGGGATCTCGGCACTCGGTCGTGGATGGGCGAAGGACGCCGGCCATGTTTGACGGCGACGTTGAAGATGGACGCGCTGATCGCGAGACCGGCGTGAGCTATCGCGCCTTGGCCTGTGCCAGCCTGATCGAGAATGCCCTTCGCCAGGCTGCGCTGATCCGCGATCAGGGCGCGTTCTATTGGCCCACGCCCGGGGATCTCAAAGAGCCGGCTTGCGCGACTCGGGACGTGGCCGCCGTGGTGGCGCGCCTGCTGCTCGATCCATCCTGGAGCGGCGTCGACAGCATACCCATGCTCGGCCCGGAGGACATTTCGTTCGATGAGATGATGGCAATCATCTCGGACGTGATTGGGAAACCTGTGCAATATCACCTCATGAGCATGGACGATCTGAAGGCGATGATGATCAAGCGTGGTGCCTCGGAAGGCATGGCACAAGCCATGGTCAACGTGATGACCGCCAAGAACGAGGGCATGGATCATCTGGTGGAGAGATCGGCATCTGCGTCCTCCGATACAGGCAAGCTCATCACGGGCAACGGCTTTGACGAGGGCGTGATCCTGGGACCAGTGATCGACCAGGCAGCGCTCGAAAAGGTCGAAGAACACGTAGCTGACGCGCTCGAGAAGGGGCTAGGACCGTTACCGGAGGTAGGCGGCTTTCGATTGGCAAAACTTTCTTCGAAGCCACCGTACTTGCCGATGTCACAGCCGAGATGGCGGTCGCGCGGGAAGAAACCTTCGGTCCCGTCGAGCCGCTGTTCAAATTCAAGGATGAGGCAGATGTCATTCGAAAGGCCAATGATACGGAGTTCGGCTTGGCATCTTGCTTCTACGCGAAGGTTATGGCGCAGGTCTTCCGGGTCGCGGAAGCTCTCGAATACGGGATGGTAGGCGTCAACACCGGCCTAATTTCAACAGCCGAAGCGCCTTTTGGAGGTGTCAAGCTCTCCGGTCTCGGACGTGAGGGATCACGCTACGGAACCGAGGAGTTTCCCGAAATCAAGTGCGTCTTCTTAGGGGGTATCGAGTAGGAAATATATTGAGTTTTCGTCCCCTTCGAGACACGGCAGGGCTTGATCGCAATCCTCAGCCGCATAGCTTGATCTCAGTCCACGGCCAAATTCACGGGTCGCCCCTGCTGCATCACAAAAGCGGGCCGTCGAACCGATGTGATATCCTTCAACGGATTGCCACCAACGGCAACGATATCGGCCCGCTTGCCAACCTCTATTGATCCAGTGACCTGTGCAAGTCCGAGAACGTCTGCCGCGGTGACAGTGCCGGCCACGAGCGCGTCGCCTTCCGACATGCCTAGCTCAACAGCGAGCAGAAATTCCATGGCCGCCTCATGGAGCGGATGCGTCGGCCCACCAATGAGGTCGGTGCCAAACGCGAAGCGAATTCCAGCCTCGAGCCCAAGGCGGAAGTCGTTGGACATTGCATTCCAATGCCGCTCGTAAACCGCCCGCTCCCAATCCGGATAGCGGTATTCATCGAAGGCCTGACGGTGGAAATGGACCTGCGACAAAGTCGTGACAACTGTCTTTCCTTCCCCGACCAGCCGCTGCCGGGTCTCAGCCGAAATTCCGTAGCCGTGCTCGATGATATCGACGCCGCCGTCCAGCGCAAGACGCACGGACTCCTCGCCGATTGCATGCGCGCTGACCTTCAGATCGTTGCGATGCGCCTCCTCGACGGCGGCCGACACCTCTTCTAAACCATAAGTGACACTCTGCTTTAGCGGATCGTCACCCCAGGCGTGGTATCGATCGTGCACGCGGCCCTTGGAGAGGCCGAGCTTGATGAAATCCGCCCCCTGGCGAGCCCGCTCACGCACGGCGCGGCGAAGCGCGTCCGGCCCGTCGGCAAGCTCGCCGCCTGCGCGCGCTGCCGAAAGCGGCATGCTGGCCGTATCCCACGTGCCTGACGTAGACGAGATGAATGCGCCCGCTGCCTTGAGATCCGGCCCCTGCGCGAAGCCCTCCTCGATCGCACGTCGAACCTGTGGACCTATAGTGGATCCGAGGCAACGAGCAGCAGTGAAACCTGCTCGTAACATGGCAGACAGTTCCGAAAGGGCGCGTGCCACACGATAGCCTTCATGCTCCGTTGCAAGAGTGTGCAACATGGTGCTGTTGACACCGAAAGTGTGCATATGCGCATCGATCAGTCCGGGCATAATCGTCGCGCCGTCAAGAGCGATTGACTTGCAACCGTCCGGGGTTGGCACGCTCTCCTCTGTCCCCGCGGCGACAATCCGCCCATCGCTGACGAGGACGGCACCTCGCGCTACGGCTTGCAGTTTCGGCCCGACAAGTACGCGTTCGCCGGAAAGGCGAAACAGACTCTCCATCGCCCTCTCCACATTTGTTCTAATTCGTACAAATCACGTTACGTTATTGTCTATGATTTGACATATTGCACCTGACGTGTCAAACCGGGCCAAGAGGAGAAACCACCGCATGAAACCGGCCCAAACGCGACTGCGAACAGGTGTTCTCGATCTGCTGGCCACGGGTGGACCCCATTCTCGCGCCGAACTCGCGCGCAAGCTCGGCGTGTCACGCTCCACGATGTCGCTGGCCATCGCCACACTGATGGCCGACAATGTCATCAAAGAAACCGATGGGAACAATGACGGCTCGAAGTCTGCCGGCCGACCCGGTACTCGTCTCGCGCTCTGCGAACCCAAGGGCTACTATGTCGGCATCGACTTCGGCCGGATTTTCATCAAGGCGGCGATCTCCGACGCCAATTACCGTGTTCTCGAACAGACCGAGGGCGACTTCGACATTGACATGCCGGCCGAGGCCGCGCTCGACCTCGCCACCGTCAAAGTGGAGCAGATCATTGCGGCCGCCGGCGTTGATCGCTCGCAGATCCGCGCCGTCGGGATCGGCGTTCCCGGTCCCGTCGACGCCGCATCCGGCGAACTCCATGCCGGTTCTATCCTCGCCGGCTGGGTCGGAACTGACGTCACGGGAGGACTTTCGAGGCGGCTCGGTCTACCGGTTTACATGGACAACGATGCCAATCTCGGCATGCTCGCCGAAAGCGTCTTCGGGGCGGCGAGGCAAGCGAACGTTGCTCTGTATGTCCTGCTGTCGGTGGGCGTCGGGCTTGGCATCGCCATCAACGGCAAGGTGTTTCGGGGTGCAACCGGCATCGCCGGTGAACTGGGACATGTCGTCATCGATGAGCATGGCGACGTCTGCCGTTGCGGCAGTCGCGGCTGCCTTGAGGCCAAGATCTCCGTCAACGCGCTGTCAAGGGCGCTCAGCATCTCGCACGGCAACATCAGTTCCAACGAAATGCTACGCCTTGCCGTCAAGGGCGACGTCGGCGCAAACCGCATCGTCGCTGATGCAGGCGCCCTCGTCGGCCGATCGGTCGGCGCGCTTTGCAGCTATTTCAACCCGGAAGTTGTGATCGTCGGGGGCGACCTAATGCGAGCTGGCGACAGCCTTCTCAACCCGCTAAAGGACGCCATGCGACGCTTTTCGATTGCACGCGCCACGGAAAACGTGCGCGTGATACCGGCAGGCCTGGGCGAGCAGGCAGAACTGATGGGCACCTTGCTCTTTGCCGGCGAAAGGGCCCGGACGGCCGCGACGGCTTCGGAAATCTTCGGGACATCTCCACAATGACGACATCCAACGACACTGCGACCGACAGAGTTACATCCCGCCATGGCTGGCAATGGTCGTCGCTGGCGGCCTATGCTTTGCCCATCATATTCGTCCTGCTGCTGATCATCTTCAGCTTGGCAGTGCCCTATTTCGCAACCTGGGCAAACTTCGGCAACGTGCTGCAGCGCAACTCGATCATCGGTATCGTCGCCTGCGGCATGCTCTTGATGATCATCACCGGCGGCTTCGACTTGTCGGTGGGTGCTGTGGGCGCCATGTCTTCCGTGGTTGCGGCCGTCGTCATCGTGCAATTTTCCATGCCGCTCGGAATCTTGACTGCGCTGGCGCTTGGCCTTCTCGTGGGTGCCGCCAATGGCTTTTTCATTGCCAAGATCGGCATCAGTCCTTTTGTCACGACGCTCGCCACGCAGGTGCTGGTGACAGGTTTCCTTTTTGTCGGGACCTCGGCGCAACCAGTTTACGGCGTCCCCGAGTCCTTTACCGTGCTCGGCCTTGGTCGCGTGGGCCCCGTTCCGATACCGACCATCATCTTCGCGGCCGTAGCTCTGATTACCTGGGGCATCCTGCGCTTCACGACGCTCGGCCACTACATCTATATCGTCGGCGGAAACAAGGCGGCCGCGCGCCTTGCCGGCATCAACGTGGAGCGGGTCCTGATGACCACCTATGCTCTTGGCGGTTTCTTTGCCGCCGTCGCTGGGATCGTTCTGCTCGGCCAGACCAATATTGGCCAGCCAGCCAGCGCCACGGACTGGCCGCTCACAGCAATCGCCGCCGTCGTGGTCGGCGGTGTGCCACTGTCGGGCGGCGTTGGCCAGGTCTGGAGCGCTGTGCTCGGCACACTGCTTCTCGGTATCATCGCAAATGCGCTGAATCTTCTGGGGGTTTCACCCTTCTGGCAGCCGGCCGTCACAGGCGCCGTCATTCTCGTGGCCGTAGGCCTCGACAGCTATCAACGCAAGCAGCGCGAGAGGCGCTGAATTTCAAGGAGGAGAAGACCATGACAAGCATGACACGCAGACAGGCGCTGGTCGGCGCATCGACCCTTGCACTCTTGACGAGCTCGGGACTTGGGCGTGCACAGGAGGGTAAGAGGATTGGGTTCATGATCTGGAACACGTCCGTGCCTTTCTACTCCAACCTCATCAAGATGGCCAACGAGACCGCTCAAAAGAACGGCATTTCACTTGACATCCAGAGTGGCAACGGTGATCTCGCGACGCAGATTTCCATCGTGCAGCAGTTCATCGCGCAGCAGGTTGACATGATCATGATTGCACCGAGCGACCCGAAGGGCATCGTGCCGGTCATCCGACAGGCGAATGCCGCAAATATTCCCGTGATGGCCGTCAACACCAAGGCGGACGTCAGTTCGGGCGCGAAGGTGCTGACCTATGTCGGTGTCGACGACTTCGTCTTTGGTCAGCGGCAGGGCGAACTGGTTGTCCAGGCTGTCGGCGAGAACGCTAAGATCGCCTACATCCTTGGCAAGCTCGGTACGTCGGCCCAGCTCGACCGCGAGGCAGGTCTCCTCGACACGCTGAAGAAACATCCTGGCATTGAAATTGTGGAAAGGCAGGCGGCCGACTGGGACAATTCGAAGGCGCTCGCAATCACCCAGGACTATCTGAGCAAGTATCAAAACGGCGCCATCGCCGCTATCGTCGATCAGGGCCCCGAGGGCGTGAACGGCGCTAATTTTGCCACCGAGCAGGGCCGAACGGACGTCAAGTTCATCATGGGCGACTATCCCGAAGATGTGCGCAATGCCATCATTAAGGGCACTGTCTTCGGCACGGTGAACCAGGACCCGGCGCCGCAGGGCACCACAGCCATCGAGGATGCCGTACTCCACTTCGCCGGCAAGCAGGCCGAAATCCCCACACCGAACCACTATCTCGACCTGCCCATCATCACGAAGGACAATGTCGAGCAATATAAAGCTGCCTGGGGCGGCTGATGCCCAAGGGTGAAGCAATGCTCCTGGAAATGCGGAACATTCGCAAGAGCTTTTCCGGAGTCGAAGTTCTCCGGGGCGTCGACTTCTCCCTAAAGCCGGGCGAAATCCATGCTCTTGTTGGCCACAATGGCGCCGGCAAGAGCACGCTCATGAAGGTTCTGGGCGGCAACTATGCCGATTATGAAGGTGAGATATCGCTCCACGGGGACAAGATCAGACTGCTATCGCCCCGAAAAGCGATCGATCGCGGTATCGCCATCATCTATCAGGACTTCTCGCTGGTGCCGGACCTCTCGGTCGCCCACAACATTGCGCTCGGCCGCGAACCGCGCGGCCGCCTTCGCGGCACCATCGGCCATGCAATCCTGCGCCGACGGTCCGCCAAGGAGGCCGAACGGCTTGGGATCCGGCTTCCGATGGACGCGTCCGTCCGCAGCCTTGGTGTCGGCACCCAACAACTGACGGAAATCGTGCGTGCATGCTCACGCGAGGTGCGGGTCCTTGTCATGGACGAACCGACAGCGCGACTGGCCCCGGCCGAACGCGAACTCCTGTTTTCGACCATGCGGCGCATGGCTGACGAACAAGGCGTCGGCATCGTCTATATCAGCCATTTTCTCGACGAGGTTTGCGACCTGTCCGATCGCATCACCGTCATGCGCGACGGCCTCGTCGTCGCCACGCGGCCCGGTGCGGATTACACTCTCGATACGCTGGCAGAACTCTTGGTCGGTCACGAGATCACCGGACGCGAGGCGTCGAGGGCCGCGGCACCGACATCAGACGCAAGCGAGGCGCTCGGTGCCACGCAATTGTCCGTTGCCGATCGGCCTCCATTGGATCTTGCCGTGGCAAAAGGACAAATTGTCGGTCTGGCCGGCCTTGTAGGTTCGGGCCGCACGCGCCTTGCCCGCGCGCTGATTGGCGACGTGAAAGCCGATGGCGAAATTCGCGTCGGCGGCAGACGCGTTGCTCATGTCGACCCCGAACGCGCAACCAAGGCAGGCCTTTCGATGGTGCCTGAGGATCGCAAAACTTTGGGTCTGGCGCTTGGCGCAACAGTCGAGGCGAACATTGTCGTCAGCGCGCTTGGCAAGCTTCTGTCGGTATTGGGGTTCGTGAAGCCCGGAAGCCGCCCGCGCCTGGCTGAGGAGATGATCGAACGCTTCGTCATCCGCCCTCCGGATCGCCGCAAGATCGTCGGCAACCTGTCGGGCGGCAATGCTCAGAAGGTATTGCTCGCTCGCGCACTCGGCTCAAGGCCGGTCGCCATGATCCTAGACCAGCCGACAGCCGGCGTGGACATCGGCGCCAAAGTCGAACTTCACAATCAGATCCTCGCCGCGGCCAAGGAGGGAGCCGGAATCGTGGTCATCTCCGACGATCTCGACGAGTTGCTCGACCTCAGCGACCAGGTGCTCGTGATGAATGGGGGCCGCCTGACCGGCAGCTATGCCCGGAGCGACCTGACACGCGCCAGCCTGCTTGCCGCGATTAGCCGCTCTTAGGTGTGAGGACTATCGCCGGAACGAGCTGAGTGCGGCGACCATCGCCTTCCCACGCGGCGTGTCGCGCATGTCGAGAAGATCGGTAAAGGTAAAGACGCAAACACCCTCCACCGGCGAAGTCTCAAGCGCGGCGAGCGCGGTGGCGAACTCCTGCTCGGGAATATCGATACTACGCCCGCGGCCTGCATGCATCCCCTTGAGGTAAAGTGCCCTCGCCTGCAGCGTACAGACCGCGCGCTGACCGCTGCGAGCGATGATGTCGGACGCCACGGCAGCAGGCCAAGTTTCGGGCTTTGCCATGATCTGGTGGTATGCCATGACCTCGAAGACATCCACCACTTCGGCCAGCATTTCGACGTTTTGTCCGAAGACCTCTTCAACGGCATTGGCGAAATCAGTCCTGTAGAAGGGCAAGGTGTTGATCGAATACTCAAGCCCGGACTTCAGCGGCGCCAGCGCCTCTCGGATGCGTGCGATGGCGTTTACGACCTGCTGGCATTTCCAAGTCGTCCACTCGTCACGATGTTCGACGGTGATTGTTTGCGCGGCTTCGACTGGGCTGGCCGTTCGTACAGCAAGACCTGTCTCGCGGTTGAAGCGATCGACGGTCGCCGCCGAGAAACAATATTCCGGCTTGGACGCCCGCGCGTCGCCATCAAGCCAAGTCTCCCAGAACCCGGGCCAGCGAATGAAGCCCAGATGGATTGCATCTGGCTGGAGTGCCTCTACGGCGTGTTTAAGCAGACCGATCTTGTGGACCAGATTTTCCTCGCGGTCCGGCGGGAGGCCGACATACCAGTCCTGCTGTACCCCGGGTTGGCCGTGCTGGTCGATGCCGAGCAGGTGCGGATGCCGGTCGGCAAAGGCCGGATCGAAACAGATGTTTAGACAGGCGACGTAGCTGATGTTGCGCTCAGCGAGGCGTTCGCGGAACGCGACGTCGTCGAGCGCTTCGTAAGCACTTCGATCGTCGTGGGACACGGCACTGGCGACCGCCGAATTCGGCATAGGCAGAAACTTGCTCTGCGCAATGACATAGGTAACCTCCCATTCCGCCAGGAGATCAGCCGTCTGCTCCGGGCTCATGCCATGACGCAGGAACCAATCATTATCGTAAATCTTGACGCCGTTTCGAAGGTCCATATGCGATGTCCGGTGGCTGTCCGCCTATCTTCTCCCTCAACTAATCGGCCTGGTACCCGGAAAGCAAGAGGCTGCGGCTGGGCAAGCAGGTATGCCTGGAAAAACCCGGCAAGGATTATTTAGTTGGTTTTAGGTCTCTGATGCCTCGCTGCGGCGCCGCGGGCCAAGCCATAGATAGAGCAGGCCCGCAGTTACCAGCAAAGCTCCCGCGCTGATCGGGCGCAGCACGAACACACTCGGATCCATGTCGCTGACCGTCAGCGCGTTGCGCAGGTTCTTTTCAAGGATCGGGCCAAGAACGATACCAAGAACCGCTGGCGCGGGTGGAAAACCGAGCCTTAGCATCGCATAGCCGACGAGGCCGAAGATCAGCAGGAGCCGGACATCGAAGGCGTTGTTCGACACCGAAAAGGCGCCGATGGCTGCGGTCAGGCAGATCGCCGGCACGAGGAAGGCTGCCGGCAGGTTCAGCACTCTTGCCATCAGTCCGCGGCCGGAAAGCCCGACAACGACCATCAGCACGTTCGACAGGAACAGCAAGAACAAGATAGAGACGAAAAGCCCGCCATCCTGCTGGATCAGGAACGGTCCGGTATGAACGCCCTGGATCATCAGCGCCCCGATTAACACTGCCGTCACCGGATCACCGGGAATACCCAGCGTTAGCAAGGGTACCATTGCCCCGCCGGTCACGGCATTGTTCGACACCTCGCATGCGACCACCCCTTTGGCTTCCCCGTTGCCGAAACGATCGCCGGCTCGCGCCGTACGGATCGCATCGCTATAGCTCAGCCAGGAGGCGATAGCCGGTCCCGTTCCCGGCAGCACACCCACCATGCTGCCGATCACTGCCGAGCGAAGCGACAGCCAGCGGTGACGCCATAGCTCGCCCAGAACGGCAAGCTGGCTGACCCGCTGCTGTGTGGGTAATATGGCATGATGCTGCTCTCCCTGCTTGGACAGGAGCAACATCTGCGAGATTGCGAAAAGGCCTATCAGGGCCACGGTCTGCGATATGCCGCCCATCAGGTTCGGCTGGCCCATCATGAACCGGCCCACGCCGCTGACCGGATCGAGCCCGACCGTGCTGACTAGGATGCCGAAGAGGGCCGCGGCCAGCCCTTTAGTCATCGAGCCCTGCGATATGCCGGCCACGCAAACGATGCCCGCGAGCGCGAACGAGAAATACTCGACCGATGTGAACTTGAGCGCGACCTTTGCTAGGAGCGGCGCCACGGTCATCAGCAACATCAGCGAGAACAGCCCGCCCACAAACGAGCCCCAGATTGCCAGGCTGAGGGCGCGGTCGCCCTGACCTTCGCGCGCCATCGCATAGCCGTCGAGCGCGGTTGCGGCCGAACTTGGTGTGCCCGGCGTGTTGATCAGGATTGCAGGGATCGAGCCTGCGAAATAGCCCGAGCAATAGATCCCAAGAAGCAGTGCCATTGAGGTGGTCGGTCCCATGGCGTAGGTGACTGGCAGGAAGAGTGCGATGGCTGCCGGCGCCGTCAGACCGGGTGCCGCGCCAAAGATCATGCCGATGATGACGCCGATGAACAGGAAGAGTATAACCCAAGGGCTGGCGACATTGCCAAGGCCCGTCGAGATGTCCGAAAAACTGATCAGATCCATGTGGGCAGCACCATGTCGAAACCGTAGGCAAAAGCGAGATACAACGCTGCCGATAGCGCCAGCGGGTATAGAGCGAGCAACACGGATCTGCGCACGCCGAATGCGATCAGCGTGACGAGCGTGACCAGCCACATGCCGAAGCGGACGTCGATCTGCCCAAAAAACCACATGAAGGGTATCAGCACCGCAAGCACCATCCCAACGCGACGGTCAAGCAGGGCAGGCAACCGCCCCGTCTGGTGCAATCCGCGCAGTGTCAGAACCACGCCGCAAGCACCCAGGCCTGCGGCGCAGATCAGCGGCACAACGTTGGGACTGAGCGTCTCGGCGCCCGCGCCGGTACCCATGTCCAGCGACAGCCAAGAGACTGCCAGTGCCAGCGCGACCAGCACCAGCCCCGACACGGCATCCTGATGTGTGACGTTCATTCTCTCCTCCTGCGCCTTTCGTTCCTGCCGGATCCGAGGCTACTTTTTCAGGAGGCCGAGTTCCATCAGAACCGGCCGCACCGCCTCAGAATCCGCAATCACACGGGCAAGCATGTCTTTGGAATCGAGATAGGCCGGGTTGAAGAAGAATTCCTTCATCCGCTCCTTGAATGCGTCAGAGCCGACCACCTCGGCAACAGCGGCGGAAAGCCTATCCACCACTTCCGGCGGTACACCGGCAGGCGCAACGATACCGAACCATTGCGAGTTGACATAATCGAACCCCTGCTCGCGATAGGTGGGGACGTCTGGCATAAACGGCCAACGTTCTTCCGCGGCAAGGCCAAGCACCCGGATGTCGCTTTCGCCAGATTCCGAGAAGAGTGCCGGGAAGTTCGAGCCGCCGCCTGTCAGGAAATGGACCTCGCCCGACAGGAGCTTGACGAGCCCGTCCTGATTGGAATCGGAGTTGACGAAGGTGGCAGTAACCCCCTGCTGGGCAAGGAACGCCGCCATGGCTAGATGCGGCCCCGATGCGATGCCCGATCCTGAATAGGTCAGCCGCTCGGTCTTCAGCGCTTCGACCAGGTCCGCCAGCGTCTTGTACGGGGAATCGGCCCGCACCGCCACGCCCGAGGGGATTTCCACCAGTCGGGCGATCATCGTCAGGCTGTTCAGATCATATCCCGTATCCGACATCATCGGCCGGGCACCCAGCGTAGAGTCCGAGCCGATGGCGACTGAGTAGCCGTCCGGTCGGGCCATGGCAAGGTTGGCAAGACCGATCGCACCGCCCGCGCCAGGCTGGTTCACAATGACGACCGGCTCTCCCAGCGCCGCTTCTAGCGGTTGCGCCATCAAGCGGGCGACCTGATCCGTAGCTCCGCCTTGGGAGAACGGCACGATCATCTGGACCGGCTTCGTCGGATAATCCTGTGCGACGGCTTGGGTCGGTCCCGTCACGCCCGCGAGCGCCAGTGCGGCGCACGTGCCAAAGGCACCCACAATTCTACGAAAAGTCAGCATATGCTCCTCCTTCCTGAGCTATTCGTTCCAGTTGCGCCCAGACAGGCGTTCTGTCAGTTCCTCCGCGCCGACTTGGGCAGGCAGGCGGCCCGCTATGTGCCGCCTGCCTCGTTGATGCCCGGGCCCTGTCGCGACCCGGAAAGATCTGCACCCTACCTTCGCCGTCGATCAGGCGCGGGCGCAACGAGCGATGCGACATCCAGTAGCGCTGTCGCCACGGCATCGGGGCATTCCACCAAGGTCAGGTGTCGCGCACCGGGCAGAACAGCAAGTGTGGCCCCAGGAATGCGGCGTACCAGATCCTCGGAGGCTGAGACCGGCGTTGCATAATCCTCTTCGCCGACAATGACGTTGGTCGGCACGGTGACATGCTCAAGTCCCTCCCGCAGGTCGGCGTTTCCGAGCATGCCACAGGATGCTGCATAGCAAGCAAGGTCATTCGCAACGAAAATCTCGGTGACGTTGGCGACGATCCCTGGATTGGCCGCGCGCCAGGCATCACTGAACCAGCGGGTCGCTTGGAAGCCGCTCATTGCCGCGAGGCCTTCGGTGCGGGCCTTGTCGGCACGCTCGCCCCAATTCCTTGGCGCTTCCGGCCCGTACCACGCCGTGGTATCGACGAGAACCAGCCCAGCCAGCCGGCGCGGGGCAGCCAAGGCAAGCGCCTGCGCCACGCAGCCGCCCATCGAGCAGCCGGCCACGATCGCATCTTCCCAGCCGAGATGATCGAGGAGCGCCTCCATGTCGCTGCCGAACTGCTGCACACTGTAAGGCCCCGGCGCCTTGCCTGACTGTCCGTGACCCCGGCAATCCGGCGCGACGACATCGAACCCCTTTTCGGCCAGCCGCTCCGCCACCGGAGCCCAAAGGCTGCCATCCAGCGCCAGCGGATGTATGAGCAGCGCCTGACCGGCAGCTTGGCCGGTGCCCCAGCGGCGGTAGGCGAGTTGCAGACCGTCTGGCAAAACGGTTTTTGAAATACTGTCTGGCATCGGCCTGCCCCTAGCCAACCGAAGCCGTGGCATGGGAAGCGTCGGCCACAGCCAGCGGAACGTTCCATGCGTCGTAGCCGTAGAGCCAGCTCGGATCATCGTTGCCGCCCGACATCCAGGTATTGGCGCTGGAGATGGCCTGAATTCGCGAAGTTCTAGGCTTCCGGTTTGCCTCATAGTCGCGGAATGCGCGGTCCAAATCTTCGCCGTCGGTTGCTTCGACGCAGCGGGCGAGAACTGCGGCATCCTCAATCGATGTCGCGGCGCCCTGCGCCATATAAGGTGTCATTGGGTGGCAGGCATCGCCCAACAGCACCACACGCCCGTCACTCCAATGAGGCAAGGGTTCCCGCTCGAGGATCGCCCATTTGTGGCAGTCGGGGCAGGCATCCAGCACCATTTGCACCTCGGGGTGGAAGCCTTCATAGGCGGCTCGCAGCTCTTTCACATCGCCCTTGGACGACCAGGATTCAGCAGTCACCCAGTCGGCCGGCTCGGGAACGCTGGTAACGAAATACAGATGGCTGCGATCTGGCGTGGTGTAGTAGATGACGATATGACGGTCGATGCCCCACCACTTCGTTCGCGAGGGCGCGATCTCGCCGGGCATCCGGCTGGCCTCGAACACCGCACGATAGGCGATGCGTCCCTTGTGCAGCGGTGCGTCCTTGCCCACGATGATCGAACGGACAAGCGAATGCACGCCGTCGGCACCGACGACAGCGTCGTGGGTCGCCCTCGTGCCGTCGGCAAAACTCACATCGACCTGGCTGCCGTCATGGTCCAGACCGGTGAGCTTCTTGTTCAGCTTTATCACCTCCGGCGGAAGCGCAGAACACAGCGCCTCGTGAAGATCTGCACGGTGCATGCACAGGAACGGCGCACCGTAGAGATCTTCCGGCATGGGCAATTCGCGCTTGACCTCGCCCGTGTCCCAGACGCGATTGAGGTGTGAATAGGGCTCGAACGAGACATTGCGCAGCCTATCTAGGATGCCCATGCCGCGCAGAACGCGCGACGAGTTGGGCAACATCTGGATCCCTGCTCCGACTCGAAGGAACTGCGGCGCCTGTTCATACACCGTAACGTCGATGCCAACCTTGCGCAGGGTGATGGCGGCGGCCAGCCCGCCCATTCCCGCGCCAATGATTGCGATAGATGGTTTCTTTTTTGTCATGAGACACCCCGGTAATCTGTGATCTTGCTCCGACCGTATCGGGGCCGCAAATGTATGTAAAATATTTTTATTATCTGAGTTTAGTACCTTATAAGTTTTAGCAAGGCTTCGGAAAAATCTACACAAGATGGGAGATATCCCTGCTTGTGAACTACTTTTCTGGGAGGCCGAAACGGCAGCGGAACACCTCCTACGCACTGCTCGTGATACCACCGCAACGTACACGTAAATGCTGCGACGCAGCGTTCGGCAAGGCTTCCGGCAATCAGATGGATGGGCTCTCCGACGCCGTCCACTCATCGCTTGCGATCAAGCACGTCATCTCGACAAACCTGCGCACCAATTGCAGCCGCTCTTCGCCGCGATAGGCAATGTAGAGTGGCAGGGGCGGGAGGACGTCTCCGGACAGGGGCCGATAGACCACGCGCCCCGGATGGAGGATCGTCATGGAGACGGGAACGATGCTGACGCCTCGCCCGGCAGCCACCAGGTTGATCGCCGCAATCATTCGCGTAACTTCGTCAATGATCTCGGTGCCAATGCCGGAATCGTGGAGCTGGCGCAGGATGCCTTCAAAAATGCCATACCCCTCTGGGCGTCGGTAGACGACAAGGCGTTCACCTGCCAGGCGATGAATGTCGAGCGGCCCGTCGCCCTCCTGCGCGAACGGATGCTGCACTGGCATTGCGAGAACCATGCCTTCCTTGGCAAGAACCCTGCTGGCCAAATCGCCGGGTCCCTTGGTCGCGACGTGGGAAAAGGAAACGTCGATTCGCCCCGATTGCAGCGCAAGGGCCAGCTCGTAGGTCTCACTTTCCTCGACGGCGATGCCAACACCGGGATAGGTCTGGCGGAACCGCCCCAGTACATGCGGCGTCAGGCTATGCAGCGATGCGGAACTGGTGAAGCCTACCCGTAGCGTGCCGGTCTCACCCTGGTCGAAACGCTGAACGTGCTCGATCGCCTTCTGCGCCCGCGCCAGAACCTCCCGCGCTTCTTTGAGAAAAACCATGCCTGTCGCATTGAGCGTGATCCGCTTGGGCGCCCTGTCAAAAAGCTGAACGCCCAGCTCGGCCTCAAGCAACCGCAACTGCTGGCCCAGCGGGGGCTGCTGAATGTTCAGCCGCTCGGCCGCGCGGGTAATGCTGCCCTCTTCTGCAACGGCAACGAAATATCGCAGATGCCTGAGCTCCATCGCTTCACCGTTCGCTGAGTAATATTGGTGTCTCCCAGTTCTATTCGGAGGCCAAAATGAAAGGTTCTATACGAAGGCATTTGCTTGATAGCAACAAGTCGAGCCGCGGCACTTTGAGATCAGGCGCCCGTCCCCCTAAGCGGGAAGGGCAAATCAATGTCGCGCCTTCGGGATTTCTCAACTCATGGCCAGGTGCCTGCCCTACCGCAGCAGCCGATTACAAGTTTGGCTGTGAGGAGGCGCTTGCAAACAACGCCTCTGTCTCGTCAAAAGCTGGGATGCTGCGAAGAACTGAACTACGTTTTCCTGTAGAGTTCGCAAAGACGATTTCGAGGCGCCGTGCGCGCCTTTAATCAGGCACGCCATGGGTCCACGAGGATAACGCCGGTGCCCTGGAAATCTTGAATGTTGCGTGTAACGACCACAAGCCCGTGCACGACCGCCGTGGCAGCGATGGTTGCATCAGCTTCGTTGCGGCGATCCGGAATATGCAAGTGGGCACATCGCGTCGCAATCGCTTCATCGATAGCAATGATGCGCTGAGCGAACTCCGGGCGTACTCGGCTATCCATCCAGGCTCGTAAGCGAGCGCCCTGCTCAATGTCACGCCGCTGGATGCTGAGTATCCCGCGCTCAAGTTCTAGAATTGTTATGGCAGAGATATACAGATCGCGGGAATCCTGCGCGCTTAACCAAGCCGTCACATTCGGATCAGCTTTACCGTCACCAACCTTACGGAGCTCGGAGACAACGTTTGTGTCGAGCAGATATTTCAAGACAGATCAACTTCGCGAGTTGCAATAACCGATCGAGGCGGATCGAAATCGATATTCGACAATCCAGGCATGGAAAGCGCATCGACAAGATTGTGACGCTTACCTGTCAGACGCTCAAACTCACCGTACGTCATCAACACGTGCGAAGGTCTACCTCGATCAGTGATAACGACAGGTCCCGCTTCAGCAGCTTTTTTTGCTCTGCCAACATCATGATTCAATTCGCGGCTGGTCAAGCTGATAGTGGCCATATACGCCTCCGTGTAGCAACATACCTACATATAGCGCCTTCACCCTCCCTGCGCAATGCCCTCCTGGCACGGCGTAGCTGCCCAGGCTTTTACGCCTTGGGCGGAATCGCGGAAGGTTCTCAGCTTTGCTCCGCCGGAACACGCCGAAGGTGAGCCGTGTAAAACATACAGAGGATGACAAAATCGCGCGACGACTTCCTGTGTTACAGGCTCGAGTTGGCCCGCTTCACGCATTATTAACGGCCCGCCTCTAATTCCGCACGCCCTCGGCTTGAGGTCCCGAGAAGAGACGGAACGCACACATGCCCAAAGAAGAGTTTGGGAGGCAGCAGCTTAGCTGTTGCGTTTATCGCCTATTCAGATCCAGACAGAAGCGGAAAGTCTCCGCGTCCGTCTGGACGATACCGGTTGTCTCCGCCTTGAAGGGATGTGAACCTATGGCGCCCTGCAAATCAGAACAGAAAGTGGTAGCTGTCGAATAGCATCTTGGTGGATGTGATGGTGAGGAAGACGCCAAAGAGGATGCGAAGAGTGCGTGGCTCAATGGAGTGCGCAGTGCGGGCACCAAGTGGAGCAAACCACATACTCGTGACGACGATCGCGATCATCCCTCCGAGGTTCACATAGCCCAGAGAGAAGGCCGGCAAGCCAGTTTTGCCCCAGCCATTGATGATGTAGCCAGCAGTCCCAGGCACGGCGATGATCAGCCCAATTACCGACGCGGTGCCGACGGCGCATCTGACAGGGTAGCTGAAGATGCTCAACGTAGGGACTGTCAGGGTACCGCCACCGATACCCATAAGTGTGGAGATCGTTCCAATGGCTGTCGCCATGCCCGCCTGACCTGGACGCCCAGGCAGTCCTTTCACCGGATGCCACCCCTCACGCGTGAACAGCATGTAGAGC
Source organism: Pseudorhizobium tarimense (assembly GCF_022968135.1). GTDB lineage: Bacteria > Pseudomonadota > Alphaproteobacteria > Rhizobiales > Rhizobiaceae > Neorhizobium > Neorhizobium tarimense. Next base: position 32,205 of record NZ_JALJRA010000029.1, read on the forward strand.
GCGACGAATGCGGCAACCAAGCCGAAGATCCCCGTAAGTACTGATCCTGATGCATATGATGCAACCACAACACCGCAGAGAACGCCGAGCGCAACGAACGGTCCCCATAGCTTCAACAGCTCGGTGTCGACTGCCCCCTTGGCCTTGTGTGCGCGGATGGACTGGACTGATGTGGGGATGATGGTCGCGAGTGATGTCCCGACCGCGATATGGGCTCGTAACGCAACATCGACGTCAAAGGAAGCGAGCACGTGGTACAGAACTGGCACGACGACGATTCCTCCGCCGACGCCCAAGAGCCCGGCCAGAAAGCCAGACACACAGCCCACCGATCCCAGAACGAGCGCAAACGAGGTCAACAGCATGATCGATGCAGGCATGGCGAGTCCCGGTGATAAGTGATGGAGGTGCCGGAATGGGCGCAGGTTGCGGACAGGGCACGAGACACGCCCTGTCCGGTTATCAATGGCGCTGTGCGCCCAATCGTCTCGGATCAGCTCACCCGGAATCTGATTTCGCCGACGCCGGCTATATAGCCTACCATCTCATCGCCTTTCACGACAGCGCCAACTCCGGCCGGTGTTCCTGCAAAGATCAGGTCGCCCGCCTTCAGTTCAAACAAGCGCGACAGGTATGCGATCATTTCCGGCACCTTCCAGATCATCTGGTTAAGGTCGCCGCTCTGGCGCGTCTCTCCGTTGATCTTGAGCCAAACTTCCCCTTCCGCCGGGTGCCCCACTTCACTGACAGGATGCAGAGGTCCGCATGGAGCCGATGCTTCGAATGCCTTGCCGGTTTCCCAAGGGCGCCCGAGCTTCTTGGCTTCCGCCTGAAGATCGCGGCGCGTCATATCGAGGCCAACGGCATAGCCATAGACATGGTCTAGAGCGCTCTCTACCGGAATGTTAATGCCGCCCTTGCTCAGCGCCACGACCAGTTCGACTTCGTGGTGAACGTCCTTGGTTTCTGCCGGGTAAGGGAAGTCCTGGCCAAGCGGAACGATCGTGTCGGGGTTCTTCTGGAAGAAGAAGGGCGGCTCCTTGTTTGGGTCATGGCCCATTTCGATCGCATGATCCGCAAAATTGCGCCCGACGCAATAGATGCGGTGGATCGGGAACAGTGCATCGCTTCCGGCCACTGCCAGTGTCGGTACCGGCGCCGGCTTGATGACGTAGTTCTTGAGTTGGGGCATTTCGTTCATTATCGCGCTCCTGCGTAGTATTCTATGCGTTTTTCAAAGTGCTCCACCCCGGCTGACAACAGCATGGCTGCCACGAAGAGAAGCATGGTGAGGGCCCAGAAACGCTCCATGTCGAAGCTTCTGGAATAGAGTTCAAAAAGCTCTCCATAGCCGATGATGGAGACCAGGATCTGCCCAATGACGACCCCTTTCACTCCCCGGATAAGGCCTATCCGTATGCCGGCCAGTATTTCCGGCAACGCGGAGAGTAGGATGATCTTGCTGAAGATCGTCCAGCGCGACGCGCCGTAGCTGCGTCCCATTTCGACGAGCGATGTCGGCACCTGCATGACGCCTGCCCGCGCATCCAGGACGATGATCCAGACCGCAAACAGGAAGACGGTGACGATCACGGTCGTCTCGCCCATGCCGAACAGGATCATCAGGATAGGCACCAGTGCAGACAAGGGCGCACTGACGAACATATTCACCCAGAGGCCGAAGATGTTGTCGATGACCTTTACCCGCCCCATGAGAACTCCGAGCGGCACGCCGACGACGATGGCAAGCGACATCCCGTAGAGAAAGGAGCGCAGCGTTATCATCGAAGCGTCTTGCCAGGAGCCAGTCTGCACGAGGTCGAAGCCAGCGCTTACGATCGACGTGATCGGCGGGATGAGGAACATGACGTCAAGCTGTCCGACGATCTCCCAGACAAGCAACCAGAACACCAGCGACGCCATCATGGGAATGCGTGTACCGAATAAGGTCATGACGCACTACTCCGCATACTGCCGCAGCCCCTGCCAGATCTCCTCGACCACGTCGAGGTAACCGGCATCGCGGCGAATGTCGTCAGGAGAAGCGGACCGGTCAATCATCGGATCTATGATCTGGGAAACCCGGCCCGGGCGTGGAGACAGAAGGACGATCCGGTCCGATACATAGACCGCCTCCTCGATCGAGTGCGTCACGAAGATGAACGTTTTCTTCTCGAGCTCGACCAGCCGCAGCAGATCCTCCTGGAACTTGCGGCGGTTCTGCTCATCAACGGCCGAGAACGGCTCGTCCAATAGAAGAACGTCGGCATTCACGGCGAAGGCACGGGCAATGCCCACACGCTGGCGCATGCCGCCGGATAGTTCATGCGGGTACTTCTGCTCGAAGCCCGCAAGTCCCACCTGCTCGATATAGCGGCGGGCCGTCCGGTCCCGCTCCGCTGCGGGCATACCTTTCAATTCGAGGCCGAAGCCGACATTGCGGAGTACCGTCGCCCAAGGCATCAGCGCGAAGTCTTGGAAGACGAAGGCGCGTTCCGGTCCCGGTCCGGTGACGGCACGTCCGTTGACGCGGATTTCCCCAGAGGTCGCAGGCACGAGACCTGCGATGATCTTCAGGAGCGTCGTCTTTCCGCACCCCGAGGGGCCCAGGAGCGTCGTCAGCTTTCCGCGCTCGAATTCAAGGTTGATCCCGCGCAAAGCCTCCACGTCGCCGTAGTTCTTAAAGATGTCGCGCACCTGGACGACTGCATCGTTGCCGGTGGCGAACTTTAAGTTGTCGCCACGTGCCAAAGCAGAATTGGCCATGTCACTTTCTCCTCTTTTCAGGACGCAGCAGGTGCGCTTCGACATATTGCAGACCCGCGAGCGTCAGTGTTGACACGGCGATGATCGAGGCGACTGCAGCGTACATGTGCGCGTAGTTGGCAACCGAGCGGTGATAGGTGATGAGGTCGCCGATGCCGGTTGGCGTGATCAGCAGTTCAGCCAGCATGACCCCAATGAAGCCCGCGGCGATGCCGAGGCGCAGGCCAGCGAACAGGACCGGAGACGCGTCGGGGATGATGATCTTGAAGATCTGCTGCATGCGCGATCCCTGGAAGGAGCGGCACATGTCCACCAGCGACGGGTTGACGTGTCGCACCGCCTTGTAAGAGTTCAGCACGATCACGGGCAGCGCCAACATGATGACCGCAAGCGTCTTGGCAGTTAGGCCAATGCCATAGACGAACGTCACCAGCGGCACCAGCGCAGCCATCGGGGCGGCCTGCAGAACAATGAAGACAGGCGCAAGCAGCCACTCCGCCTTGTCGGAAAGCCCCATCGCGACGCCGAGGCCAATCCCGACGGCGGCGGAGATCACGACACCGAGCACCAAGGGCTGCAACGTCAGGAAGTAGGCGTTGTGCATGCTCCCGTCTGCCACCAACTCGCCGAAGGCAGAGACGGTTTCGAGGAAGGTCGGAAAGGCAAAGCTGATTGGGATTCGTCCGGCAATCTCCCATGCAACGAAGAGAACTAGGAGGGAGACGACGATCCAGAAGGACCGTCTCTCGTCGGCGAAGGTTCGGATCGCCTCAAGGACGGTGGGTGGAGCCTCTTTCGAGGCTCCGATCCCATTGTCGAGCTTGGCAGGAGACACGGACATCTGCATCTTACTTTGTACCGATGCGTGAGGTCACGTTGTTAAGGGCCGTCAGATCCCAGAAGTCCTCGACCTTGAGATCCTTTGCCTCGCCTTCGAGCGCGCCGGAGATCGTGTAGAAATCGAAGTCGTCCCGGGCAGCATCTTCTCCGCCGCCGTTGAGCGGCATGTTAGGCGCAGCTTCGATGAAGTAAGGTTCGATGTCGGCGACCATTTCAGGCGTGACGTCCGGAAGGAGCCCGTACTTTTCCTTCATAGCCAGGACCGACTTGGGATCTGCAGCCACCTCGCGCCATGTGGTCAGGATTGCCTCAATGAGGATCTCGACATCCTTCGTATTGGCGGAAAGATAATCCGTGTTGGCGAAGAGAGCTTCATCGGTCGCAGCAACTTCACCTAGCGGTAAGAAGGCGAACTTGCCGGGTGCCTTGTCTTCCAGGATGCGCTTTCCGGACGAGTCCACGATCGTCGCCTTCACATTTCCCTGTAACAGTGCGCCTGTGCGCACTTCCGCGCCCGGGACGTAAGCGATGCTGGAATAGCTAATGCCGTTCTTGTCTGCCATCAACTGCATAATGGCTTCGGTACCGGAACCGCGGGAATGCACGGCGATCTCCTGACCGTCGAGATCTTTCCATTCCTTATAGAACTCGGTATTGACGACCGGATAGAACTGCAGCTTGCTCAACTGCATAAAGATACGGATCGGTGCCTTTACCTTCTGTAGTAGAGCGTAAGGAGCGCCAACACCGATATCAGCCTGTCCACTGACCACTGCTTGGGCCGCGATATCTTCGCTCTTCAGGTAGGTGATCTGGACGTCTACTCCCTTTTCCTTGGCCCGCTCGAACGCCGCAAGGAGATGAAGCGATTCCACCGTAGCGATGTCGCCGAAGGCAACACGCATCGGATCTGCCCAAGCTAAACCTGGGACAGCGACAGCAAAGCAGATGGCGGCGGCAGAGACCGACGCCCGGATCTTCCTGGCAAACATATTCATAATTTCCTCCCGTTATTGGGTACTCCCCATAACCCAATTAGTAACCAATCATCTATTAAACGCATTCTCTGTCAACCAATTTCTTCCCTAAATCTCCGCCGCATCGGCATATAAGACCTTGAAGGTCGCGACAACCTCCCCAAAAACGACCAGAAATCAGTCTGTTGCCAAGTCGGCCCGACCTGTTGACAGTGCGCAACTCACTAGCTATTGCTTAAACCAATTCAATATTGGTGTGCCTATGGATCAAAATATGGAAATGGATGTGCTGGCGAAGCTGAAGGGCTTTCTTGCCAGCGCAGAACTACCAGACGACGGGCGGCTACCCCCTGAACGGGAGTTGGCTCAATCGCTCGATGTTGGCCGCGCGGTGCTGCGCAAGGCGCTTGCAACCCTGCAGGCGGAAGGCACAGTTTGGCGGCATGTCGGAAAAGGAACCTTCGTTGGCGACCGGCCGATCGACACCTTCGCGGATATCAATGCCATGGTCCAGCGTACTAATCCGCTGGAGGTCATGGGAGCACGCATTGCATTTGAGCCGGAGGTGACGCGCTGCGCCGCCCTCAATGCGACCGGCGCCCAGATCGCGGAGATCCGCAATTGCATGATCAAAGCACAGCAGGCACCGACATGGCGGCAATATGAGCAGTGGGACAACCGTCTGCACCGCACGATTGGCGAGGCCTCTCAGAACTCGCTGCTTCTGGGGCTCCTTGACACGCTGAACGCCGTACGCCGTGCAGTCACCTGGGGAAGGTTGCGTCAGACGCCTGTTCGCCCACCCGCGGACCATCATAGCTTTGCAGAACACGAACAGATCGTCGAAGCGATTGCGGACCGCGATGGCGCAGCTGCGGCCGACGCCATGCGGCGTCACCTTCGCAGCGTCGAAAGCCATATGCGCGACATGCGCTAAACAGCAGGCGGCTAACGGCCGTCACCATTGGGAGGAACATATGCATAAAATCAAGGTCGCTAATCCGGTCGTCGAACTCGATGGTGATGAGATGACTCGTATCATCTGGCAGTTCATCAAGGACAAGCTAATCCACCCCTATCTGGACATCGATCTCAAATATTACGATCTGAGTATCCAGAAGCGCGATGAGACAGACGATCAGATCACAATCGACGCCGCACACGCGATCAAGAAGTATGGGGTCGGTGTCAAATGCGCGACAATCACCGCAGACGAAGGTCGCGTTGAGGAGTTTGCGCTCAAGAAGATGTGGAAGAGCCCGAACGGGACGATCCGTAACATCCTCGGCGGCGTCATCTTCCGTGAGCCGATCATCTGCAAGAACGTGCCGCGGCTCGTACCCGGCTGGACCCAGCCGATCATCGTCGGCCGCCACGCCTTCGGCGATCAATACCGCGCAACCGACTTCAAGTTCCCTGGCAAGGGCAAGCTGACGATGAAATTTGTTGGTGACGATGGCCAGGTCATCGAGCACGAGGTCTACAGCGCACCGGCTGCCGGCGTTGCACTCGGCATGTACAACCTCGACGAATCAATCACAGATTTTGCCCGCGCCTCGCTCAATTACGGGCTGCAGCGCAAGGTGCCTGTCTATCTTTCGACAAAGAACACGATTCTCAAGATCTATGATGGCCGGTTCAAGGATATCTTCCAGACTATCTACGACGAGGAGTTCGCAGAGCGTTTCAAGGAGGCTGGCATCTGGTACGAGCACCGACTGATCGACGACATGGTCGCCTCTGCACTTAAATGGCCCGGGGGCTATGTCTGGGCCTGCAAGAATTACGACGGCGACGTTCAGTCCGATACTGTAGCTCAGGGTTTTGGTTCACTGGGGCTGATGACCTCCGTTCTTATGACGCCAGACGGTAAGACTGTTGAAGCGGAGGCTGCGCATGGCACGGTAACGCGCCACTACCGGCAGCACCAGAAAGGACAGGAGACGTCAACCAACGCGATCGCCTCGATCTTCGCTTGGACGCGTGGGCTCGCTCACCGGGCAAAGCTGGACGAAAATGCTGATCTCGCAAACTTCGCGTCTGCTCTCGAGCGAGTCTGCATTGAGACCGTAGAATCAGGTCACATGACGAAGGACCTGGCGCTTCTCATCGGCCCAGATCAACCCTGGCTCACAACTAACGGCTTCCTGGAGAAGATCGACAAGAACCTGCGGGCGACCTTCCTCCGCGCGGCCGCATGAATTGGCTGAAACGGTAGGAATAACATAGGCCCAGACCGACCAGTCAGCGTGCTGCTTCCTACGCATCAATAACTGAAGCAGCATGCCGATTGGCGACCGCGATCGTTCGCCGTCATGTCAGGCCTTGATGGATTAGGACCGGCGATCTGCATTCCTATCATGCGGTTGAAGGGATTCAGACCAAAAACCTCGCTCTTGGAAGAGCTAGCGCGTTGCCGGAACCTCCTTCGGCGGGGAGGCCCTATCTCAGGCTTCGGCCTCGGCCGGTTCTTCCAGAAGTCCGTCAAAGACTTCCATCAGCGCGTTGGTGATCGCCTGCCAAGGTGTTGCCGGCGAACCGCCCATCATCCTCGGTACCATCGCGCGCTGCCCTGCAAGTTCGAAGCCATGTTTTTACTGACGATCCGCTTGGCAGCTTCGATTGCGCACAGACCGAAGTCGCCGCGATAGATGAGGGCTCGCCATACAAATGACTTTGCGGAATACCAAGCGGATGAAGACCGTGGCGGTACTTATCACCGTTATGATCGTTCCGGGCTAGAGGATTGAAAACTGTCGTTGGAGCATCGTGCAAATGCCGGCACCGATCCTGACGACCGGTGCCTGATGAGCGCAGGAAGCGGGATGCCGCTAATGGCTGGATGGGAAGCGTCTGCTCCTTGTGCACAGGCTTTGTGACGCGACCGCGGAGGCAATTTCTGTTTCTAGTGAGGTACTACTGTGGTGTTTACGACCCGTAGGTGGAGGAATTGTGCCGCAGCCTCCGCCTTGAGATCCCATCAGGGGGTGAGTAGCGGCCTGCACCGTGGCAGAGTGAGGTCGCTAGAAAACTCTCTGGAGGCCAATCATGCCGATAACAGCAGATCAAACTCAAGCGCAGACCACTACCCCCATCGATCTTGGCGCAATATTCGTCTCGTTGGAATTGAGTAATCGACGTGGCTGGTGACAGCTTTGTCACCTGGCAGCGAGAAGATGTCCCGCCACACGGCTACTGGAGGGGACATTGCTGGCTTGTTCGCATGCTTCGCAGCGCTTCGTCAGAAAGCCACTCGGCGAAAGAACATACTTTACCCACTGGTAGTGATCCAAGAGGCCGGGCTGGATGGCTTCTAGCTGGGGCGAGTGCTTAGCAAAGAAGCTTGGATCGAGAGCCACATTGGAGAAGCCGCATCAATTGACATGCCGCGCCGGCATCGCCGGGCGAAGACCGAGCTTCAGCCGGGATTCTCATGGGAACGGGCCAGATTGGCTGATAGGCCAAGCTAAATGAGTCTTTAGCAAATTCCTGATCGAATACATGCAGCGCTTTTAGAGAATGACGCGCATCAGGGGGACAAGATGCTTTTCAAATCGGCAACTAGCAAAAATATCTTCGCAATCGCGGCATCTGGATTATTGGCCACAGTTACAGCGTCTGGAGTCCTGTTTTACCTGACCTATCAGAACATCAAGGAAAACAGTCTAAACGAGATGCGGCAGATCGCAAGATCAGCGGCACTTGGCCAGGAAAGGGCCATGAGCGAGGCCTATGGTATCGTGGATGGCCTTGCCACAACCTTATCTACATTGAAGGAGAGCGGTCAGCCCAGCCGGACACAAGCCGACTTGATCCTTCATAACTTGGTGCGCGACAATCCCCTTGCGCTTGGAGTGTGGACTGGGTGGGAGCCAAATGCTTTTGATGGCAATGATGCGGAGTTCACCAATGCAATCGGCCATGACCGCAGTGGCCGTTACGTCCCCTATATGGTGCGAAATGGTGGCAAGATCGAACACTCTCCGCTCATAGACTACTCCATTGTTGGCGCAGGCGATTATTACCAGCGTCCTTTCCGTGAAAAGAAACCTGTCATCGTTGAACCCTACCTCTATCCAGTCGGCGGTCAAAACGTCCTGATGACCTCTGTCGGGAAGCCTATCATCATCAGTGGAGAGGTCGTGGGAGTCGCTGGACTGGATCTCTCGCTTGACGCAACGAATCAGGCAATCTCAGCTGTTCGACCCATGGGTGAGGGACGCCTTAGCCTTATCACTTCTGAAGGCGCCATCATCAGTCATCCACGATCCGACCTGATTGGGAAGAACATCAAGGACGCTGGCGCATCCACAGCCGGCTGGCAGGCGTTGATAACAAATCCCGGAAGCGTCTCAACAATCGCGGATGAATCCGGTGCGGAAACGCTCGCAGTTGCCAATCCGGTCGCCCTGATAGGCGGACAGAACTGGCATGCCGTCGTAACAGTGCCAACGTCTACCGTTTTCGCCAAACTCCATCAGATGGCATGGGTTGCCCTCTGGATCATCTGCGCTGCGTGCGCCACGCTTGCCGTCTTCGGCTGGATGATCGCAAGGCGATTTGTTAGGCGTATCGACAATGTCATCCAAGAGACGACTCTCATCGCAGCCGGGAACCTAGACGTCGATATCAAGGAGCGTGAGAGCCGCGACGAAATAGGAAACTTGTCCCGTTCGCTTGGCATTCTGCTTGAGAACAACCGGAAGAAGGTCGAGCTAGAGAAGAGCGCTGAGGAGCAGCGCTCGCAGTCGGAAGAACAGCGCCACCGCACGGCAGAGCAGGAGCGCGTGCGCGCCGAAGCCATGGCACAGGCAACCGCGGGCTTGGCCGAGGGCCTGAAGCAGCTTTCCGCCGGCAACCTCGGCGTCCAGCTGACGCAGTCCTTTGCCGAGGAATTCGAAGGCCTGCGCGAGGACTTCAACCGCTCCGTCATGCAGCTTCGCGAAACCATGACAGCGGTGGCGGAATCCACCAGTTCCATCGACAGCGGCTCGCGCGAGATCAGCCAGAGCGCCGAGGACCTGTCGAAGCGCACCGAACAGCAGGCCGCCTCGCTGGAAGAGACCGCCGCAGCACTCGACCAGATCACCACCAATGTCGCCAATTCTTCCAAGCGGGCGGAAGAGGCCCGCACGGTGGCCATCCAGGCGAACGAGAGTGCGCGCCAGTCAGGGGCGGTCGTTGCCAATGCGGTCGATGCCATGGGCAAGATCGAGCAGTCGTCGAACCAGATCTCCTCGATCATCGGCGTGATCGACGACATCGCCTTTCAGACCAACCTCTTGGCCCTCAATGCCGGTGTGGAAGCCGCCCGCGCAGGCGAGGCCGGCAAGGGCTTTGCGGTCGTTGCCCAGGAGGTGCGCGAGCTCGCCCAACGGTCGGCGACCGCTGCCAAAGAGATCAAGGACCTGATCCGCAACTCTTCCGTCGAGGTGGAGAACGGCGTCCATCTCGTCAGCCAGACGGGCGAGGCCTTGAAGACGATCGAGACCTATATCGTCTCGATCAACCAGCACATGGATGCAATCGCCACCTCCGCGCGCGAACAGTCGGTCGGCCTGTCGGAGGTGAACACCGCCGTCAACCAAATGGACCAGGTGACGCAGCAGAATGCGGCGATGGTGGAAGAAGCCAATGCGGCCGGTGCGACGCTCGCGAACGAGGCCAGCCGACTGCGCGGCCTGATCGGCCAGTTCCAGCTCGGCGGCGCGGCCTCCTACCAGCCGGCATCGCAGCGGGCCCAGGCTCCGGTCCCCCGGGCAGGCGCCAAGTCGGCCCCGGTCGCCTCGCCCACCCGCAGCATGATGGGCAAGATCGCCAATGCCTTCTCCAGCAAGGGTTCTGCTGCCGTCGCGGCCAGCAACAAAAGCTGGGAAGAGTTCTGATCTTCACTATGGAAAACTGTCGTTGAAGGCCGGGTCCTGTGCCCGAAGCCGGAGCCCGAGAATTCGCGAATGCAGCAGCCTCGCCACCAGCAAGAGTAGGCGCGCCGGTCGACGTAACCAGACGCTCCTCGCCATCCACGACCCAGAATGGCCAGGTCTGCGGCAGCCCACCGGCGAAGAGAAGATCAGTGACGATAGCGGGACGAATAACCGTGGACAGAACGGCGCATCCCAAGCTTATGTGCGAGGTCGCGGAGGTTAATCACTCCGATCACTTCCGGAGGTGAGTGCGGCAGGGGCGTAGCAGGACCCCATCCGCGAATTTCGCGGATGGTTGGCCATTCCTGCGCGCCGTGGAGGCCCCGAAGATTACTGCTCCTTGCGCCCGTTATCTGACCACTCCTGCGCAATTAAGGACGCGGAATGCCCTGCGTAGGTAAATGCGCACCAACTCGTAGAATACGTTCGAAAGCAATCTCAGCAGTGTCTGCAGGTGCGGAGCTGCATTCATATGTTGAGCGCGCATGACGATCTACCTCTCTCTGCAACATCCTGAATCTGGCTTTCTCTCCTTGCTTACCGCGCCCATAGCTGCTCTCCTCAACCACCATTCTTTGTTCGCATGGTAGACCTGCTGGCAGCTTAGTCCTTACGGAAGATTATGCTAGCTCCCCAGCCGGTGAACAGGGCCATCAGCACGCAGCCCATGCCGTAGAGAACGGGCCGGTTATGCGCCGCATCCGTGAT
>NZ_JALJRA010000002.1 GCF_022968135.1 Pseudorhizobium tarimense
TCGCTGCCAGGTCTGCTAAAGGCAATCAAAACAATCTTCTCATAAACACGAAAACAAACTCCCTTCCGGGCAATAAGCCCGAAACAATGGTGACGCGGGGTGGAGCAGCCCGGTAGCTCGTCAGGCTCATAACCTGAAGGCCGCAGGTTCAAATCCTGCCCCCGCAACCAACGTCTCAACAGTCCCTCAAGCCCCCGCAGCGGGGCTTCTTGCGTTTCTGGGGCCGCAGTAACAGCTCGTCCGAACATCACCGAGCCTACTAGAAGTGTGGCCATGTTGTCTGCTAGCGGAGTGCAGCGGAAGCGATGAGAGAATCGGTCATGACGAAAAATGTGCTGGTTGTCGGCGGCGCGGGATATATCGGGTCGCACACCTGCCTGCTGCTTGCCGAGCGGGGCTACATGCCGGTGGTGTACGACAACCTTTCCAATGGCCACGCCGAATTCGTCCAATGGGGACCGCTCGAACAGGGCGACATCCGGGATCGCACCCGGTTGGATGAAGTCTTTGCCCGCTACCGGCCGGACGCCGTCCTGCATTTCGCCGCGCTGATCGAGGTCGGAGAATCGGTCAAGGACCCCGTCGCCTTCTATGAGAACAACGTCGTCGGCACCTTGACGTTGCTCTCTGCGGCCATGGCCGCAGGGGTGCAGGCCTTCGTCTTCTCCTCGACCTGCGCCACCTATGGTCTGCCGGATCAGGTGCCGATGGACGAGAGCCACAAGCAGGCGCCGATCAACCCTTACGGCCGCACCAAACTGATCGTCGAGCAGGCGCTGAAGGATTTCTCCGCCTATAAGGGCCTGCGTTCCGTCATGCTGCGCTATTTCAATGCCGCAGGTGCCGATTTCGAAGGCCGGATCGGCGAGTGGCATACGCCCGAAACCCACGCCATCCCGCTGGCGATCGAAGCGGCGCTCGGCCGCCGCCAGTCCTTCAAGATCTTCGGCAATGACTACGATACCCGCGACGGCACCTGCGTGCGGGATTATATCCACGTCCTCGATCTCGCCGATGCCCATGTGCGTGCCGTCGACTATCTGCTCGCCGGCGGTCAGACGCTCGAGCTCAATCTCGGCACCGGGACCGGCACGACGGTCCAGGAACTGGTCGACGCGATTGCGGCCGTGACCGGGCGCGCCTTTCCGGTCGAGCAGGCGGATCGCCGCCCAGGCGACTCGACCTCGCTGGTTGCCGATAACGAGAAGGCAAGGCAGGTGCTCGGCTGGCAGCCGGTGCATGACCTGGAATCGATTGTCCGCTCCGCCTGGCAGTGGCATTCGCGGACGAACCATTAGATCCGGAATGCCCTTAGGCCGAAACGATTGGAACTCACAAAAGCCGCTCCTGTTGGATGAATGAGACAAGGATGCGGCAGCGACGAGCTGCTGTCGCGCGACAGACAGGAGTCGACCATGCAGGAAAGGCCCCTCCACGGAAAAGCGGTTCTGATCGTCGAGGACGAATATCTCGTCGCCTCGATGATGATCGATTCGCTGGAGGACGCTGGGGCGAAGGTGGTGGGGCCCGTCTCCGACATCCATATGGCGGCAGATCTCCTCGGCAATCCAACGATCCGGATCGACCATGCCCTGCTCGACGTCAATCTCCGAGGCAAGGAGGTCTTTCCGCTCGCCGACTGCCTGGCGGAAAAGAAGATCCCGTTCGTGTTCGTCACCGGTTACGAATGCGACTTCATTCCGCAGCGGTTCCAGGGAGCCCCGTGTCTGACCAAGCCCTGCGAGCCGGAACAGGTGGTGGCCGTGCTTGCCCGTTCGTGACCGCATCCACGGCTGACGTCCCTTGTGGGCGTGGCGACAAAGAGGGGAAGATCAATGACTTTGACCGATCATCGGCATGTCCCGTCCACAGATCTGGCGGCACGTTCGACGCAGGAGGTGTTCGAGGATCACCTGAGGCTGCGCCTGCTTGGCGACCTGGAACAAGACCTTGCCCGCAACTACGCCGAGGACGTGGTCCTGCTGACCAGCAATTCCAATCTCGTCGGCCATGACGCGCTTCGCACGTCCTCGAGCCGGCTGCGCGAACAGCTCCCGGATGCGGAGTTTCAATTCCTGGCAAAACAGGTGCGCGGGCGCTTCGCACTCCTCAATTGGCGCTCCACTTCGGACCGCTATCAGGCGGTCGAAGGGGCCGACAGCTTCGTGATCGAGAACGGCAAGATTGTTCTTCAGACGATCCACTACAAGCTGTTGCCGGAAGCGTGAGTGCGCCGGTGTCGGAAAAGCGCCGGCGAATTTGGGGACGCCCGGAACACCTGCATCCTCTGACTGTTCGCGGATTCAAGAGTCGGCGGTGACGCCGCGCCAGCGAAAGGAATTCGTCATGAAGGTTACGGGTATGGATGTCATCGTGGAAGGTCGGGGCACGGGCGGCCACACGGTCGAGTATGTGCTGGAAGGTGGCATTGTCGTCTCGGTGTCCACGCCGAAAGGCACGCCGGAGATCAATCGCACCAACGCGGTCGCTCGGGCGAAGGCTCTTCTGCGGCAGATCGTCGAAGAGGACATTCTCCCGGAGGATATGCCTGACGGGGTCAATCAGGATGGCGAAGCATCCGTGATGGCGCAGTCGCCCAACTCGCCGCGGGATCGCGCCGGACTTCAGCGCGACTGAGCCCTCGGACCAGCGCGTTCTTTCTGGGGTCTTACCTCAAAGCGAGACCGATCAGCACAGCAAGGCCGATCAGCAATACTGCGATCAGCGGCAGGAGCGCCGGCAGGCTGGGCCTGCGCTTGTGAAGCTCGGGTGCGTGCCACCGCATGGCCGTATCGAAGTTGCGCGAGCGTTGCTGCGGCCCGGGCTGGCGTTGCGTTGCGCGTGCGGTTGCGACCTCTTCCGCCGAGAGGGGCGCACCGCCGGCCTCCGAATCCGTCTCCAGCGGCGAAGCGGCGGGATCGAAGCCGGGACGCTTGTCGCCGGTCAATCCACGCTGGATGTCGCCGCGGATTTGTGCTGCGTTCTGTGCCTTCTTTTTCGGCTTCTTAGTCATTGGCCCCTCCGGCTGGCGTCTCCACCGGGTCGGAGGGCGCCGACGTCACCCCGCCGAGATCATCGGAGCCGGGGACGATGAAAAACACCGCCACCAAGATGATGGCGAGAATGATCAATGCCCCAAGAGCAAGCTTCAGTCCCATCGGTTAACCTCTTCTGTTGCTAAGGAAAGTTTCAACTGGTGCCGCCGGGCGAAGTTCCAGATCGCGGCGCAGGCCTCAACGCATGCAACTTTACGGTGGCGCCGCTGTTCGACAGGGTAGCGCAACAATGGAAGGGACCCATGAGCAATCGCACGCAAGCCATCGTTCTCATCGCAGCCTTGATCATCGTCGTCGTCGTCGGTGCATTCTTTTTCTTCGTTCAGGATTACGCATCCACATCCACGGTGATTGTGGAAGAGCCCTATCTGCGCTCGGAGGACGCTCCCCCCAGTGCCGTCGATGATGCGACCAGTCATCCCGATCTGGTGGATGAATCCGAGGCGGTTAATGAGTGAGAAACCGCCGCAAATCGGGAACTTCCGCCAGGTCATCCGGTTTCACTGAAGGCGTGCCGCCGTCACTTGGCGTGCTCCGATTGTTTGTCAGCAACGAAAGGTGTTTGAATGTTGAGGTCCATCCCGACCATCACGATGCTCGCGCTGCTTCTCCTGCCGCTTGGGCTGACGCAGGCTCACGCACAGCTGGACGAGAAGAGGTTCTTTGCCGATCGACTGACCAGCCTGAGCAACTTCGTGTTGAAGTCGGCAGAGGTTGCCGCCGTGCGGGGCGAGGAGCAGTCGGTCAAGTCCTTCGCCGAGACGGTGACGAACGAGATGCGGCAGGGCTTTGGCGTGGAGTTGGTGGAAGCCATCGAGCAGGAAGGGTTGGATCCGTCTCCGGAACTTTCCCAGGAGTTCGCGAATAAGCTGCAGGCGCTGGATAACGCCCTTCAGAACCAGTTCGATAACGCCTATTTCTCCGCCCAGGTTCTGGCGCTGGAAAGCATGATCCAGCTTATGATGGACTACCGTGAAAATGGGCCGGAGGGTTCGCTGAAGACCTTCGCCACCAACCACATCGGCGGCATGCGGACCTTCTATATCCGCGCGCAGCAATTTTCCGTTCCCTGAGCAGCGATCGCGTCGCGCCTGAAACTTCCGGGCCTTGGCTCTGTTGGAGGTGGCGGAGGACGTGTCATGGCCGCAAGACCCGATTTCGAATATGCCCGTGACCGCATGATCCGCGGACAGATCATCCACCGCGGCCTCAACGACGCGGAGCTCGTGAAAGCCTTCCGCGCCGTTCCGCGAGAGGCTTTCGTCGAACCCGGCGTGGAGGAATTTGCTTACGAGGATGCGCCGCTTTCGATCGGCGAAGGCCAGACGATCTCCCAGCCCTTCATCGTTGCGCTCATGATCGACCGGGCGGAAATCGATCCCGGTGATGCCGTGCTCGATATCGGCACTGGCTCCGGTTATGCGGCCGCGGTCGTGGCGCAGATGGCCGAGCATATCTACACCGTCGAACGCCACGCCACGCTGGCGGAACAGGCCGAGCGCCGCTTCCGCCGGCTTGGCTACCGCAACATCCATGTCCGTGTCGGCGATGGCACGCAGGGGTGGCCGGAAGCGGCACCCTTCGATGCGATCCTGGTGGCGGCCGGTGGCCCGTCTGTCCCGCAGACGCTCAAGGAACAGCTTGAGATTGGTGGCCGCCTGATCATGCCGGTTGGTTCGGAAACCGACCAGCGGCTGATCCGGATCACCCGCACCGAGGCAGCGACCTTCGAAGAAGAGGATCTCGGCGGCGTGCGCTTCGTGCCGCTCATCGGGGCGGAGGGCTGGCAGGACCACCAGCCGGCCCGCACGTGCGAGCCAAGCCTGCCGCAGCAGATCGCGGCCGCGGCCGAACCGCTTCCCGACTTTGACGACCCAGCCTTCCGCGCGCTGTTCGACCGGTTTGCCGACGGGCGCGTGGTGCTGCTCGGCGAAGCAAGCCACGGGACTTCGGAGTTCTACCGCGCGCGGGCGGAGATCACCAAACGGCTGATCGCCGAGCACGGCTTCAACATCGTCGCAGTGGAAGCCGACTGGCCGGATGCCGCCGCACTCGATCGCTACGTGCGCCAAAGGCCGGGCCAGTCGCTGGAAACGCCATTCCAGAGGTTCCCGACCTGGATGTGGCGCAATCGAGAGGTCTGGGATCTCCTTGCCTGGATGCGGGAGCACAACGTCCGGACCGGTGAGCCGCAGAACGGTGCCGGCTTCTACGGCCTCGACATGTACAACATGAGCGGCTCGATCGCGGCCGTCATCGAATACCTGCAGGCCAATGATCCCGAGGCGGCGCAGGTGGCGAAGGAACGTTACGGGTGCCTCACCCCATGGCAGAACGAGCCCTCCACCTATGGCCGCGCCGCGCTCACCTCCGGCTACGGCAGATGCGAAAAGGCCGTCGTCGAGCAGTGTCGAGAGCTGCTGGAGCGTGGACTGAAGCGCGGCGAGCGGGAGGATCCGGATCTTCTGGACGCCGCCCAGAACGCGCGTCTCGTCGCCTCGGCCGAACGCTATTACCGCGTCATGTATTACGGCGGCGCGGAATCCTGGAATCTTCGTGACCGCCACATGTTCGAGACGCTGGAGCATCTGCTTGAGGCGCGGGGCTCGCAGGCCAAGGCGGTCGTCTGGGCCCATAATTCCCACATCGGCGACGCACGGCACACCGACATGGGTTCGGCGCGCGAGGAGATCAACATCGGCCAGCTCTGCCGCGAGCGCTTCGACAGTGACGCTGCCTTGATCGGCTTCGGCACCCACGAAGGCAAGGTGGCGGCAGCGACGGATTGGGACGGCGCGATGGAGATCAAGACGGTGCGCCCTTCGCTCGACGACAGCTACGAGCAGTTGATGCATCAGTCAGGAGCGGACCGCTTTCTTCTTGATTTCGCGGCCCACCCGGATCTTGCACGCCGGCTGCAGGAGCCGCGGCTGGAGCGCTTCATCGGTGTGGTCTACCGACCTGAGACCGAACGCGGGAGCCACTACATGTACGCCTCCCTGCCGAAGCAGTTTGATGCCCTCGTCTGGTTCGACCACACCAGCCCGGTTGAGGCATTGCCGTCGGACGAACGCCATCCGCAGGTCCCGGAAACGTTCCCATCGGGGCTCTGAAACGGCCAAGCTTTTCCCCAACCTGAAGAGGGCATTGACAAGACGCGCACCTTGGGCAACACATGATCGCATTCCGAGGGGAGCACCGTAACGGTGCTGAGATGGCGGTGAGCCGGACCCTTGAACCTGATCCGGGTCATGCCGGCGTAGGAACGGAAACGGCCACTTTCGGCGCCAATTCTCTTCTCCGCTTTTGCCTGGATCTCCGTGATGTAACCGTCGGGAGATCGATCAATGCCATCGAACCATAGAAGCCGCGACCGCAGGCCTTCGCTTAGAAACTGGCCGCAGACGCGGTAGGGTCGGACGATGTCCCTCCCGCACATGCTGCCGGGTCTGGCAGGCCTGGTCGCGCTCTGGCAGGCGATCGTCTGGCTGGTCGCGCCGCCCCGCTACATCCTGCCCTCGCCGCTGCAGGTGACGGAAGCGCTGCTACGCCAATGGCATTTCCTGCTGCAGAACGGGCTGATCACACTCGCGGAGGTTCTTCTCGGCCTCCTCTGCGGCGGGCTTCTGGGTTTTTCCGTCGCCTTTCTCATCGCGGCCCTGCCACGGCTTGGCCGGCTGCTTTGGCCCATGGTGCTGATCCTCCAGGCGCTGCCGGTCTTCGTGCTCGCCCCCATCCTGGTCCTCTGGTTCGGCTTTGGCATGGCCTCCAAGGCGGTAATGGCGACAATCATCATCTTCTTTCCCGTCGCCTCCGCCTTCGCCGATGGCTTGCGCCGTACCGATGCCGCAATCCTCGATGCCGTTGCCCTGACCAAGGCAAGCCATTGGCAGACGCTGCGGCTCATCCGCCTGCCGCTGGCCCTGCCGTCTCTCGTTTCCGGCCTGCGTGTTGCCGCGCCGCTGGCGCCGATCGGCGCCGTCGTCGGCGAATGGGTTGGCGCGTCTGCCGGCCTCGGCTTCGTCATGGTGCAGTCCAACGCCCGCATGCAGACCGATACTGTGTTCGCTGCCATGGCGCTGCTCGCGGCCATGACCCTCCTCCTGCGCACCGCCGTCGACCGTCTCACCACGCATCTGACGCCCTGGGCGCCGGAAATAACTTCAAAGCCTCTTCAAATCGTTAGCCGGAGAATAAAATGACGAAACGACGCCTCTTGCCGCTGCTCGGTGCGCTTGCGCTGCTGGTGGCCCCCGCCCCCTCCCATGCAGCCGACAAGCTGACCGTCATGCTCGAATGGTTCGTTAACCCGGATCACGCGCCGATGGTGATCGCCAAGGAGCGCGGCCTGTTCGAACAGCAGGGTCTAGATGTGGAGCTCGTGCCGCCGGCCGATCCCTCGGCCGTGCCGCGCCTCGTGTCGGCAAAGCAGGCCGATATCGGCGTGCATTACCAGCCCAACCTCTATCTCGATCACGCGGCTGGGCTGCCGCTGGTGCGCTTCGGCACGTTGGTCGAAACGCCGCTCAATACGGTCACGGTGCTGGCCGATGGCCCGATCAAGTCGCTTGCCGACCTCAAGAGCAAGAAGATCGGCTTCTCGGTCTCCGGGTTCGAGGATGCGATGCTGAAGCGGATCCTTTCCAATGAGGGGGTGTCGATCGATGACGTCGAGCTCGTCAACGTCAACTTCGCACTCACCTCCTCACTGCTCGGCGGCCAGGTAGACGCGACCGTCGGTGGCTTCCGCAACTTCGAACTCACCCAGATCCGCCTCGAGGGCGGCAAGGCTAAGGCCTTCTTTCCCGAGGAGCACGGCGTCCCGGTTTACGACGAGCTGATCTTCGTCGCCCACAAGGACATGGCCTCGGACGACCGGCTGCCGCGCTTCATTGCGGCGGTCGAGGATGCCACCGTCTTCCTCACCAACCATCCGGATGAGGCCTGGCAGCTCTTCATCAAGGCCTATCCAAGCCTTGACGACGAGCTGAACCGGCAGGCCTTCACCGACACGCTGCCGCGCTTTGCCAAGCGCCCCGCAGCGCTCGACCGCGGCCGCTACGAACGCTTCGGCGCTTTCATGGCGGAAAGCGGTCTCATCGGGAAGGCACCCGCCGTCGACGAGATCGCCGTGGAAGTCCGGTGACAGCGAGCGATAGCCGAAGGCGGTCCGGCCTCGCGGAAGATCGGCGCGGGGCGGAGCAGCGGAACGCTCCGTCCGATGCTTGCTGGCGCGATGTAAGCCGAAAAATGGCAGCAGCCATCGAAGCCGCTCTGTCGACCTTCGCAGCCACCGTTCTGGCAGCGCTGCTGGCGCTGGTGCTCGGCTCCGTCACTCTCCGTTACCTGTTCTCCACCGGCCTGGTCGGGGCGGAGGTGGCGGGCCTGTGGCTCTTCCTGCTGCTGGTCGCCCTTGGCATGCCGCTCGCTGCCTCCGGTCCGCTCTCGATGCGGCTCGACATCCTGGTAAAGCTCCTGCCGCAGCGGCTCCGGCTGCTCGCCGGCGTTGCCGCAGATAGCGTCACCGTGCTGGCTGCACTGACCCTTCTACTGGGTGGAATCGATGCCGCCGGATTGATGGGTTCCACCTCCGTGGTGCTGGGTCTGCCCGACTGGCTCCGCCCGGCGGCCCTCGCTGCCGGCGGCGCGTTGCTCATGGCGCTGCTTCTCCTGCGCCGTGTTGCGGAAGGCTGTGGCTTGCCCGTCCTGCTCTCCGTCCTGGTTGGGGCCGGCGTCTATGCCTTGCCCGTCGACTATGCGGCCAGTTGGCCGCCGAGCCTCGTCGCATTGATGCTTGCAGGGATCGGTCTGCTGTTTGGCGCACCGCTGGCGCACTGCCTGCTCGCGGCCGCGGCGCTGGCCGTCCCCTTCGGCAGCGCTTTGCTCTTGCCGGCGTTGGTCACGAATGCGGCGAGCGGCCTGTCGCGCTTCCTGCTGCTTGCCATCCCCTTCTTCCTGCTCGCCGGCGGCCTGCTGACGATTTCCGGCGCGGCCGAGCGCCTGGTGCGGCTGGCGGCAAGCCTTGTCGGCCACCGACGCGCGGGCCTTGCCCAGACGACGCTCTTGACGAGCCTGCTCTTTTCCGGGGCCTCCGGCTCCTCGGTCGCCAATGCCGCCTTCGGCGCCGGCACCTTCTATCCGCAGCTGGTCAGGAACGGCTATCCGCCCGCTCAGGCGGGCGCGGTGATTGCCGCAACTTCTGTTCTGGACAACGTGATACCGCCTTCGATCGCCTTCCTGTTGCTCGCTGCCGCGACCGACCTTTCGGTCGGCGCGCTCCTTCTCGGCGGTGCCTATGCCGGACTTGTCATGGCCGCCTGCCTTGCGGTGGCGATTCACCTCGTTCATCGCCGCACGGACCCCATGCCCCGTGTGACGGGCCAAGAGCGACGAAGCGCACTTCTGGCAGCGCTGCCGGCGCTGGGTCTTGTCTTGGTGGTCGTGGGTGGCATCCGCATCGGCCTCGTGACGCCGACGGAAGCCGCGGCACTCGCAGCAGGCTACGCATTGCTCCTGGCCGTCGCCCACAGATCCGGTCGAGCAAGCCTCTGGAGCACCTTCCGCCAATCGGCAATCGAGGCCGCCGCCATCGGCCTTCTCATCGGGGCTGCCGCTCCGATGACTTTCCTGCTGGCGGTGGACGACGTGGCCGGCATGGTAACCGGCTTCGTCACCAGCCTCGGCGGACAGGCGGTCGTTGTGCTGCTGCTCTGCAACCTCGTCCTGCTCACTACCGGCCTGGTGCTCGATATCGGCGCCGCCATCCTGCTTCTCGCGCCGATCCTGCTTCCCGCCGCTGTGGCTGCCGGCATCGATCCGATCGCCTTCGGCGTCATCCTCGTCGTCAACCTGATGATTGGCGGCGTGACGCCGCCGGTCGGCATTCTGATCTTTGTCGTGAGCGGCCTCACCGGTGTTGAGGCCCCGAAACTTTTCCGGGCGGTCACGCCCTATCTCGCCGCGCTCCTCGTGGCGCTCCTTCTCCTCTGCCTTGCCGCACTCGTTCTCTGAGAGGTTTCCATGGTTTCCATCAGCCGCCGCGCTCTCGTCTCGGCCGCCGCCCTTGCTCCCGCCCTAGCTGCTCCCGTATTCCTGCGCCCTGCCAGCGCCCGCGCCACCGCACTCACGGTCGCGTCCCTGCTGGGTGAGGACAAGCCGGAGACGAAGGTCTGGCGCCGGATCGGAGCTCGCCTCGAGCAGCGGCTGCCCGGCCGCTTTCGTTTCCGCATCGTCACCAATGGCGCGCTAGGTGGCGAAAAGGACGTGGCCGACGGCGCCCGCCTTGGCTCCATCCAGGCCAGCCTCTCGACCGTTTCGACGCTGTCTGCCTGGGTGCCGGAACTGCAGCTGCTCGACCTGCCCTTTCTCTTTCGCGATGCTGACCACCTGCGCCGTGTCGTCTCCGGCCCGATTGGCCATGGTCTGAAACAGCGGCTGGCGGAGAACGGCTTCGTCGTTCCCGACTTCATAGACTATGGCGCCCGCCATCTCCTGGCGAAGGAAGCTGTCACCCGTCCGGACCAATTGCAGGGCAAGACGATGCGCGTCATCCAGAGTCCGCTGCACACGAAATTGTGGAGCGCCTTTGGCGCCGTCCCGGTCGGCATTCCGATCACCGAGACCTACAACGCGCTGGCGACCGGGGTGGCCGATGCCATGGACCTCACCGCATCCGCCTATGCCGGCTTCAAGCTTTACGAGGTCCTCCCCTATCTGACGAAGACGGCCCATATCCGCTCCTCCGGGGTGATCTTCTTTGCCGAAAGCTTCTGGAACAGTCTGACGGAGGAAGAGAGAGCGATTGTCACCGAGGTCTCCGCCGAAGCGGCCCTGTATTTCAACACGCTGATGCGGCAGGACGAGGCGGCATCCCTGGAACTTGCCCAGGCAAATGGCGGAACGGTGCTCGAGCCGGAAGCGCTCGGCGCGTGGCAGGAGGGTGCGCGCACCGTCTGGATGGCTTTCCAAGAGGTCGTTGGCGGACCGCAGGTGATCGAGACGGTGCGAGATACCGCCTGATGCCTGCCGGACATTCTCCGGAGCATCACGAACCCCTCGCGAGGTTGCGGATGAGGTGGATGTGCTGCAGCGCCTCGCGCAGGTGCTCGCGGTCCTGGCGGCTGACGGTGTTGAGGTCGACTCGATTGCTGGGTTGCACACCGGCTTCGATGTCGGCGATCTGCTGGTTCAGGATCAGGCGCATCAGGAAGGCGTGGATGTCGGCGAGCAGGTCGGCCTGCTCCACCGAAACACCGCCGGCCGCTGCCGCCTCGCGGATCCGCTGCGCAGTGGGGAGTGCCGAGACGCCATGATGGAGTGCCGCCGCCCGCGCACCGGTGACGATCGGCAGCATTGCCGCCTTCAGGTCCGTGCGCCCGGAGCCATCCTTGCGGATGCGCCCGAAGAGGCCGAGTGCGGCATTGCGGGCGCCGGTCCCTTCCGCCATCGAAGCCGCCAAGCGTGGGGAGCCGTGGGCGATGGCCGTCGCCTCCGTCCGCAGCGTTTCGGCAAGCCTCGCCCCGGTCTTGGAAGAGACATGGGCGGGTGCAAAATCGAAGAAGACGTTGACGTCCGGCAGCGTCTCGGCGCGCGGCCGATCCGCCCAGTCTTGCACCGTCTCCAGCCATTCCGACAGGCGGCGGCGCCAGAGCCGGTTCTTCGCCATGATCCCGTTTGCGCAATAGGGCACGCCGGCTCGGTCGAGGATCTCGTTGATGCGGGTGGAGAAGCGCACGAACCAGTCATCTGGCGCATCGAGGTCGCCGCGGTAGTCATCGGCAATCACCAGCGCGTTGTCCTGGTCGGGGGCCAGCAGGCTTTCGCCGCGCCCGGCCGAACCCAGAACCAGAAGGGCGTAATCTGCCGGCGGTCCGCCGGCGCCGGCAACAAGGAGTTCAGCCTCAGCGATCTCGGCGGCCCGCGCTGCCATGGCCCGCCGTTCGGCGGCAACCACCGCCGCCACGGCGCGCGCATCAAGCCCGTCGCTCAAAAGTCTCGCAGCAAGCGAAGGAAGTTCGGCCATTACCCGTGCCAACTCGCGCGGCCGGCCGGCGGTGGCGATCTCGTCGCCGATGGTCAGCATTGCGAAGGCGCGCTCGCGCAGCAGCCGGCGCAGCGTGAAGATGCCGACAAGCTCGCCTGCCGGCCCCGTGACGCCGAGGTAGCGGAGGTTGCGGCGTGCCATCAGCCCGAGGGCGCGATACAGGAAGGTGCTCGCCGGTGCGGCAATGACGGGAACCGTCGTCAGCGTACCAGCGGCCACGGTGCTCGCCTCTGGACCTCTTTCGGCAAGTGCCCGCAGGATGTCCCGCTCGGTCAGGATGCCCGGTTCGTCGTCGCCTCGCTCGACAATGACGCAGCCGATGCCGCGCTCCGCCATCAGCCGTGCCGCTTCCTGCAGCGGCGTATCGACGTCCACCGTGATCGGCGGACCACTCATGACGTCTTCCAGCCGCTGGCGATACAGGAAGCTGTCGATCGCGCGCCGGCTGCCGATCTCGATCGCCGTCGGTACGAATTCCGCCTTGCCCGACGACCGCTCGAACCAGCCGACCTGTTGCTGCTGTGCGATCAATGTCGTTGCGGAGCGGCCGAGATTTTCCGCCTCGCCCAGTGTCCGGACGCCCTTTTCGAGGAGCCGAGGCTGCATGGCAGCATAGACGGCCGCCGTGGCGCGGGCGTCACCAAGGGCCGTATGACGCCCCGCAATCGCCACGCCATAGGTCAGCGCCAGGTTATCCAGCGATGGGCTGATGAGGCCCGGCGTGATCGCCACCGACATCAGCGCAATATCGAGCCAGCGCGGGTCCTTCCACGGCACGCCATGACGGCGGGCCTCGTTGCGCAGCATGGAAAGGTCGAAGTTGATCGAGTGCCCGACAACCACCGCGCCGCCGACAAAGTCGCGAAGCGATGCGGCAACTTCAGCAAAATTCGGCTGGCCGGCGACATCGGCATCGGAAAGCCCGTGCACGCGGCTGGAGGCGGGCGGAATGGAGACGCCGGGATTGACGATGACGTCCAAGACCTGGGTCTCCAGGATGTCAGCCCCGTGCATGCGCACGGCGCCGATCTGGATGATGCGATCGTTGCGGACGTCGAGCCCCGTGGTCTCGGTATCGAGGACGACGACATCCAGCGCAATCAGGGGCGCACTTGCACCTGCCGCCGCATCACCGGACGTTCGTGGCTTCACGCCAATGCCTCCATCCCCGCTTTCCGGCTTCTTCATAGGCCGAAGCGGATCGTGTCTTGTCGGCAGACAAGACCGGATCGAAGGGCGGAGCAAGTAGACTTAAGACGCAGTCGTCCGTCCTCTCACCTTCCATACCTTTGTCTCCCTCCCAGCTTCCGCTATCAGTGACCGTCAGTATAGCAGCCGGGAGATCGACGTGGAGGATGTGGATTGCGTGGTGGTCGGTGCTGGCGTGGTCGGTCTGGCGATCGCGCGGGCCCTGGCCCTTCCGGGTCGTGAGGTTCTGATCCTTGAAGCCGAAGGCGCCATCGGTACCGGCACGTCCTCGCGCAATAGCGAGGTGATTCATGCCGGAATCTATTATCCGGCAGGCAGCCTGATGGCGAAGCTTTGCGTCACCGGCAAGCAGCAGCTCTACCGCTATTGCACCGAGCGCGGCCTGCCGCACCGAAACTGCGGCAAGCTGATCGTGGCGACCTCGCCGCAAGAGCTCGAGGTTCTGCCGGCGATTGCGGCCAGGGCTGCAGCGAACGGCGTGGGTGATCTGCGGCAGATCTCTGCCGACGAGGCGCTTAACTTGGAGCCCGCGCTTTCTGCCACGGGAGCGCTGCTTTCGCCCTCGACCGGTATCATCGACAGCCATGCGCTGATGACCTCGCTCCTGGGCGACGCGGAAAGCGCCGGTGCGCTGGTCGCCTTCAGGTCTCCGATACTGGCCGGGCGGGTGACGGAGGCCGGGATCGAGATCGAGGTCGGCGGCGAGGCGCCGATGAGGCTTCGAGCGAGGACGCTGGTGAATGCCGCCGGTCATGGTGCGCCTGCGCTGGCCCGGTCGCTTGCCGGAATGCCGCAGGATCAGGTCCCGCAAGCCTATTTCGCCAAGGGCAGCTATTTCTCCATGACCGGCAGGACGCCCTTCTCGCGGCTGATCTACCCGGTGCCGGTCAAGGGCGGCCTTGGCATCCACCTGACGCTCGACCTTGCGGGGCAGGCGCGGTTCGGGCCGGATGTCGAATGGGTCGACGGGCTCGACTACGAGGTCGACCCGGCGCGGGCGGAGAGCTTCTACCGTGGCATTCGCCGCTATTACCCGGGGCTCCCGGACGGCTCGCTCATCCCCGCCTATTCCGGTATCCGGCCGAAGATCGTGCCGCCGGAGATCGCTTCTCAAGATTTTGTCATCCAGGGGCTTGAGACGCATGGGGTGCCGGGGCTGATCAACCTTTTCGGGATCGAGTCCCCCGGCCTCACCGCCTGCCTTGCGATCGGAGACCACGTGCGCGACCTCGCGACCATAAGCGGACGCTAGATGTTGCGGCGCTTGCCCTCCAAGAGGTCGAGCACCTTGTTGGCGGCGTCCAGCACATTGGTGCCGGGACCGAAGACGGCGGCGACGCCATGCTCCAGAAGATAGTCATAGTCCTGCCGCGGCACGACGCCGCCGACGACGACGATGACGTTCTCGGCACCCTTTGCCTTCAGCGCCTCGACCAGTTGCGGGGCAAGCGTCCGGTGGCCGGCGGCAAGCGACGACATGCCGACCACCTGTACCTTCTCCGCAACCGCGAGATCGGCGGCTTCCTCGGGGGTCTGGAACAGCGGCCCAGCCAATACCTGGAAGCCGATGTCGCCAAAGGCGGAGGCGATCACCTTGGCGCCGCGGTCGTGACCGTCCTGACCGAGCTTGGCGACCATGATCTTCGGCTTTCCGGCGGAATTCGCATAGCCGGCTAAACGGGAGACGATCGTCCTGTACTCGGGATCATCCTCGTAGGCTGCGCCGTAGATGTCGCCGACCACTTCCGGCACAGCCGAATGATCGCCGAACACCTGGCGCATGGCGTCCGAGATCTCTCCGACCGTGGCGCGGGCGCGTGCCGCCTCGACGGCCGCGGCCAGCAGATTGCCCTCTCCCGACCGCGCGACCTCCGACAGCGCCGCAAGCGTCTCTTCGACGCGCTTTGGATCGCGCTGGCGGCGGACGGCCTCGAGGCGCTTGATCTGCGCCGCACGGACGGCTGAGTTGTCGATCGCCAGGATGTCGATCTCTTCCTCGTTCTCCAGCCGGTACTTGTTGACGCCGACGATGACCTCCTCGCCGCGATCTACGCGGGCCTGACGCTTTGTGGCTGCCTCCTCGATCAGCCGCTTCGGCAGGCCCTCCGCCACGGCCTTGGTCATGCCGCCGAGCTTTTCCACCTCCTCGATCAGCGCCCAGGCCTTTTCCGCCAGCTCGTTGGTGAGGCTTTCGATGTAATAGGAGCCCGCCAGCGGATCGACGACCTTGGTGACGCCGGTCTCGTGGGCGAGGATCAGCTGGGTATTTCTGGCGATGCGGGCGGAGAAGTCGGTCGGCAGCGCCATCGCCTCGTCAAGTGCGTTGGTGTGCAGCGACTGCGTGCCACCGAGGACCGCGGACAGTGCCTCATAGGCGGTGCGGATGACGTTGTTGTAGGGATCCTGCTCCTGCAGCGAGACGCCGGAGGTCTGGCAATGTGTACGCAGCATCAGCGAGCCCGGCTTCTGCGGCTTGAACTCTTCCACGATCGACGACCAGAGGAGGCGCGCGGCGCGCAGTTTGGCGATCTCCATGAAGAAGTTCATGCCGATCGCGAAGAAGAACGAGAGCCGCCCGGCGAAATCGTCGACGTTGAGGCCCTTGGCGAGGGCGGCCCGGACATATTCGCGGCCGTCGGCAAGGGTGAAGGCAAGCTCCTGAACCAGCGTCGCACCGGCTTCCTGCATATGGTAGCCGGAGATCGAGATCGAGTTGAAGCGCGGCATTTCCCTTGCCGTGAATTCGATGATGTCCGCAACGATCCGCATGGAGGGCTCCGGCGGGTAGATATAGGTGTTGCGGACCATGAACTCCTTGAGGATGTCGTTCTGGATCGTGCCGGAGAGTTCGGCGCGCGAGCAGCCCTGTTCCTCGCCGGCGACGATGAAGGAGGCGAGGATTGGGATCACCGCGCCATTCATCGTCATGGAGACGGACATCTCCTTCAGCGGAATACCGTCGAAGAGGATCTTCACGTCCTCGACGGAATCGATCGCGACACCCGCCTTGCCGACATCGCCCTCCACGCGCGGATGATCGCTGTCGTAGCCGCGGTGGGTGGCAAGATCGAAGGCAACGGACAGGCCCTTCTGACCGGCGGCAAGGTTGCGGCGGTAGAAGGCGTTGGACGCTTCCGCAGTGGAGAAGCCGGCATATTGGCGGATCGTCCAAGGGCGGCCGGCATACATGGTGGCCCGCGGGCCGCGCACGAAGGGCTTGAAGCCCGGCAGGCTGCCGAGGTGGTTCACCCCTTCCAGATCCTGCGCCGTGTAGAGCGGCTTGACGTCGATGTCTTCCGGGGTTTCCCAGATCAGCGTCTTCGCCGACGCCTTCAGCTCCTTTTCCGCCAGCTCTTCCCAATCCTTCAGGGTCTTCTCGGACATCGGATCTCCCTCATACGCCGGTATTCACGCGCGGAGATCTCCGCCGTGGCTTAAAGCTAGTGTTCGGACGGGGCGCTGAAAGCTGCCTCGTAAACTAATTTTATGTGGCACCTCTCAGCGCCCCGTTCGGCGGTTTGTGCCCGCGACTCCGGTCTCTCTGCCTAGGTCTTCGAGGCGGTGCTCGTCTGGCCTTCCGGAGCACGGGCGGACCAAGTTACCGCCAACACCCCGGCGCCTTCGCCGAACGCTCGTCGTGACGACGGACACATCGTCCGGCGACACCATCCTCGTCGACCCCCATGTGTGCCGCACAGGCACGCCCGGCGCGCTGTTCGGGCATCAGAAGCAGGTGGCCGGTCCGAAACCCTCCCGCTTCCCCCGTGTCGCCGGAGGGAGACCATTTTCCGCGGACCCCGATGATGAGGACTTACGTCGTTTCCTCACCACCAGCGCCGGCCCCGCCTCGCCAGGACGCCTCCTGGTGTATCCGAGAGCGGAACATCTCAAGTCTGCACCACAGTCTGAGCCCGGGGACGATCTGCACCTTGATATTTCTCAAGCCGCTGATTTCGTTGAACCCGCACCGGGAACTCTTCCCCGTTTTCGAAGCTATTCGAACTCCATGATCAGTTCGTCGACGGCAAGGCTCTGGCCGGCACTGGCGGCGATACGCTTGACCACCGCCTTGCGCTCCGCCTTCAGGACGTTCTCCATCTTCATCGCCTCGACGCTGGCGAGCGTCTGGCCGGCCTCGACCATGTCGCCCTCCTTCACCGCCACCGAGGTGATGACCCCTGGCATGGGGCAGAGCAGCATCCGCGACGTATCCGGCGGCAGCTTCACCGGCATCAGGCGGGCAAGCTTGGCGACGCGCGGGCTGCGCACCCGGGCCGTCACGTCGATGCCGCGCCAGCGTAGCCGGATCGCGGAACCCTTCAGATCCACCTTCACGCCCATCGCCTCCCCGTCGATGGCGAAGCGGGCATGGGTCTGGCCGGGCAGCCACTCGGTCGTGACCGACAGCGGCGACGCGTCGGTGAAGCGCACGACCGAAGCCTCGCCGCCGGGCTCGATGCTGCCCGCAAGCTCGGTGCCGGAAAGCGCGACCACCCAATCGCGGCCGACGCTGCGGCGATGGTTGCCGATCGTGCCGGAGATTTGTGCCGCCCGCTCCTGCAGCGTCTGGTTGATCACCATGGCGATGGCCGCGAGCCGGTGGAGCGCGTCTTCATCTGGGGCGACGCCGGAAAAGCCGTCCGGAAACTCTTCGGCGATGAAGGCGGTGGTGATCTTGCCCGAGCGGAAGCGCGGATGCCGCATCACGGCCGACAGGAAGGGCAGGTTGTGGCCGATGCCCTCCATCTCGAAGTCGTCGAGCGCGGCCCCCATGGCATCGATCGCGCTCGTGCGGTCCGGCGCCCAGGTGCAGAGCTTGGCGATCATCGGGTCGTAGTACATGGAGATCTCGCCGCCCTCGAAGACGCCGGTATCATTGCGCACGATCGTGTCGTCGCCGCGTTTGCCTTCTTCCGGCGGCCGGTAGCGGGTGAGCCGACCGATCGAGGGCAGGAAGTTTCGATAGGGATCTTCCGCATAGAGCCGGCTTTCGATCGCCCAGCCCTCGAGCTTCACGTCCCCTTGGCCGAAGGAAAGCTTTTCACCGGCGGCGATGCGGATCATCTGTTCGACGAGGTCGATGCCAGTGATCAGCTCGGTCACCGGATGCTCCACCTGCAGGCGGGTGTTCATCTCCAGGAAGTAGAAGTTGCGCTGACCGTCGACGATGAACTCCACCGTACCGGCGGAGTGGTAGCCGACGGCTTTCGCCAGTGCGACCGCCTGCTCGCCCATGGCGCGGCGTGTCGCTTCGTCGAGGAAAGGCGAGGGCGCCTCCTCGATGACCTTCTGGTTGCGGCGCTGGATCGAGCACTCTCGCTCCCCGAGGTAAAGAACGGCGCCGTGCTTGTCGCCGAGCACCTGGATCTCGATGTGGCGCGGCTCGGTGACGAATTTCTCGATGAAGATGCGGTCGTCGCCGAAGGAGCTCTTGGCTTCGTTCTTCGATGACTGGAACCCCTCGCGCGCTTCTGAGTCGTTCCAGGCAATGCGCATGCCCTTCCCGCCGCCGCCGGCGGACGCCTTGATCATCACCGGATAGCCGATCGAGGCGGAGATGCGCACGGCCTCCTCGGCATCCGCGATCAGGCCCATGTGGCCCGGAACGGTCGAGACGCCGGCTTCTGCCGCGAGCTTCTTGGAGGTGATCTTGTCGCCCATCGCCTGGATCGCGTTGACCGGCGGACCGATGAAGGTGACGCCCTCCTTTTCCAGCGCTTCGGCGAAGGCGGGATTTTCCGACAGGAAGCCATAGCCGGGATGCACCGCATCGGCACCCGTCCTACGGATGGCATCGAGGATCTTGTCGATGACGATATAGGACTGCGAGGAGGGGGCGGGGCCGATATGCACCGCCTCGTCGGCTTCGCGAACATGCATGGCATTGGCATCGGCATCCGAATAGACGGCAACGGTGGCGATGCCCATCTTGCGCGCCGTGCGGATGACGCGGCAGGCGATTTCGCCGCGATTGGCGATGAGGATCTTCTTGATGGCCACCGTCACACCTCGAACTCGTCTTCGAAGGATTCCGGGAAGTTCTGCCGTGCGACCTTCTCGTTGATCACCAGCAGCGCTTCGTAAGAGGTCGGGTCGAAGTCTTTCTCCGCAGCCACCACTTCCCGGCCGAAGAGCAGGTTGAGGCGGGCCGCGTCGAGATTTCCGCGTTCGAAGGGCTGGTCACCGAAATGCTGCCAGAGCGCATAGAGGAATGCGGCGTCGATGCGGTGTTCCTTGGTTCCGGGGCGGCCGCGGCGGGGCAGCGCCTTGATCGGCGTCACCCCCTTCGGATTGGCGCGGCGGATGGTAAACTGGATGCCGGTGCCCGGCATGCCGCCGGGAAACCCGCGGTGCTTTGTCATGTCGGGCAGATTTGCCATCCCGTTCTCCTTGGTCTGCTGCGCTTACGTGTTGCCGCCGAACTTGTCCTGCGTCTTCGTGTCGAAGTCCGAGGCGTCGTGGCGCTCATGCAGCTGGCTCGAGGGTTCCCCGGAGGTGCGGTTGACCATGGAACCCCGCTGGACGGCGCGCCGTTCGCCCACCTGCTTCGTCCAGCGCTGGACGTGTTCGTATTCATCGACGGACAGGAAGTCGCCGGCGTCGTTATAGGCGTCCTTCAACGCCAGGCGGCCATACCACGGCCAGATCGCCATGTCGGCGATCGTGTAGTCCTTGCCGGCCATGAACTCGTTCTCGGCCAGGTGTCGGTTCAGCACGTCCATCTGGCGCTTCACCTCCATGGCATAGCGGTTGATGGCATATTCGATCTTCATCGGCGCATAGGCATAGAAATGCCCGAAGCCGCCGCCGAGGAAGGGGGCCGAGCCCATCTGCCAGAACAGCCAGTTCATGGCCTCCGTGCGTGCGCGGACATCGGTCGGCAGGAAGGCGCCGAACTTTTCGGCCAGGTAGACGAGGATCGAACCGGATTCGAAGATCCTGAGCGGCTTGCCACCGTCCTTCGGCTTGTGGTCCATCAGCGCCGGGATCTTGGAGTTCGGATTGACCTCGACGAAGCCCGAGCCGAACTGGTCGCCATCGCCGATCTTGATCAGCCATGCATCGTATTCGGCCTCCGAATGGCCGGCGGCGAGCAGCTCCTCCAGCATGATGGTGACCTTCACGCCATTCGGCGTGCCGAGCGAGTAAAGCTGCAGCGGGTGCTTGCCGACCGGCAGCTCCTTGTCGTGCGTGGGGCCTGCGATCGGTCGGTTGATGCTGGCAAACGCGCCGCCATTGCCGGGCTCCCAGGTCCAGACCTTGGGCGGAACATAGCCGGCGGGGAGGTTCTTTTCGGGCGGAAACTTTTCGGTATCGGTCATGAAAATCTGTCCTTCTGATCGGGGGCGTCAGCGGGTGACGGGGAGGATATAGGAAGGTCGGTTGCGACGCGCTGCGGTCTGAATCGCTTTTGATGAGTCGGTTCAAGATTATTCAGCAGCCTCCGCCGGCGGCTTGGCGCCGGGAGCTGCGCCGCCGATGATGAGTGCCTTGGCACTGATGTACTCGTCGATCTCCTCCCATCCGACGGCATCGCCGAACGGCAGGATCTCCCACTTCCGTCGCTGCTCTGGTGTCGCGGCGGATAGCCTTGGATACCACCAGAGCGGTGCCTCGATTGTCCGCCCATCTGCCATCTTGAACCGGAGGGAAGCCTGGCTCACCTCGACATCCGCGATCAGCAACTGCTTCTCATCGATGTCCAAAGTAGTCATTCCAAGCCTCCAGAAACTTTTGCCGGTTCTCGGCAACAACCCTCAGGATATCATTGACCTCATGCTGAGCGAAACCGGTGCTGCGTGCGACGGAAAGGTCCGCGAGCCACACCTTCAACTGCTTGGCATCCTTCAACACATGGACGTAGGGCGGTTCGCCAATCTCCATCGAGTAGAACAGGAAGCGATGGCCGCGCCATCGGAGGATAACCGGCATTGTCGCCCTCTACAGCGGGATGGTGTCATGCTTCTTCCAGTGCGTCGTGACCTGCTTGTTCCTGAGTGATGCAAAGGCGCGGGCGATGCGGCGGCGGGACGAATGCGGCATGATCACCTCGTCGATGAAGCCACGTTCTGCGGCCACGAAAGGATTGGCAAAACGCTCCTCGTATTCCGCCGTCCGCGCACCGATCTTTTCCGCGTCGCCGAGTTCCGAGCGGTAGAGGATTTCGGTGGCGCCCTTGGCACCCATCACCGCGATTTCGGCGGTCGGCCATGCATAGTTGATGTCGGCGCCGATGTGCTTCGAGGCCATCACGTCATAGGCGCCGCCATAGGCCTTGCGGGTGATCAGCGTCACCATCGGCACGGTGGCTTCGGAGTAGGCGAAGAGCAGCTTGGCACCGTGCTTGATGACGCCGCCATATTCCTGGGCGGTGCCGGGCAGGAAACCCGGCACGTCGACGAGCGTCAGGATCGGGATCGAGAAGGCGTCGCAGAAGCGCACGAAGCGGGCAGCCTTGCGGGAGGAATCGATGTCGAGGCAGCCGGCGAGCACCATCGGCTGGTTGGCGACCACGCCGACCGTCTGGCCTTCAAGCCGGATGAAGCCGGTGACGATGTTCTTGGCGAAAGCCTCCTGGATCTCGAAGAAGGCGCCCTCGTCGGCGATGGCGGTGATCAGCTCCTTCATGTCGTAGGGGGTGGCGGCACTCTCTGGGATCAGGCTGTCGAGGCGCATCTCCAACCGCGAGGGATCGTCGTGGAAGGGGCGCACCGGCGGCTTGTCGCGATTGTTGAGCGGCAGGAAGTCGAACAGCTGGCGCACGGCTTCCAGCGCCTCGATGTCGTTTTCGAAGGCGGCGTCGGCGACGGAGGATTTCTTCGTGTGGGTGGTGGCGCCGCCGAGCTCTTCGGCGGTGACGATCTCGTTGGTCACCGTCTTCACCACGTCCGGACCGGTGACGAACATGTAGGAGGAGTCGCGCACCATGAAGATGAAGTCGGTCATTGCCGGCGAATAGACCGCTCCGCCGGCGCAGGGACCCATGATGACGGAGATCTGCGGGATGACGCCGGAAGCCTCGGCATTGCGGCGGAAGACCTCCGCATAGCCAGCCAACGACGCAACACCTTCCTGAATGCGCGCGCCGCCGGAATCGTTGAGCCCGATCACCGGCGCGCCGACGCGCACCGCCATATCCATGATCTTGCAGATCTTCTGCG
The DNA here is from genome assembly GCF_022968135.1 of Pseudorhizobium tarimense. Classification (GTDB taxonomy): domain Bacteria; phylum Pseudomonadota; class Alphaproteobacteria; order Rhizobiales; family Rhizobiaceae; genus Neorhizobium; species Neorhizobium tarimense. The sequence goes on from NZ_JALJRA010000002.1 coordinate 22,470, forward strand.
CGTGGGTTTCCGAGAGCGAACCGCCGAGCACGGTGAAATCCTGCGAGAAGACATAGACCTGGCGGCCGTTGATCGTGCCCCAGCCGGTCACGACGCCGTCGCCGGCGATCTTCTGCTCGGCCATGCCGAAATCGACGGCGCGGTGGGTGACAAACATGTCGAACTCCTCGAAGGAGTTCTCGTCGAGCAACACGTCGATCCGCTCGCGTGCGGTCAGCTTGCCCTTGCCGTGCTGGGCCGCGATGCGCTTTTCCCCGCCGCCGAGACGCGCCTCCGCCCGACGTCTTTCCAACTCCTGCAGCACTGCGCGCATGCGTCCTCCCAGATGTCTTTCGCCTTTGTAGCGGCTTGTGTCGCCGGCGCAAACTCTCGACCGCCGGAGTATGTTTATTTGTCGCCGCTTGGCATCCTCGACCTTGGTATCGCCCTCACGAGCCGCTAATTGAGGAAGCGCAAGAACAAGGAGTGTGACGCATGCAGGCACTGGTGCTGGAGGAAAAGGGCAGGCTTGCCCTGAGGGAGATCGACCTGCCGCTCGAGGTAGGCCCCGGGGACGTGAAGATCGCCATCCACACCGTCGGCGTCTGCGGCAGCGACGTGCACTACTACACCCACGGCAGGATCGGCCCTTTCGTGCTGCGCGAGCCCATGGTGCTCGGTCACGAAGCGGCGGGCGCGGTGGTCGAGGTCGGGGCGGATGTGAGACACCTGAAGGTAGGCGACCGTGTCTGCATGGAGCCGGGCGTGCCGAATATGTCGTCGCGCGCAACCAAGCTCGGCCTCTACAACGTCGATCCGGACGTCCGCTTCTGGGCAACCCCGCCGATCCATGGCGTGCTGGCGCCCTATGCCGTGCATCCGGCGGCCTTCACCTACAAGCTGCCGGACAATGTTTCCTTCGCGGAAGGAGCGATGGTGGAGCCGTTTGCGATCGGCATGCAGGCCGCGACACGGGCGCGGATCCAGCCGGGCGACGTGGCGGCGGTGATCGGTTGCGGGCCGATCGGGATCATGGTGGCGCTCGCGGCATTGGCCGGCGGCTCAGCGCGCGTCTTCATCTCCGACCTCAGCGCCGAAAAGCTTGCGATCGCTGGGCGCTATCCAGGCATTATCCCGGTCAACATCACCGAGCAGCCGTTGGCCGAGGTGATCGCCGAGGAAACCGGCGGCTGGGGTGTCGACGTGGTGTTTGAGGCAAGCGGCAGTCCGCGTGCCTTCGAAGGCCTCTTCGACCTCGTGCGTCCGGGCGGGGCGGCAGTCCTCGTCGGCTTGCCGGTCGAGAAGGTGGCGTTCGACGTTGCGGGCGCGATCTCCAAGGAGGTGCGGATCGAGACAGTCTTCCGCTACGCCAATATCTTCGACCGCGCGCTGGAACTGATCGCCTCGGGCAAGGTCGACCTGAAGCCGCTGATCACCGGCACCTTTGATTTCGCCCAATCGATCGAAGCCTTCGAGCGCGCCGCGAAGGGCAGCCCCTCCGACGTCAAGCTGCAGATCCGCCTGTCTGACGACGCCTAAGGTTCAGGCGGCGCGGCGGCGACGTGAGGCTGCACGCTTGACCGGCACCCGACGGACCATTTCCTCGGCGAAGAGGCGGGCGTTTTCGCGCGCCTTGTCAAGATTGCTAACCTGCGTCTCGTCCATCGTGTGCAGCGATCCTCCGCAGTCAAAGACGTCGCGGAAGGCGGCACGCTCGACGATCGGGATGTTGAGGACATCGACGTTGCGCTGCGCCAGGAGACCCTTGACCGCGAGCAGGGCCCGCGTGGTCACCATCGGGTTGACGCGGGTCAGGACGACTGAGTGGGGCACCCGGATATTGGCCCGCCGCTCCAGGTATTGCAGGAGCTCCAGCACGTTGGCACCCCCCTGCGCGTCCATGGCGCAGCCCTGGATCGGGATCAGCACGTGGTCGGAAAGCCCAATCGCGGTCGCGAGCAGGGAGGTGCGTGCACCCGGCAGGTCGACGATAAAGTAATCGGTCGTGGGTCGCGCATCGGCAATGTTGCGTTCGATGGTGGAGGCGTTGACGTAGGGGACGACGGTGAGACGGTCGCTGACCGCAGACAGCTTGTGCCAGCGGGTAATCCACTGTTGCGGATCGGCGTCCAGGACTGTGACGCGAAACCCCTGCTGCACCAGTTCGGTTGCAAGCAGCAGCACGGCGGTCGTCTTGCCGGCGCCGCCCTTGGTATTGGCAAAGGTAATGACTGGCATCTTCGTCCCCAGAAGCGCGTCCTGAAGCCTCATGCTCCTGTCCACGCACCCTCATGATGCCGTCGGAGCGAAGTCTTTCCAGAACATGGTTAACCAAACACTAACGGCTGACTGCCGAAGTTAACCCCTCTGCAACTGCTAGCGATTGAACAGCAGGTTCGGGACGAAGAGCACTACCTGCGGAACGAAGACGAGCAGGAGCGTCACCAAGGCGACCGCTATCAGGAGAGGGAGGGATTCACGCGTGTAATCGCCGATCTTGACCTTGAGGATCGAGCACACTGCATACATTGCGGCGCCGACGGGTGGTGTGAAATTTCCGATGGTGGCGGCAACGACGAAGACGACGCCGAAATGCACCGGATCGCCGCCGAGGTTGCGGATCAGAGGCAGGAAGATCGGGGTCAGCATGATGATCAGCACCGTCGCATCGATGAAGAAGCCGCAGGCGACGATGAACAGCACGATAAGCGTCAGCACGCCGTAGAAGTTGTCGGTGATCGAGAGAATGGCGCCGGAGATCAGTTCCGGCACCCGTTCGAGCACGATGCCGTAGCTGAAGATCGCCGACAGCGCGATCAGGAACATAACGGCGCCGACATCGGACAGGCTGCCTTCAAGAGCTTCGCGAAACGATGCCGCCTTGAGCTTCCGATAAGCGATGACGCCGATCAAGACTGCATAGATCACGGCGAAGGCGCCGATCTCCGAGGGTGTGAAGATGCCGAAGCGGAGCCCGGCAAGCAGGATGATGGGAAACAGGATGGCCCAGATGCCGCCGCGCAAGGCGGCCGCCACTTCGCGAGCCGACGCACGCTCGCGCCGCTGCGCCGGATAGTTACGCTTGTTGGCGACGAGGGAGACGGTGAAGGCAAGTGCTGCCCAGAGCAGGAAGGCGGGCACGAACCCTGCAGCAAACAGCCGACCGATCGAGACCTGGCCGATGGTGCCGTAGATGATGAAGCCAAGCCCCGGCGGGATGATCGGCGTCAGGATAGCGCCGAACGACAGGACGCCGGCGGTAAATCCCTTCGACATGCCGCGGTTGATCATCTCGTTGCCGAGCATGCGGCTCTGCATCGCGGCATCGGCGATGGCCGAGCCCGAGACGCCGCCCATCAGGCCGGAAAGCGCGAGCGACATCTGCGCCAGCCCGCCTTTCATGCGCCCGGCAATCACGGAGGCGAGGTCGAGCAGCCGCTCGGTGATACCCGATGCATTCATCAGGTTACCGGCCATGATGAAGAGCGGGATGGCCAGAAGGGCGAAATTCTGCGTCGTCGAGATCGTCTGCTGCAGCGGGATGGTGATTGGAAGTTCCGGATGCTGCAGGAAGAAGACGATGCCGGATATGCCGATGGCAAACGCGACCGGCATTCCGATCAGCATCAGCACGATGAAGGCGATGGTGACGAGAAGCATGACGGCCTCCTCAGCCGTTCGTGCCGGCGGCATGTCCGGCGCCGCGGCGAAGATCGAGGAATTTGACGATCGTCGTCAGCGTCAGGAGGAGAGCGCCGAAGGGCAGGCTGGCGGTTACCCAGGAATAACTGATCCAGGGGATCCCCTGGAAGCTGCGTGCCCGGCTGGTCCAGGCAAGCTGCACCCCGTAGACGACCACGAACAACAGGAAGGCGATAAGGATCACATAGTTCAGATAGGTGAGCATCCGCTGACCGGACGCCGGCAGCCGCTCGGTCAGGAGATCTATGGACATCAGCGCGTTGCGTCGCCAGGCGATGTCGGCGCAGATGAAGCAGGCCCAGGCGAAGAAGCAGGTGGCGAAGTCGATGGTCCAGTTGAGCGGGTGGGCGGCCAGACGCGCCAGGCCGCCCGAAAAGATCAACAGGACCATCAGGATGAGCAGGATCCCGGCCACCACCGCTTCGAACTTGCCGATCATGTCGTAGATGTTTCGCATCGGAATCCCTGCGGCCGGGTCTGCTTTCTACCTGCTAGTTTCCAAGTTCAGCCTGAACGGCCTTCTTCGCATCGGTTATTCCAAGCGCTTCATAGGCCTTCTCGCCGGCGGCCTTGAAGGCTTCCAGATCGACATCGGTAACGATCTCCATGCCCTTCGATTGCAGGTCCGCCTTGATGGTCTCGGCCATGTCCTGGATCGTCTGGGACGTCTCTCGTCCAGCTGTTTTGCACTCCTCCACCAGCGCCGTCTGATAATCCTCCGGCAGGCCGTTGAACCACTGCGAGCTGACCACCTGGAAATTGATCAGCATGATGTGCTTGGTCTCGTTGGCGAATTTCAGCACCTCGTAGAAACGCCCGCCTGGGATGTTGGCATAGACGAGCTCTACCCCGTCGATCGCCTGCTGCTGCAGGGCCGGGTACATGTCGCCGAAGGCCATGGCCGTCGGGGCGGCGCCGAGCGCGCGGATGGATTCCTGCCAGATTGGCGCAGGCGGCGTGCGGATGCGAAGCCCCGCAAGGTCCTCCGGCGTGCGGATCGGCTTGTTGGTAAAGAAGTTGCGGAAGCCCTGCACCCAGTCGAAGCAGACCACCTTCAGGCCGTGCTGCGTGGCGAGCTCCTCTTCCCACTTCTGGACGGTCGGCGATTCCGAAAGCTTCCAGACATCCTCAAGAGAGCTGACGAAATAGGGGCCGTTCATCACCGCGATGCTGGGTACGTAATTGCCGAGCCGGGCCGAGTCGGTGTTTTGCCCGACATTGGCGCCCTGGCGGATCTGCTCGATGATGTCTTCTTCGACGCCGAGCTGTGCGCTGTGATAGACCTCCATCTTGAGGCCGCCATTGGTGCGCTCCTCGACCCGCTTCGCCCACTTCATGAAACCTTCGTGGAACGGCTCGCTTGGTCCGAGAACATGGTTGAAACGCAGGGTGTAGGTATCTTGTGCGCTAGCGGTCTCGCCGGCGACGATGGCCAATCCTGCCGCAGCCAGCAGCGGGAGCATTCTCCTTGTGATCTTGCGCATGCTACTCCTCCTCTTGGTTGACGTTTCGACACTTCCTTCCTCGGCGGGAAAGTCCGCAGGCCGCCGATCTTAGCGCAGCGGTGTTACAGGCTAAACGGCGGCGTCAATCGGTGCTCCTTGGCAAGCACGGCGAAGGCGTCGCGGGTCGCGGGGTCGAGCGGAACGCCGCTCTGCTCGCGCTCGCGTGCCACCCGCCATTCCCTGTCGCCCGGTGCCATCACCGTCATCCCCTCGCGTGCCGGCGAACTCCGCAATACTTCAACGTAACGTTTGATGCCGGCCTGGAAAATCTCCTCGCTGACAAAGGCGCCAGGCTTCAATGCCAGCACGAAGGCGCCGAGACCCCGTGGTGTCGATATGTCGGCCCCATTCATCGGCAGAATGTCGAAGCTCAGCTTCATGCCGGAGAAAACGGCGCTGAGGATTTCGGCGAAGCCGCCCAGGCCGGCGCCCTTGAAGCCGAATTCGCCGCCAACCGGCGCCAGCATCTCGACCAGCGAAGGATCGCGCGTGTCGCGACCGTCGGCCTCCGACGCAACCCCCTCCGGCAGCTGAACGCCAAGGCTCCGGTAGAGCTGCACCCGATTATACGGGACGGCACTGGTGGCCATATCGAGCAGCCACGGATTGTCCCCCGTAACGGGTACGGCGAAGGAAATCGGGTTGGTGCCATGAAAGCGCATGGCGCCATCGTGCAGGCGCACGAAGCTGTCCGAATTGCAGACCGCCAGCGCAGCAAAGCCTCGGCGGGTTGCCTCCATCACATAGGCGCCTGCCGGGCCGAAATGGGAGCTGTTGCGGATGGAAACGGCGCCGATGCCGAATTTGTCGGCAAGTTCGATGGCATGGTCCATAGCGCGGTAGGCGCCGAGTGCGCCGTGTCCATGATCGGCGTCGAGCGAGGCGACAGCGCCGAAGGACTGGACGATCCGGACATCGGGAGTCCGGTTGACGCGGCCACCATTCATCACCTTGACGTAGTGGTCGAGCAGGCGCACGCCATGGCTGTCCACCCCGAGCCGCGATCCGTGCATCATGGCACGCGTCGCAGCGTCCGCCGTTGCCTCATCCGCACCAATGGCGGCGAAGACCTCTCGGCAGAAGCGATCGACCGCGTCTATGGAAGCGTGCAGCACGGCCTCGCCTGTAGGCGGCTTCAGGGATGAGTTCATAGGGTCTGGCCTCCATCGATCACGAGGATCTGTCCTGTCATGAATGCGGTTTCGTCGCTGGAGAGATAAACGGCTGCCGCAGCCATCTCTTCGACGCTCCCGAGCCGTCCCATCGGCTGGCGCGCCATGAACGTCCGCGCCATCTCCTGCGGGTCAGGGCTCTGGTCGATGCGGCTTTGCAGCGAGGGGGAAAGGGTGGTGCCGGGGCAGAGCGCGTTGACGCGGACGCCGGTGCTGATGAGATCGCGTGCGGCAGCCTTGGTCAGCCCGATCATCGCCGCCTTGCTGGAGCCGTAGCCGAGGCGGTCGGCGACGCCGGTGATGCTGGAGGCAACCGAGGCGACGTTGACGATCGACCCGCGCCCCCGCTCGACCATTCCCGGCAAGGCCGCCTTCATCGTGCGGAAGGCGGAGGTGGCGTTCTGCTCCAGGCTCTTCTGCCAGTCCTCTTCGCTGCAGGTGAGGATCGAGCCCGTGTGAACCCAGCCGGCGCAATTGACGAGGATATCGAGTGGCCCGGCTTCTGATATGCGGCGAGCGACCGTATTCGCATCGGTGACATCGAGCTCGACGATTCCGATTTTCGGGGAAAGCGCCGGAAGGTCCTCCATCTTTGCCAGTGTACGGCTGCTGGCCACGACATCGGCTCCTTCCGCAGCGAAGGCAAGCGCGATGGCGCGGCCCATGCCCTGGCCCGCACCTGTGACGAAGGCACGCTTGCCATTGAGCCGTCCTGCCATCCGTCCCTCCTCCAAGGTCGCCGCCGATAACGTACTAAGTGTACACTATACGAAAAATCTCTTCTTGCAAGACCTCCTACCGCCTTTTGATAGTGCTGATTAATCCGTCGGTAATCACGAGGGTCGTTTGATGGCGCGCGATCAAGCTGTTAGTTTGATCAAGAGCTTGCCCGTGGCTGTGGCGGGGGAAGAAACGCAGCCGGGGTAAGCGCCAGCGTCAGGAGGCGGGATGACATCGGCTGCAAAGATGGAAGCGGGAATGGCGGCGGCACGGACGCAGGGCGGGACGGTGCCACGTCTCTACCAGCAGGTATTCGACATCCTCGCAGCCCAGATCACGCAAGGCGCCTTGCGCGAGGGCGCAAGGCTCAGCGAATCCGCGCTCGCTGCACAGTTCGGGATCAGCCGCGCCCCGGCTCGCCAGGCGCTGGCTGAGCTGGAGCGGCAAGGGCTTCTGGCGAAGGGAAGCGGCCGGGGCTATCAGGTGAAGCGGCAGAAACAAGCGCAGCCATCCACTGGTGCTCCCCTGGAGCTGCTTGAAGGGGACCTGCGGCTGACGCAAGCCTCCACCTGGTCGCGTATCTATGGGGAGGTGGAAAGCGAGATCGCCGCCCGCACCTCGTTTGCCGGCTGGCGGGTCAACGAAACGGAGCTGGCACGCTACTACGGCGTCAGCCGCACGGTGGCCCGCGATGTCGTCGCACGCCTGCAACAGCGCGGCGTCGTGCAAAAGGACGATCGTTCACGGTGGATCGCGCCGGCCATGTCTCCCGACCACGTGACGGATCTCTACGAACTGCGCTGGCTGCTGGAGCCGGTGGCTCTCGAGAAGGCGGCGCCGAGGTTGCCGGGCGATCTTCTGCCGGGAATGCGTCAACGGCTGGAAGAGGCGGCACGAAACGCCGGAAGCCTCACCGGACCGGATCTCGATCACCTGGAGGAGGATCTCCATGTGACGCTGCTGGGCCATTGCGGAAACCCGCCGCTGATGCAGGCCATCAACCTGCCGCAGGCGCTCCTGGTCGCGCACCGCTTTCTTTATCGCTGGATGCCGAGCCTCTTTGGCGCCGAACCATTCCTGCCCGAGCACCTGGAGATCGTCGACAGGCTGCAGGCGGGACGGGTGACGGAGGCGGCGGACGCGCTGCGGCGGCACCTGCAGATCTCACGGGAGCGGGCGATCGACCGCATCCAGCGGGTGACCCGGGAGGTCCACCCTGAAGATCTTCCCTATCTCGAAAAGCTCGACTGACCGCCGCGGCGACCACGTCTCGGGCTCTTAGAAAGAAGGGCCGTCGCCGGCCCCTCTTGATCGTGTCACCACCGTGTCAGATGTGTCCGCGGGAGAGATCCGTTTCCCGCTGCTGCTCCGCCCGATTGTAACGGATGGAGGACCAGAGGGCGAGGCCGATGAGGCTTGCGCCACCCAGCCCCGTGATGACTTCCGGGATGTGGTAAAGGGTCTGCACATACATGATCACCGAAAGGATCAGGATCGCGTAGAAGGCGCCATGCTCCAGGTAGCGGTAATGGGTCAGCGTCTCCTTCTCGACCAGCATGATCGTCATCGAGCGGACATACATCGCACCGATGCCTAGCCCGATGGCGATGACGAAGAGGTTCTGCGTCAACGCAAACGCGCCGATGACGCCATCGAAGGAGAAGCTGGCGTCCAGCACCTCAAGGTAGATGAACGCGCCGAGACCGCCACGGGCCGCCTCTGTCATCGCCTGCTGCGACGCATCAAGCAGGCCGCCGATCAGCTCCACTGCCAGGAAGGTGAGAAGCCCGTAGATCGCCGACATCACGAAGGTGTCGCTTTCCTCACCCTCGAGAAGGCTGGAAAACACCAGCACCAGCAGCAGGACGAAGGCAATTTCGATGCCCTTGATCGTCGAGTAGCGGGACATGTACTTCTCGAACACCGAGATCCAGTGAACGTCCTTCTCATGGTTGAAGAAGTAGGTGAGCCCGACCATCATCAGGAACGTTCCGCCGAAGGCGGCGATCGGGAGATGCGCCTCGTTCATGATGCGGGCATATTCCTCCGGCTGGGCAGCCGCCAGGACCACGGCGTCAATAGGCCCGATGCCAGCAGCGATCACCACGATCAGCAGCGGGAACACGATGCGCATGCCGAAGACGGCGATCAGGATGCCCCAGGTGAGGAAGCGGTGCTGCCAGACCGGCGTCATGTCCTTCAGCTTGTTGGCATTGACGATCGCGTTGTCGAACGAGAGCGAGATCTCCAACACTGCCAGCACGGCGCAGATGAAGAAGACTGTCAGCATGCCGCCGATCGAGCCGGTGGTCTGCCAGCCGAGGACGGCTCCAAGCGCTAGGCCGACAACGGTCGCGATGATCGACCACTTCAGGTAGCCGAGCAGGGTCGTATGGGTCTGTGGCTGGTTCATGCCCGGCCCCCCATCAAGGAGGAATGGCAAAGGAAAAATGATGCAGCGGTACCGTTGCCGGCATTGCTGCAGACGGAAAGATCAAGTTTCATGAGTAAAAGTCCGCCGGCTCGACTGCAGGCGGTACCGACATCGCGAGAGCGCCGAAAAAACTCTCGCCAGAGGGGCCCGGCACCATATTCTGATCCACGCGATTTGCGGGCGCGGAGATGGCTCTGTACTTGTCCATTTCCCGGCAATCGTCAAGATGGGGAGAGGAGGCAGGCACCTCGCTCAGCCTTTCAGGTGTGGTCACGATGACGGTTCGATGACAGACCCTCCTTGACCTTTGGGCCTTCACGAGTCATTTGACGCCCTACTTGCAAGAGCGTTGTGCCGCCTCAAGGCGAGGCACCGCGAAAATCGCTCCAGAAGAGAATTACAATGACCAAAGCCACTTCCTCGGCGCCTTCCCAGCGCATGCTTCGTGTTGGCGAGCAGGTACGCGCCGCCATCACGCAGGTGCTCCAGCGCGGCGAAGTTCGCGATGACCTTCTCGAAACGACCGTGGTATCGGTTTCGGAAGTACGGATGTCGCCCGACCTGAAGATCGCCACCGCCTATGTTACGCCGCTCGGTCTGCCCGATCACAAAGCCGTGATCGACGCGCTGAACCGCAACGCGAAGTTCATTCGCGGCCGCCTGTCCGGGCAGTTGCGGCAGATGAAATACATGCCGGAAGTGCGCTTCCGCGACGACACCAGCTTCGACAACTACCAAAAGATCGATCAGCTGCTGCGTTCCCCCGAGGTCAGCCGCGACCTCGATACCCCGTCCTCCGAAGACGAAGAATAAGAAGGCAGAATGTCCAAACCACGCAAACCAAAGGGCCGCCCGGTTTCTGGCTGGCTGATCCTCGACAAGCCGGTGGATTTCGGTTCGACGGAGGCGGTGTCGAAGATCAAGTGGCTGTTCAATGCCCAGAAATGCGGCCATGCCGGCACGCTCGACCCGCTGGCATCCGGCATGCTGCCGATCGCGCTCGGCGACGCGACCAAGACCGTTCCCTATGTGATGGACGGCCGCAAGATCTACGAATTTACCGTCACCTGGGGCGAAGAGCGCCTGACGGACGACCTCGAAGGCGACGTGACGAAGACGTCGGAAACGCGTCCGTCCGAAGAAGAAATTCGCAGCCTCCTTCCGAATTATACCGGCACCATCGAACAGGTGCCGCCACAGTTCTCGGCCATCAAGATTGCCGGCGAGCGCGCCTACGACCTCGCGCGTGACGGCGAGACTGTGGAGATTCCTTCCCGCGAGGTGGAGATCCATCGGCTGACGCTGCTCGGCTGTCCGGATGCCAACACGGCACATTTCGAGGTGGAATGCGGCAAGGGCACCTATGTGCGGGCGCTGGCCCGCGACTTCGGTCGCGATCTCGGCTGCTACGGACATATCTCTTCGCTTCGCCGCACCTTCGTTGCGCCTTTCGCTGAAGACCGCATGGTTCCGCTGGCCGATCTCGTTGCGCTGGAAGCGATCGAAGACCGCGAGGAGCGTCTGGCGGCACTCGATGCCAAACTGATGGACACGGCCGACGCGCTGTCGAGCCTGCCGCATCTGGCTGTCACGGAAGACCAGGCGCACCGGTTGCGCATGGGCAATCCGATCATTCTCCGTGGCCGCGATGCGCCGCTGGCGGAGGCAGATGCCTATGCGACCGCCCGCGGCAAGCTGGTGGCGATCGGCGAGATCGGTGAGGGCGAATTCCGGCCAAAGCGCGTGTTCGGCTGATCATTCGCCGGCCCCTTCCATTATCGACCCTTATGGAGTATAGGCAGCGCCAGCAGGCAATGCCTTTGGCAGCGCATTTGCTCATTCACGGCCATGGCTGGACGACATCCCGGCCCTTGGCGACCCCATGTTCCTCATCAAGAAAGGATCTGTCCGATGTCGATCACTGCTGAGCGCAAGGCTGCGCTGATCAAGGAATACGCAACCGCCGAAGGCGACACCGGTTCTCCGGAAGTCCAGGTCGCGATCCTGACCGAGCGCATCAACAACCTGACCGAGCACTTCAAGGGCCACAAGAAGGACAACCACTCCCGCCGTGGCCTTCTCGCAATGGTTTCCAGCCGCCGCTCGCTTCTTGACTACCTCAAGAAGAAGGACGAAGGCCGCTACACCAAGCTGATCGCCAGCCTGGGTATCCGCCGCTAAGAATTGATTGGCGGGCGCCTCACAATGGTCGCCCGCCTTTCTTATCTTCGGGTGACCGAAGGATCGGCCGCAAGGCCGAAGACTGGCGGACCGGATGGGCCGGCTTCGCCAAATCAACCGCTGACCTGCCATGGGGCAGGATTGCCGGATGCTTTCGCCAGACGCTCCGTCTGGCTCCGCGAGAGGATGGTCAAGCCATCCCGCACACGACGAAAGCCTCCCGTTGTCTTGCCCGTGACACGTCACAGCCAGCGCCTGCGCATGCTGCCCGACCGGCCGCCGCGGCGCTACGAAGGACAAGACATGTTCAATACCCATACCGTTGAAATCGAGTGGGCCGGCCGCCCGCTGAAGCTGGAAACCGGCAAGATCGCCCGTCAGGCTGACGGCGCCGTTCTCGCTACCTATGGCGAAACCGTCGTTCTCGCCACCGTCGTTTCGGCCAAGGCGCCGAAGCCCGGTCAGGACTTCTTCCCGCTGACCGTCAACTACCAGGAAAAGACCTATGCCGCCGGTAAGATCCCGGGCGGCTACTTCAAGCGCGAAGGCCGTCCTTCGGAAAACGAAACGCTCGTTTCGCGCCTGATTGACCGTCCGATCCGCCCGCTCTTTCCTGAAGGCTACAAGAACGACACGCAGGTCGTCGTTACCGTCATCCAGCACGACTTGGAAAACAACCCGGACATCCTGTCGATGGTTGCTACTTCGGCTGCCCTGACGCTTTCCGGCGTTCCGTTCATGGGTCCGATCGGCGGCGCGCGCGTCGGCTACATCAACGGCGAATACGTGCTGAACCCGCATCTCGACGAGATGGACGAGTCGACCCTCGACCTCGTGGTTGCCGGCACCCAGGACGCGGTCCTGATGGTTGAATCGGAAGCGAAGGAGCTGCCGGAAGACGTGATGCTCGGCGCCGTCATGTTCGGCCACAAGGGCTTCCAGCCGGTGATCGACGCGATCATCAAGCTCGCTGAAGTCGCTGCCAAGGAGCCGCGCGAGTTCGAGCCGGAAGATCATTCCGCCCTGGAATCCGAAATGCTTTCGATCGCGGAGGCCGAGCTGCGCGACGCCTACAAGATCACGGAAAAGGCTACCCGTTACGCCGCCGTCGACGCCGTCAAGGCGAAGGTGAAGGCGCACTTCCTGCCCGAGGAAGGCGAGGCGAAGTACTCCGCTGAAGAAGTCGGCGCCGTCTTCAAGCACCTGCAGGCGAAGATCGTTCGCTGGAACATCCTCGACACCAAGAGCCGCATCGACGGCCGCGACCTGGAAACCGTTCGTCCGATCGTTTCGGAAGTCGGCATCCTGCCGCGCACCCACGGTTCGGCGCTGTTTACCCGCGGCGAAACCCAGGCGATCGTTGTCGCGACCCTCGGCACCGGCGAAGACGAGCAGTATGTCGACAGCCTGACCGGCATGTACAAGGAACGCTTCCTGCTGCACTACAACTTCCCGCCCTACTCGGTTGGTGAAACGGGCCGCATGGGTTCTCCGGGCCGCCGCGAAATCGGCCACGGCAAGCTCGCCTGGCGCGCAATCCGTCCGATGCTGCCGACGGCGGAACAGTTCCCCTACACGCTGCGCGTCGTCTCCGAGATCACCGAATCCAACGGCTCCTCCTCGATGGCGACCGTCTGCGGCACCTCGCTCGCTCTCATGGATGCCGGCGTTCCTCTGGCCAAGCCGGTTGCGGGTATTGCCATGGGTCTGATCCTCGAAGGTGAGCGCTTCGCCGTTCTTTCCGATATTCTTGGCGACGAAGACCACCTCGGCGACATGGACTTCAAGGTCGCGGGTACGGCCGATGGCATCACCTCGCTGCAGATGGACATCAAGATCGCCGGGATCACCGAGGAGATCATGAAGGTCGCGCTTGCCCAGGCCCAGGGCGGTCGCAAGCACATCCTCGGCGAAATGGCGAACGCCATCACCGAAGGTCGTGCACAACTTGGTGAATTCGCTCCGCGCATCGAAGTGATGAACATCCCGGTCGACAAGATCCGTGAAGTCATCGGTTCGGGCGGCAAGGTCATCCGCGAAATCGTCGAAAAGACCGGCGCCAAGATCAACATCGAGGATGACGGCACCATCAAGATTGCCTCGTCTTCTGGCAAGGAAATCGAAGCGGCCCGCAAGTGGATCCACTCGATCGTTGCGGAGCCGGAAGTGGGCGCCATCTACGAAGGGACGGTCGTCAAGACCGCTGACTTCGGCGCCTTCGTCAACTTCTTCGGCGCCCGTGACGGCCTGGTCCACATCTCGCAGCTCGCTTCCGAGCGTGTTGCCAAGACCCAGGACGTCGTCAAGGAAGGCGACAAGGTCTGGGTCAAGCTGATGGGCTTTGACGAGCGCGGCAAGGTTCGCCTGTCGATGAAGGTTGTCGATCAGGTCACCGGCCAGGAGATCGTGCAGGAGAAGAAGAAGTCGGAAGACGGCGAAGCCGCCGAGTAATCCGCTCTCTTTCCGAATTCAGAGGCGCGGGATCCTGTTCCCGCGCCTTTTCTGTATCCACCGCCGAAGGTGAGGCACCATGAGCCGCGACGCACTGAAAACCCTGTTCCATCCGTTCAACATTGGCTCCGTCCCACTGCCGGAAGCGTCTGACCGCGTTCTCTTTCTGGGTGCAGAAGGCGGGCATCCGCTGCCGGAGGGCTTTGAAGGTGAGGTCTCCGCCGTTCAGCCCTTCCGCCCGCTGTTTCGGACGCTGAAGGAGGGGGCGACACCGCTTGCCGAAGGCGAGGGTTACGACAAGGCACTGGTGCTGTGCGGCAAGCACCGCGGCGAGAACGAGGACCGCGTCGCTGAGGCGCTGCAACGGACCCGCGCAGGCGGTGTGATCGTTGTTGCCGGGGGCAAGGAAGACGGCATCCAGCCGCTGCGCACCACGCTGTTGAAGCTCGGTATTGAGCTCGACTACACACCGAAGTATCACGGCGTGGCGATCTGGTTCGGCCGCCCGGAGAATGCTGAAGCTGCCATCAAGGCGCTGAAGAAGGCGACGGTTGAGGTGGAGGGACGGTTCGAAGCCGCACCCGGCATCTTTTCCCATGACCGTGTCGATCCCGGTTCCGAGCTCCTGGCGGGCCGCCTGCCGGCGGACTTCGACGGAAATGCCGCAGATTTCGGCGCAGGCTGGGGCTATCTCAGCGTCATGCTGGCGGAGAAGGCGCCGCGCACGAACCGGATCGACCTTTTCGAGGCCGATTACCGGGCGCTGGAGTTCGCCAAGGCCAACGTTGCGCGCAACTGCCCCGAACTCAACGCCCGCTTCTTCTGGCAGGACCTGGCAGCCGAGCCGCCGAAGGAGAAATACGATCTCGTGATCATGAACCCGCCTTTCCACGAGGCGCAGGCGGCCGATCCGGAGTTGGGCAAGGCCATGATCCGCGCGGCGGCAGCGGCGTTGAGGAGTGGCGGCCGGCTGATGCTCGTGGCTAATCGCGGGCTGCCCTACGAGCCGGTGCTGGCGGCCGAGTTCAAGGAAAGCGGCGAAACCTGCCGCAATGCCCGGTTCAAGGTGTTGTGGGCGCGGAGGTAGACCGCCAAGAAACAGGCGTCATTCAACCGTAGAGGTTCTGTGTCAGTCTTCGCTCCCGCGGGAGTGGAGACGTTGGACGGAGGACCTGTCATGCGGTTGAAAGAGCTTCGCATCGCCACCTTCAATCTTTACAATCTAAACGAACCCGGTCTGCCGATCTATACCGGCAAGGGCTGGACCCAAGACCAGTACGACCTGAAGATCGACTGGACGCAGAGGGCAATCCGCCAGTTGCGCGCCGACGTATTCGGATTCCAGGAGCTCTGGCACGCGGACGCGCTTGCCAATGCGGTGGAAGCCTCCGGGCTTGCGGACGAATACGACCTGGTGGTTCCGGAAGATGCCGACGGTCAGCGCATCGTCTGCGCGGCACTTATCCGAAAAGGATTGATGTCCGGTGCGCCGGACTGGATCGTGGAGTTTCCGGAGGATTTTGTGCTGCAGAGCTCCGGCGACGATCCGCAGACGCCGGCGATTTCCGTCAGCATCGACAGCTTTTCGCGCCCGGTGCTGCATCTGACGATCCGCCCGCGCGACGAGTATGGCGACGTCCACGTCTATGTCTGCCACTTCAAGTCCAAGGCGCCGACGCAGGTTGAGCGCGAACAGTGGTTCAAGCAGAACCCGGTCTACAGCAAGCACGCGACCGCGCTGGGTTCAGCTATCTCCACCATTCGCCGTACGGCGGAAGCGGCGGCATTGCGCTTCATGCTGACGGAGCAGATGAAGGGCAACAGGACTGGCGTCATTGTTCTTGGGGACGTCAATGACGGGCAGCTGAGCAATACGGCCAACATCCTGACCGGCCAGCCGCGCTTCCTGGTCGGCGATTCGCTCGGGGGCGGTGACGTTGCGCTCTATACAGCACAGACGCTGCAGGAATATCGTAGCACGCGCGACATCTACTACACGCATATCTACCAGGACGCGATGGAATCGCTCGACCACATCTTCGTCAGCGAGGAATTCTACGACAACAGCCGGCGCCGGATCTGGATGTTCGACGGCCTGACGATCAACAACGACCACCTGCACTTCGACGACCACAAGGAAAGCGGCACAAACGACCACGGGATCGTTTGTGCAACCTTCAAGTACAAGCCGATCAAGGCCGAAGCCAGAGAGATCGTCGAAAACGCGCCGAACTGAGGCTTACTCGACGTCCGCCTTGCGCAGCCGTTCGAGGGTCGGCAGCGAGGTGATGTTGTAGCCGGCGTCCACGTAGTGGATCTCGCCGGTGACGCCGCGCGACAGGTCCGACAGGAGATAGAGCGCCGAGCCGCCGATATCCTCGATCGTCGCGGTGCGGCGCAGCGGGGCGTTCTTCTGGTTCCAAGAGTACATGGCGCGGGCATCGGAGATGCCGGCACCGGCAAGCGTGCGCACGGGGCCGGCGGAGATGGCGTTCACCCTGATGTCCTGTGGGCCGTAATCGGCCGCCAGGTAGCGGACGGAGGCCTCGAGTGCCGCCTTGGCGACGCCCATGACGTTGTAGTTCGGGATAACCCGGGTCGAGCCGCCATAGGTGAGCGTCAGCATGGAGCCGCCCTCGTTCATCAGGTCGGCGGCGCGCTTGGCGACTTCGGTGAACGAGAAGCAGGAGATCACCATGGTGCGCGAGAAGTTGTCGCGCGTGGTGTTGGCGTAGAGACCCTTCAGCTCGTTTTTGTCCGAGAATCCGATGGCGTGAACGATGAAATCGAGCTTGCCCCAGCGTTCCTTGATGGCGTCGAAGGCGGCGTCCACGGTCTCGATGTTTTCGACGTCACAGGGCAGGAGGAAGTCGGAACCCAGTTCCGCCGCCAGCGGCTTGACCCGCTTGCCCAGCGCTTCGCCCTGATAGGTGAAGGCCAGTTCCGCACCGTGGGCGGCGAGGGTCTTTGCAATTCCCCAGGCGATGGAGTGATTGTTGGCGACCCCCATGATCAGGCCGCGCTTCCCCTGCATGATCCCCGTCATAAACTCTTATCCGTTCAAGCGCTGGAAGACGAGCGTGGCGTTGGTGCCGCCGAACCCGAAGGAATTGGACAGAATGGTATCGATCTTCGCGTCGTCGATGCGCTTGCGGACGATCGGAACGCCCTCAAATTCCGGATCGAGCGTCTGAATGTGGGCGCTCTCGCCGATGAACTTCTCCTGCATCATCAGCAGGCCGTAGATGGACTCCTGCACGCCGGCCGCGCCGAGCGAGTGGCCCGTCAGCGACTTCGTCGACTGGATGTGCGGGATCTTGGTTCCGAAGACCTCACGGATAGCACCGATCTCCTTGGAATCACCGACCGGCGTCGAGGTGCCGTGGGTGTTGATGTAGTCGACATCGCCTTTGACGGTCGAAAGTGCCTGGCGCATGCAGCGGATCGCACCTTCGCCGGACGGGGCAACCATGTCGTAGCCGTCCGACGTTGCACCGTAACCGACGATCTCGGCATAGATCTTGGCGCCGCGCGCCTTGGCGTGTTCCAGCTCTTCCAGAACGAGGACGCCAGCGCCGCCGGCAATCACGAAGCCGTCGCGGTCGACGTCATAAGCGCGGGAGGCGGAGGCGGGAGCATCATTGTACTTGCTCGACATGGCGCCCATGGCGTCGAAGAGGTTCGACATCGTCCAGTCCAGGTCCTCGTGGCCGCCGGCGAACATGATGTCCTGCTTGCCCCACTGGATCATCTCCGCAGCATTGCCGATGCAGTGCGCCGAGGTGGAGCAGGCGGACGAGATGGAATAGTTCACGCCGTGGATCTTGAACCAGGTGGCAAGCGTCGCTGACGCCGTCGACGACATTGCCTTCGGAACGGCGAAGGGACCGATGCGCTTCGGGCTGCCGTTCTTGATGGTGATGTCGGCGGCTTCGATCAGCGTGCGCGTCGAAGGACCACCCGAGCCCATGATGATGCCGGTGCGCTCGTTTTCGCAGTAATCCTTCTCCTCAAGGCCGGAATCGGCGATCGCCTGCTTCATGGCGACGTGGTTCCAGGCGCCGCCCTGGCTGAGGAAGCGCATTGCGCGCCTGTCGACGAGATCCGTCGGGTCGAGGTCGGGGCGGCCCCAGACCTGGCAGCGGAAGCCGTGGTCGGCAAAATCCTGCGAGAAGGAGATGCCGGACTTTGCCTGGCGGAGAGATTCGGTGACTTGGGTAGCGTCGTTTCCGATGGAGGACACGATGCCGAGACCCGTGACAACAACCCGTCTCATCTTGATGACCTTTTCTGCTTGATGCCGCGCCGGTGCCGAAGCTCAGGCGGCCTTTTCCTTCGACAGACCGACGCGCAGGTCGGATGCCTGATAGATCGTCTCGCCGTCGGCCTTGACCCAGCCGTCGGCAGTGCCGAGCACCAGGCGGCCGCGCATCACGCGCTTGAAGTCGATCCCGTATTCCAGAAGCTTGGTGTGCGGGCGCACCATGCCCTTGAATTTCACTTCGCCGGTGGACAGCGCCATGCCGCGGCCTTCTTCACCGAGCCAGCCGAGGTAGAAACCGGTCAGCTGCCACATGCCGTCAAGACCGAGGCATCCCGGCATGATCGGGTTGCCCTGGAAGTGGACGGGGAAATACCAGTCGTCGGGATGAACGTCGTATTCGGCCCTGAGGTAACCCTTGTCGAAGGCGCCGCCGGTTTCCGAGATATCGGTGATGCGGTGAACCATCAGCATCGGCGGCAGCGGCAATTGCGCATTGCCGGGACCGAATAGCTCGCCGCGTGCGCAGGCAAGGAGTTCTTCGTAGCTGAAACTCGACTGTCTTTCCGTCATTAACCTCTGGGTCCCCTCTCGTCGGCGTGTGACCTTTTATTGCACATTCTGCCGAATTTGAAGCACATCACTGTTTAGACGACAGGCCGCCCAGCTTGCGCAAGTGGCGCTGCCCTTTTTCAGTTCGCATATAGGAAGCCATCACTGCAAACCAGAGGTTGGCCGGCAAATAACATCTTTTTGCGGCAGCACAGGCGCTTTCAGAGGGCTATTGAAAGCCGTGGCTGCAAAAGTTATATCCGACAGTCAAGATAGATGTCGCAGACGGACATGGGGCGTGCAGGCGCGATGGCAGAAGCCATGATCAGCATTGAGACAAGGTTGCGAGACTGCGGCTTGCGCCCGACGCGTCAGCGTATCGCGCTGGCCGATCTTCTTTTCGCCAAGGGCGACCGCCACCTGACCGTGGAAGAGCTGCACGAGGAAGCCATCGAAGCCGACGTGCCCGTTTCGCTCGCCACAGTCTACAACACGCTGCACCAGTTCACCGAGGCGGGGCTGATCCGCGTGCTGGCGGTGGAAGGCGCGCGCACCTATTTCGATACCAACACCTCCGATCACCACCACTTCTTCGTCGAAGGCCGCAACGAGGTTCTCGACATTCCGGTCAACAACATCGCCATCGGCAATCTGCCCGAGGCACCGGACGGCATGGAGATCGCTCACGTGGACGTGGTGATACGCCTGAGGGAAAAGAAGGGCTGAAGCCCTTCAACGCTTCTTGAGAGCATCATCTGCATTGCGTCCCGGCCGTGAACGGTAACGCGGGATCGTCCAGCCGTATTGGATCGCGCCACCCCTCAGAGCCAGGGCGACGCCAAAGCCGGCTGCAGAGCTAGCATAGGACGGCAGGCCGGCTGCCTCGGCGGCGGTGAAGGCACCGGCACCGGCCAATGCAGCGGAGATGTAGATTTCCGGGCGCAGCAACACGGAAGGCTCTTCCGCCAGAAGATCGCGTAGCACGCCGCCGCAGGTGGCGGTCAACGTTCCCGTGACCATTGCGATCGTCGGTGAGCCGGAGGCTGCAAGCCCAAGCGCAGCACCCATGACGCTGTAGGCGGCAAGCCCCACCGCATCGAGCCAGATCAAAAGCCGATAACGCCATTCGATGAGATGGGCTGTGAAGAAGACGACGATGGCCGTCACGACGCAGACGACGATGTAGGCCGGCTCGCGCACCCAGAAGACCGGTACCTGGCCGAGGATCAGGTCTCGCAGTGTTCCGCCACCGACGCCCGTGATGGCGGCAAAGAACAGGAAGCCGATCAGGTCGAGCTGCTTTCGTGAGGCGGCAAGTGCTCCGGTGGCCGCGAACACCACCACGCCTGCGTAATTGAGCACGATCAGCACATTCACCTCCAAAACGGCTCAAGGACATCAGCGTCGCGCAAGTGCGCCTTGCTAGCCTCCGCCCGAATTTCGACTTCTTACGCTGGCTGCCGCAGCGAGCGAAGAGTGAAGGAGCCGTGGCCCGTGAAAAAAAGCTTCATCATCGCTACCCAGGTTCTGGCGCTGGCCTTTCTGCCGGCGGCCGCTCATGCCCAGCAGGACCTGATCAACGATCCGGAGATCTACGAGAAGGACCATTTCCGCAAGACCTGCGATATCGCACAGTTCGGCAGCGGGTTCCTGACCCGGCTCGACATCAACAATGACGGCATCGTCGATGCCGTCACCAATCATGCCGAGCTGACCTGCGACGGCACGCGCGGACCGGACTGCAACGAGGACGGCTGCCCCTACAACTTCTATCTGCGGGCTAAGGAGGGCGGCTACTTCATGATCGCCACCGCCCGCATCTACGGCTACGACTTCGTCAAGCGCTTCGGCAACATGGTGTTCGTGATGAAGATGCATCCTCGCTTCTGTGAGCGCACGGACGACAAGCCCTGCGAGATGACCGTCCGTGTCCGCGGCGGACGTTTCGTCACGATCTCCAAGAAGTAGGGATCACTCGGCAGGAAAGAGGCTATCGATCCGACCGGTGAGGTAATAGGCAAAGAGGCCGATCCATTCCCGCACGGCCGTCGATGTCAGCTGCGCATTCGAGGTCGGCTGCGTAAAGTCGAAGCCGAGGCGAAGCACGCCGCTGGTCCGGTAGTCGACGGGCCAGGGCGTCACCGGGATCTCGGCCTTACGGAACAGGCCCACCGAGCGCGGCATGTGGAACGCCGAGGTGACAAGCAGGCAGTCGGACAGATTCTCACGCGCCAACAGATCCTTTGTCTGCAGAGCATTCTCGTAGGTCGTGCGCGAGGCGTTCTCCTTCACCAGCCGTTCTGGAGGAAGGCCGAAGGCGGAAAACAGCCGCTCGGACGCGCCGGCTTCCCCTTCATAGGCGCCGCTGATCGAACCGTCGCCACCGGAGATGAGGATCCGGGCGTTCGGGTGGCGCAGTGCCAGTCGAAGCGCCTCGAGGTAGCGGTCGCCCGCCTGGTTCAGCTCGACGCCGCCCCGGCTCGTGGTGACCTCATTCTCCAGTGCCCCGCCAAGTACCAGGATGCAGGATAGATCCTGCGGCTCGGTCTCCGGCTTCGGAAATCTCTCCTCCAGCACCTGCAGGGCGACCCCACCTGCGGTGGTGTAAAGGGTGACGAAGAGCACGAGGGCGGAGACCAAGGCCGCCGCCCCACCGGAACGCCGCCAGCCGGCGAACGCGAGCACGGCTGCGAGCGCGGCAAGCAGGAAGGCGAGGGAGAGCGGTTGTGCGACCAGCCAGAACAGCTTCGAAATGAGGAACATGGCTGATCCTGTCGCAGCATTCGGCGGCGCCTGTCAACGGCGCGGCTGCCTGCTCGTAACGATCGGCTGCTGGAAGTGCAGGTGCAGGGGCCGTGGCAGGAAGACCGTGGCGATTGCGACGCCGGCCACGCAGAGCACCACCACCCAGAGAGCGTTGCTGCCGAGCCAGTGGGTGAGGAAGGCGCCCGTCACGGCGCCGGCGGCCATGCCGGTCCAAGGGATGGTCTGGATCACCCAGCCGGTGGGGTTCCGGTCGCCGACGATCCACCGGCCGATGCCGCGGCCGAAGCGCGACAGGGCGCCGGTGATATAGGTGAGGCCGATCGGCAGCCCTTCAATATGTTCGACCGTTGCGTTGATCATGCCCATGGACAGGATCACGAGGTAGAAGCGGACACGCGGATAGCCTGTTTCCGGCACCAGCGCCGCAATGGCGATGGTGACCGCGACGCCCGTCAGCACGACGAAGGTGCGGCGGCTGGACAGGGTGTGGGCAAGGATGATGCCGAGCGCATTGCCGATGACGAAGACCCAGAGCGCAAAGAACAGGATGATCGCATGTCCGTAGTCGCCCTCTGCGAAGTAAAGGGCAGCGCGCGTCGTGTTGCCGGTCATGAAGGAGACGAAGTCGCCGGACAGGAGCAGGCCGACCGCATCCGTCATGCCGGCGATGAAGGAGATCGCCGCGACGAGGATAAGCCCGGTCACGGTGCGCCTCGTGCGAACGAGGTGTCGGCGTCTGGCAAGCGTCATGCGATGCGGCCCCCGGCGCGGCACCGCGGGATCGGTGCGCGAGGGCATTCTATGCGCCGGTCGGCCGGTTTTGGAAGCCATGCCTAGGTATGACGTCTTGCCGCGCCGCAGGCGGCCTTAGCGCGCAGCCAGCCACTCCGTCACGCCTTGGGCGGCGGCGCGGCCGGTGGCAAAGCAGGCGGTCAGCAGGTAGCCCCCGGTCGGCGCCTCCCAGTCAAGCATTTCTCCGCAGGCAAAGAGGCCCGGCATGCGCTTGAGCATGAAGCGATCGTCGATCTCCCGCCACGCGATGCCGCCCGCCGAGGAGATTACCTCCTCGATCGGCCGCGGGCGAAGCAGCGGGATCGGCAGGGCCTTGATCAGACGGGCGAGTTGCTGCGGGGGAAACCGGGAAGCATCCGGGACAAGCTCCCGCAGAAGCGCCGCCTTCACGCCCTCTATGCCGGCTCCCTTGCGCAGCCGATTGGCAAAGCTTGCCTTGCCGTCCTGCCGGGTAATATCCTTGGCGAGCCGCTTCTCGCTCCGCCCCGGTGCAAGGTCGACAACGAGGGCTGCCTCCCCCTTTTTCTCCAGCGCATCCCGAAGGGCGGCGGAATGGGCATAGACGAGGCTTCCCTCGATGCCGTGGCTCGAGACGACAAATTCGCCCTGAAAGGTTCCTGCCGGAGAGGTTGTGGCGACCGACTTCAATGGGGCGCCGGCAAAGCGCTCCCGAAACAGATCGCTCCAGGCGACGTCGAAGCCGCAATTGGCTGGCCGGAACGGCGATATCTCGATGCCCTTCGCCTGAAGCCACGGAACCCACGCGGCATCGGAGCCCAGCCGTGGCCAGCTGGCGCCACCGAGCGCAAGAGCCGCGGCGTCGGGTTGAACCGACAGGCGGCCGGCGGGCGTGTCGAAGAGGAAGCTGTCTCCCTCAAACCCGATCCATCGATGGCGTGTCATCAGACGGACGCCCAGCGACTCGAGCCGGCGCAGCCACGCCCGCAGAAGAGGCGAGGCCTTCATGGCAGTGGGGAAGACGCGTCCGGAAGAGCCGACGAAGGTTTCGGTGCCGAGATCAGCGGCCCAACGGCGGACGCCGTCGGGCGCAAAGGTGTGGAGGGCAGGCCTCAAACGCTCCGACGCAATCCCGAAGCGGGTGCAGAACCGCGAAAAATCTTCCGAATGGGTGATATTGAGGCCGGATTTGCCGGCGAGCAGGAACTTGCGGCCGAAGGTCGGCATGGCCTCATAGACCGTGACACGATTACCGGCTTCGGCCAGAACCTCGGCGGCCATCAGCCCCGCCGGCCCGCCGCCAATGATCGCAATCTCGTGTCCGCTCATGCACCTTCCTTCCATCGCGCCTCCCTATCACGGCGGATGGAGCGGGGGCAGAGACTTTCTCAGCCGGCGCCGCCGACAGGGGTCAGGACCTTGCCGGTCCCCCTGCAGTCGGGGCAATCGGCGCCGTCAATCTCGCCCGTCCCGCCGCAGCGGCGGCAAAGGTTCTCGCCGGCATTCGGCGTCCCCGGTGGCACGGCATCCGTATTCTCGCGGCGTCCGCCGAGCTCGTCCTGTTCAGCCATCACCTGCTCCTTCCTGTAAAAGAAAGGAGGCCGGCAAACGCCGGCCTCCGTCGGATCATTCAGCCGCCTGGCTCTGGCTCATTCCGGCGTCCGGCAGCTTGCCCATCAGCACCTCTTCGGCCGAGGCCTTGTGGTTCTTGACCGAGCTCGTCCACTGGCCCCAGACCGAAGGATCGATCTTGTCGCCGTTTTCGCCGAGGTTCTGCAGGCGGCGCTGGTCCTCGTCGGTCAGTACCTGTTTCGGCAGCGGCCGGAGCTTCTTCACGTCAGCCGCGCTGATGCCGAGCTTCTCGCCGACGCGGCGGCCGTAGTCGTCATGAACGAGGAAGAAGTGCCAGACCATGCGCTCCTGGACGTCGCGCTCGCACTGGCCGAGCAGGTCGCCCATGTTGAAGACGAGGTCGTCGCGTTCCCAGTCCATCATCGTGCAGTAGCGGCCGCGCGCCTGGACATAATCGTTGCGCCGCTCCAGCACGCTGCGCGTCAGCCGGCCGCGGATTTCCGGCGGATTGTTAGGCTGCTCGATCGGGCTCTCGTTCAGGCCGTCGTGGATCGACGGCTCGTAATTGACATGCGGGTTCTGCCCCGGCGCCATCTCGCGGCGGTAGGACATGGTGCCGCCCGACAGGTTGGTCGCGACCTTGGCGTTCTTTGCCTGGTTGACCGGGAGCTGCAGGTAGTTGGTGCCCACACGATAGCGCTGCGTGTCGGAATAGGAGAAGGTGCGTCCAACCAGCATCTTGTCGTCGGAGAAGTCGAGGCCATCGACGAGCACGCCGGTGCCCATGGCGATCTGCTCGTTCTCGTTGAAGAAGTCCTCGACATTGCGGTTGAGCGTCATCGTGCCGATGTGGCGGAGCGGGAAGTCCTTCTCCGGCCAGATCTTCGTGTCGTCCAGCGGATCCCAGTCGAGTTCAGGATGATCGTGATCCTCCATGATCTGCACGAACATGTCCCACTGCGGGTAGTCGCCGCGCTCGATCGAGGTGAAGAGGTCCTTGGAGGCCGAGCCGAAATCCTGGCCCTGCACCTTGGCCGCTTCCTCGGCCGTCAGGCTGGCGAGCCCGGCGCGCGGATGGAAGTGATACTTCACGAGACAGGTTTCGCCCTGGGCGTTCACCATCTTGTAGGTGTTGACGCCGAAGCCTTCCATATGGCGGTAGCTTGCCGGAATGCCGCGCGGCGAGAACAGATGCGTCAGCATGTGCATCGATTCCGGAGTCTGGCTCATGAAGTCGAAGATGCGGTTCGGCTCCTGGCGGAAGGTGACTGGATCCGGCTTCAGCGAGTGGATGACGTCGGGGAACTTGATGGCGTCGCGGATGAAGAAGACCGCGAGATTGTTGCCGACGAGGTCCCAGTTGCCGTCTTCGGTATAGAACTTGACGGCGAACCCGCGCGGGTCACGCGCCGCTTCCGAGGAGTCGCGGCCGCCGATCACGGTGGAGAAGCGGATGGCGAGCGGCGTCTTCTTGCCCGCCTGCTGAAACAGCTTGGCGCGGGTGTATTTCGATGCCGGCTCGTCGCCGATCTTGCCGGTCGCCTCGAATTCGCCATAGCAGACGAAGCCGCGCGCGTGCACGACCCGCTCGGGAATACGCTCGCGATCGAAATGAGTGATCTTCTCGAGGAACTGATAGTTCTCGAGCGTTGCCGGGCCGCGTGAGCCGACGGTTCGCTGCGATTGATTATTCGCGATCGGGTGGCCCTGCCGGTTGGTGAGCACCCGCTCTTCGCTGCCGGAGGGCATGTTCTTGCCGCCCTGAGACATGTTCTTCTCGTCCATCATCTTCCCTCCTGTTTTGGAAATCGTGAGGGTGCGGCGCCCCGCGGCGCGCAGCTTCCCGTCAGTCAACCAACAGCGCGGACATCGGTTCCAGAAAAACATGGAGGGGATTGCAGAGGCGTGGTGAGCCAGGGGTGGCGGGTACGTCAAGGAGGCTTTGACAAGCCAGAAGGGCCTTCGTACTTGTTCATCTCGTTGAGGTGAAGGAAGTATCGATGGACGTTGCAGATCTCGCAAATGGCGACCGGGGTGCGCACGTGGAAGATCTGCAGGGCATCGTCGACGAGATCTACCACGCGCTGACGCCGAGGCTCGGCGAGGGCAAGGTGGCCGACTACATCCCGCAGCTTGCCCATGTCGATCCCCACAAGCTGGGCATCGCCGTGGTCGGTGTCGACGGTGGCGTCTACAAGGCCGGCGACTGCGACGAAGCCTTCTCCATCCAGAGCATCTCCAAGGTCTTCACGCTGACGCTGGCGCTCGGCAAGCACGGCGAAAACGTCTGGAAGCGCGTCGGGCGCGAGCCATCCGGCTCGGCCTTCAACTCCATCGTTCAGCTGGAGCATGAGGAAGGCAAGCCGCGCAATCCCTTCATCAATGCGGGCGCCATCGCGGTCAGCGACCTTGTGCTGGCGGGGCACACGCCGCGCGAGGCGATCGGCGAGATTGTCCGCTTCGTCCAGTATCTTGCCGACGACGAGCAGATCGCCATCGATCCCGCGGTGGCAAAATCCGAGCTCGCGACCGGCTACCGCAATTTCGCGCTTGCCAACTTCATGCGCGGCTTCGGCAAGCTCGACCATCCGGTCGATCATGTTCTGGGGGTCTATTTTCACCATTGCGCGCTGGCGATGACCTGTGCGCAGCTCGCCCGTTCAGGCCTCTTCCTGGCGGCTGCGGGGCGCAATCCGCTGACGGGTCATACGGTGGTCTCGCGGCAGCGGGCGCGGCGGATCAACGCGCTGATGCTGACCTGCGGCCACTATGACGGCTCCGGCGACTTCGCCTACCGCGTCGGCCTGCCGGGCAAGAGCGGCGTCGGCGGCGGCATTTTGGCCGTGGCACCTGGCAAGGCGTCGATGGCCGTCTGGTCGCCCGGCCTCAACCACAACGGCAATTCTCTGCTCGGGTCGCTCGCGCTGGAAATGTTGGCGCACCGGACGGGCTGGTCCGTCTTCGGACCCTGATCCGCAGGCGCAAAAAAAGGGAGGCGCAGCCGAAGCCGCGCCCCCCTTTCGTCCTGGGAGGACTAGCTCTAGTCTTCGTTCGCCGCCATCTGCGAAAGAACCTCGCCGCGACCACGGATCCGCAGGATCAGCGGAACGATGAAGGCGAGTGCCGCGACCACGAAGAGGACGGCGGCGATGGGGGAGGTGAAGAGATAGGTGACGTCGCCCTGGCTGATCGCCAGCGCGCGACGCAGCTGCTGCTCGGCGAGCGGCCCGAGGATCAGGCCGACCACCACCGGTGCGATCGGATAGCCGAAGACGCGCATGACGTAGCCGAGCAGGCCGAAGGTCAGCAGCATGCCGAGCTCGAACACCGACGGGTTGGCACCGATCGTGCCGAGCGTCGCAAACACCAGGATGCCCGAATAGAGCCAGGGCTTCGGGATGGTGAGAAGCTTTACCCAGAGCCCGATCAGCGGCAGGTTCAGGACGAGCAGCATGCCGTTGGCTATAAGAAGCGAGGCAATCAGGCCCCAGACCAGCTGCGGGTTGGTTGCGAAAAGCAGCGGGCCGGGCTGGAGGCCGTACTGCTGGAAACCGGCCAGCATGATCGCCGCGGTCGCCGTGGTCGGCAGGCCGAGCGTCAGGAGCGGAACCAGCGTTCCGGCAGCAGAGGCGTTGTTGGCAGCCTCCGGCCCGGCGACGCCTTCAATCGCGCCATTGCCGAATTCTTCCGGGTGCTTGGTCAGCCGCTTTTCCGTGGCATAAGAGAGGAAGGTGCCGATCTCGGCCCCGCCGGCCGGCATGGCGCCGATCGGAAAGCCGATCACGGTGCCGCGCAGCCAGGGCTTCCACGAGCGGGCCCAGTCCTGGGCATTCATCCATACCGAGCCCTTGACCGCTTCGACCGTCTCCGGCCCGCGCATGCCCTGTGCGGCGATGAACAACGTTTCCCCAATCGCAAACATTGCAACCGCCATCGTCGTCACCTCAATGCCGTCGAGCAGGTCGGGTACGCCGAAGGCAAGACGGGTCTGGCCGGTCAGCTGGTCGATACCGACGACGGAGAAGGCGAGGCCGACGAAGAGTGCCGTGAGGCCGCGCAGGGCGGAGTCACCGAATGCGGACGACACGGTCACGAAGGCGAGCACCATCAGCGCAAAGTATTCGCGCGGGCCGAACTTGATGGCAATCTGCACCACGTACGGCGCAAGGAAGGCGAGCAGCAGCGTCGCGATGAGCCCCGCAACGAAGGAGCCGATTGCCGAGGTCGCTAACGCGGGACCGCCGCGCCCAGCCCGGGCCATCTTGTTGCCCTCCAGCGCGGTGACGATCGACGCGCTTTCACCGGGTGTGTTGAGGAGGATCGAGGTGGTCGACCCGCCATACATGCCGCCGTAGTAGATGCCGGCAAACATGATCAGCGAACCGGTGGGATCCAGCCGGTACGTCACCGGCAGAAGCAGCGCGACCGTCAGTGCCGGGCCGATCCCTGGTAAAACGCCAACCGCCGTACCGAGCGTGACGCCGATCAGGGCGTAGAGAAGGTTCATCGGCTCCATCGCCGCGACCAGGCCCTGCAGAAGAAATTCGAACGTGCTCATGAGCGAGATATCCTGGCGGTCGTGTCAGAGGAACAGGTGTTCCAGCGGACCCGCCGGAAGAGAAAGCTGGAGCAGGCCGGCGAAGATCAGCCATATGCACAGACAGAGGATGATGCCGATCGGGATCGTCAGCCACAGCTTGCGGCGGCCGAACCCGGCAGCGACCAAGGCAAAGAGAACGCCTGTTGCGATAGAAAAGCCCGCCCGGTTGAGGAGCAGCATCTGCGCGATCAATCCGGCCACGACCCATACGATCGGTCCCAGCTCCTGCCGGTCGCGCACAGGGAATTCGCCCCGGAACGCCTCGATCGCCGTCCACACCGCAAGTCCGATCAGGCCGAAGGCGATCCATTCGGGGACCGTCGCGGGGCCGACCTGCGAATAGCCTGCGGCGCCCTTGACGCGGGCGACGTCGAAGAAGATGACCGCCGCGATCACGGCAAGAACGACGGCGATGGCAAGCGCCGCCCAATCGGGGCGGCGCTGCTTCGTTGTCGATGTCGGGTGGTTCAAGCTCATTTAACCAGCCCGATGTCCTTCAGGATCTGCTCCGTGGACGCGATGTCCTTCGCCAGCTGCTCCTGGAACTCGTCGCCTGCAAGATAGGTGTCAGCCCAGTTCTTGGTTTCGAGCGTTTCCTGCCAAGTCTCCGACTCGACGAGCTTCTTGATGTCGGCCTGAATCGCAGCTTCCTGCTCTTCCGACAGGCCGGCAGGGGCGGCGACCATGCGCCAGTTCTGCAGAACCACGTCGTAGCCGGCTTCCTTCAGCGTCGGGGCATCGACGCCTTCGAGGCGCTCATCGCTGGAAACTGCCAGCAGGCGAAGCGTACCGGCTTCTATCTGCGACTGGAATTCGCCATAGCTGGAAACGCCGGCCGTGACCTGGCTGCCGAGGATCGCGGCAAGCGCTTCGCCGCCGCCGGAATAGGCGATGTAGTTGATCTTCGTCGGATCAACGCCTGCCGCCTTGGCCAGAAGGCCGACGGCGATGTGATCGGTGCCGCCGGCGGAGCCGCCTGCCCAGGAGACCGAGCCCGGATCCTTCTTCAGCGCCTCGACCAGCTGGTCGATGTTTTCGATTTCGGAAGAAGCCGGAACGACGATCGCTTCGTATTCGCCGGTAAGGCGTGCGATCGGCGTGACGTCCTTCAGCGTGACCGGCGCCTGGTTGGTCAGGATCGCGCCGACCATGACGTAGCCGCCGACGATGAGGGCGTTCGGGTTGCCCTTCTGCTGGCTGGCGAACTGGGCAAGACCGATCGTGCCGCCGGCGCCCGGCACGTTGACGACCTGCACGTTGCCGGAGATGCCTTCCTCCTGCAGTGCAGTCTGCAGCGAACGCGCAGTCTGGTCCCAGCCACCGCCGGGAGCGGCCGGTGCCATGATGGTGTAGTCGGCAGAATAGGCAGGCAGGGCGATTGCACCCGCAAGAATGGATGCGAGAAAGAAGGGTTTCAAGGCTGTATCCTCCGTAGGCGTCACCTGGACGCGATGTTTTTGATTGTGCGATAAGGGATCACCGCCGGTGCCGATCATGGCATGGCCCGTCCTCCCATCGCATCGGTCCACCGCCTCCACGGAGACCGAATAGCCTTAAGCGATCATAGCAAGCTGACATCTACCTGACATCAGCCTGCCGTGGCCTGCTCGCGGCCTTTGCGGTCACTGCTGCCGCAGGACATCGTTCCATCGGGCGATGAGCCGCGCGCGCTTCACCTGGTCGAGGTAGACCATCAGGCCGAGGCTGACTGGCACCGGCTTCAACTGCCCGCCAAGCATTTCCCGCATGGTCGTTGCGGTATTGTTGCCGGAGACCTCCGGGCTCACCGCGGGGATCTGCAGCTCGCGCGCCATGATCGTCTGGCCTTCCTTCGACATGAAGAACTCCAGGTAGCGCCGTCCAAGATCGGGCGAGGCGGCGGCCTGCGGCACGAGCCCGATCCTAGACATGACGACCGTGTAGTCCTTCGGCAGCACGATCCCGACATCCGGATGGCGGGATGCCCAGTCGGCGGCATAGGAGCCGAGGATGTTGTAGCCGAGCACGAAGCGCCCGTCGGCAACTCGTTCCAGGATCGCCTGACTGGTGGAGTAGAGCTTGACGCCCGCCGAGCCCATGGTGCGGATCACCGACCAGATATCGCCGAACTGTTCCTGGTCGCGCGACATGAACAGGAAACCGACGCCGGAGCGCTCGATGTCATAGGTGCCGATCCGCCCATAGACGTCGTCGCCGCGCCGGTTGAGGAAATCGACGAACTCCGCCCGCGTCGAGGGCGGCGGTTCGTCTGCGAAGCTCGGCTTGTGATAGACGAAGACGGCCGGCTCGAAGGTGAGGGCATAGGCGGTGTTGCGCCAGTTCGCCCAGGAGGGCCAGCGGTCGCTCATCGGCAGATCGCTGCGCTGCGCATAGCCGTCGTTGGCGAGCTTCACCTGCAGGTCCATCGCGGACGAGAAGGCGAAATCGGCGCTCGGCTTGCCGGCATCGGTTTCACGGACGATCCGGTCGTAGATCTCCCCCGTCAGCATCTCCTCGTAGCGGACGGCAACATCGGGATTGGCGGCCTGGAAGCCGGCGATCATCGGCTTCGCCAAGGGCTCGTCCAGCGATGAATAGACCACGAGCACGGGAGCATCAGATCGCCCGGACAAAGCAGGGAAGCTCGTTGCGGAAGCCTGGGCGGCAACCGGCATCAGAAGCTCCAGCAGGACGGCAATGAAGAGCAGCAGTGGCATGCGCCGACCATGCACCAGCGCCCGGTGGGAAACAAGAAGCGGTCCAGCGCCTATAATGGTGATCAGGAGAGAACGATGGGCGCTTGTTTTCGGTGCCGGCCTGCTTACCTGTCAGCGGTTCTCGCAGCCTCAAGCCCTTCGACAAGGACCCCATCATGTCTCTTTCGCTGTACGACATCAGCATTCCGGTCTTCCTGCGCACCTTCCAGAACCTCTCGGAGATTTTGAAGAAGGGCGAGGCCTTCGCCGACGAAAATGGAACTCCGCATTCCGAACTGCTGCAGGCGCGCCTCATCTCCGACATGGCGCCGCTGACGGCGCAGATCCAGCGCGTAAGCGATACAGCAAAGTTCGTGGCGGTGCGGCTCGGCGGGATCGACAACGTGCCGATGGAAGACAACGAGGAGACGTTCGCCGACCTCCATGCGCGCATCGAGAAAACGGTCGCTCTTCTTCGGGCGCTGCCATCGGATGCGATGGAGGGCAAGGAGGAGGCGGAAGTGGTTCTGAAGACGCGCGACAGCACGACGACCTTCACCGGCCGCGATTACCTGCTGCAATTTGCCATTCCGAATTTCTTCTTCCACGTGACGACGGCCTACGCACTGCTGCGTCACAAGGGCGTCCCGGTCGGCAAGATGGACTATCTCGGCCGCAGATCCTGATCCGTCAGATGTCGTGACAGAGCCGTCGCGCCCGGCTAAGCTGGGGCCAACCGGGAGCGATCGTGCGCATTTTGCTAGTGGAAGACAACCAGGCGCTGGCGGAGGGTCTGTCGACGATCCTGCGCGGCAGCGGCTATGCGGTGGACACCGTGTCCGACGGCGCGTCGGCCGAGGCCGTTGCCGCAGCCGAAGCCTTCGACCTGGTGATCCTCGACCTCAACCTGCCGGAGATGGACGGGCTTGAAGTGCTGCGCGCCATGCGCGCCCGTCACAACCGGGCGGCCGTGATGATCCTGACGGCTCGAGGCACGCCGGAGGAGCGGGTCCGTGGGCTTGATCTCGGCGCCGACGACTACATGATCAAGCCCTTCGACATTGCCGAGTTCGAGGCGCGCATCCGCGTCCTGCTGCGGCGCCAGGCGGGCTTGCGCACCTCCGTCATCCAGCACGGCGGAGTAACCTTCGATCTGACGTCGCGCACCTTCAGCAGCGACGGCGTGCCGCTCGACATCCCGGCTCGCGAAGTGGCCCTGCTCGAACTGCTTTTCCTGCGTGCCGGCAAGGTGGTTTCCAAGGATGCCATCGTGCAATCGCTGACAGGCTATGACGAGGACCTGTCGGCGAACGCGATCGAGCAATATGTCAGCCGGCTTCGCCGCAGGCTCAGCCTGCATGGGTTGACGGTCAAGACGGCGCGCGGCATCGGCTATTACCTCGAAAGCCTCAGTGCTACGCAATGACGCCTGCCTTGCCTCCCTATTCGCTGCGTCGGCGGCTGCTCGCGTGGTTGCTCCTTGCTACCGCGGTGATTGGCGTGATTGCGCTCACAGACACCTGGCGGGAGGCGGTGAAGACCGCAAACGAGGTGTCGGACCGTGTCCTGATGGGATCGGCACTGGCGATTGCCGAACGCGTGATCGTCTCGGAGAACGGCGAGCTGGAGGTCGACATTCCCTATGTTGCCCTGGAGATGCTGACGTCTGCGGCACAGGACCGGGTCTTCTATCGCGTCGACGGTCCGCCTGGCACCTTCATCACCGGCTACCAGACACTGCCGTCGATCCCGCGCAGCGAAGGACAGGAGACGGCGTTTGCGGATGCCACCTTCCGCGGCGAGCCGGTCCGCATCGCCGCTCTCGCGCGTTCGGCCTCCACCGGCATCAACTCTGTCCCGTTCCTGGTGACCGTGGCGGAAACGACCATCGCCCGCCAGCAGCTGATGCAGACAATCCTGTTTCGCTCGGCGCTCCGCCTGCTGTTCATGATCATCGGCGCCGCAGTGATCGTCTGGATCGCCGTTACGGTGTCCCTGCGCCCGCTTTACCGCTTCAGCGAGGCGATCGCGGAGCGCAGCCCCAACGATCTGAGCCCCATCGGCGAAAGGGTACCGACGGAAGTGCAGGGGCTGGTCGATACGGTGAACTCCTTCATGGTGCGGCTGGAATCGGCGCTGGAGGCATTGCGTCACTTCACCGGGAACGCCAGCCATCAGCTGCGAACGCCACTTGCCATCATCCGCACGCAGCTGGCGATCGCTTCGCGCAGCGACGACCCCGAGGCTGCGGCAAAGGCAGTTGCCCGGGCCGATGCCGCGGTCGCCGACGGCGAGCGCATCCTCGGCCAGCTGCTGCTGATGGCGCGCATCGATGCTGCCGCACGCTCCGCCTCCCTGCAGGAGATGGATCTGTCGGCGCTTGCACAGACGCTGACGGCCGAGCGCGTGCCGCTTGCCGGGGAAGCGGGCATTGATCTTGGCTTCGAGGGGGAGGACGCGCTCTTGATCCTCGGCGAGCCGCTGCTGATCGGCGAGCTTCTGAAGAACCTGATCAACAACAGCCTGCTCTATGCCGGCTGCGGCGCCGAGATAACGGTTCGGACACGCACGGAAGACGGGCAGGTGATCCTCGAGGTGGAGGACAACGGGCCCGGCATCCCACCTGAGATGCGGGAGGCGGCCTTGCAACGTTTCGAGCGGGGAGGCCGCAGCGACGACATGGGGTCGGGGCTGGGCTTGCCGATCGTGGAGGAGATCGCACGCCTTCACGGCGCGCGCCTCGACCTGCTCGATGGCGCTGCGGGCAAGGGACTGGTGGTGCGGCTGGTCTTCGACCGTGCAGGCTAGGTCTGGTGAACCGCCTTGCCGCCGATCCAGGTGCTCTTCATCTCCAGCGTATTGCTCAGCAGCACGAAATCGCCGTCAAAGCCGGGTTTAAGACTACCCTTCTTGCCTGCCAGTCCCGCGGCTTCGGCTGGGTAGAGCGAGACCATCCGCAGGGATTCCTTGAGCGATAGCTCCAGCCTCTCGTGCAGGAACCGGACGGAGGCGAGCATGTCGATGTCGGCACCGGCAAGCGTCCCGTCGGCCAGTGTCAGCCGGCCGTCCCGGCGTAGGATCTCGCGGCCGTTCAGGGTGAAGCTGGTGAGATCGGTGCCAATCGGCGACATGGCATCGGTGACGACGAAGATCCTTCCCGGGCCTCGCTTGGCTCTCAGTGCAATCTGCATCGCTGCCGGATGCACATGCACACCGTCGGCAATCAGGCCGGCATGGAGATTACCCGTGTGAAGCGCTGTGCCGACGACGCCCGGTTCCCGGTGGCCCAGCGGGCTCATGGCGTTGAAGAGATGGGTGACGGTGCGTGCGCCGGCCCGGGCATAGCGCTCCACCGTCTCGAACGTCGAATCCGTGTGGCCGATGCTGACGATGAAGCCGGCGGCGGCCAGCCGCGACACCTGCTCCTCGGTCACGTTCTCCGGCGCGACCGTGATCATCATGGCCGGGAAGAGGTCACGGCATTCCAGCAGAAGCTCGAGGTCGCTTCCCTCCATCGGACGGATCAGCGACGGGTCGTGCGCTCCCTTGCGGGCGAGCGAAAGGTGCGGACCTTCGAGATGCAGTCCGGCGAAACCGGGAAGGTGCTGACGGATAGCCTCTCGGCCGGCCGCGATGACGGACCGCGTGATGTCGGGCGTATTGGTGATCAGCGTCGGAAGGAGGGCGGTGGTACCGAAGCGGGCATGGGCTTGGCAGATCGTTCGCAGGCCCTCCACCGTCGGCTCGTCGTTCAGCATCACACCGCCGCCGCCGTTGACCTGCAGGTCGATGAAGCCGGGCACGAGGATGCCACCCTTAGCCTCGACCACCGTCGCGTTTGACGGTATCTCCCGTACCTGCACGATCGCCTGCACCCGGGCGCCATCGAGGAGAAGGGCAGCGCCCTCGTGCCAGGTCTCGCCGTCGAAGATGCGTGCGCCGGTGATCGCAGTCAGGGTCATCGTGTTTCTGTCACCTTCTTGAGAGCTGCCGGAGCATCCGGGTTGAAGCCGCGTGTTCGCGACCAAGCCTCCACGAAGCCGTAGAAAGGCAGGATGAGGCAAAGCGCGTCGGTCAGCGGATGGCCGGTGGCGATGAAGGGAAGCGCGGTAGTCTTCCGTGCGTTGGTGGATGTCGCAAACGCAAGTGCGCCCTTGTCGACCAGCCCGTCAACGATCTCCACGACAGAGCCTTCCGCCGCGTCGCGCGCAGCAAAGGCGACGATCGGAAAACGGTAGTCGACAAGCGCCACCGGCCCGTGAAGCACCTCCGCCGAAGAATACGCCTCGGCATGCATGTTGGAGGTTTCCTTGAACTTCAGCGCCGCTTCGCTGGCGATCGCAAGCGCGGGACCCCGTCCGAGCATGAAGAGAGAATCCGCGTCACCCAGTTGGCCTGCAAGGTCGCTCCACTCCAGAGCCACGGCCCTTTCGCAGAATAAGGGTAGCGCCCGAAGGGCTTCGCGCAGGCCTTGGTCGTCCGTCCATTCCGCCAGCACGGCAAGTCCGGCCACGATCGAGTTGACGTAGGACTTGGTGGCGGCGACGGCGAGTTCAGGCCCCGCCTGGATGTCGATGGCATGGGCGCAGGCACCCGCGATCGCCGACTGCGGCGTGTTCGTCAGCGCGATGCTG
Organism: Pseudorhizobium tarimense; assembly: GCF_022968135.1. GTDB lineage: Bacteria > Pseudomonadota > Alphaproteobacteria > Rhizobiales > Rhizobiaceae > Neorhizobium > Neorhizobium tarimense. Next base: position 58,424 of record NZ_JALJRA010000002.1, read on the forward strand.
AGGGCGCCGGCATCGGTTGCGGATTTCGCCATGGCGACGATGTCGGGGCTCTTGCCGGATTGCGAAATGGCGATGGCGGCACCGCCCTGAAGCTTCATCGGCGCATGGTAGATGGACGCAAGCGAGGGGCCGAGCGACGCCACTGGCCGGCCGGTGGTGAGTTCGATTGCATACTTGATGAAGGTTGCGGCATGGTCGGAAGAGCCGCGGGCAATCGTCACGAGGAAGGCTGGATCGCGCTCGCGCAGGGCCCGGCCAGCGGCGGCCAAATCTGCGGACGAGCGCTCCAGAAGACGCGCGACCGCCTCCGGTATCTCGTTGATCTCCTGGCGCATGTGGGTCTGCAAGGCTTTAGTCTCCCAAGGTGAGTTCGGCGACGAAGTCATAGGCGTCACCGCGGTAGAGCGACCGGGTGAACTCGACCACGCGGCCTGAGGCAAGGTAGGAAATGCGCTCGATGGAAAGGCCCGCAGCCCCGACCGGAACGGCCAGCAGCCCGGCCTCCGGCTCCTTGACGTTGCAGGCGGAGATACGCTGGATCGCGCGCACCGGGCGCGCACTCTTCTTCTGCAGTGCGGCGTAAAGCGAGGTGGTGACGGCGTCTGGGTCTGGGAGGAGTTCCGCCGAAAGACTCGCCCGCTCGATCGCAAGCGGCAGGTCATTGGCGATGCGCAGGCGGCCGATGCGCGCCACCATGGTACCTGCGGCGAGGCCCAGCATCATCATCTCTTCCGGTGACGGGTGGAACAGGCCGCGCTCGAGCCACTCGGAACGGGTCGCTAGTCCCCGGCGCGTCATGTCCTCCGTGAAGGAGGTGAGCTGGGAGAGCGGCTGCTGGACGCGCGAAACCGGCTTGACGACGAAGGTGCCGGACCCCTGTCGGCGGGTCAGCAGCCCGTCGCGCACCAGGTCGTCGACCGCCTTGCGCACCGTGACCCGGCTAACATTGGCGTATTCGGCGAGATCCCGTTCCGCGGGGAGAGCGGCACCATGGCCAAGTCGACCGGATTGGATGGCATCCTCAAGCGTCTGCCGGAGCTTCAGGTAGAGCGGCCCACTGCTCGGAGACTGCAGGCCTTCCAGCGGCAGGATGGATGCAAGCCCCTCGCTCATCGCGCCGCCTCTGACGTCTGGAACGTCTGCACAGCGAGGGCGACGGCGCCGGTCAGCGCGTCGGCCAAGGGCTCGGACAAACGGACGCGATGCCGGTCCGCCAGATAAGAGGGGTAGACCTGCGCCAGACCGCCGAGAAGGCAGAGCCTGCCGCTGTTCTCGGTAATCCGGCCGACAGCGTCCAAAGCTTCGTCCACCTGTGCCGCCGCATCGCGCATCAGGCGAAGCGCGGTCGGATCTCCATCCGCGGCACCCTGGACCACACGCGGCGCGTAACGGCCGAAGTCGCCAGGATGGGCCGCGCGGGCAAAATCGACGATCCTGCGGGGGTCGTTGCCGAACTCCTCGAGAATCGAAGTCGTTAGCGCGCTCGAGGCTCGAATGCCGTCGTGCGCGAGAAGACTTTCCTGTAGCGCGGCATGACCGATGCGCGCGCCACCGCCGAGGTCCCCGATCTGGAACCCCCAGCCACCGAGATAATGCAGTTCTCCCTGATGTCGCGCGATGAAGATGGTGCCGGTGCCGACGATCGCGATGGCGCCATCTGCATCTCCCACGGCACCCTGAAGGGCAATCAGCCCATCGGAGACGATCTGGGCGCTCTGGAAGGGCAGGCGCTCCAAGACATAGGAGACCGCGTCGCCGACATTGTTGCCGGCAAGCCCGAGAAGCGCCACGCAATCTTCGGGCGCTACGTCGGCAAGAGCGGCATCCGAAAGTGCCAGACGGGCCGCTTCCTCGATGTGGCGGAGAGCCGTGTCCGGATCGGTCAGGATGTTGGAGGCACCACTGCGGCCGCGGCCGAGAATGCGCCCATGCGCATCGGCAACCGCCGACCGGCAGCTCGTGCCCCCACCATCAATTGCTAAGAAGTAAGCCGCCATCCGTGCCTCCGCGCCAGATGATACCAAAAAAATACCATTTACCAAGTGGGCTGTGCGACAGCGCTTCCCCTCGCAGCTTAACCAGCGGAAAAACATCGAGGATTTTAGCCGCTATGCGCTTTGGAAACGGGTGGAAAGGCAATCGTTAATTTTGCCGCTGGACAATTGGTATTTTTTTGGCATCATTTTGTCCGAGAGGGAGAAGCGGATGAGCAGAACTGCCACCGAAGCCAGACACGGAGATGCCGAAGGGCTCGACGCCCGGCCTTCGCATGAGATCCTGGCGCTTCTCGCCCAAGGCCAGCAGGCGGCTTCGAAAGCCGTCGACGCCGCAATCCCCGCTATCGATGACGCTGCAAGCCTCGCCTCCCAGGCCCTCCGCTCCGGCGGTAAGCTGGTTTATGTCGGCGCTGGCAGTTCCGGGCTGATGGCGATGGCAGACGCGCTCGAGCTTCCGGGCACCTATGGCATCGCCAAGACGCAGATCACGATCCTGCTTGCCGGCGGCGTCGCGAGCCTTTCCGATCTCGCCGGCTCGCCGGAAGACGACGTGGAGCAGGCGAAGCGGGATGCAGCGGCGATCACAGCCGATGACTGCGTCCTCTGCGTCTCGGCCAGCGGCTCGACGCCCTATGTCGTCGCGGTTGCCGAAGCGGCGCGACAGCGCGGGGCGAAGGTCGTGGCGCTGGCGAACAATCCAGGGGCGAAGCTCTTCGCCTCTGCGGATGTCTCCATTCTTCTCCAGACGCCGCCAGAAGTCATTGCAGGATCTACCCGCATGGGCGCGGGCACGGCCCAGAAGATCGCCTTCAACATGCTGTCGACGCTGGTCGGCGTGAAGCTTGGCCATGTGCATGACGGCCATATGGTCAACCTCCACCCGGACAATGAAAAGCTGCGGATCCGTGCCGCACGCATGGTCTCCGAAATCGCCGGCGTCGGCGTGGATGAGGCGAGCCGACATCTGGAAAAGGCAAGCGGCTCGGTAAAGATTGCCGTGCTTCTGGCACGCGGTGCGGCGGACGCCGCTTCAGCGCGGGATTTGCTCGCCCGGTCGGGCGATGCGCTGCGGCCGGCTCTGGCCGATCTGGAGCAGACAAGATCTACAGGGTTCCACAAACGCGCCTGAGCGCGCGAACAAGAGGGAGAACGACATGACCCGTATTCTGAAAGGCATGCTCTTTGCCACGACCGTGCTGGCCCCGGCCGGCATGGCGATGGCGCAGGAGACACAGCTCACCATCGAGAGCTGGCGCAACGACGACCTGCCGATCTGGCAGGAAAAGATCATCCCGGCTTTCGAAGCCAAGCATCCCGACATCAAAGTGACCTTCGCGCCGATGGCGCCGACGGAATATAACTCCGCCGTCAATGCCAAGCTGGAGGCTGGCACTGCAGGCGATTTGATCACCTGCCGTCCGTTCGACCTCTCGCTTGCCATGTTCGAGAAGGGTCAGCTGGCGCCGCTGAACGATCTTGAGGGCATGGAGAACTTCTCTGACGTCGCCAAGTCCGCCTGGACGACGGATGACGGCCAGACCACCTTCTGCGTGCCGATGGCCTCCGTCATCCACGGCTTCATCTACAACAAGGCGGCATTCGAGGAAGTCGGCGTCGAGGTGCCGAAGACCGAGGAAGAATTCTTCGCGGTTCTCGAGAAGATCAAGGAAGACGGCAACTACATCCCGATGGCCATGGGCACGAAGGACCAGTGGGAAGCCGCGACCATGGGCTACTACAACATCGGCCCGAACTACTGGAAGGGCGAGGAAGGCCGCAAGGCGCTCATCGCCGGCACGCAAAAGCTGACCGATCCGCAGTGGGTCGAGCCCTATGCGACGCTCGCCAAGTGGAAGGACTATCTCGGCGACGGCTTTGAGGCGCAGACCTATCCGGACAGCCAGAACCTCTTCACCCTCGGCCGCGCCGCAATCTATCCGGCAGGTTCATGGGAAATCGCGCCGTTCAAGAGTCAGGCCGATTTCGAGATGGGCGCCTTCCCGCCGCCGGTAAAGGCCGAGGGTGACAAGTGCTACATCTCCGACCACAACGACATCGGCATCGGCCTCAATGCCGACAGCGACAACAAGGAAGCCGCCAAGACCTTTCTGTCCTGGGTTGCTTCGCCGGAATTTGCTGAACTCTACGCGAACTCCGCACCGGGCTTCTTCAGCCTCAACTCCACGCCGGTGAAGATGGAAGACGAGCTCGCCCAGGAATTCGTTTCCTGGCGTGAAAACTGCGAAACGACGATCCGCCCAAGCGCGGCAATCGTCGGTCGCGGCGATCCAAACCTCGACCTCGAAATGTGGCGCACCTCCGCCAACGTCATCAACGGCACGATGACGCCGGAGCAGGCTGGCGAAGAGACCCAGAAGGGCCTCGACAGCTGGTACAAGCCCAAGCAGTAAGAGGCACCTTGAGCCTCTGACTGCCTCACCTGATCCTCTCCCCATTCGCGGGGAGAGGGACTTGCTTGCATCCTCCTTCGCGATCGTCCGCAACGACGCGGCATCCGCTTCCTCGACGAGACGGGAGACAATGGCGGCAGCCGGATGAGGGGCATTTCAACAAGTTCGACCGAAGTCGCCGTTCCGGGACCGCATGATGAGCCAGTCTGATATCACCGTGACGGAGACAGCGACGCCCAAGCGGCCAGTCCGTTGGCACATCGCTGTGTTCCTGGCGCCGGCCTTCGTCGTTTATACCGCAGTGATGATCCTGCCGCTGATCGAGACGCTGCGCCTGTCGCTCTTCAACGTGGTTGGCGGCGAGCTCGCATTCGTCGGCCTCGCCAATTTCGCGCAGCTCTTCGGCGATCCGCGGCTTGCGGCCGACTTCTGGAACGCGTTTTCCAACAACACGATCTTCTTCCTGATCCACATGGCGGTGCAGAACCCGATCGGCATTGCGCTTGCCGCCATGCTGTCCCTGCCGGGCCTGCGCTTCGCAGCCTTCTACCGCTCCGCAATCTTCGTCCCGACACTGCTGTCCTTCGTCATCGTCGGCTTCATCTGGAAGCTCATCCTCTCGCCGATCTGGGGGATTGCGCCCAACCTGATGGACCTCGTCGGACTGAAATCCTTCTTCGGGCCCTGGCTCGGCAAGCCCGAAAGCGCGCTGATCACGGTCTCGCTGATTTCCGTCTGGCAATATGTCGGCATCCCGATGATGCTGATCTATGCCGCACTTTTGAACATTCCGGACGAGGTGCTGGAAGCGGCGGAGATCGACGGCATCACCGGCTGGAGCCAGTTCTGGAAGATCAAGCTGCCGCTGATCCTGCCCTCGATCGGTATCATCTCGGTGCTGACCTTCGTCGGCAACTTCAACGCCTTCGACCTGATCTATACGGTCCAGGGCGCCCTGGCGGGTCCGGACGGGTCGACCGATATTCTCGGCACGCTGCTCTACCGCACCTTCTTCGGCTTTCAGAACCAGATGGGCAATCCGCCGATGGGCGCGACGATCGCGACCGTGATGTTCCTGATCATCCTGGCCGGCGTGTCGCTTTATCTCTTCGTCATCCAGCGGCGCATCCGCCGCTACCAGTTCTGAAGGGGCAGGCCATGTCGAAAGCACGCTCCTCCTTCCTTCGCACCGGCTTCGTCCATGTGGCGCTGATTGCCTACACGCTGATCGCGCTGTTTCCGGTCTTCCTGACGCTGGTGAACTCGCTGAAGAGCCGCAATGCCATCTTCCGGGAACCGATGGCCCTGCCGACGCCGAAGACCTTCAGCCTGATCGGCTACGAAACGGTGCTGAGCCAGGGTGATTTCTTCGGCTATTTCCAGAACAGCCTGATCGTGACGGTGGTCTCCATCGCGCTCGTGCTGCTGTTCGGCGCCATGGCGGCCTTCGCGCTTTCCGAATACCGCTTCCGCGGCAACATGCTGTTAGGGCTCTACCTGGCGCTCGGTATTATGATCCCGATCCGGCTCGGCACGGTAGCGATCCTGCAGGGCATGGTAGCCACGGGGCTCGTCAACACGCTGACCGCGCTGATCCTCGTCTACACGGCGCAGGGCCTGCCGCTAGCGATCTTCATCCTCTCGGAATTTATGCGCACCGTTTCCGACGACCTGAAGAGCGCCGGGCGCATCGACGGGCTGTCGGAATATGCGATCTTCTTCCGCCTCGTGCTGCCGCTGGTGCGCCCTGCCATGGCGACGGTCGCCGTCTTCACCATGATCCCCATCTGGAACGACCTGTGGTTCCCGCTGATCCTCGCCCCCGGTGAGGCGACCAAGACGATCACGCTCGGCGCCCAGATGTTCATCGGCCAGTACGTCACCAACTGGAACGCCGTTCTCTCGGCCCTGTCGCTGGCGATCCTGCCGGTGCTGGTCCTCTACGTCATCTTCTCGCGGCAGCTGATCCGCGGCATTACCTCGGGAGCCGTGAAGTGAGTTCTGAAACCAAGCCCATCCGCGTCCTCGTCGCCGGCCTCGGCAATATGGGACGCAGCCATGCGCTCGCCTACCACAACAACCCCGGCTTCGAGATCGTCGGCCTCGTCAATCGATCAGAAGCGGCGCTGCCGGAGGAGCTGCAGGGTTACACCATCCATCCGTCCTTCCCGGAGGCGCTGGCCGAGCTGAAGCCGGACCTCTGCTCCATCTGCACCTATTCCGACAGCCACGCCGACTACGCGGTCACGGCCTTCGAGGCCGGCTGCCATGTCTTCGTCGAGAAGCCGCTGGCAACCACGGTTGCCGATGCAGAGCGTGTAGTGGCGGCGGCGAAGGCGGCCGAGCGCAAGCTCGTCATAGGCTACATCCTGCGCCATCACCCGTCCTGGATGCGGCTGATCGAGGAGGCGCGCAAGCTCGGGCCGCCTTACGTCTTCCGAATGAACCTCAACCAGCAGTCCTCGGGCCCGACCTGGGAAACGCACAAGGCGCTGATGCAGACGACCTCTCCCATTGTCGACTGTGGCGTCCATTATGTCGACGTCATGTGCCAGATCACCGATGCCAAGCCGGTGCAGGTGCGCGGCGTGGGCCTGCGTCTTTCCGACGAGGTGGCGCCGGACATGTACAATTACGGCCACCTGCAGGTGATGTTCGACGACGGCTCGGTCGGCTGGTACGAGGCCGGCTGGGGGCCGATGATCTCCGAGACCGCCTTCTTCGTGAAGGACGTGATGTCGCCGAAAGGCTCGGTCTCGATCGTCATGGATCCGAACGCCAAGTCGGACGATATCGACACCCACACCAAGACCTCGGTGATCCGCGTGCACGATGCCGACACGGGGCCTGACGGCAGGTTCCTGCGGCCGGACGAGGACCTGGCGATGGCCGGCGAGCCGGGGCACCAGGATCTCTGCGACCTCGAGCAGGCCTATGTGCTGAAGGCGATCCGCGAGGACATCGATCTCGACCGCCACATGAACGACGCCGTGCAGTCGCTGCGTATCTGCCTGGCGGCCGACCAGAGCGTGCGCACCGGCGCGCCGGTCATTCTATAAGGAAGAACGCCTTGGGTTCGCTGCAACTTTCTTCGATCCGCAAGTCCTTCGGCACGCATGAGGTGCTGAAGGGCATAGACCTGGAGGTGAAGGACGGGGAGTTCGTCATCTTCGTCGGCCCCTCCGGCTGCGGAAAATCGACGCTGCTGCGCGTGATTGCCGGCCTGGAGGATGCGACCTCGGGAAGCGTGCGCATTGATGGGGCGGAAGTGGTCAACACGCCGCCGGCCAAGCGCGGCATCGCCATGGTCTTCCAGTCCTACGCGCTTTATCCGCACCTGACGGTGAAGGACAATATGGGGCTTGGCCTGAAGCAGGCGGGCGAGGGGAAGGCGGTGATCGAGGAGCGGGTGGCGAAAGCCTCGACCATGCTGTCGCTTGACCCCTATCTCGCCCGTCGCCCGGCGGAACTTTCCGGCGGCCAGCGCCAGCGCGTCGCAATCGGTCGTGCCATCGTGCGCGAACCGAAGCTTTTCCTGTTCGACGAGCCGCTCTCCAACCTCGATGCGGCGCTGCGCGTCCAGACGCGGCTTGAGATCGCGGCCCTCCACCGGCGCCTGAAGGCGACGATGATCTACGTCACCCACGACCAGGTGGAAGCGATGACGCTGGCCGACAAGATCGTCGTCCTGAGCGCCGGCGCCATCGAGCAGATCGGCTCGCCGATGGAGCTCTACAACCGCCCGGCCAACCTCTTCGTCGCAGGCTTCATCGGCTCCCCGCAGATGAACTTCATCGAGGCAGGACGACTCAACGAGACGAATGCTTCCACGATCGGCATCCGGCCCGAGCACATTACGCTGTCGCGTGAGGCCGGCACCTGGAAGGGCCGGGTGGAGCATGTCGAGCATCTGGGCGCCGACACCATCGTCTATCTGGAAACGGACGTGACGGGCCTGCTGACGGTGCGCCTCTTCGGCGAGCACCCCTATGCGGCTGACGACATCGTCTACGCCACGCCGGATGCCGCCAGCATGCACCGCTTCGACGCCGAAGGCCGAGCGATCCGGGCCTGAGGGCTCACCTCAGCGCTTACTGAGCGACCGTCGAAACGATGGTGTTCTCGATCGAGCGGCCGACGCGGTTGATCTGCTCGCCATAGGTCCGGCGGGTGTCGGGGTCGAAGACGGCGATCGGTGCGCTGACCGTGGCACTCGCCACGCCTCCTACCGTCTGCGCCGTGCCGAGCGCGATCGCGCCCAGGCGGTCGCCAAGCGCCACGCCGCCGGTGGTGATCTCCTGCCCGGCGAGCAGGCGCGAACCGATCAGCTGCACGACCTGCGGGCTTTGCGCGAACTTGCCGTGGTTCAGCGGATCGCCGCTTTCGAGCGCCGTCAGGTCGAGAACGGTGATCCCGGCCTTCTCGAACTCGGACCGGTAGGGCTCAACTGTTGGGTCGATCTGCCCCAGCCGGTCGATGCTGCCGGAAATGCGCCGAGACAGCTGCAGTGCCCGGTCGTCGCGTGAAACGAAGAGGGTGAAGTGCGGCCCGTCCTCGCCGATCGTCTCGAGCTGCTGGCCGAACACGTCGACGTCAAGATCGGGCGAAGCAAGGATGACGTTGCGGATCTTCGGCTCGACGCGGCCCTCGCGGATCGCCATCTGGCGCAGCGCCTCCACCGTCAGCCAGGATCCCATGGAGTGGGCAAGCACCACGACGTCGGCCACCTGCGGATCATCGGCGATCTGGTCGAGCACGCGCTCCAGCCCGTCGCGCGAGTAGTTCGCGCTTTCCTTGTCGTAATTGTAGTCGAAGATCGAAGCGCGCGACGGCCAGGTGAAGAGCACGGGCGCTGCCTCGGCATTGGAATCATGAACGATCTGCGCGAAGCGGTAGACGGCCTCCTCGTAGCGGTTGTTGAAGCCGTGGACGAAGACGAGCACCCGCTTGCTCGGCGGCAGGTGCTTTGAAAGCCAGCGGTTGGCGCCCTTCTCCGTCTGGACCGGCTCGACCCGCACGGTCGCAAATTCCGTGGCGGGATCGGCCGGCAGCCGCTTCGGCCATTGCACCTCGCCAATCTCGCGATTGGCATCGGGCGGAATGGACACGGTAATGGCGGTCGCTTCGAGATCCTGGCCGCGCTCGCCGGAAAACAGGATGCCCGGATCCCTGGAAGGCTGGCGCGTCGTCGCGACGAAAATGTCGACCTCTTCGCCCGGCGCTGCCGCCGAGGCCGTCGGGATCAGCACCCCTTCCGGCCGCCCCGCACAGCCGGAAAGGCTCAACGCGAGAAGAAGGGGAAGAAACGCTGCCCGCAGGCGACGGGAAGAATGAGCGGCGCCGGTGATCATGCGGCCCATTCAGCGGGAATGGGGGCGGATGTCAATGCTGTGAGTAAGACGTTGGAGCTTGGGGCGCAACGCCCACGTAAGCTTGTCACACGTTAAGATTGCGGACTCTAGCGTTCAGTTGGCTCAACGGCGACAATTCCCGTGACCGGCACGCCCGTGCCGCTGAAGCCGGTGAGCACTCCGCCACATGGTTGGATGGCCTTGACTTCGTCAATGGTCGCCATTGCGAGGTAATTATCGGGCGACGCAATCCGCTCAGCTTTCCCATCTGAGGTAGCCGCGTACACTGAGCCGATCTTGTCAGAGGTCACGTTAGCTAAGACATCAGATGCCGCTTTCCCCCAAGCTGGGGGTAGATCGGCACAAGCAACTGTGATGGCATTGTCTTTTTCCGGTGCCTGGTACTCGCATCCATCGCGCGTCATTTCCAAGACAGATTCGTCAACTTCAATAGTTTCGGCGTTGCAAGATTTGAAGGTGACTTTGCCTGCATTCCTCGCGATGACGTAACCAAACACGCCGAAAGATCCTTTGAGCTTGTACGGGCCCTCTACCAGCAACAACGTTTCTGACCATACAGGTATCGATTGGAAGCCAGGATCTTGTTGCCCCAGTTCGCTTCCCTGAGGGGTAGCTTGCTGCTGTTGTTGCGCGAAAGCGTCTACAGCCAAGCCGACAGTTATCATCGCTAACAGGCTAGTTCGCGCAATTCTCATTGACCAGTCGCCTCCTCCGTTCAGCAGATAGATAATCCTGCCCTCTTTGTTGATCGCGAACATAAGGGCATACGAACACGGGAAATACGCGTCCCGGCATAAGACATACATTTCATCAGTCAGCCCGATAATTTGCCGTAATCGACGCTCCTTGCTGCATGTCTGAAAGATGGATGCCGCGTCGTTCGTGGCAGGTTGATTGAGAACAGGAATAGAGATGGACTTCTGACCATTCCAGACGTGCTTGGCCATCTTTGCAGCAGCGCGTGCAGCAGCATCGTCAATCACGAATAGAAACAAGGCGAGGCCGACGATAGCAAAAATGAAGCTTAATCGCTTGACAGTTTTATGAACTCGCGTCGTCACTAGGTACCCGATGACGAATAGCGCGACCGCGCAATACATGATGACGCCACCGGACTTCAACGGCACGAAGGCATAAGCTAGGACCGTGCTGAGCGCGATCGATACCTGGGTCGCATCGATACCGAACTCTGCGAGGTATTTGACCAAGTATGCCCAGCCCGCGAAATAGATTATCGCAATTGGCAAGGCCGCAGCGATAGCTTCATATAGCGCCGTGCGAACGGTGTTCATTGGTTGCCCCACTGGAGATATGCAACCTTGACCCGAAGTGGCCGTCTGATCAAGCTGGATCGTCGCTTACTAGCAGTAGGACTGGCACTGTCGACCGTGCCCGAATTGTATGTCAGGTAGACAGGGTAAGCTAATTGTTTCTAACTGACGTTTATGGACACGGGAAGAAACTTGGTGGAGCTAAGCGGGATCGAACCGCTGACCTCTTGCATGCCATGCAAGCGCTCTCCCAGCTGAGCTATAGCCCCATCAGGGTGGTCCGGCGTGATGTCCGGTCCTGGGAAACTCGCGGGCGCGTCGCCCGGAGTGGCGGCTTCTTACTTCCGGTTTTTGGAGAGTGCAAGCCGTAAATGCGTGGCCCGGCGAAATTTGTCAGTTCGCCGGGCGATCGTTCGTCGATCAGACTTCGTCGTCGTCGCCGGTCACGCCGATGATGCCGCTCATGTCGTCATTATCGTCGTCTTCGTCGGCTTCCAGGAAGGTGTCGTCATCGTCGTCGCCTTCGATCTCGACGTCATCGTCGCCCATATCCGGCAGGTCATCGCCGTTGGAATCGTCGCTGTCGTCGTTGGTCGTCAGTTCGACTTCCGTGTTCTCGGTATCGACTTCCTGAATTTCCTCTTCCTCGGCCTGCTCCATCTTCATCTGGGCCGTGTTCTCCTCGAAGAAGGAGAGCGGCCAGGACTTGCCGGTATAGGGGGAAACAACCGGGTCGCGGTTGAGGTCGTAGAACTTCTTGCCGGTATCCGGGTCGGTACGTTTGGTTCCGAGTTCCGCTTTTGCCACTGTGAAAGCCTCGTGAGTCTGGCCGATCAGGTCGGCTTGGCCGCCGGAGCGGCTGTCAACGGGTGAGAAACTAAGCCGGTCCCCATAAGGCCTGTGCTCTTTTCTGTCAAAGGTAAACTTGGGCGCCATTTGCGGGCCGCCGGGACGCAATTAGCCGGATGACCGGCTTTCTGCTTTGTGCTAACCACCAGCGCAAAATCGAAGGACCACATAAAGAAGGACAGACCATGTCGCATGGTGTCGCGTTGAAGCCGGCCCGCTCGCAGAAATCCGCCGATCTGAAGGGCACCGTCCGTATTCCGGGCGACAAGTCGATCTCGCACCGCTCCTTCATGTTCGGCGGCCTTGCGTCCGGAGAAACCCGCATCACCGGCCTGCTGGAGGGCGAGGACGTCATCAACACCGGCAAGACCATGCGCGCCATGGGCGCCAAGATCGAGAAGATCGGCGACGAGTGGATCATCCAGGGTACCGGCAATGGTGCGCTGCTGGCGCCGGAGGCGCCGCTCGATTTCGGCAATGCCGGCACCGGCTGCCGGCTGACCATGGGTCTCGTCGGCGTCTACGACTTCGATTCCACCTTCATCGGCGACGCATCGCTGACCAAACGGCCGATGGGCCGGGTGCTCAATCCGCTGCGCGAGATGGGCGTCCAGGTGAAGGCGGCCGAGGGCGACCGCCTGCCGGCCACGCTGCGCGGGCCTTCCACGCCTAACCCGATCACCTACCGCGTGCCGATGGCCTCCGCCCAGGTGAAGTCGGCGGTCCTGCTGGCTGGTCTCAACACCCCCGGCATCACGACGGTGATCGAGCCGGTGATGACGCGCGACCATACGGAAAAGATGCTGCAGGGCTTTGGTGCAAATCTCACGGTGGAAACGGATGCCGAGGGCGTGCGCACCATCCGGCTGGAAGGCCGCGGCAAGCTGACCGGCCAGGTGATCGACGTGCCGGGCGATCCGTCGTCCACCGCCTTCCCGCTGGTGGCGGCGCTGCTGGTTGAAGGCTCCGACGTGACCATCGAGAACGTGCTGATGAACCCGACCCGCACCGGCCTCATCCTGACGCTGCAGGAGATGGGTGCCGATATCGAAATCATGAACCCGCGGCTGGCGGGCGGCGAAGACGTGGCGGATCTGCGCGTGCGCCATTCGCAGCTGAAGGGCGTGACCGTGCCGGCGGATCGGGCTCCGTCGATGATCGACGAATATCCCGTGCTTGCCGTCGCGGCCGCCTTTGCCGAGGGGACCACCACCATGCTCGGCCTCGAAGAGCTGCGGGTCAAGGAATCCGATCGCCTGTCCGCGGTCGCCGACGGGCTGAAGCTGAACGGCGTCGATTGCGACGAGGGCGAGGACACGCTTGTAGTCCGCGGCCGTCCGAGCGGCAAGGGCTATGGCAATGTCTCCGGTGCGCCAGTCGTCACCCACCTCGATCACCGCATCGCCATGAGTTTTCTGGTGATGGGTCTGGTCTCCGAACACGCGGTGACGGTCGACGACGCCGGCATCATCGCCACCAGCTTCCCGGAATTCATGGACCTGATGACGGGGCTCGGCGCCCGCATCGAGCCGGTCGAAAGCAGGGCGGCCTGATGGGCTTCGTCATCGCCATCGACGGTCCGGCAGCGGCGGGCAAGGGAACACTGTCGCGCCGGATCGCCGAGACCTACGGCTTCCAGCACCTCGACACCGGTCTTACCTACCGCGCCACCGCCAAGGCGCTTCTCGATGCGGGCCTGCCGCTCGATGACGAAGAGGTGGCGGCAAGGATGGCGCGCGAGGTGGATCTCGGCGGTCTTGATCGCTCGGTCCTGTCGCGCCATGAAATTGGCGAGGCAGCGTCGAAGATCGCGGTGATGCCGTCGGTGCGCCGGGCACTGGTCGAGGCGCAGCAGGCCTTTTCGCGACGCGAGCCGGGAACGGTGCTGGACGGCCGCGATATCGGCACCGTCGTCTGCCCCGATGCGCCGGTAAAGCTCTATGTCACGGCCTCGCCGGAGGTGCGCGCCAGACGTCGCTATGACGAGATTACCTCAGGGGGCGGTGCGGCGGATTTGGATGAAATCTTCGCCGACGTGAAGAAGCGTGACGAGCGCGACATGGGCCGTGCCGACAGCCCGCTGAAGCCGGCGGACGATGCACACTTGCTAGATACCTCGGAAATGAGTATAGAAGCCGCGTTTCAGGCCGCGAAGAGCCTTATCGACGCTGCCTTGAAGAAGAATTGACGCCTGCCGGGTTCCGGCACGTCAGCTTAAGCTCGCAGATCAGTCCTTGCGCCGGATTGCCTCCAAGACGAGGCGGACTGACTACGAGCGTGTTCAACACGAACCACCGGCGCATATGTGTCCTTGAAAGGGCACTCTCAGGAGATTTCATGGCAGTATCTAACCCCACGCGGGAGGACTTCGCAGCCCTCCTCGAAGAATCCTTCGCACAGACCGATCTGGCCGAAGGCTATGTGACCAAGGGTCTGGTCACGGCAATCGAAAAGGACATGGCTGTTGTCGACGTCGGCCTCAAGGTCGAAGGTCGCATCGCGCTGAAGGAATTCGGCGTCAAGGGCAAGGACGGATCGCTGAAGGTCGGCGACGAAGTCGAAGTCTATGTCGAGCGCATCGAAAACGCTCTCGGCGAAGCTGTTCTGTCGCGCGAGAAGGCTCGCCGCGAAGAAAGCTGGGTCAAGCTGGAAGCCAAGTTCGAAGCCGGCGAGCGCGTCGAAGGCATCATCTTCAACCAGGTCAAGGGTGGTTTCACCGTCGATCTGGATGGCGCCGTGGCCTTCCTGCCGCGTTCGCAGGTGGACATCCGTCCGATCCGCGACGTCACCCCGCTGATGCACAACCCGCAGCCCTTCGAAATCCTCAAGATGGACAAGCGTCGCGGCAACATCGTTGTTTCGCGCCGTACGGTTCTCGAAGAGTCCCGTGCCGAGCAGCGTTCTGAAATCGTTCAGAACCTCGAAGAAGGCCAGGTTGTTGACGGCGTCGTCAAGAACATCACCGATTACGGTGCGTTCGTTGACCTCGGCGGCATCGACGGCCTGCTGCACGTCACCGACATGGCCTGGCGCCGCGTTAACCATCCGTCGGAAATCCTGTCCATCGGCCAGTCGGTCAAGGTTCAGATCATCCGAATCAACCAAGAAACCCACCGTATCTCGCTCGGCATGAAGCAGCTCGAGTCTGACCCTTGGGATGGCATCTCGGCCAAGTACCCGATCGGCAAGAAGATCTCCGGTACGGTCACGAACATCACCGACTACGGTGCGTTCGTCGAGCTGGAGCCGGGCATTGAAGGCCTGATCCACATCTCGGAAATGTCCTGGACCAAGAAGAACGTTCACCCCGGCAAGATCCTGTCCACGACGCAGGATGTCGACGTTGTCGTTCTCGAAGTCGATCCGTCCAAGCGCCGTATCTCGCTCGGTCTCAAGCAGACGCTTGAGAACCCGTGGCAGGCATTCGCGTTCAGCCATCCGGCTGGCACGGAAGTCGAAGGCGAAGTCAAGAACAAGACCGAGTTCGGCCTGTTCATCGGCCTCGAAGGCGATGTCGACGGCATGGTTCACCTCTCCGACCTCGACTGGAACCGTCCGGGTGAGCAGGTCATCGAAGAGTACAACAAGGGCGATATGGTCAAGGCCGTTGTTCTTGATGTGGACGTCGACAAGGAGCGCATCTCGCTTGGCATCAAGCAGCTCGGCAAGGATTCGGTCGGCGATGCCGCCGCTTCCGGCGAACTGCGCAAGAATGCCGTCGTCTCGTGCGAAGTCATCGGCGTCAACGATGGTGGCATTGAAGTGAAGCTCGTCAACCACGACGACATCACCTCCTTCATCCGTCGTGCCGACCTGTCTCGCGATCGCGACGAACAGCGTCCGGAGCGCTTCTCCGTTGGTCAGGTTGTCGACGCTCGCGTCACCAACTTCTCCAAGAAGGACCGCAAGGTCATGCTGTCGATCAAGGCTCTCGAGATCGCAGAAGAGAAGGAAGCCGTCGCTCAGTTCGGTTCGTCCGACTCGGGTGCATCGCTCGGCGACATCCTGGGTGCGGCTCTCAAGAACCGCGGCAACAACGAGTAAACGCTGTTCCTCATGATCAAAGGCCGCCGGATGCAAGTCCGGCGGCCTTTTTCGTTGCCTGCAATCTGCTCAAGTGCGTCAGGTCAGATCGGCCATCCGGAAATAGAGGTCCTGGGCGTGGTCGGCGCGACCGTCATTGCTCCCGCCGACCGCGTCATCTTCGCCGTCACCGGACGGATGGTCGTCCTCTGCGCTCTGATTGTCCCCCTGCGCATCCTGATGCGAAGACCGGCCCCCGCCATCTTCATCGATGGCCGAGACACGTTCCACGTCCCGTTCCTCTTCCCGCGGCGGCTGTGGTGCCGGCGGATAGGTAACAAAGGCCTGGGCCAGACCTTCCCGAGCAATCATCGGCGCCGCGGCAACGAAGGCGGCCGGGTCGGGAAGCACTTGTGCCGGCGCTGCCGCCACCTTGACCACGGCAGGTTGCGGCAGCGGTTGAAGTTCGCTTGTCTCCGTCGTACCCGCGGCGGCCGAACTCGGCGAGCTTGGAAGCGGCTGAGGCATGTCGAACCGTGATGTCGTCACCGATGCCTCGGTGCCAGACTGTACTGAACCAGCCTGCGGTGACGGCGAAAGAGGGGTGTTACCAGCGGCAGTCTGGATGGGTGCCTGTGGCGAAGCGCTGCCGGTGTTGCCGGACTGGAACAGGACCTGCTGCAGGAAGGCGTTCTTCGCGCCCTCCAGAACCCGCTGCGCCGCGCGCGCAAGGAGAGGGGCGTCAGGGGTTAAGGCAAGGGCCGCGGCGGAAGCATGGGCGAGGGCTTCGCCCGCGGCGGCCTTCCCATTTGCCTGCGCAACCGTGGGAGCCTGCGGCTCGGCTTGTCCCGCCTTGGCAGCGCCGTGCAGAATCTCCGGCAGGTCGACTTCTGCACTCGGACTGCTGTTGAAGAGCATATTTGAGCCGGCAGCGGCCTCTCTGCCCATGGTGGGCGGCGAACCTGTAACGGTCGAGGCGGCCACTGAGCGTGTCGCTGTGCTGTTCCCCGGAGCTTCGCTCTCGAAGTCAGGGGCAAGACTTGGCACGTCGATGCTCACCCTTGCCGGGACAGTGCTTGCTCCCGCCTTCGGTGCTGTCGCTGGTGCAGATGCCGGATTGGGGCTAGTAGTGGGGGAGGTGGGAGACGGCTGGCGCGTCGGCCCCGCCGGGCTCGCAACAACGTCAGGACGGCTCGTCGGGGTTGGCGTGAGCGCGGCTTCCGAGCCATCATTCTGGCGATAGGAGGTGACCACGGCACGCGCCGCCAGATCCCTGTCCTTCACCTGCGCCATTTCGAGCTGCGCACTGAGACGTGCGGCTTCGGGACCCAACGGGTTGTTGAGAACGTCGATGAGCACGCGCAACGTGACGCCTCGCAAGAGTTGTGTGAGGTTCTGCTCCAGCAGTGCGCGTTGCGAAGGACTGAGCGACTTCAGCGCATCCGAAAGACGATGCGCGTAGTCGAGCAGGCTCTCACCTTCCCGCCGGCTGATCTTCAGCAAGCTGCCGATCGTGTCGGCGAAAGCTGACAGACCTTGAGCGAGGTTGAGCTGGGTGGACAACGAAAGGATGTCGACGCGTCCGCCGCTGAGGAGGTTGGGGGGCAGGGTAGCAGTACCGGTGCCATCGCCTGGGGCGCCACTTGCCGGTGGACGTATGAGCGACCGTGTGGCGGTCTGGTAATCAACGGAGGCGCTCAAGGCAGCGCCGAGAGGCGGCAGCATGATCTGCTCCCTGGTTGTCTTCGCGTTGGCAAGACAGATCGGCTACAGCGGTAAAAGATGTTGTTGCAGCGTTCGGCGCTGCGGCCGCGACGCCTCATGGCGTCACCCATGCCGATTGATTGGCTAGAATGGCACGAGGTTCGTTAACAACTCGCTAACGTCGTGAAGGGACGGATAGGCTCACCGCCGGATAGGCTTAGCTAAGCCGCGAGCTTCTCTTTCAGCAGCTCGTAGAGACCGATCTCGTCCACGGTGATCGGCAGCACCTCAGGCAGGACTTCCGTTGCCGCTTCTGCCGCCATCTCCTCAATTGCCTGAGCATTCACTTCGTTCAGTTCTTCCGGTTCCCCGGAGGGAACGTCGGTGGCAGGCGCTTCCGCGACGTCGTTGCTCAACGCGACATCGGTGTCGCTATCGACCGACTTCGCCTGCTCCACCGTGGCGCCCAGAAGCAGGACCATGTCAGCATCGGACGGACCTGGTTCGGCTTCCGTCTTGCCGGCCCCGTCGCCCTTGATGGCATTGTCATTATGGGCTGCAACCGCTTCCTGGATGTCCTGGACGTCTTCGAGCTTCTCAGCTGCCTCCAGTGCCTGGATATCCTCCTGCCGCTCGGCGCGCGCCTCGGCATCCTCCACCCGCGTCGGATCGTATCCCTGCGGCCCGAGCTTCAGCTCTTCGAGTGTCTTCGGATCCGCGACGTCTTCCAGACGCTGCAGGACTCGATCGACATCGAAGCTTCCCTGTCCGCCATTTGCGATTTTCGCCAGGCCGTCCATCAGGCGGGTGTTGTCGTCGCCATAGGGGTTCTTGATTGCGGCAATCACGGTCGCGAGCGTCACGCCCGCCTCGGTCAGCCCAAGATCCTTCTCAAGCTTTGCCACTTCCGTTGGATCAAGCTCCTTGACAGCGTCCTCGATCGCCTTGCCGAGGGAGTAGTTGGAGCGTTCTTCGTCGAGATCGATGCCGAGCCTGGCGGCCAGCCGCTCGGTCAGCTGCATCTTCAGCTCGTTGGGGTCGACCCTGTTGACGCTGAACAAGGCCTCGGCGATCTTCTCCTTCGCCCGCCTGGCCTCCAGGCTGGCGCTAATGCGCGCCTCGACGAGAGGGTCCTTCTTCTCGCCGGTGGCCTCTTCCTCGTTCTGCTTGCGCCATTCCTCCATGCTGTCGAGCGTCGACTGCATAAGGTTGGTTGCTGCCAGCCCGAAGGCTGCATCTGTCGGTAGAAGCATGATCCCGCACCCCAGACATTTGGCTGTAGCTTAGGGCCGCAGATTTAACGGCATGTTAAACTACGGTGCCGGGATCTGGTGCCGTTCAGCTGTGGGCGAAGATGTCGGTTTCTTCCCAGCCGAGGAGGTCGAGCTTGGCGCGCGAGGGCAGGAACTCGAAACATGCAATCGCCAGTTCCATCCGGCCATCGCGGTTGAGACGCTCCGTCAGCTTCTGTGCCAAGGCGTGCAGGTGCAGCACGTCGGAGGCGGCGTATTCGAGCTGCGCCGGCGAAAGAACCTCGGCTGCCCAGTCGGACTGCTGCTGCGCCTTGGACACGTCGATCTCGAGCAGTTCCTTGAGATTGTCTTTGAGGCCGTGACGATCGGTATAGGTTCGTGTCAGTCGTGAGGCGATCTTGGTGCAGAAGACGGGCGTGGTGGTGATGCCGAAGGTATGGAAGAGGACGGCGATATCGAAGCGGCCGTAGTGAAAGATCTTCCGGCGGGCCGGGTCTGCCAGAAGCGCCACAAGATTTGGCGCCTCCTTCTGTCCTGCCGAGATGCGAACGACATCCGCCGTGCCGTCGCCCGGCGAAAGCTGCACCACACACAGCCGGTCGCGGCGCGGCACGAGCCCCAAGGTCTCGGTGTCGATTGCGATGTCGCCCGTATAGCGCGCGGCGTCAGCTGCGGAAATGTCACCTTCGTGGTAGCGGATACTGCTCATCATTGGCCTCTATGTTGGTGGGGAGGCAATGCCACATCGGTCGGGCTGCGGCAAGCGGAGGGGGCTCATGGCTCCCGCGAGGGATGACATAGATGAAGCTTTGCATCCAGTGCATTGCTGCGTTGCAGCAGAGCTCTTGGCAAGGCATCCGGCGCGGCATATATGTCTGTCCATCGAAGCGACGCACTCCTCCTCCCAGCGTCGTTAGATACGGATCGGCAATCTCCTCCTCCTCCCAATTGCCGATCAAGTTTAAAGCCCGACGCACCTCCTCCCGCGTCGGGCTTTTTCCTTTTCTGGGCCTCTCTTGATCGGCGCGGTGCCTGCTTATGCCCGCTTGAGAGCCTCGATCTCCTTCATCAATTCATTGTCGACCGAGAGTCCATCTTCCAACGCCCGTCTCCGGCTTGTCTGGCCCCGGCGGCCGGGCAGCCGAACGCCCTCCTCGCTCGTCATCTCCCGTGCAAGCTCGGCGACACGATCAGCGGCGTTGCCGGCTCCCGGATCGATCGCGATGATCACCTGGCCCACGGCGGGTGGCGCGCCTTCAGCCTCGAAGAAGGACGAGGCTTCATAGGAGAAGTTCGCGCCCGTCAGTCCTGCCGCCATCACTTCCACCATGAGCGCAAGCGCAGCACCCTTGGCGCCCCCCGAGGGGGACAGCACGCCCTTCAGCGCGGCAGCCGGATCGGTTGTGGGATTGCCTTCCAAGTCGAACGCCCAGCCTTCCGGAATGCGTTCGCCTCGTTGCTGCGCCGCCACGATCTTGCCGGCGGCAACGGTGGAAAGGGCCAGGTCGATCACGAGGGGATCCTCACCTGCCACGGGTGCGGCAAAGGCGATCGGATTGGTTCCGAAGATGCGCCTCCGGCCGCCCCAGGGTGCCATAGAGGCAGGTGCGTTGGCGACCATGATTGCCATCAAACCCGCGTTCAGCCAGACGTTCAACGGCAAGCCCTGCAACGCCGGCATGATGCGAACGGCCGATGGTCGCTATCGCGATGCCTTGCGTGCGTGCAACTTCCGGAAGGGTGGAGACGGCAAGATCGATAGCGGGGTAGGCAAAGCCAAATGCTGCGTCGATCTCCACAACAGCCGGACGCCGATGCGAGGCGGAAGGAATGGCGCGTCCATCGACCTTGCCACTGCGAAGCTGACCCACATATGGCACCACGCGCCTCAGCCCGTGGCCATACTGGCCTGCCGCCTCAGCCTGGACGAGGGCACGGGATACAGAGGCGGCAGCGATAGAGCCTGTTCCATTCTCCTCGAAAATCTCGCGAACAAGAGTTTCGACATCAGAAAGAGGCATTGGCATGGGCAGAAATCCGGTGAGAGGCGCGGCTTTCGCTATCCCTTACAAAGTTCGGGACCGAACCCCAAGACTATTCGCACCTCAGCCCCTGAACCAGATAGCTGGGAACGCCTGATGGCGGCGCAGGTATTGGCGAGGCGCGGCGAACGGCCGAGACGATGTAATCGTCGATCGCAGAATTGCCGGAGGAGCGCGACAGGGAGACATCGGTGATATTGCCGCTGCCGTCGAAGCTGAAGCGTACCGCTGCCGTGCCGGTGTCGTTGCCGGGGCAGCGACGGGCATTGCGGGCGATCTTTGCCTGGACCCTGGACTTCCACTTCGCAGGTGACACCGAAGGGCGGGAAGAGCCGGCGGTGGTCTGGCTGGCAGCCGTTCGCTCCGACTGCTTTGCCTGGAGCTTTGCCGCCTGAGACGCCTTGGATGCCTGCGGCTGCTTGCGAACCTGTTTCGGCGGCGGCTTCTTGGGCTCCGGTGGCGGTGGCGGTCGGCTGACTGGCAGAGGCACTTCGACGTTTTCGAGGGCTGCGATCATCTGCTGTTCGAGCGGATTGACCTCTTCCACCGGTTCAGGTTCCGGCGGGGGCTCGGGAATGGTCTCGGTGATCTCTGGTTCCGGCTGCTCGATGGGCTCGGGCTCGGGTTCGACCACGTCTTCCGGCGGTGGTGGCTCCACGGGCTCAGGCAGAATCTCCGGTGGCGGCTCCTCGACCGATTCCAGTTGGCGGCTTGCGATCTCCGGCGCATCGACCTCTTCGGTCGAGACTTGATCCTCTTCCGTGTTGACCGCCTCCGGCTCCGCTGCAAGCTCGATCATGATCGCGGCCGGCGGCCCGTCATCGGCGGCGGGTGCCGGTTCCTGCCGCAAGAGAACGGCGGCCGCGGCGATATGCGCCGTCAGAACCACGACGCCTGCTGTCGACCAGAGCGCAAGCTCCGCAAGCCGCCCGGTTCGGCCGGGCCGGGCGAGGGCTCCGCTCATGGTGCCGCTCCGCTTGCTGGAGCCGATGGTGTGGCTTGCTGCTCTTGGCTCGCTGCCGGGAGCGTCTCGAGCCCGACCAGGGCGATCTTGAGATAGCCGGCATCGCGCAGAAGGTTCATCACCTCCATGAACTGCCCGTATTCGATCGCCTTGTCGGCGCGCAGGAAGATGCGGGTGTCCTTGTCGCCCTGGGTCACGCGTTCCAGGGCTGCCGCCAGTTGCTCGCGCTGCACCGGATCATTGCCGAGATTGAGGCCGAGATCCTCCTTGACGGTCAGGTAGAGCGGCTCGTCGGGTCGTTGTGCAGGCTGCGCGGAAGAGGCGGGAAGGTCGACATTCACGTCGACCGTCGCAAGAGGCGCCGCCACCATGAAGATGATCAGCAGCACCAGCATCACGTCGATGAAGGGCGTGACATTGATCTCGTGGTTTTCGGAAAGCTCGTCACCGTGGTTTTCGCGAATACCGCCGGCCATGGCTCATTCTCCTGCGACGAGCGAGACGGGCGCCTTGCGGCTGCCGGGCGGGACCTTGCGGAAATCTAGATCGCGGCTGACCAGCCGCTCGACACCCGCGGCCGCATCGGCGAGCAGCTGCCGGTAGCCGGTGATTGAGCGGGCAAAGACGTTGTAGATGACCACCGCCGGAATGGCGGCGACGAGGCCGATCGCCGTCGCGAGCAGCGCCTCGGCAATGCCGGGTGCGACGACGGCAAGATTCGTCGTCTGCGATTCCGAGATGCCGATAAAGGCGTTCATGATGCCCCAGACGGTGCCGAACAGTCCGACGAAGGGCGCGGTGGAGCCGATCGTCGCCAATACCCCGGTACCGCGCGACATGCGCCGCCCGGCAGCGGATTCGATGCGGGACAGGGACGAGGAGACGCGCTCCTTGACCCCGGCATTTTCCGCATGGTCGAGAGCTGCCTCCGAAAGACGGACTTCCTCGGCGGCCGAGCGCAACATGACGGCTGCCGGCCCGCCGCGCTGGCCTGCTGCTCCGACGGCATCCGCCAGCGTTGCGGAATTCCGAATGATCTTCAGCGTCCGGCCTGCGCGCGCGCGCGCGCCCGCAAGCTCCAGCGTCTTTGCAAGCCATACCGTCCAGGTGACGAGCGAGGCAAAGGCGAGGCCGATCATCACGCCCTTGACCACCCAGTCGGCGGCCATGAACATCCCCCAGGGTGAAAGATCGTGCGGAATGTCGGATCGCTCTCCGGCAGGCAGCAGATCCTGCAGCATGGTCGGGACTTCGCTGTTGGTTTCGTCAGCGGCGGGCTGATCCATCGTGTTCGGTGCGACTGAAGGGGATGGTTCCGTGGCGCTCTCTGCCGGCAGGACCGGATCAGGTGCAGACGAGTTCACGGAAGGAGCGGCGGCAGAGGGCACTCCGGCCGGCGCGGGCGCCGCTGCCTGCGGCGGCGTAGCTTCCGGTGCCGGCGCCACGGGTGTGCCCGGAGCGGCAGTCTCTGCGGTCGGGGCTTCCTGTTGTGCCGGTACCGGCTCCTGTGCCGCAAGGGATGTCGCCGTTAGAAGGCTTATCGCAATGGCCGCAGAACGAAGAATGGTGCGGTTACGAGAACTACGGATGTTGGCGGCAAACGGCATGATTGAGGCTCTCCGGATGCTGGAGCTCGGCGCCGCACTGGCGGCCCCAAGTTCCACGACTGCGGCAGCCGGCAGAAAGCCGGTCTCTCACGAGCCCCTCGATAATAAACATGACCTGCGATGGCAACAATTAAATCTTGATCAGCATGATCAGATTTTGCGACGCGTGGTGAGAGCTGCCGATCCGTTTCGGAAACGGATCGGAATTGCCGGAGGAGAGAGTTTTCGCCTAGCGGGCGAGCCAGCCTCCGTCCACGGGCAGCACGACGCCGTGGATATAATCGGATGCGGCCGAGGCGAGGAACACCGCGGCACCGCCAAGCTCTTCCGGTCGACCCCAATGGCCGGCCGGGATGCGCCCGAGGATCGCCGAATTGCGATCCGGGTCGTTGCGCAACGCCTCGGTGTTGTTGGTCTCGAAATAGCCGGGAGCGATGGCGTTGACGTTGATGCCCTTGCCGGCCCATTCGCAGGCGAGCAGGCGGGTGAGGCCCGCAAGACCGCTCTTCGATGCCGTATAGGACGGAATACGGATGCCGCCCTGGAAGGAGAGGAGCGAGGCGATGTTGATGATCTTGCCCGGCTGGCTTTTCGCGATCAGGTGACGCGCGAAGGCCTGGGACAGGAAGAAGACCGTTTTCAGGTTGACGTCCATGACCGCATCCCAATCGGCTTCGGTGAAGTCGACCGCATCGGCGCGGCGAATGATGCCGGCATTGTTGACGAGGATGTCAGCCCGACCAGACCAGGCAAGTGTCTGATCGATCACGTCCTGCACCGGTTCAATGGTGGAAAGGTCGGCCTGGATCGTGAGGCACTTGCCGCGGCCTTCGGCCGAGATGGCAGCTTCGGTCTCCGCCATCGATGAGCGGCCGACCAGCGCAACATCGGCATCGGCCCCGGCAAGAGCCACGGCGATCGCCTGGCCAAGGCCCGTATTGGCACCGGTCACGATGGCGGTCTTGCCGCTGAGGTCAAAGGAAATGGTCACGTATCGCTCCTCCACGTGTGACAAGAAAAAGCCGCCGGAAATCTCTTCCCAGCGGCTTGTATTGTTTCAACCCTCGCTCAGAGCGTCCGGGTCACGTGCTCCACGCGGAAGCACTCGATGACGTCGCCCGCGCGGATGTCTTCGTAGTTCTCGAAGGCCATGCCGCATTCCTGGCCGACCGGCACTTCGGCAACTTCATCCTTGAAGCGCTTGAGCGTCTTGAGCTTGCCTTCGTGAATGACGACGTTGTCGCGCAGCAGGCGCACGCCCGCACCACGCTCGACCTTGCCTTCGGTGACGCGGCAACCGGCGACCTTGCCGGTCTTGGTGATGTTGAACACCTCCAGGATCTCGGCATTGCCGAGGAAGGTCTCGCGGCGCTCCGGCGAAAGCAGGCCGGACATCGCTGCCTTCACGTCATCCACCAGATCGTAGATGATGTTGTAGTAGCGGATCTCGGTGCCGGAACGCTCGGCGGCAGCGCGTGCCTGCGTGTTGGCGCGCACGTTGAAGCCGATGATCGCGGCGTCGGATGCCTCGGCAAGCGAAATATCCGATTCCGTGATCGCGCCGGCGCCCGAATGCACGATGCGAGCGCGGACCTCTTCCGTCCCAAGCTTCTCGAGAGCGCCGGCAATGGCCTCAATCGAGCCCTGCACGTCGCCCTTGATGACGAGCGGGAACTCCTTCAGGCCGGAGCTCTGCAGCTGCGTCATCATCTGCTCGAGCGAGCCGCGCGAACCCGACTGGCGAGCGGCTGCCTTGTCGCGGGCAAGACGCTGGCGGTATTCGGAGATCTCGCGTGCGCGGCCCTCGTTTTCCACTACTGCGAAGCGATCGCCTGCAGCCGGTGTCGCGGAGAGGCCGAGAACCTCGACCGGCATGGCCGGTCCAGCTTCCTTCACCTGCTCGCCCTTGTCGTTGACAAGCGCGCGCACACGGCCCCACTGGTCGCCGGCAACGATGATCTGGCCGGGCTTCAGCGTGCCCTTCTGGACGAGCACGGTCGCAACCGCACCACGACCGCGATCGAGCTGGGCTTCGATGACCGTACCTTCGGCTGTCCGGTTCGGATTGGCCTTGAGGTCGAGAATTTCGGCCTGCAGCAGGATCGCCTCGAGAAGCTTGTCGAGGTTCGTCTGGTTCTTGGCCGAAACCTCGACGTCCAGCACTTCACCGCCCATGCTTTCCACGAAAACTTCGTGCTGCAGCAGTTCAGTACGAACCTTCTGCGGGTTGGCCGTCGGCTTGTCGACCTTGTTGATCGCCACGATGATCGGCACACCAGCCGCCTTGGCGTGGTTGATCGACTCGATCGTCTGCGGCATCACGCTGTCGTCGGCCGCGACCACAAGGATCGCGATATCCGTCGCCTGAGCACCACGGGCACGCATGGCCGTGAAGGCGGCGTGGCCGGGGGTGTCGATGAAGGTGATCTTCTGGCCGTTCTGCTCGACCTGATAGGCACCGATATGCTGGGTGATGCCACCGGCTTCGCCAGCAACCACGTTGGCATGACGGATGGCATCGAGCAGCGAGGTCTTGCCGTGGTCGACGTGACCCATGATCGTCACGACCGGCGGACGCGAGATCATTTCGCCTTCGTCGTCGGCCACGTCGAAGATGCCTTCTTCGACATCGGACTCGGAGACGCGCTTGACCGTGTGGCCGAATTCGACTGCGATGAGTTCTGCGAGGTCGGCGTCGATGACGTCGCCCGGCTTCATCATCTGGCCTTCCTTCATCAGGAACTTGATCACGTCGACTGCACGTTCGGACATGCGCTGCGACAGTTCCTGGATGGTGATGGTCTCCGGAAGCACGACTTCGCGCATGACCTTCTCGCGCGGCTCCTGCATTTGGCTGCGGCGGAACTTTTCCTGCCGGCGGCGCATGGCGGCCATAGAACGGCCGCGTGCATTGCCACCTTCGTCGTCCGTGCTGACTGTCGTGACCGTCAGCTTGCCGCGACGGCGCTCGTCGTCGCTCTTCGGGCGGGCGGGAACCTTTGCAGGTGCCGGCGCGGCGACGCGACCACGGACAGGGGCTCCACGTGCCGGACCCCGGTCATCATCGTCATCATCCCCGGCCTTGCGGCCACGGCCGATCACGGGCTGTGCCGGTGCAGCAGGTTGCGGCCGGGCTACAGCAGGCCGTGCCGCGGCCGGCCGTTCGGCAGCGGGTGCGGGCGCAGGGGCCTCGGCCGGAGCCGGCTCTTCGACTGGTGCGGGTTCAGCGGCACGACGGGCAGCCTCTGCGGCCTCTTCGGCCTTGCGACGCTCTTCCTCGACCTTGCGGCGTGCTTCTTCCTCGGCGCGCTGCTTTGCTTCAACGACTTCGCGAGCCTGCGCTTCCATCAGCGCGCGGCGGCGGGCGTCCATTTCGCTGGCAGAAAGATCGTGCAGCACGGCGCCACGGGGACGCTCCGGCTGACGTTGCTGCGGGGCGGGTGCGGCAGGGCGCTGGCTCTGCGGGGCCGGCTGGTGGGCGCGCGGGGCCTGCGCCTGAGGCTGCGGCGCACGTGGGGCCGGAGCGGCAGGTTCAGCAGCGCGCGGTGCCGGTGCCGGCGAAGCGCTGTAGGTCGGCTTCTCGTCTTCCGGGCGGATAGGACGGCGCTTGCGGGTTTCGACCACGACCGCCTTGGTGCGGCCACGGCCCATATCCTGGCGCACGGTGCCCTGGCTCACTCCCGATGGCTTCAGGGTGAGGGTCTTCTTAACCCCAAGCGTCTTGTCGTCTTTGTTGTCGGTCATTCCGTTCCTGTTCCTTCGAACGAGGACGGATGGCGACATCAGACCTCGTCTATCAATGCATGTCTCTCGGTACGGCGGCCGGCGGGTGCCGGTAGCCGCGTCATCGGTTTGGCCGGCGAGCGCCGCTCGCTGCTCCAGACTGACCGACACCGCGGTACTTTTCGAGCATGGTTGCGCGCTTCACTACACCCTCACCCGCCTGTCCGGCAAGCGCCGCGGCATGAATAAAGGCATTCTGGCCTAACAGTTCGTCCATTTCCGCGCCCGTAAAGAACGAAAAGGACGGTATGTCGTTCTCGGCATCCGTGCCGAGCTTCCAGGCTTTTCTCGCCTGGTCAATTTTCCTCACTCCGTCATGCGCCGCATCCGCCGCGTGGAACACGGCAAGCGCTGCACCGGAGCGTACGGCGGCATCCACTTTCATGGCGCCGGTTACGAACTGGCCAGCCTTGCGGGCCATGTTCATCATCCCGACGAGGTCGGATGCAAGCAGCCGGTCCACAAGCGCGCTAAGATCCGGCTCAGCCGTCACCTCGCGCTTCAGGGCACGGGAAAACAGCTTACGCTGGACCGCGCGGTCCACGAGAGACCGCTCCATCTTCACCCAGCAGCCCCGCCCGGGGAGCTGGCGCTTCAGGTCGGGAACAACCCGCCCGTCCGGTCCGGCGACGAAGCGGATCAGCCCTTCAGGCGCTTCCGCTTCGCGTGTGACGATGCAGGTGCGGTCGTTCACGGGGAAGTCCCCATCATCGTCCGGCTCCTGCGTCTGCGCATCCGCCATCATTCTTCGGCGACGGCTTCCGCCTCCTCGCCCTCTTCAGCCTGTTCGGCAGCCAGGTCTTCCTCGGTGATCCAGCCGGCCAGCAGGCGGGCTTGGACAACCATGTTCTCGGCCTCGGCACGCGAAACGTCGAACTTGGAGAAGAGGCCCTCGAACTTCTTGGTCTCGCCGTCCTTGCGCTCGCTCCAGCCGACGAGATCGTCTGCAGCGCAACCGGCGAAGTCTTCGACGGTCTTGATGCCGTCCTCGCCGAGCGCCACCAGCATCTGGCCGTTCAGGCCGTCGATCTGGCGCAGCTCGTCCTGAACGCCGAGCTCCTTGCGCTTGGCATCCATTTCCACTTCGATCTTCTCCAGGTATTCCCTGGCGCGGGTCTGGATCTCCTGGGCGGTGTCCTCGTCGAACCCTTCGATGGAGGAGATTTCGTCGAGCTCGACATAGGCGAGTTCCTCGACGGCTGCGAAACCTTCCGAGGCCAGCACCTGGCCGACCATCTCGTCGACGTCGAGCGCTTCCATGAAGAGGTCAGTCCGCTCGTTGAATTCCTTCTGGCGGCGCTCGGACTCTTCCTGCTCCGTCAGGATGTCGATATCCCAGCCGGTCAGCTGCGAAGCGAGGCGAACGTTCTGGCCGCGGCGGCCGATGGCCAGTGACAGCTGCTCGTCAGGAACGACAACTTCGATGCGCTCGGCATCCTCGTCGAGAACGACCTTCGCCACTTCCGCCGGCTGCAATGCGTTGACGATGAAGGACGCGGGGTCGTTGGACCACGGAATGATGTCGATCTTCTCGCCCTGCAGTTCGCCGACGACGGCCTGAACGCGGCTACCACGCATACCGACGCAGGCGCCGACCGGGTCGATTGACGAGTCGTTGGAGATGACGGCGATCTTGGCGCGCGAGCCCGGGTCACGGGCAACGGAACGGATCTCGATGATCCCGTCGTAGATTTCCGGCACTTCCATGGTGAAGAGCTTCACCATGAACTGCGGATGGGTGCGCGACAGGAAGATCTGCGGACCACGCTGTTCGCGGCGGACGTCGTAAACGTAGGCGCGGACGCGATCGCCGTAGCGCATGGCTTCGCGCGGGATCATCTCGTCGCGGCGGATGATGCCTTCGCCACGGCCCAGATCGACGATGACGTTGCCATACTCGACGCGCTTGACCGTGCCGTTGACGATCTCGCCAACGCGATCCTTGAACTCGTCATACTGGCGGTCACGCTCGGCTTCGCGAACCTTCTGGACGATGACCTGCTTGGCCGACTGTGCGGCGATACGCCCGAAATCCATCGGCGGCAGCGGGTCGGCGATGAAGTCGCCGATCTTGGCATCCGGGTTGCGGTCGCGCGCCAGTTCCAGCGGGATCTGCGTGCCGTAATCCTCGGCCTGCTCGACAACTTCGAGAAGACGCTGAAGCCGGATCTCGCCCGTCTTGGAGTTGATGTCGGCGCGGATGTTGGTTTCAGAGCCGTAGCGGGAGCGCGCTGCCTTCTGGATGGCGTCGGCCATCGCGGCCAGCACGATCTCACGGTCGATGACCTTTTCACGTGCCACTGCGTCTGCGATCTGCAGAAGCTCAAGCCGGTTCGCACTCACTGCCATTGTCGTTCGTCTCCGTCAGTCGAAAGGTTTGCGGCCGTCCGGCCGATCTTGTCTGGTTATTCGTTGTCGTCTTCGCCGTTCTGGTTGGCCGCCTGGGCCTTGGCCAGCTTGTCGGCGCGCAGCGCGTCGCGGATCAGGTCGTCCGTCAGGATCAGCTTGGCTTCCGAAAGCGCGGTGAACGGAATGGTGACGCTCGGCGCCTCGCCATAGGCTACCTGATCGCGCTCGATCGTAAAGCCTTCCTCATTCGTCTCGACGATCTTGCCGCGGAACCGCTTGCGGTTGTCGATCATGATCGACGTCTCGCATTTCACGATATGGCCCTGCCAGCGCGAAAAATCAGACTTGCGGACCATCGGCCGGTCGATCCCGGGCGAAGATACTTCGAGATGGTATGCCTTATCTATAGGATCTTCCACGTCGAGAACAGGCGAAATTGCGGTGGAGACCGTTTCACAGTCCTCGACGGTCATGGTCCCGTCGTTGCGCTCGGCCATGACCTGCAGGGTCAGCCCGTTCTGACTCATCATCCGGACGCGCACCAGGCGGTAATCCATCGATGCGATCACGGGCTCGATGATCTCGGCAACGCGAAGATCAAGCCCTGTCTCGATGATGATGCGCGGTTCGTGTTCGGTCTGCGACATAGGTAATTCCAATCGTCAGGCCCTAACGAAGCCTGTGCCTGTGTCGATCGCCTAACAAAAAAGAGCGGGTCCCGGCCAGGCCCCACTCTTCATCAGACGATCAAGAATATGAGGTGCATATACGCTGTGCGGTCACCTTTTGCAAGGGTAGCCAGCCGCATGTACCGGACTGGCTTCTGCCGGAGCCTGCCCTATACTCCAGCCGATCTTACGCAGCTGAGTTGGAATTCGCGTGACAGACAGCCGTTCGCCGTTCGCGCCCCTTCGCCACCAGAACTACCGGAACATGTGGATGGCAAGCCTTGCCTCCAACCTCGGAGGCCTCATCCAGGCGGTCGGTGCGGCATGGATGATGACATCGCTGACGACCTCGGAGAACCTGATCGCTTTGGTCCAGGCTTCGACAGCTCTGCCAATCATGATGTTTTCGGTAATCTCCGGCGCATTGGCCGATAGCTTCGACCGGCGCAAGGTCATGCTGATCGCGCAATTCCTGATGCTGACAGCGTCGCTTCTTCTCACCTTCTTTGCGTGGTCCGGCTGGCTGAGCCCCTGGCTGCTGCTGGCCTTCACCTTCGTGATCGGCTCCGGGACTGCACTCCACAATCCCTCCTGGCAAGCATCGGTCGGTGATATCATCCCGAGAAGCGATCTTCCCGCCGCCGTTTCGCTGAACAGCGCAGGCTTCAACATCACGCGCAGCCTTGGTCCGGCGCTCGGCGGTGTCATCGTTGCGGCAGCGGGGGCCGCAGCAGCCTTTGCCATCAATGCGATCAGCTATTTCGCACTGATCTTCGTGCTGCTGCGCTGGAAGCCGAACCTGCCGAAGAACCCGCTTCCGCGTGAGAGGCTGGCGGGGGCGATCTCATCCGGCCTGCGCTATGTTGCGATGTCGCCAAACCTGGAAAAGGTGATCCTGCGCGCCTTCGTCTTCGGTGTCTCGGCCGGTTCCGTCCTCGCGCTCCTGCCGATCGTCGCGCGAGACATCCTCCAGGGTGGACCGCTCACCTACGGCATCATGTTTGGCGCCTTCGGCGTCGGCGGCATCCTGGGCGCCTTTCTCAATGCGCGCATTCGCGAATGGCTGAAGAGCGAGCAGATCGTTAGGGCAAGCTTTACCGGCTTCGCCGTGGCTGCGGCGGTCATCGGCGTCAGCACCAACAACGTCGCGACCTTCCTGGCGCTGATTCTGGCTGGCATCTGCTGGGTGGTCACCCTGTCGCTTCTCAACACGGTGGTTCAGCTGTCGACACCGCGCTGGGTGGTTGGAAGGGCCCTGTCGCTCTATCAGACGGCGGCTTTTGGCGGCATTGCCGCCGGCAGCTGGCTCTGGGGTTCCTGGGCGGAGGCCGCAAGTCCGTCCAACGCCCTCATTGCCTCAAGTGTCTTGATGCTCGGTGGTGCCGCGATTGGCTTGCGCCTGCCAATGCCGGACTTCCAGTCGCTGAACCTCGACCCGCTGAACCGCTTCGTGGAGCCGGCGCTGGGGCTGGAGATCCAGCCGCGCAGTGGTCCGATCGTCATCCAGATCGATTACGAGATCGGCGACGAGGACCTGGAGGAATTCCTGTCATTGATGTCGGAGCGGCGTCGGATCCGTATCCGCGACGGAGCCCGCAACTGGGGCCTGATGCGCGACCTGCAGAACCCGGAGATCTGGACGGAGACCTATCATGTCCCGACCTGGGTGGAATATGTCCGCCACAACCAGCGCCGCACGCAGGCGGATGCGGAAACGACGGACAGGATCCTGGCGCTGCACCGGGGCGACAAGGTGCGCGTCCACCGCATGATCGAGCGACAGACTATCCCCGTGATGCGCGACGATGTCTTCCATCAGCCGCACATCGATCCCCATTGAGGGATCACTTCAGTCTCGATTTGAGCCCTGATCAGGAAAGCAGGTCGGCTGCAGCCCGTTCTTGGCCTGCCAGTCGCCGAGGGAGCGGCGGGTCTTGTAGCCGGCGAGCCCGTCCACCTTGCCGACATCATAGCCCTTGGCGACCAGCGTCTTCTGCATCACAAGCACATCGGAGCGCAGCATCTTGCCGACATTGCCCCAATCCGCCTGAAACGCGCCGCTGCCATAGGCAATGCGGTCTGCGAGATTGCCGATGAAGAGGGCATAAAGGTCGGAGTTGTTGTACTGCTTGATCACGTAGAAGTTCGGCGTGACGATAAATTCGGGCCCATGTCGCCCGGCCGGAACCAGCATCATGCCTGACGCCTGCAGTTCCTCAGCGGGAAACGGGCGACCGGAGACGCGCTCAATGCCGAGATTGGCCCAGGATGAGATGGGCCTGGCAAGATCCGGACCTTCCTGTGCGCAGGTGACAGAGGTGGGGATGCTCACCTCGTAGCCCCAGTCGCGGCCGCGTTGCCAGCCTTCCTGGGCAAGATAATTGGCAATGGAAGCCAGCGAGTCCGGAACGGAATTCCAGATGTCGCGGCGCCCGTCGCCGTCGAAGTCGACGGCATATTTGAGGTAGCTGGAGGGCATGAACTGCGGCTGGCCGAGCGCACCGGCCCAGGAGCCCATCATCCGCGAGGCGGAGATATCGCCGCCCTCGATCATGTGGAGTGCTGCAATCAGCTCGGAGCGGAACATGTCCTTCCGCGTCGACATGAAGGCCTTTGTGGCAAGCACCTCGATAGCGGAGTGCGGCAGCTTGGCGCGACCGAAGCCGGATTCACGGCCCCAGATCGCGACGATGATCCGGCCCGGCACGCCGTAGGTCGCCTCGACCCTCCTCAACGTGTCGGCGTACTGTCCGGCTAGACTGCGACCGGTGGCGGCGAGCCCCTGCAGGCGCTTCTCCGAAAAATAGGCGCCGGGGGAGGAGAACTCCGCCTGGCTTTGATCCTGCTGCTTCGGCGGCGCGCTGCCCGGCGGCACGAGGTCCGGAAGATCCCAATTCAGCGACAGGCCCTGAAAAGCGTTTCGCAGAGTCTGCTCCGAGATCCCGTTTCGTTTCGCCTCGGGCGTAAGATCGCCAGTAATCCACTGCTGGAACTGCCTTTCGACTTCTGCCTTCGACGCTGCCATTGCCGGAAGCGGAAGCAACATCAGGAAGAGCGCGAGGGTTCGGGTGACAATCCGCATGATGCCTCCTCAGATCGCTGTTCGGGCACGAAGCGCAGCCGTCAGCGTCCCCTCGTCGAGATAATCGAGTTCGCCGCCGACCGGCACGCCGTGCGCCAGCCGCGTAATCTTGACGTCCAGTCCGGTGAGCTGGTCGGTGATGTAATGCGCGGTCGTCTGGCCCTCGACGGTGGCGTTCACGGCGATAATGATCTCGCGGATGCCGCCCTCGTTCACACGATCGATCAGGGCGCGGATATTGAGGTCGTCCGGCCCCACGCCGTCCAGCGGCGAGAGCGTGCCGCCGAGAACATGGTAGGCGGTATTCATTGCACCCGCCCGCTCCAGCGCCCAAAGGTCGGAGACGTCTTCCACCACGATGATGACCGACTGGTCGCGACGATCATCTGTGCAGACGGTGCAGGGGTCGACGGTATCGACGTTGCCGCAGCGGGAGCAGACCTTGACCTTGTCATAGGCCTCGCCCATTGCAGAGCCCAGCGGCCCGAGCAGCTGCTCCTTCTTCTTGATCAGGTGCAGGGCTGCACGGCGTGCGGAGCGGGGCCCAAGGCCCGGCACCTTTGCCAGCAGCTGGATGAGTTTCTCGATTTCTGGACCGGTAACGCGTTTTGCCATCGGGCGCTTTTAGCTGATATCTCGCAGGAACGGAATCGTCAGAAGGGTCGCATCGCATGAAACTCGCCGCCATCTGCCTCGGTCGGCCCGAAGTTCTGGCTGGCAAAAGCTACAAGACAGGGATCAACAAGACCCCGCTCCACGCACCGGTAATGGTGGATGCTGCCGGACTGGTCGGCGACGCCGTCTGCAACCGCAAGCATCATGGCGGGCCGGATCAGGCGATCCTGCTGGAGGGTTCGGTGACGCTGGACTGGTGGATGCAGGAGCTTGGGCGGCCTCTGCCGGCGGGAAGCTTCGGCGAGAACCTAGTCGTCGACGGGCTGGACAATCGCGAGGTCTGCGTCGGCGATCGGTTTGCCTTCAACGAGGTAGTGCTGGAGGCGACGGCGCCCCGCATACCCTGCGCCACGTTCGCGGCACGCATGGGTGATTCCCGCTTCGTCAAACGCTACACGGCCGCCAGCCGTCCCGGCATCTATTGCCGCGTCGTCGCCGGCGGCATGATCGCGGCGGGCGAGTTGGTTCGGGTCACCCCGCATGAGGATGCGCGAGTAGCCATCTCGCAACTCTTCCAGCTCTATGGCAAACGGCTCACGGATGAGCAGAAGCAAGCGTTCCTGGCGGCGCCGCTCGCCGAGCGGCTGCGTGCCAAGATCCTGGCGTCCTGACCCTTAGAACGGAAGCTTCATGCCGGGCGGGATCGGCAAGC
Source organism: Pseudorhizobium tarimense (assembly GCF_022968135.1). GTDB lineage: Bacteria > Pseudomonadota > Alphaproteobacteria > Rhizobiales > Rhizobiaceae > Neorhizobium > Neorhizobium tarimense. The sequence goes on from NZ_JALJRA010000002.1 coordinate 93,126, forward strand.
CAGCCGTCAGGTCCTTGGTCATTTCAGCGGCCGTGCTTTCCGCCTTGCCCTTGGCGTCCTGATGGGCAGCAACGATCAGATCTTCGAGAATTTCGACGTCATCTTCCTTGAAGAGAGACGGATCGATCTTGAGGCCAAGCATTTCGCCTTTGCCGCTGAGACGCACGGTGACGAGGCCGCCACCGGACTTGCCTTCGACTTCGAGCGCGGCAATATCCGCCTGCACCTTCTCCATCTTGACCTGCATTTCCTTGACCTTGCCCATCATGCCCATGATGTCGCGCATCGTCTTGTCCTTCTCTTATAGTTCGATGTCGTCGCCGGGCAGGATGTCGCCCTCGGCGGATTCGGCGGCGGCCGGGGCTGGAACCTCAGCCTCGTCCGCTTCGTCTTCGGCGGCGCGAATGCGCACGTCGGTGATGCGCGCGCCCGGAAACTGCGCGAGGATCGCCGCAACATCCGGATCGGAGCGCGCATCGGTCAGCCGTGCCTCACGAGCGGTGTTGTCGGCTTCCACCAGTGTCGGCGCGCCGTCTTCCTTGCTGAGACTGACGATCCAGTGGATGCCGGTCCATTCCTTGAGCTTGACCCCGAGTTCGCCCGGCAAGGTTGCCGGGCCGCCGTCCGTCAGCCGCATGTCGAGCCGGCCCGGCTCGATCTTCACCAGCCGGACGAAGTTGCGGACCAGCGCCTTGAGCTTGGCGTCGCGGTTCTTCGTGCAAAGGTCAACGATGTCCTGGACGGAGTTGACGGGCACCAGTGGCGCCGGCTTGTCAGCCGGCTGAACTTCGGTCCGGCCGACGGGCATGTCTCGCGGTTCGGGCGCCGGAACCGCCTTCAGCATTGCCGTTGCGCCGCCGGCAGGACCGCGGGAGACCGGGGCCATTGACGACGCCTGTGCATTGAGGGGTGATGCCGAGACACCGTGCCCGCCTCCGCTGCCATTGGTCAAAGCGGAACCGCGGCCGTCGCCGTTGCTGAAGTCGCTCAACCGCCGCGCCGCGTCCTCGGGCGCGGGAAGGTGTGCTGCATGCGTAAGCCGGATCAGCACCATCTCTGTGGCCCCGGCGGGACGCGAGGAGTTTTCCGCCTCCGGGATGCCCTTCAAGAGCATCTGCCAGATCCGCGAAAGCGCACTTACAGCCACAGTGTTGGCGAACTCTTGGCCGCGCAGTCGCTCGACCTCGCTCAGCGACGGATCCTGCGCCGCCTCGGGAATGTACTTGAAGCGGGTGACGAGATGGGTGAAGTCTGCCAGATCAGTCAGAACGACCACGGGGTTTGCGCCTGCCTGATACTGCGCCTCGAATTCGCCAAGGGCAGCCGTGACGTCGCCGCGCACGACATGTTCGAAGAGGTCGACGATGCGCGCACGGTCTGCAAGACCGAGCATGCCCCGGACCGTTTCCGCCTCGACGCAGCCGCCTCCATGGGCGATTGCCTGGTCGAGCAGCGACAGGCCATCGCGGGCCGAACCCTCGGCGGCGCGGGCGATCATCGACAGCGCTTCCGGCTCGGCTGTGATGCCCTCCTTTTCCGCGATCGTCGAGAAAAGGTGGACGAGATCGGCAGCGCTGATCCGGCGCAGGTCGAAGCGCTGGCAACGCGACAGAACCGTGATCGGGACCTTGCGGATTTCGGTGGTCGCGAAGATGAACTTCACATGCTCCGGCGGCTCTTCCAGCGTCTTCAACAGGCCGTTGAACGCCTGCGTCGAGAGCATGTGCACTTCGTCGATGATGTAGACCTTGTAGCGCGCCGAAACCGGACGGTAACGCACCTGCTCGATGATCTCGCGAATGTCGTCGATACCGGTATGGGAGGCAGCGTCCATCTCGATAACGTCGACATGGCGGCCTTCCATGATCGCCTGGCAATGCTCGCCTGCGATACGCAGGTCAATCGTCGGCCTGTCGATGTCGTCGGTCTTGTAATTCAGCGCACGGGCAAGGATGCGGGCGGTCGTCGTCTTGCCTACCCCGCGAACGCCGGTCAGCATATACGCCTGCGCGATCCGGCCCGTCTCGAACGCGTTGGTGAGGGTGCGCACCATCGGCTCCTGGCCGACCATCAGGTCGGAGAAGTCCTTCGGCCGGTACTTGCGCGCAAGCACGCGATAGCCGCTGCCGGGCGGCGGAAATGTCGTGGACGTGGCCCCGGTGTCGTTCATCGTTCCTGCCAGCCTGCGCGGGCCGTTCCAGCCTCTTGACCGGACCGGAAGCTGACCAAGATGGTAGAGGGTGGGAGGCTGGCACGGCGACCCGTGCCGGGCTCGTTAGGGCTGCTTCCTTCCGGACCTGACCCGGTTGGCGAGTGGCTCGTCCACCACCAACCTCCCGCCGCACATATCGGCAATTACGCTCGCAAATGCAAGCGAAGCCTGTAAAAAACTGCTAGGCTTCGATGATGAGAGAGGAACCGCACCTGATGCAATTCGCGCTGGACGAGAGGCTTGAACGGGATTCCGAACTGGTGACGGTTCTAGGGCTCTGCCAGCTTCGTCTGATGAAGGACAGCCGCTGGCCCTGGTTGATGCTCGTGCCGCAGCGCGCGGGCGTGAGCGAGATCTTCGAATTGACGCCGCTCGACCAGACGCTGCTGACCTTCGAGACCAACGCCGTCGCAGCCGCGTTGAAGACGGCGACCGGAGCGCGGAAGATCAACGTCGGAGCGCTGGGAAACATCGTGCCGCAGTTGCACGTGCACATCGTCGCCCGCATGGAAGCCGATCCCAACTGGCCCGGCCCCATCTGGGGGCACGGGAGCGCCGAGCCTTATCGGGATGGCGCAGAACAGGATTTCCTCAAGAAGCTGATCGAAGCCCTCTGAAATGACAAAATCCCTCTTTGATTCCGATGCTCCCCATCCAGAACCGAGCAGCCTGACCGCCTTCTCCGGCAATACACTGGATCGCCAGTCCGAATATCGGGACGAGGATTGCCTCGAGCAGGCGCTCAAGGTCGAAGGTACCCATATCCTCGCGTTTACCGGCAGTCGCCTGATCCTGAAGCATGACGGGCAGGTTCTCGATCCGCTGTTCGCAGCCTACGAACTGCCGGAGCTTCAGCCGGATTTCGACAATTCGGTCTTGCTGGGCTACCGCGAAAACGGTGAGCCGCGCATCGCAGTTCCGGTAGCCGTCGCTGCCGAGGATCTCGCGGCGAACTTCAAGCCGACCGAGGCGCGCGCGCTTTATCGCGACGGGCTGCTGGACGAGGAGCTTTTGGGCGAGGCGGCGCAAGGTGCAGCGCTGATTCACTGGAACGCGACCAACCGCTTCTGCGGCAAGTGCGGTGGCCAGACAGAAAGCCGGATCGGCGGATACCGCCGCGTCTGCACGGCCTGCGACCACATGATCTTTCCTCGCACCGATCCGGTGGTGATCATGCTCACGATCGACGAAGAGCAGGATCGATGCCTGCTAGGCCGCAGCCACCATTTCCAGGAAGGAATGTACTCCTGCCTTGCCGGCTTCGTGGAGCCGGGGGAGACGATCGAGCATGCGGTGCGGCGCGAGACCTTCGAGGAGGCCGGCATTCGCACCGGACGCATCCGCTACCACGCCTCGCAGCCCTGGCCGATGCCCCATTCGCTGATGATCGGCTGCTTTGCCGAGGCACAGTCCACCGAGATCAACATCGATGAGCAGGAGATCGCCGACTGTCGCTGGTTCTCCCGTGATGAGGTGGCGCAGATCCTCGACGGTCAGTCAGGGGCAGGCTTCTTTGCACCCCCTGTCGGTGCCATCGCCCACCGGCTGATGCGCGACTGGATCGACTGGCCGCGGTGATCGTGTGAAACGTTAGAGCATCCCGCGCATCGGATGGCCCTTGTAGACGCCGAGGATGCGCACCTTCTCCGAAAAGAAGCGCAGCTCTTCCAGGGCTCGGCGGACGGCCGCGTCGTCCGGGTGGCCCTCGATATCCGCATAGAACTGCGTGGCGATGAACTTGCCGCCCAGCTGGTAGCTTTCCAGCTTCGTCATGTTGATGCCGTTGGTGGCAAAGCCCCCCATCGCCTTGTAGAGCGCTGCGGGAATGTTGCGGACATTGAAGACGAAGGTGGTGACGATGATCTCCGCCTCGTCCTCCCGCTTTGCCCAAGCTTCGTCACGCGACAGCACAACGAAGCGGGTGACGTTGTTTTCGGTGTCCTCGACGTTTTCCGCCAGAATCTGCAGGCCGTAAAGCTCGGCCGCGAGACGAGGCGCGAGAGCGGCCATGGACCGGTCGCCCTTTTCGGCCACGAGCTTGGCAGCGCCGGCCGTATCGCCGGCGACGACGGCCTTCCAGCCGTTGGAACGAATGATCTTCCGGCACTGGCCGAGCGCATGAATGTGGCTGTGGACGGTGCGGATCTCCTCGCGTGTCACGCCGGGCAGCGCCATCAGCTGGAAGCGGATCGGCATGAAATATTCACCGACGATGTGCAGGCGCGATTCCGGCAGCAGGTAGTGAATGTCGGCCACGCGCCCGGCGATCGTGTTTTCGATCGGGATCATGGCGAGATCGGCCTCTCCGCTCTCCAGCGCCACGAAGGCATCTTCGAACGTCGGGCAGGGGAGCGGCTCCATGCTCGGGAACATGTCGCGGCAGGCCATGTCGGAATTGGCGCCGAAATCGCCCTGGAAGGCGATCCTGTTGGTGGTCTGGGTCATGGAGAAGCGCCTCAGGAGGGACGGCCGGCGAGGATCGCGCGGGCTTTTTCGAGATCGGCGGCAGTATCGACACCGAGCGGAACCGAGTCAACGATCTCCACGTCGATCCGCATGCCAGCTTCCAGCGCCCGCAACTGCTCCAGCGACTCGCGTTTTTCCAGAACCGACGGGCCGAGCGTCACGAAGTGCTCGAGTGCTGAGCGACGATAGGCGTAGAGCCCGATGTGGTGGTAGAGCGGGCCTTGGCCGTGTGGCGCCGTGGCACGGGTGAAGTAGAGCGCCCGCAGCCGCGTATCGGAAAGGGGTGAGCCGACGACCTTTACCACGTTCGGGTTGGTCTTCTCGTGCTCGTCGGTGATCGCGACGGTGAGGGTCGCGATGTCTACCGTCTGATTGTCAAGCGGACGAAGGGCAGCACGGACAGCCTCCGGCTCGATGGTCGGCAAATCGCCCTGCACATTGACGACCACCTCGATCTTGCCGCGCGGATCGACCTTCTGGATCGCCTCGTAGATTCGGTCCGAACCCGACTGGTGATCCTGTCGGGTCATCACGACCTCGAAGCCGGCAGATGACACGACGTCGTAGGTGTCCTGGTGATCAACGGCGACGACGATGCGTCCGACATTCGCCTCTTGAGCGCGCTTGGCGACCTGCACGATCATCGGCAGGCCGGCGATATCTGCGAGCGGCTTGCCTGGGAGGCGCGTTGAGGCCATTCGCGCCGGAATGAGTACCAGCGTCCGCTCGGAGTTGAATTGGGTCATGAAACACCTTCAAAAGCGCGTTGATCAGTGTCAAAAAGTCTCACGCGCCGCCGTATAATCGTGTTGCAACGGCAATGCAAAAGACATAGGTTCCGCGCGATTTCAAGATGGCCCGCCTGTACCCGGCGGTTGCAAAGGAGCGTTTGCAAATGAACTCGTACGTGAACATGGCGGTAGGAGCCTTTCTTGCCACCGTTTTCGTGATGATGACGGTTTCGATTGCTTCTGAAGGTATCTGGCACTCGGAAGCACCCGAACAGGCAGGCTTTGCCATTGTCGCGGCGGAAACAGGCGGCGAGGGCGAAGGCGCAGCCGAAGAAGCTGCCGTCCCGATCGCCACGCTCCTGGCCAGCGCCGATGCGGGCGCCGGCGAGTCGTCCTTCAAGAAGTGTGCGAGCTGTCACACCGCCGAGCAGGGCGGCGCCAACAAGGTTGGGCCGAACCTGTGGGGCGTCGTCAACCGTCCGATCGCCTCGCACGAGGGCTTCAGCTACTCGGCTGCGATGCAGGACTTCTCGGAGGGGCAGTCGGTGGTTTGGGACTATGACCACCTGAGCTACTTCCTGGAGGCGCCCAAGCAGCACATCCCGGGCACCGCCATGGGCTTCGCAGGCCTCAAGAAGGATGACGAGCGCGCCAACGTCATCGCCTATCTGCGTTCGCTCTCCGATAGCCCGGCTCCGCTGCCGGAACCGGAAGCTGCCGCCGCTCCCGCTGACGAAGCTGCTCCTGCAGCTGAAGGCGCCGCTCCGGCTGCCGAGGGCGCTGCCCCTGCCGCTGAAGGTACGGCTCCCGCTGCTGAAGGTGCTGCTCCTGCTGCTGAGGGCCAGGCTCCTGCTGCTGAAACGGCTCCTGCAGCCGAAGGCACCGGCACGCAGCCGGCGGCTCAGAACCCGGCCGCAACCGGCAATCAGGCGGCTCCTGCCGTTCAAAACGCAGAGCCGACAGCCGACCAGGTCGCGCCTCCGGAACAGCCCGGCACGACCGGCGAGCAGCCCGCACCCAACAACTGATCGGGTTTCAGACAGAATGAAATGAAGAAAAGCCCGACCTTGCGGTCGGGCTTTTCGTGTTTGTGCCTCGAGGCTCTTCGATCAGCCGAGCAGCCAAGCCCAGAAGCTGACCGAAATGATGCCGAAGGCGGTCGTAACGCTGATCGTCGAAGCAGCGATATTCTGGCCCGACCGGAAGCGGTGCGCGATCAGCCACGCATTGATGCCGGTCGGAACCGACGACGTCAGTACCATGGCGGACGTCCAGGCGGGGCTGAGCCCAAGAATCCGGCTCATGACAAAGACGGCCGCAGGCAGCAGGAAGAGCTTCAGCGCAGCGACCGCGCCGGTCAGCCCGATATTGCCGCGGACGGGATATTTCGTCAGCGCCATCCCGATCGAGATCAGCGCCGCTGGCCCCGCCGCGCTGGAGAGTTGGATCACCACGGTGTTTACGACGGGCGTCAGCGTCATGCCGGACAGGTTGAACGCCAATCCGGCGCCGAGCGCGATCACCAGCGGGTTGCGGATGAGATTGGAGCCGACTTGGCGGATGATGGCCTTCAGGCCGCGCGCCTGCCCGCCGTCGACGACCACGGCAGCGCGCTCCATCAGGATGGTGCCGACGATCATCATCAGGGGCAGGTGGATGGCTAGCAGGATCGACAGCGCCACCAGCCCATCTGGGCCGACAGAGCGTCCCACCAGAGGAAGACCGATGAAGACATTGTTGGCGAAAGCAGCCGACATGCCGGCAATGACGCCGATCTTGTCGTCGCGCCCGAAGACATGCTTTGCGACGAGGTGGCCCGCCGTCCAGGTGACGGCGACGCCGGCAAAATAGGCGCACCACAGGCGGAAGGGTGAAACGCCTTCGAAATGCGCGTCGGCGAGCGTGTGGAAGATCAGCATCGGGACGGCGATCTTGAACACGAATTCGCCGAGGGCATCACCGGTGGCCTCGCTGAGGATACCGGTGCGGGCAACAACCCAGCCGATCAGGATGAGCAGGAAAACGGGAGCGACATTGATGAGTGTGGCAGACAAGGGAGGAGCTTTCGAGGGAGGTATACCACCCGGTTTAAACGAAGCGGGTGGCGTCGACAAACGCCAAGCGAACAATGAGAGGCGTCGGCGTCCCGTTTGCCTCTAGGGTTTTTGCCTCGCATGTGCGAGAAGACGCCGAACCGTCACTTCGGCAACCACAGGGGCTTGGCTGCATGTCAAAATTCGACGTCCTCACGGTCGGAAATGCGATCGTCGATATCATTGCGCGCTGCGAAGACAGCTTTCTCAGCGACAACGAGATCATCAAGGGGGCGATGAATCTGATCGATGCCGACCGCGCTGAACTGCTTTACGGCAAGATGGGGCCGGCGGTTGAAGCGTCCGGCGGTTCCGCCGGCAATACGGCGGCGGGAATCGCAGGGCTCGGCGGCAAGGCAGCTTATTTCGGCAAGGTCGCCGAAGACCAGCTCGGGACGATCTTTCAGCACGACATCCGCGCACAGGGCGTCCACTATGCAACGAAGCCGCAGGGCTCGAACCCGCCGACGGCGCGCTCGATGATCTTCGTCACTCCGGATGGCGAGCGGTCGATGAACACCTATCTCGGCGCCTGCGTCGAACTGGGTCCGGAGGACGTCGAGCCTCAGGTTGTCGCCGATTCGGCTGTGACCTACTTCGAAGGCTATCTCTGGGATCCGCCGCGCGCCAAGGAAGCCATCCTCGACTGTGCCCGCATTGCGCATGAAAATGGGCGAGAGGTCTCCATGACGCTCTCCGATCCTTTCTGTGTCGGCCGATATCGCGCCGAGTTTCTCGATCTGATGCGCTCAGGCACGGTAGACATCGTGTTCGCCAACAAGCAGGAGGCGCTGTCGCTCTGTGAGACGGATGACTTCGAGCTGGCGCTGACGAGCATTGCGAAGGACTGCAAGCTGGCGGCAGTGACCCTGAGTGAAGAGGGCGCCATCATCTTGCGTAGCGACGAGCGCGTGAAGATCGATGCCTATCCGGTCCCCGACGTCGTCGACACCACGGGTGCCGGCGACCTCTTTGCGGCCGGCTTCCTCTACGGCTACACGCAAGGCCGTTCGCTTGCCGATTGCGGCAAGCTCGGCTGCTTGTCGGCAGCCATCGTCATCCAGCAGATCGGGCCGCGGCCGATGGAATCGCTGAAGGATGCGGCGGTGCGAGAGGGACTGCTCTAAGCGTCCCTACTTGAAGGCTTCGCCGGGATAGGCGCCCCATATCTCGGCTTGGTTCACCCAGCCTTCGGCGCCTTCAACGACAGCATGGCACCAGTCGCCGTTGCACTCGTTCATCACGATGACGACGCCGGGCTGAAGCTTGGCGATGACGGCCGAGGAGTTCTGGGGGTCGCGCCGCATGTTGACGAATACCTCGCCGTCCTTCCCGCGCATCCAAGGTGCGGCAACCGCCGTGCGCTCGCCGGACAGCAGCGCCTGGTTCACCCAGCCTTCCGTGCCGTCCGCATCGCGGACCCGGCGCCAGTTGTCGTATTCCTGGATCACCTCCATCGGCGTACCGGATTTCAGGTACATCCAGGCGACGGGGTAATCGGTGCTCGGGCCGATGCGGATGTTCACCCGCTTCGACTTGAGGCTGACAAAGCGGGGAAGCGGAAGGCCGCTTGCCCCTTTACCCGCACCCTGAGCAGAGGCAGCCGAAGGGGCAGCGATCGAGGTGGCGAGACCGACCGTCAGAGCAAGAAGGGTGGTGAGGATGACGCTACGCATGCGTGCCATTCCAAGTTATGCCGTACCGGTCTCACCGGTCATGGGATCACGGACGGGCGCAGCCGAGACAACGCCTCGGAAGAGGTTTTGTTTGTCTTCGCTGACGGGTCTGGTAGAAACGCCCTGAATACGTCGAATATCGCGCGACTTGGTTAAGGACCTCTGAACACGACGCCATGACAGTCAGGAAGAAGCCCAAGGTCTACATCACGCGAAAGCTGCCCGATGCCGTGGAAACCCGCATGCGCGAGCTGTTCGACGCCGAGCTCAACATCGACGACCGTCCGCGGACGAGAGACGAGCTGACGGCCGCGATGAAGACGGCGGACGTGCTGGTGCCGACGGTCACCGACCGAATCGACGAAGCGCTGATCGCCGAAGCCGGTGAAGACCTCAAGCTCATTGCGAGCTTCTCCAACGGCACCGACCACATCGACATCGACGCTGCCGCCAAGAAGGGCATCACCGTCACGAATACGCCAAATGTGCTGACCGAAGATACCGCCGACATGACCATGGCGCTGATCCTCGCGGTGTCGCGTCGGCTGACGGAGGGGGCTCGCATCCTCACGGACAGTCCCGGTGATTGGGCCGGATGGTCCCCGACATGGATGCTGGGTCGACGGATCTGGGGAAAGCGTATCGGCATTGTCGGCATGGGTCGGATCGGCACCGCTGTCGCACGGCGAGCCAAGGCCTTCGGCCTGTCGATCCACTACCACAACCGCAAGCGCGCCCATCCCGCAACCGAGGAGGAGCTGGAGGCCACGTATTGGGATAGCCTCGACCAGATGCTGGCACGCGTCGACGTGGTCTCGGTCAACTGCCCCTCCACGCCGGCAACCTTCCATTTGCTCTCGGCGCGCCGCCTGGCGCTGATGCAGCCGACCTCCATCATCGTCAATACTGCCCGCGGCGACATCATCGACGAGGCGGCGATGATCCAGTTGCTGCGCGAGGGGAAGATCGCAGGCGCTGGCCTGGACGTCTACCAGAACGAGCCGGCGATAAATCCGAAGCTGATCAAGCTCGCCAATGAAGGCCGCGTTGTCCTCCTGCCGCACATGGGATCGGCCACCATTGAGGGGCGCATCGACATGGGTGACAAGGTGATCATCAACATCCGTACCTTCTTTGACGGCCATCGGCCGCCGAACCGCGTTCTGCCGGGCCGCGCTTAAGTCGCAAAACAGTTTAGCTGGCTACTGCCAACGGGCCTGCCAGCGGCTTGACCATCTCGATGAATGTCACGCGGTCATAGCCGGGATGAGAGCGTTCTGCCGACTTGACGAACCCCCAGCGAGCAAAGGTCGCGTGATTGTCTGCAAGCTCGATACGCGCTTCCAGGCGGAGGCTGTTGGCACCGCTCGTCACTGCGACATCTTCGGCCGTCGCAAGCAGCTGCCGGCCAAGCCCTCTGCCCTGCATCTCCGGCAGTACTGCTAGCTTGCCGATGTAGAGGACATCCGGTGGCTCGGGGCGGCAGAAGATACAGGCCGAAAGTTCACCCTCCGTCGTCGCGACGAAGCCGATCTCGCTAGCGGCCTTTTCCTTCAGGGACTGCAGCGTGAGACGTCGTGCCGAAGAGGGCGGATCGATCATCCCGTCCATGTAGCGGAACGATCGCAGGATAAGCTGAAGCAGCGCCTCCCATTGATCGAAATCCTCCGGGGTAATGCGGCGGATCTCGCTCACTCGGCAGCGCTTTCGGCTGGGCGCCGCTTGTAGCGGATTGTGTCGAAGCGGGCGGCGAGGGCGTCGTAAAGCAGAAGCCGTCCCACCAGGGGTTCGCCGATTCCCGTGAGGATCTTGATGGCTTCCATCGCCATGAGCGTGCCGATGACGCCGGTCAGCGCGCCGATGATTCCCGTCTCCGCGCAGGAGGGAATGAGGCCCTCAGGCGGCTTCTCCGGGAAGAGATCGCGGTATGTGGGATTGGCTGTTCCTGTGGAGGAAGCCGCGTAAGGCATCAGCACGGTCAGCGACCCGTCGAAGCGACCGACGGCGCCCGTAACGAGCGGAATACGTGCTTCCTCAGCGGCATCTGCTGCGGCATACCGGGTGTCGAAGTTGTCGGATCCGTCGATGAGGAGGTCGAACAAGGGAAGGTGCGAGGTCCCCCAGCGGAGCGAGAAGCGCTCCTCGTAGTCGAGCACGCGGACACCGGGGTTGAGGCGTGCAATGGAGGCCCTTGCGCTTTCCGTCTTGGCGGCCCCGACCGTTCCCGTATCATGGATGACCTGCCGCTGCAGGTTGGACAGAGAGACGATGTCGTCGTCGATGATCCCGAGCGTCCCGACCCCCGCCGCCGCCAGGTATTGCAGCACCGGCGCACCGAGGCCGCCCGCGCCGATCACCAGCACCCGCGCATTCTTCAGGCGCTGCTGTCCCGCCCCGCCGATCTCCGGCAGGAGGATGTGGCGACGGTAACGTTCGATCTCTTCAGCGGACAGTTCCATGGAGTTGATCCTATCAGCCCTTCTCGACAGCCGAAAGCTATGGGCGGATGCTGCCGCCTTCCACGGTGAAGAACTGCGCACGCTCCGCCAGCGCCGAAAACATCGAGCGGTCCGTACCGGTCATGAAGGCCTGGCCGCCCAGCTCGTGGATGAGGTCGAAAAGGGCGGCGCGCCGGCCTTCGTCCAGATGTGCGGCAATCTCGTCGAGCAGAAGGATGGGAGCATACCCAGTCATGTTCGCGGTCAGCCGCGCATGAGCAAGCACGAGCCCGATCAGCAGCGCCTTCTGCTCTCCGGTGGAGCACCGGCCGGCATCCATGTCCTTCTCCCGGTGACGGACAAGAAGGTCGCTGCGATGCGGGCCATCTAGCGTCCGGCCTGCCGCCGCGTCCCGCCCGCGGCTTTCGCGCAGCATGTCGAGGTAGAGATCCTCCAGATCGGCTGCGGGGCGATCGGCTGTTTCATCAAGGAAGCCACTCAGGGTGAGAGTCGGCGAAGGAAACGGTGTCTGCTCCGTCGCGGCCGACAGGTTACGCAACAGGCCGAGCATCTCCTGTCTGGCGGCCGCCATGGCAATGCCAAGCCCCGCCATCTGTGTCTCGATCGCCGAAAGCCAGGAAGGGTCGAAGCGCCCTTCCGAAAGCAGGCGGTTGCGACTGCGCATGGCACGTTCGAAATCACTGGCGCGCCGGCCGTGGGCAGGATCGATCGACAGCACCAACCGGTCGAGAAAACGCCGGCGATCGGCGGAAGGCCCGGTGAAAAGCCCATCCATCGCCGGTGTCAGCCAGAGCACGGCCAGGTGATCGGTGAGTTCTTCGGTGGATTTTGCGGGCGTACCGTTGATCCGCAGACGACGAACCTGAGCTTCTCCTTCACCATCGATGCCGGTGCCGAGAGCAACCTCCCCCTCCATGCCCTCGATCTTTGCGAACACGGAGAAGCCCGCCTCTGCCCCTACGCGCGTGACGTCTGCGAGAACGGCCCTGCGCAGGCCGCGTCCAGGCGAAAGGAAGGAGACGGCCTCCATCAGGTTGGTCTTGCCCGCGCCGTTCTCGCCCGTCAGCACCACATGACGCTCGTCCAGCGGCAGCGTCGCTTCCGCGTAGTTGCGGAAGTCGCTGAGCTTGAGCTGAGAGAGAAAGATCTTTTGCGCCATGAACGTCTGCTTGACTTGGTAGATCGGAGCTAAGGGTTCTCGATGCTTATGACAAGCCGGCGCCAGGCGATTGCGGAGGCACCGAAAGATCTTGTGGCGTCTGTAGCGCAGCGGGAACCATGACCGTATCCTATAGTTTGAGGCGACAGCGTCACCGCAGATGATACCTCGCGACGTCTGCCAGGAGTTGACCCTCATGCTCTCGAATGATGACATGACGCCGGAAGAAGCCCGCCGGGACCACCGCGAGATGCTGTGGTTCCTGACAATCAATGCGGCGTTCGGCATGGCGCTTGGAGCCTCCGTTGCCTTCGCCCTGTTCTGGTTCAATCTCTACGGTATCGGGTCGACGATCGCTCGGTCGCGAATGCCGCTGTTCTCCTTCGCGATGATCGCCATCCCGCTTGCGCTCACCTTCGGTGGTGCGGTAACAGCCTCGGCCATCATGCTGATGCCCTACAAGCGCAAGAAGCAGCTATAAGCCGCTTCCGCGGGGGAAACTTGAGGTTCCACAGTGACGGACCATGAAGACCGGATGATACGGCTCGAGGAGCTTGCGGCCCATCAGGCAAAGGTGATCGAAGAACTGTCGGATCAGCTTGCCGAGCAGTGGAAGGCCGTCGAGCAGACAAGGGCGAAGCTGGATCGGCTGACTGAGCGGTTTCTGACGCTCGAGGAAGCCTCGCTCGATGCACCGGCGATCACCAAGCCACCACACTATTAGGCGCGAGTTCTTCAGCGAAAAGGGCAGCCGCGCGGCTGCCCTTTTCGCTGATCGTAGTCTCCTCGAACGCATGTCAGCCTTCGAAGAACTCCTTCATCCGGGCAAAGAAGCCGGTTGATTCCGGATTGTTCTCCTTCGAGGAGATCTCCTCGAACTCCTGCAACAGCTCGCGCTGGCGCTTCGTCAGCTTCTGCGGCGTCTCGATCTGGATCTGGATATAGAGGTCGCCCGTCTGCGAGGAGCGCAGCACCGGCATGCCCTTGGACTTCAGCCGGAACTGCTTGCCGGGCTGCGTGCCCTCTGGCACCGTCACGCGCGACTTCGTGCCGTCAAGCGTCGCCACATCGAAGGTCCCGCCGAGCGCGGCCGTCGTCATGGAGATCGGAACGGTGCAGAAGAGATCCGCGCCGTCACGCTGGAAGAACTGGTGCGGCTTCACCGAGAGGAAGATGTAGAGGTCTCCCGCCGGGCCACCCCGCATGCCGGCTTCACCCTCGCCCTGCAAGCGGATGCGCGTTCCGTCCTCGATACCGGCCGGGATGTTGACCGACAGCGAGCGCTCTTCAGAAATGCGCCCCTGGCCGTGACACTTGGTGCAGGGATCGGTGATCGTCTGGCCGCGGCCGTGGCAGGTCGGACAGGTCCGCTCGACAGAGAAGAAGCCCTGGCTCGCCCGCACGCGGCCGGAGCCGTGGCAGGTGCCGCAGGTCTTCGGCTGTGTACCGGGCTTGGCACCCGAACCGGAGCAGACATCGCAGGTGATCGAGGTCGGCACGCGGATCTGCGCCGTCTTGCCGGTAAAGGCTTCCTCGAGCGAAATTTCCATATTGTAGCGAAGGTCGGCACCGCGTTCGCGCCCACCGGAGGAGCGGCGTGCGCGGCCGCCTCCCATCATCTCGCCGAAGATGTCTTCGAAGATGTCGGAGAAGCCGCCGGCACCGGCTGCGCCGAAACCGCCGCCCATGCCGCCGCCGCCCATGCCGCCGGCTTCGAAGGCTGCGTGCCCGAAGCGGTCGTAGGCTGCGCGCTTCTGAGGATCCTTCAAGGTCTCGTAGGCCTCGTTGATCTCCTTGAATTTCTTCTCGGCTTCCGTGTCGCCCGGGTTCTTGTCCGGATGATACTTCATCGCGAGTTTGCGGAAGGCGCTCTTCAGCTCCTTCTCGTCAGCGGACCGGCCGACACCCAAGGTTTCGTAAAAATCAGCTTTTGCCATGGAGGTAACGGCTCCCGAAAGTATTCCGGCTGCACGATGGCAGCCGGATTTTCTAGTCGACTATCTCGAAAGGCTCGCCAAGGAGGCGGACCTTAAGCCGACTTCTTGTCGTCCTTGATTTCCTCGTAGTCGGCATCCACGACGCCGTCGTCGTCGCTCTTGCCGCCCTCGGAACCGTCGGAGCCTTCAGCCTGCTGCGCTTCGTAGATCGCCTGGCCCAGCTTCATGGACACTTCCATGAGCGTCTGGGTCTTGGCCTGGATGTCGTCTGCATCCGGTTCGGACGCTTCGACAGCCGCCTTCAACGAAGCGATCGCATCTTCGATCGACTTGCGGTCGGACTCGGAGACCTTGTCGCCGTATTCCTGCAGCGACTTTTCGGTCGAATGGACCAGGCTCTCTGCCTGATTCTTCGCCTCGACGCCGGCACGACGCTTCTTGTCTTCCTCGGCGTGCGCCTCGGCATCCTTGACCATCTTCTCGATGTCGGCGTCCGACAGACCGCCGGAAGCCTGGATGCGGATCTGCTGTTCCTTGCCCGTACCCTTGTCCTTGGCCGAAACCTGGACGATGCCGTTCGCGTCGATGTCAAAGGTGACTTCGATCTGCGGAACGCCACGCGGTGCCGGCGGCAGGCCGACGAGGTCGAACTGGCCGAGCAGCTTGTTGTCCGCAGCCATCTCGCGCTCGCCCTGCGAAACGCGGATCGTCACGGCCGACTGGTTGTCTTCGGCGGTCGAGAAGGTCTGGCTCTTCTTCGTCGGGATCGTCGTGTTGCGATCGATCAGACGGGTGAAGACGCCACCGAGCGTTTCAATGCCGAGCGACAGCGGGGTCACGTCGAGCAGAAGGACGTCCTTGACGTCGCCCTGCAGAACGCCGGCCTGGATGGCTGCACCCATGGCGACCACTTCATCTGGGTTGACGCCCTTGTGCGGTTCCTTGCCGAACAGCTGCTTGACGACTTCCTGAACCTTCGGCATGCGGCTCATGCCGCCCACCAGAACGACTTCGTCGATTTCGCCAGCTGTGACGCCTGCATCCTTGAGTGCTGCCTTGCATGGAGCAACGGTGCGCTGGACCAGATCGTCGACCAGGCTTTCGAACTTCGCGCGGGTCAGCTTCATCGTCAGGTGCTTCGGACCGGAAGCGTCTGCCGTGATAAACGGCAGGTTGATTTCGGTCTGCTGCGAGGACGAGAGCTCGATCTTGGCCTTTTCCGCAGCTTCCTTGAGGCGCTGCAGGGCAAGCTTGTCGTTCTTCAGGTCGATGCCCTGGTCCTTCTTGAACTCGTTGGCGAGATACTCGACGAGACGCATGTCGAAGTCTTCACCGCCGAGGAAGGTGTCGCCGTTGGTGGACTTCACCTCGAAGACGCCGTCGCCGATTTCCAGAACCGAAATATCGAAGGTACCACCACCCAAGTCGTAGACGGCGATTGTCTTGCCGTCCTTCTTGTCGAGGCCGTAAGCGAGTGCGGCAGCGGTCGGCTCGTTGATGATGCGCAGAACCTCAAGGCCAGCGATCTTGCCGGCATCCTTGGTTGCCTGGCGCTGTGCGTCGTTGAAGTAGGCCGGAACGGTGATGACCGCCTTCTCGACCTTCTCGCCGAGGTAGGATTCTGCGGTTTCCTTCATCTTCTGAAGGATCATCGCGGAGATCTGCGCAGGCGAGTAGCCCTTGCCCTGAGCCTTGACCCAGGCATCGCCATTGTCGCCCTTGGAGATCTCGAACGGAACGAGGCCCTTGTCCTTCTCGACGGTCGGATCCTCGTAGCGGCGGCCAATCAGGCGCTTGACGGCAAAAAGAGTATTCGTGGGATTGGTCACGGCCTGGCGCTTTGCCGGCTGGCCGACGAGGCGCTCACCGTCTTCGGTGAAGGCGACCATGGAAGGGGTCGTACGAGCGCCTTCGGCGTTCTCGATCACCTTCGCGTCCTTGCCGTCCATGATGGCGACGCAGGAGTTCGTCGTACCGAGGTCGATGCCAATTACTTTTGCCATGTTTCTCTCTCCTTTAAGCGAACCGTCGGAACCCCGCTCAGGCATTCCGCTGACAGTTCCTCGAATGGGATGGTCTTTTACGTTTCGGGCAGCATGCGCTGCGTCATGCGGCGTATATAAGGACGGGATTTTTCGACTGCAAGGCAGGACAACCTGCTGAAGCCAGCAAAAAAACACGGGAATGTGAACGGCGCGGCAGCGACGGTCAGTGGCCCATGATCAGGTCGTAGAGCGTCGTCTGACGCGGCTGTTGGTGTCGGCCGCCGGGACCAACGTCGGCTGGCGGCATCGGCCTACCCCCAATGTCGCCGGGGGGCACGGGGGCACCGCCATAGCCGTCATAGGGGCCACGATATTCTCGGTAGTCACGCACGGGCAGATCATCCTGGGGAAGTTCGCCGTAATAGTCGTCGCTCGGCGGCGGGTCTGGATACTCTTCCTGTCGCGACCGGCCGGGGAAGACGCCGGAGATGATGTCGCCAATCGTCGTCGATTCCCTTTGCGGTTCGGTGGCCGGCGGCAATTCGAAGCCGCCATGGCTGCCGAACAGAGGCGTCGGCGAATAGCCGGCCAGCGCTGCCGTCATGTATTCCTTCCACGCCTTTGCCGGAAGCCCGCCGCCGGTGACCTTCTTCATCGAGCTGCCGTCGTCATTGCCGAACCAGATGCCGGTCGTCATGACGCTGGTATAGCCAACGAAGAGCGCGTCGCGGAACGACTGGGTGGTGCCGGTCTTGCCGGCGGCCTGCCAGTCCTTCAGGCGCGCGGCCTTTCCGGTCCCTTCCTGGATGACGCGGGTCAGCATACTGTTCATCGTGGCCGCAATGGTCTCGCTCAAGACCCGCGGCGGGTTTTCGTAGCTCGCCTCGTGCAACACGTTGCCGTCCGTATCCAGGATGCGGCGCACGATGTGAGGGGTCGCCTTGTAGCCGCCGTTCATGAAGGGGGCGTAGGCGGCCGTCAGCTCCACCAGCGGCACTTCCGAGGTCCCGAGCGCGATCGAGGCATTGGGCTGCAGCTCCTGCTCGATCCCCATCCTGTGCGCCAGGCTGACGACCTCCTGTGGGCCTACCTCCATGACGAGTTGCGCTGCGATCGTGTTGAGCGAGTGGGAGAGAGCAGAGGAGACCGTCACTTCGCCGCGGTATTTCTGATCGTAGTTCTCGGGCGTCCACTTGCCGATCTTGACGGGCGCATCGTTGCGGATTGAATCCGGGCGAATGCCCGCTTCCAGCGCGGCGGCATAGACGAAGGGCTTGAAGGCCGAGCCGGGCTGGCGTTTTGCCGTGACGGCACGATTGAACTGGCTCTGGGCGTAATCCTTTCCGCCCACGAGCGCGCGGATGGCTCCTGTCGCATCCATCGAAACCAGTGCGGCCTGGCTGGCATTGAGCTTGGCACCTTCTTCGTCCAAAATCGTCGTCAGGGCTTTTTCCGCCTTTTCCTCCAGCGAAAGGTCGATCGTGGTCTCGACCACAACGTCCTGTTTGACGTCTCCCAGCAGCCGCTTCACTTCGTCCATCACCATGTCCGCGGCATAATGTTCTGCACCGGACCAGTAGCTGCGCGCCTTCGTCGGCGGCTGCGACATGGCGGACTTGATTTCCTCTTCGGTGACATAGCCCTCTTCCTGCATAGCACCGAGGACAACCTGGGCGCGCTCTTCCGCAGCCTCCGGGTCTCGGGCAGGGGAAAGCCGCGACGGCGCCTTCAGGAGGCCGGCAAGCAGGGCCGCCTCACCGAGGTTCACGTCACGCGCCGACTTGTTGAAGTAGCGCCGGGATGCGGCCTCAACCCCATAGGCGTTCGAGCCGAAGAAGACCCGGTTGAGATACATCGCCAGGATCTGGTCCTTGTCGAACTTGTGCTCCAGCCAGAAGGCAAGCAGAACTTCCTGGATCTTGCGCTCGAAGGTGCGTTCCGGGGAAAGGAAGAGGTTCTTGGCAAGCTGCTGGGTGATCGTCGATCCGCCCTGGATGGGCTGCCCCGTCAGGTTGTTGACGAAGGCGCGTGCAAGACCGAGGGGATCCACGCCGAAATGGGAATAGAAGCGCCGGTCTTCGATCGCCATGACCGCCTGTGGAATGTAGGGCGACATCTCCTCGAGCGACAGCGCTTCGCCGCCGGTTGCACCGCGGTTGGCGATAACGGAACCGTCGGTGGAAACGATCTTGATGTTCGGAGGACGGTCCGGGATAGACCAACTGCCGGCCGCGGGCATCTGCGCGCCATAGTAAAGCACCAGCCCGCCAACGCCGATCCCGGCCCAGATGCCGAGGACGATGCACCAGTATACAAGGGAACGCAGCGGCCCGAAGAGACCGCGAGACTGCCGGGTTGTCTTCTTCTTGCGCCGGGCGGGGGACGGAGGCGTCTTCTTGGCCGTTCGGGTGCGCTTCCGATTCCCACCGGCTATGCGGTCGTCGGAATCCAGGCGCAGGTCATCATCAACATAGTCGTCATCGTCAAAGGACGGCTCGATCCGGTGTCGTGACTTTCCCTTGGCAGCCATGCCGCGTCGATACCCCCATGCCTTGGCCGGCAGAGCCGGCGATCCACATTCGCCCGCGCATCCGCTGGACTTTAAATGCGGCGATTTAAGGGGATGTTAAAGAACAGAGAGTGAATTCCCTCGATTTCACAGCATCTTGAGGCCAAAGCGTTACCGCGCGTTACCGCTGCTGTTACCGGAACGTTCTCCGGCTGGAGAGAGAGGCGGCCCGCCCTTGCAGCCGGGCCGCCTTCTTTCAGTTGACCTTGCGGATCAACGCCTCTGCAACGCGGCGCGACCCGCTATGCTTTTCGCCACGAAACACCTCACCGAGCCGGTGAGTGTTTGTGCCGAGATGCTGCGCGATGATGTTGTACTTTACGCCTTGCATTCGCATGACGTGGGCAGTCACCGCTTCATCGAACGACAATGCCTTGCGCTCAATTACAACGGGATTAATTTCCACCCCGGTCAGGGGATGCGTCGTTATCGCCATGATGGCTCTCCTATAAAGGCGCCTTCCAGGGCTTGACTGCTCCCACCGGATGAATCATTGTCCGGTGGTGATCACACAGGCAGCCCCTTCCGGCTGTTAACACTTCGAGGTCCACACGTGGTTCAGACGTGTGGACCTTTCCAATTTCGCGATTCGTTCGGGAATTGTCGAATCTTTTAGCTGCAAGACGATGCAAAACCCCACAAAGTTGTGGTTAAGCGCCTATAGCGGCTGTTGATCGGCTATTTTTCGGTGCGTTTGCCGCCGTCAGCGCGGCCCTTGATCCTTGCATCAGCGAATCGCTCTGCGGCCTCGATCGCCGCACGGTCGTAGACGGCTGATGTCGTTCTCTTGGTGGAGTGGCCGGCCACTTTGGCTGCATCGTCGGTCTCAACGCCAGCAGCTCGACCTTCCGTAATGCCGGAAGCGCGAAGATCTCGCGCCCATGCCTTGGAGCTGATGCCGGCGGCCTTGCGGTCTGCTTCCCACCGTTCCGTCACAACCCGGTTGAGGTAGGGGAGGCCAGTTTCCTCAGAGACGATTATTGGCCCTGTCCGCTTTTCGACGGGCCAATAATCAAGCTCCTCCATCACCATCGGCGCCTTCGTCAGCGGGTAGATGATCGACTTGCCCGTCGTGCCATCCGTCTTGGATGGCCGATAGCGAAGCAGCATTGTCTCGTCGATGTTTTCCCACCTCAGACCGAACCACTTCATTCCCATTTCAGGGCTGATGACGTCCGACATGCCGCCTTTGTCCAGCGGCCACCACTGGCCGATAATGTCCCAGAGGCGCAGCGTCGTTTCGAAGGCGAGCGCGTAAGCTAGCGCGGACGACGGACGGCCAGCGGCATGCGCTGCCAGGCGGGCAGCAACGACTTCGTCGGCCGTGATAACGACCTCGCGCGGCCGAGGCTTCGGAAGCTGCGCCCTGGCCGTCACAAGGATCTGGCGCAGCTCGATGCATCCTTCGTACCGGCGCAGGATCCCGTGCTTGACGGCAGCTTCAAGGACTGCGCGGCAGGTGGACGCAGCGGCCAGATGCTTGCCGTTCTCCGACCAAACCTTATGCCAGCGCAGCACATCGATGCCGTCGATCTGGTCGACGCGGCGCGTGCCGATGTGCTCCTCGATCTTCTGGAGATAGTGATTGTACGGCACCAGCGAGCCGGGCTTGAGGTTCTGGTAAGAGCTCTCGGGATCTCGCTGATAGATGTTCAGCAGCGAGCGGATCGAGCCGTCGAACTTCATCTCCTCGCGGCGGAAGCCGGCGCGCCAGAGCATCATCTCCGCCTGAAGGAGATTGCAGCGGGCAACGAGAATGTCCGGCTGGTCGCGGAACTTGTCGAGGTTGACCGTCTTTGGCACGTAGCCATTCTTGACGTCGGTCTCGTCAGCAACCCAGTAGGGAACCCGGCGATTGGCGCGCTTGATCCACTTCAAGCCTTCTGCCTGGACCTCTTCCATGCGCCCTCATTCTCCTCGCCGTCCGGCATTCCCCTGCCAGCCTTCGGCACGTGCAGGTATGTATCATAAAAAAGCTTAACGAGGGGAACTGGTCTGCCGCCGTGCAGAGGATCTACCTTGGGGAAGCCTGGCGCCTTCTCGATCGCCGGGAAACGTGTCTTCAGCCAATCGCCGGCCGCCTTCTTGCCGACGATCGCAACAGCAATGTCCTGATCGCTGGCGAACATCGGGAGGCCGTCAAAGGGGGATGATCCGCTGATCATGCAACCTCCATTTAGGAAAATGCAGATAAGACTGCAGCCATGATCCCGCCCCACGTCAGGATCGAGACGGCAAAGCCGAGCAGGAAGACACGTCCACGGAAGGTCATGGCCCGCACTCCCTCGGTTGGGGTGATGGGTTCTTGTCGTTGGTCATAAGACACCTTCGAACATCATCTGGGACCGCTGGGATTGCTCCTGCTCGAGGCGGTCCGCGCAGAGCGGATTGATCCATAAGACCTCGATCCGAGGGCGGGCGCCGTCGGCGAGAGCCTGGCGCTCGACGCGCATCCAGTCGTGGAGAGCGTCGTCATAGAGCGCTGCGGGATAGCCGGACAGGATCACCATCCCTGTCAGTTCGCGAAGCGCCTCGAGCAGCTCCTCGTGATCGGCAACAGTCAGTTCGTGCCTATACTGATGCTTGGCATCATAGGCGTTCTTCTGCCCACGGGTTTCCGGCAGGTAGGGCGGATCGACGTAGTGCAGGGTGTCGGTGCCATCGTGGGTACGCATAACCTTCAGCGCCGGCCGGCGCTCGATCACGACGCCGCGCATCCGCTCAATGATGCCGGCGAGTCGGAACGGGTAACGCGCCCAGTCATGTGCCGGTGTAGACCCGGAGCGATTGGAATTCGCCCGAAAGCCGGTGGTCTTGTGTCCTGCGCCCATGTCAGCGTGTGCGTGCGATCCGAAGCCCATAAAGCTGCGGATGATCAGCCTGCGCGCCAGCTCAACGGGCTCCTCTGTTGGTTCCCATCCGATTTCATACTCCGCGCGAGCGAAAGGTGTCAGTTCAAGCGCGGCTACCGGTCGCTCGGAAGCATCGGTGTCTTGCAGCACGCGAAATAGGTTGACCGCCTGATCGTCCAGATCGTTGTAGACCTCCGCGTAGGATCGCTGCTTGCGGAGCAATACCGATGCGCCACCGCCGAACGGTTCCACATACACGCGGTGCTGGGGGAAATGGCTGATAATCCATGGCGCGAGCAGCCACTTGCCGCCGTGCCAGCGAAGCGGTGGAAGTGTCGCGGTCATGACGACAGCCTCAACGCATCTGACTGTGTTGACGGGAGCAGAGGCTCATGCTTCTTCCGACAGCGGGGCGATAGATATGTCGGTTGGACAATGGGGGCACTGTGAGAATGCGACGTAATGTTATTTTTTGGTTTTTCCCCACGGTCATAGCAGTTGGTGCCATGCTGTTGATTGTGTTCTTGGCCGTCGCAGAGCCTCCGAACTTGTTCGGTCTCGGCGGAAATCCCATCCGCCAGTTCATTTATGACTTTCAAACTCTGTTTGGCGGTATCTTGGCGATAGCGGCCGCTTACTTCACCGTCTGGCAAATGCGAGAGACCGATACGCAAGCGGAGGGGCGACACGCGCAGCAGGTTTCTTTGACCATCAGGAAGGATGCCCTGAGGGTGGATCGTGCTGCAAACCCTGATGTCGATGAACTCAATGAAGCGCTGGAAAATATGAGAGACGCGGTTCGTGCGCTTCGCAATCCGGAGAAAGGAAAAATCCTGCTTCGGGAGGAATTGGATTTCTTGTTTAGTGGTGTGGAGTATGCGCGTGAGCGGATCAACCGCGGCGATGTAAGGGAGACCGAAGAGCTTTTCGACGGTGAGATGATTGAGCGCCTTCGCAAGGCAAGAGGTCGCATCGACGACGCGTTGGATCACAAACGCGAGATACTGCGGTACAACAGTATCACGAAGGGCCAGCAGTTCCCCTACGGTACTGGTTTCTACGACAGCTATGTTAAGGAGGTGCGAGAAAGCCTTGAGCGGATTGTGGACGACGTCGAGAATTTCCGCAGCAGGCTGGAAAGGCTGGCTCAAGAATACCGCACTCTCATGATCGTTCCTACAAGCAACTAAGGAGCCCTTAGATCGGCCCCACATGAACCGGCATTCGCTAAATCGATACATTCAATCCCCCTTCACATTCGATTGGGGCGGTGGGGTCTTGCAAAGATCAGCAGCCCCTGCCATTTCTTGCGGATCGACGGGGGTGGCCGAGTGGTTGAAGGCAGCAGACCGATACTCTGTCCTACCGAAAGGTAGCGCGGGTTCGAATCCCGCTCCCCCCGCCATCGCATCCGAAATCATGTACCCGATGACCTCTGCCATCGCTGGAGGGTTGCTATCACCAAGAGCCTCTATGGCTTCCCGGCGCTCCAGCACGTCATCGGCGCGCCAAGTATCCATATCGAAAGTCGGTATGGCATCCGGGTCCCAATCACCTCTGGCATCTGCTGCCCCCTTGGCGCGTTCAATCGCGGATGGTCCCGCCTGCCAGGCGATCTCCAGTCTCGGCAAGCTGGTGCAGGCAATAAGGTACACTCGCCGGCGTGGATACGGCGCACCAACGTCTTCAGCGCCGAAGACAAATCGGGCGACGTGGTAGCCAGCGCGTGAAAGGTGTCGATAGACCTGGGCTTCCCACGCCGCGTTGCCGGGCGGCTGCTCCACGACAATCCATTCTGCCCCGGCGTCGATCCCGGCGCATAGCATGTAGGGCCAGAGAGAATGCCCGTCGCGCTTTCCATGGATGGCAGCGGCAACACTGGTGCGTTGGCAGGGAGGGCCGCCGAAAACGACGTCAGCTTCGATGACAGGCAGGGTGCGGACATCGTCATAGATAGGAACTCCGGGGTGCAGCCGTTCCAGCTCCTGCCGGCGGCGTTCGTTGGCTTCGCACAAGGCGACAATTTTGAAATCAGGCGATGCCCGCTCCAAGCCGAGGGAGTGGAAGCCGATGCAGGAGAAGAGATCGAGGACGCGGATCATTCGTCGTCACCCCGCAAATGTGATGAGGGTGTGGGGGGGGCGACCTGATCAGAACCCCACACTTCTGTCAGTAGATCGGCGCGAGCATCAGTGATCTTCTCCTTGGCGAAAGGAGAACCCTCATGCTCAAGGCTACCCACTTCGCGGTGCAAATCAGCAGCAAGGTTTGGCTGGTCACCTTCGTCAGTGAGCTCGGCGAGACCGAGACGCGCAGGATGACCAGCGACGAGTTCATCGAGATGATCCGCGCCGAGGCTCGGCTCGCTGACTGATGCGAAATTCTCATGCACTCCTGGTGTCGCCTGACGCTCTGACATCACTTGATCTCCAATACGGATTTGATCTCTCGCGCTTTCGCCAGCCGGCCCAGTTCGAATGCCTGGGCGAGGAGGGCGAGAAGCGTATCGCGCTGATAGGTCTGGTCGGGTGCAAAGGTCTGTTCGCCGTAGGATGAGTAGGAACTGACCGGGCTCACGCGACACTCGGTCCAGTCATCGTCCTCGCCGCAGTGGATGATATGGCCTTCCTGGTTCTTGCGCAGGAAGCTGATGCGGCAGAACTGAGCCTGCTTGTCGCGGAGGGCCTGGTGCGCCTTGTCGATGATACGTCGGGTCATCATCGCCTCCTCACACGCGCATCGGCATCAGCACGATGAGGTTTTCCGCATGGTCACCATCGGCACGAAGCACGGCTGGCGAGCCGGGGTCGCCCAGGTGAAACTGCAGCCCGTCGTCGCTGAGGCGGGCGAGCGCATCGTTGACGTACTTTGCGTTGAAGCCGGTCTCCAGTTCGGCCTCGCCCTCATAGGCAACCTCGTCCTCGGCATTGCCGGCGTCCGGGTTGCTGACCAGGAGTTTCAGGGTACCGCCAGAGAAGGTCATCTTGACGGCCCGGCTGCCGCCGGTGGAGACGGTCGAGACGCGGTCAATCGCGGCGGCAAGATGCTTGCCTTCCAATTCGATGAAGCTCTCGTGCGTCGGGATCACGCGCTGGTAGTCCGGGAAGGTACCGTCGATCAGTTTCGACAGCAGCACCATGTCGCCGATCAGCATGCGGATCTTCGCGTCCGACACCTGCAGCGTGACCGTACCGTCCTTTGGCAGGTGCTTGACGATCGTCTCGACGGTCTTCTTCGGAATGATGATGCCCGGCATTTCTTGCGGCACGTCGTCGAGAGGGATGAACCGCTTCGACAGGCGGTGACCATCGGTTGCCACCAGCTTCACGCCGGTGGGAGCCGCGTGCAGATAGATTCCGTTGAGGTAGTAGCGGGTCTCTTCCGTTGAAATCGCAAACTGCACGGCCAAGATCGCCCGCTCGAGCATCGCACTTGGAATGTCGATCGTGAACGGCAGCTCCGATCCTTCCAGTGAGGGGAAGTCGCTTGGCGGCAGAACCGGTAGCCTGAAACGGGAGCGGCCGGACTTGATGTTTACGCCGCCGAGATCGGGATCGGCGGCCTCGACGCGCACGTCGGCGCCATCGGGCAGCTTCTTGACGATATCCATCAGCAGATGGGCCGGGACAGTAAACCCCCGAAAATCCGTGTCGACGGTTGCGGAGAAAGGGATGGTCGCTTCCACGTCGAGATCGCTCACCCGGGCCGTCAGCTTGCCGCTGTTGCCCCAGAGGTCGATGAGGACGTTCTGCAGAATCGGGATCGTGTTGCGGCGCTCCACGATCTGGCCGACCAGCTTCAGGGCGTCCAGGAGCGATGACTTGCTTGCGGTGAACATGGAGGCTCCCTCGGGGTGAGAAAAGGAGCGGCGCCGGAAGCGCCGCCCTGGTGATCAGGCCGACATTTCCGGAGTGCCCTGGAAGGCGGGCAGTTCGGTCGCCGCGGCTGCACGCTGGAGCGAGAGCTCGACCTCTTCCGTGATGTACACGTCCGGCCGGTAAAGCTGGTAGAACCAGATCAACGAACCTGCCTGGACGCGGTACCGGAGACGAACCGGCACGCGCACCGCCTCGCCGCGGAAGAAGGGTGGCAGCTTGATGATGAAGAGGCTGGGAACGACGAGCTTCTGGCCGTTCTGGTCGCGATGCTCTTCCTCGAAGGTGATCTGTGCCTCGCCGGAAGACAGCGTCACATGATTGACGACCTTGGTTTCGGCATTCACCTTCAATCCACGCGAGAGCATGACGATTTCGTTCGGATAGGCGACCTTTCCACCGAGCTTGTCCTGCCAGTCGGCGACCTCTTCCTCGTGCGGCGTTGCGAGCTCGGCAATCCGGTCCTCGATGAACTCCGCGAACTCTCCCTGCTTCATCGGCTGGCCGTTGAAGCGGACCCACTCCTTCCACTCCTCGGAGAGAGGGAAGGGGTAATAGATGCGATGCTTGCCATTGTCGGCTTCGCCGCCGTTACCTTTTTCGTGATAGTCGATGATCGCCGTCAGCGATGGCTTCTGCCAATCGATATCGGCGAAGATGACGCTGTCCTCGGTCTTGTGGCGGTCGACCAGGTGGATGAAGCTTTCTAAAGTATGAACCTTGGCCGTGCCGCGCTTCCGGTCCGGCGTCTCACGCCATTCCTCGACCAGCGACTTGACGCTCTTCGCGCTACCGGATTTCGGGTCGATGATCACCGGGACCGAAGACGGCAGGCCGGGGATGTTCGGCGGCGTGATGTTCTGCACCGTCACGCCCGCGTCGCGGGTTAGCTCAGCGATGGCATTGACGGCAGTTTCAGATAGCTGATCCATGATCCTGTTCCTTCAAGGTTAGGCGTCGGTGAGCTGGGAGCGGCTGCGATCTATCTCGCGCGGGCCGCCGAACATGTCGTTCTGCTGGGGATGCTCGGTGGAGAGCCTGCCGCCGTCGACGAGGAAGTAGACGGTGGCACGCCGCGGGATCTTCGGCAGCTTCGCCGGCGGGATCTCGGCATTGATCTCGACCATGCCGTTCTTCACCTCGAGCTTGAGCTTGAGGGATACCTCGCCCTTGAAGGTGATCTTCGGCTGATCATTGGAGAGCTCATCGAGCTTCTCCAGAACCTGCGTGAATTGCTCGGTAAACTCGCGATTGAGTTCGCCGCTTTCCAGCATGCCCATCAGGGCCTGCGCATCGCGTATGATCTTCATCTTCTCTCTCCGTCAAAAGGGAATGTCGTCGTCGAGACCACGAGAGAAGCTGCCGCTGCTCGTGCCTTGAGAACCTGAGGATGTGCTGGAGGAGCCTGTGGCCCGATCTTCGTCCAAGCCGTAGTCGCCCGGGCCAGTGCCGCCGGCTTGGTAGCCGGAGCCCTGACGCTTATCGAGCATCTCAAGCTTGGCGCCGAAGCCCTGTAGGACGATCTCGGTCGAGTAGCGGTCGGTGCCCTGGCTATCTTGCCACTTGCGGGTCTGCAGTTGGCCCTCGACGTAGAGCTTGGAGCCCTTCTTCACGTACTGCTCGACGAGCTTGCAGAGCCCCTCGACGAAAACGACAACCGAATGCCACTCCGTCTTTTCGCGCCGCTCGCCGCTGGTGCGATCGCGCCAAGTCTCAGAGGTCGCGATGCGCAGCGAGGCGATCGGCCGACCGTCCTGGGTGCGCCTGATCTCGGGGTCAGCGCCGACATTGCCGATGAGGATGACCTTGTTGACGGAGCCGGACATCAGACAGCCTCCCGCGTCATCGCCGGCGCAGTGCCGGGCAGTGGCCAGGTCCGCGCGATGCCGACAAGCGCCGTGGCGAGAAGAAGCGAGGCCACCGGCGCGGTCAGTGCCCGCTGATCGCCCTCAATGATGCGTTCGGCAAAGCCGATCACGTCCCAGAAGTCGACCGGACCAGCGATGCAGCTGCCATCCTTTTCCTGCAGCGCAACCGCGCCGACGGTGAAGCTCTGCGACAGCGGCGACCCGTCTTTGTGAACGCCGCCAGTCAGCGCGCCGCTCTCGTCGGTCAAGCAGAGGCTGCGACCGGAGACCGGAAAGGTCTTGACGACTGTGACGGTTATCTTCTCGGTCATGCCGCCTCGCTTTCGCGGACGACCTTCACCTTGCGGATGATGCCGTCATGGCGGGCGAGCGCCTTCTTCGATGCATCCTGTGCCGTCTCGGCGTCGACATCGACCTTGTGGCCGTCCTCGAAGTGGACACGGAAAGGGACGTGCTTTGCCATCAGGCGGTCCTTTCGGTTTTGAAGGTACGCGAGGCCCGGTGAAGGCCGGCGCTGGTGTTGATGATGGTGAGGATGAGCTGCGCCAGCGCTTCGACATCGGCGTCAGGGCGGTCGTTGTTGACGTCGAGCGTCAGGACGTCGCGCCCGTCCGCGTCAACCAATGTGGCGAGGCAGTCCGGGCTGCGCGCGAGCGGCAGCTTGACGTCATGCGCATCGAAAGGGAGGCGGATCTCTTCAGGATCGAACAGGATGGCGAACTGCATGGCTCACGCCCTCCGCCTGGTTCGAGCGGCAAGTGCTGCCTGACGTGCAATGATGTCCGGACCGATGAAGGCGTGGCAGTATTCGGCGAACTTCTCTTCCGCACGTGCCGTGCCCCAGATGCAGATGGCGCCGCTGGTCTTTGGCGGGTCCGACGGCGGAAACCGGTTCGCGGCCTCCGGCCCGAAGTGCGCTATCGCCTCGGCTCGGCACATCCGCTGGTCCATGGTCTTGACCAGCTTCCTTTGGCGCGTCGTCCAGAATTCGGGCAGGGGAAGGTTGGCTGCCGCATAAATCGCTGCGTCCCATCCGCCTTTCATCTGCGCGATCGCCGATTTTACGGCGAGCGATGGCAGCAGCGATCCGAGCAGGGTCTGTGCAGGCTCCGTCCAGTCGCCGAGCAGCCATTCATGCGCGTCATGCAGCAGGAATAGTGCTGCCTCCAAAGGGGTGCCGCCTTCGTTGAGGATGGCCTGGGCGCCCATGACGCAATGCTGGGCAATCGGTATGCCGCGGCCGTCGAACCGGCGAGCGCCGGCAAGCGCACGCGCCATGTCGACGAAGCAGATCTCGTTGACCGTGGGTGCAGCGAGATCCATGACGGTTCCGTCGGCGCGGAAATTCCACACCGGCTTGACTGCCAGGCGCGGGAAGGTGAGGGGCTGGGGCTGGCGGGCGAGCATCGTCATCACACACCCGCTGCAGCGGCGAAGCCGAGAGCGACGGCAACAACCGCCGAAAGGAGATAGGCCAGCGGCCGGTTCCACATCGTGATGCGCTCAGTGAGGATCTCGATAAGCTGCGGATCACAGCGGCGCTCGGCGCTATCGGTGAAGAGGTCGGCGCTGTTCATGGCGCCACCTGCCGGGTCGAGTTGCGGCGGGCGAGCTGGATCGCGGCCGGGCCGAGACGCTCGATCGAAGCCTGGCTCCATCCGCGGTCGCGGAGAGACTGAACGTCACCGCGTCCGGAGAATGCCTCCTCGCGAAGATGCTCCGCCATGCGCTCCGTCAGGGAGCGGGCGCAACGAACGGGCTGTGAAGGTGCGGATGTGACAGGGGCTGGGGCGTAGCGGATCATCTGGTTCCTCATCGGCTTTTAGCGTTCGCGGTATCGAGCGGCA
The DNA here is from genome assembly GCF_022968135.1 of Pseudorhizobium tarimense. Classification (GTDB taxonomy): domain Bacteria; phylum Pseudomonadota; class Alphaproteobacteria; order Rhizobiales; family Rhizobiaceae; genus Neorhizobium; species Neorhizobium tarimense. The sequence continues at coordinate 122,855 of NZ_JALJRA010000002.1, forward strand.
GGGGCCTGCAGCACGCTGGCGGCGATGAGGACTTATAGTAGGAGATTTCCAACTTCGCAAGATTGAAAGTTGGAAAGCTGAGGTATTGATGGATAGCTCCAACTTAAGGCGAGGAATCCTAAAGCATCTACAAGGCGTTAGCGGAGCCGGTTGGCAGCGAATCACTTTTGACTCGACAAGGCCCGTGAGTCTTGCTTTTTGTGCGTGAACGAAATGAGAACAAACTTGAGGTCGAGAAGTTGTCGGTTATCGATCACCCGGATGCACACAGGTTGGTAGTGGAATTGGCGAGCGTTTACGTCGCCTGTGACGACTGCGGACATTCGAGGCTGCTGAGGCCGACGAATCTGCGGCAGGCTTCGTCCCTTGGTGTGCATACATTCAAGCAGCTTTGCCGGAAGATCCGATGCAGTGAGTGCCCTAAGAGGCGGCCTGAGGATCGAAATCTGACCGTCCGCCCCACATGGGTAGCAGAAGATAGACTTCAAACGGTGGCGTGAAAGACGACTTTATGCACCGAGAAGACGCTCTCTGTGTCAAAGGTTAGCTCGTTCTCCTCGCCTTCATCGGGATTGTGCTGCCACAGGCGAGTGACCTTCGAAGATCGGGACCGAAACTCCTTGATATAGCTCTCTCGGCCATTCTCCTCATCGGTCAGGATCTGGACGATAACGTCGTCGCCGGCGCGGACGGGTTCATGCGGATTTATCCACACCGTCTCTCCAGCCTTGAAGCGAGGCTCCATCGAGGTCCCGTAGACGCGAACGGCATATGCTCCCTCTACGCCTTCAAGCATCGGAGGGACGAATAGGCGTCCCATCTCTGCCCCATTCAAGATGAAGCGGCCATTCGGCCCTGAAACCGATTGCCCCAGAAGGGGAATGTAGCCTTCACCCGAGAACGTCTGGTATCGTGGTGGGAAGCTCGCGTTCGGCCTGGTGCGCCTATTGTCGGTCGGGCTATCTCCGTCGACCGGAACAGCAACATTGCGCGAGAGTGCGGCTGGATCCAGACGTAGCGCAGCGGCCAGGCCAACAATTTTGTCTGCTCTTACAGATGACTTCCTCCCCTCGACGATGTCGCGGATGTAGGAGCGCTCGATGCCTGCCTGCACGGCAGCCTCAACGGGCCCCAAGCCGAGTTCTTCCAATCTTTTGACAACGATATCGCGCAATGTGTTCATGCCCCCATAATAGGAAATTTCCACCATCGGACGCGAATTGGAAATTTCGATTTGCATAGGTGGAAGTTTCCAACTATAACGGCTGCATGGAAACGCAGCTCGTTCACCATCTGATGACCCTCGCTGAGCGCTACGGCGCGGCACGTTGCCTTGAGGAGGCGACAGTCGGTCGCCATTGTGCGGCAGACGGACGCTTCTTCCTGCGCTTGCGTGAGGGAAAGACTTTTACCGCGAAGAAGTATGACGAGGTGGTCGGCTGGTTCTCCCGCAATTGGCCTGACGATGTCGAATGGCCCCCTGAAGTTCTAAGACCGACGCATCTGGTGGAGGCTGCCGAATGACCATCCGCCTAATTCAGCTGGCCCGCATCAGCGTCCCCCAAGATCCTCGGCTCGATCCGGTCAAGCGCTTCCAGCGCCACGCAGGCGAGCTGCTGACTTTCCCGAGCAGGCTTCCTTTGCATCGCTTCCAGCCGGAAGCGAATGTCGTCAATGATTGCGGTGCGAACCGCCCGGCTGTCGTCGTATTCGCGGCTGACCAGGTGGGTCAGGTTGATAACGAGCTGCTCGAGCACAGCGTGGCTCACGAGGAGCGCGGTCAAGGTCTGGTCGGTCATTGCTTCAATCCCTCTCTCTTGAGGCCTCCCGATCCCGCTGCCTTTGCTTTGGCCTGCGGTCCACCGTGATGGCCTGACGAACCGACATTTCGCAATTCGATCTGCTTCCCGCCACGGGAAAACCTGCAGCGATTTCCCGTTGCGGGAAAGGAGCATCCATGTCTTCGACCGATCCTTTTCTTCTTCGTCTCAAGGCAGCGCAGCGTGACCTGATCGAGGCCTGTGGCGGCATCGTCCGTTCCGGCGACAAGACCGGCCACAGCAAGAGTACGGTGGGGCGCTGGATGGACCCGGCGGACCCGGCAACCATGCCGCTTGCAGCGGTCCGTTCGCTCGAAATGGACTGCCGTCAGCCATTCGTCACATCCGTGCTTGCCGAGGCCTGCGGGCGCCGCCTGACCGATCCTGATCTGGAGCGCGCAGCCGAAGTCTGCGTGATGCAGAGCCATGCCGAAGTCATGCGGCAGATGGCGGAGCTTGCGCAGGGCATGGCCATGGCGATCGCCGATGGTCGCGTCACGCCGGCGGAGGCAACCCGCGTGGACCGGGTTGCTTCGGACATCCAAGGCGCGCTCAGCGACCTGCGGTCCGCCTTTGCGTCGGTCAAGGCACAGGGCGGCACGGCTGCCAGCCTGCGCGTGGTGGGAGACGAGTGATGGAGCGCGGACCTATCACCGAACCATCTCTCGGACTGCGCGGCATTGAAGCCATCCGCCTGCTGGACACGGACATTCCGCAGTCCTGCGCGGTCGGATTTCGCGAAGACATGGATGCAATGTTCGCCGTGGAGACGAGCCGCAATGTCCGGTGCCTCACCTCGACAGGGTCCATTGCAGAACGGGCGAGGGTGCGGTCATGAACAGCGGGATTCCCTGGGCGCAGGCCGATGTCGAGCTGGTGGCCGATATGTGGAAGGCCGGCAATTCGGCTTCCGTGATTGCTGGGAGGGTCAAGCGATCGCGCAACGCCGTGCTCGGGCTGATGAACCGGGACCGCGACCGTTTTCCGAAGCGCGGCAAGGGTTCTGCGACGACTCCCTCTACATCCCCGTCCACTCCTGCAAAGCGCACCAGTCGCCTCAACTCCTTCAATGTGCCCGTGCTGCGGAAGGCGCGCGCCGCGGCTCTTGCCTCGCCGAAACCGCAGCCGGCGCCTGCTCCAGAACCTATCGCAGCGCCGGAGCCGGTCGCTCCGGTCTGGGCTGAAGGTCATGAGCGCGGGGCAAGATCGGACCTCTCTCGCTTCCGCCTGGTCGACGTCGAGCCAAAGGACTTCGCCTCTCTCGGGCGCTTCGAATGCCGGTTTCCGCTCGTCTGCTTCGAGGCGGCTTCCGGGCCAGACATGCCCTGCTGCGGCGCGGGAACCGACCCGCTCAAGAGCTATTGCGACGCCCATCTTGCCGTCATGGCGGGGAGGGTTTGATGGGACAGAACATCTCCCATGCTGTGATGGCCCAGCGGATTGAGCCTCACGACAGCCTGGACGATTTTCCAACACAGCCATGGGCAACGCGGGCGCTTCTGGAATCGGTCATCATTCCTGCCTGTGGACCGGTCTCACACATGACCGCTTGGGAACCTGCTTCCAATCGCCTGCACATGGCTGGCCCGCTCACTGAATATTACAGCGATGTATGGGCATCTGATATCCATGATTATGGCGTCGGATCAGTCCAGCATGACTTCCTGTTGCCGTTCATCCCAGAACTCTTCGAGGGCGCGCAGCCTGATTGGATAATCACTAACCCGCCTTTTCGACTTGCTGAGCAGTTCATCGAACGTGCTAGCCAAGTGGCTAGGGTCGGCTTTGCCACGATTGTCCGGACCTCCTTCCTCGAAGGCGTTGGGCGTTACACGAACCTATTCAGCAAGAACCCCCCATCAATCATCGCCCAATTCGTCGAGCGGGTGCCGATGGTGAAAGGACGCCTCACCGCCACCGGATCTACCGCAACTGCCTACTGCTGGCTGGTCTGGGTTGAGGGTGAGGTCAACACTCGGTTTGCCTGGATACCTCCGTGCCGCAAGCGACTGGAACGGAGGGAAGACTATGCATGACATCCGCCTCGTCATCGTCACCGACCAGCCGCAGCGCGCTTCCCGCATTCTGCTCGGCTGTGCTGTCGACCGCTTGCCATCATGGATCCGCGTGATGTCCGGGGCCGAGATCTCGGAACTGCCAGCCGGGGCGCCGGTGCTGGCGATCTGGTTTTCCGATCGCTCTTTTGCCGAAGCTCTCTACCGCGAACGCCGCGAGCAGGTGTCGCTCGATAACGACTACGGCAAGCACTACCAGCGAATTCAGGACGCGCTCGCGAGACGCGATGCGGCGGAGAAGGCGCTTTGCGACGATTACTGTGCCGAGATGTCCTCCCGGCCTCAGGCGCAGGAGGAGGCGGGGACAGTAGCGGCCGATCAGCAGGAAGTCGCGACATCCCCGTCCTCCGCTTCTCCCCCGACCGATCTTCCTTCCGAACCTCTACACCAACGTCAATCGAGGTGGACTTGAGCAATGGGATTTCACGCTTTCGGCCCTGATGAATTCAGAATGACAGCCCTTCAGTTTGAGGCGCTATTGCCTCACGAGCAGACGGAAATGGCGCTCCTGGTGAGAGAACGCCTGGAGGAGGCGGGTCGCGGCAGGGAACTGCCGCGTGAACTCGCAGCTCATGTTATTCGCTCTCACGCCTATGCAATCCCGACGCCGGCCACGCCGCCGATCGTAACAGAGGGGATCACGGAGCGGTTGACCGGCGAGGTATCCTCGCATGGCAGCTATCCCAAGCTCGCCGCCGCCATCATCCAGGCCATCCATGAGGCGGAGGGTGGCATTCTGGAGGCGACGAAGGAAGATATTGCCGCCCGCTTCAAGGCGACGCGCAATGGCGTCGAGCGGGCCATGAACAATCTGCTGGACGACCAACTGATCCGGCGCACCTCGACCCGTAGCCAGCGCTGGACCCTGACGGTCAAGGCTCAGCGTCTCATCGATCAGATCCTGTCGGCAGGGGGTGCAGCATGATGGACCGGCCCCGCCTGCTTCTCGTCGTGGCCCCCAGCAAGCTGGAATGCCACCGGACCGCAAAAGAGTTCCGGCTCGACTTCCTGAAGGTCGAGCGGATGCGCTTCATCAGCGACCCTTATCATCTACGCGGCTGGTCGTATGGCACACCCTTCATCGCCCTTCATCGTGACCGTTGGCCGGAGGCGCTCGACCAAGTTCTGCATGCGCTGACCGTTAAGGGGCAGCTGCGGATCGCGAATGATCGCGATCTCGACGAGCTGCGCGAGGGCTTCACCCCGCCACGGCTGAGCGTCTCCTTGGCGGGGAGGGTGGCGCTGTGATCCTCACCTGCCATAGCTGCCCAAAGCAGCTCTGCTTCTGCGGATCGAACCGCAATCTGTTTGCCCGCCTGTTCGGCTGGGTCATTAGGGGGGGGGCGCTATTACTGCGCTTCCTGCGGAGGTGAGGGATCGTGAGCGACGAGATCTCCGACTTCATCAAGAGAGCGAATCTTGTTCCGGTCTCGGTCGGCGTGTCCCGATTGAACCTGACGCTTCCGAAGATCAACGACCAAGGCATGCCTTGCCCTGCCTGCGGTGGGAAAGATCGGTTTGCCGTCAACTTGTCGAAGGGCCTGTGGGTTTGCCGTGGCTCCGCGGGTGGCGGCAATGCCGTTGGCCTGATCGGCCATGTCTGCGGCTATGATCTGCATCGGCGCGACCATCTGCTTGAGGCCGCTTCGCTTGCCCTAGGCGAGGCCATCCCGGAGGGTGGAGAACGTGAGAGCGCCGATGATTGCGCCAAGAGACAGGCGCGGATGGCCGCACTTCTTGACCAGGCTCAGCAGGACGCCGAAGCGGACAGGCAGAAGCAGGACGCATTTCGCGACCGCGAGGTGAAGAAGGCGCGCGGCATCTACCTCAATGCCACCATTGCCCCGCATCCGGAGGACGGCGAGCTGCGGCACTATCTTCGCCTGCGCACCGGCTACGTGATGCCTGACAGCGTCTTCGAGAACATCCGCTTCAACCCGCGCCTCACATTCTGGAGCGACAAGCGGGACGAGCGCGGTCACCAGATCGAGCTCTACGTCGGCTACGGCATGATCGCGCCCTTCGTCGACCTGTCCGGGCATGTGACCGGCTGTCATCAGACATGGATCGACCTCGGTAATGCTTTGAAGTTTCGCCCGCAGATCCTCGACGACAAGGGCGACGCCCTGCCGACGAAGAAGATGCGCGGCACGAAGAAGGGCTCGATCATCCCCATCTGCGGCGATCTTTCGGCCCGGCGGTGGCTGGGCGGAGAAGGAATCGAAACCACGGCCGCGGTGGCCGGCTTCGAGGGATTTCGGGCCGACACCTTCTATTTCGCGACGGGCGATCTCGGCAACATGGCGGGGCCGGCCGATCCCAAATCGGCGTTCAATCACCCGACGCTCGTGAAGACCGATAGCCGTGGGCGGTCACGACCGGTGCGCGTGGCAGGGCCGGTACCAAAGCCCGATCAATCTCCCGCCGATGCCTATCAGCTACCGGACCATGTCGACGAGGTGGTGCATCTCGCCGATGGCGACAGCGAGTTCGTGTTCACGGCAGCGGCACTTGAGCGCGCAAGCCGACGCCTAGCGCGGCCAGGCCGCGTGATCAGGCCATGGTGGCCACCGGAGGGGATGGACTTTGCAGAGGCGCTGGCGGGCGCGAAGGCTGGGAAGGGCGGGGACAGGACGTGACGGACAAGAAGAATGCTTCCGGAATGCCGGAAGAACTGGTGCGTGCGCTGGCGGAAGCAGAGCAGCAGCGCGCCCTTTATCGCCCGAACCCGGACCCTTTGCCAACGGAAGAGCCAAGGGAAGAGCCTGCGACCCTGCGGCTTTCCCCGGAAGAGATCCTCGAGGAATGCTCCCGCGAACCGGAAACAGACATCGGTAATGGCCGCCGTCTCCTGAACTGGCACGGTGACAAGATCCTCCATATCACCAATGTCGGCTGGCATGGCTATGACAAGCTGCGGTGGGTTGAGGATGCCTCCGGCGCCATCGTTCGGTCTTTGGCGCACCAGACCGCTGAAGCCATCGATGATGAGGCGATTTGCCTTGATTGCTCACCGGACGAACAGGCGAAGATTGCCGCCGGCAAGCTAGCACTCGCAAGGCTCAAGGACATGGGCAAGCCGCCCGCGGTTTCCAGCGATGTCGACGAGGATCGACTGGCGGAGCTCGACGCGCATATCGAGGCGATGAAAGAGGCCGAGATTGCCAAGGTGCGGATGGGCAGCCCCGGCAAGACCTGGGACGACGAGAAGCACGCCGAATTCCAGAAGCTGAAGGACGTCATCAAGGTCGGCAAGCAGGCTGAGCGCGAGCGGCGCAAGATGATCGACGCCACGTCATCATGGACGCAGGCGCAGTACGACGAATATGCGCGCCTGGAGGATGACGTTGCCGCCATGGATGCGGTGCAGACGGACCGCGCAGGGCGCATGTCATCCCGACACAACCACGCGAAGAGCTCGGCCGGGACGAGCCGGATCAACAACATGCTCACGGAAGCCATCCCTTATGTGAGCCGGGAGGTCGAAGACCTCAACAAGGATCTCTTCGCCGTCAACTGCCGAACGGCGACACTGCGCTTCTTCTGCTCGGAAATGGATGGAGCGCGAAAATGGAAGCTGCGCCGCGACCGGCACACCCCGCTCGACTACATTTCGAAGCTTGTTGAGGCGGAGTTCAAGCCGGATGCCACCGCGCCGCTGTTTGATCAGTTCATGCAGCGCGTGATGCCGAACCCGGATTATCGGAAATTCCTGCAGCGATACATGGGGTATTGCCTCCTGGGCTCAACTGCCGAGCAGTGCCTGCTGTTCTTCTATGGCGCAGGCCGGAACGGTAAGTCCACCTTTGTTGACCTGATGGTCGACATCCTCGGAGACTATGCCGTCTCCATGTCGATCGACAGCTTTGCTGGCGATAGTAAGCGGGCTGGCGCGGAGGCGACACCGGACCTTGCCAGACTGCCCGGCGCCCGTCTGGTGGCGGCGTCCGAGCCGGAGATGGGCGTCCACCTGAAGGATGCGTTGATCAAGACGCTGACGGGCGGTGAGCCGATTGCGGTGCGGCGGCTGCATCAGGATTTCTTCGAGCTGATCCCGCAATTCAAGATCATCCTCTCCGGCAACCACAAGCCGATCATTAGGGACGATTCCGACGGGATCTGGCGGCGCGTGCACCTGGTGCCATGGGAGATACAGATCCCTGAGGATGAGGTGGACCGCGATCTGCCGCGCAAGCTGCGAGGAGAACGCTCCGGCGTCTTTCTCTGGATGCTGCGTGGCGCGCTCGACTATCTCCAGCGTGGCCTACAAGTGCCTTCTGGTGTCACGGCCGCGACTGCGGAGTATCGCGAGGAGAGCGATCCCATTGGTGCCTTCATCCGCAATGCCTGCCATGTGTCCGGCAACGATGTGGACCGGGAGACCCCGGAGGAGCTGTTCAATGCCTACATGCGCTATGCCAAGCGGGAGGGCCTCGCGGAGTTCAAGCAGGCAACGTTCTCCAAGCGTCTGCCTGACCGAACCCGGCAGAGCTGGAAGGGGCAGGACGGGCTCATGCATCAGTTCCGCAAGGGCAAGAGCGGCACCACCTTCTATTACGGCATAGCCATTCGCGACGAGTTCAAGGGCGGGCAGGGGAGCGGGATGGGCGAACCGCCGTCCGGTCGGTTTGCTTCCGACGAGCCGTTCCCGGAGGATTTCCCATGATCCACTGCCAAAACCCGGACCCTTTGCTGCTGTTGATCGGCCAGCCTGGCGCTCTGCATCCCGAAATCAGGGGCGAAAACTGGGGCGCTAGGGACGATGGCGATGAGGTGTTTCAGTTTCCGTCCCAGTCAAAAGGTCAGGAGTTTCAACGGCTTTGGACGCTAGGGACGCTAGGGACGCAAATTTCAATCTTCATATGATGCGCGAGGAAAAGCAGCGGTGAAAAAAACGACCTTCTTAAAAAACAATGCGGAGCATCATGCGCGTCACGTAAGGCGTTATTTTGCGTCCCTAGCGGCCCTACCGTCCAAAGCTATTGATTTTATTAGGGTTGGACAATTTCAGATCGTCCCAAACAGGGTCGATCCTTGCAAATTTGGGACGGAGAGGGTCGGACAATGAGAAAAATCGGGATTGAGGAGCTTCTGACCTGGGCCTTTACGCAAGAGTTGCCGAAGTTTGGCACATCAGAGGCTCTTGGGCCGAGCTTCAGCCAAGCGTGGTCGATGATGATCGAGGTTGCAGCGCTCGGCACGATGGTAGATCGGTCGCCTAATGCGTTCGGCGTTCTTTCGACATGCCTGTTCGAAGGCGATCCTCATCCGGACGCCATCATTGTTGGTGAAGCCGTCCGAGCCTTGGCCGGACGTAACTTCGAGATCGCGTCCGACTGGAACCCAGTGCCGGAGTGGAGCGATGAGCATGGCCTAATCCGTGAAGCCGTGGCCGCAGTGGTCGACGAGCTGGTTGACGGTCGATCGGCCCGGATCAACGGGAGGCACATCGTGACGTTGGTGACGTGCTCCGCTTCTTTGAAGCGCGGTCCGGACTGGAAGGTCGGCTCGTCACCCTCTGTTGTGGTCCTCAAGCGGAATGGAAAAGACCCTGCATGGTTCATCATGCAGAAGGGAAAGGACAGCTTCGGCCGCAGCATCGAACGTGAGGTCGACGGGTTTGACTACAAGAAGCGCCGTCCGCGGCGCGGGGCTTACAACAAGCATCGGCTGGACCGGTCGGTGCGCGGGGCAGTCCTGTCCCGCCTAGACTGGCAGATCTGGCAATCTGCCCTGGAAGATCTTTGTTCCAGCCTTCATGGTCGTCTCCATAACCATGATTTGCTGCCCTTCACGCCGGATCGGCAGCCATGGTGCAGAAGTCGACACGATGAAAATATTCAGCAAGTTATTGAGAATACGTGATTTAAATTTCGAAATGCCGTCTTGCGGCGCGACTGAAAGTTGACATAGATTAGGCACACTGAAAAAGATCAGATAACCCGCTAGCGGAAACGCTTGGCGGGTTTTGCATATCCGACGGAGGGCGCACATGGCGAAGATCGTTCATGTGGCCTGGGCTGACAGGGTCATGCAGCAGTACGGGAAGCGGGTGCTTCATCTGCACCAGAAGTTCCCGAAGGTTCTGCCTCGCATCGTCAACCAGGTAGGCGACCGCGCTAAGACGCAAGTGGTTCGCAACCTGACGAAGCAGACGGGCCTTCCGCGCAAGACGATCGTTGCAGCAGTCGGAGATCCGAGCAGGGCTCGGCCGGGCCGGCTGTCATACGAAATGGTGACGCGAGGCGGCAACATTCGCCTGAAGTATCTGGACGCGAAAGAGACCGAAGCCGGTGTCGTCGCGAAGCCCTTCGGAAAGCGGACGCTCTATCCCGGCGCCTTCATGCGCGGTGGTCGCTTCCCTGACCGCAAGGACGTCAAGAAGTTCGACGGCCATGCCTTTTACAGGCTCAACCGCTCCGGAACCCGGATTACCTTCGCGCGCTCTGGCGTGATCATTCCGACCGAGATGACGCGTGGAGCTACGAAGTCGGCCTTCGATCGGATTGCGGGACCGCTCCTGCAGCAGAGGATAGAGGCGGCCATCGCCAAGCTGGTGCCCTGACCCTCTCTCCGAGGGGTGTTGCAGCAGGGGCACACCTCTACCCCCACCCCCCCATTTAGGGACCGTTTCGGGGAAAGCTGGGCATACGGAGGCGCGCGACTGCGGGATTTTCCTAGTGCGACCCTTCGCAGGCGGTACACGAATACACGTGCAAGCACGTGTGATGCACGGGACCTTGCACGATGGACGAAGACTGGATCTCGATCACGGACGCGGCATCGAGGCTGACTGCTGATGGTGACCGCGTCGACCGTTCGACGCTCTCCCGGTACCTGAAGCAGCATGCAGAGGCTCTGCCGCTCAAGCCTGACGGCAAGTCCAACCTAGTCGATTACACCGCGCTCGTCGCGCACCGGTCTGAGAACATCAGGATCCGGGTTTCCGCACCCGCGCCGGCCGCCAGTCATCCGCGGGCGACAGGCGGCCAGACAAATGGCCGCTTCACGGGATCCCAGTCCGATGGTGCGGCGCGTAAGGCTCAGGCTGACGCCGAGCTGCGCGAGATGGACCTGGCGGAGCGGCGCAAGGAACTGACGCCGGTGGCGGAGGTGGATCAGGCGGGGCGTGATGCCGTCGCCATGATGCAATCGGCCTTCGAGCGAGCGATTGAGAGCGAGGCCCAGACCCTGTCCCTCAAGTACGGGTGGGATGAACGCATTGTCCGCCTCGCGCTGAAGAACTTCACGAAGGCAGGCGTCGCCGTCTTCAATCGTCAGGTGCTGGAGAAGCTGGACGCGATGCGGCGCCGCGAGGATGCCGGCGACGATCACTTCGCCATAGAGGCCGAACCGCAGTCACTGCAATGACCATTCAGGACATTAGGATACGCTTCCCGGATCTGCCGAACGGAGCGATTGCCATCTTCCGCGGCATGGCTGCTGCTAGCCAGCCAACGGAGGATCTTACGCTCAGCGAGCATGCCGACCGGTACCGCAAGGTCTCGCCGGAATCGGGTTCGCCATGGCCAGGCGATTTCAGGACCGACAGGGTGCCTTACCTGCGCGAGCCGCAGGATTGCCTCCACCCTGATCATCCGGCCCGCCGCGTCACCTGCCGGTGGGCGGCGCAGCTCGGCAAGTCGACGGCGATCGAGAACTGGTTCTGCTTCATTGTCGATCAGGCTCCCGGCTCGATGATGATCGTCCTGCCGACGCTCGAGGAGGCGACAAAGTTCAACCGGGTCAAGCTGCAGCCGACGATCGACGCGTCTAAGCGCATCTCGCACAAGGTCATGCCTGTCAGCAGCCGGGACGAGCAGGGCAGCACAACTTCGTTCAAACGATTTGCTGGCGGCTTCTGCCAGATCGTCAACGCGGGCTCGTCGAAGGGCCTGCAGATGGTGTCGATCAAGTATCTCGCCATGGACGAGGTGACCGGCTATCCGAAGGACGTCGACGGGCGCGGCAGCCCTCGTGGCCAGGCGCGTGCGCGGCAGAAGATGTACGGTGACCTCGCCAAGGAATGGCAGGGTTCTACACCTGGCGTCGCTGGCGAGTGTGCCATCACGGACGATTTCGAGGCAGGCGATCAGCGGTACCGCTATGTGCCGTGCCCGCATTGCAGCAGTTATCAGGCACTGAGCTTCGACATGATGCGCCCGGCCGAACCGGAAAGCGATTTGCCAGTGCATATGCGTTGCCTGTCCTGCGATGGCGTCATCCTTGATGGCCACAAGCGGGACATGAACGAGCGCGGCCACTGGATAGCACGGCGGGTGCCTGAAGGTGCCGACCCGGTTCCAGCGGTCATTGCCGGATCTGAGATCGAGCAATGGATCTGCCCGCCTTGCGAAGGCAGGTGCCGCGACTGGCAGCCGAGCTATCATCTCTGGGCGGCCTATGCGCCGCGGGAGAAATGGGCAGAGATTTGGGCCCGGTGGGAGGATGCGCAGGGTGACGTCACCAAGATGCGCACCTTCTGCCAGCAGGATCTTGCCGAGCCGTATGATCCCGGCGGCGTGACCGTCGAGTGGGAGAAGATCGTCGAGGCGGCGAAAAATGAGCTTCTCCCCTCCCGCATCATTCCTTCCTGGGCGGCGCTGGTCGTATCAGCGGCCGACGTTCAGGGGTACGGCATCAAGTGGGTGGTCTATGCCATCGGTGCACGTGACCAGATCCAGCTGATCGACCGGGAGATCTTCGAAGGTGCGCCCGACCAGTCGGACGAGCCGTGGATCAAGCTCTCGGATGCGCAGGCCCGGACATATCCGATCGAGAGCGGTGCCCGCGAGAAGGGTATTGATCTCAACGGCGTCGACTCCGGCTGGGCAACTGATCGCGTCTATCGTTTCTGCGCCGGCCGACCAAACGTCTATGCGCTCGACGGTCGCGAGCCCATCGGACTGCCCTGGCTGGGGACGCCGGTCAAAAAGGATATCAAGGATCACAAGAAGCGCGTCGTCGCCAAGGTGCTCCTCTATCCGGTCGGCCTCTACGACGTGAAAACGACTGTTACCGCTGCCATGGCCAACCTGGTGCAGGGGCGGGCGGAAAACGGGGAGTGGCCCCGCAACACCGTGCACTTCGCGTCCGACCTATGCGATGCGGATTTCGCGAAGGAGCTGACGGCCGAGCGCCTCGTCGACGCTGATGAGGAGGCTCGCTCCAGCGTCAGCCGGCGCGCCCGCCGCCTCATAAAGCCGAAGGCCGGACGGCAATGGAAGAAGGTCGTGGGGCGGATGAACGATTGGTTCGACGCGACCGTCTACGCCTTCGCGCTCGCCTGGCATCTGCAGAACAAGCGCAGGCTCACTCTCGACCGTTGGGCAGATCTCGTCCGCGATCTGCACGGCGATCATGACGAGCCGAAGGACCTGTTTGAGGTTGCCGATCAGAACCCGTTCGTAAAGCCAAGATCTGAGCCAGTCGTTAGCGCGGCATCGAAGCCTCGGCCACCTCGCAAGAAATGGAGATCGTACTCGTGACCGATGGCAAGCCTCGCATTCGCGTCAAGGCGGGAGCAGTAGCGTTCCCGGCGGCGCCGGCTCGTCAGAAGCCGACGATGCGATACCTCCGCGGCGATCGATCCGGCGTCCTCAACATGCGTCGGGCGATCACGCGCGACGCCAAGATCGACGTGCGAGAGGCAGCCGAGAGAGCCTCTGCTCTCGCGCTCGACTTCATGCACAACTCCGGCTGGATCTCCGGTGCTGCGGACCAAATTGTAGCTGACACGGTCGGGACGGAGCTGAAGTTGAACGCTCGTCCGGAGCTTTCGGCGCTCGGCTACTCGGACAAGGAGCGGGCCGACTGGTGCCGGTTCGTCGAAAGCGAGTGGCGACGCTACGCGTGGAACCCGGCCGAATGCGATCTGGCCGGGAAGATGACCGTGCCGGAAATGGTTGATGCTGTTGTCCGGACCTATCTCGCCTATGGCGAGGCCTTCGGCGTCCTCGATTTTATCACAGTGCGCGCCCGGCGTTCGCTGGGGCTGACGACCGGGACGAAAGTTAGCCTGGTGGCTCCACACAGGTTGCCGCGCACGTCGCGCGAGTTCGAAGGCCTCGATCAGGGGATCTTCCATGACGCGCTGGGGCGTGCGCTGGTCTACCGGTTTCGTAGCCGCGACGGAGGCATTGAGGTTGATCGCGACATTAAAGCTGGCGACGTCATCCACGTGATGGATCGCGGCCTTAATCCGGGCAGCCCTCGCGGGATTTCCGTCATGGCGCCGGCGCTCAAGGTCATCGCTCAGTCGGACCAGCTCGCGGATGCGACGCTTGCCACCGCTCTGATGCAGACGATCTTTGCAGCAACGATCAAGAGCCCGGAGCCGAGCGAGCAGGCCTTTCAAGCTATCCAGACGCTTGCGGACTCAGATCCTCCTCCGGGCTTCGAAGGCGACTGGAGCAGCCATGTCGGAGGAATCGCGGAGGACTTGATCGACATCTGGGGCATGAGGATTGAGGCGCTTAAGGAAAAGGGTGTCTCCATGTCGGATCCTGCCAGGATCAACCATCTCGGTCCCGGCGAAGAATTCGAGATGCACACCGCCGCCACGCCGGGAAGCCAGTACATCCCGTTCTCGCAGAACCTGCAGCGAGAGATGGCACGGTGCCTCGGCGTCACGTTCGAAAGCTTGTCGATGGACCATTCCAGTTCGACATACTCCTCCGTCCGGATGGCCGTCTCGACAATGTGGCCGATCACAACCCGACGGCGCGAGCGCATCGCGGCACCTTTTGCTCAGGCTCTCTACGAAGCATGGCTTGAGGAGAGCATCGCCGAAGGTCGCATCCCGCTGAAGGGCGGTTACCAGGCGTTTCTGGCAAACAAACAGAAGGTCGTCTGGGCGGAATGGCGAGGCCCTGAGAAACCATCAGCAGATCCCTATAAAGATTCGCTGGCGAACAAGGTGGACCTCGAAACCGGTGCGGCAACGCTGCAGCGAATCTACGCAGCGAAGGGCCTCGATTGGGAAGAGGAACTGGAGCAGGCCGGCAAGGAGAAAGCCAAGCTCGACGCTATGGGCATCCCTGCGCCTCATGGGCGTAGTCAGGGTGGAAGCGGCGCTGGCCCGCTTGGCGGTGCAGCCGATGGTCGACGTGATCCAATAAGGGAGGGCGAGGATGCCTGATCCTGATCCACTACATGTCGACTGGTGCGCCAGAGCGGTGCTTTTGCGCAAAGTTGAAGAAGCTCTCCTGACCGGCGAGATGATCACCGAGGCTCGTTTCGGTGAAGACATGGCGCGGTACGCCAACGCGAAGCTCGAGGACGTCAAGCGCGCCCTCGAGGAAGCAATCCGCAACTGTCAGATCGCGCGAGGCGAAAAGCCTCGGCGCACCCGCTACGCGATATCAGGCCGGATGCGGCCTTACTAAGGATCTCCCAAGACATGGCTGCGATACTTGAGGGCAACCGGCTCACCCTGACCGGTGATGTCGGCGACTTCGGCTGGGGTGACTACTTTACCCACGGTGATGTCGTTCTGGCGCTGGCACAGATAGACGACGAAGACGACTTGGTAGTCTTCATCAACTCAGGCGGCGGCATTGCGACCGAAGGAGCAGCGATCTTCGCCCTGCTGGGGCGGCGTTCCGGCACCACAGACGTGACGGTAGACGGTATCGCTGCATCCGCCGCAAGCCTCATCGCCATGGCTGGCGACACCATCACGATGTCGGTCGGCTCGACGATGATGGTCCATGACCCAAGCGGGATCACGAACGGCAACTCTGCTGAGCACAGCAAGACGATCGAAGGTCTGGAGGCATTGGCTACGGCTTTTGCACGAGCCTATGCGTCGAAGACCGGCAAGACCGTCGAAGAGTGCCGAGAGATCATGAAGGAAGAGCGGTGGTTCACCGCAGAGGAAGCCGTTGCGGAAGGCTTTGCTGATGCTGTCGGTCAGCAGAAGGCAAAGCCGGTAGCGGCTTTCGCTTACCACCAGGTCTACGCCCACGCTCCCAAGAAGCTCGTCGCCATGGCGAAGGCAAAAGATTGGCGCCGACCAAGCGCCAGTGCCCCGGCGGCCTCCGCCGCTCAACCCAGTCAACCAAAGGAAACCACGATGACTGACAAGGAACGGGCGGACCAGCTGGCCGCCGAACTGGCAGAACTGAAGGCTCTGATGAAGAGCAACCAGGATGCCGACGCTGCTGCGGACATGCAGCAGGAACTCGAAACGCTGCGCGCCGAGAAGCAGGCACGTGAAACCGCCGATGCCATCATGGCGCTGGAAGAGGCTCAAGGCAGGGAAGAACAGGCGAAGGCACTAGCCGACGCCGGGATCTCGGTCGAGAAGGCAAAGGCCATCATGGCTGCCACGCCCAAGGCTGATGCCGGCGTTCTCGAGCAGCGGCGCCTCAACGGTGAGGGCTTGAACGGCAAGGGCGGAAGCCAGCCATCCGCAAAGGGCGACAAGTCCGTGCTCGCCGCCGCAGTCGCACGCACTAACAAGCGTCGCTAACCAGGAGACACGCAAATGCCAGTTCTGACCGAAGACCGCTTTTCTGGAGCGGCCCACTACATCGTGTCCGAAGCCAACGGCTATCGGTCACGCGAACAGGTTGTCATCGCCAGCGGATCCGGTGTCCTCAAGGCCGGAACCGTCCTCGGCAAGGTGGCAGCCTCCGGCAAGTACGCGCCGTACAACCCGACGCTTGCCACCGGCGTCGAGACTGCAGCCGCCATTCTCTATGAGGGCTGTGATGCCGCAGACGGGGATGTCCGCCGCACCGCGACCGTGCGGGATGCCGAGATTCATGCCGAAGCCCTGCAATGGGATGCCGGCGTGACCACCGATCAACACAAGACCGATGCCCTGACCGACCTGGCGGGCTCCGGTATCATCGCCCGTTAAGGAGGCTACTCACATGGCACTCGTCACAGACGTATTCACCGGCAATGGCTGGGGCGTCGTCGACTTCCAGGAGGAAGTTGTCGAACGTACCGAGTTCCGACCGCAATTGCTCGGCTCTCTCGGCATCTTCGAGCCGATCTATTCCCGCTCGCGCACTATAGCGATTGCGGACCGCGATCGTACGCTGACGCTCATTCCAACCTCGGAGATGGGCGCTCCGCCGGAGGAATTGATCCCTGAAGGCGCGAAGGTCCGGCCGTTCAACACGACCCGCCTTGCCAAGGGCTCGACTATTTATGCTGCGGAGCTCGCGGGCGTGACAGCCCTTCCATTCGATGTTCAGACGCGGGAGGTCTCTCAGGAGCTTGCCGACCGCGCCGGCCAGATCATGGACGACCTGGAATTGACCTGGGAGCACATGCGGTTCGGAGCCATCCAGGGGAAAGTCCTCGATTCCGATGGCAGCACCATTATCGATTGGTACGCTGAGTGGGGTATCGATGCGCCGGTGGAGATCAACTTCGCTCTGACCACCGATGCCACCGATGTTCGAAAGAAGTGCCGCGACGTGAAGCGGGCGATGCAAAAGGCTGCCAAAGGTATCTGGACGCCGGCAACGCGCGTTGCTGCTCTCGTAGGCGATACTTTCTTTGACCTGCTCGTCAACCACACGCAGATCAAGGAAACCAAGATCGGCACGGAGCGGGTCGTTAGCCTCGAAAACATCGAAGGCTTCTCAGCGATCGAGATCGAAGGGATCACCTTCATCAACTATCGCGGTACCGACGATGAATCGACGATCGCGATCGACACCAACAAGGCGAAGTTCTTCCCGATCAACGCCCGCGGCGCTTTCAAGGTCGGCTTCTCGCCGGCCAACGAGTTCAAGCCGTATCTCAACCAGCGCGCCCGCGAATACTACGGGCTCATGCTGGCCGATACGTCCGGCCGGGAAGCATGGGACCGGGTCGAGATCTACAGCTACCCGCTGTTCATCTGCACCCGCCCGGAAATGCTGCAGACGGGGAGGGCTTCGTGATGGCTGACATGATCGCGAAGTCCGGCTTCTACGATGGCAAGTTCCGCAAGGCCGGTCATCGGCACAGCGGACCTGCATCGGACGATGTCTCCACTGCTGGTGACGAGCAGGTGGTGGATCTCGATGCCATGACGAAGGACGAACTGGTTGCCGAGGCCGAGAAGCGCGGCCTAGAGGTGAAGTCCTCCGACACGAAGGCCGAAATCCTTGCGGCCCTGAAGGCATAGCCCATGCCTGTCGCCGCCAACTTTCATCAAATCCGCGACCGTATTGTCGCGGCGGTCGACAAGGCATTCGCAGAGCCGGTGAAAATCGCCTTCATGAAGAAGGGCCGACTGGATCCGGATCGGCCGGCTGCCCAGATCGAAGCAGTGCTGCGGGTTGGCGGCGGCAAGGAAACCAACATATCCGGCGGCAGGACTTCGTCCTGGCGGACCAAGCTTGCCGCCGGTAAGGCCGAACTTCACATCGATCGCGCGACATACCCGGATCTCACCGTGTCCACCGAGGATGCCGTGCAGGCTCTCTCTCGACCCGGTGAGCCGTGGTTCGCAGTCTCACGGGTCGATGACCGCGGTGACAACCGCCTTGTCCTGGAGCTGAGCGAGAAATGAGCCTCACCCGTATCGCGCTCCGCATTGCGGCTGTCGAAGCACTCAAAGGCCGCACGCTTGTCGGCGCCAATGTGCTCGACAGCCCGAACGGCGCTCTTGATGTCCAGGCTGACGGCACCTTGCGGACGGAGGAGGAGAAGCCCTTTGTCGCCATCTATACCGATCAGGGCAGGGCCGAGAACTTCTCGGGTCGATCCCTGACGGAGAACGGTGCCTGCGACATCATCTTCGAAATGGGCGTCTCCTCCGCCATGCTCCATCTCGACAAGGACACCGGCGAAACGAGCATGGTGGGGATCAACATCCCCGCCTCAGACAAAGCGAGCGAGTTTTTCCTTGATGTTGTTCAACGCGAGATCCGCGACGCCTTGACCGACCCGGGAAATGCCTGGGCAGAGATCTATCGCGGGCTGCACTACCGGGTTCTGAAGATCGAATTCGCAGGCGCTCGCAACGCCGATGATGGCCAGAAGCTTGCGGGCCATCAAATGCGGCTGACGGTCGAACTGGCTGACGATCCGGTGAGAGGGGAGGGGCTCGATCCGCGCAGCCCGTTCCTGAAGTTTCTAGAAGCGCTCGAGGCGAGCGGAGACGAGGACTACGTCAAACAGGCCGCCATGATGAGGTCGCTCCTGTCGGGCGGGGACGAGTATCGAGACCTCCTGCAGCGTCGCCACGGAATGACCTCGGCCGAACTGGACGCGCTCGGCCATGAGGCGCCCGTGCTGGCAGAAGACGGCACGGTTGCGGAGATGACGTCTGTCGACATCGAGATCGATGGTCTTTCGCCTGTCCCGGTGACGGAATCATGATCGCTGATTTCATCGCCATGCGTCTCGATATCGAGATGCTGAAGACGGCCTTCGGCAATTCGCTGAAGGTCGGACCTGTCGAAGTCATCGACGCGCAAAAGGGTTACCGGCTGCGCCTCGGCGGAACGGATGCAGATCCGTTCCTGTCGCCCTGGTACCCACATCCGGAGACGGGCAAGACATCGATCCCCCTGAAGAAGGGGCAGATCGTCGGCGTGGTCAATCCGAGCGGAGATCCGCGGCAGGGGCTGATGTTCCGGGGCGGCTATTCCGACGGAAATCCGAGCCCGAACGACAATATGGCCGCCAACGTCTTCGAGGACGCCGGCGTCCGGATCGAGATCAAGGATGGCGTCGTCTTTGTGAAGGCGGCTTCCAAGGCGGTTGTCGAAGCTCCTGTGGTGGAGCTTGGCGGCGAAGGCGGCAGACCCGTCGCCCGCATCGGCGACAAGGTGAACGTCGGAACCGGCTCTTCGCAGGGGCTGTGGCCGATCGTCGAAGGATCGTCGGCCGTGTCGGCCGTCGACTAATCAGGAGAGCAAAATGAAGAAGGCAATCCCCTTGCCGGCAAAGGCCGGCGAGACGACGGCTGGTGTCGCGGATGGCAAGACCGAGTTTCGGATCAGGCCGGGCATCAAGTGGATCAACGGCCGGCCGGTGCGGGATCAGAAGACCGTCCGGCTGACCGATCAAGAGGCCGCCTATGATCTGGGCCTCTCGCGGATCTCGCCGGCAGATCAGCCCGCGCCGGCTGACTGGCCGTCCGAAGCGCCTGCCGGTGGCAACGGCGATGGCGGGAATTGATCGCCGCACGGGCGCCGTCATCAACAACCTCTCCTCTGCCTTTCAGGGGGTCGAGGTGACGCTCACGACGCCGCTTGCCAGCCGTGTCATGCGCCGCGAATTCGGTGCTGGCGTGGTCGACATCCTCGGCCGCGCCATCACGCCCACGCTTTTTGCAACGTGGATGCAGCTGGTCGCCACGGCGATAGACATCTGGGAGGCGCGCTTTGCGGTTCGCCGCATCGTCCCAACCGGATCGACAGACGAGATCAGGACCGGCCGCGCCGGCTTGCTGATCGAGGCCGATTACCGACCGCGCGGCCATCTCGGCGATTTCACCGTCGAGCGGGTTGTCGGCTTCACCGTCAGTTTCGGACGCGGAATCACCGTCCGGACTGCCTGACCCTATGGAGGCTCCGGACATGACAACCGATCCCTTCGACCTCAGTCTTTTGCCGGCGCCCGGCGTCATCGAAGACCTGAAATATGACAGCATCCTTTCGCGCCAGCGGTCAAAGTTCATGGAGGTCTGGGAGGCGGTTCGCGCCGCTAACCCCGGCGCCCTCCTGCCGGCCTATGATGTCGAGCTGCTGGAGACTGACCCGGCGATGATCGGCAACGAGGCCGAGACCTACCGCGAGACCGTCCTTCGGGCCCGCATCAACGACGCAGTCCGGGCGAACCTTCTGGCTTTCGCCACGGGCAGCGACCTCGATCATCTCGGCGCATTCTATGACCAATTCCGGATGGCCGGTGAAGGCGACGATCGCTTTGCAAGTCGTGTCATTCTTGCCATTCAGGGCCGATCCACCGGGGGCACCGAGCCCCGCTATCGTCTGGTTGCGCTCTCGGCAGACACCAGCGTCGCGGACGTCATCGTTTATACCAAGGGTCGCAGCCCGCTGATCCATGTGGCCGTCTATTCGACCGCGCCGGATGGCGTCGCGTCTCCGGCGCTCCTGGCGAAGGTGAATGCGGCGCTGCAGGCGCCGGGTGTCCGGATGGTCAATGACACGATTGTCGTCGCGTCGGCCGTCCGCAAGGTGGTCGACATCGAGGCCGATTACTGGCTGCTGCCGGAGGCCTCGGCAGACACGGCGACGGTCGCCGAAGATAATCTCAGGACGTCCTGGCTGGCTGTTCGAAGCCTTGGCCGGGATCTCACCGCAGCCTGGTGGACATCGAAGCTGATGGTGTCCGGCATGCACAAAGTCGCGCCGATCTCACCGCTTTCCGATGTGGTCGCCAACCCATCCGAGGCGATCTCGATCGGGACCGTCACCCTTCATAACCGTGGGCGCGCTTACTGATGCAGTCTCTTCTTCCAGACGGCTCCGGTCTGTTCGAAAAAGCATTCGAACAGTCATGGGCAGAACGTTGGCCGGCACTTGAGCGGGGCGCCGACGCCATTCGTGGCGCGAAGTTCAACCCGCCGCCATCGTTCCTGCCGTTTCTGGTCTATGAATACGGCCTGGGAGAGCTGACGCCTTACGTGCCCAACCATTATACTCTGGTTGTCGATCGCGAGGGTGTCGATTGGCAGAGAATCAGAGGAACGCCGGCGTCGGTCTACAAGGGCCTCGGCTGGCTCGGCTATACCGCCACGCTCGAAGATGCTTGGCATGGCCGCGTCTACTGGAACAGCACGCAGCTGCGCTTTCCTGACCTGCCCTCTCAGGACTTCCCTGACCTGGAGCGGATCGAAGGCATCACGCGGCTTTCTCTCCCGAAGCGGTCGGACCTGCGGCGAGGCGTCCACCAGTATGACGGCACGGCGCTGGTTGCGGATGGCGGCCGGCTCGATAACGCAATGCTGGAGCGAGAGAGCGGCGTGGCTTTCACGCCCGCCGGCACGCTCTGGTCATTCGGCCGCACCACGGAAGTCGAGCATGTCCTGAGCGAGGCTGAAGGCATGGCGATTGGCAACTGGATCGCAGTGCCGGAAGAGGCCGGCCTGAAGTGGATCGAGATGACCTACCCATGGGTGACCGCCACCTTCAAATGGGCCGACAATCCGATCAACCAGCGGCGCGCGCTGATGGCGGCATGGTTCGCGGGGCGGCGATTGTTCGTCACGCTGCGGGATGCAGCTGGCGAGGTCATTGGCCACCGGCGTTGCCGGGCCATTCATCCGGTCAACGCGCAATTTGGCGGGCGCTACAGCTTTGCCGGAGCCGGCTATTCGCCTGCAGCGGGCGGACGGCAGGTCTACATCGAAGCGATGACCGGTTTCGGGGATGCGGCCGGTGTTGAGGCCGCCTCGATCGAAATCACGGTAGGGGCGGAACTAGCGGCGGACATCAAGCCCGGCCGCCTCTGGCTTCAGCCTGACGAGCTGGTCGGCGGATCGCCGATCGCGGTCACTCCTGTTTCCATTCCGCTGCGCGCCACGGTGCGAGAGCAGCTCAAATTCCTGGTGAGGTTCTGATGTACGAACACGAGAGCGGCCTTCCCTTCGCCTATGACCGCGTCGGCAACAAACAAGAGCTTCAGAGCGTCGTATTCCATGGCGAGCGGCCGTTCATTCAAGGCGCCGAGCTGAACGATCTCCAGAAGATCGAGCGCAACCGGACGCGCCGTCTTGCTCGCCTGGTTGCCAAGGATGGCAACAGGATCGTCAGGGCCGATGCTGTCGTCGACAAAGAGACCAGGACCATCACGCTCACCTCAGGCGAGATCTATGTGGCCGGCGATATTTTTCCGGTTGCTGAAGGCGTGTTGACGGACGTGCCGATGGTTGGCCGCGTCGAGATCGGCGTGCGGCTGGTCAAGCAGTTCATCACGCACGAGGAAGATCCATCACTTGTCGGCCTAGTACCGGGATCTCTGGCTGAAGGTGAGCCTGGTGCGGCCCGCGAGGTCGCGTCGATCGCGTGGACCATGGAGGGCGACGGCGCAGAGGGCGAGTTCTATTCCGTCTACACGTTGCAGGACGGAACCATCCTCGACCAGACCGGCCCTTCCGCTCTTGATCCCGTCATCCAGCAGCTGGCGATCTACGACCGCCCGAACGGCAATTACATCGTCAGCGGCTGCAGGGTCACGGCTCTTGGCGCTGATAACGGAATGCAGCTCTTTTCCATCCAGGAGGGCGAGGCCAATATCAACGGCTTCAAGCGCACGCGATTAGCCGCCCTGAGGCATGCGGAGCCGCAGCTTTGGGAAGAGGCGGCAATTCCAGGGGAGACGCACATCTATCCCGGCGGGGCGTCCCACACTTTCAAGGTCGACTTCGCGCCGATCGGCGTCATCAATTCGATCCTGCTGACAAAGGAAAAGACGGCCACCGTCACTCGCGGCGCAGTTGCTCATGGCGCCGATGGCCTGTCGGACACCAGCGTGATCTCTGTTTCCGAAGTAAAGCAGGGTGCCACGGTCTACGCGGCAGGCACCAGCTGGAATCGGGTGAACAACGCGATCGACTGGGCACCGGCGGGACCGGAACCCGCAGCAGGTTCCAGCTACCAGGTGACCTACCGCTACCGCGAAGCCGTCGTTCCCGACAGCTTCAACGACCTTCAGATCACTGTTTCCGGTGGAGCTACGGGCGGCGAGATCATCGTCGCCTATACGCAGAAACTCCCGCGCATCGATCGCCTCGGCCTGAAGCAGGACGGTTCGCCGATCTACATCAAAGGCCAGCCGTCGAGGTTCAACCCGATGCCACCGCAAGTGCCGGCCGATGTGCTGGCTCTTTGCGAGGTTCGCAATGATTGGATGAATGCGCCCGCTGTGGTCAACGACGGGACGCGCTCGCTGCCCTATGAGGAGATGTGGCGGTACTTCAACCGCGTCCTGGATCTGGACCGCCTGGTGCAGCTGGAAAGGCTGAAGAGCGGGATCGACTCGCGTGAGCCGGTCGCCAAGAAAGGCATGTTCGTCGATCCACTGATTGACGACACCTACCGTGATCAAGGGGCGGCACAGTCCGGCGCCGTCGCCGATGGGATGCTGCAGCTTTCCATCACGCCTACCTTCTACCAAGCGCCGCTTTCCGAGCCGGTCATGCTGGATTGGACGGAAGAGGTGATCGTCCGGCAGGAGCTGAAGACAGCGTGCGAGAAGATCAATCCCTACGCCAACTTCAACCCGCTTCCCGGCACGATGAAGCTGACGCCTGCGGCGGACTTTTGGACCGTGAACCGCACCGACTGGACGTCTCCCGTCACGCAAGAGTTCAATCGCGGTGCCCGGACGGATCCCGGCCCGCTGCAAACCGTCTCGGCCGAGAACCAGCTGGTCGACCAACGGACGGAACTTCTGCAGTTCCTGCGGCAGATCAGCGTCGGCTTCACTATCAGCGGTCTTGGTGCCGGCGAGATCCTCCAGACGCTCACCTTTGACGGCATCAACGTGAAACCAGCCGGGGTGCAGACGGCGGACGGCAGCGGGAGAGTTTCCGGTTCCTTCACCATCCCCGAAGGCGTCACGGCCGGCAGCAAGGTCGTCAAGGCGGTCGGCGCGTCCGGTACCGAGGCGACGGCCATGTTCACCGGTCAAGGCACGATCGCGATCGACGTCATGCGGCGGGTCACCACCGTCAACAACTGGACGCAGCAGCAACTAATCCAGTGGGGCGGCGGCGGTGGCGTCGATCGCGGTATAAATGGCGAGGGCGGTTCATCCGATCCGCAGGCGCAGATGTTCGCGGTACCGGAGCTGAGGCAACTGGTTGGCGTCGACTTCCATGTCTGCGTGGTGGGTGATCAAGGCAATCATCTGCTTCTGGAGCAAGTGACGATCGACAACGGCTACCCGACCAGCGACGTGCAGGCCCAGGCCATTGTGCCGATGGCTGGCACGGTCGCGGGCGTCTGGAAGCAGGGGCGATATAGCCTTCCTGTGACAACGCCCGCAGATCGCAAGCACGCCTTCGTTATCAAGACGGATGACAACGAGCACTCTATCTCGCTTGCCGGTCTTGGAGACTTCGATGCGGCGGCGCAGAAGTGGGTGACCTCGCATCCCTATGTAACCGGCCCGCGCTTTTCCTCGGTCAACGCGGAGACGTGGACGGCGCACCAGGACGAGGCGCTAACCTTCCGCCTGATCGCGGCTCACTATGCGGTCACAACGAAGGTGGTCGATCTCGGTACCTACGATCTCGTCGATTGCTCTGACCTTCAGGTTCGGGCGGCTGTCGAGCTTCCTGGTGCCGGCTGCTCCGTCGTCTTCGAGATCGAGCGGACCAACGGCACGATCTACCGCCTGCTTCCGTTCCAGGTGCTTCAGTTGACGGAGTACCTGACGGAGACCGTGACGATGAGGGCGATCCTCACCGGCACGAACAAGCTCTCGCCGGTGCTGTTTGCACCTGTGCAGCTGGTGGCCGGCAAGATTGCCCAGCAGCTGACCTACATCACCCGCGCTTTCGACCTGGGCTCCGCAGTCCGCGTCGCCGCCTATTACAAGTCGTTCCTGCCGGGAGGTGCGACGGCTCAGATGCATTACTCCATCGACGGCGGCGCCTGGGTCAGCCTTCCGCTTGCAGAAACAGAGGCTCTCGCTTTCCCACTGTGGGTGGAGCGCAAGCACGAAAAGACGAACCTGACCGGCACGACAGCAAGGTTGAGGATCACAGCGACTGGCGGCCCTGCTGCCCGGCTGGCGATCGGCGATCTTGGCGCCGGCATTTTCTAAGGGAAGACGATGGCCGTCACAGACCACTTCCAGCTTCCTCTTCCGGACGAGGCTGACAATGTCGATCAGGAGTTCTATCGCCTGCAGCTTGTGTGGGCGATGGTCGACCTCATACTCTTTGAGCTGTCGCAAGCCGTCGCCAACAGAGCGGCGAAAGTCCATGAACACCCAATGACCGATATCTCAGGCCTGGTGGAAGCGCTGGCTGAGAAGATGTCGGCAGACGTCAGCTTCAGCCTCGATGATCTGGACGATGTCGAGGGAGCCACAGACGCTGCGACGAATTATCTCCTGGTGAAGGGGCCCGATGGCAAATATCGACCATCTTCGGCAGCGGCAGCGCTCGGCTCGCACCAGCACGCAGCGGGCGACATTCTTGGCTTGACGGAACAGATCAATGCCGTCGTCGCCAATCTCCGCGATGATGCTCCGGCTGCGCTAGACACATTGAAAGAGCTGGCAGCTGCTCTCAACAACGATCCCAACTTCGCCACCAGCATGGCGACGCTGATCGGACAGAAGTTCGATAAGCTGGGCGGTACGATCAGCGGAAACCTGACCGTATTGGGTGCCAGTGTCTTGGCAGGACGCCCAACCGTGCAAGGTGACCGCATCTACGTCGGACCGGATGGAGCATTCATGTACACGAACGGTAGTCCTTATGGACCCGTCTGGGAGGCGTGGGGGTCCTCATCAGCCTATAGCGCGATCAATGCTCGTATCGAGGCGCGTGCCGCTGCATACGCCGCGGATAAGGTTACCTCAGATACACTGGAGAACCGCGCGGTGGCGTGGGCCAATGACCGGGTCTCAAAGATCGCGATCCGTAGGGTCAGCAAAGGCGTCATCACCTATTCGTCCGGACAGCCGCAGGAGAAACCCGCACCGGCGGGGGCAGTCCTTACAGGGATCACCTACTCCAACAATGCGACCGACTTGGCATTTCACTACCATTTTCTTCAGTTGTACGATCCGGTTCGAGGCTGGATTGGAATGCAGGGGTAACGCTCATGGAGATTGTAAACTTCGGGTATTTTACGACGCGCGTCTCTGGCGGCGTCCTCTACCACACGAATGAAGACGGGTATGACTGGTACGATCTGCGTCTTGGTCTAACGACCTGGAATGAGCGTGGCGAATTCATCAGCTCTGTCTATGGTGCCTGGGCGATGGTCAATGTCGACGGTTTGATCACCAATGTGGAATATGACCCGTCCCGCCTCGTGCCCGACAATAAGACGGTGCTCGGGATCGACGCGGATTGGCAAAGCATTCAACCAAGCATGGTCTATGATGGGACTGTGATCTCAGAACCGCCGCCCGTCTCGGCTGAAGAACTTCGGGCAAAGATGCCGGCCATTAGCCGACGGCAACTGCGGCTGACCTTGGTCCGCAACGGCATCACACTTGATTCCGTAGTGGCAGCAGTCGACGCATTTCCGGAGGGTCCGAAAAGGGAAGAGGCCAGGATCGAGTGGGAGGACGGGCAGAGCTTTGAGCGACTGCATCCAACGCTGCTGATGATCGCGGAAGCTCTGGACCTAACGCCGGCGCAGGTCGATGCCATGTGGGCGGAAGCCATCGCCGCATAGCAGGAAGCAATCCGCCCTCCTGACCGACCCTCCACCAACGCGAGCTACTGGTCGCCGGCCTGACCTTCTGCTACCTTCACGCCGCCCGCTATAACGGACAAGGACACCGCCCGCGACATGCAGGCGGCCGGTATCACAGCCCCGGTACTGTTCTTCACCGACCGAGACAATCGCGACCATAACCTGACACCGGCACAGGTGGTCGACTTAGTTGATCAGGGCAAGGCCTACATGCAAGCTCTGCACGAGGCTAAGCGACTGATCAAGGCCATGGACCCAATCCCGGCCGACTATGCCGACGACGTCCACTGGCCGCCGGCGTAATCGTTCCAACCCTCGCCACCTTCTGAACTGACCCGCTTCCGGCGGGCTTTTCTTTGCCCTTCCAGCCCTTGGGCAAGGCTTTGCAAACATCCTAGGAGCCTATGATGTCCGATCCCGTGTTCGGCATGACTTTCTCGCGCCCAGATGATGAGCCCGTCCCGGTGCTGGGCGCGGACTTCTCGAAGGGCCTGCTCGTCGAAACCTCGGCTGATGCCGACAATACCGCCTTCCCGATCGGCGAGCCGATCCGGATTTCGACTGCCGACGCCGGCATGGTCGCCAAGCTCGGTACGGGGCTGCTGCGCGACGCCGTCAACGGCATCAATTCCCAGCTGAACGGTCTCAACGCCGGCGCCGATGTCACGATCTACCGCGTGGCAGAAGGTGCGACGGCCGCCGAGACGGCCGCGAACATCGCGACGGCACTGGCGCCGACGAATGTTGCCGCCATTCCCTCGGCCGTAAATGCGACGCCTCGCCTGGTCTGGGCGGGTCGTGGTGCCTATCGCGCCGACATGGAAACGGCCGGTCCGGTTCCGGCTGCTCTGCATGCCGCTTGCGAGCGGCTGCTTGGGGTCTCGGTCGTTGACGTCGACGACACGTCGGCTGCCAGTGCGATCGACGCCCGCGAAACTCTGAATTCCGAGCGCATCATGCCGGTTGGCGTGGCGGCTCGTGTCTATGAGGGCGCCAGCCTGGTCACGCGGCCGATGGGCCCGCGCGTCATTGGTCTCTTCCAGCGCGTCGACTCCGAGAACGATGGCAAGCCGTTTGACCCGATCGCCAACCGTCCGATCTACGGGATTGCCGGCCTGTCGCGTCAGATCCCGTTCTCGCTGCTCGATGGCTCGACCGAAGGGCAGCAGATGCTGGAAAGCGAGGTCTCGATCGTCGCGGCCGGCGAAAGCGGCGTTGACGGTGCGATCGCCGACGGCGGCTTCGTCTTCATCGGCACGGACAACACGACGACCGGCGAGCTGTGGAAGCAGATCCACCAGGTGCGCGGCACGGATTACATCACCGTCAAGATGATGCAGATCACGCGTCAGTTTCTCGGCCGCAAGGTTTCCGCAACGCGCACCGAAGCATGGCTCAACAGCCTGAAATTCATGCTGCGCGATCACACGGCCGACGAGGATATCCTCGGCGCGGACCTGAGGTTCCGGGCCGACAAGAACAGCCCGGAGGAGATCCGCCTCGGTCGCCTGACCGTCAATCTGGGGATCGAGCCGGCGCCTGCCTTCAAGGTCGCGCGGCATGAGGTCCGCCGGTACCGCGACGCCGTCGACGGGCTGGTGAACGACATCATCGCGCGTCTCTCCACCGTCAACTAAGCCGCTCGGAAGGATCTTCTCCCATGGCACAACTTGCTCTCTACCTGCTCACGGCTGTCGACCTTCGCCGGGTGTCGCAGCCGGACACGATGCGCGGCATCACCATTGCCTCGCTCACCCTTCCCGGCATCACGTTCGCCACTGGCGAGCACAATCCCGGCGGTGGCGTCATGGCCGTCAATTTCGCTCTTCCGCGCATCGAAGCCGTCGAGCCGGCCTTCTCCGCCAAGGGCATCGACACCGACGTCTTCAAGGGTATGAACGAAGTCGATCGCTGGGTGTTTGCCGGCAGCTACCTGAAGCGCGGCCCTGGTGGCGGCGGCGCGGTGCCCGGCCGGGCGATCATCGAAGGGGCGATCAACACCTGGGAGCCCGACGAAAGTGATCCGGCGGAGTTTCAGGGCTGCACCCATAGCTTCGCCGAGGTGACGCACTACGAATTCCACCTCGACGGGAAAGAGCTGTTCTATGTGGACTTCTGGGAGCGCATTCTTCGCGTTGACGGGGTCGATCACTTCGCCAGCCATCGCCGCGCGCTGGGTGGTTAATGAGAGTTCCGCAGGGCGTTAGCTGACGCCCTGCCCAGTCCAGAAATAGAAGGCGCCGGTCAAGACGAGGCCGAGATATGCTCCGAGGATGGTGCTGGCTATTTGCAGCCCTTTCATTCGCAAGGCACTGCAGACGACCAGCATCGCAAACAGCAAGCCAATGGCACTCAAGATCTGACTATTAGATCCAATTCCCACGAATAGCGCACCGGTTAGCAGGATAGAGCCGGCCGTTGCCACCGCTCCGCGCCAGTAGTCGGCTTTGCCGATACGGGCTCCGATTGCACCACCAATGATGGTGAACAGGAACAGCGCGGCGATCAGGTTAGCATCTTCCATTCCATAAACCTCGCTAGGGCTGCGCCGACAGGCTGCGCCAGTCTCTACGCAACCACAAGGAAAAGTAAATGTTGAACGTCACTGTCAAGCTGGCGGCTCCTATCCAAGACGGAGAGCGGACGATCAGCGAACTCACCTTTCGCGAAGCGGAGGTCGGCGATCTGATCGATGCGGCGAACTGCAGCAACGAAATGGAGCGAATCGCGACCGTAATGGCGGCCGTATCCGGCACTCCCCTTCCCGTCTTCCGAAAGATCAAGGCCCGCGACCTGAAGAACATCATGAAGCAGGTCGGCAACCTGGTGGGAAACGAAATCTGACGGCCGACTGGCTGGGTATGTCGATCTACGTCGGCCATTGGACGAACACGCCGCTGGACATGGTCTGGCGGTGGAAGCCGGCGCGCCTGCTTCAGGTTTTCACGCGCACACAGAAAATGTTTGAGAAGACCAAAGGATCGTGGTCATGACGACACATGAAAGCCGCCTGAAGATCACGCTGCTCGACCAGGTCACCGGGCGGGCGCGGGGGATCTCAGCCGCGCTCGGCGGCATAGAGCGTCAGGCGTCGTCCTTCACCGCGCCCTTTCGCACCCTCGGCGGGCAGCTTCTGGCCTTCGGTGGCGCCTATCTCGGCATCTCGGAAGGCATCAAGAGCACGGCCGGCGCGGCGATCGACTTCGAAAGCGCGTTCGCCGACGTCCGCAAGGTCGTCGATGCCAATGACGAACAGCTGGAAAACTTCAGGCGCACGATCCGGCAGATGTCGACCGAGCTGCCGATCGCGGCCAACGACATCGCGGCGCTCTTCGCCGCAGCGGGCGAATCCGGCGTCGCAACGCAGGACCTGAAGGCATTCTCGGAAATGGCCGCCCGCGTGGGGATCGCCTTCGATATGTCGGCCGGTGAAGCGGGCGAGAGCCTGGCGAAACTGAAAACGCAGCTCGGCCTGTCGGTGGCAGAGACAAGTGACATGGCGGACGCCATCAATCACCTGTCTAACAACATGGCATCGAAGGCGAAGGACATCACCCGCTATATGCTGCGGGTCGGTGCCCTTGCCGAGATGGGTGGCTTCACCAAAGAGCAGATCGCCGGGATCGGCAGTGCCATGATCGCGGCGGGTGCCGAGGCGGAAGTCGCCGGCACGGCGATGCAGAACGTCGTCAAGGCCCTGACGAAGGGCGAGTCGGCGAAGAAGTCGCAGAAGGAAGTGGCTGCAGCTCTCGGCCTCGATCTGCCGCAGATCGCAAAGGAGATGCAGAAGGACGCGCCGAAGGCGATGAAGAAGGTCCTGCAGGCGATCGCAAAGGCGCCGAAGGATCGACACATTGCCCTGCTCTCCGACTTCTTCGGCGACGAAGCAAAGGCCTTTGCCCCGCTGATCGGCAACATGGGGCTGCTGGAGCAGGCGCTCGACAGCGTCAGCGACCGCACGCGCTATGCCGGCTCGGCCTTCAACGAATTCGTCGAGCGGTCGAATACCGCGCAAAACACGCTCGATCTCCTCGGCAACAAGATCGCCAACCGCTTCTGGGAGATCGGCGATCGGATGCTCCCGACCATCAAGGAAGGGGCGCAGGCGATCGGCTATGTCATCGACACGCTCGACTCGCGTGTCTCCGTCTTCGACGAGATCGAGGCCGCGATGATGGGCTTTGCGAACGGGCTCGGCTATTCCGGCGTTCGCGAGATCGTCGATGACATGGGCGACCTGTTCTTCGGCAAGATCGATCCGACAGCCGGCGACCAGCTCGGCCGGATCTTCATGCAAGCGAAAGAGTGGGGTGCTTCGATCCGCGAACTGAACGCGGCACTGAAGGAAAATCCGATCGCGCAATTCTTCGCTGATATTGCTCCCTACGGCTTGCAGATCATGCTGTGGGGCGCCGGAATCGCATTCCTTGCGGGTACGATCCGGACCCTTGCCGGTGCACTGATGTTGCTCAGCGGTGCCTCTGCCATCATCGGTGCCCTAAAAACGGTAGGCTCAATTGCGGACGTTCTTTCAGGCGGGACATTCCCCAAGGGAGGGGGCGGAAAACCCTCAAAGGGTGGCCGATCCTCTCCCGTAGCGGGTGGCGGCGATGGTGTCTGGGGAAATCTTGCTGCAATCGGCACATGGTTCAAAGGGCTCGGTGTCGCGGCCGCACCGGGATTGATGGCGGGCGCTCTATCGGCGACGCCTGGCGACACGTTGGAAGATCAAGTTCGTCTGCAGAAGCAGTACCGAGAGGATCTTCAGCGCGTTCTTGGGCTAACCAAAGACGAGAACGGCCAGAACTTCTGGGATCGTTCGTTCGGTCAATCGACGCCTTCCTCTGTCGCTGCTCAAATGGCTTTAGATGCGGCACGAGGTGCAAGGCAGTTTGGTATCGGCGGCAACACCACGGAAACCCTACCCGGAAAGACGGCGGACGATCTGGGCATCGGCCAGCCGATCAAGCTCGACGCGGCCAGCATCGACGCGATGACGCAGCCGCGCGGGACGCAGGACGTCAACGTCCTCAATCCTCGACCGGCGCCCAACGTCAATCTGAGCGTCACCGTGCCGGTCTACGGCGTCACCGATCCGGAAGAACTGGCAAGTCGGGTCTCTGGCATCGTCGGCCAGAGGCTGCGCGACGAGGTCGCCGGCATCTATGCCGACACGGAATATGGAGTTGCCTGATGCTGTATCTGATCGGGGCGCTGAACCTCGACACGCGGCCCTTCAGCGTCGAAGAGGTCCAGCGGACGATGTCGGCCGACTTCGCCGACAAGCCGATCGTGGGCGGCAGGATCGCCCGCGAATTCATGGGCGAAGGGGAAGACAAGCTGATGCTGTCCGGCCAGCTCCTGCCCTTCAAGACGGGCGGCCTGACCGAGCTGGAGCTTGCCAAGAGCATGATGCTGGCCGGCCGGCCGCAGCCTGTCCTGCGCGGCGATGGGGCTCGTCTCGGATGGTTCACGATCGACAAGATCTCGGAAGGCCACAAGGAACTGATGCGCGACGGCGTGGGCTTCTTCATCCGGCATTCGATCGAGATGACGAAGGTCAGTGCGGAGGGCGGTTCGCCCTCCGTCATCGGCAATATCCTCTCCCTCTTCGGACTGCTGGAGTAGACCATGCCGCAAACATTCCAGATCCGCCGCGAGGGCATGACCGTGGAGCTTCTGCTCCACCAGGCCTACGGCGTCGAGGGGCGCTCGCTCCTTGAAGAAACCCTGCGGAAAAATCCCGGCCTTTCGAGCCTCGGCACGATCCTGCCGCTCGGCACGGTCCTGACCATCCCAGACAAGCCGGCCGCCAATGCGGCCGTCTTCAAGCCCGTTGTCTCCCTCTTCGGAAACTGATCATGCCCTGGACAGTGGATTGGAAAGTCTTCGTCGACGGCGAGGACGTGACGTCGGCCATGCAGCCCTTCCTGATGAAGATCTCGATCTCAGACAAGGATGGCTCGGCCAGCGACACCTGCAGCCTCGAACTCGACGACAGCGGCGGCCAGCTGAAGCTGCCGGCAGAAGGGGCGAGCGTCGAAGTATTTCTGCAGGGCATTTCAGCCTTCAGCGGGAAGGTCGACAGCGTTCGCTCCAAGGGTGCGCGCGGAAGCGGCCGGTCGCTCTCGGTCGGCGCCAAGAGCTTCGATGTGAAGGGCAAGGCGAAAGAGCCGCAGTCACACCATATGGACGATGCGAGCCTTCAGCAGTTCCTCGACAAGGCGGCCAAGGGTGCCGGGCTGAAGGGGATCACCATCGATCCCGCCTTTGCCGGTATCGTGCGTGACTACTGGTCGGCTAGCTCCGAGAGCTTTCTTCATCTCGGCCAGAAACTGGCGCGCGAGCTAGGCGGTACCTTCAAGATCCGAGGCGACCAGGCGGTGCTCGCAAAGCGCGGACAGGGACTGAGCGCAATGGGGCAACCTCTTCCGACAATCGTCGGCATTGCTCCGCCTCCCAACTCGACGGACGGCAATGTCATCAACTGGGATATCGCGCCTCTGGAAGGTCGGGCGAAGTTCGCCCGCACCAAAGCCCGATACTTCGACCGCGCCTCCGCGAGCTTCAAGGAGATCGAGGTCGAGACGGGTGTCGAGGCGGAGGCCGCCAGCGAGGTACGCACGACGGTTGCCGACAAGGATCAGGCCAAGGCTGTCGCCGAGGGGCGCAAGACCAACAGCGAACGCGAAGGCGGTCAGGGATCGGTCGAGATGGATCTCGACGCGACGGCGCAGGCGGAGGGCACCTTCATCATGAAGGGCGCCCGGCCGGGCATCGATGGTGTCTACCGGATCAGCGGCGTCGACAAGAAAGCCGATCGCTCCGGCGGGGCAACGATGCGGCTGGAGATCAAGCAGCCGACCGAGGGGGCCGGCAAGGATGATCGTCAGCCGTCGACCGACAAGACCGGCACCTTCGCCGGTGGCGAGGGTGGAACATCCGGCGGGGCAGCTGGTGGCGTGAATACTTCACCCGCTCAGGGCCGATCGGACAGTTTCGCAGAATACAACCGCCGATATGGGCGAACCGATGAGAATTAACCTAGCCCAAGGCGAGGGCGCAGGGCCGCGCAGAATAGCTCACTGCTTGCGTGCATCCCACGGAGCATCGAACTTACCTTGCCAGATGCCTGCCTTTTCGGCCTCAGCCTCCTTTTCGGCCTGGGCATAGGCGCCCTTGCTGTATCGCTTGTAGTCTAAAGCATGGCCTGATCGGACCATCCACTCGGCGACACTGGCCCCATCGGCACGGAAGCAATCTGCCACCATACGGTGGTAACGGTCCCATTCGATGAATTCGCACCTTGTCGGACGTGAGGCAGCAAGGAAACCGTCTAGCGCGTTAGCGGCAACTTGGCCGCATCTGTACATCTTTCCGCTGGCCTCCCAGCAGCCTTGCCAGCTTTCTGGCGCGTCTATCCCCTGAATGCGGATGCGCTGGCCGGCGATCTCTACCGTGTCACCGTCAACGACAGAAGCTCTCCCAACAAGCGGCCCCTGAGCTAACGCAGGTACGGCTGTCAGAGCAAGAAGCGCGATTGCAATGGCCCTCAGCATAGTTTCTCGCAGGGAATGCCGTCGGAATCGCCATCGAGGCGACCGCCCCAAGAGCAGTTTGCAAGATACCACTCCGCCTCTTCGCAAGACTGGATGCGACCACAAGTCTTTCTGGGTTGGCAGGACCAGCTTTGCGCAGTCTCCGAACCCCGCCAAGGCGTCATCGGCCCATCAATTGCGACCGATGGAGCTGCTGCCAAGAGCGCTACGAGTAAAGTTGGCATGTTCCCCCTCCCTAGGTTGTGGGGGAACAAAGCATTTCGTGAAGTGACAGTCCAGATAGGTACTCACGTTTTCCAGCTGTGGCTGCGGTTTAGCATCCTGCAAACACGATAGCCGAGCGGACCGCTCCAAGCCCTTCAACAACACCATCAACATGGAGAGAACAGATGAACCTGCCCATCACGGCGGAGCAAATTCGCTTGGCTGCAAAGAACAAGGGGAGCGAGGCAAACCTCAACTCGGTCCTTACCTCGCTCGACCGCTATGCCGTCGACGTCGGCCTCGACCGGCTGCATCGCCTGGTACATTACCTGGCGCAGCTGATGCACGAGAGCGGTTCCTTCAAGTGGGATCAGGAGATCTGGGGCCCGACGCCGGCGCAGCAGCGATACGACACCCGCACAGATCTCGGCAACACACCGGAGAAGGATGGCGACGGCCACAAGTATCGTGGTCGCGGCCCGATCCAGCTGACGGGGAAGGCAAATTATGCCTCCTTCCGCGAATGGTGCCGTGAGCGCGGCTATAACTGCCCAGACTTCGTCAAGAGCCCGGATGCGGTCAACACCGATCCATGGGAAGGGCTTGTGCCGATCTGTTACTGGACGACTCGCAATCTCAACCAGTGGGCCGACCAGAATGACATCGAGACGATCACGCGCAAGATCAACGGCGGCAAGAATGGCCTCGCCGATCGGATGGACTATTACGGTCGGCTTGCCCTCGTCGTCTGCGGTTATGGCGTCAGCTCCGGCGAGGTCGAGCGGTTTCAGCGCGATCACGGGCTTGCGGCCGACGGCGATGTCGGGCCGAAGACGCGGGCTGCGCTTCACACGCGCCTGGTCGCGCTGGGCGGTGGCGCCGGCGCCGGCGTCCGATCGGCGCCTGTCGTGGAAGAGACCATCGTCGAGAAAGAGGTGACCGTTTCGGTACCTGTCGACCGGCCAGTCGTGCCAGCGCAGGTCGAAAAGGAAGTGCGCCAGAAAACCAACTGGGTCACTGGGATCTTCGGCACGGGTGGCATTGCTGCGACGGCGTTGACCTGGCTTGCCGGGATGGATCGGGACTCTCTCATTCTGATGGGCGTTCTCTTCGTCTTCGCCATGGCTGTGATCCTGCTCGGCGGAGAATGGATCATCCGCCGCGTCAAGGCGCTGCGCCGCGAAATCGAGGGGGTGTGACATGGGGCCGATCGTTTCTATCCTGATCGGCGCTGCGGCGAAGGCCGGGGCGCCGATCGTCAAGGGCATCCTGGAGAAGCAGCTCGGCGGCAGGGCTGGCGAGATCGGCGGGACCGTCATCGATGCGATCGCCGAGAAAGCCGGCGTGACGCCGGAGAAGATCCCTTCTCTGCCGGAGCCCCAGATTGAGGCGGCCGTGCTGGCGGTCGAGCAGCAGTCGCCTGAGCTGATCCTCGCTCATGTCGAGGCGCAGAAGGAGGCAAACCGCCTGCAGCTCGCCGAGATGAGCAAGGAAGGGCGGTTCGGCTGGATGTGGCGGCCGGCCGGCATGTGGCTGATGCTGGTCTGCGTCGCTTGGCTGATGTTCCTGCGGCCGCTGTTCAACGCCCTTCTCTGGGGGTTGGGCTCGACGGTACAGGTCGAGGTCGGGCTCGACATCACCAACTTCCTCGCGATCTTCACGATCTATACCGGACTTTACATGGGCGGAAACACCCTTATCCGCACGGTGAAGAAGGCGCCGTCATGATCGTGCTCCGCCGCGTCTATGATGGGGTGGCAGACCACTTCAAGATCCGCGCTTCGGAGTGGGTGATGCTTTGGCCCGCATTCGGGCTCTGGTTCGTGCTGCAGCTCGATCCGGACATGTTTACGACCTCTCCCTCCTTTGCGGTTCTCGCGGACTGGGGGGAGGAATCTACCTGGGCGTGGTTCCTGTCCGGGTGCGGTCTTGCTCGCCTATTTGCTCTCACCATCAACGGCACGTTCCGGGGGTTCGTCTTCTCGCCGCATATCCGGGCGACCGCATCTCTGATCGGCGCGGCTGTCTGGTCTCAAGTCACTCTCGGCTTCCTGATGGCCTGGTTGACGACCGGCGGCGCGCCCTCCGGGGTGATCGGCTGGTCGACGATGGTCTTGCTCGAAATCTTCAATACGCATCGGTCCTGGGCTGATGTTGGAAAGCAGGGATTGGATGCGGGCTGATGGACTGGGCAGCGTTGGACTATGAGAAGATCGCAAACGCTATCGTCATCCTCGTCGTCGGACTGGCGGCAGGTCTCGGGCTCAAGTCCGGTCGCAGCGGTCGGCGGTCGACAACGAACACTGGAGGGGACGCCGTTGAGATCGCCGGCGCTCTGATCGACAGCAGCACGGCCA
This sequence comes from Pseudorhizobium tarimense, assembly GCF_022968135.1. GTDB lineage: Bacteria > Pseudomonadota > Alphaproteobacteria > Rhizobiales > Rhizobiaceae > Neorhizobium > Neorhizobium tarimense. The sequence continues at coordinate 160,239 of NZ_JALJRA010000002.1, forward strand.
AAGCTCTCGAGGCCGGCGTGAAGTCGCTTTCTTCCGCGGTGGAGGCGGCCTCAGTCGAAAACCTGAACTACCGGAAGTCGATGGAGCGGGCGGTCGAGGATCTGACCGACGCGCTGAAGGAAGTCACCCACGCGCTTGCTTCGCTGAAGGAGGAGATCATCCGCAGCAAGCGCGGGTAGGAAGTGCTGATTAGCAAACAGGGCCGCTCCGGAGACGGGGCGGCCCTTTTTGCTTGATGGTACTAGAACCAGCCGAAGAGCTGCGCCGGGTGGCCGACGAGGCTGCCGATCCCGGCGAGGATAGAGATTCCGAAGAGGGCATAGATCAGCCAGTCCTTCATCCATTCGCGACGCGAAACGTAATCGACCAGTTGCGCCCCTTGTAATAGCCTTCGCCCATCCGGTCCATCTCTAGGAAGGATAGTGCTTCATCCAGATCCTTAGCGGGGACGTGCTTCGCCATCAAGGCGATCGCATCCTCGACCGTCATCTTCCGCTCGACTGAAGCTGATGGTGATGTGAAGCGGATGTGGATGAAGCGTGCAGGCATGCGCAGCGACATAGTCTGCGGCAGGGAATAGGCAAGCTACCTCTTCGCCGGCTTCAGCGGCGGCTCCAAGCCGTACATCCGCTGCATCCACTTGCGGCGCTCCTCGCCGGTCCCGCTTTCCGTCGACATGATCCTGGCGCCCTGCCGGATCCTGACCAGTTCATCCTCGTTGTGATGCGGGAGGAGGGTGCGGAACATCGCCTGGGCACCCATGACGTTGTTGCAGCCGCCAAGCGGCTCGCCGATCACGGAGCCAACTTGGTCGACGCGCTCGATCATGAAGGTGAAGGGATTGTGAGGATCTCGTCGATCCCAGTGCTTCGGTATGCCCACGGCGGCTGTCTCTCGCATTGAGACCGCCGCACCGGTCGAAGGATTTCCCGCCGCCACTCGGGTGGAGGAGAAATGGCGCCGGAGATCGAAACCGTCAACCGGTCCATTAGCGCTTCCACAAGAAGAACAGGGAGATAACATGCTGCACGGATTTTGCACGCACGTGCACGTCATTTCGCGCTTTGTTCTACTTGCTCATGCAGGTTCGCGCCAAGCCTCTAATTAAGCTGTGACAGCGGAATGTCTGAGAAATAAGGGAAGTGATGGTGCTGCTAGAGAGATTTGAACTCTCGGCCTCTCCCTTACCAAGGGAGTGCTCTATCAGGCTGATTTCTTAATGATTGGCTTTGCTGTCCGAGCCACATGCTCCGTGAGGACGGAGCCGATCGTCTCACCTAGCGGAACAGGGACGGCATTCCCTATGAGGCGCCCCAGCGTGGCGAAGCTTACCCTATCCCCGTTCCGGATAAACTTGTAGTTGCGGGGGAAGCCTTGCAGCATTGCGGCTTCTCGAAGAGTAATCGCTCGGTCTTGTGCTGGATGGCCGAACCTTCCATTCCCGTAGCCAAAGGCCTGAGTGGTAATAGTCGGTGCCGGCGCATCCCATTCCATTCGGCCGTAGACTGAAGGATATGTTGAGCCCGTTGACCTTTCATGGCAGGCCGCGAGAAGTCTCTCAGGCCAATCTCGCCAGGTGCCGCCTGGTTTGGATGCCCTGATGCGTTCTAGATTTAACGAACTAAGGCGACAGGCTCGATGAAGGGGATCTTCAGGATGGACTTCACCTGCAGCAAGCTCTGGAAGGCCTCCGATTGTTTGGCGAACCGTCACGCGAGGCAGGTCAGATGAAGGGAGCGATACCGGGCCGAACCGGGATGCCAACAGCACGAGCCTCTTGCGCGTCTGAGGTAGCCCCAAAGTCTGACACTCCACCACGGCATAATGTACCCAGTACCGTTTTTCTAGCTCGTCAACGAAGTTGGTGAAGACCTCTTGCGTTGCCAATGGCGGCACATTTTCCATCGTCACCAAGTCAGGTGATAGCTCCTTTACAAGCTCGGAAAATCGTTCCACCAGTCTCCAGTCGTCAGGGTGACTTTTCCTTTTCGCAGATCTGTCGCCAGCGCGCTTTGCCTTACGAGAATAAGTGGAAAACGGCTGGCATGGTGCGCAGCCTGCCAGCAGCGTGACGGGTGCGTCGTCGAGTGCTTTCCGGATCACGCTCGCCGGCATCTGACCAACATCCGCATGAAGGAACTTAGCCCCATTGTTAGCTTCGAACGGATATTGGCAGTCAGGGTCCTTGTCGACGCCCAACCGGACATCAATGCCGGCTCGTTCCAATCCGTGCGTTAGTCCGCCAACCCCGCAAAAGAGATCGACGGCTACGATTTTGTCTTCAGAGGTGGTCATGCTGCAGGTACGCGAAGGAATTGTTTGGCGTCCAGGTAGCTGTTGAATGATGTCACGACGTCTTTCATGTACTCGATCACCGCGCCATGGAGGAATTCCAGCTGGCCTGTGGAAAGCGCCGAGGCTGCATCCACAAAGGACAGGTTACCATGCGCTAGCTGATTCCTCATGTGGCGTACATACAGCATGGGCGGCTTCTGGTCCATGAAATGCACCACGCACGCCTGGGTCTCAACATCTTCCCTGATAGCTAGCCGGCACGTTAGCGTTTCCGCAATGGCCCTGATCTCCTTGTGAGACCAATTGGACTCCTTTTTGGCAATATAAGTTGAGCCAATCTGTCTCCTTCCAGATGCTTCCGCAATGACACGGACCATCCGCTCCACGCGATCACTGCTGTCTAGTTCCTGCTCAGTGGCTGCGCGATGTCGAAGCCACGCGATAAATACCCCGTCGTGCCAGTCGTGGGGATTGTGCGCCCGCGTATTTGCAGCAACGTCGTCGATTACCTTCGCCATCACCGACTCGATTACGTTGTAGAGGTGGACGAGGAAGCCGCTTTTCAAGATGTTGACGTGCTCAGTATCCACAGGACGTCCACCAGAGCGATTCAGTGCTGACTCATGCAGATCCTCGATAAAGGCGAGGTGCTTTTCCACCTCCCTGCAACGAAGAGTGAAAAGTTCTTCGAATTCTCTCATTGTTCGGTAAGCCGCGCGAGGACGAATCCGATTCTGTTCTGTAGTTTTGATCTCACATTCGCGGCGTCAGAAGTGGTGATCTCTTGGAATTCCTCGCCGTCAATCCAGCCACTGACGTCCACCGATTGGTTCTCGATTTCCGGCCTCTGCCTAAGGGCGAGGGCGCTTCCAACTGCAATGGCCTCAAACCTGACGCGTGGTACTTGAGTGCCTTTAGAGGTTTTTCTGAAGCCATTCGGGAAGTTCCGGTGGACGAAACTGAGGGTCCGCAGAAAGTCCTCCTTCAGAGCTGCTGGATAGCCAGGATCATCCTCTGCCCTTGCGTTAGCTTCCTTGACGAAATCGAAGATGTACTCACGCGGCCGATCTTTCCACCCAGGAAAGAGCACCGCGCCATCCTCGACTACCGCGCGATCGAGGAAAGTGAAGAATCGAGCCGTAAGCTCTTCACGCTCTCTTTCGGCGACTAGTTTTTCCGCTATCGGGGTGAGGCTTGCGAAGAGCCCATCGTCAGCGCAATCTTCAATCAGCGACGAGATTGGGCCGGGTAGGGCACCGCGTCGCACTTCGGCTTCATTTGCCTTTGTCCCGCCAGTGTTGATGCGGTTAAACATCTCTGTGCGGGTAGCCTCACCCACCGAATTATCGAGCACGATTCCTCTTATGACTCGGCCGAGAAACTTCCGCTTCCTCGCTGTAGTCAGTTCATTGAACGTGAACCCTTCGAGGGATTGAAGTAGTTGAAGCCCTTTGAGCTTTGACGTCCCATCAATGAAACGCTGCAGTGTCCGTAGACGCTGAGAACCGTCAACAATCTCCAGTCTTCCATCGTCGGCCTGCCATAGAAAGAGGAATGGGATAGGTAGTCCAATGAGCACCGATTCGACGAATCGCGACTGAGCGTATTCCTTCCATACAAAGTTCCTCTGGTAACCTGGGACGAAGTACTCCTCATCCCGTACCTTGCTCACAAGAAACTCGACGGTGAAGTCGGTCACGAGGAACTTGACCGAAAGCTCGAGTTCCTCAATTTCTCGCTCAGCTTCCTGAATTTGTTGGTCGGTGAACCGGGTCGGCCGGCTTTTCCTAGGCATGGAAGGCTCCTCGTTTTTCTCGCCATGCTGCGCGTAATTGGTTGTAAACCGGTATACAAAACACGGCAGAGACGCGAGCCAAAACGCCTACGCGATCACGTTCTTCACCAGAATTCGCGGAACGTTGGCCTTGCGATATAGAACGGGACGGATACAGATCTTGCTAACTCTTAGATTATTCCGCTGAATTCTAGAGACTTTGTCAGTCTCCCCAGGCCCTTCGATGCCTTCTTAGGGTCGTGGAGGAGGCTTGGATCGTGGCTGCTGAACCGGCAACTTCGGTAACCGAGTGCAACGAATTCAGCGAGATAGCGCTAAGGGGATGTTAAGGAGAACGGGCCGAGCCAGCGCCTGCTGACCCGGCCAGTTCCGATCAGCACTCGTCGATATAGCGGTTGCCGTAGCGGTCGCGGTAGTAGCAGCGGCCGGGCTGATCCTGCACGCTTCCGATCAGTGCGCCGCCAACGCCGCCTACCGCTGCTCCAACGGCCGCGCCGCGAACGTCGCCGCTAACCGCACCGCCTACAACGGCGCCCGTGGCGGCGCCAATACCCGCGCCGCGCTCCGTTGCCGTGCAGGCGGCCAGCGAGGCGGTCATGCAAGTGATAGCGAGGATCTTTTTCATCGTTTTCTCCCTTGGTTGACGAGGAGGTGAACCATACGGGCGAGCTGTTGTTTCATCCGGTGGAGAAAAAATAGAGGCCGGGCGACTCGTTAAGGATGAAGTTTGATGTTCTGCGCCAACCGGAAGCATCGCCGCGGAACCATGCAAGGGATGGGTCGTTCCGACTCCGATAGCTAAGGAGGACTAAAAGATGCCAAATAAAGAACCGATCCCCAATCCGACTCCGGAGACCCCTCGCGGTCCCACGCCTACGCCCGGCATTCCCGACAGAACTCAAGGCGAGCCGCCTTTGACGCCGGTCCAGAACCCGGGGGACAACAAGAACCCTCAGGACCCGAACCTCAACCCGGCGCTCCTGCCCATCGGAGATCCAGCAGGCGCGGCATGACGTTCGTCGGCGTGACAGACGCTTTGCCTGTCGCGTCGATGCCTCGCCATTCTGCTGAGAAGGGAACTTGCTGAAGACTGAAATGTTGAGGGCGATCCGGCCCAGTTGGTCGTATCCGCAAGTTCTACACAAGTTGGCCTTCATAAAGCCAAGTTTGAAGCGGCGAAATCCCTTCTCGGGACGGGACTCGAAGAATCGATTAGGCCGCAACAGCATGGGGAGGTTGGTGTGCCTACACAGGTGGTTCGCAATCCGGTTGGTCCGGACCAGCTCAACATGCTGCAGCAGGTCTTCGACCAGGCCTGCATTGAGCACAATATCAACAAGGCGAGCCCTGACGGCGAGGCGCTGGCGCTGATCCTTGTCCATTCCATGCAGAAGGGGCTGAGCGAGAAGGAAAAGCTGGAGTCTCTGGCGCACATTCTTGCAGAAAGCCGCGAGCCTTAAGCCGGCACCCTTGCTCGCCTCGGCCAGCGGAACCTATTGCATCGTTATCAGTTGATCGGGCTGTTGAAGAACGATGGAGGCCGGCATGGCGGAAACGACGGGAAGCGTAAAGCCTCTGGGCAGCACGGAGCAGGATCAGAGCGAACAGGTCGGCCGCGAGATCGCAAGCTTGCGGACGGAAATCGCCGCACTGCGTGAGCGTCTGTCCGAGCGCGCCGGTAGCGCCGCGACCTATCTCCAGGAAGAAGCCAACTCGGTCGCCGGAGCCATTCGCGAGCATCCGGCAACGGCGACGACGTTATTCACCCTCGTCGGCGCCGTAGGCTTCGCTATCGGATATCTGGTGGGCGCACAGTCAGTCGAGAACCGCAGCGCCTGGTATCGCCGCTACTACTAACCTCCGACACACATCCAGACTAGCTGGAAACGTCGACCCACTGGGCGCCAACAAGTTCTAACATGCGCTGCGGTTGGATCCGCAGCGCAGCATTCGGTGCGCCCGCTGCCGGAATAACCTCTGCGAAGCGTTCGAGCGAAATGTCACAATAGACGGCGACTTCGGATGGCAGCCCGAAAGGGCAGACGCCGCCGACAGGGTGACTGGTTACGGCCACCACCTCGTCGCCCGACAGCATTCGCGGCTTTGCCCCGAACTGGTCGCGGAATTTCCGGTTGTCCAGGCGCGCCGTACCGGCCATGACGATCACCAGAATGCTCTCGCCCGCCTTCACGCAAATCGTTTTGGCAATCTGTTCCGGGAGGACCTGATGTGCTGCAGCAGCGAGCGCAACCGTAGCCGAGCTTTCCTGCGTCTCCAGGACTTCGATGTCGGGTGCATGTGTGGCGAGGAATGCGCGGACGGTGTCGAGGCTCATGGGGATGCAGGAATAGAAGCAACATCGCCGGGTGGCAAGCGGGCGCGCGTTTTCCGTAGTTATGCGAAAGTCGCAATGCTGCAGTGCAAAAGTGTGGCTGTTTGTCGAGCATGGATCCTGTATGGTCAAAACATCGACAGACGCACTTCTCCTCCCAGCGTCTTTCGATGGGACTGGCAACACCTCCTCCTCCCGGTTGCTGGTCAGTTTTGGAAACCCGGCGCTCCTCCTCCCGCGCCGGGTTTTCTGTTTTGGCAGAGGCTAGATTTAGCGGGTGCCAGCGTTCTTGACAGACCGTCCACCCGCTTCTATCTCCTCCGCATCGCTATTTGTTGATAAGACTGATCTAAGCACCGCCGGTGCTCTCGACTACTTTCCTTCAAATACGAAACCACCCGTTCCAGCCATGCTGGAGCATCGCCGATATTTGCAAGAGAAAGGCATCGATATGGCTACCGGTACTGTTAAGTGGTTCAACGCAACCAAGGGCTACGGCTTCATCCAGCCGGACGACGGCTCGGCCGACGTTTTCGTTCACATCTCCGCTGTTGAGCGCGCTGGCATGAGCTCGCTGAACGACGGTCAGAAGCTCTCCTACGAGCTCGTAACGGATCGTCGCTCGGGCAAGGTCGCCGCAGATCAGCTGCAGGCTGCTTAATCTCGCTCGCTAGAGCACGACACTTGAAAAGGCCGGCTTCGTCCGGCCTTTTTGTATTTTAGGACTTGCAAATTAACGAGCACTTCCCCATCTCATGCTCAGCGGCATTTCCGGCGCAGTGAGCAAATGCGGGAGACCGCGCCATTGCAGCGACGGTTTGCATATTCGTCTTTTACGAAGTGTTAACCAGTTGCGGCGATGATGATCGCCTGAGCCGCTGTTGGCCTCGTGCCTGAAGCGGACGCGCCGGAAATGCCTGTCTCTATTTCTGTGTGACCACGGATGTACTGGCACCTGAAGAAAATCGAGACGAGAAAAGGTCGGGTCTAGCCCGACCTTTTTGTTTTTCTGTACCTGCTGGCGCCCTTCAGCTCACTCCGCCAAGGCCGCGATGATGCGCGCCCAGGAGCGGATGCCCTTCTGGAAGGACTTCAGGTCGTACTTCTCGTTGGGAGAGTGGATCCGGTCGTCTACGAGGCCGAAGCCGACGAGCAGCGAATCCATGCCAAGCATTTTCTGGAAATCACCGACGATCGGGATCGAGCCGCCCATGCCGACCACGACGGCCGGGTTCGCCCACTCGTCTGAAAGCGCATCCTTCGCCTTGATCAGCACGGGCGAATCGTAAGAAAGCTGAATGGCCGGCGAACCGCCATGCTCGTGGAACTCGACTGGGCAATCCGTTGGAAGCTTGGAGCGGACATAGGCGCGGAAGCTCTCGCGGATCTTCGCCGGATCCTGTTGTCCGACGAGCCGGAACGAGACCTTGGCGGAGGCCTTGGCAGCAATGACGGTCTTGAAGCCTTCGCCGGTATAGCCACCCCAGATGCCGTTGACCTCGCAGGTCGGCCGCGCCCAAGTCAGTTCCAGAACGGAGCGCCCCTTTTCGCCGGAAGGAACCGACAGGCCTACTTCACCCAGGAAGCTTTCAGCCGTGCGTCCCAGCGTTTCCCAGCTCGCCTTGATGTTGGAGGGCGTCTCCTCCACGCCATCATAGAATCCTGGCAGCGTGACCCGCCCGGTCTCGTCTCGAAGGCCCGCCAGGATTTCCGTTAGGATATGGATCGGGTTCGCAGCAGCACCTCCGAAGAGACCTGAATGAAGGTCGCGATCTGCTGCAGAAATGGTCAGTTCCTCGCCGACCAGGCCGCGCAACGCTGCGGCGATGGCTGGCGTGTCACCGTCCCACATGCTGGTATCGCAGACGAGCGCGCAGCCGGCGGTCAGCTCTTTGGCGTTTGCTTCCAGGAACGGCTTCAGCGACGGCGAGCCTGACTCTTCTTCGCCTTCGAACAGGATGGTCACGCGAACCGGCAGCCTTCCATGCACCTCCTTATAGGCGCGGCAGGCTTCGACGAAGGTCATCAGCTGCCCCTTGTCGTCGGCTGTTCCGCGCCCGGTGATCACCTTGCGGCCGTTTCCGATGTCCTTGATGGTCGGCGCGAACGGATCATTCTCCCAAAGCTCGATAGGGTCGACGGGCTGGACGTCGTAGTGACCGTAGAACAGAACGTGGGGTGAGTCTGCCGTAGCGCCATCGTGATGCGCAACCACCATGGGATGGCCGGCCGTATCCCGGCATCGAGGCGTCGAAGCCGATCTCCGTGAGCGTTGCCACCAGCCATTCGGCTGCCTGGCGGCAGTCGGCCTTGTAGGCGGGGTCGGTAGAGATGGATTTGATGCGCACGAGATCGAATAGGCGCTCCAGGCTCTGCTCGATGTTCTTGTCGGCACGGTCGAGGACGGGAGAAAGATCGGTCATGGAGAATTCCTGTCTGCAAAAACAGGCGCGACCTTAGTGGGTTTCGAAGCCGAATTGAACGCTTGCGGATGGTGGCAAGACCGAAGTTCGCTTCAGAGCTTGCGCGCGTTCTCGATCGCCATGCGCATGTATTCGATCATCAGCTCCCGCTCAAACTTCCGGAAGCCGTCGAACAGGGCGGCATCGGCTTCCGCCGCCGCTTCTATCGCCTGCCGCTCGAGATCTCTGCCGGCCTCGGTGAGTTGGATGATCTGGGCCCGCCGGTCCTTCGGATGCGGCTCCCGGCGGATAAGACCGCCGCGCTCCATGCGCATCAGCGTATTGGCGAGTGTTGCCTGCTCCACCTCCAGCCGGTCCAGCAGCTGCTTCTGGGTCAGCCCGTCTTCCTGCCAAAGCTCGAGCAGAACGGGAAACTGTCCCGGAGAGAAGCCCAAAGCCGTAGCTCTGCTTTGCAGCGAGCGGGCAAAGCCCTTGGCCAGTTGGCCGGCGAGATAGGTAGCGCAATGCGAGCGGTCGAACGCCATGGATCGGAGGCCTGTCGCTGTGAAATGGCAGCGATATATAGCGCCCCATGCTTTCGCCAAGCCTGCGTCTCAAGGCGCTCATAAACGAAAACCGCCACGGCCGGGAGGGGACTCGGCCATGGCGGTCGATAAAGGGGACAAAGGCCCGGAGAGGGGGATAAGGCCTTTGTCCGGTCTGGAGTGGCGGGGGACGAGCCAGCTTCAGACTGCGGCGTGATCAATGCCGGTAAGCCTGAGATGCGCAGCGATCCGAGCCTTTTCAAGGGAAGGATCGATTACAAATTGGTAACGTTCGGTTGATGCCGCAGCCCCTGCATTGCAGCGTCTTCAGCCGGCAAGTTTTCGTGGACGTCGGAGGTGCCGCAAGCTATTCCATAGCCATGAAAAAAGGCGACCATCTCTTCCTTGTCGACGGCTCCGGCTTCATCTTCCGTGCCTTCCACGCCCTTCCACCGCTGACCCGTAAGTCGGACGGCTTGCCGGTCGGTGCCGTGTCCGGCTTCTGCAACATGCTCTGGAAGCTTCTGACCGACGCCCGCGACACCTCCGTCGGTGTGACGCCGAGCCACTTCGCCGTGATCTTCGATTACTCGGCCAAGACCTTTCGCAAGGATCTCTATACCGCCTACAAGGCAAACCGCTCCGAGCCGCCTGAGGATCTGGTGCCGCAGTTCGGCCTGATCCGTGAGGCGACGCGCGCCTTCAACCTGCCGTGCATCGAGACAGAAGGCTTCGAAGCGGATGACATCATCGCCACCTATGCACGTCAGGCCGAGGCGATCGGAGCCGATGTCACGATCATCTCTTCCGACAAGGATCTGATGCAGCTCGTGACGCCGAATGTCCACATGTATGACAGCATGAAGGACAAGCAGATCGGCATCCCCGAAGTTGTCGAGAAGTGGGGCGTCGGGCCGGAGAAGATGATCGACCTCCAAGCCATGGTCGGCGACTCGGTGGATAACGTACCGGGCATCCCTGGCATCGGACCGAAGACGGCAGCGCAACTGCTGGAAGAGTTCGGCGATCTCGATACGCTGCTCGCCCGCGCCGGCGAAATCAAGCAGGTGAAGCGGCGGGAAAACATCATCGCCAATGCCGAGCTTGCCCGGCTGTCGCGCCGGCTGGTTCAGCTACGGACGGATGCGCCGCTCGACATGCCGCTCGACGCACTCGTGCTCGAGCCGCAGAACGGACCAAAGCTGATCGCCTTCCTCAAGGCCATGGAGTTCGGCACCCTCACACGGCGCGTGGCGGAAGCATGCGACTGCGATGCCAGCGCGATCGACCCGGCGCAGGTGAAGGTGGAATGGGGCTCGGCTGCACGTGGACCGGATCTCGATGCCGGCACAAGCGCAGGCAAGGCGACGGCTTCCGCAAGAGCAGGTTCCGGCAAGGCCGGCGCGGCCGACGCCTATGGTGCGACGACCCCGGCAGAGCTCGCAAAGGCGCGTGCAGAGGCCTTCGCCACGGCCAAGATCGACAAGAGCCGCTACTTCACTATTGATGACGTGGAGGACCTTGACGACTGGATGCGCGCCGCCCAGGAAACGGGAGTGGTTGCCTTCGAGGCGGAAGGGACATCGATCGACCCTATGCTCTCGGACATCGTCGGCATCTCGCTCGCACTTGCCGACAATACCCATAACCCCTCCGGCACCGACATCCGCGCCGCCTATATTCCCTTCGGCCACAAGACCGGCAGCGATGATCTCCTCGGCAACGGGCGTGCCGACAATCAGCTGACGCAGGCCGAGGTCATCGACCGGCTGAAGCCGCTGCTCGAGGATCCTTCGGTGCTGAAGGTCGGGCACAATCTGAAATATGCCTACCTGCTCCTGAGGCGTCACGGCATCGAGATCGCCGCCTATGACGACGTGATGCTGATGTCCTATGTGCTGGAAGCCGGCAAAGGCGGCCACATCCTGGAATCCCTTTCCGATCGGTGGCTGGGCCACATGCCGGCGTCGTTTAAGGACGTGGCAGGCAGCGGCAAGTCCGGCGTGAGTTTCGATCAGGTAGAGATCGACCGCGCCACCGTCTACGCCGCAGAAAAGGCAGATCTGATGCTCCGGCTCGCTCTGGTGCTGAAGCCCCGGCTGGCGGCTGACCGGCTGACGCGCGTCTATGAGCGCCTGGAACGGCCTATGGTGGCGACGCTGGCGCGCATGGAAGAACGCGGCATCACCGTTGACCGGCAGATCCTGTCACGGCTGTCCGGCGAGCTGGCGCAGAAGGCTGCTGCGATCGAGGACGAGATCTACCAGATCGCCGGCGAGCGCTTCACCATCGGCTCGCCCAAGCAGCTCGGCGACATCCTTTTCGGCAAGATGGGGCTTCCGGGCGGCGCCAAGACGAAGACCGGACAATGGTCGACCTCTGCGCAGGTGCTTGAGGATCTGGCCGCCGCCGGACACGAGTTCCCGCGCAAGATCGTCGATTGGCGGCAACTGACCAAGCTCAAGTCGACTTATACGGATGCGCTCCCGGGCTACATCCATCCGCAGACCAAGCGCGTCCACACCTCTTATTCGCTCGCCTCGACCACCACGGGGCGTCTCTCCTCCGTAGAGCCCAACCTGCAGAACATCCCGATCCGCACGCTTGAAGGCCGCAAGATCCGCACCGCCTTCATCTCGACACCGGGGCACAAGCTGGTTTCTGCCGACTACAGCCAGATCGAACTGCGGGTGCTGGCGCATGTCGCGGACATTCCGCAACTTCGGCAGGCGTTCGCCGATGGGGTGGATATCCACGCCATGACGGCGTCCGAAATGTTCGGCGTGCCGGTCGAGGGCATGCCGAGCGAGATCCGCCGACGTGCCAAAGCGATCAACTTCGGCATCATCTACGGCATTTCCGCCTTCGGTCTCGCCAACCAGCTCTCGATCGAACGGTCGGAAGCCGGCGAGTACATCAAGAAGTATTTCGAGCGCTTCCCCGGCATCCGCGATTACATGGACAGCACCAAGGAGTTCGCCCGCGAGAACGGATATGTGGAAACGATCTTCGGCCGCCGCGCGCACTACCCAGAGATCCGCTCGTCGAACCCGCAGGTACGTTCCTTTAACGAGCGTGCGGCCATCAATGCGCCGATCCAAGGGTCGGCTGCCGACATCATCCGTCGGGCGATGGTGAAGATGGAGCCGGCGCTCCAGGCGGCCAAGCTTTCAGCACGCATGCTGCTGCAGGTGCATGACGAACTCATCTTCGAGGTCGAAGAGGGCGAGATCGATCAGACCTTGCCTGTCATCACGGCGACGATGGAAGAGGCAGCCATGCCGGCGATTTCGATGAAGGTGCCGCTGAAGGTGGACGCACGCGCCGCGTCCAATTGGGACGAAGCCCACTAGTCTGCGTCAGGATGACTGTGGCACCGCAAGGTATTGCATCAGCGCTGCCACCATCGCCTGGCCGGCGTCTTCAATCGATCCGCTGTTGTCGATGGTCACGACGTCGAATTCCCCCGACAGTTCGGGAGAGCTTCGCTGAAGCCGGCGCAGGATTTCGTCCCGGCTTTCCCGGCCACGTGCCTCCAGCCGTTCGGCCAGCACTTCGAGCCTGGCGGTGATGTTGATCACCGTCATGGACGGGCAGGCGGTGGCGAAGCGTGGGAGCGCGGAGCGCGATCCATTCGCGATAACGAGATGCCCTTGGGTCACCTGCTTCAGCGCATCGGCAGGAATGCCGTAGTGAAGCCCATGTGCCTCCCAGGATACGGCGAATTCACCAGCCTCAGCCATCTGCTGAAAATCCGCCTCGCAAACCGCCTCATGCTCCTCGCCGCCGGCCTCGCCATCGCGGGTGATGACACGCCGAACGAAGACCACGTCGTCCCGGCCTTGAAGCTGCCTGGCGGCGTAGGCCATCAGCGTGTCCTTGCCGGCCCCGCTCGGGCCGACAACGACGATCAGACGCCCGGGGACCTCTGGCTGGGCTTGTGCTGGCTGATCCATCAGGCGACCCTGCGGCCCTCGCGCCATGTCGCCCGTGCGACTGGCACGCCGCGCTCGCGGTGTACGCGCACGAGATCGGCGCGTAGACCTGGCGCGATGCTGCCGCGATCTTCCAGCCCCACTGTCCGTGCGGGTGTCGACGTCACCATGGCGATCGCCTGCGGCAACGAGATGCCATCGACATCATCGGCAAGCACGAAGGGCGCGTGCAGGAGGCTGAGTGGTACATAATCGGAGGACAGAACGTCCAGAACACCGCGTTCGGCAAGTTCGCGGGCAGCGATATTGCCGGAATGCGACTTGCCGCGGACGATGTTCGGCGCGCCCATCAACACGCTCATTCCAGCCTTATGGGAGGCTTCCGCGGCGTCGAAGCTGGTCGGAAATTCCGCAAGCCGTACTCCGTGCCCGACGGCTTCGTCGACATGTTGGAGCGTGGCATCGTCGTGGCTGGCCACCGTAATGCCGCGCTCCGCGCAGACGCGTGCCAGTTCATCGCGATGGAGTGCAGAGTATTTCGCCGATGCCGCCTGGCGGCGCGTGACGAAGTGGGCGAAGGCCTCGTCGCTGAGTCCACGCTTCTCCTTGTAATACAGGACGTATTGATCCATCGACTGGAACTGGCGCTGACCCGGGGCGTGGTCCATCAGCGAGACCAGACGCACGTAAGAATCCGTCGCGAAGTCGGCGAAATGCTCCAGCACGTTATCCGATGAGACTTCGCAACGCAGGTGGAAAAGGTGTTCCGAACGTAGGCGCCCCTCACTCTGCGCCGCCTGGATGGCATTGGCGAGATCGCGCATTTCGCCCTTCTCGAACCCGCCGTCCTCGTCTGAACCCATGCGAAGGCAGTCGAAGACGGTGGTAATGCCGGAGGAGGCGACCTGCGCGTCATGCGCCTGGATTGCCGCGGTCGTGTTCCAGCGCACGCCCGGACGCGGCGAGTAATGCTGCTCCAGATGGTCCGTGTGGAGCTCGATCAGGCCTGGGAGGAGGTAGTCGCCCTCCATGTCCTCGCCGATCTTGCTGCTGGCCTCGGAGATTTCCGCAATCTTCCCGTCGCGGATGACAAGCGAACCGGAAACAATCTCGTCATCGACGATGATGCGGGCATTCGACAGAACGGTCTCGGCACTCATGGGAGCATCTTTCTCTGGTGTTGCGGCACGCCAAGCGGCTGCCAGCGATGAATGGTGAAGGGCTCTCCGCGGTTGCGCTCGATGAAGAGCGCCAGGCCATCTATGGGAAGCGGCGCACCGTCATGGGCGGAAAAGCGTGGGCTTAGTTCGTCATGCACCCTCGGCGCAAATTCGGCCTCGACCGGGCCGGTGAGCGTCATGTGAAAGCGAAACTCGTCCATCACATAAGGATAGCCCCAAGTGTGCAGGTTTGTCCGCTGAGCCTCCGACAGGCGCTCAGGCTTTCGCCGCGCAATATCGGCGTCCGATAACGGTGCGCGGAAGGGTTCGAAGGCTTCAACCACTTTGGCGGCAAACTCCTGCAGTGGCGGGTGAGGCGAATGTGGCACTAGGGCAAAGAAGGGTCCGAGCTGGCCGATGATCGCCTGCGGAATCTCGAAGGGTTCGGTGGAGGCCGCAAAGGCCTCGAAAGCGTCGATCAACTCCACTTCCGTTCGCCCCTCGCGCAAGTTGAACGGCGCCTTCAGCGTGGCGTGAAACCCATAGCGCTGCGGTTCGGCTACCAGCTCCCGCCACTGCTCCTGCGGCAGACTGAGCTGAGACGGGGCGTCGAGGATTTCGCCGGTAAAGGCGTCACGTCCCAGCCAATGATTGGCGGCGCGCGTCAAACCGGTATCGGGAGCCGGGGCGAAATAGATGGCGTATCGCAAGGTCGTATCCAGGGAATCGGGAAGCTGACCGAACCTATCGGTAGAGGCCGCCGGGAAACAGGACCCTGCGCTAAAAGATTTGCATGACAGAATGATGATGCCTGCAGGAAAACTCGTGGACCCGAAACTAGTGGTTCCTGGGACCAATCAGCTTGGAGCGCAGGTAGTTCGAAATGCCGTCGAACAGGAAGACGACGATCAGGATCAGCAGCACCATGTAGGCTACATTCTCCCAATCAGAATTGGTGCGCATCGCTTCCCACAGCTTCAGGCCGATGCCGCCGGCACCGACGGCGCCGATAATGGTGGCTGAACGGGTGTTGGATTCCCAGAAATAGAGCGCCTGCGAGGCAAAGACCGGCATGACCTGGGGCACGACGCCATAGCGTTGTACGGTGGCTGGAGGGGCTCCGACAGAACGTACCCCTTCGCGTTGCTTGTCGTCGATGTTTTCCAGCGCCTCTGCATAAAGCTTCCCGAGTGTCCCGGTGTCGGTAAAGAAGATCGCGGAGATGCCTGCAAGCGGCCCAGGGCCGAAGGCGCGAGTGAAGAACAGCGCCCAGATCAGCATGTCGACCGAGCGCAGGAAATCGAAGAAGCGCTTGGTGAGCTGGTTGGCCGGCCGGTTCTGGAAGATGTTGCGCGCGGCGATGAAGGACAGCGGAAATGCCACGATCATCGCAAACAGCGTGCCGATGAACGCCATCACGATCGTCTGCAAGAGCTTCGTCCAGACGTCGAGATGCTGCCACGATGGGTTGTAGAGGATGTCGTTCCAGGCAAGCGATAGATTGCTCTGTCCGGGGACGATCCGGTTGCCGCTGACGATCAGGGAAAGAACCTCGCCGGCGGACTTGTCGAAGAAGACCGAATTGGTGTCGAAGAAAAAGTTCTCCCAGCCGAGGAAGCGCTTGCGCAGCCGCACTCGGTCGGCACTGATGTCGGCCCAGCCGGAAAAGCCGAAATAGGCGGTGACACGCCCGCCGACAGAGCGCTGCTCGGCCCATTCAGGTAGTGGGCCTTGCGCCAGCACCTGGTCAGCCGCACGGTCGAGCGTCAGGATCACGACCTCGTCGCCGCGGGTAAGCACCACGCGATCGGGCTGCACGTCGATCAATCGCTCCGGTCCCATCTGAACAACGGCTTCCGTGACAACTTCTTCGATGCGAGTCTCAACGGTGGGAGCGGCAGGAGCGGTCTCGGACTGCTGCGAGGGAGCGGGGGCCATGAAGCTGAAGCTCGACGAAGGAGTTGTGGGCGTCGCAGGGGCGGACGGTGCAGGCGTCTCGATCGTTCGCGTTACCGTTTCCCGCCGGGCCTCAAGCCAGTCCGGATTGGGGTTGGGGCCGATCGGGTCGAAGCGCGGATAGTTGATCTGCATCGAACCGTCTGTGGCGATCTCGATGTCGGGGCGGATCTCATAGGAGACCCAGTCGGCGAGGTAGTTGCCCGCGAGGCCCCAGTTCGCGCTTCCCACGACCTTGCCCACGGCGAAGAACCACCAGGCGAAGATGAAATAGAGAATGACGGCGACCGCGATGATCGGGACGCGAAAGCGCTGCCAGATCGAGCGGTGCAGAAGGTCCGGATGGCTCAAAGCCAGAGCATCCATTTCGGCGGCGTTGAGAAGGATCATGACGGGCCTCCGATCAGATGGCTTGGAATGCCTGGTCGCCAACGAGCTTGCGCCGGAGCCATGCGGAAAACTGGTCAACGGCGATGATCGTCAGCAACAGGAGCAGGATGATTGCGAGCGTCTTCGCTTCGTGGCCGCGGCTGATCGACAGGCGCAGCTGCTCGCCGATACCGCCACCGCCGACAGCGCCGATAATGGTGGAGGCACGGACGTTGATCTCGAGGCGGAGCAGGAAATAGCTCATGAAGTTCGGCATGACCTGCGGCACCATGCCGAACCAGGACCGCTCGACCCAGCTGGCACCCACCGCCTTTAGCCCCTCATCAGGCTTCATGTCGGCGTTCTCGATCACCTCGAAGAAGAGTTTCCCGAGAGCTCCGACCGTATGGATGGAGACGGCGATGACTGCGGGGAGCGGACCGAGCGACAGAATGGCAAGGAAGAAGCCCGCGAGCACGACCTCAGGAAAGGCGCGCATGATTTCCATAACTCGTCGCGCTGTCCCGCGCACCCAGACGTTGCGGGTCATGTTCTTGGCTGCCAGGAAGGACAGCATGAAGCCGAAGATCAGGCCGATGATGGTGGAAAGGATCGCAATGTTGAGCGTCTCCACCATCTTGTAGAAGTATTCCGGGATATAGAGGTTGTCGGTGATGTAGTAGCGACCCTCGACATAATTGTACTTGAGGCTTCCGTCTTCGTAAGGAGAGGGAAGGTCGAACAGCGCCCGCCAGATTTCCCAGCCGTCACGTGGAATGAGGTCACCGACAAAATCGAAGAGATGCGGCAGGCGGTCAAAGAACTTGCCGGCATTGGTTTCGTTGGCAAACCACAGCGAGCCGGAAACCACCATCAGCAGGAGCACGCCCGAAATCAGCGTATAGACGCGGCGTTGGCCGGCGAGCTGCTGCCAGTGGCGCTCGATCAGAAGGCCGTTACCGCTGAGCGTAGTGGCGGGGACGGAAGTCGGCATGGGCGCTTTCCTGGATGGTGCGATCAAGAAAAGGCCGCCGAGCGGGGTTCCGTTCGGCGGCCTCGTGATGCGGGGGCTTATCAGCCGCCGATGGTCGCCTTGCGGGCGTCAATGATCGGCTTATAGAAGTCAACGTTGACTTCGGCAAAGCCCTTGAAGTCACCGCCCTGGATGGCGGAGAAGCAGGCCGGATCGCTTTCCGGCAGGGCCATCATGAACTCCTTGAACTTCGTCTTCATGTCGTCGTTCATGGACGTGCGGACGACGACCGGGCCGTTCGGGATCAGCGGGGACTGCCAGAGCTCGACGAGGTCGTCCATGTTGAGGATGCCCTTGTCGACCATCTTGCGCAGATTGCCGGAGGAGTAGCCGTCCTTGAACTCGCCAACGCCAGAGCCCCAGGTGGTGCCAGCGTCGAACGTGCCCTTGACCACTTCGAGAACGAGGTTCTCATGACCGCCACCGAAGCCGGTTTCAGCGACGAATTCCTTGACCGGGGTGCCGCCGAGGGCCTCGGGAAGGGTGACGACCGGAATGAGGTAACCAGACGTGGAGTCCGGATCAGCATAGCCCAGCTTCTTGCCCTTGATGTCGGTGACCTTGGTCATGCCGGAATCCTTGCGGGCAACCATGATCGAGTGGTAGCCCATGGAGCCGTCGGTCTGCACGGTCGTCAGGATCGGCTCAACGGCTTCGGGGTTTTCCAGGTAGACCTTGGCGTAGCCGGAGGCGCCGAGTTCGGCGTAATCGAGCGTGCCGCCGAGAAGACCCTGGATCACGCCGTCATAGTCGGCGGCTGGGAACAGCGAGACCTTTTCGACGCCGAGAACGGACGGCAGCTTTTCGGTCATGCACTGGAAGTTGCGCAGGCGGTCGGCTTCGTTTTCGCCGCCGAGGATGCCGATGCGGAATTCCTTCAAGTCTTCGGCCATGACGTTACCAGCGAGAGCGACCAGAGCCGCGGTGGCGAGCAGAGTTTTCTTCAGCATGAGATCTCTCCTGTTTTTCCGGTCAGTCCGGATTGCTGTTGCATGAGGTGCCCTTGACGCGGGCGTGACGATCGGTGCGGCTGATCAGACGCTGGCGGCAGCCAGGGCGTTGACGCCGGCAGATGGTCTGGCAGCCTTTTCGGCTGCGGGAACGTTGATGCTGGTCGAAGTCATCGTTTCGTCGATCCCGGCGCCATCGCGGTCGGAGCCGTAAATCTCCTGAACGGCACCGGACGTCAGCTCGGCCGGCGTGCCGTCAAACACAACGCGCCCGGCAGCCATCCCGATGATGCGTTCGCAATAGGAACGGGCAGTGTCGAGCGTGTGGAGGTTGGTGACGACGGTGATACCCTCGCGATCGTTGATGTCGCGCAGCGCGTCCATGACGATCTTGGCGTTGAGCGGGTCGAGGGAGGCGATAGGCTCGTCTGCAAGCACCATCTTCGGCGCCTGCATCAAGGCACGCGCAATGGCAACACGCTGCTGCTGCCCGCCGGACAGCGTTCCGGCCCGCTGCAGCGCCGTCTGCTCGATGCCGAGCCGCTCCAGCGCCGCAATCGCCATAAGGCGCTCCTCGCGGGTATAGACGCCGAGAAGGCTCATGGTGGTCGAACGGTGGTTGAGGCGGCCGAGCAGGACATTGGTCAGCACGTCGAGGCGCGGAACCAGATTGAACTGCTGGAAGATCATCGCGCAGTCACGCTGCCAGTTGCGTAGCGCACCTCCCCGGAGGCGGGAGACTTCCAGATCTCCGAAGTGGA
This sequence comes from Pseudorhizobium tarimense, assembly GCF_022968135.1. Taxonomy (GTDB): domain Bacteria; phylum Pseudomonadota; class Alphaproteobacteria; order Rhizobiales; family Rhizobiaceae; genus Neorhizobium; species Neorhizobium tarimense. Next base: position 179,772 of record NZ_JALJRA010000002.1, read on the forward strand.
TGGAACCGGAGGAGAGATCCGTCAGGCGGTTGATCATCCGCAGGAGGGTCGACTTGCCGGCACCGGAGCGGCCGATGATGCCGACCATTTGTCCCTGGGGGATGTCGAGAGTGACATCGCTCACTGCCGTCTTCTCACCAAAGCGGCGGGTGACGTTCCTGAGTTCGAACTTCATGCTCTCTTGCCCTTGCAAACCCATTCTGGGCTTGGGATTAGCTGCCGTAGATGAAGGCTGAATGTCGGTTTTGTGTCGTCAGTGTTACAATTGACCCGCCGCGGCCAGGGCCTCAACCGCCGTGGCGAGACAGGAATTCTTCGGCGCTCAGAGCGCGGAAATCCTTGAGTGCAGAACGCAGTTTCAGGTGGTCCCAATCCCACCATGCGAGCTTGTCCATTCGAGCCGCCGTCTCGGGTGAAAAGCGGTCGCGAATGAGCTTTGCCGGCACGCCGCCCACGATGGTGTAGGGAGCGACATCCTTCGAGACGACCGCCCCGGCGCCGATCACCGCACCATTGCCGACGCTGACGCCGGGCAAGATTGTTGCTCCATGTCCGATCCAGACGTCGTTGCCGATTGTGACACGGTTTTCCCGCCGCCACGCGAAGAATTCTTCTTCGTTCTCGGCATCGTCCCAATAGTTCGCGGCTCGATAGGTAAAGTGGTGGAGCGTCGCCCGCCAGGTCGGATGATTGGTGGCGTTGATGCGAACGGATGCAGCGATGTTGACGAACTTGCCGATCGTCGCGCACCAGACCGAGCCATCCTGCATGATGTAGGAGTAGTCGCCGATCTCCGCCTCGTCGATGCGGCAACGATCGGCGATCTCTGTATAGCGACCGAGCATCGAGTTCTTGACGCTGGCGCTCGGGTGGATAGCAGGCTCAAGCCCGACCTTGACGCTCATGCGGCAGCCTTTCGTGGAGAGAACTGCATCACGTCGAGGATACGGCCGGCAACGGCCTCGCGCACTTCCTCGTCATGGAAGATCCCGAGCAAGGCAACGCCCTTCTGTTTCTTCTCGGCGATCATCTCCACTACGACACGCCTGTTGCGGGCGTCGAGCGAGGCGGTCGGCTCGTCGAGCAGAAGAATGCTGTGATCGGTAATGAAGCCACGGGCAATGTTGACACGTTGCTGCTCTCCGCCGGAAAAAGTCGCCGGCGGCAGACCCCAGAGCTCCTTCGGCAGGTTCAGCTGCGACAGCAGAGCGGAGGCCGACTGCCTTGCCTCCTCCGCAACGACGCCGCGGGCAACAAGAGGCTCTGCGACCACGTCCAGCGCTGAAACGCGCGGAACGGTGCGAAGGAACTGGCTGACATATCCCAGCGTGTGCCGGCGCACGTCAAGCACGGTCCGAGGATCGGCGGTCGCGATATCGACGATCCTGCCATGATGCGAGACGAGGATCTGCCCCGCATCCACGGCGTAGTTGCCGTAGAGCATTTTCAGGATCGAGCTCTTGCCGATGCCTGAGGGGCCGCCGAGCACGATGCATTCGCCGCTCGCCACGGAAAAATTCACGTCCTTGACGACCGGCAGCTTGATGCCGTCGCGCAGATGCATGGTGAAGCTCTTGAACACTTCGGAGACGACGAGGGACGTGGCCATGATGCTCTCCTAGACCTGCAGAATGGAAGAAACGAGCAGCTGCGTGTAAGGCTCACGCGGATCGTCGAGGACGCGGTCGGTTAGCCCGTGTTCGATGACGTGCCCGTCCTTCATCACCATCATCCGATGCGACAGAAGCCGGGCGACCGCAAGGTCATGGGTGACGATGATGGCTGAGAGCCCGAGATCGTTGACAAGGCCGCGGACGAGATCGAGGAGACGCGCCTGGACGGAGACGTCGAGACCACCGGTTGGCTCGTCCATGAAGACGAGGCGGGGGCCGGTGACCAGATTGCGGGCAATCTGCAGCCGCTGGCGCATGCCGCCGGAGAAGGCACGGGGTGCGTCGTCGATGCGGTCCTTACTGATCTCGACGCGGGTAAGCCAGTCGCTCGCGGTCGCGCGGATATTGCCGTAGTGTCGGTTACCGACCGCCATCAGTCGCTCGCCGACGTTGGCACCGGCCGAAACCGTCATCCGCAAGCCGTCGGCCGGGTTCTGGTGCACGAAGCCCCAGTCGGTGCGCATCAGGAAGCGGCGCTCCGCTTCGCTCATGTGGTAGAGGTCGCGGACGCTGCCGTCGCGCATGGTGTATTCCACGCTGCCGGTCGTCGGCAGAAGCCGCGTCGAGATGCAGTTCAGAAGTGTCGTCTTGCCGGAGCCGGATTCGCCAACGATGGCGAGAACCTCCCCAGGCCAAAGGTCGAAGGAAACCTCCTTGCAACCGATGCGCTGGCCGTAGAATTTGGAGACGGCGTTGACCTTGAGAAGAGGTGCGTCAGTCATTCTGCGGCCTCCTGGCGTGCAAGCATCTCGCCGGCATGGCCGTGTTCGCGGCGGTCTTCGCAGTGGTCGGTGTCGGAGCAGACGAACATGCGCCCGCCCTTGTCGTCGAGGATCACCTCGTCGAGATACACATTCTCCGCCCCGCACAGCGCACAGGGCTTGTCGAAGCGCTGGATCTCGAAAGGATGGTCCTCGAAGTCGAGGCTCACGACCTCCGTATAGGGTGGAATGGCATAGATGCGCTTCTCGCGCCCGGCGCCGAACAGCTGGAGAGCGTCCGACATGTGCATCTTCGGATTGTCGAACTTCGGCGTCGGCGAGGGGTCCATGACGTAGCGTCCGGCGACCTTGACCGGATAGGCATAGGTCTTGGAGATGCGGCCGTTATGGGCAATGTCTTCATACAGCTTCACATGCATGAGGCCGTATTCCTCAAGCGCATGCATCTTGCGCGTTTCGGTCTCGCGCGGCTCCAGAAAGCGAAGCGGCTCCGGGATCGGCACCTGGTAGACCAGCACCTGGCCTTCAGAGAGTGCCTGCTCCGGAATCCGGTGGCGGGTCTGGATGATCGTCGCCTCCTTCGTGTGCGTAGTGACCGCTACATTGGCGACCTTCTGGAAGAAGGCGCGGATGGAGACGGCATTGGTGGTGTCGTCGGCACCCTGGTCGATTACTTTGAGCACATCGTCCGGTCCGATGATGGAGGCGGTCACCTGAACGCCTCCCGTGCCCCAGCCGTAGGGCATCGGCATTTCGCGCGAGGCGAAGGGAACCTGATATCCCGGAATGGCGATAGCCTTCAGGATCGCCCGCCGGATCATCCGCTTCGTTTGCTCGTCCAGATAGGCAAAGTTGTAGGCCGCCAGACCTTGGTCGGAGGGAACCTCAGGAGACATTGCGAGTTCCCCCATGGCAAAAGGAGACGATAGTCATGGATACTGGCCTTCTGATCACGATGTTCTTTTCGGTCTTTACTGCCACCGGCCTCTGCTGTGCCTATTGGTACGGCGAAACTGGTCGGGACTAACGCCGGTTTTCGGTGGCGCCTTCCACACTGCTATTTTCTTCTTGCGTGGCCTCAATGTCTGCGCGCATTCTCCTCACAAGAGCGAGTTCTGCCTGGAAATCCACGTAATGCGGTAGCTTGAGGTGCTCGACGAAGCCCGTCGCCTGTACGTTGTCGGCATGGGAGATCACGAACTCCTCGTCCTGTGCCGGTGCCGTGATGTCCTCCCCCAGTTCCTCGGCTCGGAGCGCACGGTCGACAAGCGACATGCTCATCGCTTTCCTCTCGCTTTGACCGAAAACGAGGCCGTATCCGCGGGTGAATTGCGGGGGTGCCTTGGATGATCCCTTGAACTGGTTGACCATCTGGCATTCGGTGACCTGGATGCGGCCCAGCGAAACAGCAAAGCCGATTTCCGGAACCTCCATCTCGACCTCCACCTCGCCGATGCGGATCTCGCCGACGAAGGGGTGGTTACGTCCGTATCCACGTTGCGTCGAATAGCCGAGCGCCAGCAGGAAGCCTTCGTCGCCGCGCGCCAGCGCCTGAAGTCTAAGGTCGCGGCCCATCGGAAATTCCATCGGCTCGCGGGTGAGATCGCCCGGCGGCTCGTCTTGCGGCAGGACACTGTCTGCCTCGATCAGCCCTTCGGTGGCGAGAATGTCCGAAACGCGCGTCGTCGCTCCGGGAAGAGGCTCCTTCCGCGACGGTTCCTCGACCGCTTCGTCATGCAGAAGCGCCGGGTCAAGAAGCCGGTGCGTATAATCGAACGTCGGTCCGAGAACCTGCCCTCCCGGCAGATCCTTGTACGTCGCCGAAATCCGCCGCTCGATCTGCATATTTGCCGTGTCGATGGGCACAGACGTGCCGAAGCGCGGTAGCGTTGTGCGATAGGCTCGAAGGAGGAAGATTGCTTCGATCAGGTCGCCGCGCGACTGCCTGACGGCGAGCGCCGCAAGCGCACGATCATAAAGCGATGCTTCCGCCATCACCCGGTCGACGGCGAGCGAAAGCTGCTCGACGATTTGCTCCATGGTCAACGACGGCAGAGAGCGGTCTCCGCGTCGGCGGTCGGCGAGGAGGCTATGGGCGGCATTGATGGCGGCCTCGCCACCCTTGACGGCGACATACATGACGTTCTCCTCAGGCCAGCTTGGTTGTTCGGGGCAGGCAGAGCAGCCTGCTTCCGGCGGTCAGGACAACATCGACCCCTCGTGGGAAGAGCGCTCCATTGCTCTTCCAACTGCCGTCGAAGATGCCAGGCAAGCCTTGGATGTTGACCATCACCTGCTCCTTGATACCCGGCCCCGAAAGCGCGAGCGGACGACCTTCGCCAATGGCTTCGACTTCGATGATGATTGTCGTCGACCGATCGGGATATTCCTGGGTGCCGGATGCGAAAAGGTCGAAGGAACAGACGCCGACGGCGGCCTGCATCAAGGCGAAACGCGCCTCGGCTTTCTCAGATGTCGTGGTGGCGCCAGTGTGGAATGCAATCCACCGAGCGACCGCAGAAGATGCATACGACGAATGGAGCCAGACAGGGGTATCTGCATCGCAAAGAGCGAGCGCCACCGCGCCCGCGGCTCGTCCAAGCGGCGAAGGCTGTCCAACGTCTGCATTGACGGTCTGGATAGTGCCTGGCCGTGACATTCCCTCCATCATCAGACGGAACACAGCCTGAGCGTCGAAGACGGGTTGGCTGAAGCCGCCGGAGAGGGCCCGCGCACTCATGCTCATCAGTCGTCTCCCCGTACCATGGTGAAGAAGTCGACGCGCGTTGCTGCCGTTTTCTCTGCCTGCTGTCGATCTTCCTCTTGAATTCGGGCTTCGACCGGCGCAAGGATCTCGCTCTCGACGAAGGCAGCCGTCTGTTCTTCCTGCCAAAGCGCGTCGAAGATCGCCGCCAGTCGGACCTTCGCTTTGTCGGTGCCGAGCGACTGAGCGTGCCCTGCAGTGCCGGATGAGAGGAGGACGGTCGCGCGAGTCACCGTCGCTTCACCCAGGTTGAAGGGAGCGCCGCCGCCGCCGATCCGTCCGCGAACCATGACCAGCCCCGTCTCCGGCCCCCGAACCGGGTTGGACTCCGGTTTTATAGGCAGTTTTTCCCATGCAGTGCTCAGTTCGTCGGCTCTAGCGCGTGCAAGCAATGCGGCGGCACGCCGTCGCGCTTCTTGTTCTGGGGCCAACGGGTTGGAGGAGGAATTTGTCATCAACAGTCTCACCAAATGTCTATTGTTATAGACAACTATACAATTTAATGTAGAGTTAAAGTGCGGACATAACAAGAGTGTGACATGGCGATAGATTCGGCGGTTCATCGGCAAAGCGGGGTAGCCTTGTGGCGGCAGATCGCAGATCGTATTCGGGCCTCGATAGCCAACGGTGAGTATGACGAAACGGGGCGCGTGCCGCCGGAAACTGCGCTCGCGGCGCAGTTCGGCGTCAACCGGCACACGGTGCGAAGCGCGCTCGCGGCGCTTGCTCAGGAAGGCATCGTCCGCGCCGTGCAAGGCATAGGCACCATGATCGAACGCAAGCAGCGCCTGAATTTTCCCATTTCCCGTCGAACACGGTTCAACGAGGGCATCGGGGCGCAGGTGCGGGAAACGGAGGGGCTTCTGCTGTATGCGGCAGAGGAGGCCGCATCAGAACATCTGTCGCAACAGCTTCGGCTTGGCCCAGCCGCGCGCGTCATCCGCCTGGAAACGCTACGCAAGGCCGATGGGCAGCCGGTATCGAGGGCAACCGCCTGGTTTCCGGCGAAGCGGTTTTCAGGCATCGACAACGTCTATCGCTCCACCGGCTCGATCACGGCTGCCTTCCGGCAACTTGGACTGTCGGACTACGTGCGGGTAACGACGGAGGTGACGGCCACGCATGCAGAAGCTGCGGACATGCAGGATCTCCAACTCTCAGCCGGAGCGATCGTGCTGGTGACGCGGTCCTTGAATGCGGATGTCGACGGCGTAGCCGTTCAGTTCGCGGTCAGCCGGTTTCCGGCAGACCGCGTTCAGTTCACAGTCGAGACCTGAGCCGGAGAAGTGCCCGACGTTTCAACTCAATGGGCGCCGGACATGTCGCCGAGAACTTCCTTGGAAGCCACCGTCGAATCCGGGTTCAGCTTATAGACCATCGGCACGCCGGTCGCGAGATTGAGCTTCAGGATCTCGTCCTTCGTCATCCGGTCGAGCACCATGACCAGCGAGCGCAACGAATTGCCGTGCGCGGCAACCAGAACCGTCTGCCCACGCAGCACGCGCGGAAGGATTTCGGTCATGTAATAGGGCCAGACGCGGGCACCGGTGTCGCGCAGGCTTTCCCCGCCCGGCGGCGGCACGTCGTAGGATCGGCGCCAGATATGCACCTGCTCCTCACCCCATTTTTCGCGCGCATCGTCCTTGTTCAGGCCGGAGAGATCGCCGTAATCACGCTCGTTGAGTGCTTGGTCGCGGATGGTCTCGAGATCCGGCTGACCGACCGTGTCAAGCACGATGCGCAGCGTCTCCTCGGCGCGCTTCAGAACCGACGTGAAGGCGATATCGAACGTGAGGCCTGCATCGGCGAGCGCCTGCCCGCCGATTTCTGCTTCCTTGATGCCAAGTTCCGTCAGATCAGGGTCGCGCCAGCCCGTGAACAGGTTCTTCAAGTTCCACTCGCTCTGGCCGTGGCGAACAAGGACAAGGGTGCCGCTCATGAAGTCAAATCCTCCGGATGATCAATGGGTAAGCCCGAGCACGTCGAGCATGTCGTAAAGCCCCGGCTTGCGCGTACGCCCCCAAAGAGCGGACGCAACGGCGCCACGGGCAAAGATGGAGCGGTCGCGGGCGCTGTGGGAAAGCGTCACGATCTCACCTTCGCCGGCCAGCAGCACGGAGTGATCGCCGACGACGGAGCCGCCGCGCAGCGTCGCAAACCCGATCGTACCATCGGAGCGGGCGCCGGTATGGCCATCGCGAACTTTCACCGCATTGGGCTGAAGGGAGATCCCGCGCCCCTTGGCTGCGGCCTCCCCGAGCAGAAGGGCCGTGCCCGAAGGGGCGTCTACCTTGTGCTTGTGGTGCATTTCCACCACCTCGATATCCCATTGCGCGGCAGGAAGCGCGCGTGCCGCCTGTTCCACAAGCACCCCAAGCAGATTGACACCGAGGCTCATATTGCCGGACCTGATGATGCGCGCATGACGCGCCGCCGCTTCGAACTTCTGTTCGTCGTTTGCCGAGCAGCCGGTTGTGCCGATGACGTGAACGATGCGGGCCTGCGCGGCAAGGCCGGCGAATTCGACACTTCCTGCAGGACTGGTGAAATCCAGGACGCCATCTGCATCGAGGAACGCTTCGAGCGGATCCGTTGTCACGGAAACACCAAGAGGACCGACTCCGGCAATCTCGCCCGCGTCCTTGCCCACAAAGGGTGAACCGTCTCGCTCGATCGCCGCATGCAGAACCGCTCCATCGGTCTCATGAATCACCCGGATCAGGGTCTGGCCCATGCGACCGGCAGCCCCTACCACCACGAGTTTCATCGGGTTGTCGCTCATGCTGTCAGTGCTTTCATCTCAGGAAGTAGGCTCGGGCAGTTGCAGGTTGTTGAGGCGAGCGTAAAGACCGTCCTTGCGCTGTGCAAGCGTCTCGTGACTTCCCTCCTCGACCAGGCGGCCCTCATGCATAACGACGATCTTGTCGGCATTGACGACGGTCGATAGGCGGTGCGCAATGACGACGACTGTCCGGCCGCTCATCGCCGTTTCCAGCGCCTTCTGCACGGCAGCTTCCGACTCGTTGTCGAGTGCCGACGTCGCCTCGTCGAGCAGCAGGATGGGCGCGTTGCGCACAAGAGCGCGCGCGATCGACAGGCGCTGACGCTGCCCGCCCGACAGCGTAACGCCGTTTTCGCCGACAGGCGTCTCGTAGCCGGACGGCTGCGCCAGGATGAAATCATGGGCATAGGCGAGCTTCGCCGCCTCCTCGACCTCGGCATCCGTCGCGTCGGGTCGGCCATAGCGGATGTTGTCGCGGATCGTCCCTTCAAACAGATAGGGCTGCTGCGAAACGTACGCGATGTGGTGTCGCAACGACGCCTTCGTCACGTCGCTGATATCCTGCCCGTCGATCAGGATCCGGCCGCCCGAGGGGTCGTAGAACCGGGGTATGAGGTTGATGATGGTTGACTTCCCGGCGCCCGAAGGACCGACGAGCGCCGTCGTCTTGCCGCCCTCGGCGACGAAGCTGATGCCCCTGACGACGGGCTGTCCGTTTCCATAAGAGAAGGTAACATCATCAAAGGCGATCTCGGCATCAGTGACGGAAAGATCCCTCGCGCCGGGCTTGTCGCGCTGCATTGGCTGCGTGTCGAGAAGCGCATAGATCATTCGGGCGTTGACCACCGCACGCTCCATCTGCACCTGCAGCTTGGCCAGCCGGCGCGCTGGATCGTAAGCGAGCAGCAGAGCCGTGACGAAGGCGAAGAAGGCACCGGGCGGAACGCCGTCATAGATCGAGCGGAATGCGGCATAGGCCAGCACGCTGGAGATCGCGAGGCCGGCGAAGGTCTCCGTCAGTGGCGCTGTGCGCTCGGAAAGACGGGCAATCTTGTTAGCACGATTTTCGGCCTGGCCGATGATGCCGTCGACCTTGCGGGTCAGTTCCTGCTCCATCGTGAACGCCTTGACGATGGCGATCCCTTGGATCGTCTCCTGCATCGCACCCAGCACATGGCTGTTGAGGATGATGGACTCGCGCGTGGCGCTGCGAAGGCGGCGCGAGACGTAGCGAAGGGCATAAAGAAGCGGCGGCGCCACGACAAAGACGATCAGAGACAGGACCGGATCCTTCATCACCATCACCCCGATCAGCGAGATCAACGTGAGAAGATCTCGTGCGGTGGAGGTGACGGTGAGGTTGAGCACATCCCGGATGCCGTTGACGTTCTGGCTCACCTGCGCCGCGATCTGGGCCGAGCGGGCCTCGCTGAAGAAGCCGACCGAAAGGCTCATCAGATGCGTGTAAAGGCGGCGCTGATAGCCGGCGACGATGTTATTGCCGATCTTGGAGAGCGTCACCGAATGCCCGTAGGTGGCAAACCCGCGCAGCACGAAGGCGATGAAGATCGCGCCGCAGATCAGCCATACCACGTCTGCCCGCTGGTTCGCGAAGGCCTCGTTGACGACGGACTCCATGATCCAGGCGGTGAAGGCAGTCGAAAGCGCCACGATCACCAGGCAGAAGATGGCGAACGCATAGCCGCGAATGTGGTCGCGGCCGTTCTCGGCAATCACGCGCTTGAGGACACTGGTAATGGTACCGGAGTCGAGATGTGATTTCTTGTCTTTCGCTGCGCCCAAAAAGGAAGATCCCTCAGCATTCATGGCGCTGGAGCCCGGATGGCCCGGCGTCGCGGGTCTATACCGGCTGCGGACGGGCTTGGCTAGTGCTGCAGGCCATGGTCTCAGCCCTGCCAGCGCCGCCCTTGCGTCGGGATGCCGTAGCTCGTCGGTGTGCGGGCATAGCTGGCAAGCCCGGCGATCGCAGCAAGCGGATGCGTGACGACGAAGGTCGGGATCTGCCGCATCAAGGCGCTGTGCGGCGCCTTGTCCTCGAACGCCCGGCGGAACTCCGGCTGGTTCAGCGCCGGGATAATCCTCTGCGAGATGCCACCGGCCAGATAGACCCCGCCCTTCGCCATGAAGATCAGTGCCATGTCGCCGGCGAGCCGTCCGAGATAGGTGGAAAAGAGCGAGACCGTCTCCGCTGCCTGGCGATTGCTTCCCGATTGCCAACCCGCAGTCACATCGGATGGCAGGGTGAGGGTAGCATCCATCCCATCCGCTGCGCAGACGGCTCGGTAGATGTTGACGAGGCCGCGGCCGCAGAGAAGCTGCTCGGCCGAAATCCGTCCCTCGATAGGCTCCAGATACGGGAAAATCTGATAGTCCCGCTGCGAACGAGGACCGATGTCCACGTGGCCGCCTTCGCCCGGAACGGGAAACCAGGTTCCACGCGCATGCACCAGTCCGGCAACACCAAGACCCGTGCCGGGGCCAAGCACAACACGAGAAGCAACCGTAGGCCTCGCGGAGGGACCAATCACCTCGCGGTAGTCCTCCGTCAGGCAGGCAGCCGCAAGCGCCTGTGCTTCGAAGTCGTTCAAAACCAGAACGTCTTCGAAACCGAGATCGGAAATCAAGGCGTTTGGCCGGACGATCCAGTCGCAGTTCGTCAGGTCGATCTCGTCGCCTTCGATCGGGCCGGCGACCGCCAGAATTGCGGAGCGCGGCCTGACGCTCGTCTTCTCCAGGACGTCCATCCGGATCGCATCATCGATGGTCGGGAAGTCCGCCGTCCGCAAGTTCGGGAACTGGATTGGTTCGGAACTTTCGTCGGCAAGGATGCAGAACCGGGCGTTGGTGCCGCCGATATCGCCGAGCAGGATCGGAAAGGGCAGGCGATGGTTTTCGGCGGCGTGATGCATCGGTTCCAGCAGTCGTTGGTGTCGGTTATTGGAAATCGATCAGGCGTTCCGCGGTGGCGCGGTTGAGCGCCATCGGAATGTCGTAGACGGTTGCAAGCCGCGTGAGCGCCTTCACGTCGACGTCGTGCGGCATGGAGGTCAATGGATCGATGAAGAAGATCAGCATCGCCACCTCGCCCGTGGCGATCATCGCGCCGATCTGCTGGTCTCCGCCGAGCGGTCCGCTTTTGAGGCGGGTGACGGCAAGCCCGGGGCAGGCATCCTGGATTCGCCCACCCGTGGTACCCGTTGCAACCAGCCGGAACCTCGAAAGCGCCTGCTGATGCTGTTGCGCGAAGGCCGCCATGTCGTCCTTCTTCTCGTCGTGAGCGATGAGCGCGATGCAGGGAGAGGTCAAAGGCAAGGTCTCGCGACGGATGAGATCGATGTGCAGCTTCTACAGCGGAGCAGCGCAGTTGAAAAGTGGAGCGCCTGCCGCGTTAGTCAAACGGCCGCGGAAGCGGCGTCGGTCCCAGCTCCGGCAGCGGCTTCGGCGCCTGCTGGATGATCGCCTCGATGTTCTGAACCGGTGCCGCTACGGCCGCCGGTTCCGAATAGGCCATCGTCGCCTCGCTGCCTGCGGCAGCAGGCGCGGCCAGCACGGCAGCACAGGCCTTTGGAAGATCGGAGAGCATCACCTGGCGCGGCTTGACCGGCTTGGCGTTCGGATCCTTCTTCGGCTTTGCCCACGGCTCTTCGGTGAACCACCAGGCGAGCGACTTGTCGCAGCCGTCCCCTTCGCCCACCCGCGCCTGCGGCTTGCAGTTGCTCGCTCCTGCAGGGCAGCCGATGCGGATGTGGAAGTGTTCGTCGTGACCGTAGATGGGCCGGACCTTGCCCAGGTTGGTGCGGTCGCCGCGCCAGGTCTCGCAGAGCTTCTTCTTGATCGCCGGGTTAACGAAGACCCGCTCAACCTGCGGGTAGCTCGCCGCCTGCATGACCACCCGTGCGTGGGTATCGGTCCAGCGCCTGGAATCGACGGTGAGGAATTTACTCTTGTCGAGCATGGAGGTGAACGGCATGTCCTCGCGCTGTTGCGGCGAGAGTGGCGTTGCCGGCTTCGGCGTGAACCAAACGTCGGCATCAAGCCCGATCTGGTGCGATGCGTGCCCGAAGAGCATCGGGCCGCCCCGCGGCTGGGAAATGTCTCCCACCAGAATGCCGGAACCCCAGCCGAGAGCTGCCGCATCCAGGGAAAACCGCTCCAGCAGCGCGATCAGCTCGGGATTGCCCCAGCGGCGGTTGCGCGAAAGCCGCATGGCCTGCCATGTCGGTCCGTCAGTCGGGAGCGCGATGGCGCCTGCCATGCACCCCTTGGCATAGGAGCCGATCGGGGCAGCGGCGCTCTGGCTCGGCAGTTTCGCCGCACCGAAAAGCTCCTTGGCCGGCTTCGTCTCCGCTGCGGCTCCTCCGGCGAAGAGCGCAAGCCCCAGTCCCGCGGCCAACATCACGGTGCTCATCCTTGTTGTGCTGCGCATGCCTGCTGTCGTCCCCGCAAATCACCTCGATCGAATCTAACGTGAAACGGGATTTTGGTGAAACGGAGATTGTTCACACGAGACGTCGCGATAAAACGCTTGTGAGCGTCCTGGCCTGTATTTCGCCCGACTTTGCCCTATGCTTCGGAGCAACAAGAACAGAAAAGGGTTTTTGCATGTTGGCCCACCGCCGCTTCACCGCATTCGTCCTGTCATTGGCTCTCGCCGTGCCCGTGTTGTCGGGACCCAGCAGAGCTCAGGAGGCGGAAGACCAGTGGCAGCACGGTGTCGCGACCGTTGGCGACCTCAAGTATTCGGAAGGCTTCCCGCACTTTGACTACGTCAATCCGCAGGCTCCCAAAGGCGGACCGCTGCGGCTGGCGGTGGAAGGTAACTACGACACGCTGAACCCGCTCCTCGCGCGTGGCGAACCCGCTTCGGGTCTCTCCCATGTGTTCGAACCCTTGCTTGTTCCGGCCGATGACGAACTGAACTCAGTGTACGGCCTCCTCGCGGAATCCCTCAGCTATCCGGACGACTATTCCTCCGTCACGTTCCGGCTGCGGCCGGAGGCGAAATGGGCGGACGGGAAGCCGGTGACGCCGGAAGACGTCATCTTCAGTTTCGAGAATGCCAAGGAAAACGTTCCCCAGATGGAGTTCTACTACCGCCACGTGGTGAAGGCGGAGAAGACGGGTGAACGTGAAGTCACTTTCACCTTCGACGAACCGAACAACCGGGAACTCCCGCAGATCGTCGGACAGTTGACGATCGTGCCGAAGCACTGGTGGGAAGGAAAGGGGCCCAACGGAGAACAGCGCGACATCAGCCGCACGACCCTGGAGCCACCGCTGGGATCCGGGCCATACAAGGTCGCGTCGCTCAATCCCGGCTCGGCGATCACCTACGAACTGCGCGACGACTACTGGGGCAAGGACGTGAACGTCAACGTGGGCCAGAACAACTTCGGTACGATCACTTACCGCTACTATGCCGATCGTGACGTGATGTTTGAGTCCTTCCGCTCCGGCAACGAGGATTACTGGTGGGAAAATACCGCCCGGCGCTGGGCGACCGCCTACGATTTTCCGGCCGTCAAGGAGGGGCGCGTCAAGCTGGAGGAATATGAAAACGAGCTGCGCAAGGTCGGCGTCATGGTCGGCTTCGTCTTCAATACCCGACGCGAGAAGTTCGCCGACCCGCGTGTGCGGGAAGCCCTCAACTACGCCTTCGACTTTGAGGAGTTGCGGCGAACAATCTTCTACGACTCCTATGATCGGGTCGACAGCTTCTTCTTCCGGACAGAGCTTGCGTCGTCTGGCCTTCCGGAAGGACGCGAACTGGAAATCCTCAATGAGGTGAAAGACCTCGTTCCACCCAAAGTCTTCACCCAGCCCTACGAGAACCCGGTGAACGGCGACCCTCAGAAGCTCCGGGAGAACTTGCGCAAGGCAGTCAACCTCCTGAAGGACGCCGGCTACGAGTTGCGCGGAAACCAGATGGTGAACATCAAGACCGGCGAGCCGCTCAGCTTCGAGATCATGCTTGGTGGTCCGACAATCGAGCCGGTCGCGCTCGCCTTCGCCCGCAATCTAAAGATGATTGGTGTGGAGGCGACCGTGCGCAGCGTCGAGCAGTCTCAGTTCACTAACCGCTGGCGCTCGCGTGATTTCGACGTAATGTACAATGCCTGGGCCCAGTCGGCCAATCCGGGCAATGAGCAGGCGGAATACTGGGGCTCTCAAGCGTCTGACCGCGAGGGTTCGCAGAACTACAGCGGCATCAGCGATCCGGGTGTCGACGCGCTGATCCGAAAGGTCATCTTCGCCAAAGACCGCGACGAGCAGATCGCCGCCGTGAAGGCGCTGGACCGTGTGCTGCTCGCCCACCACATCGTCGTGCCGACTTACAGCTCCAAGACGTCGCGGATCGCCTACTGGGATACGATTGCGCATCCGGATCCGTTGCCGGAATATTCGCTGGGCTTTCCGTCGATCTGGTGGTCCACCAAGGCTGCAAACTAGCCTAGCCGCAGGCGGTGTGGCATCACTAGGAAAACGAATCACCGAAGACGCGGCCGGGGCCGCGAAGGAAGGACGACACCGGTTGACGCTGACCATGCCGAGTGCCTTTGCTCCCCCATCGATGGGATCTAGCTGCTGATGGGCGCCTATATCCTTCGACGACTGCTTCTGATGATCCCGACCATGATCGGCATCATGGGCATTTCCTTCCTGGTCGTGCAGTTTGCCCCTGGCGGGCCGGTGGAGCAGGTGATTGCACAGCTGACGGGCCAGGGCGACAGTGCCTCCGACCGCTTGTCGGGCGGTGGCGATTTGCTCGGCTCCCAGGGGGGCGGCTTTGAAGACAACTCCCGTTATCGCGGAGCACAGGGCCTCGATCCCGAATTCATCGCCAAGCTCGAGCAGCAGTTCGGCTTCGACAAGCCGCCGCTCACCCGCTTCCTCGACATGATGTGGGACTATCTTCGCTTCGATTTCGGCGAGAGCTTCTTCCGCAATGCCTCGGTGATCGATCTGATCATCGACAAGCTGCCGGTTTCGGTCTCGCTCGGGTTCTGGATCCTGATCATTTCCTATGTGATCTCTATTCCGCTCGGCATCCGCAAGGCGGTCAAGGACGGCTCCGCCTTCGACGTCTGGACCTCAGGCATCGTCATCGTCGGCTATGCGGTGCCGAGCTTCCTGTTCGGCATCCTGCTGATCGTACTCTTCGCCGGCGGCTCCTTCTTTGACTGGTTCCCGCTGCGTGGCCTCGTCTCGGAGAACTTTGCGCAGCTCTCCTGGTGGGAGAAGATCATCGATTACTTCTGGCACCTGACGCTGCCGCTGATCGCGCTTTCCCTCTCTGCCTTCGCCACGACGACGCTGCTGACGAAGAACTCCTTCCTCGACGAGATCCGCAAGCAGTACGTCATCACCGCCCGCGCCAAGGGCCTGCCGGAGCGGCGGGTGCTCTATGGCCATGTCTTCCGCAACGCAATGCTGATCGTGATCGCCGGCTTCCCGGGCGCGTTCATCTCCGCCTTCTTCACCGGCTCGTTGCTGATCGAAAACATCTTCTCCCTCGATGGTCTCGGTCGCCTGGGTTATCTCGCCATCGTCAATCGCGACTATCCGATCGTCTTCGGAACCCTCTATATTTTCTCCCTTATGGGGCTTGTCGTCAGCCTGATCTCCGACCTGATCTATACCTGGATCGACCCACGCATCGATTTCGAGCGGAGGGACGTCTGATGGAGGCGCAGGCTACCGTCACCACCCCCGCGGGGGCACCTCCGCGACGCGGATGGCTGTCTCCGACCAACCGCCGTCGGCTGCAGAAATTCAAGGCCAATCGGCGCGGCTACTGGTCCTTCTGGATCTTCATGGTCCTGTTCGTGCTCAGCCTGTTTGCCGAATTGATCGCCAACGACCGGCCGATCATCGCCTCCTACAAAGGTGAGATCCTCTTCCCGGTCCTGGTGGACTATCCGGAAGAGAAATTCGGCGGCTTCCTCGCCACCACCGATTATCGGTCTTCCTTCATCACCGACGAAATCGAGGCAAACGGCTGGATGGTCTGGCCGCCGATCCGCTACTCGTATCTGACGGTGAACTCGAACATCCCGCATTCGGCACCGACCGCTCCTTTCTGGCTGATGGATACCGAGCAACGCTGTGCAGGCTATCCGCTGGGGCAGGAAGATCCCGGCTGCATTCTCGGTAATCTCAACTGGCTCGGGACGGACGACCAGGCGCGAGACGTTGCCGCCCGCATCATCTACGGCTTCCGCGTCTCCGTCTTGTTCGGCCTGGCTCTGACCATTGCCTCTGCTGTCATCGGCGTCACCGCCGGTGCCATCCAGGGCTATTTCGGCGGCTGGACCGACCTCCTCTTCCAGCGCTTCATCGAGATCTGGTCATCGATGCCGGTGCTCTACATCCTGCTCATCATCGCGGCGATCCTGCCACCCGGCTTTTTCGTCCTTCTCGGCATCATGCTGCTCTTCTCCTGGGTCGGCTTTGTCGGCGTGGTGCGCGCAGAGTTCTTGAGGGCGCGCAACTTCGAATACGTCAATGCAGCGCGCGCGCTCGGCGTCGGCAACTGGACGATCATGTTCCGTCACCTGCTGCCGAATGCCATGGTAGCGACGCTGACCTTCCTACCGTTCATCCTGTCCGGATCGATCGCCACGCTGACCTCGCTGGACTTCCTCGGCTTCGGCATGCCCCCGGGCTCGCCGTCGCTCGGCGAGATGATCGCGCAAGGCAAGAACAACCTGCAGGCGCCGTGGCTGGGGCTGACAGCCTTCTTCACCATGTCGATCATGCTGTCGCTGCTGATCTTCATCGGGGAAGCCGTTCGCGATGCCTTCGACCCTCGCAAGACCTTCGGGTGACGCCATGACAGAGCCGCTTCTTTCCGTTCGTGATTTGTCCGTCGCCTTCCACCAAGGTGGGACAACGTCTCTTGCCGTCGACCGCGTGTCATTTGATATCAAGCCTGGCGAGGTCGTGGCGCTGGTGGGGGAGTCCGGCTCCGGCAAATCCGTCACCGCAAACTCGATGCTGAGGCTTCTGCCTTATCCGTCCGCTAGCCATCCGTCGGGCGAAATCCTGTTCGGCGGCCACGACCTCCTGAAGGCCCCGGAGCAGGCGCTGCGGCAGGTACGCGGCAACCAGATCACGATGATCTTCCAGGAGCCGATGACGTCGCTCAATCCGCTTCACACCATCGAAAAGCAGATCGGCGAAATCCTCGATCTGCACCAGGGGATCACGGGTCAGGCAGCGCGTAGCCGCATCCTCGGACTCTTGAACCAGGTCGGCATCCGTGAGCCGGAAAAGCGTCTCCAGGCTTACCCGCACCAGCTGTCAGGCGGCCAGCGGCAGCGCGTGATGATTGCCATGGCACTCGCTAACCGGCCAAAGCTTTTGATCGCCGACGAACCGACGACCGCGCTCGACGTCACGGTCCAGGCGCAGATCCTCGAGCTGCTGCGCAGGCTCAAGGGCGAGCACGGCATGTCCATGCTCTTCATAACCCACGACCTCGGCATCGTGCGCAAGTTCGCTGATCGCGTCTGCGTCATGACGAAGGGCAAGATCGTTGAAAGCGGCGACGTGGAAAGCGTCTTCGTCAACCCGCAGCACCCCTATACCCGCCATCTGCTGGCATCCGAGCCTAGGGGCGAGCCGCCGCTTGCCGATCCTGCCAAGCCGGTTGTGATGGAAGGCGAAGACATCCGGGTCTGGTTCCCGATCAAGGCGGGGTTCCTCCGCAAGGTCGTCGATCATGTGAAGGCGGTCGACGGCGTTAGCCTGTCGCTGAGGGCAGGGGAGACGTTGGGCGTCGTGGGCGAGTCCGGTTCGGGCAAGACGACACTCGGTCTCGCGCTCGCCCGATTGATCTCCTCCGAAGGCCGGATCGCCTTTATCGGCAACAACATCGCCAACTTCTCCTTCACCCAGATGCGCCCGCTGCGCGACCGCCTGCAGGTCGTCTTCCAGGATCCCTATGGGTCACTCAGCCCGCGCATGTCGGTGGGAGAGATCATCGCCGAAGGGCTGAAGGTCCATGAGCCGGCACTTTCCGCCGACGAGCGGGATGAGCGCGTCCGCTGGGCTCTGACAGAGGTGGGTCTCGATCCGGAAACGCGCTGGCGTTATCCGCACGAGTTTTCCGGCGGCCAGCGCCAGCGCATCGCCATCGCCCGCGCCATGGTGCTGAAGCCGCGCTTCGTCATGCTCGACGAGCCAACCTCGGCGCTCGACATGACAGTGCAAGCGCAGGTCGTCGACCTGCTGCGCGACCTGCAGAAGAAGCACGATCTCGCCTACCTCTTCATCAGTCACGACCTGAAGGTGGTGAAGGCGCTCGCCAACCACGTGATCGTCATGCGCGCCGGAAAGGTGGTCGAGGAGGGTCCGGCTGAGCGCATCTTCCAGGCACCGGAGAAGGATTATACGAAGGCGCTGATGGCGGCTGCCTTCAATCTTGAAGCCGTCGATACCGCCGCCGTCAGCCAGTAAGCGAAGGAAATTGTGATGCCGTCTTCTCCAGGTGCCGTCGTCGTTGACCTGAAGTTCGAGCGCCGGGAGATCGAGGCGGCACTGGAGAAGGCTTTCCCTGGCCGCGCTGTCCTGCAGGCGGCGGACAAGGACCAGGATCTTTCCCACGCTGCTTACCTCGTCGCGTGGAAGCCGGATCCGAACCTCTTCCGGCGAGCGCCGAACCTGAAGGTCCTTTTCTCCGGAGGCGCCGGTGTCGACCACTTCCTGGCGATGCCCGATCTCCCGGATCTGCCGATCGTCCGCTTCGTCGACGAAAGCCTCACCACGCGCATGAGTGAATGGGTGGTGCTGCAATGTCTGAGCCATCTGCGCCAGATGCCTGTCTATCTGAAGCAACAGCGAAATCATCATTGGCGTGAACTGGCGCAGCCGGAAGCAAAGGACGTCACCGTCGGCATCATGGGACTCGGCGTACTGGGGCGGGATGCGGCGGTTAAGCTCAAGATGATGGGCTTCAACGTGCTTGGCTGGTCGCGTACGAGGAAAGATCTCGATGGAATCCGCACCTTCGACGCAAGCGGCTTGCCCGATTTTCTGGGTGAGTGCGACATACTTGTCGGCCTATTGCCGCTCACGGACGACACGCGCGGGATCTTCGATCGTCACGTGTTTGCCAGCCTTCGACAAGAAGGCGCACTGGGAGGTCCCGTCTTCGTCAATGCCGGCCGCGGCGGCAGTCAGGTGGAGGCTGACCTTCTGGCGGCCTTGCAGGACGGCACTCTACGCGGCGCATCACTCGACGTCTTTTCAGTCGAGCCTCTGCCGGAAGGAAGTTCATTCTGGGGTATGGAGAATGTGGTGATCACGCCGCACGCGGCATCTGCCTCAGATGTCCGGGCACTCTTCCGCCATGTCGAGCGGCAGATTGGCCACTTCGAGGATGGCAAGCGCCTGGAGCATCTCGTGGATCGAAAGGCCGGCTATTGAAGGCTGCTGGAACCTGACGACCCGCCAATCGTTTCTCTTGCAAGTTTTCCGGCCGATGACGGCCGTGCAGAGGAGCGATATCAGATGAACACTCGTTTCGATCCGAACGAACCCCGCGGCGGCACCAAAAGCACCGACAGGACGGGCCCAGGCCCCGGCCAGCCGATGAGCGGAACAGAAGCGCGTCAGGGCCGGGCCGGTTTCCCGGTCCTCAAGGTGCTCATCGCCGCCCTCGTTCTCCTGGGGATCGCCTGGGGGGTCGCAGAGATCTGGGGTGAGGCGACCGAGCCCCCGGTAGAGCAGACCGCCACACCGCCGGCTGGCGATACGACGCCCGCAAATCAAGAAGCCCAGCCGACCGCCGACCCCGCCGACGCCCCGACGCGCGCGCCGCTCGTCGGTGGCGCCACGGCCGACTAAGCTTCGACAGCCTTCTCGATCCTCCAGCCGCGCCGATGGCGCGGCTGATTGTATGTGGACTTGAGGAGAGAATTTTCCTAAGTCTCTCGGTCGGAGGCTGCTGGCGGTTGCCTTCGCACGGAGCTGAACAGGCGGAGTGGTCCCGGGGAGGACCGGGGCGGGCAGCATGACCAAGACCGATATCGCGAGCCGGGTCTATAACCACACCTGGAAACTCGATCCGATTATCCGCAGCCTTATCGACACAGACTTCTACAAGTTGTTGATGCTGCAGATGATCTGGAAGCTCTACCCGACCGTGGACGCGACCTTCTCGCTGATCAATCGCACCACGACCGTGCGTCTGGCGGATGAAATCGACGAGCACGAGTTGCGCGAGCAGCTCAACCACGCGCGCAGCCTCCATCTGACGAAGAAGGAGATGATCTGGCTTGCCGGTAACACCTTCTATGGCCGCAAACAGATCTTCGAGCCCGAATTCTTGAACTGGCTGGCGACATACCAACTGCCGGAATACGAGCTGTCGCGTCGCGATGGGCAGTATGAGCTGCACTTCCACGGCCGGTGGATGGAAACGACGATGTGGGAAATCCCAGCGCTCGCCATCATCAACGAACTGCGCTCCCGCGCCGCCATGCGCCACATGGGCCAGTTCACGCTTGACGTCCTCTACGCGCGGGCAAAGGCCAAGATGTGGGAGAAGGTCGAGCGGCTGCGAACCCTCCAGGGGCTGCGAGTCTCCGATTTCGGCACGCGTCGACGTCACAGCTTTCTCTGGCAGCGCTGGTGCGTTGAGGCGCTGAAGGAAGGCATCGGCCCGGCCTTCACCGGGACGAGCAACGTGCTTCTTGCGATGGACTCTGACCTTGAAGCGGTCGGCACCAATGCGCACGAGCTGCCGATGGTGGTTGCCGCACTGGCAAACAATGATGACGAGCTCCGGGCTGCGCCCTACAAGGTTCTCAAAGACTGGAACACACTCTATGGCGGTAACCTGCTGATCGTCTTGCCGGACGCGTTCGGGACAAGTGCCTTCCTGCACGATGCGCCGGAATGGGTGGCGGATTGGACAGGCTTCCGTCCCGACAGCGCCCCGCCCATCGAAGGCGGCGAAAAAATCATCGACTGGTGGCGGAAGATGGGTCGCGACCCGAGAGGCAAGCTCCTCATCTTTTCAGATGGATTGGATGTCGACGCCATCATCGACACCTACCGCCACTTCGAAGGCCGGGTTCGCATGAGCTTCGGCTGGGGCACCAACCTCACCAACGATTTTGCAGGCTGTGCGCCCCAGCATGTGGAAAGCCTGAAGCCGATCTCGCTTGTCTGCAAGGTAAGCGAAGCGAATGGCCGCCCTGCAGTGAAGCTCTCCGATAACCCGCGCAAGGCAACTGGCGAACCGGAGGAGGTGGAGCGTTATCTCCGCTTTTTCGGGACGCAAGACAGGGTTGAGCAGGCCGTGGTCGTTTGAACGAAAAAGAGGCTCCGCACCAGCGGAGCCTCTACGTTCGGTTACTCTAGTTCAAGTTACTGAATGACCTGAACAACCGTCCGGGTCTGCGGATCGACAATCACCCGATGCTCGTTCACCACGGCATAGGAATAGTTGTTGTGTTCTGGAACCGGTGTCAGGACGACCGTTTCGGGAAGCGGCTTGCCGACTTCGATCTGGTGCTCGACAACTACGGGAGTAGCCGGGACCGGCTGTTCCTGAACATAGGTGACGACTTCCTGCGGCGGCGGGTCGATTGCCGTACCGAGAGCCGCGCCGGCGATGCCGCCGACAGCTGCGCCAACCGGGCCACCGACAATTGCGCCGGTGACTGCACCGCCGGCCGCACCGCTTGCGGTGCCTTCCTGAGCGGATGCGCCCGTCGCAAAAGATGCTGCAAGAATAGCGCAGGAAGCGAGGATAACGTTCTTCATCAGGTTTCTCCTTTTTTTGTGCCCTTCCGCGCAGAAGAACACCCAAACAGGAAACCTGTTCCCTTTCGTCGGTAACCCTTGATTAAATCCAGTTACCTTCGGAGAGCATAAGGAAGGGCTGAAGAGTTCTTGATTCAGTGAACTGTATCGAAGACGTATTCGTCGCGCAGGATGCTGAGAGTTTCCTCCAGCGATTGGACGAGGATATCCGTCAGCGCCTCGATGCCGTTGTCTTCGAGGAACAGGGCAAGCGTCTGCTCAGAGATGAAATCAGAGTGTTCGCGTTCGTGAGACAAGGTCATCTTCTCCTTCGGGGCCTAACATTTGGCCCTAACAGGAGTTGCAGATCAGCCTTGCGCGGGCCTAGCGGCCTGCACGTATGGAGTCTTTGTGGTACCGCTGCCGGAAATTCGCATAAGCCTTGACGATGCCCTCGCGCAGGCCGGTGCTGGCGGACCAGCCGAGCGCCTTCATTCTGTCGACGCTGAGAAGCTTGCGCGGGGTGCCGTCGGGCTTGTCGCTGTCGTAGACGATCTCGCCCTGAAAGCCCACAACGTCCATCACCGTCTCGGCGAGCTCGCGGATCGTCACGTCCTCGCCGGTGCCGATGTTGAAGAGACCTTCCGCGACGCCGTTTTCCACCAGGAAGACGCAGGCATCCGCCATGTCGTCAACATAGAGGAACTCGCCCATTGGCTTGCCCGACCCAATATGACGAGTTCCCGGTCACCGCGAAGCTTTGCCTCGTGCGTCTTGCGGATCAGCGCCGGCAGCACATGGCTGTTGGCAAGGTCGTAATTGTCGTTCGGGCCATAGAGATTGGTCGGCATGGCAGACACATATTGCGTGCCGTATTTGCCGGTTGTAGCTCTCGCAGAGTTTGACGCGGCGATCTTGGCGATCGCATAGGGCTCGTTGGTCTGCTCCAGCGGTCCGGTCAGCAGATAGTCCTCGCGGTTCGGCTGCGGGCAGTCGCGCGGATAGATGCAGCTGGAGCCGAGAAACAGCATGCGGTTGACGCCTGCCTGCCACGCGGCATGCACCACATTCGCCTCGATCATCAGGTTCTGATAGAGGAATTCCGCGCGGTAGACATTGTTGGCGTGGGTGCCGCCCACTTTTGCGGCCGCCATGAAGACGTAATCCGGCCGCTCCTTCGCCAGGAACTCCGCCGCCGCCTGCTGGTTGGCGAGATCCAGCGCGGCATGGGTGCGGGTCACGACGTTGGCATAGCCCCTTCGCCAAGCCTGCGCACGATCGCCGAACCCACCATCCCACGGTGGCCGGCAACATAGATCTTGGCGTTCTTGTCCATGGACTACTCGAGATAATCGTAAGCGGAGAAGCCGTGGCGCTTGACGAGTTCGTCGCGTTCGGCCGACTTCAGGTCCTCACGCATCATTTCGGCCACCAGTTCCTTGAAGGTGATCTTCGGTTCCCAGCCGAGCTTCTGCTTGGCCTTGGCCGGGTCGCCAAGCAGCGTCTCCACCTCCGTCGGGCGGAACTAGCGCGGGTCGACGGCGACGATGCAGCGGCCCTTGTCGTTATAGCCCTTCTCGTCGACGCCTTCTCCCTTCCAGGTGATCGGTTGGCCGATCTCCTGGGCTGCGGCATCGACGAGCTCGCGCGCGCTGTGACGAACTCGCGCACGCTGTATTGAACGCCGGTGGCGATCACGAATTCTTCCGCACCTCCTGCTGCAGCATCAGCCACTGCATCTCGACGTAGTCTTTGGCATGGCCCCAGTCGCGCCTGGCGTCCATGTTGCCGAGATAAAGGCAGTCCTGCAGGCCGAGCTTAATGCGGGCAAGCGCCTGGGTGATCTTGCGCGTCACGAAGGTCTCGCCGCGCACCGGGCTCTCGTGGTTGAAGAGAATGCCGTTGCAGGCATACATGCCAAAGCTTCGCGGTAATTCACGGTGATCCAGTAGGCATAGAGCTTAGCAACCGCATAGGGCGAGCGCGGATAGAAAGGTGTCGTCTCCCGCTGCGGGATCTCTTGCACCAGGCCATAAAGCTCCGAAGTTGAAGCCTGATAGAACTTCGACTTCTTCTCCAGCCCAAGGATGCGGATGGCTTCCAGGATGCGCAGGGCGCCAAGGGCATCGGAATTGGCCGTGTATTCAGGCTCCTCGAACGAGACGGCCACATGCGACTGGGCGGCAAGATTGTAGATCTCGTCCGGCCGCCCCTGCTGAATGACGCGCACTAGGCTGGACGAGTCGGTCATGTCACCGTAGTGCAGCACCAGCTTACGGTTCTTCTCATGCGGGTCTCGATAAAGATGATCGATCCGGTCCGAATTGAAAAGCGAGGTCCGGCGCTTGATGCCGTGAACTTCGTAGCCCTTCTTCAGAAGAAATTCGGCGAGATACGAGCCGTCCTGGCCGGTAATGCCGATAATGAGCGCGATTTTTCTCTATACTGCCCCGCGCATCTATGTTTCACCCGGAAGCAAGGCTTATATGAAATCGGATGTACTTCAAGTGCAATGCAGCAAGATGGGAAGTACTGCCGATGCCCGCCGATTGAATGGCCGGCAGTTTCGCCACCTTCTGCCGAATCACCACCTGCACGGACTATGCATCGCATAGACTGGCTTGCAACTGGAGACCCAATGCTGGCGCAGCAGGTCGATGAAAAGAGGGGAAGTGGCGGACAGAGAGGGATTCGAACCCTCGATACGCTTTCACGTATACACGCGTTCCAGGCGTGCGCCTTCAACCACTCGGCCACCTGTCCTTGAAGAGTAAGGGCTGCCTGCACAAGCGCAAAGCAGCGGTCGGGCGCGATATATAACGAGGTTCGCCTCCGGATCAACCGGAATTTCTCGCAAAATTGCTTCGTCCTGTGAGATGCTGCATTCGTTGCGCGCGTTTGCGCCACGCGATATCGCTGAAGAACGGCGGGCGCTCCTTGTTTTCGTCCGCCAAGACCCCGGAGCCTGCGCCCTTGATCCGCACTTTCCTTCACTTCCTCAGTCTACTTTGCCTGCTGCTGGCGATCATGGCAGGTACCCTCGATTCTATCGAATCGGTCTCATCCTCTTCCGTCGTTATGACGTCGCTCGGAAATCACTGGCAGAACCTGGACGTCGTCAGCCTCACCCTGGCGGAGGAGGCTGTGCGTAACTATATCCACCCCGATGTTTGGCGATGGGCCGTAGCGCCGCTCTTGGCGCAGCCAGCCTTCGCTGTGTTTCTCGTGCTGTCCTTGCTGTTCTGGATGATGGGCTATCGCCGACCCCGTTTCGCCGGGCGATTCTCGGCCTGATCCGCAGGCATGGTGCCATCCGCCGAGGCCAGTCACCACCGCGCTAGGAGGTTTGCGATGTTTGTCATTGACATGTTCAACAAGAAGACGGCCATGCCGACGTCGGAGACGGCACTGCCGGGCAGACCGGATCCCATCCCGACGTCGGAAATGCACTTCGTCAACGGCCGGGCATTGAAGGGACCTTATCCCGAGGGGCTTCAGGTCGCCTATCTTGGGATGGGGTGCTTCTGGGGCGCCGAGCGGCTGTTTTGGAAGATCCCGGGGGTCTATGTGACCGCAGTCGGGTATGCCGGGGGCATCACCCCCAACCCGACCTATCAGGAAACCACGACGGGACTCACCGGCCACGCGGAAATCGTGAAGGTGGTTTTCGATCCGGCGGTGGTTTCCTACCGCGAACTGCTGAGGACCTTCTTCGAAGAGCATGACCCGACACAGGGTATGCGCCAAGGCAATGACATCGGCACCACCTACCGCTCCGCAATCTACACCACCAGCGAGGAGCAGGCGGTGGAGGCGCGCGAGGCGCTTGAGGCCTTCCAGGATGCGATGGCCTCTGCCGGTCGCAAGAGCAAGATTACAACCGATATCGCTCCGATCGACGTCTTCTACTATGCCGAGGACTACCACCAGCAGTATCTGGCGAAGAACCCCGGCGGCTATTGCGGCTTGAAAGGCACCGGCGTCAGTTGCCCCGTCGGGTGATTTTGAGGCAAGCGCACATCTTCATGCCGCGGATTTCATCGATCTGCGGCATTTTTTGTGCAGGCTCGACCGCAAGCTTCGGATATTTACCAAGAGCAAAAAATCGGGTGAATTTTTCGCCTGCACATGCAAAAGTGCCGAAGCCGGTCTCTTACGGGGAGGATCGGTCGCCGCAGGCACGCGCTGTTGCGAAGATGCGGGAAGACCCAGCTATCAACACAAAAAAACAGGGCTGAATGATGAAGAAAACCCTTTTGACCCTCATGACAATGGCCGCAATGTCGGCGACCGCGCTCGCAGCTGAAATCAAGCCGGCGCTGGTCTATGGGACCGGCGGCAAGTTCGACAAGTCCTTCAACGAGGCAGCCTATGGCGGCGCCGAAAAGT
Organism: Pseudorhizobium tarimense; assembly: GCF_022968135.1. GTDB lineage: Bacteria > Pseudomonadota > Alphaproteobacteria > Rhizobiales > Rhizobiaceae > Neorhizobium > Neorhizobium tarimense. The sequence goes on from NZ_JALJRA010000002.1 coordinate 205,878, forward strand.
TCAAGGAAGAAACGGGGGTCGAGTACCGGGATTTCGAGCCGACCAGCGACACGCAGGGCGAGCAGGCAATCCGCAACTTCGCAAGCCGGGGCTTTAACCCGGTCGTTGCCGTCTCCTTCGCCTGGACCTCGGCCATGGAGAAGGTTGCGGCCGAGTTCCCTGACACCAAGTTCGTTATCGTGGATGCCGTGGTCGATCTGCCGAACGTCCGTTCTGTCGTCTACAAGGAAGAAGAAGGCTCCTATCTCGTTGGCCTGCTCGCGGGCATGGCATCCGAGACCGGCAAGGTCGGCTTCGTCGGTGGCATGGACATTCCGCTGATCCGCAAGTTCGGCTGCGGCTACGTCCAGGGCGTCAAGGCCGCAAATCCGGATGCGGAGGTCTTCCAGAACATGGTCGGCACCACGGGTGCGGCCTGGAATGATCCGGTTCGTGCCGGCGAATTGACAAAGAACCAGATCGACCAGGGCGCCGACGTCATCTACGCGGCAGCGGGGGCAAGCGGCCTCGGCGTTCTCCAGACGGCGGCTGACAACGACAAGCTCGGAATCGGTGTGGATTCAAACCAGAACCACCTCCATCCGGGCAAGGTGCTGACCTCGATGGTCAAGCGCGTCGATCTTGCCGTCTACAACGCCTTCAAGGACACCCAAGGCGATGCCTTCACCTCCGGAGTCCAGTCGCTCGGTGTCGAGCAGGATGGCGTGACCTACGCTGTCGACGAGAACAACAAGGAACTGATCACGCCGGAGATGCAGGCCGCTGCCGACAAGGCAAAGGCTGACATCATCGCCGGCACCGTCAAGGTCCACGACTACATGTCGGACAATTCCTGCCCGAACTAAGAACACGGAGGGCGCATGCGGTTTGAGATCCGCATGCGCCCTCTTCATGCCCGAATCTGAAAGGCGGACGATTGAGCCTCGACCCTTCACCAGCGCCGGCGATCGAGCTTGTCGGGATAGACAAGAAGTTCGGGCCGGTACACGCCAACAAGAACATCAACCTGACGGTCGCCAGAGGCTCCATTCACGGGATCATCGGCGAGAACGGGGCTGGTAAGTCGACGCTGATGTCGATCATCTACGGCTTTTACCAAGCAGACCAGGGGCAGATCCGGATCAACGGCAAGCCCATCGTCATCCGTGACAGTCAGACCGCCATCTCTTCAGGCATCGGAATGGTCCACCAGCACTTCATGTTGGTGGAAAACTTCACTGTGCTGGAGAACGTCGTGCTCGGCGTCGAAGGCGGCGCCTTGCTCGGTCGCGATGCCGCGCGCGCGCGCGAAGAGCTCAAGCGCCTGCAGAAGGATTACGGGCTGGAGGTCGACCTCGATGCGATCGTCGAGGAGCTGCCGGTCGGTGCGCAACAGCGTGTCGAAATCCTGAAGGCGCTTTATCGCGGCGCGGATATCCTCATCCTCGACGAGCCGACGGGCGTGCTGACGCCGGCGGAAGCCGATCATCTCTTCAACGTCCTGCGCGTGCTTCGCGAGCAGGGCAAGACGATCCTCCTGATCACCCACAAGCTGCGCGAGATCATGGCGATCACCGACACGGTTTCCGTGATGCGGCGGGGCGAAATGGTCGCCACGCGAGCGACGGCGGAGACGACGGTCGAGGAGCTGGCCGAGCTGATGGTCGGCCGGCGCGTGCTTCTGCATGTGGAGAAGGGTGAGGCGAAGCCCGGTCCGGTGCTGCTGTCGGTGAAGAACCTCACCGTCAAGGACAGCCGCGGCCTCAAGATGGTCGACAATGTCTCCTTTGACGTTCGTGCGGGGGAGATCGTCGGCATCGCGGGGGTCGCCGGAAACGGGCAGTCGGAACTGCTGGAAGCGATCGCCGGCATCCGCAAGCCTTCGTCCGGTGAAATCCTTATCGACGGTCAGCCGGTGGCGGAACTCGATGCCGCACGACGTCGCGAACTGGGGCTTGCTCACATCCCGGAAGATCGGCACCACATGGGCCTCGTGCTCAAGTTCGAGGAATACGAGAACTCGATCCTCGGTTATCACCGCGACCAGCGGTACGGACGGGGCGCCTTCCTGGACCTTGAGGCCATTCGTAAGGACGCCGAGGACAAGATCGCCAAATATGATATTCGCCCGCCGAACCCGAGGTTAAAGACGGCGAACTTTTCAGGCGGCAACCAGCAGAAGATCGTCGTTGCTCGCGAAATCGAACGTGACCCGAAGCTTCTGATCGTTGGCCAGCCCACCCGTGGCGTCGATGTCGGTGCTATTGAATTCATCCACCGCCGGATCATCGAGAGGCGTGACGCGGGCAAGGCGGTGCTCCTAGTTTCCGTGGAACTGGACGAGATCCGCTCCCTTTCCGATCGTATCCTGGTGATGTTTGCCGGCAAGATCGTCGGCGAGAAGACCAGCGAAGCTGGCGAGCAGACCCTCGGCCTGATGATGGCCGGCATCGCGGCGTGAGGCTTTCATGACAACTGCATCCGTGCCTCTGCCCAACTGGATCAGCTATGGCCTGATCCCGCTGCTGAACCTGCTTCTCGCCTTCTTTTTCTCCGGCCTCGTCGTCTGGTGGATCGGCGAAAGCCCGCTCGAGGCGCTGAAGTTCCTGATCCAGGGATCGCTTGGCCGCGGCGACGCAATCGGCTTCACCCTTTTCTACACCACGAGCTTCATCTTCACGGGCCTGTCCGTGGCCGTCGCCTTCCACGCCGGCTTGTTCAACATCGGCTCGGAAGGCCAAGCTTATGTGGGCGGGCTTGGTGCAGCGCTCGCCGCCCTGGCGCTGGATCACTACGTGCCTTGGTACGTGACCATGCCGTTCGCGATCACCGCTGCCGCCATTTTCGGTGCCGCCTGGGCTTTCATTCCCGCCTGGCTGCAGGCCAAGCGTGGCAGCCACATCGTCATCACCACCATCATGTTCAACTTCATCGGCGCCGCGCTGATGGTCTACCTCTTGGTCAACGTCTTCATCGTGCCGGGCAAGATGGCGCCGGAAACGCGCACCTTCCTCGAGGGTGGCCAGTTGCCGAAGCTCGACTGGCTGATGGCACTCTTCGGACTGAAGCTCGGTCCGGCGCCCTTCAACGTCTCGTTCCTGATCGCGCTGGTGATGTGCTATCTCGTGTGGCTGCTGATCTGGCGCACCAAGTTTGGCTACGAAATGCGCACGCTTGGCATCAGCCCGTCGGCGGCCATCTATGCCGGCGTGCCCTATGCCCGCATTGTCATAATCGCGATGCTAATTTCGGGTGGATTGGCGGGAATGATGGCGCTCAACGCGGTCAATGGTGCGGCAGCCCGCCTGCAGGTGGAGTTCGTTGCCGGGGCAGGCTTCGTCGGTATTGCCGTCTCGCTGATGGGCCGCAGTCACCCCGTCGGCATCATTCTGGCGGCCCTTCTCTTCGGGATCCTGTATCAAGGCGGCGCGGATCTTTCGTTCGAGATGCCGACGATCACCCGCGACATGATCGTCGTCATCCAGGGGCTCGTGATCCTGTTCGCAGGCGCACTGGAATATATGCTGCGTCCCGCGGTTGTGCGGATCTATCAGCAGTTCGCGAAAGGCTGAGGAGAGACAGATGGAAAACTTCGACATCCTCGTCAGCATCCTCGGCTCGACCGTCCGTCTGTCGATCCCGCTGCTGTTCACCGCCCTTGCCGGCTTGTTTTCGGAGCGTGCCGGCATTTTCGACATCGGTCTGGAAGGCAAGATGCTGGCCGCCGCCTTCGCATCTGCCGTCGCGGCCTATGCCACAGGGTCGGCCTGGCTCGGCCTCCTCGCGGGTATTGCCGTGTCGATCCTCTTCTCGCTGGTCCACGGCTTTGCGTCGATCACCAACCGGGGCAACCAGATCGTCTCCGGCGTGGCGTTGAACTTCGTTGCAATAGGGCTAACGGTCGTCCTTGGCCAGGCTTGGTTCGGGCAGGGCGGACGGACCCCGCAAGTGTCGGGGGAGGGGCGGTTCTCCCCCATCATCCTACCTGGCGCCGATGCCATGCGCGACGTGCCGATCATCGGCCCGCTCTATGCCAATGTCATCTCCGGCAACAATATCCTCACCTACATGGCGTTCATGGCGGTGCCGCTTGCCTGGTGGGTGCTCTTCCGGACCCGCTTCGGCTTGAGGCTGAGAGCGGTCGGCGAAAACCCGGGTGCCGTCGATACCGCAGGCATCTCCGTCGCGTGGATGCGCTATCGTGCCGTCATCGTGGCCGGGTTCCTTTGCGGCTTTTCCGGAACCTATCTTGCGATCGCGCAGTCGGCGGCCTTCATCAACAACATGTCGGCCGGCAAGGGATATATCGCGCTTGCGGCCCTCATCTTTGCAAAGTGGCGGCCGGTGCCGGTGATGTTCGCCTGCCTTCTCTTCGGCTTCCTCGATGCGGTCGCCAACTTCATGCAGGGCAAGTCGGTGCCTCTGATCGGCGAAGTGCCGGTGCAAATCTTCCAGGCGCTGCCCTATATACTGACCTGCGTTCTCTTGGCCGGTTTCATCGGCGTCGCACGCGCTCCCAAGGCCGGCGGCGTGCCCTATGTGAAGGAGCGCTGATCCCATGTCCCACGACCTCTTCGAAGCAGCGCGCGCGGCGATGGAGAAATCCTATTCGCCCTATTCCAAGTTCCCGGTCGGCGCCGCCATTCGTGCCGATGACGGGCAGGTCTATGTCGGTGCTAACATTGAGAACATCTCCTTTCCGCAAGGATGGTGCGCGGAACCGAGCGCCATCAGTGCCATGATCATGGGTGGCGGACGCCAGATCGCGGAGCTTGCGGTGATTGCCGATAAGCTGCCGCTTTGCACCCCATGCGGTGGATGCCGGCAGAAGATTGCCGAGTTCGCCTCCGCCGCAACGCGCATCTATCTGTGCGACGATCAGGGCGTTCAGAGGACGCTCACCATGGGTGACCTTCTTCCCTATGCCTTCGAGACGGATGTCATCGGATGAAGGATGTTGCCGATCTCCTCGTCGAGAGCCTGAATGGCCTCATGCCGCGCTGCGCGGTGATCCTCGGCTCCGGCCTGGGAACATTAGTCGAGAACGTGAGCGATCCCATCCGGATCTCCTACCGCGACCTCTCGGGCTTCCCCGCAAGCGGCGTCACCGGGCACGCGGGTGAATTGGTGGCAGGATACCTCGGCCGGGAACCCATGATCATGCTTTCCGGCCGCGCGCATTACTACGAGAAGGGCGACGCGCGGGCGATGCGCTTCCCGATCGAGGTGCTGAAGGGGCTGGGCGTCCAGTCGCTGATCCTCACCAATGCGGCCGGCTCCGTCCGGGAAGACATGCCGCCCGGATCGGTGATGCAGATCACCGACCATATCAACTACTCCGGCATGAACCCGCTAATCGGCGAGGAAGGCGATGGCCGCTTCGTCGGCATGACAAACGCTTATGATGCAGGCCTTTCGCTGGACATGCGCAATGCTGCAATCCGGAGTGCCATTCCGCTCTTCTCCGGTGTCTACATGTGGTTTTCCGGCCCAAGCTTCGAAACGCCGGCCGAGATCCGCATGGCACGGACGCTGGGGGCAGACGCCGTCGGCATGTCCACCGTCCCCGAAGTGATCCTCGCGAGATACTTTGGACTGCGGGTCGCGGCAGCCTCCGTCATCACCAATTATGCAGCCGGAATAACGGGCGGCGAACTCAGCCACGAGGAAACCAAGGACGTGGCGCCTGTCGGCGGAAAGCGACTGGCGGTCATCCTTCAGGAAATGCTGTCAGAGAAAGCCTAGCAGAATCAGCTATGCTGACGGGCAAAGGCTGCGGCAGCAGGGTTCTTGTCAGGCTTGAGCTTGCGTCAGGTCCTTTCAGCACCGATGATGAGACATCAAAACGAGGAGGTATCCACCATGGAGATCAATACTCCGCGGGAGGCGGCAAGCCTTGCGCTATCGCTGCTCGACCTCACGAACCTGCGAGATGACTGCGACAATGAAGCGATCGAGCTTCTCTGCCGACGGGCAACCACCCCCTATGGCGCGGCAGCTGCCATCTGCATCTGGCCGCGCTTCGTCGCCCACGCCCGCAAGATCCTTGGGTCCGGCAGCTCGCTCCGGATCGCGACCGTCGTCAATTTTCCTTCCGGCAATATGGAGGTGGCGGAGGTGGTTGAGGAAACGCGCGGTGCGATCGCCGACGGTGCGGACGAAATAGATCTCGTGATCCCCTACAGGACATTCCTCCAGGGCGACGAAGCGGCGGTGACGCAGATGGTCGAGACGGTGCGGCAAGCCTGCCCGCAGGCCGGCCTGAAGGTCATCATTGAGACCGGCGAGTTGAGGGACAGCGCGCATATTCGTCGGGCATCCGAACTCGCGATCGATGCCGGTGCCGACTTCATCAAAACCTCGACGGGCAAGGTCGCCGTCAACGCCACGCTGGAGGCCGCCGACATTATGCTGCGCGTCATCCGTGATTCCAGAAAGTCCGTCGGCTTCAAGCCGGCTGGCGGCATCGGCACGGTTGCCGATGCAGACCTTTATCTGCGTCTGGCGGAAACCATCATGGGTCCCAACTGGATCATGCCGTCGACATTCCGCTTCGGCGCATCGAGCCTTCTCGACGATATCCTTGCTGTACTGAGCGGCCAGCCGTCGCAGCGGGCGGCGACAGGATACTGATCGTCATGATCCCGCAGGAGATCATCAGGCGAAAGCGGGACGGCCTCGAACTCTCGCGCGAGGAGATCACCGGGTTCATCCAGGGCTTGACAGACAACGGGATCACCGAAGGCCAGGCTGCATCACTCGTCATGGCGATCTTCTTCCGCGGCATGACGCGCGAGGAAACGGTTGCCCTGACGCTTGCCATGCGCGACAGCGGCGAGGTGATGCGGTGGCCGGACCTTGGACGGCCGGTCGCCGACAAGCACTCCACCGGTGGCGTCGGCGACAACGTCTCCCTGATGCTGGCCCCGATCGTCGCTGCCTGCGGGCTCGCCGTTCCGATGATCTCTGGACGCGGCCTGGGACACACCGGCGGGACGCTCGATAAACTGCAGTCCATCCCCGGCTACAACGTCATGCCGGATGTGGACCTGCTGCACCGTGTGGTGGCGGAGGCCGGCTGCGCCATCATCGGCCAGACGGCCGATCTGGCGCCGGCGGACCGGCGGCTCTATGCCATTCGTGACGTCACGGCGACGGTGGAATCGGTGCCTCTGATCACGGCATCCATCCTGTCCAAGAAACTCGCCGCCGGGCTTGAGACCCTGGTCCTGGACGTCAAGGTCGGCAACGGTGCCTTTATGGAGAGTGTGGAGGAGGCGGAGGCTCTGGCGCGTTCGCTGGTGGAGGTGGCCAATAGTGCCGGAACGCGCACCACCGCCCTTCTGACGGACATGAACCAGCCTCTGGCGGATGCTGCCGGTAATGCGCTGGAGATCCGCAACTGCCTCGAATTTCTCTCCGGCCGAAAGAAGGACACGCGCCTGCATGATGTGGTCATGGCCCTGGCTGCAGAAATGCTGCTTCAGGCAGACGTGGCAGCAGATCAGCAGGACGCTTCAGCGCGTGCTCATGCTGCCTTGGACAGCGGCAAGGCAATGGAGCGTTTTTCTCGCATGGTCTCGTTGCTTGGTGGCCCGCCCGATCTCGCAGAAAACCCTGATCGTCATCTGCGTAAAGCACCGGTTGTTTTGCCGGTTCTAGCCGCGGCTGATGGTTGGCTGTCAGGCTGCGACACGCGGGACCTAGGTCTGGCCGTGGTGAAAATTGGCGGCGGTCGCAAGCGGCCGAGCGATGACATAGACCGCGCGGTTGGCATCAACCAAATCCTGCCGCTTGGTAGCAGAGTATCGAGAGGCGAGCCGATCGCCTTCGTCCATGCCAACGACCGGGCAGAGGGCGAGGCAATGGCCGAGAACGTCAGCCGCTGCTTCACGATCAGAGATGAGCCGCCGGCGCCTCAGCCGCTCGTCCTCAAGCGGATCGGCTGAGGCCGGCGCTCCAACTGGTTACTTTGTACCGTACATGCGGTCTCCTGCATCGCCGAGGCCTGGCACGATATAGCCGTTCTCGTTCAGGTGGCTGTCGATGGAGGCGGTGTAGACGGGCACGTCCGGATGGTGGTCGCGGAAGCTCTTGATGCCTTCGGGTGCGGCCAGCAGGCAGAGGAAGCGGATGTTGTGCGCGCCCCGCTCCTTCAGCTTGTCGATTGCGGCAATCGCCGAATTTCCCGTGGCAAGCATCGGGTCGACGACGATGATCAGGCGCTCGGCGATATCATCGGGGGCCTTGAAGAAGTATTCCACCGCCTGCAGCGTGTCGTGGTCGCGATAAACGCCAATATGCGAGACACGTGCCGAAGGCACGAGTTCGAGCATACCTTCAAGCAGTCCATTGCCCGCCCGCAGGATCGAGGCGAACACGAGCTTCTTGCCCTCCAGCACCGGCGACTGCATTTCCTGCAGCGGCGTCTCGATGGTCTCCATCGTCATCTCGAGGTCGCGGGTCACCTCGTAGCAGAGCAGGGTCGAGATCTCGCGTAGGAGACGCCTGAAGCCTGCCGTCGAGGTTTCCTTCTTGCGCATGATTGTTAGCTTGTGCTGCACGAGCGGATGATCGATGACTGTTACGCCGTCCATCGAGCCTGCCTTCCCCTGTTTGTTGATGTTTTCTCTTCTTGATCGGTTGGCGGAAAACCGCAACCCCCTCAGCCGTGCTTTACCGGGTCCTGTGGCCGTGCCGTCTCTGCATCGAATCGTTGCAGCAGGCGCGTTCGGGTATCATCATCCACGAAGGCCGCTTCCAGCGCCGTTCGCGTCATCGCGTTGATCTCGGCGTCGTGGAAGCCCATCTGATGTGAGGCTATCTCGTATTCCCGTTCTAGCGACGTGTGAAAGAAGGGCGGATCGTCCGAGTTGAGACAGACGCGAACGCCTGACTCCTTCAACCGCCGCAGCGGATGTTGCTCGAAATCAGGATAGACCTTCAGTGCGATGTTGGAGCCCGGGCAGACTTCCAGGACGGTGCCGAGGTCCACAAGGCGCGCAACAAGATCCGCATCCTCGATCGCCCGCACGCCATGCCCGATCCGCGACGGGCGCACGAGATCGAGCGCATCGGCAACGCTGAAGGCGCCGCACACTTCGCCTGCGTGGATCGTCAGGCCAAGACCGGCCTCGCGGGCAATGTCGAAGGCGCGCGCGTAATCGGCGACACGCCCCATTCGCTCTTCGCCGGCCATGTTGAATCCGGTAACCAGCGGGTTGTCGCTTCGAGCGGCATATTCGGCTGCGGCAATGACGCGCTCAGGGCCAAAATGGCGCTCGCCTGTTACGATGATGCGGGCCTCGATGCCGGTCTTCTCCCTGGCGCGGCCGATCCCTTCCGATATACCCGCGAGATAGAAGTCCGCGCCAAGGCCGATACGGTCGCCGTGGTCCGGCGAAACGATGATCTCGCTGTAGATCGTGTTGGCACTTGCAAGCTCGGCCAGATAGGTCTCGGTCAGAAGCGCATAATCTTCGTCGGTCCTGAACAGCGCCGCCACGCGATCATAACTGACCAGAAACTCCGAAAAATCCGACCACAGATAGCTGCCGTCTTTCAGAAAGGTGGAAGGGTCGATCCCATATTTCTCCGCCTGACGGGCGGCGAGCGCCGGCGGTGCCGCCCCTTCGATATGGCAGTGGATCTCGGCCTTCAGGAAATGGCCAGTCAAAGGAAACTCCATCCATGGGATCCAGCCGGCAGGCCCAGATGAGCCGCCACCGATTCACCGATGTCTGCATAAGTGGGTCGAAGCCCGATGTCGCGCGAGCGGATACCTGGCCCGAAAGCCATGATCGGCACTCTTTCGCGCGTGTGGTCTGTACCCCGCCAGGTAGGATCGCAGCCATGATCGGCCGTCAGGACGACGAGATCGCCCGGCCGCAGCCGCCGATGCACTTCCGGGAGCTGACGGTCGAATGCTTCCAGCGCGGCGGCATAGCCTGCAACCTCCCGACGATGGCCGTACAACTGGTCGAAGTCGACGAAGTTCGTGAACACCAGGTCGCCATCGGCCGCCGTATCCACCGCCTCCAGCGTCGCTGCCATCAGGGCCGCGTTTCCGTTGGCCTTGACCACACGGGAGACGCCTTGATGGGCAAAGATATCGCCGATCTTGCCGATTGCATGAACAGTGCGTCCCGCTTCCACGGCCCGGTCAAGCAGGGTGGGCTCCGGAGGCGGCACCGAGAAGTCGCGGCGGTTGCCGGTGCGCTCGAAAGTGTCGGCGCTTTCCCCGACGAAGGGCCGGGCGATGACGCGTCCGATGTTAAGCGGATCCACCAGGCGCCGCGTCGTCTGGCTGAGCTCGATCAGGCGTTCCAAGCCGAAATGCACTTCATGCGCTGCAACCTGTAACACGGAATCACTGGACGTATAGCAGATCGGCCTGCCCGTGCGGATGTGCTCTTCGCCCAGTCGTGCGATGATCTCGGTTCCGGAGGCATGACAGTTTCCAAGAATACCGGGGAGATTGCCCTGCGTGCAGATCGCCTCCACCAGATCGGGCGGGAAGGCGTCACCTTCAGACGGGAAATAGCCCCAGTCGAAGGTGACCGGTGTACCGGCGATCTCCCAGTGGCCGGAGGGCGTATCCTTGCCGCGCGACACCTCATTGGCTGCCCCGTGCAGGCCGAAGATCCGTTCCGGACGTGGCATGCCTGCCGGATCATCGCCGCTGGCCAGCTTGGCGATCTCCAGCAACCCGAGTGACGACATGTTCGGCAGCTTCAGCGGTCCTTCGCGCAGGCCGGCGCGATCGGCCGCACCCGCAGCGCAGAACTCGGCGATATGACCAAGCGTGTTCGACCCGAGGTCGCCATAGGCGTCCGCATCGCGGGCACCGCCGACGCCAAAGGAATCGAGTACGAACAGGAAGGCTCGCGACATGGATCACCCGGATGATTGATAAGGGAAGCAGCAGCCTCGGCCGCTCCGGCACCCGGTTACATATAGATCGAGGAAATTTTTAGCAAAGGTTGACGGATGAAGCGGTTAGCAGTCGCATTTGATCGCTTCTCCCGAACGGGCGAGATAATAGTAGTCGCGGCTGATGGTGATGTCGCGCATTTCGCTGGGGATCAGCCCTGGCATGAACATCAGCAGCTGGTGCGGCACGGAGACTTCCGCATGGACGATGAAAGCGCCTGATGACTTCATGTTCGCCGGGACATCGATGGAACTGCCAGCGGCATATGGCTTGCCGCCGGTCTCGTTCCACGACCACATGACCTTGGGCGTTGCGCCATCGACCTCAATCCCGGTGACCTTGATGTGTGTGGTTGGAACGCCGTAGGGGACGAAAATGCTCTGCGCCACCGGAATCATGGTGCCGAGGAAGGCTTTGTTCACCGATCCTTCCTGCGTGACCAGATCCGCAATCGTGCCCGCGGCGCGCGTGACGCGCTTGGAGATGCTGAGCCCGATTGTCAGCTCGAACACCGTGATGTAGATCATCAGCAACAGAGGCGCGATCAGCGCGAACTCAACCCCACCCACACCGCTCCGATCGCTCCAGAGCCGCCGGATAGCCATCATGACGCCGCGAAAGAGTTCTTTCCGCTCCCCCTTCATTTCGCGTAGTTCTCGTTTTTGAAGGCGGCGGTGGCGACGATCAGGAAGTCCCCACGCGATCCATCAGACGGGCGGATGGTGGAAATGTAGGGCCGTACCAGATCCGTGATGATCTCCCATCGGTAATAGGCACGCAGCATGTTGATCGAAGCCGCGCCCCCAGGCTCGTACACGTCAACCGCCGCAAGATCCCCAAATCGTTCATTGCCTTTGCGCGGGATTGTCTTCGGGATGTCGGCGAAAGTTGAAAAGCTCCGAACGTCCAAAATCAGCTTGTTGTCCTTGGCGCCGCTGCACTGGATCAGGATGGCGATTTCGTCGCAGAATTGGGTGCGGAAAGCCGCTTCGTCCGTGTTCTCCGCCGTGATCTGCCCGGTGCGGAGCTTTCGCGACATCGTGTCGACCGCGTTCCCGATCAATTGTTCGCCGGTAAAGGCGATGAACGTCTCGATGATGGCAAAGACGATCAGGAAATAGGGGATTGCCAGAAGAGCGAACTCGATCGCTGCCGCGCCGTCACGCGAGTGCAGCAACGGCTTCAGGGGCAGGCACCGCCTCCCTGGTGTGCAGGCTTCGCCGGATGTGTCGTGAGGGTGAGGCATCAACCGATCCCGGACGCATAAGGATGGCTCGACGCTAGAGCACCTTTATTGACATTCCGTTGCCGCTAATGGCGCTGTTTAACAGAAAACGTCGTCGGTCAGGGTGTGGCGTTGGCCTTGAAATCGGCGTGCTGTTCGCAATTGGGCGTGCAGGAAAGGATCACGCGGTCGGTCTGGCGGAAGACGCGCACCGTGTTTCCTTCGTCGATCGAGACCAGAATCCGCTCGTCGGCAATCGCATTGCCGTCGCTATCCAAGAGAACGAGGTTGGTTGTCCCGAAGCTGCGGCCGGTAAGCACGATGGTGGTCGGATCGGCAACCGTGGCATCCGCCACATTGGAGTTGCCGACGATGACCTTGCTGACTGGGCGGTCGAGCCGCAGCACGCGCGCGTGGTTCATGAAGACCCGCAGGAGATCGGTTTCCTGCTCTTGCGCCACAGCGGAACCAGCGCCGGGGAGGGCGAGGCTAGCGGCTAGCATCAGGGACATGATCTTGGGGACGGACATGCAAAGGTGCTTTCGAATGCAAGTGGTTGAGAAAGAGAATGGCGACGGAGTGGTGAACGAAGATTTAAGGAGGTGCCCGGAAATCAGGCTATTGTCTTCGCCGTCAGGGCGTAGCAGGATCTCAAAAATTAGCTGCCGCGCTATCCCCGCCTTCAAGATCAGATTTTTCAATAACTTACGCAGCGCGCATGGATCTGGACCAGCGGCCGCATTTTTACCCTTGGCTAACGATCTTCCTTAAGCGGATCGCAATCGTCCTCCGATAGGGTCCTCGGCATCCGAACAACCAAAACGTGTTGTCGGGAATGATGAACATTCCACCCGTGCCGCAGGAGAAAATTGCATGTCGAAGTTTTTTGCTCGCTTTATCAAGGATGAGTCCGGTGCGACTGCGATCGAGTATGGCCTGATCGCCGCCCTCATCTCCGTTGCTCTGATTGCTGGTGCATCAACGCTCGGGAACACCCTGAACGATACGTTTGGCGCCATTAGCACTAAGATGAACGAAGCCAAGGAACAGTCGGACGCCTACGGGCAGTAATCCCTAATGGCTATGGGGGCTGGCAGTCGCCGCACTGGCGCTAACCGTCGCCGCTAGCAAAGAAGAGGAGCCTCACGTGCCCGCTTTAGGCGCAGCAATACTGATGATTGCTCCGATGTGCCTTTTCATCGCGGCGGTCAGCGACCTCTTCACCATGACGATACCGAACCGCATCTCGGTGTTCCTTCTGGCGTCTTTTGCGGTTCTGGCTCCGGTTTCCGGCCTTGCCTTGGCGGAGATCAGCATGAGTGCGGCTGCGGGGGCAATCGTCCTCGCGGTCTGCTTCGGCTTCTTTTCCTTGAACATGATGGGCGGCGGAGATGTGAAGCTCCTCGCCGCCTCGGCTGTCTGGTTCGGCTTTAGTTCCGCACTCGGCGCCTTTATCGTTACAACCGCCCTCTGGGGCGGGATCATCACCTTGCTAGTCATGCTGCTTCGCAATCAGGCCAATCGTTTCGCTGCGATCGAGGCTGTCGTGCCGGCGCAGATCCTGACGGCCAAGAAAGTCCCCTATGGCGTGGCGATCGGCATCGCAGGCATCATGACCTTCTGGGAATCCCCTATCGCGGTCGCTGGTCTAGAACTGCTCAAGTAGCATCCGCAGTTAGGAAACCTTCCGTTTACCAAGCGTATAACCAATCCATTAACCTTAATTACACCATTGGTGACCATTCTCCGGGACAGTGAATCCCATTAGGAATGGTCATGAAACCCGCTCGTATCGTTATTCTAGCCGTGGCCGTTGTCGCTGCGGGCCTTGCCGGCCTGCTTGCGATGCGCCTCTCCGGCACGAGTGCGCCCCAGATCGCCGAGACGGTGATAGAAAGACAGCCGTCGATCAACGTCCTCGTCTCTGCCGGCAATCTTCCCGTTGGAACGAGACTCGATGAAGAGTCCCTGCGCTGGCTCGCTTGGCCGCAGGACGGTGTGGTGGACGGCTTCATCACCGAGCAGTCGCAGCCACAGGCGATTTCTGAACTCAACGGCATGGTCGTTCGCCTTCCCATCTTCGAAGGCGAGCCGATCCGTGGTGAGAAGATTGCCGACTCCTCGAACCGCATCATGTCGTCGCTCCTGCCCGCAGGCAAGCGTGCGGTTGCAACCGAAATTTCCGTTGCCACGGGGGCAGGGGGCTTTGTCCTGCCGAATGACCGCGTCGACGTCATCATGGTCCGCCGCAACGACGAGGGACGCTTCCTGACCGAAGACGTCCTGTCTAATGTCCGCGTGCTGGCGATCGACCAGCAGATCCAGGAAAGCAAGGACGGCGCCAAGACGGTGGTCGGAACGACCGCAACCCTGGAACTGACGCCGGAGCAGTCAAAGGTAATCGCCGTCGCTCAGCAGATGGCCGACCGGCTGACGCTTGCCCTTCGCTCCGTCGCCGATGCCCAGGAGGCCGACACGGTCGCCGCAGATTACCTCTTGAGCGGCGGCAGCAAGGGGGAGATCCAGGTCATCAAGTCGGGCTCGATCGTGAGCACTTCGCAGGCCCAGTCGAATACGCAGTGAACGGAGCCAGGATGTGAGTCAGATGAAACAATTGCTGAAGAGCTCCGTCAGGGCGGGCCTGGCTTTCTGCCTCGCCCTCGCCGGAGAACCCTTCGCCCTCATGCAGGGACATGCACCCTTTGCGGAGGCAACGGCGCAGGAGAATTCCATTGTTAGCATCAACGAGGCGGGCAGGGGCGTGCGAAAGCGCCTGAAGCTCGGCCTGAACAAGGCTCTCGTCGTCGATTTGCCCGCCGACGCCCACGATATCCTCGTGGCCGATCCCACGATGGCGGACGCAGTGACCCGCACCTCCCGTCGCATCTATCTTTTCGGCAAGACCGTCGGCCAGACCAACATCTTCATCTTCGGCCGCAATGGAGAGGAGATCGTCAGCCTGGATCTGGAGATCGAGCGCGACATTTCCGGTCTGGAGGCAAATCTGCGCCGGTTCCTGCCCGACTCCAACATCAGGGTCGAGATCATCTCGGACAACATCGTCCTGAGTGGCACGGTCAGAACCCCGCAGGACGCCACGCAGGCGACCAAGCTCGCCAACATCTTCCTCACGGGGGGTGAAGCAACCACACGAACGGAAGTCGCAACCAGCCAATCCGCCGGCGACGGTGCCGTCGCGCTTTATGCGGAAGGTCGCCAGAAATCGCAGGTCGTCAACATGCTGACGATCGAGGGCGAGGACCAGGTCACGCTCAAGGTGACGGTCGCCGAAATCCGCCGCGAAGTCCTCAAGCAACTCGGCTTCGACAACACCTTTACCCGGCAGCCCTCGGGCACGAGCTCGGGACTGGATGTGCTGACGATCGGCGCCGGTAGCGCCGGCCTTTCCGGCAACATCGCCGGGACGGTCGGTCGCCTTGGGATCGAGACCGCCTTGAGCGCACTGGAGCAGGCAAAGGCGATCCGAACCCTTGCCGAGCCGACGCTGACGGCAATCTCCGGCCAGTCCGCCACCTTCAACTCCGGTGGCGAACGCCTTTATGCAACCACCAACTCGGACGGCGACACCGAGATCGTACCCTATGAATACGGCATCTCGCTCGGCTTTACGCCGACCGTCCTGTCCTCCGGCCGCATCAGCCTGCGCATCCAGACGCGCGTCTCGGAACCCATCAGCACCGGCAGTGGCGTGGAGTTCCGCAAGCGTGACGCAGAGACGGTCCTGGAGCTCCCCTCGGGTGGCTCGATTGCGCTGGCGGGCCTGATCCGCGACGACATCCAGCAGGGGATGAGTGGTACGCCCGGCGCATCCAAGCTGCCGCTCTTCGGTGCCCTGTTCCGGGCTAAGACGCTGGAGCGGACTGAAACGGAGCTCGTCATCATCGCCACGCCTTACCTCGTCCGGCCGGTCGCCCGCAACGAGCTGTCGCGCCCGGACGACAACTTCAATCCCGCAAGTGACGTCGCAAGCGTCTTCCTCGGGCACGTAAACCGCATCTACGGCCGCAAGGACGCACCACCTCCTGCCCTTCCCTATGAAGGCAATGTCGGATTCATCTACAAATGACGCGCACCGAAGGACACGCCGCGATCGCTCCAATGGGAGCACAGGAGAAACGGCAGAGCATAACCGCCGGGCACGACACTTCGCGAATCGCCAAAGCGAGTCGGATTTCGGCCGCTGCCGTCTTCCTCGGCATCTCCACCCTGCTCGGCAGCTGCGCCAACCCTGACGGCGTGACCACCGGCTCGCTTCCCGACGATTACCGCACGCGCCACCCGATCATCGTCGGCGAGGCGGAGAAGATGATCGACGTTCCCATCGCTCCCGGAGACCAAGGCCTGACGCGGGGCCAGAGCGAAGTCATCGCTGGTTTCGCTTCGGACTACATCAGTTCGTCCAAGGGCATCATCCGCATTATGACGCCGCAAGGGGCGCTGAACTCAGGCGCCGCGGCGGCTGCGGTGGGAGACGTTCGCCGGCTGCTGGTCAGGATGGGTGTGCCGAAGAACCACATTCTCCATGTCGGCTATGCAGCCGCCGGCTACGGCGCATCGGCGCCGATCCGGCTGAGCTATGTTGCCATCACCGCCCAGGCAGGACCTTGTGGTGAGTGGCCGGCCGACCTCACCCTGAACACGGCTGAAAACAAGAACTACTACAATTTCGGCTGCGCCAGCCAGCGCAACCTTGCAGCCCAGATCGCCAACCCGAACGACCTGCTTGGCCCGCGGCGGATGACGCCGCCGGACGCTGAACAGCGCGGCCAAGCGATCCAGCGTTACCGCGAGGGCTACACCGAACTGCAGGACTTCCGGTGATGAATTGTGAGCGTCGACATCAGGAGTGGCCGGTATGAGCGCCGTGGACTACAGCATCCGCAGCCCCGAACCTGACGAGCTGCCGCACAGGGAGGAGAGCTCTGCGTCGGACTTCTCCGCTTTGCGCCCGCTGCCGCGCATCTCCATCCATGCCTTCTGCGAAAGCGAGCAGATGCTGCGAACCATGGATCGCATGGGCCAGGACCGCCGCATGGCCAAGGTGAACATGCGCATCACCAATGGTGGCACAGAGGCGGCGGCAAACATGTTTGCTGGCAGCCCGACGCCGAACCTGATCATTCTGGAAACCGATGCCAACCCGCGCAATCTGATGGCGGAACTGGCGCCGCTGGCCGAGGTCTGCGATCCTTCGACCCGCGTCATCATTGTCGGCCGCTACAACGACATCGCGCTTTACCGTGACCTGATCCGCAACGGCATTTCCGAATATCTGGTGGGGCCGGTCCAGATGGTGGATATGCTTTCCTCCATCGCATCGATTTTCGTCGATCCAGAGGCAGAGCCCCTCGGCAAGTCGATCGCCTTTGTGGGCGCCAAGGGTGGCGTGGGTTCGTCCACGCTTGCGCATAACTGCGCCTTCGGCATCTCCAACCTGTTTTCCACCGAAACCATCCTGGCCGATCTCGATCTTCCTTTCGGCACGGCCAATATCGATTTCGATCAGGATCCGGCCCAAGGCATTGCCGAAGCCGTCTTTGCGCCCGAACGGCTGGATGAGGTATTCCTCGACCGCCTGCTGACCAAGTGCTCGGAACACCTGTCGATGCTGGCGGCTCCTTCGCTGCTTGATCGCGCGTATGATTATGAGGGATTGGCCTTCCAGCCGGTCGTCGAGATCCTGCAAAGAAGCGCCCCCATTGCGGTACTCGACCTGCCGCACGTCTGGTCGGAATGGACGCGGTCTGTTCTTGCCGATGCGGATGAGGTGGTGATCTGTGCGGTCCCCGACCTCGCCAACCTGCGCAACACCAAGAACATGCTCGACGCGCTGAAGAAGCTGCGGCCGAACGACCATGCACCGCACCTGATCCTCAACCAAGTCGGCATGCCGAAGCGGCCGGAGATCGCACCAGCCGACTTCTTTGAGCCGTTGGAAATCGAACCGATCGCGATCCTGCCTTTCGACGCGCAGCTGTTCGGCAATGCCGCCAACAGCGGCCGGATGATTGCCGAGATGGATGGCAAGTCCCCCGTGGCGGAAACCTTCTCCCAGGTGTGCCACATCGTCACCGGCCGCTCGGGGGTGAAGAAGGCGAAGAAGGGCGGCCTGGGCAAGATGCTCGGCCTGCTCGGCCGGAAATAGGGCCGGACCTCTCGGCAGGTCTGGCGACAGCATGAAGACTGGATAGGCAATGTTTGGAAAACGCGGCAGCGAAGGTTTCGGGAAAAGCGCAGGTGGTGCAGGCCAGGCTGTGGCCGCGCCGGCCGCCCCGTCGCCCGCGGCAGCGAAACCCGCTGGTCCGGAGGTTTTCGCAGAGCCGCTCCAGGACAAGAACACGCCCCGCCAGCAAATGGCGCCCCCACCGATCACGCCGCCCGCTGCCCGCAAGAAGCCCGCACGTACCGAGCACTATTACGATACAAAGAGCCAGGTCTTCTCGGCACTGATCGATACCATCGATCTATCGCAGCTCGCCAAGCTGGACGGCGAAAGCGCGCGTGAGGAAATCCGCGACATCGTCAACGACATCATCACCATCAAGAACTTCGCGATGTCTATCTCAGAGCAGGAAGAGCTGCTCGAGGACATCTGCAACGACGTTCTCGGTTATGGCCCGCTGGAGCCACTGCTTGCCCGCGACGACATCGCCGACATCATGGTCAACGGCTCGGGCCAGACCTTCATCGAAGTTGCCGGCAAGACCATCGAATCGGAGATCCGCTTCCGCGACAACGCGCAGCTCCTGTCGATCTGCCAGCGCATCGTCAGCCAGGTTGGGCGCCGCGTCGATGAAAGCTCGCCCATCTGCGATGCACGCCTTCCCGACGGCTCGCGTGTCAACGTCATCGCTCCACCGCTCGCGATCGACGGCCCGGCCCTGACGATCCGCAAGTTCAAGAAGGACAAGCTGACACTCGAGCAGCTGGTCAAGTTCGGCTCGATCACCGCAGAAGGCGCAACACTCCTGCAGATCATCGGCCGCGTCCGCTGCAACGTCGTCATCTCCGGCGGTACCGGCTCGGGTAAAACGACGCTCCTGAACTGCCTGACGCGCTACATCGACGAAGACGAGAGAATCATCACCTGCGAGGATACGGCCGAACTGCAGCTTCAGCAGCCGCATGTCGTCCGCCTCGAAACCCGCCCGCCCAACATCGAGGGCGAGGGTGAGATCACCATGCGCGACCTCGTCAAGAACTGCCTGCGTATGCGTCCCGAGCGGATCATCGTCGGCGAAGTGCGCGGGCCGGAAGTCTTCGACCTCCTGCAGGCGATGAACACCGGCCACGATGGTTCCATGGGCACGATCCACGCCAACACGCCGCGTGAATGCTTGAGCCGTATGGAGTCGATGATCGCCATGGGCGGGTTCAACCTTCCCGCCAAGACGGTCCGCGAGATCATCTCCGGCTCCGTCGATGTCATCATCCAGGCCGCCCGCCTGCGGGATGGCTCACGCCGCATCACCCACGTCACGGAAGTCATCGGCATGGAAGGCGATGTGATCGTGACCCAGGACCTGATGCGCTATGAAATCGAGGGCGAAGACGCCAACGGCCGTTTGATCGGGCGGCACATGTCGACCGGCATCGCCAAGCCGAACTTCTGGGATCGCGCGCGCTACTACAACGAGGAACGTCGACTGGCGATCGCACTGGACGCCATGGACCAGGTTGCGGGGTAGCGGGCGATGTTCGGTCTGGATCTCAACGTCGTCCTGATCATCATGCTGGCTTCTGTGTCCGCGGCGGCGATGTCCTACGCCCTCCTGTTTTCGCGCATCGAAACGGAAAAGAAGACGAGCGCCCGCATCAGCAGGGTCAAGTCTGCCGAATCCGACCTTGCCAAGGTCAAGGCGGCGCGGGATCGGGTGCAGGAGCTTTCCAAGCGCCGGAAGTCGGTGCAGGATTCGCTGAAGGACCTTGAGAAGAAGCAGCAGGAACGTTCGAAGAAGATGGCCGACCGCAGCCTGAAGTCGCGCCTCGTCCAGACGGGCCTGCCCTTGACCCTGCCGCGGTTCTATATGCTGAGCGCCGCCCTCGGCCTTGTCTCCTTCCTCGTTGCGCTTCTTGCCGGTGCTCCATTGATCGCCGCCGTCGGTTCGGGTTTTGCCTCCGCGCTGGGCGCGCCGCGCTGGATCGTCGGCTTCCTGATCAAGCGGCGCCAGAAACAGTTCCTGACGGAGTTTCCGAATGCACTCGACGTCATGGTGCGCTCGATCCGCTCTGGCCTGCCGCTCAACGATGCCCTGCGGCTGATCGCCTCGGACGGCCAGGAGCCGGTCAGAACGGAATTTCGCCGGGTGGTGGAATCCCAGCAGGTCGGCCTGAGCATCCCGGAAGCCTGCATGCGCATGATGCAGACCATGCCGTTGCCGGAGGTCAACTTCTTCGCGATCGTCATTACCATCCAGAGTCAGGCTGGCGGCAATCTCTCCGAAGCGCTCGGCAATCTCGCCAAGGTACTGCGCGAGCGAAAGAAGATGAAGGCGAAGGTCCAGGCCTTGTCAATGGAGGCAAAGGCTTCCGCCGTGATCATCGGCGCCCTGCCGTTTATTGTAGCACTGCTCGTCTACCTGACGTCGCCAGACTATATGACCATCCTTTTCACCGATCCGCGCGGCCACATGATCATGCTGTTTTCCGCCGTATGGATGTCGATCGGGATCTTCATCATGCGCAACATGATCAACTTCGACATCTAGAGGGGCGGCCGTGAAAGATCTCTCCACCACGCTCACGGATCCCGCTCTTCTCTTCGCGGTCTTCGTCGCCATTGCCGTCTTCGCCACCTTCTATTCGCTGGCGAGCCCCTTCCTGGAGCGTGGCAATCTCGACAAGCGCATGAAGGCCGTCTCAACGGAACGCGAGCAGATGCGTGCGCGAGAGCGGGCGCGAATGAATGCGGAGGCTTCGAAGGCGACACTGCGCACGCAGAACAACCAGTCGGTGCGCAACATCGTCGAGCGCTTCAACCTTCGCCAGGCCCTGGTGGACGACAAGACCGTAAACCGCCTGCGGGCTGCAGGCCTGCGGTCGCAGAACGCTCTCAACATCTTCCTCGTGGCGCGTTTCCTGCTGCCCTTCGTTTTCCTCGCTCTGGCGGTGATCTGGATCTTCGTCCTCGGCAACCTCGCCGAGCGCCCTTTCGCGATCCGCATGCTCGCCGCCATCGTCTTTGCCTATGTCGGCTTCTATCTGCCTAACATCTACGTGACGAACCGTGTCAACAAGCGTCAACATTCGATCAAGCGCGCGTGGCCGGACGCCCTGGACCTGATGCTGATCTGCGTTGAGTCGGGCATCTCGATGGAGGCTGCCATGCGTCGCGTTGCGGAGGAGATGAGCAATCAGTCTCCGGAGCTGGCAGAGGAGATGGTGCTAACGACCGCAGAGCTGTCATTCCTTCCGGATCGCCGCGTGGCGCTTGAAAACCTCGGCATCCGCACGCAGCTCGACGCGGTGAAGAACGTCACGCAGGCCCTCATCCAGGCCGAACGCTACGGCACTCCCATTGCTCAGGCTCTGCGGGTGCTGGCACAGGAAGGGCGCGACGAGCGGATGAACGAGGCCGAGAAGAAGGCGGCAGCCTTGCCGCCGAAGCTGACGGTGCCGATGATCCTTTTCTTCCTGCCGGTGCTGGTGGCAGTTATTCTCGGACCGGCCGGCATCCAGGTGGCTGACAGGTTCTAGCCGCTCAGCTCGGTAGGCCGATGATCTTCTCGAACTGCTCCCAGCTTTCGTCCATTGGATAGGCATAGCTCAGGAAGGGCACGCCCACATGCCCGTAAAGAAGCGAAAGCTGCCATTCCGCAGTCTCTTCGTCGACGTTTGCGATCTGCTGCAGATACATGACGGACGCAAGGCCGGTACGGTCTGATCCACCCTGGCAATGGATGAGGATCGGTTTCGGTGCGTCGCGCAGAAGCGAGATGAGCTGGAAGCTCTCCTCCGGCGTCAGCTCCCGGCCGGCGGACATCTTGAAGTCGAGGTGGTTCACGCCGAGCCGCGCGGTGACGGACTTTTCGTCTCGGTACCAGTCGCGCGAGCTTTCGCCGCGAAGGTTGACGACCGTCTTGATGCCATAGGACTGGATGTAGCGTTCAAGCGCCGCGGCCGTCGGCTGTGCGGAGCGGTAAAGCTCACCGGCGATCACTTCATGGAAGTTCCCGGTCAACTGCAAAATCCCGAGATAACTGCCGATAGCCAGGGCAGCCGAAAGGCTGAGCCTGACCGACCACTTCAGAAACCGCCTCATCCATAGCTCCCGCGTCCGTCCGAGGCCATTGTTGAAGCGATTGCGGCAAAGTTCAAGCGGCTCAGTTCGCGGCCGGCTTCGCCTTGGCGTCCTTGTCGGCGAGCTTCGCCCAAGAGTTCTGCTGCGAGAGCAT
Source organism: Pseudorhizobium tarimense (assembly GCF_022968135.1). GTDB lineage: Bacteria > Pseudomonadota > Alphaproteobacteria > Rhizobiales > Rhizobiaceae > Neorhizobium > Neorhizobium tarimense. The sequence continues at coordinate 228,430 of NZ_JALJRA010000002.1, forward strand.
GGAGCGCAGATAGGTCACGTTTGCATCGGCCTGCTGCTGCGACAGTTCGCGCTTGGCGATCTCTTCGGCTTCCGCAAACCGCCCCTGCAGGCCGACGACGAGTGCGAGGTTCTGCCTCACCCGGCTGTCGGCTGCCGGCTGCTGTGCGGCGGAGCGCATATAGGTTTCTGCCGTCCGCAGGTCGCCGGTCAGCACGTAGGACATACCGAGATTGGAGATGATCGTCGGCTCGCTCGGCTGGGCATCGAGTGCCATGCGGTATTTCTGCCGGGCCTCGTCCGACCGCCCGAGCTGGTCGAGCACGGCACCCTCGGCCGAATAGAGGCGCCAGTCGGGACGGTCGGGCGTCTGCGCCCGGCGGATTGTCTCAAGCGCTTGCTCCAGCTGTCCGGCCGCCGCCTGGGCTTTTCCATAGGCAGCCAGAACCTCGCGGTCACTGGGGCTGGCGATCACCACTTGCCGCATGACTGCGAGAGCCTGTGTGTGCTTGCCGGTCATCCCGAGCACCTGTGCATATCGAAGCCCGGTATTGCGGTCTTTCGGGTTGCGTTCATATGCGGCCCCGACGGAGCGCTCGACATCGTCAAGCTGACCGGCACTCAGCGTTCCGAGCGACGCGGCGGAAACCGGAATGGAGCCTGTCGTGGTGGCATCCTTTTTCGTCGCACAGCCCGCCAATGCCACCGCAAGCAGAACGGCAGCCGTGCTTATAGCAAGGCCGATCGTGCGGGTGAGGGAGTGGGTGCTGGCAGTCATGGCAATCGTTCTCGTCGCTTGCACGCCGTAACCCTCTGATCGTTCGGGTGGTGGCGCATTGCTTCCGACAGCAATAGACTGTTAACCCTAACGGAATGTTAAGACCCTGATTCCTCACAAGAAGGTATCCATGACCAGCTATCGTTACATCGACCGCCCCGCCGTTCTCGTGGAACCGTCGGCGGCATCTCTGCCTGTCTACGCAGTCACGCCGGCGGATCTGGAGCGGGCGGCGGTGGAGCCTGCGGCGCTGGCATGGGCGAAGGCCGCAGGGTTCTCGGCAGAACCAGGAAGCCTGCTTCTCATCCCGGGGAAGGATGGGCGTCTTGCAGGTGCATTCTTCGGGGTGGATGGTGAAGGCGAGGGCGCCTTTGCCGCCGGCAAGCTCGCAAAGTTCCTGCCGGAAGGAGACTGGTACCTGGAGACACGCTTCCCGCAAGAAAAGATCGCGCTCGGCTTCGGGCTCGGAAGCTACGGCTTCAGCCGTTACAAGGAGGACAGGCAGAAACAGGTTCGGCTGGCGGTTGCCGGCGATGTGCGGGCGGAGGTCGAACGGCAGCTTGCGGGCATCTTCCTCGCGCGCGACCTGATCAACGTGCCGACGAACGACATGGGCCCCGAGAACTTGGAAGCCGCCTTCCGCGCCCTCGGTGAACACTACGGTGCGACGGTATCGTCCGTCGTCGGCGACGAACTTCTGGCTCAGAACTTTCCGCTCGTCCATGCCGTTGGTCGCGCAAGCATGCAGGCACCGCGGCTTCTGGAAATGCGCTGGGGCACGCAAGGTGCGCCACGAGTCACCCTCGTCGGCAAGGGTGTCTGCTTCGACACGGGAGGCCTCGACATCAAGAGCGCGGCCAACATGGCCCTGATGAAGAAGGACATGGGCGGAGCCGCTAACGTCATGGGTCTGGCGCTGATGATCATGGATGCCGGGCTGGACGTGGAACTGCGTGTACTCGTTCCGGCTGTCGAAAATTCGATCGCCGGCAACGCATTCCGACCCGGCGACATCTACCGTAGCCGCAAGGGCGTAACGGTCCAGATCGACAACACTGACGCCGAGGGCCGCCTCGTGCTGGCTGATGCCTTGGCCTATGGCTGCGAAACGCCGTGCGACCTCCTGGTCGACATGGCGACGCTGACCGGAGCTGCGCGGGTTGCCCTTGGTGCGGAAGTCGCGCCCTTCTTCACCTATGACGATGCGCTCGCCGGCCGTCTTGCGGCGATTTCGGTCGAAGAGCACGACCCGATGTGGCGGCTGCCGCTCTGGAAGGGTTATGACAAGGATCTTAAGTCGCGCGCTGCCGACATCACCAACGCGCCGTCCGGGGGCATGGCCGGATCGATTACGGCGGCCCTCTTCCTCAAGCGCTTCGTTGAAAGCGAAACGCGCTGGGCCCATTTCGACATCTATGGCTGGAATCCTTCCGAGAAGCCGCACGCGCCTGTCGGCGGGGAAGCCTTCGCCATCCGCACGCTCTACCGCTACGTCAAGGAGATCGCAGCGCAATGATCCGGTAAGGCCTCAAGCTTACAATCGCTCCCTCAACGTGGAGGCGCGGCGATGCCGGTGGAACTGACGGCGACGGAAGCACTGACGCTGTGGCATCGCGTGACGCTGGAACAGGTGCGGCGGGAAGGGCCAGACCTCAGCCTTCGGCAGCTGGCGATCCTGCTGCAGGTCTACCTGGTCCCGCCGCCGCACACCGTACGCGGGCTGGCGGCGGAGCTCGGAGTGACGAAACCGGTGATAACACGCGCGCTCGATACCATGGGCGAGCTTGGCCTTGTCGAGCGGGTGCGCGATGAGCAAGATAGGCGCAACGTCGTCGTGAAACGAACGGTGGCGGGATCTCTCTACCTCGAACACTTGGCGGACATGATCCGCAGGGAAGGCAGGCGCTAGCCTGAAGTGCAGATGACGGTGACATTGGACAGACGGCTGCATGCGTTTCGTCCGGATCTCGCGGATGAAGGTCTTCGCGGTCAGGTCGAGGCTGACCGGTTCGTCACCGGCACCGCGGCCCGGATCGGAGTGCCGGTGGCGGCTCTTCGCCCCGCGCCCGACATGAGCCGCGGCATCGATACCGAGCTGTTGCTCGGTGAGACGGTGCGCGTCTTCGACCGGCAGGACGGCTGGGGCTGGGTGCAGGCAGACCAGGATGCCTATGTCGGCTACCTGCCCGAAGCCCATCTTGGCGAACCCGAAACTCCCACGCATATAGTCACTGTTCAGCGCACGTTTCGATATCCGGAGCCGGAACTGCGCCGTCCGCCGGTATCGGTTCTCTCCATGGGAAGTCGTGTGCGCATCACAGGGGAGGCCGAAACCCGTGGGACGCGCTATCTCACGCTCGCTGACGGCTCGGCCTTGATCGCCTCCCACTGTCTTCCCATCGGCGCCAAGACGGCGGAGGACTACGTCGATGTCGCCGTTCGCTTCGTCGAAACACCCTATCTCTGGGGCGGGCGTTCCGGCTTCGGGATCGATTGCTCGGCACTGGTGCAGCTGTCGCTGATGATGACCGGACGCAGCGTCCCCCGAGACTCGGACATGCAAGCGGAGATTGGAGCACCCATCGAACGAGAAGAACTGCGGCGCGGCGATCTCGTCTTCTGGAAGGGCCATGTCGGCATCATGGAGGATAAGAAGACCCTCCTGCACGCCAACGGCCACACGATGACGGTCGCGCGGGAGGATCTTGCAGCGACAATCGAGCGTATCGCCTGGCTCTACAGCCGGCCGACCGCATTCCGCAGGCTCTAGACGATCACGAAAACGTGGCGCCGGCCCGATGGCGCTACAATCGGTCAACTCTTATCTTCAGCGCGAATCGTCGAGGGATTTCCCATGATCAGATCTGCCTGGATCCTGCCCCTGCTGATGCTGCTGGCTATCGTTCTTGCCGCCCTTGCGCCGGCCCGAGCGGCGGAGGATGTCTTCCGCAACCTGTCCGCAACCCACTTCCACGATCTGCCGGGGGTCGTGCCGGAGGCGGAGCGCGTTGAGCGGGACAGCTACACCTGCACGAGCACGATCGAATATGTCTATCGGGGCCACGGCCGCTACGACATCCTCTACGGCGATACTTCGCCCCGCCGCGTCTACCATTGCAAGACCGAGAATGGCCTCACCTATTCCGGTACCGATCTGCCGAACACCCATTGGGTGCCGGGCCTCAACCCGCACCATCTGCCCAAAAATCCCTAAGGTCTCGTCGCTCTTGGGCATCCTACGTCCGCGCATGGCCCAGCCGCTTATGTAAGCCATCACTTGTCTGATGACTTGACAACGCAGGCCCTGCAGTGTCCATGACGGGCCTTGTTTGCGGAATGAAACCGCGTAAGGGAGGCCACCATGTCTGCACAACTCGTCATTCCTGATCTTGCCGGCAAGTCCGTTCTAATTACCGGTGCATCGACCGGCATCGGCGCGGCCCTTGCCCGTGCTTTTGCCGCTCAAGGCGCTTCCGTCGGCCTCCATTACAACTCGAGTGTCGATGCGGCCAAGGTGCTGGCCGGCGAGATCGAGACGGCTGGCGGCAAGGTTGTGCTCATCCGCGGCGACGCCTCCAAGTCGGGCGAGATGACGCGCGTGGTCGAAGAGGCTGCAGGCGCCTTTGGCGGGTTGGACGGCCTCATCAACAATGCCGGCGGAATGGTTGCCCGCGTCCCCTATGCCGAGATGACGGACGAACATTATGATGCGGTGATGGACCTCAACGCCCGCTCGGTGCTGGCCGCGTCCACGGCAGCAATCCCGCACCTGAAGCAGCGCGGCGGTTTCATCATCAACACCACCTCGATCGCCGCCCGCAACGGCGCCAGCAACGGCGCCGGCATTTACGGCTCGTCGAAGGCCTTCGTTTCCAATGTCACCCGCGGCATGGCCAAAGAGCTCATCCCCTTCGGCATCCGCGTCAATGGCGTGGCGCCCGGAGTCATCACGACGCCCTTCCACGATCGCTATTCCACGGCGCAGCAACTGCAGGCGGCACTGGCAACGATCCCGCAAGGGCGGCTGGGAACGGCGGAAGAATGCGTCGGCGCATACCTCTTCCTCGCCTCCGAAATGCTGTCCAGCTACATCATCGGACAGGTGATCGAGGTGAACGGCGGCCAGTTGATGCCGTAAGGCCAGACATTAAGCGCAGGCATGGGAGGAGCAGTCTGATGGGCAGGAGAATCATTTTCACCGGCGGCAGCGGCAAGGCAGGGCGCCATGTCGTGCCGTACCTTCTGCAGCAGGGCCATGAGGTTCTGAATGTCGACCTGGCGCCGCTGGATCATCCAGGCGTCAACACGCTGACGGCCGATCTCACCGACAGTGGCGAAGCCTTCAACGCCCTGTCGATGCATTTCGGCTTCGAAGGGCTGGGGACCGGAAAGGGGCCGGCTCCCGTTGATGCCGTCGTGCACTTCGCCGCCGTGCCGCGCATCCTGATCCGGCCGGACAACGCCACCTTCGCAGCCAACACCGTCTCGACCTACAACGTCATTGAGGCGGCGGTGAAGCTCGGCATCCGCAAGATCATTATCGCCTCCAGCGAAACGACCTACGGCGTCTGCTTTGCCGAAGGTGACAAGGATTACCATTCCTTCCCGCTGACGGAAGACTACGATGTCGACCCGATGGACAGCTACGGCCTCTCCAAGGTGGCCAACGAAAAGACCGCCCGCGCCTTCGCTATGCGGTCGGGGTCGGACATCTACGCGCTTCGGATCGGCAATGTGATCGAGCCACACGAATACGACAAGTTCCCAGGCTTCATCGCGGATCCTCCGTCACGCAAGCGCAATGCCTGGAGCTATATCGATGCCCGCGATCTCGGCCAGATCGTGCACCGTTGCGTCGAGAAGGATGGCCTCGGCTTCCAGGTCTTCAACGCCGTCAACGACACAATCACTGCTTGGGAGCCAACGCGAACCTTCCTGGAAAGGTGGGCGCCGGGTACCCCGATCAAGGGCGAGATCGGCGAGTACGACGCGCCAATCTCCAATCGGAAAATCCGCGAAGTCCTCGGCTTCCGCGAGGAGCACGACTGGCGGAAATACATCCCCAAACCCTAAGCGCACGTGGTTGCGGCGGAGACTTATTCCGCCGCAACCGCCACGGGCGCAGGCTCCTCGGCTTCCGGCTTCACCTTGATCGGCATCGTCCGGCGAGGGGACTGCGCATCGCGGGCGTTGCTCTCCTTCAGCAGCTTGACCAGCCAGTCGACGAAGACTCGCACCTTGTTGCCCAGATGGCGGGTTCGTGGATAGACGATGTAGAGCGGCAGCGGCTCGCGGTCCCAATCCGTCAGCACTTCCACGAGGTCACCCCGCTCGACCGCATCGCGCACCATGAATTGCGGTGCCTGGGCAACGCCCATCCCGGAAAGCGCGGCCGCCACATAACTTCGGCTGTCGTTCACCGAAACGGCATAGCGCGGCGTGATCTCCAGGCTTTCGTCGCCGCGCCTGAACTCCAGCGGCAAGACCTTGCCTGCCTGGGCATTGAGATAGCCGACGGAGAAGAACTTGTCCTCAAGGTCACGCGGGTGCTGCGGTGCCCCGAACATTTCGATGAAGCCGGGCGAGGCATAGGTACGCAGTCCGATCTCACCCACCTTGCGGCCGATCAGTGACTGATCCGTCGGCGCGCCCGCTCGCAAGGCGCAGTCCACATTTTCGGCGATATAGTCGACCAGCCGGTCGCCGACGCCGATGTCCAGCGTGATTTGTGGATAGGTGCAATAGAAGTCGCAGAGCGAAGGGATGACGATGAGGTCCGCAAAGGCACCCGCCATCTCGACGCGCAGCCGGCCGGAAGGCTGGGCTTGCGAGGACGAAATGCTTCCGTCCAGCTCATCGAGGTCGCTGAGGAACTGCGAGGCGCGCTCGTAGTACAGCGCGCCCTCGGTCGTCACAGCCACCTGGCGTGTGGTCCGGTTCAGGAGTTTCGCCCGCAGGTGACCTTCGAGATTCTGGACGAGATTGGTGACCGTCGTCTTTGACATGTCGAGCGACCGGGCGGCGCGGGTAAAGTTGCCGGTCTCAACGACTCGGACGAAGGCGCGCATGGCAGAAAGTTGGTCCATTGTAGCAACTCCGTTGCATTGCAACATTGTCCTGCGATAGTGGACAGTGAAGTACGAATTGCAAGCTTGTGCGGTTTATGCGGAACAATAATATCAGGTGGCGTCACGGAAACAAGAAGCTGCCTTGGGTAAAGAGCAGGCAGAGGTGTGATGGAGATGCGATGGGAACGGGTCGAGCTGGATACGAAGTCCTCCATGCCGATGCGGCTTTACCAGCCTGTGGCGAAGGAGAAGGCTCCCCCTCTCGTCCTCTACCTTCGCGGCGGTGCCTTCCAGCAGGATGAACCTGCGGCCAGGGAGACACCGATTGCCAAAGCCCTTGCCGAAACGGGTGCCGTCGTGGTCGAGGCCGATTATGGCAGCATCTCGCAGAACATGTTTCCGGGGGCGCTGGACTTCGGCCTGGCGGCTCTGCGCTGTCTCGCGTCGCGACGGAAAACATTGGGGGGGGCGAAATCGCCCATCCTGATCGCCGGCGAGGAAGCGGGTGGCAATGTCGCCGCAGGCATCGCACTGAAGGCCCGCGACCAGATGCCCGGCCAGTTGCACGGCCAGGTACTCTTGTCGCCTCTGATCGATCCGACGATGAGTTCGGTATCGATCCGCAAGGCGGATGCCATCGGCATGCGGGATCGCTGGTCCGATGGCTGGATGCACTACCTGCGGGGGTTCTGCGGGTTTTCGCATCCCTATGCGGCACCGTGCATGTGCTCCCGGCTCGGCTCGGTGGCACCGGCGCTGGTGGTGACGTCGGAAGACGATCCGCTGCACGACGAGACGGTCGCCTATGCGGCGCGGCTCTCGGAGGCAGGGGTGAAGGTTCGCCAGCATGTCTTTACGGCAGGCTGTGGCTGGGCAGGAATTTATAACGAGGAAGGCGGCACCTGGCTTCAGGAGCTCTGTTCGCAGTTCGGCCTCTTCGTTCAGGATTTGCGTAAGTAAGTATTTGTTCTTGAAAGCATCTATGGCGGCCTGATCTGGCCGCAAGGAGACTGACCGATGACATCGAAAAACCGTGGCTGGGCCCTGTGGGGCACCGGATTGATCTTTGCTGCCGCCGTGGCGGGATCCGGTCTGTATTTCGAGCTTGGCCAAAGGGCTGAAGCAACGCCGGCCGAGGCCGCGCCGACGCCAGCAATCCCGGTGACGGTGGCGGATGTGAAGCCATCGAGCGTCACGACTTGGCAGGAGTTCTCCGGTCGCCTGGAAGCCGTGGATCGGGTGCAGATCCGTCCCCGCGTGGCCGGCACCATCCAGAGCGTGCACTTCCGTGAAGGTGGCCTCGTGGCTGCAGGCGATCGTCTGATCACCATCGATCCCGCACCTTATGCTGCAGCCGTTGCGCAGTCTGAAGGGCTGGTTGCGTCTGCACAGGCAAGGCTCGAACTTGCGAGCACCGAACTGGAGCGTGGCAAGGTCCTGCTGGCTCGCAAGACGATTTCCGAAAGCGAGCTGGCGCAACGCCAGAGCGCCCAAAGGGAGGCGCAGGCGTCCCTGCAATCGGCCGAGGCTGCGCTCAGGATTGCGCAGCTGAACCTCGATTACACGGAGATCAAGGCGCCGATCGCCGGGCGGGTGGGTAAGTTGGAAGTGACGGCAGGTAACCTCGTCGGTGCCGGCGACGCCGCCCAACCATTAACCACACTAGTCTCCGTCGACCCGATCTACGCAAGCTTCGACGCAGGCGAGGAACTGGTGGCGGGTATCCTCGCCAAGCTTCCGGTCAAGGACGGCGTTCGTGCTCTTGACCAGGTGCCGGTGGAAATCACCACGCTCGCCAAGGAAGCACCGGTGCGCGGAAAGCTGCAGCTGGTTGACAACGAAGTCAGTGCCACCAGCGGCACGATCCGGCTGCGCGCGGTCTTCGACAACCCGGAAGGCCGGCTGATCCCGGGCCAGTTCGTCCGCGTCCGTCTCGGCGAGCCCCGTCCCCAGGAACACCTTCTCGTCAGCGAGCGGGCCGTTGGCTCCGATCAGGACAAGAAGTTCGTGCTGGTTGTCGATGAGGCCAACATGGTCGCTTATCGGCAGGTGGAGCTCGGTGCCGCAGTTGATGGCAAACGGATCGTAGAAAGCGGCCTGGCTGCTGGTGATCGTGTCGTCGTCAATGGTCTGCAGCGCATCCGGCCCGGTGCCGTGGTCGACCCGCAGGCAGAAGCCGAAGTCGCCCACAACTAGATGACATCCGGGCGGTGCTCAGTCGCCGCCCGTCAATTCCCGATGATCGTCCACACCGCTCGCAGCATCCTGCTGCGGGTGCGGACGGCCTACGCATGGTCTTCAGCCCTGGAGAGAGGGTTTACAACATGAACATCTCAAGATTCTTCGTCGACCGCCCGGTCTTTGCGGCGGTTCTGTCGATCCTGATCGTCGTCGCCGGCCTGATCGGCGTCCGTGCTCTGCCGATTTCCGAGTATCCGGAAGTCGTGCCCCCATCCATCGTCGTCCGCGCCACCTATCCCGGTGCCAATCCGACCGTGATCGCACAGACGGTGGCAACGCCGCTGGAGGAGCAGATCAATGGTGTCGAAGACATGCTCTACATGTCGAGCCAGGCAACGTCGGACGGCGTACTGACGCTCACCGTCACTTTCAAGCTCGGCACCGATGCCGACAAGGCGCAGCAGCTCGTTCAGAACCGGGTGTCGCAGGCTGAACCCCGGTTGCCGGCGGAAGTGCGGGCGCTGGGGATCACCACCGTGAAAAGCTCGCCGGACTTCATCATGGTGGTCAATCTCGTCTCCACCGATGACAGCTACGACATCACCTACCTGCGCAACTACGCGACCTTGAACGTCAAGGACCGGCTGGCGCGCATCGAAGGCGTCGGTCAGGTTCAGGTTTTCGGCGCCGGCGATTACTCCATGCGGGTGTGGATCGATCCGCAGAAGGCGGCCGAACATTCTCTCGCCGCAAGCGACATCACCAATGCCATCCGTGCTCAGAACGTGCAGGCGGCGGCCGGCATCATTGGCGCTGCCCCAAGCGTGCCGGGCACCGGGCTGCAGCTGAACGTCAACGCCCAGGGACGCCTCGAAACGCCGGAAGAATTCGGCAACATCATCGTCAAGAGCGGTGCCAACGGCGAAATCACCCGGCTGCGCGACGTCGCTCGTGTTGAATTGGGTGCCGCCGACTACACGCTGCGCTCCCTGCTGGACGGCCAGCCCGCAGTCGCCGTCGCCGTTCTCCAGGCGCCGGGTTCCAACGCCATCGACATCGCCGACAACGTCCGCAGCACGATGGACGAGCTGCAGCTCGCCATGCCGGAGGGCGTGAAGTACGAGATCGTCTACGACACGACGAAGTTCGTCCGCGCGTCGATCGAGAAGGTCATCGAAACGCTCCTCGAAGCGATCGCGCTCGTGGTCCTGGTGGTGATCCTGTTCCTGCAGACCTGGCGCGCCTCCATCATCCCCCTGATTGCCGTGCCCGTCTCCATCATCGGCACCTTTGCCGTGATGTATGCCTTCGGCTTCTCCATCAACGCGCTCACCCTCTTCGGCCTCGTGCTGGCAATCGGGATCGTTGTGGATGATGCGATCGTCGTGGTGGAAAATGTCGAGCGCAATATCGAAAACGGCCTGTCGCCGCGCGATGCGACCTACCGTGCCATGCGGGAGGTCTCCGGCCCGATCATCGCAATTGCGCTGGTGCTCGTGGCGGTCTTCGTGCCGCTCGCCTTCATCACCGGCCTGTCCGGCCAGTTCTACCGCCAGTTCGCTCTGACGATCGCGATCTCGACCGTCATCTCGGCGATCAACTCGCTCACCCTGTCCCCGGCGCTTGCGGCGCTGCTGCTGAAGGACCACCACGCGCCAAAGGACTGGCTGACCCGGCTCATGGACACATTGTTCGGCTGGTTCTTCCGTGGCTTCAACCGGGCGTTCGGGACCGCCTCCAACGGCTATGGACGCACTATCGGTGGCCTCTTATCGCGTAAGAGCCTAGTGATGCTAGTCTACCTCGCGCTTGTGGGAGCGACCTACAGCCTCTTCACCGTGGTCCCCGGCGGCTTCGTGCCGGCGCAGGACAAGCAGTACCTGATCGGCTTTGCGCAGCTCCCGGATGGCGCCACCCTCGACCGCACGGAAGAGGTGATCCGCAAGATGAGCGATATCGCCCTGGAACAGCCGGGCGTCGCGCACGCCATTGCCTTCCCCGGGCTTTCGATCAACGGCTTCACCATCGGCTCCAATGCCGGGATTGTCTTTGCGGTTCTCGATGATTTCGAGGAGCGCGAGACACCGGAGCTTTCCGGCGGCGCCATCGCCATGGCGTTGAACCAGAAATATGCCGGCATCCAGGAAGCCTTCATCGCAATGTTCCCGCCGCCGCCGGTCAACGGCCTCGGCTCGACCGGTGGCTTCAAGCTGCAGATCGAGGATCGCGCCGGCTACGGCAACCAGACACTCGACGAAGCGACGAAGGCGGTGCTTGCCAAGGCCTACCAGACACCGGAACTTGCGGGCATCTTCTCGAGCTTCCAGATCAACGTGCCGCAGCTCTATGCCGATGTCGACCGGGCCAAGGCGGAGCAGTTGGGCGTTGCCGTGACGGATGTCTTCGAGACGCTGCAGATCTATCTCGGCTCATTCTACGTCAACGACTTCAACGCCTTTGGCCGCACCTACAGCGTCCGGGTCCAGGCCGACGCCAACTTCCGCGCCGAAGCAAAGGACATCGGTCAGCTGAAGGTCCGCTCCGCATCAGGAGAGATGATCCCGCTTTCAGCGCTGCTGAAGGTGCAGGAAACGACAGGGCCGGAACGGGCGACACGTTACAACGGGTTCCTGTCCGCCGATATCAACGGTGGCCCAGCGCCGGGCTTCTCCTCCGGTCAGGCCCAGGCGGCGATCGAGAAGATCGTGCGTGAGACGGTGCCGCAGGGGATCGATTTCGAGTGGACGGATCTCACCTATCAGGAGATCCTGGCCGGCAACTCCAGCATCGTGGTCTTCCCGCTGGCGCTGCTGCTCGTCTATCTCGTGCTCGCCGCCCAGTATGAAAGCCTCACTTTGCCGATCGCGATCATCATGATCGTCCCGATGGGTGTGCTGGCGGCTCTGACGGGCGTCTGGCTGACTGGCGGCGACAACAATATCTTCACCCAGATTGGTCTCGTCGTCCTGGTGGGGCTATCAGCGAAGAACGCCATCCTCATCGTCGAATTCGCCCGCGAGCTCGAACTGGAGGGGAGGACGCCTTTCGAGGCCGCGGTCGAAGCAAGCCGCCTGCGCTTGCGCCCGATCCTGATGACCTCGTTGGCATTCATCATGGGCGTCGTGCCCCTGGTGATCTCCACCGGCGCCGGTGCAGAAATGCGCTCAGCCATGGGTGTCGCCGTCTTCTCCGGCATGATCGGCGTCACCTTCTTCGGCATCTTCATGACGCCGGTCTTCTACGTCCTCGTCCGCATCCTGACCGGAAGCCGTCCCCTGCGGCGGTCCGGGATGGAGGAGGTCCCCGCTCTCTCTCCAGCGGAGTAGAACCTCCAGGCCGCGCGGGTCAGGCCCTTCCCGCGCGGCCCCTTGATGACCAGTCCGGCAGTGTCTGCCGTGCAACAGTTTACTTGTCTGGGGCGTTCTGTAGTCTTCGATCAAGCGCAAAGGCTTCAGGTTCTACGAATGAGCGATATTTCAATCATTGCAAATACCGTCTCGGATCTCGCGACGCCGGGCATGACACCCAAGGAACTCCTTCGGGCCGTCCGAAAACACCATCCGCGTGCTTCCAAGAAACAGGTGACGCGGGCGGCTTTCTACGCCCTCATCATCAGCGCGGAACAAGGCAGCCAGCATGCCAAAGACATCCACGGCGTCGCCATCCGAACCCGCAACAGCCCGGAACCGGAAGCGTCCGAACGAATCTGAGCGGATGAGCCGGCGCAGGCTGCCGGCCTAGCCGGCGCGGACGCTCGGAGCCTGGGCGATGTCGTTGCCAGGGCGGCCCAACCGCTCTCGACCAAGTGGGATCGGCTTGCCGTAGAGATAGCCCTGGAAACGCCCCGCGCCCGCAAGCTTTGCCAGCATGGCGTGCTCCTGCGTTTCCACGCCTTCGGCAACCACAACGTAAGACAGAAGCTTTGCAACCTCCCCCACGGCGGTCACGAAAACCTGCGAAATGCTGTCCGTCTTCAGCTGCTGGGTATAGCTCTTGTCGATCTTGATGATGTCGACCGGCAGCGTCCGAAGAAGCGAGAACGAGCTGTTGCCCGTGCCGAAGTCGTCGAGCGCGATGAGGAAGCCCATCTCCCGCAGCTCGCGGACAGTCGAAAGCACCTCCGGTGTCGCGTTCATGATCACCGTTTCTGTGATCTCGAGCGCGAAATCGGACGCCGAACGCCGCGTCTCCCGCAGCACTTTGCGCAGCATGGGAACGAGCTTGCCCCGCTTCAGCTGTGCGCCCGAGACGTTCACGGAGATCGTCCCGAACCCGCGGTTCGCGTCGCTCTCGCAGACGCGCCGGAACACCCACTCGCCGAGCCGGTCGATCAGCTCGGATTGTTCGGCCACCGGAATGAACCGATCAGGCGCAATCGCGCCGCCCACCGGATGGTTCCAGCGCACCAGCGCTTCCGCCGATACAGTCCGGCCACCAAAATCCACGATCGGCTGGTAGTAGACGTCGAGCTCGTTGAGCAGGATTGCGGCGTGGAGATCGCGCGCCATCTGCCGCGCATCCGTCTGCTTGCGCTGCATCTCCTGGTTATAAAAGGCGATCTTGCCGCGGCCGTTCCGCTTGCAGTCGTAAAGCGCGACGTCGGCGCAGTGCAGGAGCTCGCGAGCGGATGTGGCGTCGGAGGGCGCCGTTGCAATCCCGATCGAGATGCCTTGGTAGCCTTGCGTCCGGTCGCTCGTTCGCAACACCTTCATCAGGCGTTCGGCATAGCGGCTCGCATCGTCGTAGAGGGCGCGGTGGTCGGTGCTTCCCACCAGCATGGCGAATTCGTCGCCACCCAGCCGGCCGATGATCCAGTTCGGCTGCTCCGCGGCGCAGGCAACGAGCGTCCTCAGCACCTCATCCCCGACGCTATGACCGAAGCTGTCGTTCAGATGCTTGAAATGGTCAACATCAAGCAGCATCAGAGTGAACTCGCTGGACGGTTTTCCCGAAAACTGCGCGGCGCGGATGCGCTCCAGCCGACCGTCCAGTTCCTCCAGAAAGCTGCGCCTGGAAAGTGCGCCCGAAAGCTCGTCGATATTGAGCAGCTGGTCGAGCTGCCGCTCGCTTTCCTCAAGCCGCGTCCCGGCCTCGCCCATCAGCTTGGTGGCGGACGCCAATGCGGCGAGCGTCAGCAGCATGAGCAGGAGGGCTGCTCCGCCCATCAGCCGCTGGTCTTGCGCGGGCAGTCCTTCCGCAAGCCAGGAAGCGCCCAGCAGCGCCGTTGCGGGCAAAAGGGCAACAAACTCAAGAAGCTGGCGTCGGCTGATCTTGGTCAGAAGCTGATGATGTCTTTTCATGAATGAAGTCGCGCACGGCTGGCGTCATCGGGCATTCCTCGGAGTGCCGACGTCATGCCGGCCACTATTCGCTATCAGGCACAGTTTGAAGGGAGGTTAATGCCGCAGGAGTGTCGGTGGACTGCGGCATCAGCGAACCTCGCTCGCCGGAGCAGCCGCTCTCAAGGAGGAGCAATCCGCGAATGATTTCTTACTGCAGCGAATGTATCGGAGTTTGATCGTGGCAATGATCAAATGGAATGGTGCCCAGAAGAGGACTCGAACCTCCACACCCTTGCGAGTACCAGCACCTGAAGCTGGCGCGTCTACCAATTCCGCCATCTGGGCGACGGAGAGCCATGTACGGGGGCGGCCACTGAGTGTCAACTGGCATTCGTGAACTTTCTGTGGCGGCAAGGATAAAAGTTTCGAAGTCCAGATTTAGGCGTCTCCGGCATCGCCGTCCGGCGCTGCCGCGCGGTCGAGATGGCCAAGGTCGCGCTCAGGATCGATCAGGTTGCGCACCCGCTGTTTCAGCTCCTTCGGTCCGGGAAAGCCGCCGTCGCGCTTGCGCTCCCACAGCAGTTTGCCGTCGATCCTGATCTCGAAGCTGCCGCCCGTGCCGGGCAGCAGCGCAACCTCTCCCAGGCTGTCGGGAAACGTCTGCAGCAGTTCCTGCGCCATCCAGCCGGCGCGCAGCAGCCAGTTGCATTGCGTGCAGTAGAGAATGGTGATGCGCGGCTTTGTCATCTGTCCTCCAGAAAAGAGCGTCCGGTTCCCATGGCCATTGCCGCATCTTATCGAGCGGGTTGCGCGGGCTCCGCAAGCGCTTTCTGCGAACTTCCAGATGGCGATGGAGCGCACGCGGCAGGCAGATGACGTCTAACGGGTAAAGCCCGTTGCGGCCACCACGTAGGCTAGACGCGAAAAAAGGCTCCCGCAGCCACGCGGGAGCCTTTTCCTAGTAACGGTCATTCTACGCCTTAGTTCGCGCGCGTGTCCCGGCCGTCGCCGTTTGCACGCTGGTAGTTGCGTGCTTCGTCGGCGATGCGGTCACGGGCCGTGTCGTGCATCTCCGACGCAACATTGGAGGCACGGTCATAGACATCGGCCGCAGCCTCCTCGACCTTGTGCATGGCCTTGGATGCTTCGCCCGCCATCTGCTTGCGGACACCTTCCGCCGTTTCGCCGAGAGCCTCGTTTTCGCGACGGGTGTTCGGCAGGGCCGCGCCAATCGCAGCGCCGAGAGCGAAGGCGAGTGCCCCGCCGATCAGCGGCTGATCCTGGAACTGCCGTGCAATGGTGTCGTTCAGGTGACCCGCCTGACCCCGGACGGAACTGCCCATCGACATGGCGCTATTGCCGACGGATCGGGCGCTGTTGCCCACGGAGCGGGCGCCGCCCATGACGGAGCTGCCGGCGCGGCTCGCTGAAGAGCCCATTTGCCGCCAGGTCTTGGAGATCCAGCCGGAGGCCTCGTCGAACAGACGACCCGCTTCGTCGCGGATATCGTGCACCTGACGGCCGGTCGCGTCGGCAAAGCCGCGATAGGTCTTGCCGGCTTCGTCCATGAAGTGGCCAGCGCGTCGTCCGCTCTCGTCGGTGAGCGCACGGTAGCGTTTGCCGGCTTCGTCGGTGAAGTGGCTGTAGCGGCTTTCGCCGTCGTGCTTCACCGGGCCGACCCGACGCACCGTCCCGGTGACCTGCGCCAGCGGATACTCGTCGTCATGGTACTGAACTTCCTCGGTCCGCCGGGTAGCGCCGGGATTGGCCATCAGCCAAGCCATGCTGATGCCCATCAGGGCGACAGGAATGGGATTGGTCTTCATGGCATTGCCGAGGTTGGAGATGTATTCGCTGCCACCGCTCGACTTGGCATACTGGATCGCTTCGTCGAGTATCTGGCCGGGCGACATCTTGGCCTGGATCGCGTCCATACGCTCTTCGATGCGGAGACGGTCCTGGGCGATCTCGTGTTCGAGCTCTTCTGCCCGTTTGGTGTCACTGCTGGTCATCAGACACGCTCCTTGATCATCTGTGCATCTCGACGAAGCGACGACGAGGTGCGGTCAAACTTGAGATTTTCGCCACGCAAGGTGGAAAGGCCGCGCTTGATCATGCCATAGGCAAGCAGCGCAACGATCACGCCGACGATCACGGACGAAAGCGCGTCCGCACTGGTCTCACGCATGCCCTGCGCCACGAAGAAGGCGGCTAGGCCGTTCACAAGCGCGGCAAGCAGAACGCCGACGGCGGCGATGGCAAACACCAGACCGGCGGCGAATGACTCGATCCCGGTAATCGCCTGCGACATCTTTTCGGACGCCTCGGTCTTGGCAAGATTGATTTCCTTGCGGAAGAGACCGGTGATGTCCGAAACAAGCCCGCTGACCAGTTCGGAGAGGGGCCGGTTTTCCATTTCATTAGCCATTGCGGTTACCCTCCGGAGAATAGCCCGTCGGATAGCCGGCCCCTGTGGCCGGGCGGACAGGCGTCGCTGCTGTGGTTGTTGTCGTTGCAGTCGGCGTCGTGGAGACGGTCGACGGTGTCGTGACCGTTGTACCGGCGCTCGCTGCCCGGGTGCTGGCGGACGTATCGACGCTCGCGCGGCGATCGGCGGAAGCGGTCAGGAAGCGGCTGGCGGCAAAACCGGCCAAAGCTGCAAGGCCGATGAAGGCTGCGGGTTGGCGGCGGCCGAAATCCTCGGCCATACCGGCAATCTCGCCCATGTCCTTGCCCTTCATGTCATCGGCGAAGCTATGAATGCTGGCACCGATCTGCTTGGCATAGCGGCCGATTTCGCGCTGGGCGCGCTCATCACCCTGTTCAAGCTCGTCGCCCACCTTCTCGATCGCGGATGCAAAGCCGCTGACGCGCTCGGCTGCAAAGTTCTTCTGGTCGTCCGCGGCGTCGCGCACGCGGTGCGTGGCGTTGCTGATCTGGCCTTGGGCTGCGGATTTGGCATTCTGCCAATCTTCGTTCACCTTATCCTTAAAGCTGCCGCTCGTCTGCTTGGCGGCCGAGGAAGCCGCATTGCCGGCATCGGACGCAGCCGCCTTCATGTCGGAAGACGGCGATTGGGCGGTCTTGCTGCCGCCCGGGGGGGTGCTGGAGCCGGGGTTGAATCCGGATCCTCGATTCAAATCTCGTTCGGTCATTGGACTCTCCCAGTGGTAAGGGTCGGCGTCACGTCATCATTTCGATGCGATCCGACTCTGAACCTTCCTTGGGGCCAAATTGTTCCGAAAGTGTCGGTTGTTCGGCATGCAACAGGCATTCGCGCCCTACGTTCACGTTTTCGCGAACGCGTCCTCATATCCGCGGATAGAGCTATTGGGCTGGTGCCGGATTAAGATTGGATTCAGTCTTTCCCGGTAATGTTCCGTTAGTCTTTCCGCTTGGTGACGAACCGAAGCGGGCTCCCAAGGTTCTGTTTTGCGTACGGGTTCTCATGCGTCTCTCGGCTTTGCCTGCACTTCTCCTTGCCGGCCTCACTCTCACCGGCTGCACATCGAGCGCCGGTCCGGAAAGCCTGGTTGCCGGCCTGCCGTCGCAGGAAATCGCCAATTCGGTCGCACCCGCGGTTCCAGTCCCCCAGCCAACGGTCGCTGACGCCAGCCCCGTGCAGGAGGCATCCCCGCAGGAGGCGCTGGCCTGGGCAGGCGAGGTGCCGCAGCCTCAGGCCTTCGGGCCGATCACGACCACGGTCGGAATGCCGGTGCCGAGCGAGCGTCCGGTTGCCATGCTCTCGCCGCAGGATCCGATGGGCACTGCACCGCAGACCCGCGCGCGCATCTACAGCCAGCGTTTCCGCGACGCCAAGCCGATCAACTTCGGCAAGGTGCAGCCCAAGCACTATGCGGTCCATGGCGTGGACGTGTCGCGCTGGCAGGGCGATATCGACTGGCCGAAGCTGAGGACCCAGGGCGCCAACTTCGCTTATATCAAGGCAACGGACGGGGGCGACCACCTCGACCCGATGTTCATGACCAACTGGCGCAAGGCCAAGCAGGCGGGGATCCGCCGCGGCGCCTACCACTTCTTCTATTGGTGCCGTCGCGCCAGCGAACAGGCTGACTGGTTCATCCGCAACGTGCCGCGCGATCCCGATGCCCTCCCGCCGGTGATCGACGTGGAATGGAACGGCGATTCCGCCTGCAAGCGTCGCCCGTCGCGCGCCGACGTGCTGGAAAAGATGCAGGTCTTCATGGACAAGCTGGAGCGCCACTACGGCCAGCGGCCGGTCATCTACACGGCGCCCGACTTCTACGAGGATAATCTCGTCGGCGCCTTCGAGGACTATCCGTTCTGGCTGCGCGCCGTGGCGGAGCATCCCTCCAAGGTTTATCCGGGCCGCAAGTTCGTGTTCTGGCAGTATTCCGGCTCGGGCCTGTCGCAGGGCGTGAACGGCAAGATCGACCTCAACGTCTTTAACGGCAGCGAAGATGGCTGGCATAACTGGGTAGCGCGGCAGAGCAGCTGATCTCATCGCGGCGGCTATCTCGCAGCCGCCTCCGCCAGCAGCCATTCCGTGAGTCGGTCGACATTGCGATCCCTCGATGCCGAGGGAAGTACCCAATACCCGCGGTCCTCGTCAGCAAGTTCCGGCCCGGCGGTTACCAGCATGCCGGAGGCAAGCATGGAATCCACCAGTCCCAGCCATCCGATGGCAAGCCCCTGGCCGCCAAGCGCCGCCTGCACCACCATCGCATAGTTGTTGAAGCTCACGTCGCCGCTCGCCGGCTCTGTGCTACGGCGAATGCCGAAGGCCGAGAGATAGCTTGCCCAATCGAACCAGGGGGAGGCGAGCGCAGTGTCGAGGTGGATGAGCGGCTCGAGCGACAGCCACTGAGCAGGGTCGTCATCCTTCCCTTGGAAAAAGCTGTGCGAGCAGACCGGCACGACCCGCTCCGACATGATCATCTGCCCGCTATGTCCGAACTGCGCCCGCGAGCCGAAGGCAACCGCAATCTCTGCGCCTTCCGCCCAGTCTGTCTCCAACCTCTGCGTCGAAACGATCTGGATGTCGAAATCTGGGTAGAGCAGGCGGAAGGCGTGCATGCGGGGAATGAGCCACAACGTTGCAAAAGCGTAATCGGTACAGAGCCGAAGCGCGGGCCGCTTGACCTCCGCCCTCAGGTCCTCGGCCAGCGCGTCGATATCGGCCACCGCCCTGCTGGCGATGTCGAGGAGCCGTTTTCCTTCATCCGTCAGTCCAACACCGCGATGCTTGCGATGGAGGAGCGAGACGCCAAAGGCTTCCTCCAACTGGCGGATTTGGTAGCTCACGGCGGGCTGGCTAAGCCCCTGCAGGCGCGCTGCCGCAGAAAGCGAACCTTCGCGGGCGATCTCGACGAACAGTCGCAGCCATCCTATGTCGATCGGCAGATTGCTCATAAATGCTCTTTATGGCCATTATTTAAAATCAGCGGCTTCACAACGATGTTTTGGGAAGCTTCAATAAGTTTAGCAAATAGAAGAAGGGGAACAAGCATGACTCTGCGTTCCACATGGGCCGTTCGCGCACTCGCCTGCTCGGCTGCAATCTCTACGCTCACCCTCGCGCCTTTCGCCGCTCTTGCGGCTGATCCGGCCGAGTGCAAGGCAATTACGCTATCTGATCCGGGCTGGACGGATATCACCGCTACCAATGGCGTTGCCGCCTATCTTCTGGAAACGCTCGGTTACGATCCGGAGGTGAAGACGCTTTCCGTGCCGATCGGCTACCAGTCGATGAAGAACGGTGAGATCGACGTCTTCCTCGGCAATTGGATGCCGGCCCAGCAGGCCTTCATCGACGACCTCAATTCCGTCAATGCCGTCGAGGTGCTGAACAAGAACCTCGAAGGCGCAAAGTTCACGCTCGCCGTGCCGACGGCCGCTGCCGAAAAGGAAGGCGTGAAGGATTTTGCCGACCTTTCCGAGCATGCCGACGCCTTTGATCAAAAGATATATGGCATCGAGCCTGGTGCGCCGGCCAATACGAACATCCAGAAGATGATCGATTCCGGTGATTTCAATCTGAAGGATTGGGAACTGGTCGAGTCCGGGGAGCAGGCCATGTTGGCGCAGGTCGAGCGTGCCAACAATGCGGGCGACGCTATTGTCTTCCTTGCCTGGGCTCCCCATCCGATGAACGAGCGGTTCGACATCACCTACCTGTCGGGTGGCGACGAATACTTCGGCGCGAACTACGGCGGCGCGGAAGTCTACACGCTGGCGCGCACCGGCTGGCCGGAGCAGTGCCCGAATGCTGCGAAATTCCTGAGCCAGCTCACCTTCTCGGTGGTGATGGAAAACGTCCTGATGGGCGAGATCCTCGGCGGCGAAGACCCGCAGGATGCCGCCAAGGCCTGGCTGAAGGAAAATCCTTCTGCGTATGAACCCTGGCTGGCCGGCGTCACTACCTTCGAAGGCGAACCCGCCAAGGAAGCCGTGGACCAGTCGCTCGGGCTCTGAGGAAGGCATACGTGCAGGCAAGACCGAATGTGCTGATCCTGATGGTCGATCAGCTGAATGGAACCCTGTTCCCCGATGGGCCGGCGGATTTCCTCCACGCGCCTCATCTGAAGTCCTTGGCGAAGCGCTCCGTGCGCTTCGCCAACACCTATACGGCAAGCCCGCTCTGTGCGCCTGCACGCGCTTCCTTTATGTCGGGGCAGCTTCCCAGCCGCACGCGGGTTTATGACAACGCTGCGGAATTTGCCTCCGATATCCCGACCTTTGCCCATCATCTCCGCCGCGCCGGCTATCAGACAGCGCTGTCGGGCAAGATGCACTTCGTCGGCCCCGACCAGCTGCATGGCTTCGAGGAGCGGCTGACGACGGACATCTACCCCGCCGATTTCGGTTGGACTCCGGACTACACCAAGCCCGGCGAACGCATCGACTGGTGGTATCACAATCTCGGCTCCGTCACCGGCGCAGGTGTCGCCGAGATTACCAACCAGATGGAGTATGACGACGAGGTCGGCTACAACGCTACGCGCAAGCTCTACGATCTGTCGCGAGCCCAGGACGCGCGCCCGTGGTGCCTGTCCGTCAGCTTCACCCACCCCCACGACCCCTATGTCGCCCGTCGCCGCTTCTGGGACCTTTACGCGGATTGCCCGCAGCTCGATCCTGCCGTCGCTGCCATTCCCTACGAGGAGCAGGACCCGCATTCAAAGCGGCTGATGGATGCCTGCGATCACACCGCCTTTGACATCACGGATGAAGAGATCCGCCGCGCCCGCCGCGGCTATTTCGCCAACATTTCCTATGTGGACGAGAAGATCGGCGAGATTCTTGAGGTCCTCCAGCGCACCCGGATGATGGACAACACCGCCATCCTCTTCGTCTCCGACCACGGCGATATGCTCGGCGACCGCGGCCTGTGGTTCAAGATGAGCTTCTTCGAAGGCTCGGCCCGCGTGCCGCTGATGATTGCGGCCCCCGGCTGGCAGCCGGGAACGGTGACGGACCCCGTTTCCACGCTGGACGTCTGCCCGACGCTCGCCTCGATCGCCGGCATCGACATAGCAGAACTTGCGCCATGGACCGACGGGGAGGATCTTTCGGCCCTGGCGCGCGGCGAATGGACCCGTGACCCGGTTCCGATGGAATACGCGGCAGAGGGATCCATCGCGCCAATGGTGGCGATCCGCGACGGCAACTACAAGCTGACCCTTTGCGAATGCGACCCGCCGATCCTGGTGGATCTGGAGGCGGATCCGGCGGAACTGCGAAACCTGGCTGATGACCCGATGCATCTTGAAACCATGGAGCGCCTGTCGAGGCTGGCTGCCGAGCGATGGGATCTTGGTCGCTTCCATTCAGCCGTGCGCGAAAGTCAGGCGCGCCGGCACGTGGTCTATGAAGCCTTGCGCAACGGGGCCTACTACCCCTGGGATTACCAGCC
This sequence comes from Pseudorhizobium tarimense, assembly GCF_022968135.1. Lineage (GTDB taxonomy): Bacteria > Pseudomonadota > Alphaproteobacteria > Rhizobiales > Rhizobiaceae > Neorhizobium > Neorhizobium tarimense. The sequence goes on from NZ_JALJRA010000002.1 coordinate 250,614, forward strand.
GCTGCAGCGGGCGTCGGAGCGCTACATGCGCAACCACATGGATCTAAATGTCCTGGAGGAGAACCAGCGTTTTCCGCGCGGAGAATGAGTGATCTCACCACGTTCTAGACCCACGGAACAAATTTACGTGACTCCTCGTTACCTGTGCCAGGTTTAACGGAGGAAGACTCATGACCTATGACCCGAATGACAATCGCCCGGATCTGCGCGACCGCCGGACCGACCATGTGACGACCAATGTCGATGCACGCAGCCGCGGCGCGTCCTGGATGCCCTGGGTCGTCGTGCTTGCCGTTCTGCTGATCGGCGCCTTCATCTGGAGCAACATGGGGGCGGAACCGGGTACTGATCCTGTTCCGACAGCCTCGACCACGCCTGAGGCAACCGATACGGCTCCGGACCCCGTTCCCGCCGCTCCGGAAGGTGTCGTCAATGATGCTGCTCCGGCTTCGCCGGCCCCGGCTGCCCCGGCAGGTAACGGCGGCTAACCGTTCCATAGCACAACAGGAGCCGTCCGCCCGTCGGCGTGCGGCTCCTTGCCTTTCGCGGCCACGGCTGGAGAACGCGATTCTCGATGGCGCCGTCAACGCCCGCGACGCCATGCCTGGCGGTGGGCATCTGACCATCGAGACCGCCAACGCCCAAATCTACGATGCCTATGCCATTGATCATGGGATCGGCGCGGGGCAATATGTGATGGTCGCCGTCACCGATACAGGAACCGGCATGGCGCCGGACGTGATCGATTGCGCCTTCGATCGTTCTTCACCACCAAGGCCGTCGGCAAGGGCACCGGCCTTGGCCTGAGCCAGGTCTTCGGCTTCGTCCGCCAGACCGGCGGCCACATCAAGATCTATTCGGAAGAGAGCATTGGCACGACGGTCAAGATCTACCTGCCGCGCTTTCATGGTGAAGAGGCCGCACCGGCCCCTGCCGCCGGGGCCCCTCAACCCCCACGCGGTCCCCGCCAACGCATTCTCGTTGTCGAGGACGACGACCGCGTCCGCTTCTTCACTGTCGAGACACTGCGCGATCTCGGCTATGACGTGACCTTTACATCGGGCGGTGCCGAGGCGCTGGCCATACTCCAGGACGGTCGCGGCTTCGACCTTCTGTTCACCGATATCGTCATGCCCGAGATGAACGGCCGAAAGCTGGCGGATGCGGCGCTGGAGCTGCAGCCCCGGCTCAAGGTCATCTTCGCCACCAGCTATACCAGCAATGCGGCGGTGCATAACGGCATCATCGGTCCGGGCACGAACTTCCTGCAGAAGCCGTTCAACATGGAACAGCTGGCGAAGAAGCTCTACGAGGTCCTCGGCGCGCGATAGGATGAGCTGTCCGCGTCGCAGCGGGCAGGCGGGAACTTCCGCACCGACGCGCGGGTTGCACTGGTTCTGCCGCAACCGGAACCTGCCATGCTCGCGCCGCTCGAACTCCTCTCCGTCTTGCTTCTCCTCACGGCCATCTTCAGCTGGCTGAACGAACGCTTCTTCGGGCTGCCGGAGACGGTCGGCGTCCTGATCATGGGCCTCGTTGCCTCCATCCTGCTTCTCCTCGTCGAGCTGATGTTCCAGGACGTGCGGCTCTATGAAGACGTGACGCAGATCGTCCGGCAGATCGATTTCCAGGAGGCGGTCCTCGACGGGATGCTGGCCTTCCTGCTGTTTGCAGGTGCCCTGCATGTCGACTTCAACGCCCTGCGCAGCCGGGCTTGGGTCGTTGGCACCATGGCGACCGTCGGCGTTGGCATTTCCACGCTCATCGTCGCCGTTTCGGTTTGGTACTTCGGTGCTCTTCTTGGCACGCCGATCTCCTTCGTTTGGGCCTTGGTGTTCGGCGCGCTGATCAGCCCGACCGATCCCGTCGCCGTTCTTGCCACCTTGAAATCGGTGAAGGTGCCGGTCTCTTTGGAAGCGGACATGAGCGGGGAATCCCTCTTCAACGATGGCGTCGGCGTCGTGCTCTTCACCGTCATGCTGACGCTGGCGGTCGGCGAGGGGCATAGTGCTGCCGGCTTCAGCGGTGCGGCCAATCTTCTGGCGCTAGAAGCGCTGGGCGGTGCGGCACTCGGATTGGGCGGCGGCTATCTTGCGTTCTGGGCCATGCGGGAGGTCGACAATTACTCCGTCGAGGTGCTGATATCAATTGCGCTGGTGGCGGCGCTCTACGCCTTTGCCACCCGGCTCGGCACCAGTGGCCCAATCGCGGTCGTCGTCGCTGGCCTCTTTATCGGCAACAGAGGGCCGCAGCGCGCGATGAGCGACCTCACCCAGCGCTACCTCTTCGGCTTCTGGACGCTGGTCGACGAGATCCTCAACGCCATTCTCTTCCTGCTGATTGGGCTGGAGGTGCTGGTGCTGCGGCTTGACGCCTCCCTCGGCTGGCTGCCGCTTCTGGCGATCCCGATCGTGCTCGTCGGCCGCTTTGCCGCCGTCGGTGCACCCTATCTTGCTATGTCTCGCTTTGTATTCTTCGTGCCGGGGACGGTCCGGACGCTCACCTGGGGCGGCCTGCGCGGCGGCATCTCGGTCGCATTGGCGCTTTCCATTCCCGAAGTTGCAGAGAAATCCATCATCCTTGCCGCTACCTATGTGGTGGTGATCTTCACGATCATCGTGCAGGGCCTGACGCTGAAGCGCCTCGTGCAGGCGGCGGTGCGGTAGAGCACAGTCCGCTTGAGGACGCGCAGCTTCGGCCGGGAACAAGTCTCTGCTATCGGCATTTCGCCTCCATAAAACACGTCCTCGCTTCCGCTTCCGCCGCTTGTCTTCTCCTCGCCGCATGGGGTGCCGGCGCCGCCGAACTGACGGCGGACGCCGTTAATCGAGCCTCGATCCGCTCGCTCCCGCAGACACGTCCGCAAGAGCTTTCACCTGATCCGGATCCTGCGGTTATCCGCCTTCAGATCCTGCTCGACCGGGCTGGCTCCTCGCCCGGCGTAATCGACGGCTTCTACGGCGAGAATGTCAGCAAGGGCGTTGCGGGGTTCGAAGCCATGCATGGGCTGACCTCCGATGGCGAACTCGACAAGGCGGTTCTGGATCGGCTGTCACAGGACGGAACGGTCATGAAGGACTACGAGATCAAAGCGGAGAGGACGCTCAGGATCTCGTCGACCGCATCCCAGACGATTACGAAAAGAAGGCGGAGATGGAGCACCTCGGCTTCACCAGCGTCGACGAGCGTCTGGCGGAGCGTTTCCATATGGACCTGGACCTTCTGCGGACTCTGAACCTAGACGCGAACTTCCGGCCCGGCGAGACGATCTCCGTCGCAGCGCCGGGAGAGCCCGTCGAAGGAAAGGTGGCCCGCATCGAGGCGGATCGAAAGGCGAAACAGGTCCGCGCCTTCTCAAGCGACGGCAAGCTCATCTCAGTTTACCCAGCGACCATCGGCAGCGAGGAAAACCCGTCGCCTTCTGGCACGCACGAGGTCAAGGGGGTTGCTCCGATGCCCGTCTACACCTATCGCCCAGACGTCAACTTCCAGCAGGGCGACAACGACGAGGTGCTCCAGATACCCGGCGGCCCGAACAATCCCGTCGGCACGATCTGGATCGATTTGTCCGAACCCACCTATGGCATCCACGGCACACCGGAGCCGGCGCAGATCGACAAGGTCAGCTCGCACGGCTGTGTGCGCCTGACCAATTGGGATGCCGAGGAATTGGGCGCAATGGTCGATCCAGGCGTCACCGTCGAGTTCGTCAACTGATGCCGCACTTGCGGATGATCGGCAGGACCAAAGGCAGACGCGGCCTGATCCGGCGCGGCCGCAAGTGGAAACGACCGGCATGCTGCTGATCCTCACAGGCATCGTCCTGCTCCTCATCGTCCAGACCGACTTCATCATCACCGCTTTGAGTGGCGGGCGGCAGGGCGCGTTGACTGACCGTCTCTCCTTCGGCTGCTGGCGCCTTTTGCAGCGACTGCACAACCGCTTCGGCGGAGAGTTCCTGCACGATTATAGCGGGCAGATCATCATGTCGCTTGTGACGCTGACCTGGCTGCTGCTGACGGCGCTCGCCTGGTTGCTGATCCTCGTTGGCGGGACCGCTCTCGTGATGCAGTCGACGGGGGAGCCTGCGAACTGGGTCCAGTCGCTTTTCTATGTCGGTAACGCCCTTCAACCATGGGTGCCGCCAACGCCCAGCCGTCGAATGGCTGGTGGGGGATCTGTAGCGCGATTGCCGCGGCCAACGGCTTCGTCCTGTTGACGCTTTCTGTCACCTATATCCTGACCGACATGCAGATGGTGGCATCCGGGGCGGAGCTTTGCGCTGCTCGTCAACGTGCTCGGCGCCTCCGACCCAGCAGCACCTCCACCTTCGCGGGAAATCTGTCCAAGCTCGTGTCCCAGTTGACCTCCGTCCCCATGGCATTCGTCCGTGCGGGAGGACCTTCGTCTGACGCTGGCGATCAGCCGCTTCGCGCAGCAGGTCGCCGTTTCGCCGAGACTCTGGCAAGTCTATGCGCCGATCTTCAAGGCGCTGTGTGTCACCAGCGCAAACGGCAAGGAGCCGGATGTGGAAGACGTGCACCATTGGGCGGCCAGCTTTTCGTTGACGCGCGACCTCCAAGAAGAGGTTTGAAACCGCCATTGAGACGGCGAGTCGCATAAATATGAGCCGAAAAATCTTGTTTTTGCGCCGGCCTCGGGTCTATAGGGCGGGCAAACGCAACGACAGGATCTTTCCCGTGACCCTTGCTAGGACCTTCCTCGCCGCATCGGCTGCTGCCGCACTCTCGTTCTTCGCTGCAGCCTCCGTGTCCGCGGCCGCAACCAAGTATCCGCTGACGATCGAAAACTGCGGCGCGCAAGTCACCTTTGAGAAAGCGCCGCAGCGGGCAATCGGCCTTGGGCAGAACAGCGCGGAAATCCTGCTGATGCTGGGCCTTCAGGACAGGATGGTCGGCACCGCCTTTTGGCCGAGCAAGGTCATGCCGCAGCTGCAAGAGGCGAACGCCATGGTCAAGCTGCTCACGGTCGAGTTTCCTACCTTCGAATCCCTGCTGGCAGAAAACCCGGACTTCGTCGCCGCCGCCCTGCCGAGCCTGATCGGCCCGACCAGCAAGGTCGCCAAGCGCGAGGACTTCGAGAAGGTCGGTGTTCCCACCTACCTCTCGCCAAGCACCTGCCTCAGCACCGAGAAGGTGCACGACCAGTACGGCAGCCGTGACACGCTGTGGAGCATGGACCTCCTCTACAAGGAGATCGACGAGCTGTCGCAAGTCTTCGATGTTGCCGATCGCGGCCAGGCCCTGATCGAAGACCTGAAGCAGCGCGAGGCAGCGCTTCGTTCGAGCGTCGCCAAGGACGGCAAGAAGCTCTCCTATGTCTTCTGGTTCTCCAGCCCCGCTCCTTCCGCGGACGCCTATCTCGGCGGCAAGAACGGCGCCTCCGGCTTTATCGCCGATGTGCTGGGTGGCGAAAACGCCATCGATGCGGAAGCCGAATGGCCGACCCTTGGCTGGGAAGGCATCATCGCCGCCAATCCGGATGTCATCGTCGTCGCCAGCCTCGACCGCAACCGCTGGGAGCTCGATAAGCCGGAAGCCAAAATTGCCTTCCTCAACAGCGACCCGGCCGTCAGCCAGATGCCGGCGGTGAAGAACAAGGCGATCGTGGTCATGGACGGCCAGGCGATGAACCCGACCATCCGCACCATCTATGGTGCCGAAGAGGTGGCGAAGCAACTGAAGGACCTCGGTCTCCTAAAGTGACGCAAGCCACCGGCACCGCCCGCGGGCTTGGCGCCCTTCTCGCGCTGCTGGTTCTTTCCGGCGGTGCGATCGCGCTTGTGGTTGCGGTCAGCGTCGGGATCGGCGACCTGCCGATCCCGCTGTCGACCACCTTTGCCGCCGTCACCAATCGGCTGGGCTGGACAGCCGTCGAGCTCAACCCGATCCACGAGACGGTGATCTGGGATTACCGCCTCAGCCGCGCGCTGGTCGCCGCCTTCTGCGGCGCAGGCCTAGCGCTTTCGGGCGCCATCATGCAGGCGCTGCTGCGCAATCCGTTGGCCGAGCCCTATGTACTGGGCATTTCCGCCGGCGCGTCCACCGGGGCGGTGGCAATCGTCATCCTCGGCCTCGGCGCCGGTGCCGTCTCGCTTTCGGCCGGCGCCTTTGCCGGCGCCTTTGCCGCCTTCTTCTTCGTCGCGCTCCTCACCAACGGCACGCGCGGGGGCGCCGACCGCACGATCCTCGCCGGCGTTGCCGCCTCGCAGCTTTTCAATGCGACCACCTCCTATATCGTCACCACCTCCGGCAACGCGCAGCAGGCGCGCGACGTGATGTTCTGGCTGCTCGGCAGCTTCGGCGGCGTGCGCTGGCCGGAATTCATGCTGGTCGCCACCGTCGTCGGCCTCTGTCTCATCCCCTGCCTCCTCTATGCCCGGGTCCTCGATGCCTTTGCCTTCGGCGACGAGGCCGCCGCCTCGCTCGGCGTCAATGTCGCGCGCGCCCGCATCGCACTTTTTGCGCTGACGGCGGTGATGACGGCAACGATCGTCTCGATGGTCGGCACCATCGGCTTCGTCGGGCTCGTCGTGCCGCATGCCGCTCGCTTCCTGGTCGGCCCGCTTCATATCCGCCTCCTGCCCGCCTGTGCCGTCGCCGGCGCGATTTTCATGGTCCTCGCCGACATTGCCTCGCGCATCCTGATCCCGCAGCAGGTGCTGCCGATCGGAGTGGTGACGGCGCTCGTCGGCGTGCCCTTCTTCTCCTTCGTCCTGTACCGGTTCCAGCGCCCATCATGAGCATCACCGCCGACAATCTAGTCTGGAAGATCGGCAAGCGCACCGTGCTCGACGGCGTGTCGCTACAGGCCGAACCCGGCCGGATGCTCGGCCTGCTCGGTCCGAACGGCTCCGGCAAGACCTCGCTGCTCCGCCTGCTCGCCGGGCTGAAGACCCCGTCTGCCGGGCGCATCACGCTCGACGGCCGCGACATCGGCACAGTCGGCCGCCGGTCGCTCGCCAGGCGCGTCGCCTTCGTCGAGCAGCATGCCACCACCAATGCCAACCTGCGCGTCATCGACGTCGTCAAGCTCGGCCGGTTCCCGCACCGCTCGATGTTCTCCGGCTGGTCGGCTGCGGACGATACGGCGGTGGAGGAGGCGCTGGCGCGGGCAGGCATGGTGGAGAAGCGCCACGACCTGTGGCAGAGCCTTTCGGGCGGCGAGAAGCAGCGCATCCACATTGCCCGCGCGCTCGCGCAATCGCCGCAGGAGCTCATCCTCGACGAGCCGACCAACCACCTCGACGTCCAGCATCAGATCGGCCTCCTGCGCCTCGTCGCCAGCCTGCCGGTCACCAGCGTGATTGCGCTGCACGATCTGAACCACGCGGCGATGTTCTGTGACCACCTGATCGTGCTCGACCACGGCCGCGTCGCCGCCGCCGGCACGCCCGAAGCGGTGCTGACGGAAGAGCTGCTGCGCGACGTCTTCCATGTCAGCGCCCGGGTGGAGCGCTCGACCCACCACGGTCGGCCGCACATTCACTACCTTGCGTGAGGCGCGGTCGGGTGCGACGCACTCGACACCGGAAGCTCTCACCCTGAGGTGGGAGTGAAGCGACCCTCCATGCCCTCGCGTCAGGCCCGAGGGTGACGATAAGACAGAATCCTCCCTTGGCGATCTCCGAATTTCAAATCGGAATGGGCACTGAAAGCTGCCTCGTAAAATAAGTTTATGTGGCACTTCTCAGCGCCCCGTTCACGGCGCGGCCCCGTCACCCTCTGTGCCCCACAGGCACGCCCGGCGCGCGATAACGGGAAATCGGAAGGAACGGCGGTCCAACTGCGCTTCTTCCGCCCCGGTCGCCGGAGGGAGACCATTTTCCGCGGACCCCCATGGTGAAGGTGCACGTCGTCCCTCCACCACCAGCGCCGGCCCCGCCTCGCCAGGACGCCTCCTGGTGTATCCGCGGCGGGACGGGGGGAAGTGTAGGCACGGTGCACGGGAGGGGGATGAAGGTGGACGAGATTCCGAACAAGCTGTTGAGGTTGTTGATGCAGGCGGCCAGAAACGTCCCCCTCGCCAGATCAGGACGGTGCGATCAGCGATACCGTCGGAAAGTAGGATCGGAAGCGCCCGACATCGCGGGTCAGCACCGGCAGGTTCTGAACCGCCGCCTGGGCGCCGATCAGGAAATCTGGCAGAACGCCGGTTCGGGACCCACCGGCGCGGCGATAGCCGGTAAACACCTTGCCGGCCAGAAATAGTGCTGCTCTAGGCAAGGGCGCAAGCACCAGCTCCGCCTGTTCAACGAAAGCGTCCAGATCCTCGATACGTGCGTAGCGGACGGACAGTTCTGCATAGATGATGTCGTTGATCATGAGCGGCCCAGAAAGGCTTGCCGCTTCCAGTTGCGCCACGGCCCAATCCGCCCAGACGGGATCGTTCGTCACGAGATCCAGCAGGACATTGGTGTCGACAAGCGTCATGCCTCACCGCGGGTGAGTGCCATGATCGCTTCCGTGCTGAGACCTTCACCGGCATGTCCCCGAAGCCGCTGAAAACGGCTGGCCGGACTGTTCTTCTTGTCGGCCCTCGTCAGCACCACGCTGCCATCCGCATTTCTTTGAAAGTCGACCTCCGTCCCCGGCACGATCCCGAGCAGATCGCGAACCGCCTTGGGAATGGTGACCTGCCCTTTGGTCGTCACTGTCGTTGTCATGCTGGATCCTGTAATACCCTTTGGTTGAAAGGTATTACTTTCCGACGATGATTTCAATCAGCCTGCCGGCAGATGGTGCCTCTCCTATCTAGGCCTGATCTCTATGCCTTCTGGTGGGTTAGGTTAGCGCTCAGGAACGGGAAGGCTTGGTTTTGGATCCTCGGGTCAAGCCTGAGGATGACGAAGGCGGGGGTGGGGCAGGACGTTCCACGCTCTCCTCATCCTGAGGTGGCCGGCAGAGCCGGCCCTCGAAGGATCCTTCCTGCTATGCCAAGCGGCGGCTCATAGTCGAATAGCCGTCTCTTCTTTGGCGGTGCGGATCACCATCATCGTAAAGAAGCGCGCGACGTTCGTCTGGTCGCGAAACAGACGCTGGCAAAGAAGGTCGTACTCTTCCATGTCCCTCAGGCGCAACATCAGGACAACATCGGTCTCACTGGATTCCGGAGCCCAAAGCTAGGGCTATGAGACAACCCTTGTGGAGGTCTCACATGCAGCTCTGGACAATCCTATTATGCACGACCCGCGAAACTCTCGGGATCTATTAGATGCTGGCTCGGATCATGATTCCAATTGCGCTTCTAACGGAACTTCTGGCGAGGGCGGGCGCAATCAAGGCCATGGCACCAGCATTCGCTCCCCTAATGCACCTAATCGGCCTGCCACCAGAGCTCGGGTTGGCCTGGCTAACTGGGATGTTGGTCGGAATATGGGGTGCCATCCCTCTAGTTTTCACGCTAGTTCCGGTATCAAGTCTAAGCGCGGGGGACATCACCGTCTTCTCGGCGCTGATCCTGTTCGCCCATGGCCTGCCGACGGAGTAGAAGATCATCCAGCAGGCAGGGCCGGGGATGGCCGCGACGACGCTGCTGCGCATTATTGGCGGGTTGCTCTACGCTTTCCTCCTGCATCATATCCTGGCAGCTACCGGCTGGCTGTCCGGTCCTGCCGGGCCCACCTGGGTGCCAATGAGCGCCACAGTCAGCTGGCTTCACACATGAGGACTTATCGAGACAATGGCACGGATACTGGTGATCCTGATCATCCTGTCGTGGAGCCTTGAGCTCCTCCGTGCGACAGGCTTGTTGGGTCTGATGATGAAGGCTCTGTCGCCGTTGTTGAGATTGGCCGGTATTCGTGGAGAAGCAGAGCATCTGACGGCCGTCGAATTGTTCCTGGGTATCTCCTATGGGGCCGGCCTACTCATCCGCGAAGCACGATCAGGGGCAATCTCGCCTCGCCAAATCTTTCTCTCATGTGTTGTCATGGGCTTCGCGCATAGCGTGACCGAGGATGCGATCCTGATGATTTCGCTCGGTGCGGACGTGTACGGAGTTCTTGTGGGGCGTATCGTCTTCGCAATCGCTGCAGCCGCAGCGATTGCCGCGCTGCTACGACGCTATCCGACGAAGCCTTCTTCGCGCGAATTTATCGGGCGCCGCATGCGCAGCCAGAGGCGGGTGACCTAGTTCGAAGCGAAAAGGTCGGTGACCCCCTCACTCATCCCCCATCTTCAGCGCCGCGATGAAGGCTTCCTGCGGGATCTCAACCTTGCCGAACTGTCGCATGCGCTTCTTCCCTTCCTTCTGCTTGTCGAGGAGCTTGCGCTTGCGGGTGGCGTCGCCGCCGTAGCACTTGGCGGTCACGTCCTTGCGCAGTGCGCGCACCGTCTCGCGGGCGATCACCTTGCCGCCGATGGCGGCTTGGATCGGGATCTGGAACATGTGCGGCGGGATGAGTTCCTTCAGCTTCTCGCACATGCCGCGGCCGCGGCGGTCGGCGGCGGAGCGGTGGACGAGCATGGAGAGCGCGTCGACCGGCTCGCCGTTGACGAGGATCGACATCTTCACGAGGTCGCCGGCGCGGTAGTCGATGATGTTGTAGTCGAAGGAGGCATAGCCCTTGGAGATCGACTTCAGCCGGTCGTAGAAATCGAAGACCACTTCATTGAGCGGCAGCTCGTAGGTGATCATCGCGCGGTTGCCCACATAGGTGAGCTCGGTCTGGATGCCGCGCCGGTCCTGGCAGAGCTTCAGGATGCCGCCGAGATAATCGTCAGGCGTCAGGATCGTCGCCTTGATCCACGGCTCGCGGATCTCGTCGATCTTGACGACGTCCGGCATGTCGGCCGGGTTGTGCAGCTCCTTCTCCGTTCCGTCGGTCAGCGTCATTTGGTAGACGACGGAGGGGGCGGTCGCGACGAGATCGAGGTTGAACTCGCGCTCCAGCCGCTCCTGGATAATTTCGAGATGCAGCAGGCCGAGGAAGCCGCAGCGGAAGCCGAAGCCGAGGGCGGCCGAGCTTTCCATCTCGAAGGAGAAGCTCGCGTCGTTGAGGCGAAGCTTGCCCATGGCCGATCGCAGGTCTTCGAAATCGGCAGCATCGACCGGGAAGAGGCCGCAGAAGACGACCGGCTGGGCGGGCTTGAAGCCCGGCAGGGCAGAGGTTGTCGGCTTCTTGTCGTCGGTGATCGTATCGCCGACGCGGGTATCGGCGACTTCCTTGATCGAGGCGGTGATGACGCCGATCTCGCCGGGGCCCAGTGAATCCACCTGCAGCATTTTCGGGGTCAGCACGCCGACGCGCTCGACGCCGTAGCGGGCGCCGGTGCCCATCATGCGGATCTGCTGGCCTTTGGTCAGCACGCCGTCGATGACGCGCACGAGAACCATGACGCCGAGATAGGTGTCGTACCACGAGTCGACGAGGAGGGCCTTCAACGGTGCCTTTTCGCCGCCCTCGCTCTTCGGCGCCGGCAGGCGCTGGACGATCGCTTCAAGCACGTCGGGGATGCCGAGCCCGGTCTTGGCGGAGATCATCACCGCGTCTGAGGCATCGATGCCGATCACTTCCTCGATCTGCTCCTTGACGCGGTCGGGCTCGGCCGCCGGCAGGTCGATCTTGTTCAAGACCGTGACGAGCTCGTGGTCGTTGTCGATTGCCTGGTAGACGTTGGCGAGCGTCTGGGCCTCGACGCCCTGGGACGCGTCGACGACCAGCAGCGAGCCCTCGCAGGCCGACAGCGAGCGCGAGACTTCGTAGGCGAAGTCGACATGGCCGGGGGTGTCGATCAGGTTCAGGACATAGGTCTCGCCGTCCTTGGCCTTGTAGTGCAGGCGCACCGTCTGCGCCTTTATGGTGATGCCGCGCTCGCGCTCGATATCCATGGAATCGAGCACCTGGTCCGACATCTCGCGTTCGGCTAGACCTCCGGTCGTCTGGATCAGCCGGTCGGCAAGGGTCGACTTGCCGTGGTCGATATGGGCGACGATGGAAAAGTTGCGGATATGACTCAGGGGCGTGCGATCAGTGCTCATGGCCCGCGCATATAGCAGCGCTCAAAGGCGCCGCATAGCCGGTAGTCACCGGCATTTGCGACAAATGCGCGGCTTTTGGGTGCCAAGTGGCGCCCTTACCTGCGGCGGGGGAGCAGCTAGGCCCTTGGACGCTCGTTTGCCGCCGTTTCGCCGTGCTCGCCCCGTTGCAGCCGCAATGTTCCGCAATAGGGCTGGACGATGGCGCCGTCCTCAGAAATGTTTGGCGCGAGCGGGGATAGCAAGGATAGGGCGAACTGAAGAGGCTGAGGGGACAAAGGATCGGGCCGCTGATCGCAGGCGCGGTCGTGCTGCTGCTTGCGGTTGCTGCCGCAGGCGTGATGGAGCGTGCGCGCTCGCAGCAGGAGCTTCACGATCTCGGCATGCTGGCCGACCGCATCGAGGGCCGGATCGACAGCCAGACATCGCTTCTCTCCTTTCTCCGCTCCTTTCTCGTCGCCGATGACTACCGGGTCGATATCGCCGACATCCGCGATTTCCTCGATCTCGGCGACGAGCATGACCTGAAAGGCGGGATGCAGGGCATCGGCGTTGCGCTCTTCCAGCCGGCGGGCGAGACCGGCGAGGCGCTTTCGATCCTCCGCTCCTCCTATGGCGGTGACCAGCGCGTCTGGCCGGAAACCGATCAGCCCCACCGCTTCCCGATCGTGCTTCTGGAGCCGCCGGATGCCCGCAACCAGGCGGCAATCGGCTACGACATGTATTCCGAACCGGTGCGGCGCGAGGCGATGGATCGCGCCTGGCGCTCCGGCCGTGCGGCGGCGACTGCCCCGGTGGAGCTGGTGCAGGAGATCACCGAGGAAAAGCAGAGCGGCTTCCTGATCTACCAGCCAGTGATGAGGAAGGACGGCCGCTCCATCCACAGCATGGTCTATGCCCCATATAGATCAGGGGACCTAATGCAGACGGCGCTGTCGCTTCCGAGCGACCTTGGCGTCGTGGCGCGGGTGGTCGATGCTGCGACGGGTGAGGTGATGCTGGAGCCGGAGGGCGATATCGCCTGGCAAGGGCGTTTTCCCATCACGATCGCGGACCGGGAATGGCAGGTGGACCTTGCCTATCGCGACCGTGGCAACCTGCTGCTGCAACCTTCCTTCGTCACGCTGCTGGTCGGCGGTCTGGTGGCGATCCTGCTGCAGCGGCTGCTGCAGCAGCGCGAGCAGCGCATCGCCGCCGAACGCGAGACGGCCCGCGAGGCACGGCAGGCGGCGGAACTGCGCGGCCTCCTGCTCGACGAGACCAAGCACCGGCTGAAGAACTCGATCGCCCGCATTGCCGGCATCGCACGGCTGACCGCACGCGAGGCGGAAAGCAAGGACGAGTTCCTCGCCGCGCTGGAGCGGCAGCTGAAGGCGCTGGCGGCTGCCCAGGATCTCCTCAACCCGTCGCTCGACGGCCGGGTCGACTTCAAGGCGCTGCTCGAGGCGGAACTTGCTTCCGTCGGCGGCAGCATGGACGGGCTCGTCATCGACGGCCCGCCGCTTCTGCTTGACGCCAATCAGGCGCAGGCGCTCGGGCTGGTGACGCACGAGCTTCTCACCAACGCCTTAAAATACGGCGCCCTCGGCAGGGCCGGCGGGCGGCTTGAGGTGCGCTGGACAACGGGCCCGACAGCGCGTCTGGAGTGGCTGGAATGGAGCGACAGCGTCGTCGACCTTGCCGCAAGCGGCTTCGGCACGCGGCTGATCGAGACGTTGGTGAAGCGCCAGCTCGGCGGAAGCCTCACCCGCACGGTGGGCGAGAACGCGTACAGGCTGGTGATGGAATGGCCGCTGGAGCGGCGGGGCGCCAGCTGACGCCGGGACGGCTCAGAGAAAAGCCAGCCCGATGCCGCCGAGCGCGCAGAAGACCACGACAATCCACGGCGGCACCTTCCACACCACAAGCAGCAGGAAAGCCGCAAGCGCCAGCGCGAAGTCGTAAGGACTGAGCACTGCGCTCGTCCACACCGGGCTGTAGAGGGCTGCCCCCAGTATGCCGACCACCGCGGCATTGGCGCCGCGCATGGCCGCCTGGGCGCGCGGCCGGCGGCGGAACCGGTCCCAGAAGGGCAACACGCCGAGAAGCAGCAGGAAGCCGGGAAGAAAGATGGCGATTAGCGCGATGACCGCGCCAGCCACGCCGTTCGGCGCCGGGTCCGTGACGGCGCCGAGATAGGCGGCGAAGGTGAAGAGTGGCCCGGGAACCGCCTGGGCCGCTCCATAGCCTGCAAGGAAGGCATCCTCGCTCACCCATCCGGGTACAACGACCTCCGCTTGCAGGAGCGGCAGAACCACATGGCCGCCGCCGAAGACAAGGGCCCCGGCGCGGAAGAAGGCATCGGCCAGCGACAGCCCCTGCGCATCCAGAGCATTTGTCAGGAGCGGCAGGCCAAGCAACAGCGCCAGGAAGACGAGCAGACAGGCGGCGCCGACCCGCCGAGGCACCCGGAAGGAGAGGTGGGTGGCCTCGACCGCCGCGCCGTTGCGGCAAAGCACGAGGCCGGCGAGTGCACCGGCGGCGATCGCCGCAATTTGGCCGACTGATTCGGCGGTCGCGACCGCGATCAGCACGGCCGCAAGCGCGATCCCCGCCCGCGGCCGGTCTGGCGTCAGGCTCTTCGCCATGCCCCAGGCGGCCTGGGCAACGACGGCGACGGCCGCCAGCTTCAGCCCGTGCAGCAGGCCTTGGCCGAGCGCCCCGTCGAAGGATGTGGCGGCGAAGGCAAAGGCGAGGAGGAGCAGGGCCGAGGGCAGGGTGAAAGCCGTCCATGCTGCAAGTGCGCCAATCGGCCCGCCGCGCAGGAGGCCCAGCGCAAAGCCCACCTGGCTCGACGCCGGCCCGGGGAGGAACTGGCAGAGCGCCACGAGATCCGCATAGCCCGCCTCGTCGATCCACTTGCGGCGCACCACCAGCTCGTCGCGGAAATAGCCCAGATGCGCAATCGGCCCGCCGAACGAGGTGAGCCCGAGCTTGAGGAACGCGAAGAAGACTTCCCGTGGTGTGCCGTGGGCGGCGGTGCTGGCGGCTTCCGAGCTGGACGATGCGACGGGCTGCGGCACGGGCGGGTCCTTTGCGAGATGTGGCTTCACGGGACTTTGCCCGTGAAGCGGTACCGGTAGGACGGCTTCATGACAAGCGATTGTGGGTGCGGTCAGAAGTGCCCGTCCGGAGAATGCCACGTCTGCCTCCTGGCCTCAGATCGTCTGTCCACCGGAGACTTCGATGCGTTGTCCGGTAACCCACCGGTTTTCCGGGCCGAGCAGGCTTGCCACCATCGGCCCGATATCGTCCGGGACGCCGACACGCCCAAGGGCTGTCATCCCGGCGAACTGGCTGTTGAGGTCGGGCATGTCGCGAACGGCACCGCCGAGGAAATCTGTCTCGATGGCGCCGGGTGCCACAGTGTTTGCGGTAATGCCGCGGGAGGCAAGTTCCTTGGCCATGTAGACGGTGAGGATCTCGACCGCGCCCTTGGCGGCCGAGTATGCCGAGAACCCGGCTGCCGAGACGCGCGTCAAGCCAGAAGAGAAGTTTACGATGCGGCCGCTTTCCACAAGAAGCGGCAGAAGCGCCTGCGTCAGGAAGAACACGCCTTTGACATGGGTGTCGAAGAGTGAATCGAATTGCGCCTCGGTTGTCTCGGCGAAGCTTGCCATTTCGCCATGCCCGGCATTGTTGACGAGATGGTCGAAGGTGGCGCGGCTCCACGTGTCCGCCAGCACCTCGTGGACTTTTTCGGCGAAAGCGGAGAATGACGAAACATCCGTCACGTCGAGCTGCAGGGCTACTGCTTTGCGACCGAGAGCCTCGACCTCGGCAACAACCGCTTCGGCCTCTTTTGTGCCGCTGCGATAGGTTACGATGACGTCTCCGCCATGCCCGGCAATGCTGATTGCGGTATTGCGGCCAAGCCCGCGGCTGCCGCCGGTCACGATAGATACTGTGGTCATGTCTGGTTTCCCTTGTGCGTACGGGGTGAGGATCGTTGCGAAAGGCGGGTGTAGGCACTGCCGGATTGGTGATCGTTTGCCTATTCATGCAACCGACGCCGCTGTTCATTGCTTCCGCGGACAGATCCATCGCTCGTTCGGCCGGATCGGGGTTGCCAGAATCTCCCGTTGTTTTGCCTAATCCGCCGACCTTGCTTGTCTGTGGGAAACGAAAGCGCTTTACTGCTCGCTGCACTGGCTACGAAAGCAGATCATGTTGAACAGCACGCTCCTCGATTGCGTCCGCCGCTTTGCCGATGCCAATGCCGACCGGTTCGGCGTCGCCCGCACGCCGATTCCGGGTCTCTTTGCCATGCGGGCCACGGCTCCAAGCAAAATGCAATATGCCATCTCGAAGCCGCTCGTGGCGCTGGTCCTGCAGGGCAGCAAGCGTGTGACGATGGGCAGCTCGACCTTTGACTTTGGTGCGGGTGAATCTCTGCTGATCGCCGCCGATGTTCCGAATGTCAGCCAGATCACTCGGGCAACGGCGGGCAAGCCGTATTACTCGCTGGTGCTCGATATCGATCCGGCTGTGACGCAGTCGCTTGTTCTGGAAATCGGCATTGCTCAGGCCGAGACAGGCGCACCCATCCACGTTGATCCCACCGAAGCGGAGGTTGCCGACGCTGCACTTCGCTTGATGCGTCTTCTGGATCGGCCGAAGTCGATCCCTATCCTGCAGGACCAACTGATCAGGGAAATGCACTATTGGCTGCTGACCGGTCCCCACGGCGCCGGCATTCGCGCCCTTGGCTTTGCCGACAGTCATGCAAACCGCGTCGCGCGGGCAGTTGCCGTCATCCGGAGCGGGTATAGCGAGGCGATCCCTGTTGAGCGCTTGGCTGCGGTGGCCGGGATGAGCCCGTCATCCTTCCATCAGCATTTCCGTGCGTTCACCTCGCTCTCGCCGCTGCAGTTCCAGAAGCAGCTTCGGCTCATCGAGGCGCGGCGGATGATGATCTCGGAAGGCGCAACCATCAGCAACGCGGCTTACGCGGTCGGCTATGAAAGCGTGCCGCAGTTCACCCGCGAATACGGGCGAATGTTCGGGGTCTCTCCTGCCCGCGATGTTCGGGAGAGCAGCGGAAAGATCCAGCTCGCTGCCTGAGAAGACGGTCGGGTGCCCGAAGTTCAAGGGAGGCCGTGGCCACAGGAAGTGGCATGGCCACGAAAGGTTTACGTCCATGCCCAAGACCGCAGGATGTCCCGCATTCGTCTGCCGAATTGCAGACATTACGGCAGTTTCGGAAGTATCCTCTTTTTTAGCAGATACTCATGAAAAAGCCTGATTTCTGAAAGATGGCGCATTCGTGCAGCTCAAGGTCCGTCAGGCGGTCATCAGAGAGCATCATCATCCTACTCTCGTCGATGGTCTTACTTGAGCATGTCGAATACCGCTTTGATGGCGCCGATCGCCCTTTTCTCTGCAGGCCTCCTGGTGAGTGGCTGCTCCGGCGGATCGGGCGGATCCGGCGATGGAGGTTCCGGTAGTTCTTCGCCGCCCGCGGTCGCAGCTCCAGCACCGGTTTCGCCCAGCGCGCCCGCACCCGCTCCGGCACCCACCCCGCCATCACCCTCGCTCTCCCAGGGCAATTGGGCATCAGGCGGCGTGACCTTCAATCCGGCGCGGGCGGAGCAAATTCGGACATCCGCCGAGTTTCG
Organism: Pseudorhizobium tarimense; assembly: GCF_022968135.1. Classification (GTDB taxonomy): domain Bacteria; phylum Pseudomonadota; class Alphaproteobacteria; order Rhizobiales; family Rhizobiaceae; genus Neorhizobium; species Neorhizobium tarimense. The sequence continues at coordinate 268,271 of NZ_JALJRA010000002.1, forward strand.
CGCGGCTGACGCCAACTGCACTTATGTCGGTTGTGCATCCTCCGGTGCGCCCGCGACCAACCAGTCCAGCGCGTTTGAACTGCACAACCTGCACACGGCCTTGTCCTCGGGCATCAGCGGCGCAGGCCAGCTCGTTGCAGTCGTCGACAGCGGCTTTCGCACGACGCATCAGGAGTTTGCGGGCAAGACGATCTATCGGTACGGCACGCTTCCGAGCAGCGATCACGGCACGCATGTGGCCTCGCTGATTGCAGGCGTTCAGGATGGCAGGGGAATGCACGGAGTGACCCCTTCCGCCGGCTTGCATCTGACCGCCATCAATCCGGCAGGCGGCACCAATCTTAACCTGGACAACGTCATTGGTGGCACGCTTGACGCAGCTTCCCGCGGGGCGGTCGCGCAGAACAATTCCTGGGGCTTCGAACTGCCAGCCTCTGATCTCGCGTCTCACCTTCAGGCCAATCCCGGCCGGACCGTGGCACAGGGACTGAACGCGCTGATCGGCAATTATGGTGCGGCGAAGTGGCAGACCTATCTCGATGCGCTGGACGGCTTTCAGCGTGGAGGCGTCATCGTATGGGCACTGTCGAACAACGAGGCCTTGGCGTCCGGCGACGTGATGGCGGCCCTTCCGCATTTTGACCAGCACTTGCAGGAGGCCTGGGTCGCTGCCGCCAATGGCTATTTTGAGGTGGACGCGGCAGGAGAGATCACGAAGGCTGTCCGCCTTTCGGCTCCCTGTGGATTGGCTGCAAGCTTCTGCATGGCCGGAGATGGAACAACGAGTGCAGCGAGTGCGACTTCCGATACGTCCTATTCTGCTGGCACGGGCACATCCTACGTCGCACCGCAGATCGCTGGGACGGTTGCGCTGCTGGCGGAGGCTTTTCCGGATCTCACACCGGAGGAGTGGACAAAGAGACTTCTGGCGAGCGCGGACAATAGCTGGTTCAGCAAGCTCGGCGTTGCGGTCAGCGGCACCAGCGACTTCGGCAACGGCGTTTCCCATGCCTACTCCGAGGAATGGGGGCACGGGGTCCTGGACGTCGCAGCGGCACTCAGCCCGATCGGAAGCGTGTCTTATCTGTCTGGAGATCACGTTCTGACCAGCGATCGGACGAGCCTCACGGAGATGACGGTTGCTCCTTCGCAAAGCTTTGGCAATGGGATCGAAGCGGCCTTGGCTGGGACTCAGGTCGCGGTCTTCGATGCCCTAAACCGCAGCTACAACGTCGAAGGATCACAGCTCGTCCAAGCGTCGAGCCCCTCCATGCTCCCCGACCTGATGCAGTGGGTTGCCGTTCCCCCTTCGCACGCGCTGCCCAAGCCGGGCCTGCTCCTGCCAGACGACGCATACGCCGCAACGGCGGGCCTCTCGGTTGCGGCCGATGCCACCGGCATCTTCGAGACCAGTCCCGCATCCGCGTGGCACAGTCAGAGCTCTGTTCTCTCCCTTGTGGGTGAAAACGTTGCAGCCATCTCCAGTCGCGAACTGGGGCCTTTCGCAGTCACGGCCGTTGGGTTTGCAGGGGAAGGCACGCATGAGGAGGAGCTGGGATCTGTTGCAGGCGGCGCCATCAACGTCGCAATCGGCGAAGCGACCCGCGTCAGTTTCGGAGCGAGCTATCTAGATGATCAGGAAAGTCTTCTCGGGATGGAGCCCAGCGCGGCGTTCGCCTGGGGTGCCGGAAGCAAGGTTGCGACATTCCACGCCGGTCTCGATCATCAACTGGCGCCGGACCTGGGGCTGTTTGGCCGGTTCGAACACGGGACGGCGAGAGCTTCTGGCGGCACCGCAGGCTTGGTCGGGTCGATCAGCGACGTCGATTTCTTGGCCTTTCAGGTCGGAGTACGCGTAGGCAACCTGATGAAGGAGCAGGATTCACTCTCCTTCTCCGTTGCTCAACCCTTGCGCATTGAAAGCGGCTCGATGCAGCTGAATATCCCGACCGGCCGCAATGCTGCCGGAGAGATCCAGCGGCGCCAGATGGCGGCTGACGTCGAACCGACCGGCCGCGAGCTAGACTTCGGTATGGACTACAGTGTCCCGTTGGCAGAGGGGCATCTGCGAGTGGGCCTACAGTATCGCGTCGATTCGGGCCATGTGCCGGATGCTTCTGCCGCTGGCATAGCGGTTGGATTTCGCAAGACTTTCTAGCGCAGGCTCCCGTTCTCCGGTAACGGATGGAGGCAGCGATCATGTCGCAAGCATGGACGCGAAGGTTCGTGTCCATGCCAAGACCGGTAGATCGGGTGGCCGAAGCGAAGAGGCCGTGTCTCGGCATCCGCCAGCCGTCCATTCGTCTCGAAGACGCAACGACGAGGTCGCGAACACGTTCTTGTGATTGATCCTGATGCATGACAGCCTGCGGCGCGCAGTTTGGTTCCGATACCGATGGGAGTCTTCGCGCCACTAGCCTCCCTGCGCACAAGCAACTAGGCTGCATGTTCCCGCCACCGGAACCCACTCATGGCCGCATCTTCTTTTCCCACCGGCATTCACCACGTCACGCTGATCACCCGGCGGGTGCAGGAGAATGTCGATTTCTATGTGGGCTTCCTGGGGCTCCGCCTCGTCAAGCGCACCGGTGGTTTCGAGGATGCCGAGCAGTTGCATCTGTTTTACGGAAATGCGGAGGCCGAGCCTGGCACGCTCGTCACATTTCTCGTCTGGGAGGATGGCGCTTCGGGGCGGGTGGGGAACGGGCAGGTGTCCGAGATCGCCTTTTCCGTGCCGCGCGATGCGATCGGTGAATGGCTGACGCGGGCGATCACGCACCGCGTGCCGGTGGAAGGCCCGCTGCATGAGTTTGGCGAAACGGTGCTGCGGCTGAAGGACCCCGACGGCATCATCGTCAAGCTAGTGGGACATGGCGACGCTATGGCTTTGGCGGCAGGGCAGGAGCCGGCCGTGACGCGGCTGCGGGCGGTGACGCTGTTGACCGAGACGCCGGAGGAGACGGCAACCTTTTTGTCCCGCTTCGGTTACCGGCCGGGGCCGGTCATGGGTAATCTGCAGCGGATGCTGTCCGACACCGATGCGGTAGACGTGCGCGACGCCACCGGCTACGTGCCCGGAATTCCCGGGACGGGAACGGCCGATCATGTCGCCTTTCGCGCCGGGGACGTCGAGGCGATCAGAAAGATGGAAGGAGACCTTTCGCGGCTGAACTCCTCGCCGACCAATCTCCATGACCGCAAGTACTTTATCTCGCTTTATGTGCGCGAGCCGGGCGGCACGTTGATCGAATATGCGACTGACGGGCCGGGCTTTGCTATCGACGAGAAGCCCGGACATCTGGGCGAGCAGCTCTTCGTGCCGCCGGGCGACGAGGCGCGTGCGCAAGACCTCAAGGTGTTCCTTCCGCAATTCTCGCTTCCCGGTGAGCAACGCATGCCGCGCCGCGACCTGCCCTTCGTGCACCGTTTCTTCGTGCCGGATGCGCCGGGTGAGGAGACGCTGGTGCTCATGCACGGCAGCGGCGGTAGCGAGGGGGACCTGATGCCGCTCGCGCACCGGATCGCACCGCAGGCTATGCTTCTTGGTCTGCGCGGGCGTTCGGTGGAGGATGGCTCGCCCCGCTGGTTCCGCCGCCTGCCGGGCGAGCATTTCGACCAGGGTGACATTCGCTCAGAAGCGGAAGCCTTTGCCGCTTTCGTGGAAGGCGCGGTGGAAGGCTATCGGCTGGACGCGGAGCGCCTGACTTTTCTCGGCCTGTCGAACGGCGCAAACTTCCTGGCGGCGGTGATGGCACTGTACCCGGGGTTGATCCGCCGGGCGGTCCTGCTGCGGCCGGCGATGGTGCTGGAGGACCCGCCGGTGGTGGATCTCTCGGCAACCTCGGTTCTGATGGTGAGCGGCCGGCAGGACCTGGCAGCCCCCTTGGCTCGGCGGCTGGAGGCATGGCTGCGGGACAGCGGCGCGAACCTTACCAGCCACTTCATCGACACTGCCCATCAGCTCTCGGATGAGGATCTGCCGCTGGCGAAAGCCTGGGTAGACAAGCACCGACAGTCGCATCGGCTGCTGTTGACTCCATCATCCGAGAAATGCATTCTCGAATAATGGAAGATGCCCTCTCACTGGATCGATCGATCGGGGAGCGGCTGCGTGGCCTGAGGGACGCGCAGGCGCTGACGCTGGATGAGCTGGCGGCCCGTTCGGGCGTCAGCCGCGCGATGATCTCACGGATCGAGCGCGCCGAGGCGAGCCCGACGGCGGCGCTCCTGGCGCGGCTTTGCGAGGCGTTGGGGCTGACGCTTTCCACCTTCTTTGCCGAGAATGATGAACCGGCATCACCGCTCAGCCGCAGGGGTAGCCAGCGGCTGTGGCGCGATCCGCATACCGGCTACCTGCGCCGCTCCGTTTCGCCATCGGGCATGCCGAGCCGGGTGGATATCGTCGAGGTGGAGTTTCCGGCCGGCGCGCGCGTCAGCTTTCCGCCGCGGGAGGAAAGCCGTGTGATGACGCAGCATGTCTGGCTCTTCGAAGGCGAGCTGCAGATGACGATCGGCGAGACGATGCATCGGCTCGAACCCGGCGATTGCCTGTTCATGGACATCGGAGACGCCTTCGACTTTCACAATCCTGTCGACCGGCCGGCCCGCTATGCGGTGATCCTCGACCGGGGACGCTGAAGCCACACAAGGAGAAACAGCACGTGACGGCCATCATCCGTATCGCCGATGCCAATGCCGCCCGGGAGGCGGTGCCCGATCTTTGCGAGGTTCTGGCGGATTGCATCAACGGCGGCGCCTCGCTCGGCTTCATGCTGCCGTTCTCGCCGGACGATGCCGCGGCCTACTGGCAGGAGATCGCCGCCCAGGTGGAGGCGGGCCAGATCATCCTGGCGCTTTTCGAGATCGACGGCAAGGTGGTGGGAACGGTGCAGGTGGGGCTGGCGACCAAGCCGAACCAGCCGCACCGGGGCGACCTGATGAAGCTCCTCGTCCACCGCTCCGCCCGCGGCCTCGGGCTGTCGCGCCGGCTGATGCAGGCGGTCGAGGCGGAGGCGTCGCGCCGGGGGCGGACGCTGCTGGTGCTCGATACGGCAACCGGCAGCGAAGCGGAAGCGATATACCCGCGTTTCGGCTGGCAGCGGGTGGGCGTCATCCCGGATTACGCCCTGTGGCCGCAGGGCGGGTTCTGTGACACGACGGTGTTCTACAAGCGGATCGGCGAACCTCAGGCGCCCTCGCGGGCCGCCTGATCCGCCACAACATCGCGCCGTTCGGTGAACGCATAGGCGAGTGCGATTGCCGGCAGGGCAAGCCCAATCATCGAGGCAAACAGCCAGCCGCCCTCGGCGAAAGCCCAGGCGCCGACGGCCGAGCCGATCGCGCCGCCGCAGAAGAAGGTGGCCATGAAGAGGCCGTTCAGCCGGCTGCGCAGATCTGGCCCGAGGCCAAAGATCGCCCGCTGTCCAATCACTAGCGTCATGGTGACGCCGAAGTCGAGCAGGATTGCAGCCACCGTCAGCAGCGCAAGGGCAATGGTCGAGCCTTCCGGGGCGATATGGGTGATCATGAAGGCGACGCCGACGGAAGCGATGCCGAAGAAGGTGGCGGGGCGACCGAGGTCCCGGTCGGCCAGGCGCCCGGCAATGGGTGAGGCGATGGCGCCCGCAACGCCGGCGAGCGCGAAGAGCGCGATGCCGGCCTGGGTCAGGCCGAAGGCGGGCCCGGCCAGCACGAGCGGCGTTACCGTCCAGAACAGGCTGAAGGCGGAAAACTGGCAGGCCTGATAGAAGGCTCGGCGGCGCAGAACCGGTTGCGAGGCATAAAGCTGTCCCATGGAAGCGAGCAGGCCGCCATAGGACAGCTTCGTCTGGGGCACCCGCTTCGGCAGCCGTGTGGCGAGCACGAGCGCCAGCGCGATCATGACGCCTGCGGACAGGAAGAAGACGAGGTGCCAGGAGGAGAAGCGGGCAACAAAGCTCGACACCGGGCGCGCCATCATGATGCCAACCATCAGGCCGCTCATGACGTTGCCGACGACCCGCCCGCGTTGCGCATCCGGCGCAAGGCTGGCCGCGAACGGCACGATCATCTGCACGGCGGTGGACGCAAGGCCGATTGCGAGCGAGGCCGCGAGGAAGGGCAATGCGGAGGTCGAGGCGCCGGCGGCAAGCAGCGCCAGCGTCGCAGCCCCGATCATGGTCAGGATCAGCCGGCGGTTTTCCAGAAGGTCGCCGAGCGGCACGACGAGCAGCAGGCCGAAGCCGTAGCCGATCTGCGTCAGGGTCACGATCAGGCCCGTCAGGTGCGGCGGCAGGCCGATCGAGGCGGCGATGGGGCCAGCCAGCGGCTGGGAGTAATACAGGTTAGCGGCGATCAGGCCGCAGGCAGCGGCCATCACGAAGGTCATTGCCGCTGACAGGCCTAGAGGTTGGGCGGATGCGGCTGTCGGGTTCTGCACGGTCATCGAAGGTTCCTTGGGAGGGAGGAGTGAGGAGGCGCTGGTTGATCTGCGGCCGGATCAGTCGAGGAGTTTCAGGGCGGCTTCGACGGAGGCCAGCAAGGGCAGATCGGGACGCCCGGTCTTGCCGGCGATCCGCACACCCATCAGGTAGGAGAAAACGGCTAGCGCAGTCGCGGCCGGATCCACGCTCGCGGAAACGGACCCGTCGGCCTGGCCATCGCGGATAAAACCCTCGATGCGCTGCACGAGCCGGGCGTTGTGCCCCTCGACGCGCTCTGCGACCACGGGATCAAAGAGTGAGAGTTCGACCGCAGCACCGATCGCCAGACAGCCGCGCCGGCCGGTCTCGCCGCAGGCGGCTTCGGCGTAGAACCGAAGAAGTGCTGCGATTTTCTCGCGCCCGGTGTTCGCTTTAGCAAGCTGAACATTGAGCAGGTCACCGCGCACCTGCTTGTAGCGGTCGAAAGCGGCGAGGAAGACGGCATGCTTGTCCTTGAACGCCTTGTAGATGCTGCCGGCGGTGAGCCCCATCGCCTCCTTCAGCTCGTTGATCGAGGTGCCATGGTAGCCGCGTTCGGAGAAAACGCGGATGGCGGCGTCCAGCGTCTGGCCAACATCGAATTCGCGGGGTCGCCCGGGTGAACGCGAGCTTCTTGCGGCGAGGGGGGCATCTGTCATTGTGCAGACCAGCAGATGGGAAACGATCATTTCCAAATAGACTGACGCGGCGCAAAGTTCAAGGCTTCTAACGGCGACGCGATAGATGGGAAAAAAGAAGGAACGGAAAGCGGTGAGACGGGTTAGCCCTCTTGTCCCCCATCAAGAAAACGGAGGCATTATGAGCAAGACCGATGTGAAGGAAGCCATCAAGCGCGCCGAAAAGCAGGTGGAAAACACCAGCGCCGGCGGTCATCTCGGCGGCACCTATTACGGGCAGGAGCCGGACGGCAAGACGTCGTCGAGCAACTCCAATGTCGGGCGAAACCGCCCGAACTCCGGCGGTGCCTGATCATTGACGACAGGATTGACGAAAAGCCCCGCCGCGAGCGGGGCTTTTTTGTGCTGATTGTTATTTGCCCTGGATCAATCTCGGAGACGTCTGCAGCCGCTAGACTCCGTTCATCTCGTGCGATGGACGGAGGCACCTGTGCTGAGGCTGATCTCGCAATTCATCCTTTGAGGAGCAGGGCTTCTCGCGGCGTTCTTCGTCTCCAGAGAGGATTCAGCCTCCCCCATCTATCAGCTCGTGGCGGCACTGCTGATAATGGCCGCGGCCTCTGTGCTGATCTGGTATGGACCTGCCCTTTGGCGACGCTTGCGAGGATAGACGTTCTGGCCTGCCGCTTACTGAACGGCAGCGGCCTGCGCCGTCAGATCCTGTGCCAGGTAGACACGCGCCGCGGACGGGCCGCTTTCCATGGTCGCCGCAACGTAGCCGCCGCCGGCGAGAAGAAGAACCAGGAACAGGACTGCTGTGCCCAGGCCGCCCTTGGCCTGGCGCGGAGCGTGGTGATATGCCATGAATTGCCTCCGTTTGGTCTCACAAGAACGGATGAGCTGCCTGGCGGTTCCCGTCTTCCTGCCCGTAAAATTAGACCGTGCTAAACAAAAAAAGCCCCGCAGGGCGGAGCTTCTAATGTCAGGATGAGGCGCGGCTCTTTTCAGAGCTTGCCGTTGCGCTGCTGGATCATCATGAAGGTGTCGTAGCTGTATTCGGCAACCTGCGCCCACAGGTAGGCGTCCTTCTTGAAGGCCAGCTGGCTGTCGTAGAGTGTCTTGAAGGATGGGCTCTTTTCCGACAGTTCCGCATAGGTTTCCATGGCGGCCGCATAGCAGGCCTCCATGATCTCCTGGCTGAACGGCTTCAGGATCGCGCCATCGGCCACCAGCTGCTTCAGCGCCACGGCATTGCGGGCATCGTAGTTCGCCAGCATGTTGTTGTTGGCCGAGGCACAGGCATTAGCCAGGATCTGCTGATAGCTCTTCGGCAGCGCGTTCCACTTCTCCAGGTTGAAGAAGGCATGCATGGCCGGGCCGCCTTCCCACCATGCCGGGTAGTAGTAATACTTGGCGACCTTCTGGAAGCCGAGCTTCTGATCGTCATAGGGACCGACGAACTCCGTGGCGTCGATCGTGCCCTTTTCCAGCGCCGGATAAACATCGCCGGCGGCGATCTGCTGCGGCGTCACGCCGACCTTCGTCATGATCTGGCCGGCCAGACCGGCGATGCGCATCTTCAGACCCTTGAGGTCTTCCAGCGTGTTTATCTCCTTGCGGAACCAGCCGCCCATCTGCGTGCCGCTGTTGCCGGCCGGCAGCGCATAGAGGCCACGCGGGGCGAGGAACTCGTTGATCAGGTCGTTGCCGCCGCCGGCGGTGAACCAGGCATTGGTCATGCGGGCATTGAGACCGAAGGGAATGGCGGTTCCAAGCGCGAAGGCGGGATCCTGGCCGATGTAGTAATAGGAGCAGGTATGAGCCATCTCAACGGTTCCAGCCGCAACGGCATCTGCCGCCTGCAGGCCGGGCACAATCTCGCCGGCCGCGAAGATCTCGATGGTGAACTGGCCGTCCGTCGCATTCTTCACGCTTTCGGCGATCTCGTTGGCGGCGCCGAAGATGATGTCGAGGTTCTTCGGGAAGGACGAGGTGAGCCGCCAGGTGACCTTGGGCGTGTCCTGCGCGATTGCGGGAGCTGCGAGCGGCAATGCGGCAGCGGCGCCTGCGCCGGCGGTTGCCGCCCTGCGCAGGAAATGTCGGCGGTTCATCGGATCCTCCTCGGATGGGCTGTCTTGTCTGTCATAGGTCTAGAGCCTCACCCTGCGGCACAGCAAGCAGAATGGCTGTTCCGAGGCATGGGGAGAAAGAGCCGGTCCGGGACCGGCTCTTCGCTGTATCAGAGGTTGCCGTTGCGCTGTTGGATCATCATGAAGGTATCGTAGCTGTATTCGGCGATCTGCGCCCAGAGATACGCATCCTTCTTGAACGCCTGCTGGCTGTCGTAGATTTTCTTGAACGCCGGATTGCTGGCGGAAATCTCTGCATATGTCTCCTGCGCTGCCTTGTAGCAGGTGTCGAGGATCTCCTGGCTGAACGGACGCAGGATAGCGCCTTCGCCGACCAGGTCCTTGAGCGCGATCGGGTTCTTCGCGTCGTAACGCTCCAGCATGCTGGCGCTGCCGGCAGCGCAGGCATCCTGCAGCATGCGCTTGTAGTTCTGCGGCAGGCTGTTGAACTTTTCGAGGTTCACGAAGGCGTGGACGGCCGGGCCGCCTTCCCACCATGCCGGATAGTAATAGTACTTGGCGACCTTGTGGAAGCCGAGCTTCTGGTCGTCATAGGGGCCGACGAATTCCGTGGCGTCGATCGTCCCTTTTTCAAGCGCTGCGTAGACATCCCCGCCGGCAATCTGCTGGGGCGTCACGCCGACCTTACTCATCACCTGGCCGGTCAAGCCGGCGATGCGCATCTTCAGACCCTTCAGGTCCTCGATCGTGTTGATTTCCTTGCGGAACCATCCACCCATCTGCGCGCCGGTATTGCCGAGCAGGATGGAGTGGATGTTGTAGCCGGCGAGGAATTCATTTAGCAGCTCATTGCCGCCCGCCTGGTTGAACCAGGCATTGGTCTGGCGTGCATTGAGGCCGAAGGGAACGGCGGTGCCGAGCGCGAAGGTTGGGTCCTTGCCAACATAGTAATAGGCGCAGGTGTGCGCCATCTCCACCGTTCCGGAGGATACGGCGTCAGCTGCCTGGAGCGCCGGCACGATCTCGCCGCCGGCAAAGTGCTGGATGACGAAATTTCCGCCAGACGCTTCCTTCACGTGATCGGCAACGATCTGGCCCGCGCCGAACAGGATATCGAGGCCCTTGGTAAAGGACGACGTCATTCGCCAGGTGATCTTCGGGTTTTCCTGGGCGATCGCCGGCGCTGCAAGCGTTGCTGCGGCCGCGGCACCAACGCCGGCGGTTCCAGCCTGGCGGATGAATGTTCTGCGGTTCATGGGAAGCATGCCTTTCTGGTGAAGGAAACGGCTCTCGCCGTGCTGCCGGCCTTCTAATTCTTTCGTTTCCACAACGGCAAGGAAAAAATCACATTAATTGCGTGAAAGGCATCTTCATCATCCGCTTTGTTGCCTGCGGCAACTTGTGGTCACGCTGTTGCCGTCTCTGGCGCAGCAGGTCTTGAACTTCGTGCCAAACTAATTAGTTTAGAATTATTCTAAAAATCGAGTCACCAGATGATTGCCGCTTTTCTCCCATCCGTCCGCCGCTCCTTCGATTCCCTCAGCGAACAGGAAATTCTAGCGCTCGCCATCGGCGCAGAGGAGGAAGATGCGCGAATCTACCAGGCCTATGCAGAAAACCTTCGGGACCAGTACCCCTCTTCCGCCAAGGTGTTCGACGACATGGCCGAAGTGGAGCAGACGCATAAGAACATGCTGATCCAGATGTTTCGCTCCCGCTTCGGCGATCGGATACCGCTGATCCGGCGCGAGCACGTCCGCGGCTTCTACTCGCGCAAGCCGGATTGGCTGGTGCACAACCTGCCGCTCGAAAAGATCCGCGCGCAGGCGGAAGCAATGGAAGAGCAGGCGGGCCGCTTCTACGCCGAGGCCGCCAAGCGGGTGAGCGACGCAGCGACCCGGCAGTTGCTCGGCGATCTGGCGCTAGCGGAACAGGGGCACGAGGAGATTGCCCGAACGCTGGGCGAGAAGCACGTCGGCCAATCGGAAAAGGATGCGGAAGACGAGACGGCACATCGCCAGTTCGTGCTGACTTACGTGCAGCCAGGGCTCGCGGGTCTGATGGACGGATCCGTCTCGACCCTTGCGCCGATCTTTGCGGCGGCGTTCGCGACGCAGGATACCTGGAGCACCTTCCTGATCGGACTCTCGGCGTCGGTCGGTGCCGGCATCTCGATGGGCTTCACCGAAGCGGCGCACGACGACGGCAAGATCTCGGGCCGCGGCTCGCCGGTGAAGCGCGGCCTCGCCTCCGGCATCATGACGGCGATCGGCGGCTTGGGGCATGCGCTGCCCTACCTCATCCCGCACTTCTGGACCGCGACGATGCTCGCGGTGGCGGTTGTCTTCGTGGAGCTTTGGGCGATAGCCTTCATCCAGAACCGCTACATGGAAACGCCCTTCCTGCGCGCCGTGATGCAGGTGGTGTTTGGCGGTTCGCTGGTGCTGGCGGCCGGCATCATCATCGGCCACGGGTGAGGCGACGCACCTGCGCGAGAGGGAGCTCAACAAGAAGGCGGGTCGAAGCCCGCCTTTCAGATCCAGATGATCCGTCGATCAGCGCAGCGCACCAACCACGACGTCGCGACCGTTCTCGATGCTGACCCAGCGGCCGGTATCGAAAGAGGCCTGGCGCTTCAGGAAGGTGTAGGAGGTCTCGTACCAAGGCTTCACCTCGCGATCGAGGTTGTCGAGGATGAAGTCCCCTTGGGCGGTGCGCACCGTCAGAACGGCATGGCCTTCCCCGTCCGGCTTCCGCACGACCGTGATCAGCAGGTCGGCGAGCGAGAAGCCTTTTGCGGCAAGCTCGCGACGCTTTTCAAGTGCGTAGTCTTCGCAGTCTCCGACGTCCTTCGGATAGGCCCAGACCTCTTCGCGGCCGAAGATTTCCTTATCCGTCATCGCCTGGATGCGCTGGTTGACCGAGGTGTTGACGCTGTTGATCATAGCCCAGCCGCGCGCTGTCAGCTTGGGAGCGGGACGGGATGCTAAGCGCTGGCTGCACTCCCTCGGATTGCTGCGGCAGAACTCGTAATGTCCGATCGGCTGCGAGGTCACGCCCCCTGTGACCATGTTCGCGAGAGCCTGAGGTGCCGGAACCGCGGCAGTTGCAGGCGCAAGTATAGCCAGTAGGCATACGGCAAGGTGCCGCGCCTTTAACGTGTAATTCATGGACCCGTCCCTTCAAGTCTTAACAAAACGTTAAGGTGTGTCGGGACGGACTGTCAATCGATCAACTTTTACTGAAGCCACCGGATTGCGAATATGGTTAAAGGTGGTGCATTTTAGCCTCAGCTCATTTTTTAATCATGATTTATGAGGGTGCCGATCGCCGAAAGCATCTTTTCGATGTCCTGCGGGCGCGAAAGACGGTGGTCGCCATCGCGGATCAGCGTCAGGACAGCGTCTTCCGCAGGCAGGAACTCCACGAGTTTCAGAGCGTAACGATAGGGGACGTCCGGGTCCTGCATGCCTTGCAGGATGTGGACCGGGCAGCGGGTCTCGATGAGGCCGGTCAGCACCAGGTTGGCCCGCCCGTCCTCGAGCAGGTCCCGTGTATAGATATTGGGCTCCGGGCTGTATTCCGAGACTTCCTCGAAGTAGCCGCGGTCGACGAGCGACCGACGCTGTTCCTCGGTCAGATGCGGCTCGATCAGCTCGGAGGTGAAATCCGGCGCCGGCGCGATCAGCACCAGGCCCGCGAGCTTGATGGCGCTGCCGCGGCGGCGCAATTCCTGCGCAAGACGAAGCGCAATCCAGCCGCCCATGGAGGAGCCGACGAGGACGACGCTTTTGGGGCTTAGGTGCTCCAGGACGGCGAGCGCCTCCTCCAGCCAGCGTGAGATCGTGCCGTCGCGAAAGGCGCCTCCGGATGCACCGTGCCCGGAATAGTCGAAGCGGATGGCGCCAAGTCCACGGTTGGCTGCAAAGGCGTCCATCTCGGCCGCCTTGGTGCCCGTCATGTCGGAGCGATATCCGCCGAGCCAGACGAGAACGGGCCCATCGGCACGTGTCGTTGCGGGGCGGTTCAGGATGGCTATCCTGCGCTCCTGTCCTTCGCCGCCGACATGGATCCAGCTCTCTTCGGGTGGTGCGGGTTGCTCCGTCATCGCGAACTCCTATCTATGGGTGAAGGCGGGACAATTTGGGCTTATGTCCGCATTGCGGCAGGTGATTTCTCCGCCGGACCATGCTATTGACTTTGCCGTCGCAGTTACGACATTGCCGACGCCCCTGCAAATGTGCGGGGATGTTTGGCCGAATTTTATCGAAACAGCCAAGGAGAATACGACCATTCGCAGACCGTTCAAAGCCGATGCCCCCGTCAAGGAAGGGCCGCGCTCAAACCGGGACATCCGGATTCCGAAGATTCAGCTGATCGATGCCGAAGGACAGAACCTCGGGGTCGTCGCGACGGACGAGGCACTGAGGATGGCCGAGGAGGCCGGTCTCGACCTCGTGGAGATTTCTCCGAACAATGATCCGCCGGTATGCAAGATCCTCGACCTGGGCAAGCTGAAATATGCCAACCAGAAGAAGGCTGCCGAAGCGCGCAAGAAGCAGAAGATCGTCGAGATCAAGGAAATCAAGATGCGCCCGAACATCGACACCCATGACTATGAGGTGAAGATGAAGGCGATCAACCGGTTCTTCGAGGATGGCGACAAGGTCCGCGTCACGCTGCGCTTCCGCGGCCGCGAAATGGCGCACCAGGAACTCGGCATGAAGCTCCTGCAGCAGGTCAAGGAAGACACCGCCGAAATCGCCAAGGTGGAAGCCGAGCCCAAGCTCGAGGGTCGCCAGATGATGATGGTGCTGGCGCCGCGCTGAGCGCGCCACATCTGCTTGTCAACGGGGCCGGATGTGCCGGCTCCGCTCTGGCCCGCAAAACCTCTCCCGATGCCGTTGCGCTTTCTCCCGACTGCGGTTATAAGCGCGCGTCCGAACGGTCCGGCAGGGCATGCCGAGGCCGTTCTTAATATGCTCGAAACGGGCCTCTTCAGCCAGTTTCGCTCAAGAAGAATGGAGTAGCAAAATGCCCAAGATGAAGACGAAATCCTCCGCCAAGAAGCGGTTCAAGATCACGGCTTCCGGCAAGGTCCTCGCGGCCGCTGCTGGCAAGCGCCACGGAATGATCAAGCGGTCCAACAAGTTCATCCGCGATGCACGCGGCACGATGGTCCTTGCCGAACCAGACGGCAAGAAGGTCATCAAGAACTACCTGCCGAACGGTCTCTGAGACCCTTTCGCTTTTTGGATCATGTAAGGAGATCATGACATGGCACGCGTAAAACGTGGCGTAACATCCCGCGCCAAGCACACCAAGACCCTCAAGGCAGCCAAGGGCTTCTACGGCCGCCGCAAGAACACCATCCGCGCCGCCAAGGCTGCAGTTGACCGTTCGCGCCAGTACGCAACCCGCGACCGCCGGGCCAAGAAGCGCAATTTCCGCGCCCTGTGGATCCAGCGCATCAACGCCGCCGTTCGCGAATCCGGCCTGACCTACGGCCGCTTCATCGACGGCCTGAACAAGGCTGGCATCGAAGTTGACCGCAAGGTCCTGTCCGACATGGCCATCCACGAGCCGGCTGCCTTCGGCGCCCTCGTAGATGCTGCCAAGAAGGCGCTCGAATACCTCAAGGAAAACGGCACGGCCAACGAGTTTGAAAGCGCGGTTCGGTAACCAGCGCTTCCCAGGCTCTTTAGCTTCATAGTTTTTGGGAAACCCGCGCTGGTTTGGGCTGGCGCGGGTTTTTCTTTTGCCCGTCACGACGCGGCGCTAACACCGGCGCGACCATCAACGGAAGACATCATGTTCGATCTGGAAAACCTGAAAACATCGCTCCTGGCGGAAATTGCTGCCGTCGGCGACGAGGCGGCGATTGAAGCCGTTCGTGTCAATGCGCTCGGCAAGAAGGGTTCGATTTCCGAACTCCTGAAGACGCTGGGTGCGATGAGCGCGGAGGAGCGCCAGACGCGTGGCGCGGCCATCAATGCTCTGAAGACGGAGATCACCGAGGCGATCAATGCGCGCAAGACGGTGCTGAAGGACGCCGCGATCGAGGCACGGCTGAAGGCAGAGACGGTGGATGTCTCGCTGCCGGTGCGTTCTTCACCGGCCGAGCGCGGCCGCATTCATCCGATCAGCCAGATCGTCGACGAAATCACAGCGGTCTTTGCCGACATGGGCTTCTCCATTGCCGAAGGGCCGGACATCGAGACCGACTATTACAACTTCACGGCGCTGAACTTCCCTGAAGGCCATCCGGCGCGCGAAATGCACGACACCTTCTTCTTCCAGCCGGACGAGAACGGTGAACGCAAGGTGCTGCGCACCCACACTTCTCCGGTGCAGGTGCGCACCATGGAGGTGCAGAAGCCGCCGATCCGCATCGTCATTCCCGGCAAGACCTATCGCCAGGATTCCGATGCCACCCACTCGCCGATGTTCCATCAGGTGGAAGGCCTGGTCGTCGATCGCAAGAGCCATGTCGGCAACATGCGCTGGATCCTGGAAGAGTTCTGCAAGGCCTTCTTCGAGGTCGACAGCGTCACCATGCGCTTCCGGCCTTCCTTCTTCCCCTTCACCGAACCCTCCTTCGAGGTCGACATCCAGTGCGACCGCTCCGGCCCGATCGTCAAGTTCGGCGAGGGTTCCGACTGGATGGAAATCCTTGGCTGCGGAATGGTGCATCCGAACGTGTTGCGCGCCGGCGGGCTCGATCCCGACGAGTACCAGGGTTTTGCCTGGGGCATGGGGCTCGATCGCATCGCCATGCTGAAATACGGTATGCCGGACCTGCGCGACTTCTTCAACGCCGATGTCCGCTGGATGAACCACTACGGCTTCCGCCCGCTCGACATGCCGACGTTGTTCGGCGGCTTGAGCGCTTGAAGGGAGGGATAGACAAATGAAATTCACGCTCTCTTGGCTCAAGGATCATCTCGAGACCGATGCCACGCTGGATGAGATTTGCGAGCGCCTGACCGCGATTGGCCTCGAGGTCGAGGACGTCGACGACAAAGCCGCCTACAAGCCCTTCGTCATTGCCAAGGTCCTTTCGGCCGAGCAGCATCCCCAGGCGGACCGGCTGAAGGTGCTGATGGTGGACACCGGTGACGGTTCTTCGCCGGTTCAGGTCGTCTGCGGCGCGCCGAACGCGCGGGCAGGGCTGATCGGTGCGCTGGCGCGGCCCGGCAGCTATGTCCCCGGCATCGACGTGACCCTCTCCATAGGCAATATCCGCGGCGTCGAAAGCCACGGCATGATGTGCTCGGAAAAGGAGCTCAACATGTCGGACAACCACGACGGCATCATCGATCTTCCGGCCGATGCGCCGGTGGGCACCTCCTTTGCAAGCTATGCCGGTCTCGATGATCCGGTTATCGAGATCAACCTGACGCCGAACCGGCCGGACTGCACCTCGATCCATGGAATCGCCCGCGATCTGGCCGCGTCCGGTCTCGGAACGCTGAAGCAGCACGCCAAGCCGGACTTCAAGACGGAAGGCGAGACGCCGGTCGAGTTGAAGATTATCCTGGATGACGAGCGCCTCTGCCCGGGCTTCGGCCTGCGCCTCGTGCGCGGGGTGAAGAACGGCCCGAGCCCGGCCTGGATGCAAGCGCGGCTGAAGGCGATCGGCC
This sequence comes from Pseudorhizobium tarimense, assembly GCF_022968135.1. Classification (GTDB taxonomy): domain Bacteria; phylum Pseudomonadota; class Alphaproteobacteria; order Rhizobiales; family Rhizobiaceae; genus Neorhizobium; species Neorhizobium tarimense. The sequence continues at coordinate 285,082 of NZ_JALJRA010000002.1, forward strand.
TTCGGCCGATCAATGCGCTGGTCGACATCACCAACTACATGACCTTCGACCGGGGCCGGCCGATGCATGTCTTCGACGCGGCCAAGGTGAAGGGGAACCTGACGGTGCGCCGCGCGCTGGCAGGCGAGACGATTTTCGCGCTCGACACGCGCGAATACAAGCTGACGCCGAACAATGTCGTCATCGCCGACGACAACGGCGTCGAGTCCATCGGCGGCATCATGGGCGGCGAGCATTCCGGCTGCGACGAGACGACGACGGAGGTGCTGATTGAATCGGCGCTCTGGGATCCGATCAACATCGCCAAGTCCGGCCGCTCGCTCGGCATCATCACCGATGCGCGCTACCGCTTCGAGCGCGGCGTCGATCCGGAATACATGGTTCCGGGTCTCGAGCGCACGACGCAGCTGGTGCTGGAACTCTGTGGCGGTACCGCAGCCGAGGCCAAGATCGTCGGCTACAAGGGCTACGAGCCGAAGGTCGTTGACTTCCCGACCTCCGAGGTCAAACGCCTGACCGGACTCGACATCTCCGCCGACGAAAGCCGCGAGATCCTAGCGCGCCTCGGTTTTGGCGTCGAAGGCGCCGGCGAACGGCTGTCGATCAAGGTCCCCTCCTGGCGCCCGGACGTCGACGGCAAGGCAGATCTGGTGGAAGAGGTCATGCGCATCCACGGTGTCGACCAGATCAAGCCGGAGCCGATCGAGAACCTCGGGGCGGTCAACGGCCGCATTCTGACGACGCTGCAGGTGCGCAGCCGCACGGCCAAGCGCGCGCTTGCCGCCCGCGGCATGCTGGAAGCCGTCACCTGGTCCTTCATTTCCGAGGATCAGGCGAAGCTCTTCGGTGGCGGCGCGCCGGCCTTGAAGCTCGCCAACCCGATCGCGTCCGACATGTCCGACATGCGTCCTTCGCTGCTGCCGGGCCTGCTGACCGCAGCACAGCGCAACGCCGACAAGGGCTACGGAGACGTTGCTATCTTCGAGGTCTGCGGCACCTATGAGAACGACAGGCCGGAAGGCCAGCGTCGGGTTGCCGGCGGTGTCCGCCGCGGAACGGCCTCCATCAACGGCGCAGGCCGGCTCTGGTCGAACACCGCCAAGGGCGGCGGCAAGCCTGTGGAGGTCTTCGATGCGAAAGCTGATGCTCTGGCCGTGCTGGAAGCTTGTGGCCTGCCGATGGGCAATGTCCAGGTCGAGGCGGGTGCGCCCGGTTGGTATCACCCCGGCCGTTCCGGCACGATCAAGATGGGACCCAAGGTGGTGCTCGGCTATTTCGGCGAGTTCCACCCGAAGACGCTGGGCGCACTCGACGTTTCCGGAGCACTGTGTGGCTTCGAAGTCTATCTCGACGCCATGCCGGAGCCGAAGAAGAAGGCGACACGGACCAAGCCCCCGCTGGAGCTTTCGCCCTTCCAGGTGGTGAAGCGCGACTTCGCCTTTGTAGTGGATAGGCATGTCGAAGCCGGGGCCATCATCAAGGCGGCGACGAGCGCCGACCGCAAGCTGATCACCGGCGTCAACGTCTTCGATATTTTCGAAGGCGCTTCGCTCGGCGCGGGCCGCAAGTCGGTTGCCATCGAAGTGCTGATCCAGCCGGTCGAGCGGACGCTGACCGACGACGATTTCGAGGCGCTGACGGCCAAGATCGTCGGCAATGTCGAGAAGACCACGGGCGGCACGCTGCGGGCCTGAGACCCTGACCGGTATCGGGTGGTACCTTTCCATCCTGCGGGATAGCCTGTCCCTTTCGGGGCAGGCTTTTTCATGAGGCGAGAATGCGCAAGCCGAATTCGATGAAGGGACTGGAGGATCTCGGACGCGTCAGGCTGTCCGAGAACTTTTTCTTCCGCGACTTTCTGTTTTCCGAGATTGCTGTCAGTTACGGGATTTCGAACGTGCCGGATGATCCGGATCTGGCGATCGAGGCGGGGCGGCGGCTTTGCGAGGAACTGCTGGAGCCGCTGCAGGCAACCTTCGGCAGGCTTCACCTGCGCTCCGGTTACCGTTCTGCGGCCGTCAACGAGTTCGGCAACCGCCGTGGCCTCAACTGCTCGACAAATGCCGCATCCGCGGCCGACCATATCTGGGACATGCGCGACGCGGACGGATGTATGGGCGCGACCGCCTGCATCGTCGTGCCCTGGCTGATCGACCATTGCCATGAGGAGGGTGACTGGCGGAAGATGGCCTGGTGGATCCACGACCACCTACCCTACGCCTCGCTCTGTTTCTTTCCCAAGCTCTGGGCCTTCAACATTCAGTGGCACGAGCGACCGGTGCGGCGGATCACCAGTTATGCACAGCCTCGTGGCGTGCTGACAAAGCCGGGGATGGCGAATCACGCGGGCGACCACTCGCTGCACTACCATGGACTCCCGCCGCCGGCAGCCGTCGACAGCTAGAGCTTCAGTTTCTCCTTCAGCGCATCGATCCGCTTTGAGGCTTCTGCTTTCGACAGGTTGTCGGCGAAAGCATTCGGCTCATGCGCTTGCTCGGAAAGTGTCTTCAGATAGGATGCCTGGGCGCCGGTCATCGGCTCGGCGCCGGTCACCCAGTCTTCAGGATCCTTCTCGGTGTTCGATTGCGGCTCTGCATCGAGCTTCGGGTTATGCTGGTCAACCATCGCGACCTCTTGTAGCTGTTGATGTTCGCTAAACGTTCCAGAATGGAAACCGTTCCGTCGGGTGAGGGCGGAACGGTGGGAGCTGTCATGCAGAGCCGCGTTGCGGCTTCTCGATCTCTTCGCGCACCTCTTCCTTGAGCTGTTGGCGCGGGCTGCGGCCGGAGAGGTTGTCGCGAACCCGATCCACCTCCGCATCGTCCGCCTCCAGCGGGCGACTGCTGTCGTCGGGAATGCCGGCGCCCGATTGCGCGATTGTCTCGTTGCGCGGGCGGTCGTTCGCCCCGTTGGTGATCTTCTTGTCGTTGTCCATGGTCTGCCTCCTGTTCCGGAGACAGAACAACGAACAGCCCGTTTTGTGCCCGGCCCCAATGAAAGCGAGGTCCGGCCGCGCAGGCTAGCGGTTGGTCATGGCGGCGACAGCGTCGGAATAGCGCTTGCCGGAAAACTTCTCCGGCGAAAGAAGCTCGCCCAGTGCCCTGACCTCTTCGTCGATGAGATCAATCTCGGTCGCTGCGATGTTCTGTTCCAGGTGCGGAATCTTGCGGGCGCCGGGGATCGGCACGATGAAGTCACCCCGATGCAGCACCCACGCGAGGGCAAGCTGGGCGGCCGTGACGCCCCTCTCCTCAGCCATCTCCTCCAGAAGCTTCACCAGCGACGCATTCGCGGCCATGTTTTCGGCGGTGAAGCGTGGAAGCGTGGTGCGAAAATCGTCGGCACCGAAATCCTCAGGCTTCTGCACCTTGCCGGTGAGGAAGCCACGACCGAGCGGTGAGAAGGGAACGAAGCCGATGCCAAGCTCCCGGCAGGTATCGAGGATGGCGCCCTCCGGATCGCGCGTCCACAGCGAATATTCGCTCTGCAGAGCGGAGATCGGATGCACGGCATGTGCCCGGCGAAGGGTGGCGGCGCTCGCCTCGGACAGGCCGATCGCACGGACCTTACCCTCCCGCACCAGGTTGGCCATCGCGCCGACCGTGTCTTCGATCGGCACGTCGGGATCCACGCGGTGCTGGTAGAGGAGATCGATGACGTCGACGCCGAGCCGCTTCAGCGAGGCTTCCGCAACTTCGCGCACATGCTCGGGGCGGCTGTCGGTGCCGGAAGGACGGGCGGCCTTTGCTTCGTCGCCGATGGTGAAGCCGAATTTTGTCGCGATCATCACCTTGTCGCGGAAGGGCTTCAGCCCTTTGCCGACGAGGATTTCATTGGCGAAGGGACCATAGACCTCCGCCGTATCGAAGAAGTTGACGCCAAGTTCGACCGCCCGATGGAGGGTGCGGATGGCGTCGGCCTCTTCCTGGCCTCCATAGCCGTGGCTCATGCCCATGCAGCCGAGGCCGATGGCGGAAACGGTCAGGTGCGGTCCAAGCTGTCTCGTCTTCATGGCATGCTCCTCGACTAGAATTCGATGCGGTACCGGATGTGGCCGTCGGTCTCGACATAGCTGTCGTAGAGTTTGCGGGCCGTGCTGTTGTCTTCGGCGGTGTGCCAGTAGAGGCGCGACCAGCCGTTTTCCCGGCAAAGTCCCACAAGGTCGTCGAGCAGCGCCCGCCCGACGCCTCGTCCGCGAACGGATGCATCGACGAAGAGATCCTCAAGATAGCAGTCGAGGTTCTTGATCCAAGTGCCCTCATGGGTGAGCGACAGGGTGAAGCCGACCACCCGGCCATCAAGCTCGGCCACCCGCATGAAGATCGCCGACTGGTCGCTCATCGCCTTACGCCACGTGGCGTCGGTGATCGCCAGATCGAGGGTAAGCTCGTAGAAGGTCAGATAGTCGGCCCAGAGCGCTCGCCAGGCCGCCTCGTCCTGCGGCCTTGCTGCACGGACGGTTACGTTAGATACGTCAGCCATGGCTTACGCTCCAGCCTGGTCCAGAAGCTTCATCTGGTCGTCCGAAAGCGAAAGATTTGCGGCCGCGATCATCGTTTCCAGCTGCGACAGCTTCGTCGCGCTGGCGATCGGGGCCGTCAGTGCCGACTTGCGCATAAGCCAGGCGAGCGCAATGCTCGCCGGCTCCGCATCCGTCTCGACCGCAATCTCGTCGAGCGCCGCGAGGATGCGGAAGCCCTTGTCGTTGAGATAGTCGCCGACGCGATAGGCGCGCGAGGAGCCTTCGGTGTCTTCCTTGCTGCGGTATTTGCCGGTCAGGAAGCCGGCTGCCAATGCGTAATAGCTGATGACGCCAATCTCTTTGCGGGTACAGAGATCCGCAAGCGGCCCTTCGAACTTGGAGCGGCTGTAGAGATTATATTCCGGCTGCACGACATCGTAGCGCGGCAGGCCTGTTTTGGCGGCAACATCCAGACTCTCCTGAAGCTGGTTGGCATCGAAGTTCGAACAGCCGATCGCCCGCACCTTGCCCGCCTGCTTCAGCCTGTCGAAAGCGGCCAGCGTTTCCTCGTGCGGCACCGCGTCATCGGGCTGGTGGGCGAGGTAGAGATCGATGTAGTCGGTGCCAAGCCGCTTCAGGGAAGCATCTGCCGCGTCCGCCATCCATTTCGCCGACAATCCGGTCTTCTTGCCCCTGTTGTCGTAGCCGACCTTGGTGACGATGATCGCCTTGTCGCGCGGGACGGTGCCGCGCTTCAGCCATCTGCCGATGACGGTCTCGCTCTCGCCACCCTCGTGACCCTCGACCCAGGCCGAATAGACGTCGGCCGTATCGATCGTGTTGAAGCCGGCATCGAAAAACCGGTCGAGCAGATCGAAGGACGTCTTCTCGTCTGCCGTCCAGCCGAAGACATTGCCGCCGAAGACGATCGGCGCGACGGAAAGGCCGGTACGGCCAAGAGGACGCTTTTGCATGGGATCTCCAGAAACTTGTGCGGCGAATGCCGATCTGGCGAATGTATGGCACCGGCGGCATCTGTCAAAGGATCAACGGGCGAATGCGGGAGGTGGCACATCGCCTGCGTTGCATCGGGCAATGCCCGACCCTATGGTGCGCTGCGATTCAGGTAAGGGAGAGAGATACCATGTTGCGTTTCGGAATTCTGTCGACGGCGAAGATTGGCCGGGATGCTGTCGTTCCGGCAATACAGGATGCCGAAAACTGCGTGGTGACGGCGGTCGCCAGCCGGGATCTGCCGCGGGCGCGCGCCATGGCCGACCGTTTCTCCGTGCCGTACGCGTTCGGCTCCTATGAGGAAATGCTCGCTTCCGACGTGATCGATGCCGTCTATATTCCGCTGCCGACGAGCCAGCACGTGGAATGGTCGATCAAGGCGGCCGATGCCGGCAAGCACGTGCTCTGCGAAAAGCCGATCGCTCTGAAGGCGGAAGAGATCGAGACGGTGATCGCCGCCCGCGATCGCAACAAGGTGCTGATCGCGGAAGCCTTCATGGTGACCTATGCACCGGTCTGGCTGAAGGTGCGCGAGCTGCTCGCCGACGGCGCGATCGGCAAACTGCGCCACGTGCAGGGCGCCTTCACCTATTTCAACCGCGATGCCAACAACATGCGCAACATCCCCGAGCTCGGCGGCGGCGCTCTGCCGGATATCGGCGTTTATCCGACGATCACCACGCGTTTCGTCACGGGGCTTGAACCGAAGCGCGTTCAGGCGGTAACGGAGCGTGACCCGGACTTTGGCACGGACATATATTCGAGCGTCAAGGCCGACTTCGGCGACTTCGAGGTGAGCTTCTACATCGCCACCCAGATGGCCAACCGGCAGGTGATGGTCTTCCACGGCACGGAGGGCTTCATCGAGTTGAAATCGCCGTTCAATGCCGATCGCTGGGGGGCTGAGGAAATCGAAGTCACCAACCAGAAGCATACGGAGTCGCAGATCTTCCGCTTCCAGGACAGCCGTCAGTATCGTCGCCAGGCGGAAGCCTTCGCCCGCGCCGTCGCCGGGAACAAGGCCGACGTGGTGACGCTGGAAAACTCGCTGAAGAACCAGAAGTTCATCGACGCTATCTACCGCGCCAGCACCCATGACGGCTGGGAAAAGGTCTAGCGCCTGAAGACGAAGCGCGAATAGCCGAAGAAGCTGTAGGCCATGGCGGCGAGCGACGCGAAGACGATTGCCGCCACCGGCTGCACGGGCAGGCGATAGATCACCGCGGAATAGACCGCGTAGTTCAGGAGCGCTGCGGTGATGCCGACGGCCCAGTAGCGGAAGCCTTCGACGGCAAGCGAGGAGGATGATCGGCCGAAGGTGAAGCTTCGGTTGAGAAACCATGTCGCTGCCATCGCCGCCATGATGGCCGGTATGCGTGCGAGGAAGGGACCTGCGGGCGTCAGCGCGATCAGGAGATGCGTGAGGGCGGCGTCAATGACAAAACCGGTGCCGCCGGCTAGCACGAACCATATTAGTTTCCTCATGCCGCGTCGAAATCACGCCGCCGTCCGGCCTCCGCTGTGGCAACACGCCAGGAATGTTTGGCGGTGCGGGGAAGGCCGAGATAGCAGAGTCTAAGCTGCTCGTTTCGCGCCCGCGACACCGAGTCGAGAATGACGCCCGCCGTGAAGACCAGCAGCGAGACCATCATCAGCGCCATCGACAGGATCCACGTCGGCACGCGGCTGACGAAGCCGGTCGCGACGTATTCCGCAAGCACCGGAAGCATGAAGGCGATGCTTGCGCCCATCACGGCAGCGCTGATCACGCCGAAGAAGGCGAAAGGGCGCGTCTCCTTCATCAGCATGGCGAACATCCAGAGGATTTTTGCCCCGTCACGGAACGTCGAGAGCTTGGAGTGCGAGCCTTCCAGGCGGCGGCCGTAGAGTAGTTCGATTTCGCTGACGGGAAGCTTCAACCGCGAGGCGTGAACGGACATCTCCGTTTCGATCTCGAAACCGCCGGAAACGGCCGGGAAGCTCTTGACGAAGCGGCGCGAGAAGGCGCGGTAGCCGGAGAAGATGTCCGTGAAGCCGCGTCCGAAGATTGCCCGGTAGAGAAGGTTGAAGAGGCGGTTGCCGGCTGCGTGCCCCTGGCGCCCGGCATCTGCGTGGACACCCTTCCGTGTCCCGACCACCATGTCGGCGCGCTCGCTGAGCAAGGTCCGCACGAGATCCTCGGCATCCGCAGGCGCATAGGTGCCGTCGCCATCGGCCATGATGTAGATATCGGCGTCGATGTCGGCGAACATGCGCCGCACCACATGGCCTTTCCCCTGCCGGCGCTCGCGCTCCACATGCGCGCCTGCAAGCATTGCCTTAAGTGCTGTGCCGTCGGTGGAGTTGTTGTCGTAGACGTAGATCCGCGCCTGCGGCAGGACCTGGCGGAAGCCGCGCACGACATCGCCGATCGTGGCCGCCTCGTTGTAGCACGGGAGCAGGATCGCGATGTCGAGGGTATCGGCGGGCATGACTTTCACTCGCTGCCTTTAGTTCGCCGCGGCCTGCGGGATCACTTTACTATTTCTTGGGAAGGTTAAGGCTAGGTTGCCGCCTTCCGGAAAAGAGATACCCGCTCTGCAATGACCGATGCCCTCGGCGAACGCCTCCATCAAAGCCGGACCGCCCGGCGACCGTTGTCGGACAGCCCACTCGCGCTCGCGGGCCTCTACGGCCTGGTCACTGCAGCCGTGCTGTTGGCGATGTTCCTGGCATCGGCGACGGACTATGTCGGCAGCGACAACGACGATATCATGCGGCTCGTGGAGGTGCGGGACCTCCTCGCGGGGCAGGCTTGGTTCGATCTCACGCAGTATCGGCTGGGGCTGGAGAGCGGCACGCCGATGCACTGGTCGCGGCTGGTCGACCTGCCGATCGCGCTCCTGATCAGTGGCGCTAGCCTATTCCTCCCGCAGCACCAGGCGGAGGCGGTTGCATTGGCGGCCTGGCCGCTGCTGCTCATCCCTTTCCTTCTTTATCCGCTGGGACTTGCCGCCCGCCGGCTGGCGGGGCCGGTGGCGATGCATGTGGCGCTTGGCCTCGGCAGCCTCTTTGCCGTCACCAGCATCCGCTTTCACCCCGGTGCTATCGACCACCATAATGTCCAGCTGGTGCTTGCCGCTTGGATGACGGCAATGCTGGTCGATCCGCAGCGCCGGCGTTCAAGTTACGCGATTGCAGGGGTGTCTGGTGCGCTGGCAACCGCAATTGGCGCGGAAACGGTTCCCTTCGTTGCCGCGGCCTGTCTCGTGGTTTCGCTGCAGTGGATCTGGCACGGGCATGAACTGGCCGCGCCGACGCGCGCCTTCGGCATCTCGCTCTCTCTGACCGTTTCCGCCGCCTTCTTCCTGACCGTAGCGCCGAGCGCTTATAGCGTTGTCACCTGCGACAGCCTCTCGCTCGGCTTCTATGCCCTGTCGGCGACGGGTGGTGTGCTGCTTGCCCTTGTCACCGGCGCACCGGGGTTCGGAAGCCGGTTCTTGCGGCTAGCGCTGGGCGGTGGGATCGGCGTCGTCCTGCTAGTCTGTGCACGGGCGCTGGCGCCGCAGTGCCTGGCAAGTCCGCTGGCAGGGCTCGACCCCATGCTTGTTAAGCTGTGGCTGAGCGCCGTCACGGAAGCGCAGCCGTTCACAAAGATCCTCGACAACGAGCCTCATACGTTTGGTGGCTTCTACGCCGTCGGTTTCTTTGCCATGGCCATCTGTCTCTTTCGTTCCTTGGATGAGGAGCAGCGGGAGGTACATCTGGCGCTCTTCCTGCTGATCGGGGTGAACTGGGCTATCTCGCTCGTGCAGGTGCGCGGCTTTGCCTTCGCCAACCTCATCAGCATCCTGCCTCTCGCACTCTTGATCACCGATCTGCGGCAGGGCTCGCAGAGGGATTCGGAGAATGCCAATGCGGCATTCGCCTATGTCGTGACGGTACTCGCCGGCGTTCCAGCTGTCTGGGCATTGGTCGGCGCGCTGATTGCGAAGGGCGTGGAAGAGCCGATCGGGGTGGAAGCGGTGACACAGGCTGCCGGTGCCCGGCAGGAACAGGGTGAATGTGCCGATGAACGGGACATGGCAGAGCTTGCGGCTTTCCCGACAGGTGTCGTCGCCGCCCCCTCCAACAGCGGCGCCGAGATCCTGCGCTACACGTCGCACCGGGTGCTGACGGCGCCCTACCACCGCAACCAGGCTGGTATGCTGACGGAGCTCCACATCGGTCTTGCGCCGTCGGAGGAGGCGGAGGCGTTTCTGGCGGGCGCCGGGGTGACGGTGCTGGCCTTTTGCAAGACGGACCCTCAGACGCAGATGCTGGTGGAGATGAAAAGCGACGGCCTCTATGCCGGCCTTGCGCGGGGAGATGTGCCCACTTTCCTCAAGCCAGTCGGCGGCTCGCCGGAGGGTTTCCGCTTCTACGAGGTGCGGCGGGGCAAATGAGCCGAACGGCTAGATCAGCCGCAGGCGACGAGCCAGGAGAAGACCGCAGAGAACGTTGAAGAGCCCGAGATTGTAGCCAAGGAGGGCATAGACGAGCTTGGTGAATGCGCAGGTGCCGCCGGAGACGAGGCCAGCGCCGGCAAAGGCTGCGACGATCAAAAGCGCCACAAGCGCGATGGATAAGGCGGAGCGGAGGAATGCAGCGCTCATCCCCAGCAATGTGGCAGTCAACAACAGCATCGTAAGCTCCTACGGCCAATCCTTCCGGCGAAGCTATAGCCTTCGGGCAAACAAACGCTTGCAATGGCGTCGAACGGTTTCGTGTCGATGCGTTCTGCGCTTTGTCAGGGAAGGCGGACGGCAGGCGCCGCCGGTTAAACGGCATACGGGCGAAGTCCCTGCGGCAAGGGGCCGTGCCAGCACAAGTTCAGGTGAAAACCGGGTGTCGGCGCCGTCAACGCAATCGCTTCGCCTTCGAAGCTGCCGGTCTCGATGGTTTGGTGCTGCAGCGTTCCGGTGCCGAACAGCAGATTCAGGGCGAAGGGCACCCCCTCCGCCACGCCGTCGCAAGGCAGCTTCAGCGTTCCATCCCCATTCAACGGACAGCTCACACCTGCTGCGACCAGCGCCCGAATTGCCTCCTGCTGATCGGCGAACCGAAGATGGACCGTTTCAACATGCATACATACTCGCCTTTATCTTCACGCCGTGCGCTTGCAGATGAAATAGGTCTCGCTTCGTCAGGGTCCATGCCCGACTTGCCGGCGCGCACTTCTGCGCCGCTTCGCAGGAAGGCAGGCAAGAGGCGCCAAAGCCCGTCAACTCGTCGACGAATGCGGCGTTGGGAGAGGGTGGAATCGCCTCCCGCTTGCTGTAGAAGGAAGCATGAACAGTTTCGCCGCCCGGGATTCGCAGACCAATCTTCTCGAACTGAGCGTTTTCGAGCTGTCCGGCTCGATCAAGCGGACGGTGGAAACGGCCTTCGACCATGTGCGTGTGCGCGGTGAGATTTCCGGCTATCGCGGGCAGCATTCCTCCGGCCACGCCTATTTCTGCCTCAAGGATGATCGTGCGCGTATCGATGCCGTCATCTGGAAGGGCACGTTTCCGCGCATCAAGTTCCGCCCGGAAGAAGGGATGGAAGTCATCGCCACCGGCAAGGTGACGACCTTCCCGGGCTCGTCGAAGTACCAGATCGTCATCGAGACGCTGGAGCCTGCCGGCGCCGGCGCGCTGATGGCGCTGCTCGAAGAACGGAGGCGGCGGCTGGCGGAAGAGGGCCTGTTTGACCAGGCCCGCAAGCGCCCATTGCCTTTCCTGCCACGCGTGATCGGGGTCGTCACCTCGCCGACCGGGGCTGTCATCCGCGACATCCTGCACCGCATTACAGACCGCTTCCCGGTTCACGTCGTCGTTTGGCCCGTCAAGGTTCAGGGGGAAGGTTCTGGCGAGGAGGTGGCGGCGGCGATCCGCGGCTTCAACGCGCTCGAAGGAGAGGGGGTCGCCCGGCCGGACGTCCTGATCGTCGCCCGTGGTGGGGGCAGCCTTGAAGATCTCTGGAGCTTCAACGACGAGATCGTCGTTCGAGCCGCAGCCGAAAGCCGGATCCCGCTGATTTCCGCGGTAGGGCACGAGACGGACTGGACGCTGGTTGACCACGCTGCCGACATCCGTGCACCGACCCCCACGGGCGCCGCCGAGATGGCGGTGCCGGTCAGGGCCGAGCTCGAGGCCCAGGTGGCAAGCCTTGCCGCGCGGCTCAGCGGCTGCGCCAGCCGCCAGATGGAGCATCGACGTCAGTCGGTTCGGGCTCTGGTACGGGCACTTCCATCGCTCGACCAGTTGCTGGCGCTGCCGCGCCGCCGGTTCGACGAGGCGGCCGCGGGTCTGGCGCGCGGGTTGGAGCGAACCACGGTCGTGAAGCGCCGCAGCCTGGAGCAGGCGACGGCCGGTCTTCGCCTCGACCTCCTAGCCAACCGCATCGCCGAACGGCGTCGCTTCGTCGGCGAACAGATCCTGCGCAAGGAGCGCTGCCTCGAGCGGCACATGCTGAAGGAGCACAATCGCGTGGCGCGGGCGGCAGCATCCTTGTCGGCGCTGCCGGCGCGGCTGAATTCCCAGCTGCAGCGCGAGCGCCAGCGGGTTTCATCGCTGATCCGTCATTCCGACACGGCGGTTGGGCACAGCCTGGCAAGAAGCAGGGCGGCGGTTTCCTCGCAGGAGCGGATGCTCAACTCGCTGTCCTACAAGAACGTGCTGAAGCGCGGCTACGCCGTGATCCGGGACGCCGCCGATACGCCGCTCACTCGGGCGGCCAGTGTTGCCGCAGGTCAGGCTCTGGCGATCGAGTTTGCCGACGGTCGCGTGGCCGCCACGGCCGGTGGCGACGGAAAGGTGGTGCCCCCCGCCAACGCACCGGGTGAGTCCGTAAAAAAGCGCGCAGCGCCGAAGCCGACGAAGGCCGAAGCGCCCAAACAGGGAAGCCTGTTCTGAGGGCGGCATCGCACCGTTAGATCCCAAAGCTGCAACCTAGTTCAAGTAAGGGCGTTGTGCTTGCTCTAAGGGATCAGGAGGCCGCCGTGATCAAGAAGCATATCCTTACCGCCGTGAGCTGCCTTCTCTTTGGACTAGCGATCGGCTCTCCCATACAAGCAGATCAAAGTGAACTGTCCGCGATTTTGTTTGGACGAAACTACAACGATGGCGTCATGGCCGTGGAGATTTCGCTGGGACATTGGGAAGACGAGCGGCACCCGTCCTACTTCTCCTACCCAGCTCGCATCCGCGCCGCGCAGGCCGTCGTGGCGCGTGATCCCTTGCTTTTGGATGCGCTCGTAAGACGCGGGATCGAGCCTCACAACGTGCTGTGGGTCGAAACGGCGGCCAACGGTGGCAGGATCATCTACTACCGCTGATCCGGATCGGGTGAAGGCGGCTGATCCACTCTAGGAGCAGCCGCGCTTTGTTGTTGCTCAGGCCCATTCGCCCTTGCGCATGACAGGCACCTTCATGCCGTCCGGCTTGATGCCGTCGATGTCGATCTGGTCGGAACCGATCATCCAGTCGATGTGGATAAGGCTGGAATTGCCGCCCTGCGCAGCGATCTGCTCCTGACTGAGCGATGCACCGTCGAGGAAGCACTTGGAGTAGCACTGGCCAAGCGCGATGTGGCAGGAGGCATTCTCGTCGAAGAGGGTGTTGTAGAACAGGATGCCGCTCTTGGAGATCGGCGAGGAGTGCGGAACGACCGCGACTTCACCGAGGCGCCGCGCACCTTCGTCCGTGTCGAGTACCTTGTTGAGGACAGCTTCGCCCTTGGCGGCCTTGGCCTCGACGATACGCCCGCCTTCAAACCGAACCTGGATCTCGTCAATCAGCGTTCCCTGGTGCGACAGCGGCTTCGTCGAGGAAACGTGGCCCTCGACCTTCAGCGCGTGTGGCGTGGTGAACACTTCTTCTGTCGGGATATTGGGATTGCAGGTCACGCCGTTCTTGGCCGTCGATGCACCACCATGCCACTCGTGACCATCGGCCAGGCCAACGGTGAGGTCGGTGCCAGGGCCGGTGAAGTGGAGCGCCGCGAACCGCTCTCCGTTGAGCCAGCTCGACCGCTTTTTCAGGTTGGTGTTGTGCTGCGCCCACGCGGCTACCGGATCGGCGACGTCCACGCGGGAGGCCGCGAAGATGGCGTCGGCGAGCTTGCGGACCGCGTCCTCCTCCGGCAGATCCGGGAAGACGACCTTGGCCCAGGACGGGTTTGGATAGGATACGATGTTCCAGTTTATGTCGAAGTTGGAGATTTTCTCCAGCGCCGGCTTGTAGGCCATCGAGTTCGCCTTGTTGGCGCGCGCCACTTTTGCTGGGTCCTGGCTGGCCAGCAGCATTGGATTGTCCCCGGCTATGGCGAGACGCGCGGCACCATTGGCGTAAGCTTTCGCCATACCCTCGTATAGCCAGCCGGAGGCACGGTCGAAGCTGTCGTGCGGTGCGTGGGCGTACCGCGCCAGCGTCGCCTCCTCATCCGCGTAGAAGGTGGTGATCAGGCCAGCACCGGCCAAATAGGCGTGGCGGGTGATTAGCCGCACCAGCGGCAGCGCCGCAATAGGGGCCGTGATGACAAGATCCTGGCCCGACTGGAGCTGAAGGCCAACCTTGACCGCCACTTCTGCCAGCTTCTCGAGCTTGGTTGGATCGACGGCGCTCTTGATCTCGGTCTGGATGTTCATCGTGTCACTGTCCTGTCTGCTGAAGATGCCAAGGAGATAAGGCGGTACCCGGAGCGTTTGTAGTCAGTCTGCCACAAGAGAGGCTGCAACAGCGTCGAGCACTACCTGCGCATCCCGCGGCGAAAGCCTGACCTGAAGACCGCGCTGGCCGCCGTTGATGTAGACATGCGTCTCGCCGAGCGCGGCTTCCTCGATAGCCGTCGGCACCTTCTTGCGCTGGCCAAAGGGGCTGATGCCACCGACATGATAGCCGGTGACGCGCTCGGCGTCCGCCGGTTTCATCATCTGGGCAGACTTGCCCGCAAAGGCCGCGGCCAGCTTCTTCATGCTGACCTCCCGGTCGGACGGCACGACCATGCAGACGGGCTTGCCGTCCACTTGTGCCAGCAATGTTTTGAGAACGCGGTGCGGCGCCTCGCCTATCGCCTCCGCAGCCTGAAGGCCGATCCGGTCGGCGGACGGATCATAGTTGTAGGTCACGGCGGTGAAGGCGATCTTAGCCTTCGTCAGCATTTGTGTCGCCCGCGTCGTCTTGCTCATCGCGCTCTCACGCAAAATGCGCCGCGTAGAGCTCCGGCTTGAAGCCCACGAGAATTGTGCCGTCCGCCTCCAGCACGGGCCGCTTGATCATCGACGGCTGTTCCAGCATCAGCGCGATCGCCTTCTCGCGATCGAGATCCGCCTTCACCCCGTCATCTAGTTTGCGAAAGGTTGTGCCGGCGCGGTTGATCAAGGTTTCCCATCCGGCGAGGTCGCACCAGCTATCCAAATGGGCTCGATCGATGCCTACGGCCTTGTAGTCGTGAAAGCTGTAGCCGATGCCGCGCTCCTCGAGCCAGGTTCTCGCCTTCTTTATCGTATCGCAATTCTTGATGCCGTAGATCGTGGTGGCCACGTGAGGTCCTCCGCAAAGGCGCAAAGGGATACCAAGGCGGGTGGCAGGTCGGCAAGCCTTGACAGGGATCAGTTTGGGCCATGCGCTTTGGGCATGGCTTGGCTGCGTCCTTGGCCGTTGTGAGAAGCCAGGCGCGGGCCCACATTATGCCCAACAAAGGAGCACATCATGTCGATTCCCCGTCCGCGTCTTTCCTCTGGCTTCATCGGCCGCGCCTTCGCTGTGTTCGGTGCTGCAGTAAACGCGTCGAGCGCCGTTGAAAACGGCCGCAGGCCGGCGAAGCGCGATCTTGCCACCCTCGGCATCGATCCCAAGGCGTTCGACCAGATCTGACCAGGATCGCTCAAGTTCTGCGCAGCGATAAGGTTTGTTAACGCTGTTATCGCATCATCTCCTGATATAGGGGAGGTGGTGCGGTGGCTGCGATTGCTCAAAGTCTCGAAGATGACGTGCTGCCGGGAGTTCCGGTGGCGGATCCGCTGGCGCTTCAGGCGTCTGTCGGCAAGCTTGCCCTCGAAGCCTCCGATCTTGGCCTTCATGTCGTCGATATTGCCGGCACCATACAGGACACAGCTGCGCAGTCTTCCGAACACGCGGCCCTTCTCTCCCGTCTCACCCAAGCTGCAGAGGCCATCGCGGAAGCCAATGGTGAGATCGCACGCTCGCTCGGCGAGACCGACAAGCTGGCGGCAAGTGCCCGGCAGGTTCTGGGCGAGCAGTCACAGCAGCTAGACGGCTCCGTCGCTGCCATCGACCACATGGTGACCGCGTCGCAGGAAATCGGCGAGGAGATCAAATCGTTCTCCACCGCTCTCGCCGATGTGGGGCGGCTGGCGGATGCAATCGGCACAATCGCGCGGCAGACCAATCTTCTGGCGCTCAATGCCGCGATCGAAGCGGCACGAGCCGGCGATGCAGGCAAGGGGTTTGCCGTCGTGGCGGCCGAGGTGCGTGCCCTTTCGCTGCAGACCTCCCAGACAACCAGTTTGATCCAAAGCACGCTCGAAGCGCTTTCAAGCCGGATCGACCGCCTGATTGCCGCCGGCTATGGTGCGCGTGTTTCCGCCGAAGGGGTGAAGAGCACGGCAAAGGACGTCCAGGGTTCCTTCAAAGATGTCGAGGACGTCATGTCTCAGATCCTCGACAGCGCCTCCTCGCTTGCATCCACCACCGAAGTCGTCGACCGCCAGTGCAGCGAGTTCGCAGGCTCGATTGCCACCGCGGCAAACGCTATCCTGAAGTCGAACGACAAGCTGCAGGACACGTCTGTCCGTGTGGGAGAGGTGGTTGCGATCTCTGAACGCATCATCCAGGCCACCGCAAGTTCAGGTGCCGAAACGCCGGACACGCCTTACATCCGCGCGGCCATGGCCGTTGCCGCCGAGGTCTCTTCTGCGTTCGAAGCCGGGCTCAGGTCGGGACGCATCGACATGAACGCCCTGTTCGATCGGCAGTACCAGCCGATCAAGGGTAGCGACCCCGTTCAGTACATGACGCGGTTCACCGAGTTCACCGATGCCGTCTTGCCCGCCATTCAGGAGAAGGCTGCGTCGAGTGACGAGCGGATTGCCTTCTGCGCCGCCGTTGACGAGAACGGTTACCTTCCCACGCATAATCGGAAGTTCTCGCAGCCCCAGCGCCCGGGCGACGTGGACTGGAATACTGCAAACTGCCGCAACCGGCGCATCTTCAAAGATCGGGTCGGGCTGTCGGCCGGGCGCAACGCTGAACCATTCCTTCTGCAGACCTATCGGCGTGACATGGGTGGCGGACAGTTCGTGCTGATGAAGGATATCTCCGCCCCCATCACCGTCAACGGCCGCCACTGGGGCGGGTTGAGACTGGCCATCCGCGTCTAGGATCTTGAGCCAACGAGCGGGTTGAAAGCGGCTTCAGATGGGACGATTCTCTCCAAGAAGGGAGGATCACCGCGTGGCCATGCACCGCTATTATGTATTCGGCACGACGGCCGGCTTCTGCGCGATTGCCTGGAGCAATGGCGGCATCAGTCGTTTCCAGCTGCCGACGAAAAGTGCCGAGGCAACCGAACGTCTCATGTCGCGCCGCCTGCCTCAGGCCGCGCCAGGCGGTCAGACCCCCGAACTCAGCAGCGTCATCGAAGCCGTACGCCGATACTTCGGCGGCTTTCAGATCGAGTTCTCCGATCTGGCCCTGGATACCGCCGATCAGGACGCGTTCTTCCGCGGGATCTATGCCCCACTTTGCCGGGTGGGCTGGGGCAAGACCACGACCTACGGCGATCTGGCGAAGCAGCTTGGGCCGGCCCGGAAGCGGCGCGGCGGGTCGGCCAAGCCATGGCCAACAATCCGATACCGCTGATCATCCCCTGCCACCGCGTGCTGGCCGCCGGCGGCAAGCTCGGCGGCTTCTCGGCCCCCGGCGGGTTGGACGCCAAGATGCGCATGCTGGAGTTGGAGGGTGTGCGGCTTGGCGCCGCCGATCCAGCACAACAGGCTTTTGCGTTCTAGCTGCGGTAAAGGGGATAGGGAAGAAGAACCACCCTGAAGGCCCGATCAGGTCCTATAGTTCTCCTCGGAAACCCGCCAGCACATCGGCAACGAGCTCAGGTGTCTCTTCAGGTCACCAATGGCCCACCCCCTCCAGATGCTCCATTTTCGCGCCCGAATGCCGCGCTGCCCATTCGTGCTGTTCCAGGGTTCCGCTGGCCCGCCCGAAGTCATCGACGGCGATGAGCGCCAGGCCGGGGCGCTGTGCAGCCTTCGGAAGAAGCTGCCCCGCTTCTACCATTGCCGGCTGACGTGCCGTCGTCGCCAGCATCCGCCTGCTCACGCGGCGGCTCGCAAGGCAATGAAAATCCAAGCGATCATTATGAATCAGGCCCTACCCTCGTCGCCAATGCCGGCGGCGGTGTCCATGCCCCTCTCGGGAAGATCACCGAGGCGGCCTATGACCAGCAGTTCGATACGAACGTCAAAGGCATCGTCTTCACCGTGCAAGGCGCCTTGCCGCTCATGCAGCCTGGTTCGTCCATTGTCATCGTCGGCTCGACCGCCTCTATCGATCCCGGCCCGACCATGAGCATCTGTGGGGCCACCAAGGCGGCGGTGGGCAATCTCGTCCGTAGTTGGGTCAGCGATCTCAAGGGCAGCGGGATACGTATCAACATTGTCAGCCCAGGCCCGACGAACACGCAATCGCTGCGGGATGCTTTTGGCGAGCATGCGGAAGAAGGCATGGCCTTCCTCAAGAACAATAGCCCGATCGGTCGCATCGGCGAGTAGGAGGAAATCGAGAGGTCGCCGCCTTCCTGGCAAGCGACGCAGCCAGCTACGTCAACGGCGTCGAATTGTTCGCCGATGGCGGCGCTTCACAGGCTTGAAAGGAACGACGATCATGACTACCGATATCATCAATCACGTCGAGTTTCCCGTCACAGAGGTGGAGCGTGCGCGCCGATTTTACGAAGCGGTTCTGGCGCCGCTCGGGCTGACGCTCGTCATCAGCATCGATCCGGACCGCACGCCCCATGGCGCCGCGCGACACGGCTTCGGGAAGAATGGCTATCCAAGCCTATGGATTCACCAAAAGAGCGGGGAGAGGCTCCCGATCCATCTCGCCTCCACCGCTGGTGACAGGGCAACAGTCGATGCGTTTCATGCCGCGGCACTTGCCAATGGCGGAACCGACAATGGCGCCCCCGGAATCCGGAGCGCTATCATGACCACTATCACGCAGCCTATGTGCTCGATCCCGACGGCAACAATATCGAAGCCGTCTGCCAGAGGGCTTGAAACATCGCCGGCAAGGCGATTGACCAGGCCCTCTGTGATCTCGGCTAAAGATCAATGATCCGTGTGTCGGCGATGGTTTCGGCAAAATCATTGCCGAACAGCCCGGCAGGTGTCTGGAAACCGCATCGAACCTCACCGGCGAGGACACGCTGGGCTGCCTCCGCCGCGGCCATGGCAGTGAAAGTGTAACCGTTCACTGTGTCGAGCCGCGAGCGGACCACGGTTCCATCCGCGTCGGTGATTTCAACGTCCGCATGATAGCGGCTCGCTTCGCGTTCCTCAAAGCTGGGGCCGGCAGGGAGATCCTTGACATCTCCGGTCGGAAACGCGCCGGCTGAAACGTGAACAAAGGTTTCGATGTCGGACACGCCGGTCGCATGATGGATCGTGACGAGGTCCGGTAGCGTCACGGGGAAGGACGATTGCGGCCCGCTTCCGAAATCAAAGTCACGCAGTTCGTCCGGGCTGCGCGTCACGAGTTCACCGTCAACGAGATGAAGCGTCTCCGTCACGATAGTCTGGCTCGCGCTGGTGGCTGACCCCCTCGACATCGCACCTGCAACATGAAGCGCGATGCTTATCTTGCGGGGATCCCTGACCCGTGCGACGGCATGACCGGCGAGACTGCCCAACATCGCGACGCTTCCACCGCTTCCCGGCAGAAGCATGACCCCGGCCGCGCGGGCCCGGGCATCGAGCGCCAGGGCCTCGCGGTAGGTATCGAGTTCCGCAGAGAAATCGAGATAGTGCGTGCCGGCACGGATCGCGGCAGACATCAGAGGCTCGGCCGTGTTTGCGAAGGGGCCAGCGGCGTTAAGCAGTACACGAATGCCGTCGAGGCCGGTCGCGACGGCATCTGGGTTGTCGAGTGAGAAGAGCCGGATACTTGCGCTGAGGGAGACCGCCATCGACGCAAGCGTCGTGCGGTCTTTCTCACGACCTGCAAGAACGAGGTTCAGTCCAGCGGAAGCGGCATGCTCCGCTGCCATGCCACCGGTATAACCGGCGGCTCCATAAATCATAAGCGTGTTCATAGAAGATCTTCTTTTCTGTAATTACTCGAGGTCGGCGTCGATGCGCGTGATCAGCCCGTCGTCATTGACCGTGATATCGAGCAGGCCGATCTCGTGGCCGAAGTCTCCGGTGAAATCGACCCGTACGCGGCCTTGTGTTTCGTTGATGGTCTCGATTGAGAGACAGCGGGTGACCGTGTGATAGCCGATGAAATACCGCTCGACGTAATCGCGGATGCCCGCGTGACCCTCGAAACGATGACCCGTCGATGGATCGTCGATCACCGCGTCCGGCGTGAACATTGCTGAAGCAGCATCCACATCGAAGGCATTGGTGGCGGCAATCAGCGCATCCGCGACGGTGCGCAAGGTGGTCGCGCTCATGGCATCAGCTCCCATGCTGCCAGCTCTTGAAAACGAATTCGAGGCTGTAGCCGTCCAGGTCCCTGACTTGCGCCGCATAATAGCGCGGATCGTAGTGAAGCTGCGGACCCGGGGCGTGGATCTCGGTGGCGCCGGCCGCCAAGGCCTCGGCATGGGCGGCGTTCACCATGGTTTCGGAATGGGCAACAAAGCCGACATGCACGGCGCCGGGCGCAGCCGCACCTTGCCTCAGCCAGAAGAACATCCGCCCGTTCGCACCGAAGCCTTTGAGATCGGG
This sequence comes from Pseudorhizobium tarimense, assembly GCF_022968135.1. GTDB lineage: Bacteria > Pseudomonadota > Alphaproteobacteria > Rhizobiales > Rhizobiaceae > Neorhizobium > Neorhizobium tarimense. Next base: position 305,550 of record NZ_JALJRA010000002.1, read on the forward strand.
ATGACCTTGCGGGCCGTCCTCGCCGTCGTAATCGAGGCGAGCGGTGATCCCAAGGAGCGGCAGCACCTTCTCGTAAAAGGCCACAGAGCGTGCGGTGTCGCTCACGGTCAGGAAGATATGGTCGAGCATGTTCGGTCTCCTCAGATGATGTAGCCGCCGGCGACTTCGATGTTCTGGGCGTTGATCCAGCGGTTGTCGTTCGACAGAAGGCTGGCAACCATGCGGCCGACATCGTCCGGTTCGCCGACGCGCCCAAGCGCCGTCTGCCCGGCGAGCATCGCTTCGAATTCTTGCGTGAGGCCTCCGCCGAGTTCGGTTCGGATCGCTCCCGGAGCAATCGAGTTGGCGCGGATGCGGCGCTCGCCAAACTCCTTGGCCATGTATCGGGTCAGGACTTCGAGCCCGCCCTTGAAGGAAGCATAGGGTGCCACGCCCGCAGTAGCGACACGACTCGTTGCGCTCGTCACATTCACGATGTGACCGCCATCGGCCATCAAGGGAAGCAGAACCTGCGTGAGGAAGAACGGCCCTTTGAGATGCACGCGGAACAGGCCGTCGAACTCGTCTTCGGTCACGGTCGTGATGGGATTGTAGAGCCCGTATCCCGCATTGTTGACGAGGAAGTCGAAGGTCTTGACGGCCCAGCCCTTTTCCAGTGCTTCGCCCACTGTGTCGCGAAACGCCGGCAAACTCGCACTATCGCTGACATCAAGCTCGAGAGCGATGGCCTTGCCGCCGTCAGCCTCGATCGTGCCGACAACCGTCTCGGCAGATTGTCTATTGCTGTTGTAGGTGATGATGACGTCCATGCCGCGTCTGGCGCATTGGGTTGCGATGCTGGCGCCGAGGCCGCGGCTTCCGCCGGTGATGATGACGATACTCATTGGTGCTCCTTCGATTGGATGACCAAGTGATAGTCGCGCGCCGCACCTCCCGCTCTCACGATCCTCTTCGAATCTTGCCTATTTCTGCTTTTCCGTTGAATCCGCGCCGTCCGTGTGAAACAACAACTTCATGGACACACAGCTTAAGGAACTCAGGCAATTGGCGTCGCGGGCGGAGAACCGTCGCACGGAGACAGGCATTCCGCGCGTCGCCATGGTTCAGGGCGAAATCCCGGAGCATCAGCTTTCCGCTGTCTACGAGCCCATGGTCAACCTGATCCTCACCGGATCGAAGACCATGACGGTCGGCGATCGCGCGTTTCGCTATGATCCTGCGACCTATTTCGTCATGTCGGTCGATCTGCCGGCGGTCGGTTCTGTGCATCCGTCTGAGGATGGCGAACCCTATCTCGCCATCAGCCTGACACTCGAGCCCGCGATCGTTGCAAACCTGCTGGCGGATCTGCCTAAACCTGCCGGAGGCCAACTCTACAGTCCCGGATTCTCTGTCGCGCCCGTGATGCCCGAACTGCTTGATACCTGGCTGCGCATGCTGCGCCTGATCGAGCGGCCGGACGAGATCGCCGCCCTGGCGCCGGCTTATGAGCGCGAAATCCTCTTCCGGGTGCTGCAGGGTCCTCTCGGCTGGATGCTGCGCGATATCGCCACCCCCGATACCGCGCTTTCACGGATCGGCATCGCAATTCGATGGATCAGGGAAAACTTCGCCAAGCCGTTGCGTGTCGAGGCATTGGCAGAGATGGCGGCGCTCAGTGTCTCCGCCTTCCACCGTCACTTCAAGGCTGTGACAGCACTCAGTCCCCTGCAGTACCAGAAACATGTGCGCTTGTTGCATGCGCGCTCCCGCCTCATCGCAGGAGAGGGCAACGCCACATCGATTGCCTTCGGCGTCGGTTACGAAAGCCCGACGCAGTTCAGCCGGGAATACGCCCGGCAGTTCGGCTTGCCGCCTTCTAGGGACGCGGCGAGGCTTCGAGCTTGACTTGCCTCGCCGCTCCCCGCCGATTGCCGTCGAATCTACGACCCGTCACTCCCACTCTAATATTTATTTCTGCCCTAAGAATCTGACAAAGTTAGAGAAAAAAAGAACTAAGCCGGGAATATGCCGTCAAAGGTAGAGTCAAAAACATAGCCTTTTGATTATGCTGGCTTTTCAAGAGCGGACCTAACTGAAAAAATTATGTGAATTATCGACATCTATCGGCCGCTTCGTAGTAAGGCATAGATCACAAACGTCGGATCTGACGCCCGGACAAAGTACCGTCAAAACCGGCAAAATCGATACGCCCACCTCGATCTCAGAGTGCCGGCATCAAGCATATTGCATGGACGAGAGAGGTTGAGAGGGTGAAGTTCCTCGGGAAGAGCGTTACATCAACCAGAATTGCCACAAACTTCCGGTTTTCAACAATCAGCACTTTTGGCCGGGCTGCATCTTGATGAGTGCTCTCTCGTTGAAGTCGTAGGTCCATCGTTCGGTGCCGCCGCGCAGCTATGATCCTGCAATCGGAACGCAATGTCGCAGGTTAGCCCATCAACGGCATAATTCACTGTTACATCTCCGTTTAGCTCCCGCGCAAGCCCCACTTCCAGCAGTCGCGATCCGAAACCGCGGCGACTTGGCTTGCTTACCGGGGGGCCGTCCTTCTCTTGCCATTTCAACCGTAACCTCAGAGGCCTCCCTCTGTCAGGAAGCAGCTCCCACACCAGTGAAACAGTCCCCTTATCCAGCGACAGGGCGCCGTGTTTGAGCGCATTGGTCGCTAGTTCGTGCAAAGCCATAGACAAGGAAAGTGCCTCTCGTGGCGTCAGCCGAACCTCAGGACCATCTGTCGTTATGCGAGTCCCGGCTGCCTGGAACGCTGAAGTCGCTTCATCAATGATGTCATGTAACCTGGCGCTCTCCCAAGTCTCTTTGGTCAGCACATCGTGCGCTCGAGACAACATGATAAGCCGGCCTTCGATGCTGCTTCGCGCTTCTGCGGGATCTGCCTCGTTCCGCAAGCTTTGAGTGACGATGGACTGGACCGTCGCCAGTGTGTTTTTTACTCGGTGGTTCAGTTCATCAATCAGAATGCGTTGCTGCTGCTGCGATCGCTTCTCGGCGCTGATGTCGCGTACTTCGATAATGGTTCCTACTGTCTTGCTCTCGGCATCCTGTATGGGACTGGCTGTAAACGCGACCGGATAAAACGTGCCATCCTTGCGGATAAAAATGTCTTCTCCGATAGTCTGGTGGCGTTCCGGAAAGGCTCGGTCTATTGGGCAGTCCTCGATCGGGTAGGGAGATCCATCCGGACGAGTGTGATGAATAAGGCTGTGAAGCGTACGACCTTCAGCTTCAGCTAGGCTGAATCCGGTTAGCTTCTCGGCCGCAGCGTTCATGTAAACGCATTCCTGCTGATCATTCATAAGAAAAACCGACACAGAAGCGTTATCCAGTACAGCATTTAAACGCCGCTGAGTTTCGTGAAGTGCGACCTCGCTATGCTTGATCGAAGTGATGTCCCGCGAAACTGAGAGAAGCCTTTCAACCTCTCCATAACGACCGTGAATTGGTGTGACCACGACGTCCCACCAACGCGGCGTACCCTTCATTGTAAGTGTAGGGCCCTGAAACCTTGCGGTCCCACCGGCGAGAGCAGTCTCGACAGCTAGTTTTGCGTCGAGGTGCTGAGGACCTGACCAAAAGTCCCGCCAATCACAACTCTTAATGGCGCCGAAATCGTCGACCTCCATCACCTTCATTCCGCCTTCGCTCATGAACTGAAGCTGAGCTTTGGTGTCGAGAACTTTAATGCAGTCGGTGGAGCTTTCCAGGATACGTCGCGTGAATTCTTCGCTTGAGCGGAGGGCTTCCTCGGTTCGAATGTTCTCAGTCACATCGAACCCCTCTACGAATATGCCCGTAACCAATCCCGCCTTGTCTTTCACCGGCTGATAAACGAAATTGAGGTAGAGTTGCTCAGGTTCATTGCCATGGGGCAAATTCAGCTGAACTGGAACGGCTCGTCCGACGTAGGGAGTACCTGTCCGAAAAACTTCATCAAGCAGTTCGTAGAAGCCTTGGCCTGCTAGATCAGGAAGAGCATCTCGCACCGTTTTACCGATGATGTCTCTTTGCCCGATCAGTCGAGTATAAGCCTCGTTGGCGAGTTCGAAGATATGATTCGGGCCGCGCAGCATAGCCATGATTCCGGGTGCCTGCTGAAAAAGCTGGCGCAGACGCTCCCTTTCCCCACGACCTTGCTGTTCCGCTAGAACTTTGCCGGTTGTTTCTGTAACGGCGCAGAACAGCCCGTTCACTTCACCAGCATCACCTTTTATTGGTGTATAGGAGAAGCTGAACCACGCCTCTTCCTCAAAGCCGTTGCGCTGCATGGGGATGCATAGATCCTCCACCCACACAGCTTCCCCTTCCAACACACGCTCAACAAGCGGCCTTATCTGTCTCCAGATGTCCGACCAGACCTGATAAAAAGGCTGCCCAAGTGCGTGTGGGTGTTTTTTGCCGAGAATCTCGGTGTAGGCGTCGTTGTAGAGAAATGCGAGCTCCGATCCCCAAGCAAGAAACATCGGTTGTTTGGAGGCGAGCATCAGATCCGAGTACAGGCGAAGCGATGTCGGCCAGCCATCAACAGCACCAAGCGCTGAGTTGCTCCAATCATGGACCCTGATAAGCGACGACATCTCGCTCATGCCAATCTCAGACAACGGAGCAAATCTCTCAGTGGCAAACTTGAGCAATGCAATTATCCTAGATGGGGTGGGCTATACGAGGCAGCCTCGCAGAGGCGGGACAGCACGTAACTCTCTCTGCCACCGATTGGTTCCCCCGGTTCTGTCACACCATGCACGGATTGCACCGCCACGTGGAGCCTAGAGTTAAAGCGGCACCTCAAAGGTACATCTCAATCCATCCGACGCAAAAGCCAGAATTGCAGAGCCGTTCATATCTCTAGCGAGGCCCCCTTCCAAGAGGCGTGTGCCAAATCCCCGACGAGTAGGTGGGGTAACGCCGGGCCCACCACTCTCCTGCCAATCAAAGCGGAGCATCGAACCACTTCTCTCAACATCCCAGGTAACTGCCACCTGACCTCCGGGCACCGAAAGAGCTCCATACTTGATGGCATTAGTCGTGAGCTCCTGGATTGCCATGGCGAACGAGAGACACACCCGGGGCGCCAGCGACACCTCCGGGCCAGAAACAGCGAATCGCTCGCTAAAATCAGCGTACGGTTCCAGCGCTTCGGCCACAATGTCGCTCAGAACGGCGCTCTCCCAATTTCTACGGGTGAGAACATCGTGAACGCGCGACAGCGCCATCAGCCTCTCGCCGACCACCTGGGTTGCTCGGCTTGGATCTGGGTAAATTCTCAGGGTCTGAGCCACAATGGAATGAACGGTTGTGAGCGTGTTCTTTACCCTGTGGTTGAGCTCATGGACGAGAAGCGCCTGCTGGCGCTCTGCCCGTATTCGATCAGAGATGTCGCGAACCACGCGAACTGCGTACAGTGGTCGATCGGCGCTGTCTCGAATAATGGATCCCGATAGTTCGACGCAAACTTCCTGTTTGTCCTTGCGGATGTACCGTTTCTCCAATGTGTAATTTCCAAGCGCACCTTCCACTTGTTGCCGAAAGTTCTCGAGGTCGACGGCGAGGTCATCCGGGTGCGTGATGTCGGAGAAGGTGAAGTTGAGGAGTTCGTCAGATGTGTACCCGGTGATTCTGCAAAGCTCTTCATTCACCCGCAAAAAGCGGCCCGTCAGATCAACTTCCGAGATGCCGACAAAAGCGTGCTGGTAGGTGGCGGCCAGGCGTTGCTCGCTTTCAAGAAGTGCGGCCTCCGCCGACTTGCGCTCGGTAAGGTCTCTAAGATAGGCGACAAACCTGGGATTACCCTCGACTTGTATTACTTCGATAGCCAGCTCCACCGGAAAGCGGCGGCCAGCAGAATTGATCGCCTCAACCTCGATGCGCCTACCCAGCACCGGCCCCTCACCCGTCGCGAGGAAGTGCTCCATGCCGTCCCTGTGTGCTTCTCTGAGTTCGGGCGGGATGATCAGCTCGGCCAGATCTCGTCCCATGGCCGTCGACCTAGGATAGCCGAACGTGCGCTCTGCTGCCGGATTCCACTCAATCACTCGACTCTCGTGATCAGCCGCAATGATCGAGTCCAACGCAGCTTCGAGAATGGCGCGGTGCTGCGCCCAGTCTTCTGTCATGCTTCTTGAGGCCTCCTTAAGATGATAGACATGTGCTCCGGGTAGCTGGCTCACTCCAGGAGAACGTCAAAGCCCATATCGCGGCTTTCGTCGAGCACTACAACAAGGCAGTACGGTCGGACGATCAAGCCTCCCACGTCCTGTTCGAACTCACCGTCGTTGAGGCCCACCAAGAGTAAGTTCAAGCGTTTCCTCCAGCTCTTTCGCCAAAAAGGGTTTACTCAACACTGGAGATCCGGAGAGCTCAGAAGGGACGCCATTTTTTCCGTAACCGGTACTGAACAGA
>NZ_JALJRA010000030.1 GCF_022968135.1 Pseudorhizobium tarimense
GAGCGAGCCATCCGGCAGGAATGGCGTCGTGGCGATGGCGTAGACGCCTTTTGATTGGGTAGAGAAGGTCATCGTGCGTCCTTCCACGCCTGGTAGCGGGCCTTCGTTTCGGCATTCATGGGATAAAGCCCAGGTAGCGGAACGCCACGATCCACCTCCGTCATGATCCATGCTTCCATTTGCTCCTGTTCCGGCGCCTCGGCCAGCACGGCGTCGACCAGCTTGGCGGGGATCAGCACGGCCCCATCCTGATCTGCGACGACGATGTCATCCGGGAAGACGGCGACGCCGCCACAGGCGATCGGTTCCTGCCAGCCGACGAAGGTGAGGCCCGCGACCGAAGGCGGCGCAGCAACACCCTCGCACCAGACGTCCATGCCGGTTCCGAACACGCCCTCCGCGTCGCGCACTACGCCGTCGGTCACAAGTGCGGCAACGCCACGCTTGACCATGCGCGAGCAGAGAATGTCACCGAAGATGCCGGCGTCCAGCACGCCCATGGCATCCGCAACGGCGACACAACCTTCCGGCATGGCTTCGATCGCGGCGCGGGTCGAGATGGGGGAGGCCCAGCTTTCCGGGGTCGCCAGGTCCTCGCGGGCAGGAACGAAGCGCAGTGTGAACGCAGGGCCTACGACCCGCGCCTGTCCCGGCTTCAGCGGCTTCGTGCCGCGCATCCAGACATTGCGCAGCCCCTTCTTCAGCAGGACGGTGGTCAGGGTGGCGGTGGAAACGTTCTTCAACGTCTCGACGATCTTCGGATCAAGCGGCATGAAATCTCCTCGCGCGGCGGAAGGACAAACCCTTCACGGCGCGGGATAGTCTGTTGCCACATCGAACGCGTCAAGGAAGGAAAAGCAGGTTTCCGGCTTCTCCCTTAGAAGTCGCAAATCCCGCCCCGGTCGGTGCGGATCCGGCCGCCGAGATCAAGGCACGCGTCAGCGTCGGATGTACCCCGCGGCCACCAGGCTGTCGCTGCGGCCAAGACAATCAGCAGATGCCATCCACCTCGTCTCAATCCTGCTCTGTGATCCTATCCGTGTCGCCGTTCTGGAAGATCCGCCGATCTTTATTGGGCTTGGCCGGATCGAAGTTCTCAACGGGTTGCACTGGTGCATTGGCCGATATAGCCGCATCGTCCGGCGTTTGCTTGCTTTGCTGTCCTTTGTCAGGTCGATCGGTCATGTCGTTCTCCCGTTATATTCAGGGAAAACGATCAAAGCGCCAGATTGTTCGGAAGAGGGGAGAATGGTGCCGCTTACGTGACTCGAACACGTGACCCCATCATTACGAATGATGTGCTCTACCGACTGAGCTAAAGCGGCCCATGCAGCGGCTCCGGGCCGGCTGCGATGTGATGCGGCTGATACAGGCAAAGGTCGGTGATTTCAAGCCGCGATTTCGGCTCAGATGTCATTTTCCGCTGCTCTGCCGTGAGGGTCTCCTCAGGCGCAGATGCGGGCACGGGCCTCTTGGTACTCCCGTTCCAGCCGATCAACCAGTTCCGCAACGGGAACGACCGCCTTCACCGATCCGACGCCCTGGCCGGCGCCCCAGATGTCTTTCCATGCCTTGGCGCCCGTGGCCGCCTTGTCGAAGTCCATCTTGGAGGGATCTGCGGGCGGCAGGTTGTCGGGATCCATGCCCGAGGCAAGGATCGACCCCTTCAAGTAGTTGCCATGAATGCCGGTGAAGTAATTGGAGTAGACGATGTCGGCCGCCTGAGACTGCGCAATCATCTCCTTGTAGGCGTCGACTGCGCGGGCTTCCTCCGTGGCGATGAAAGGCGTGCCGATATAGGCCATGTCAGCGCCCATGGCTTGCGCTGCGAGGATGCCGCCTCCGGTGCCGATCGCGCCGGCGAGCAGCAGGGGGCCGTCGAACCATTCGCGGATCTCCTGCACCAGCGCAAACGGGGAAAGCGTGCCGGCATGACCGCCAGCACCCGCCGCCACCGCAATCAGGCCATCGGCGCCCTTGCGGATGGCTGAGTTGGCGTGGCGGTTGTTGATCACGTCATGCAGCACGATGCCGCCATAGGAGTGGACGGCCGCGTTCACCTCCGGCACCGCACCAAGCGAAGAGATCACGATCGGCACCTTGTACTTCACGCACATCATCAGATCATGCTCCAGCCGCTTGTTGGAGGTGTGCACGATCTGGTTGACGGCAAAGGGAGCGGCGGGTTGGTCAGGATGGGTGGCGTCATGTGCCGCCAGTTCTTCCGTGATCATCGCCAGCCACTCGTCGAGCTGGCTTTCCGGGCGCGCATTGAGGGCAGGGAAGGCACCGACCACGCCGGCGTTGCATTGTGCCAGTGTCAGCGCTGGATGCGAGATGATGAAGAGCGGTGAGGCGACCACCGGTAGGCGCAGTTTCTCCTTCAGGATCGGTGGCAGCATCTTTTGTCCTCCTCAAGTGACGTTTACGCGCACGTCAATTCTCTAGCAGAGCCGGGGACACCGGAAAAGAGCTGAAGTGCTTGTTGAGGGTGGCTTGGTGCTGGTAGCCCCAGATTTGCCTGATTGCTTGTGCTTGCAGTTCATGACCGGAGGGATTACCGAAACGTAAGAATCCGGAGCGAAACAGGCAGGGACTGGCATTGAGCGGTTTGGAGACAGCGATCAGGAACGCGTTGGAGAAGTCCGACCGCACCAATCCGGAGATCCGTGCGCGGATCTATCAGTCGGCGCGGCAGGCGCTTGAGTCCGGCCTGTCGAAGCAAGGCGTAACCGATGGCCAGGTGATTGCGCTGCAGCGCCAGCGGCTCGAACTGAAAATCCGCGAGATCGAGGGCGAGGAACGCAGCCACGCTCACCCAGTGAACCCGCCGCCGACTCGCGAGGCGGCACAACCTCAAGCGGCGAAGCCGGCTCCGCAGCCGGAACCCGCGGCCGCAGATGCCTTTCTCCTGGGCGGGGCTCTACGCGGCGAGGCCGTGGACATGCAGCCTGCGCAGACGAGCGATCTTTCGAACCTTGATTCACTTCGGGCAGAGCGCGATGAGCGCCCGGGCCAGACGCCACCTCCGGCTGAAGAACCCACCAAGGCAAAGGGCAAGCGCCGGCGCCGCGGGCGCGATGCCGCCATCCTCGACGCGCCGCCGGAGCGCTCGGCAAAGCCGCGGCGGCGGCGCGGCTTCCTTTCTGTTCTCGTTGCCTGGCTGGTCTTGTTTGGGTTGCTCGGTCTGGCGACGTGGTGGGCCTACTCGTCCGGCTTCATTCAACAGTCGCTGCAGAGCGCCATGGAGGCGGCCGAGCAGGCGTCTTCTGCTCCGGCGTCCGGTCAGACGGGTCTCGGTCCACAGGTCGGCTTCTCGGAGGAGTGGATCCGGGTTTTCAACGGCACGAATGCGGCGGTCGTTCAGGCCTCGCCGCCGGCAACGCTGGAGCCCATCGAAACGGCGAGCGGCCCCGCCCTTCGCCTCGCCTCGGCAGCAGGTGCTGCAACGGCCGATATCGCCATCGAGGTTCCTGCCGAACTCCTGCAGCAGCTCGCCGGCCGCACGTCTACCATTGCGCTCACGGTCCAATCAGGCGCCGATACCGGCGCGGAATTCTCCGTCCTCTGCGACTTCGGCGGTCTCGGCACCTGCGCCCGGCATCGCTTCACCGCCCATCAGGAAAAGGCCGACGCGCTCTTTCGCGTTACCTTCGCAGACACGGTCACGGGTAATGCCGCCGGCAGGCTTGTGCTCAGCACCAGCATTGCGGGAGAAAGCAACCCCGTCCTGCTCTACGCGGTTCGAATCTTGCCCGGTCAGTAAACGGGTCTGTCAGCGAAGGAAGTCCGGGCCGTCGCCGAGAATATTGTGGCCGATGTCGCCGATCGCCTCGCGATCGCGCCCCTCGTAGTCGATCGACAAGAGCAGGTGACGGATCACATTGATGCGTCCCCGCCGCTTGTCGTTCAGCTTCACCACGGTCCACGGAGCGTGCTCGGTATGGGTTTTCTCCAGCATCCGGTCACGGGCCTTGGTGAAATCATCCCATTTGGTCAGCGCGGCAATGTCCATGGGGGAGAGCTTCCAGATCTTCAAGGGATCGTGCCGCCGGTCATGGAAGCGTTTCAGCTGCATTTCCTGGCCGATGTTCAGCCAGAACTTGAAGAAATAGATGCCGTCATCGACGATCATCTCCTCGAAGCGAGGTGCTTCGTGAAGGAAGGTCTTGCACTGCTCTTCGGTGCAAAAACCCATTACCGGCTCCACCACGCCGCGGTTATACCAGGAGCGGTCGAAGAGCACCGTCTCGCCTGACGTTGGGAAACGTGTGACGTAGCGCTGGAAGTACCACTGGCCGGCCTCTGTTTCGGTTGGCTTCGGCAGGGCCACGACCCGCGCCGTCCGCGGATTGAGGTAGGCACGGATGGAGAAGATCGTCCCCCCCTTGCCGGCCGCATCGCGGCCTTCGAACAGCGCCATCAGGCGTTTGCCGCTGGCGTTCAGCCAGAACTGAAGCTTGACCAGCTCGATCTGCAAGGCCTCGAGCGCGTTCTCGTACTTATCCTTGTTCATCTTGTTGTCATAAGGGTAGCCCTCGGAGGCAAGGGCTCCGTCATGAACCCAGTCCGGCAGCTTCGGATCGTCAATATCAAAGGCGCGCCGGTGTCCGCCGATCTTCAGTTCGACCGTCCGATCCTGTCTACTGCTGCTCATTGGTTGCCACTCCTTCTGCTAAGCCCGGGCCGTAACGCGCGAGATAGGCCGGAGGTTTAAATTATCGTTCTTCCACCGGCCGTCGATGTATATCTGTCATGGAAGCGGGCTAAGAGCTGGGAATTCGGGAGCGGGAGGTGATTCATTCATGGTGTCTGAATGGGGGACCTGGTTGAGCAAGCGGTTCGGCGGTGCTTGGCCGCTGCTTGTGGCGCTTTCTCTGGCGGGCGCACTCAGTGTCTTTGCAGGCGTTCCCCTCTGGCAGGCGGCGCTGGGCTGGTTCGTCCTTGCCGGGCTGACGCTGGTGGCCGACCGCACGCCGATGCAGTCCATGCCGTCAATGATGCAGGCGCTCGAGGAGCCCAAGGCGCACGATCCTGTCGAGGACATTTCCGCCACTCTTGATGCAATGGAGACGGCAGCGCTGCTGCTCGACTCCGAAGCCAACCTGGTGTTCCAGAACCGCGCGTCCGATCGGCTTCTCGGAGCTCTCCCTGTCGGTGCGCACGTTTCCGCGCGGCTCCGCTCCCCCGCCGTTCTGGACATGGTCCGCGAAACGCTCGCCACTGGCAAGCCGAACCAGATAGAACATGCCGAGCGGCTGCCATCGCAGCAGGTCTACATTGTCCGCATCGCGCCGATCGACCTTCGCCGGCATGAGGAAAAGGGTCAGCTCTATCTTCTCTGCTTCCGCGACATCTCTGAACTCCGCCGCCTGGACCGGATGCGCAGCGATTTCGTCGCCAATGCAAGCCATGAACTGCGCACGCCGCTCGCCTCCTTGCGCGGCTTTATCGAAACCCTGCAGGGGCCAGCAAAATCGGACCCGAAGGCGCAGGAGCGTTTCCTGTCGATCATGCTGGACCAGTCCACCCGCATGAGCCGCTTGGTGGATGATCTCCTCTCGCTCTCACGTCTGGAACTGAAGGCGAACGTCGCACCGGAGGGCAAGGTCGACCTCGTGCCGTTGCTCTCGCATGTACGGGACTCGTTGGTGCCCCTCTCGGAGGATCTGGGAGTTAAGATCAACCTCCATCTTCCGTCTGCGCCGGTAGAGGTCACGGGCGACCGTGATGAACTGGTTCAGGTTTTCGAGAACCTCGTCGAGAACGCCTGCAAATACGGCCAGGATGGCGAGCGCGTCGACGTCCTTCTCAAGGCCGAGGATTCAGGACCGGTCGAGGTCACGGTGGAGGACCATGGTCCCGGCATTCCTTCAGAGCATGTGCCGCGCCTGACGGAGCGCTTCTATCGCGTCAGCGTTGCCGACAGTCGATCTAAGAAGGGGACCGGGCTTGGCCTGGCGATCGTTAAGCACATCCTTACCCGCCACCGGGCTCGTCTGATCGTCAGTTCGGAAGTCGGCAAAGGGAGCCGCTTTACCGTCCGTTTTTGACATATTAGCTGGGCGAGAAACGCATTTATCCGAAAATGCGCTATTCTTATAATCACTTATGCTGTCATAAATGTTTCATCGGAATGACATAAAAGCGAGGTCGTGAGGCCGCTATGAGTGGCCTGCCGGGCGCTGGCGAAAGCAAGTTGACGCGGCCAAATTCACACAAGCGCATGATGGGAGATCCTCATGAACATTCTGAAACTTTCTGCTGCAGCACTGGTAGCCTCCGTGGCTTTCGCTGGCGCCGCTGCTGCCCGTGACCAGATCCAGATCGCTGGTTCCTCCACCGTTCTGCCTTACGCCTCCATCGTCGCTGAAGCTTTCGGCGAAAACTTCGACCATCCGACCCCGGTCGTTGAGTCGGGCGGTTCGGGCGCCGGCCGTAAGAAGCTCTGCGAAGGCGTGGGCGAAAACACCATCGACATCGCGAACTCCTCTTCGCGCATCAGTCAGTCGGACATCGACACCTGCAAGGCTAACGGCGTTAACGAGATCCAGGAAGTTCGCATCGGCTACGACGGTATCGTCTTCGCTTCGGACATCAATGGCCCTGAATACAAATTCACGCCGGCCGACTGGCACGCTGCACTGGCTTCCAAGGTCGTCAAGGATGGCCAGCTGGTCGACAACCCGAACAAGAACTGGAGCGACATTCGCTCTGACCTGCCGGATCAGCCGATCCTCGCCTTCATCCCGGGCACCAAGCACGGCACGCGTGAAGTTTTCGACGAGAAGGTCATCTTGACCGGTTGCGAAGAGAACGGCACGATGGAAGCCTTGAAGGCTGCTAACAACGGCGACGAAGATGCGGCTGAAGATGCCTGCATGGACCTTCGTACGGACGGCGTTTCTGTCGACATCGACGGTGACTACACCGAAACCCTGTCGCGTATCGACGCCAACAAGAACGGCATCGGCGTCTTCGGCCTGTCCTTCTACCAAAACAACACCGACAAGCTTCGCGTCGCCACCATGGGCGGTGTAGAGCCTTCGGTTGAGACGATTGCTTCCGGCGAGTACCCGGTTTCCCGTCCGCTGTACTTCTACGTGAAGAACGCGCACCTGGACGTTATCCCGGGCCTGCAGGAATACGTCGAGTTCTTCGTTTCTGACGACATGGCCGGCCCGAACGGCCCGCTCGCTGCCTACGGTCTGGTTTCCGATCCGGAACTTGCCAAGACCCAGGAAGCCGTCAAGAACCGCACCCCGATGGGGCCGCTGAACTAATCCGGCACGTCTCTCTGGCGGCGCAAGCAATGCGCCGCCAGTTTCCTTTCACCCAGAGGATATCAGCCAGATGAGCGTTGGCAGCATCGTTCTTGTCGTCCTAGTGCTCGCCGTCGTCGGCTATGTTCTCGGAAGGCGCCGCGCCCTTTCGACCTCCGCCGCCACCGGAACGCGGCTTCACTCCCTCCCCGGCTATTACGGCCAAACCGTCGCTCTTTTCGTGGCAGTGCCGGCTCTGCTGGTGCTCGCAGCCTGGCTGTTCGCTCAGCCGATCCTGATCGAAAACCGGGTTCGCGGCATGATCCCCGACAGCGTCATCCCTGAAGGCGGCGCCCGCAGCCTCGTGATGGCGGACGTGCGCAACATTGCCGGCGGCCTCGACGCAGTCCTGCGTCGTGACGCTCTCAATGAGGACGCTCTGGTCAACGGCAACCTGGACTTCTCCAATGTCCGTGTGCGCCTCGCCGACGTCGGTGTGGCTCTTGGCAGCGACGTGCCGCGCGAAGTCTTCGATGCAGCTGTCACCTACCGCCAGAGCGCCAAATACGGCAGCATCGGCATGACGGTCGTCGTACTCGCGATTGCGCTTGCATTGGGCGCGTGGTCCTTGATGCGCATCAAGCCGAAGTTGCGTGCACGCAATGTCAGCGAGAACTTCATCCAGGCCCTCCTGATCGCGTCATCGACCATCGCCATCCTGACCACGGTCGGGATCATCTTTTCGCTGGTGTTCGAGACCGCGAACTTCTTCCGTATGTATCCGGCCTCAGAGTTCTTCTTCTCGACCGTGTGGAACCCTCAGTTCCGGGGCGGCTCTGACCTCGGTATCATCCCGCTTCTGTGGGGTACGCTTTACGTGTCCTTCGTGGCATTGCTCGTCGCCGTGCCGATCGGTCTGATGATCGCCATCTATCTTGCCGACTATGCCGGTTCCAGGCTGCGTAGCTTCGCCAAGCCAGCCATCGAGATCCTCGCCGGCATCCCGACCATCGTCTACGGTCTCTTCGCACTGATCACCGTGGGCCCCTTCCTGCGAGACTGGATCGCGCAACCGATGGGCCTGGGTAACTCCTCGTCATCGGTGCTCACCGCCGGCCTCGTGATGGGCGTGATGATCATCCCCTTCGTCAGTTCTCTGTCGGACGACATCATCAATGCGGTGCCGCAGGCGATGCGCGACGGCTCCTTTGCGCTCGGCGCGACGCAGTCGGAAACCATCAAGAAGGTCATCTTGCCGGCAGCGCTTCCTGGCATCGTCGGCGCCATCCTGCTGGCCGCCAGCCGTGCCATCGGCGAAACCATGATCGTGGTGCTGGGGGCCGGCGCCGCCGCCCGCCTCGACCTCAACCCCTTCGAGGCAATGACCACCATCACGGTCAAGATCGTCAGCCAGTTGACCGGCGATACCGAATTCGCAAGCCCCGAGACGCTCGTTGCCTTTGCGCTGGGTCTTACGCTCTTTGTCTTCACGCTGGCGCTGAACGTGCTCGCCCTCTACATCGTGCGCAAATATCGGGAGCAGTACGAATGACCGACGCGATCGCTGCAACACAGGGCAAGGCAGCTCTGTCCGGTGACGCCCGCACGCGCCGCCGTCACGCGGCCGAGCGCCGCTTCCGAATGATGGGCCTCTTGGCGGTCGCCCTCGGCGTGCTCGCCCTTGTGGGCTTGCTGTTCTCCATCCTGTCGAGTGGCCTGTCGTCCTTCCGCCAGACCTATGTGACCATGGATATTTACCTCGATCCGGGCATTCTCGATAAGGCGGGCAACCGCAATCCAGAGGATCTCGCCAAGGTCACCACCTTCGGCTACGCGCCGCTGATCAAGAACTCGCTGGCGAAGGCCATGAACGACAAGGGCTTCAACAGCCAGTTGGAAGCGGGTCCCGCCGCCGAACTGGTCTCCGCGGAAGCTCCGGCGATCCTGCGCCGCTACGTGCTCAACAACCCCGATCAGATCGGCGAGACGGTGGAATTCAACCTCCTCGCCTCCGGACGCATCGACGGCTACTACAAAGGCCGTGTCACGATGGCGAGTGCTGAACTCGACCGCAACATTTCGCCGGAGCAGTTGCAGCTGGCCGACGAGCTGAAGGAAGCCGGCATCCTCACCACGCGCTTCAACTGGGACTTTCTGACCGCACCCGATGCCTCCGACACCCGGCCTGAAGCGGCCGGCGTCGGCGTCGCTATCCTCGGCTCGGCTTATATGATGCTGATCGTCCTGGCGCTTTCCCTGCCGATCGGTGTTGCAGCCTCCATTTATCTCGAGGAGTTCGCGCCGCAGAACTGGTTTACCGACCTCATCGAGGTCAATATCGCCAACCTTGCTGCCGTACCCTCCATCGTGTTCGGCATCCTCGGTCTGGCGGCATTCATCAACTTCGCCGGTCTGCCGCAGTCGGCACCGATTGTCGGCGGCCTCGTCCTGGCGCTGATGACGCTTCCGACCATCATCATCGCCACCCGTGCTGCGCTAAAAGCTGTTCCGCCGTCGATCCGCAGCGCTGCCCTTGGGGTCGGCGCATCCAAGATGCAGGCGATCTTCCACCACGTCGTTCCGCTCGCCATGCCGGGCATCCTCACGGGAACCATCATCGGTCTGGCCCAGGCACTCGGGGAAACCGCTCCGCTGCTCCTCATCGGCATGGTCGCCTTTGTGCGTGACTACCCCGCAGCGCCGCCGGAAGGCTTCTTCGATCCCGCGTCCGCTCTGCCGGTGCAGGTCTACAACTGGACCCAGCGCGGCGACCCGGCCTTTGTGGAGCGTGCCTCAGGAGCCATCATCGTGCTACTGGTCTTCCTGCTGCTCATGAACCTGATTGCCATCATTCTTCGCCGTCGCTTCGAGCGGCGCTGGTAAGGGAGGAGCGTTATGAACATGCTGACTGAAGCTGCGACCGAAAAAGCGCTGGAACGGAAAATGAGCGAAATCAACTACAAGATGGTCGGCAAGGACGTGTCCGTTTATTACGGCGACAAGCGGGCCCTGTTCGACGTCAATCTCGGCGTCCGTAACAACACGGTTACTGCGCTCATCGGCCCCTCCGGCTGCGGTAAGTCCACCTTTCTGCGCTGCCTCAACCGGATGAACGACACGATCGCCAATGCCAAGGTGACCGGCAAGATCACGCTGGATGGGCAAGACATCCACGATCCGGATATTGACGTCGTGGAGCTTCGCGCCCGCGTCGGCATGGTGTTCCAGAAGCCGAACCCCTTCCCGAAGTCGATCTACGAAAACGTCGCCTACGGCCCGCGCATCCACGGCCTGGCACGCGGCAAATCGGACCTCGACCAGATCGTCGAAAGCAGCTTGCAGAAGGCGGGCCTCTGGGCGGAAGTCAAGGACCGCCTGCATGAGGCCGGCACTGGCCTGTCCGGCGGCCAGCAGCAGCGTCTGTGCATCGCCCGCGCGGTCGCCGTCTCGCCGGAAGTGATCCTGATGGACGAGCCCTGCTCGGCGCTCGACCCGATCGCCACGGCCAAGGTCGAGGAACTGATCCACGAGCTGCGGACGAACTATTCGATCGTCATCGTCACCCATTCCATGCAGCAGGCAGCCCGCGTCTCCCAGCGCACGGCGATGTTCCACCTCGGGCATCTTGTGGAGGAAGACGACACGGACAAGATGTTCACCAATCCCAACGATCAGCGCACCCAGGATTACATTATGGGCCGCTTCGGCTGATCCGGCTCCGGCTGTCAGGCGCAAACATTCGAGGAGCAAAGTCATGCCATCGACCCACATCATGTCGGCTTATGATGAAGAGCTTAAATACCTGAAGCGCCGCATTTCGGAGATGGGCGGCCTTGCCGAGCAGATGTGCGCCGATGCCGTGCGGGCGCTCGTCAACTCCGATACCGCTCTGGCGCAGAAGGTGATCTCCGACGACGTGATCCTCGACACGGCGGAACGCGAGATCGGCGAGAAGGCGATTGTGACGATCGCCAAGCGGCAGCCGATGGCGTCGGACCTCCGCGAGATTATCGGCTCTCTCCGTATCGCCGCCGACCTCGAGCGGGTGGGTGATCTCGGAAAGAACACCGCAAAGCGCGTCATTGCTGTGCAGGAAACGGGGATTCCCCGCAACCTCGCCCGTGGTCTGGAGCACCTGTCGGAGCTCGCACTCGTACAGCTGAAGGATGTGCTCGACGTCTATGCGACGCGGTCTGCCGAGAAGGCCGAGGCCATTCGTCAGCGCGACGAGGAGATCGACGCGATCTATACCTCGCTGTTCCGCGAGCTGCTCACCTACATGATGGAAGATCCGCGCAACATCACCAGCTGCACGCATCTTCTGTTTTGCGCCAAGAACATCGAGCGCATCGGCGATCATGCCACCAACATCGCCGAGACGATCTATTACATGGCCACCGGCTTCCAGCCGGACGGCGAGCGGCCGAAGGATGACCGGTCCAACACGCTCAGCACCATTCTGAGCGACGAGTAAGACCGACGGAGCATTCGCATGCAGCCTAAGATTACCGTTGTGGAAGACGAAGAGGCGCTGAGCGTTCTTCTTCGTTACAACCTGGAAGCGGAAGGATACGAAGTCGAAACGATCCTGAAGGGCGATGAAGCCGAGGTGCGGCTTCAGGAGCGCATTCCGGATCTCTTGATCCTCGACTGGATGCTGCCCGGCGTGTCCGGCATCGAGCTTTGCCGGCGCTTGCGCATGCGCCGCGAAACGGAGCGTCTGCCGATCATCATGCTGACGGCCCGTGGCGAAGAGAGTGAACGCATTCGCGGCCTCTCCACCGGGGCCGATGACTATGTGGTAAAGCCGTTTTCCACGCCGGAACTGATGGCGCGGGTCAAAGCCATGCTGCGCCGCGCACGGCCGGAAGTTCTGTCGGCGGTTCTGCGCTGCGGCGATATAGAGCTGGATCGCGAGACGCATCGGGTTCACCGCAAGAGCCGCGAAGTTCGTCTTGGCCCGACCGAGTTCCGTCTTCTGGAATTCCTGATGTCGTCGCCCGGCCGCGTCTTCTCCCGCTCGCAGCTTCTGGACGGCGTCTGGGGCCACGACATCTATGTCGACGAACGGACGGTCGACGTCCATGTCGGGCGCCTGCGCAAGGCGCTCAACTCCTCCAACATGCAAGATGTCATCCGCACCGTTCGCGGCGCGGGTTATTCTATGGAGACCTAATCAGCGCCTCTGCGCGGGACAAGGAACAAAGAAGCGGGCCGGAGCCCGCTTTTTTCGTCTGAGGATATTGTCCGGCTTCAGGCGCGGGCTGCCGCGGCCTTCCGGCGCTCTGCCACCGGCTGGTATGCGAGTTTGGCATGATAGCTGCAATAGGGGGAGGCGTCGGCGGCGTCCACGCCGCAGAAGTGGAAGTCGTCCTTGAGCGGGTCGCCAACCGGCCACTTGCAGGTGCGTTCGGTCAGATCGGTCAGCGAGAGCTTGCGGGAGATCGGCACGACCACGTTGGTTGCGGGGACATATTGCATCTCCTGCACGGTATCGAGATCAATCTCTTCCTTGAGTGCCGTTGCGCCGATCGTTCGCGGCACGGTACGGGTGGCGACACGGGCAGGATAGTTCGCCGGACGGGCAGGTGCTGCGACACGCTTAGTTCCGCGAGCAGCGGCCGGAGTGCCGCCCGCCTTGGCGCGGCCCGGAAGGTTCAGACGGTGCACCTTGCCGATCACGGCGTTGCGGCTAACGCCGCCCAGCTGTGCTGCGATCTGGCTGGCACTCAGGCCCTCGGCCCAAAGTCTCTTCAGTTTCTCGACGCGCTCATCTGTCCAGTTCATGCCCGCTCTCCGCCTTTTGAACGTAATTCGGCATGCAGAATCCCTCACCGCCTGCCACGAACATCATTTCGTGCCAGCCACTATATCTAGGCTTTGGGTGACTAGTTCCGCCGCATGCAGTCTAGTTGTTGATTACTAAACTACTGGTCGGCAGACTCCGTGGCAAGAGTCGCCGGAATCGTCTCGAATCGATTTCTCGGTTTTCCCCAACTTGCTTTTCGGGCGAGTCATTTTTGTCACAGCCGCAGCGGCGGCCAGAAGTGCCGCATTTGTTGACATGCCGGGGGGAAACGGGAATAGTGCCCGCGCCGCCCACAGGGCGGCATTTTGATTTGGTCGCCGGCCTGAAGAGCCGCTTCGCCGAAGGAGTCCGTCATCATGGCTGAACCCGCGTTGTTCGAGACCTACAACCGCGCTCCGCTCCGTTTCGAGCGCGGGGAGGGCGTCTGGCTGACGACGGAAAGCGGCGAACGCTATATGGACTTCGCGGCCGGGATTGCCGTGAACTCGCTGGGCCACGCCCATCCGCATCTGGTTGCGGCGCTGAAGGATCAGGCAGACAAGCTCTGGCATCTGTCCAATCTCTATGACGTACCCGGCCAGGAGAAGCTCGCGCGGCGCCTGACGGAAGCCACGTTCGCCGACAGAGTCTTCTTCACCAATTCTGGCGCTGAGGCGCTGGAGGCGTCCATCAAGACAGCGCGGCGCTACCAGTATGCCAAGGGCCATCCCGAACGCTTCCATATCATCACCTTCGAGGGCGCCTTCCACGGTCGCACGCTTGCGGCGATTGCCGCAGGCGGCCAGCCCAAGTACCTGGAAGGTTTTGGTCCCAAGGTGCAGGGCTTCGACCAGGTGCCGTTTGGCGATCTGGATGCGGTCAAAGCAGCGATAACAGAAGCCACGGCGGCAATCCTGATCGAGCCGATCCAGGGGGAAGGCGGCCTTCGCCTCGCATCGAAGGAATTCCTGCACGCGCTGCGCCAGCTCTGCGACGAGCACGGCCTTCTGCTGATCCTGGATGAAGTCCAGTGCGGCGTCGGCCGTACCTGCAAGTTCTTCGCCCACGAATGGGCAGGCATCACGCCGGACATCATGGCTGTTGCCAAGGGGATCGGCGGCGGCTTCCCGCTCGGCGCCTGCCTGGCAACGGAAGAGGCCGCAAGCGGCATGAAGCCCGGCACGCATGGAACCACCTACGGCGGCAATCCGCTGGCGATGTCGGTCGGCAACGCGGTACTGGACGTAGTGCTTGCTGACGGCTTCCTGGAGCATGTCCAGGACGTGGCGCTGGTCTTCCGGCAGGGCTTGGAGGGTCTGAAGGACCGTTTCCCGGACGTGATCGAAGAAATCCGCGGCGATGGCCTGATGCTCGGCATTAAGGCAAAGGTGGCGAACACGGAGCTGCTGATGGCGATGCGTGAGGAGCACCTGCTCGGCGTGCCGGCCGGCGACAACGTCATCCGGTTGTTGCCGCCGCTGACCGTCACGGCCGAGGAAGCCCGTGAAGGGCTTGCCCGCATCGAGCGTGCGGCCGGAAGCCTCAGCAAGTCGACCTTAAGAAAAACGGCGTAAGGAGTGGAGGGCGCTTTAGCCCTCGTCGTAAGTCATGGCGTCACCGAAGCATTTTCTCGATATCTCAGCCGTCTCTGCCGCAGATCTGCGCGCAATCCTGGAGGACGCGAAGACCCGCAAGCAGGCGACTAAAGCTGGCACTGCCGAAAAGCCGCTTGCCGGCAAGATGCTCGCGATGATCTTCGAGAAGCCGTCGACCCGCACCCGCGTCTCCTTCGATGTGGGTATGCGTCAGCTCGGCGGCGAGACCCTGTTCCTTTCCGGCACGGAAATGCAGCTGGGACGCGCGGAAACGATCGGTGACACCGCCCGCGTGCTGTCGCGCTACGTGGACGCCATCATGATCCGCACCACGGACCATGCCCGCATGCTGGAGATGGCAGAGCATGCCACCGTACCAGTCATCAACGCCCTGACGGATGACACCCACCCCTGCCAGATCATGGCCGACATCATGACCTTTGAGGAGCATCGCGGGCCGGTCGAGGGCAAGACGATCGCCTGGACCGGCGACGGCAACAATGTCCTGCATTCGCTCGTGGAGGGATCGGCTCGCTTCGGCTACCGGATGAACATGGCCGTTCCCATGGGTTCGGAGCCGGATGACAAGTTCCTTAACTGGGCGCGCAATAATGGCGGGCAGATCATGCTTTGCCATGACGCTGAGCGCGCCGTATCGGGCGTCGATTGTGTCGTCACTGACACCTGGGTGTCGATGAACCAGGAGCACAAGGCGCGCGGCCACAACATCTTCCAGCCTTACCAGGTCAATGCTCAGCTGATGAAGCAGGCGGACAAGCACGCGCTCTTCATGCACTGCCTGCCCGCCCACCGCGGCGAAGAGGTGACCGACGAGGTGATCGACGGACCGCAGTCGGTGGTGTTCGACGAGGCCGAAAATCGCCTGCATGCGCAGAAGTCGATCCTCGCCTGGTGCTTCGGCGCGCTCTGAAGCGCAAGGCTTGATTTCGGCAAAAGCCGATCCCATCTGTCGCCTTTCGTTAGCGCTGCCGCAGCCGGCGGCGCCTCACACACATCGCCGACGTCTTTTTGCGCCGCAGCGGTTCCGCACGGGCCCGCGCATGTATAGAAGCTGGACTGGTCGGCGCGAAGGAGCAAGCCATGGCGGAAGCTACCGTTGAACTCAATGATCTCGACTTTGCAGGCGACGATCGTGTTGTCCCGTTCCAGGTCGAAGGGCTGGATGTGCGCGGTCGTGCGGTTCAGCTCGGGCCGCTCCTGAACTCCATCCTCGGTCGCCATGATTATCCGGCGCCGGTCGCTCGGCTGCTGGCGGAAGCAATCGTGCTGACGGCCCTGCTCGGGACCTCCTTGAAGTTCGAAGGCAAATTCACCGTCCAGACCAAGGGCGACGGGCCGGTCGACCTGCTGGTGGCCGACTTCTCGACCCCCAACAGCCTGCGCGCCTATGCCCGCTATGACGAGGACGCTCTTGCGGAAGCGGTGCGTGAGGGTCGGACGTCACCCCCCGAACTCTTGGGAAGCGGCGTTCTAGCCTTCACCATCGACCATGGCCGCAACATGCAGCCCTACCAGGGCATCGTACCGCTGGACGGGTCATCGCTGGAAGAGATCGCTGGCGTCTATTTCCGCCAGTCGGAGCAGATCCCGACCAAGGTGCGCCTCGGCGTGGCCGAACTGCTCGATCGCGACGCTGAGGGCAAGCGGCGCCACAACTGGCGTGCCGGCGGTCTCGTCGCGCAGTTCCTGCCCGATGCGCCGGAGCGGATGCGCCAGCCGGACCTACATGGCGGCGACGGCGACGAGCGCGATCACGACCGGAGCGAAGACGATGCCTGGGCGGAAGCGCGGATCATGGTCGAGACGATCGACACCGACGAACTGACCGATCCGCAGGTGCCGATCGAGCGGCTGCTGTTCCGCCTCTTCCATGAGCGGGGCGTACGCGTCTACCAGCCGCAATCGGTCGCCGACCGTTGCAGCTGCTCGCGCGATAGGATCAAGAGCGTGCTAGGCGGGTTCAGCGCCGAAGAAATCGAGGCAAGCGTGGAAGACGGCGTGATCTCGGTGACCTGCGAGTTTTGCTCGACGACCTACAAGTACGACGCGAACGAGTTCGCTACGGCTTGATCAGAACGGGGAGCGGCTTCCGCTCCTTCAGTTCAGCACGCGCAGCAGACCCGGTGAATCGAGCGAGAAGGCGGGGATCTTGACGTCGAAGACCTCGCCCTCGTCGGTTTCCATCCGGTAGCGTCCGAACATGACGCCGGAGGGCGTGTCGAGAGGACATCCCGAAGAGTACTCATAGGTATCGCCCGGTTGAAGCCGTGGCTGCTCGCCGACCACTCCAGGTCCTTCTACCTCGTCGACGAGGCCGCTCTGATCCGTGATGTGCCAGTAGCGATAGGTCAGCCGTACGGCCAGCGGCGAGTGGTTCTCAATAACGATGTGGTAGCCCCAGACATAGCGGTTGTCTTCCGGAGAAGACTGTTCCTCCAGATAATAGGGTTCCACGATGACTTCTATGTCTCTGGTGCGGGCCCGATACATGACGCGGCACTTCTCTGTGATCTGGCTTGGGTATCGTACAGGTTTTGACGCGCGTCAAGGAAACCGACGCCGCAGCCGGGCGTCGATCGGTCGGTTACCGGGCGGTTTCGCTGATTAGGGATAACCGGAAACGTTAATAACGTCTGCGGCCGCATCCCTTATGCCGGCACCTGCTGTAGCGCCCGCGCAAAGTCTTCGAGCAGATCCTGCGTGTCCTCTATCCCCGCCGAAAGCCGCAGGGTTCCGGCCGAGATGCCGAGTTCGGCGCGTGCCTCGTCCGACAGGTTCTTGTGCGTCGTGGTGGCCGGATGCGTGATCAGGCTCTTGGCGTCGCCGAGGTTGTTGGAGATCTTTACCACCTCGAGCGCGTTCTGCAACGCAAAGGCTGCCTGCTTACCACCCTTCAGTTCGAGGCAGACGAGGGTCGAGCCGCCGCTCATCTGGCGGGCGATGATGTCGGCCTGCGGGTGGTCGGCGCGGCCAGGATAGATCACCCGCGCCACCTGCTTCTGCTCGGCCAGGAAATCGGCAATCTTTGAAGCGTTCTCCGTCTGCTGCTTGACGCGCAGCGGCAGCGTCTCGATCCCCTTCAGCAGCGTCCACGCGTTGAACGGGGACATAGCCGGGCCCGTATGGCGAAAATAATCCTGCAGGTGCTCCTTGATCCACTCGCTGTCGGACAGCACGACGCCGCCCAGGCACCGCCCCTGTCCGTCGATGTGCTTGGTGGCCGAATAGACGACGATATGGGCGCCGAGCTCCAGCGGCTTCTGGAAGAGCGGCGTCGCAAAGACGTTGTCGACCACGACCTTTGCGCCGATCTGGTTGGCGAGCTTCGCCACGCCGGCGATGTCCACGACCTCCAGCGTCGGATTTGTCGGGCTTTCGAGGAAGAAGACCTTGGTGTTCTTCTGGATCGCCTTTTCCCAGTTCTCCAGGAAGCGCCCGTCGACCAGCGTGCATTCGATGCCGTATTTCGGCGCCAGCGTTTCCACCACCCACCGGCAGGAGCCGAACAAGGCGCGGGCGGCAACGATATGATCGCCCGCCTTCAGCTGGCAAAGGATCGCCGCAGCGACGGCTGCCATGCCCGACGCCGTGGCGCGCGCATCTTCGGCGCCTTCCAGCATGCACATGCGTTTCTCGAACATGTCGTTGGTCGGGCTGCCGTAGCGCGCATAGATGAAGCCGTCGCTCTCGCCCTTGAAGCGGGCTTCCGCCGCCTCGGCCGTCTCGTAGACGAACCCCTGGGTCAGGTAGATCGCCTCTGAGGTCTCGCCGTATTGCGACCGCAGGGTGCCGCCGTGGACGAGCTGTGTTGCGGGGCGCCAATTCTTCGACATGCGCATGCACCTTTCAGACACAAAAAAACCGGCCGTGCGAAAAGCAGACCGGTCTCACCCCGGTCTCTTTAGCCACTTGTTTAACGTGGCTGCAAGCCGACCGGCCAAATCACCACGGGATAAAGCTGCCATACCTCCGCTCTTCGCTTGCGTCAATGCCCGCCATTTGGTTTTGTCCCGCCAAGCGAGGGCGAAGGACGATGACAAGGACCACGGGCATCCTGGCGGATCGGGCGATCTCCGCCCTGTTTGAAAACGGCCGGCTGACGTCGGAGCGGGCGCTGGACACTGACCAGATCCAGCCTGCGAGCCTCGATCTGCGGCTCGGCGCCAAGGCCTTCCGGGTGAGGGCAAGCTTCATGCCAGGCCCGAACAGCCGGGTGTCCGATAAGCTCGACCGGCTGAAGCTGCACGTGGTCGATCTTTCCGAGGGCGCGGTCCTGGAAACGGGATGCGTCTACATCGTCCCGCTAATGGAGGCGCTCGACCTCCCGGCTGAGATGTCTGCCTCCGCCAACCCGAAGAGCTCCACCGGCCGCCTCGACATCTTCACCCGCGTGATCACGGACTACGCCCAAGAATTTGACAAGATCCCTGCCGGCTATTGCGGTCCGCTCTACCTGGAGATCAGCCCGCGCACCTTCCCGATCGTGGTGCGGCGCGGATCGCGGCTGTCGCAGATCCGCTTCCGCGTCGGCAATGCGCTCTTGAAGGAGCCTGAACTCCTGCAGCTGCATGGCGACGAAACGCTGGTGGCGGCGCGCGAGCCCAACATCAGCGGCGGCGGCATCGCGCTCTCCATCGATCTGACGGGCGATAAGGACGGCTTGATCGGCTATCGCGGCAAGCATCACACGGCCGTTGTCGATGTCGACAAGAAGGCCCAGCACGACGTCTTCGACTTCTGGGAACCGCTCTACAGCCGCGGCCGCAACGAGCTAATCCTCGATCCGGACGAGTTCTACATCCTCGTCTCGCGCGAAGCAGTGCACGTGCCGCCGCTTTATGCCGCCGAGATGACGCCCTTCGACCCGCTGGTCGGCGAGTTCCGCGTCCACTATGCCGGCTTCTTCGATCCTGGTTTCGGTCATGCCGACGCAGGTGGCAGGGGGAGCCGTGCCGTTCTGGAGGTTCGCAGCCACGAGGTGCCCTTCATCCTGGAGGACGGGCAGATCGTCGGCCGCCTCGTCTACGAGCACATGCTCGAGCGGCCGCAGGCACTCTACGGAGTGGGCCTCGGCTCCAACTATCAGGCCCAGGGCCTGAAGCTCTCCAAGCACTTCCGAATCACGTGACGACGACTGGCGCTGCGGGCAGCATGGTGCTTGACAGAAGCCGCGAACTAGGAGAACTCTCAACGCCGTTGCGGGTGTAGCTCAATGGTAGAGCAGCAGCTTCCCAAGCTGACGACGAGGGTTCGATTCCCTTCACCCGCTCCAGCCTGCAAGATGTCCGACCCGGACACATAGGTAACGGTTTATACCTAAGACATGGGTGACAACCTCGTGCCGAACGGGTTGTCGATGGTTTGCAAAGTTCTCTGTTCGAGATCGATTATATCCCAGATCATAGTGCATGAAGCTGACGAGCCAAATGCCGTCGTCGACCTCTTTTCTCCCAAGCTTCTGTCCGGCCAGCACAGTTGAGATGTTGATCTTCTTGCGGCACATGCAGACGCGTCCGCAATGGGTGACGAGCACGTCGCGGTCGTGGAAAGGATAGTCGATCTCTGGCAGTCCCTCGTAGGGTCGTGAGGATGCGACGTAGAGATCTGCGGGCACTTTCATGTCCAACGCCTCGTGCGGCCGTTCCTGATTGAATTCGCTGACAAATGCATCAAAGCGGGCCTGCTGCTGCAGCGTGTTCGTGGCTGGCGGCCGGGTCGCCTCCTTCTTCAGCGTCAGATGCATGCGTTCATGGCGTCCGTTCTGTTGCGGATGGCCAGGACGGATGCGTTCAAGGCTGATCCCCAATCGCAGCCACCACACCGACAGCTTAGACAGATTATAGAGGCCATTGGGACTGGCGAAAGGCAGGCCATTGTCTGAACGAATGGCGGCAGGCAAACCGAATTCAGAAAAGATCCTTCGGAATGCGTCGAAGACACCTTGCTCGCGTGTCGACTCAAAGGCTTCGCAGCCAAGAAGATATCGTGAGACCTGATCTGTGACCGTCAGAGGGTAACAGTAGCGGCCATTGCTGATCTTGAACTCGCCCTTGAAGTCTACGCACCACAGGTCATTGGGTTCGAGCGCTTGCGACAGCTGCGTGCCCTCGGCCTTGTTCGCCCGGTTCCTCTTGCGGGCCTGGCTCACAAGGCCGTGGCGATCGAGCACAGCATGCACCGTGCTCTTCGCTGGGATGCGAACATCGCCGGCAAGACGCTTGATGAGCAGCTCCCGGATTTTCCTGGCACCCCAGTGTGGCTTCTCTCGTTTAAGGCGAACAATCATGGCCTCAACCGGGTCCGGCAACTGATTGGCATAGCGCACCGGCCGCCGAGATCGATCGGTCAGCGCTTCCAGACCGTCGTCCTTGTAGCGGTTGAAGATCTTGTAGCCAGTCTTGCGGGAGATGCCAAACGCTCGGCACACCTCGCTCATGCCTTCGCCCTCAAGCAAGCGGGCGACAAAGGCGTTCCTCCATAACCGAAATCTCTTTCCACGGCATCAACACCTCCCGCAAAACGGAAAGTGTTACCCATGTATCCGGTACGTTTCGTCACCTATCTCTCAGGTCGGGCAAGAGAAGCCGCTGTTGAATCTCTGCCGTCGCCGCTCTTAGAAAACCGCCAGATTGCGGAGCAGCGAGATGATCCCAATGATGATGACGATCACCTAACAGCAAGCCACTCGTTTGCCGCACCCGACCCCCGGCACCGCAACGCCATACAGCGCGGCGAATAGCGGTCGGGGTGGCGATTCACCAGGTCGCGCCTCAGCAACGGCCGGCTGATCAGCGCGGCAGCAGGTTGCGCCAGCCCGGCCAGCTTCCGGCATGATCGCAACCTGGGGCGCCGCTTGGCGATGATGGACGCGCACCGTCAGGGGGCGGCAGGGTTGCGTATCGAGATTGGCACTGTCGATCAACGCGTTGTCGGCAACCCGTTCCAGGAACGGCAGTCGC
The DNA here is from genome assembly GCF_022968135.1 of Pseudorhizobium tarimense. Classification (GTDB taxonomy): domain Bacteria; phylum Pseudomonadota; class Alphaproteobacteria; order Rhizobiales; family Rhizobiaceae; genus Neorhizobium; species Neorhizobium tarimense. The sequence continues at coordinate 21,626 of NZ_JALJRA010000030.1, forward strand.
AGCAAGCGGGCCATCGCACCATAACAGGCACTTTCGTCTATCCCGGAATGGTGGAGAAGTTCGGTCTCGACGGTGGTGCCGTTGTCGCGCGCCTTGGCAGCCAGGAGCCGGATCAGCGGCCTAGAAAAGCCGAGCGACTGAAGAACCTTTGCCTCGTCGCCCGGGTCAGGCGCGACGAAAGCTTCGGCGACACCATCCCTCTCGCTGGAGGACGTGTCGAGGGCATAGCCCCCGTCCGAGAGGCTCACCACATGCGGATATTCCCCCAGACGTATGTCTCTGATACACCGTAGACCTTAGCCCGTCCCAATTTGGATCATATGGATGCATCCTCCGCTTTCATCCCTGAAAAACCGGGGGAGTCTATTATTTGTTGCCGTCGCGTGCATTCTCGCGCTGGTCTTCGTTCAGGGGCGCGCCCGAGCAGATCAGCATGAATTCCCCGTGCTCTTCGATGCCCGCGAGCGACTGCCGCGTCCGGACCTGTCCAACCTTGTACGGCTGCGGATACTCACCACTGTCGATTTCCCACCCTTCAACTTCGCCGACCAAACAGGGCGCCTTACCGGTTTCAATGTGGATCTCGCGCGCGAGATCTGCGCCGAGCTCGAGATCCAGGCGAAGTGTCAGATCCAGGCGCTGCCCTTCGAGGAACTGGAGAGCGCTTTGGCGAACGGCTCTGGCGAGGCGGTGATGACCGGTATCGCGGTCAACGCTGAACGACGGCAGAAGTTTAGATTCTCACGGCCCTACCTGACGATCCCGGCCCGATTCGCGCGCCTGAAATCGAAGCAGATCGTGGGCGACGGGGCGGACGGGCTCGCCGGGCGCCCGGTCGGCGTCGTCAATGAGACAGCCCATTACGCGATGCTGAGGGCCTTCTTCCCAAGGATCGTCCCGGTGACCTTCGCCAATCGGGATGAGATGCTGGATGCGCTGAAGGCGGGCAAGGTTGATGCTGTTTTTTCCGATGGTCTGAGGCTGCCCTTTTGGATTGCGAGCGAGACCTCGCAGGATTGCTGCGCCCTCTTCGACGGCCCCTATCTCTCGGAAGAATTTCTGGGCGAAGGGCTCGCCGTCATGCTGCAGGGTGATGACACCACGCTGGCCGCGGCCTTTGATCATGCGCTTGCAGCGCTCTCCCGCAACGGCCGCTTGCAGGACATTTACCTGCGTTACTTCCCCTACGGCCTTTACTGAGCTGGAGCTTACATTCCTACTGGCTGGCCCAGATGATGTGGGCTACCCACTCCACATCCGCTAGCTCCAGGTTGCGCTGCGGGTGCTCGGGGTTTAGCGAATGCAGTTCGATCGCGCGCGCCGTCTGGCGCATCAGGATCTTTGTCATCACCTCGCCATCTCGCGTCTTCACCACCACACGGTCGCCACGGCGGACCTGCGCACCCGGCTCTACGATCAGCACGTCGCCGTCGCGATAAAGCGGCATCATCGAGTCCCCCTGCACTTCCAGCGCATAGACCCCTGCCTTGCGGGCGGGAGAGGCAGGAAACTCCACTACATCCCAGCCCTGGCCGGCGGGAAATCCGCCTTCGTCGAAGAAGCCGCCCGCGCTCGCTTGTGCGAAGCGGAGCAGCGGGATGGTTCCGGTCTGTGAAGGAAACGACCCCTCGGGCAGGCCGGAGCGGGAGGAGGGAATGTAGCTCAGGAACTGTTCCACGCTGGCGCCCGTCGCCTCCAGCACCTTGGCGATGGATTCCGTGGAAGGCCAGCGCAACCGCCCGTCAGGGCCGTGTCGCTTGGATTTGTTGAACGCGGTCGGGTCGAGCCCGGCGCGGCGCGCCAGGCCGGATGGCGTCAGTTTGTGACGCTCCGCCAAGGCATCAAGGGCGTGCCAGATCGTCTCGTGTGACAACACTGCCGTTGCGTCTCCGGCTCAACGTCCGGAACCACGATCCCGGCCTTGCGCCACCTGATCCCGATCCGCCGGCACTCCCTTAAAGGCGCACGCCTGCGGCCTGGCCGCAGAGCCCGGCCAGTCGCGCCGAACTTAGCCAACAGCGCACCATTGGTAAAGAGAAAAGAGGAATAAAATCCTCAGTTGGATCCTAGGCTACCAGAGGCATGTTAATCTTGCTGAGCTTGATCACCGCCTGGGTTCGACTGTCGACGTTCAGCTTCAGCAGAATCGCGGACACATGCGCCTTGATCGTTGCCTCGGAGACCCCGAGTTCATAAGCGATCTGCTTGTTCAGCAATCCTTCGGCCAGCATGGTCAGCACACGGCTCTGCTGCGGTGTCAGTGTCCGTAGCCGCTCCAGAAGTTCGCTGACCCCCGGATCCTCTTCCACCACCGGCACCTGTCCCTCCGGCGCCCAGATATCGCCATCGAGCACCGCCTGAACGCCGTGGCGAATATCATCAAGCCCGGAAGACTTGGAGATGAAGCCGGAGGCGCCGAGTTCCAGCGATCGGCGTATGGTCGCGCTGTCGTCGCTGGCGGAGACGACGACGATTGGAAGCCCTGAAAACTCCGCCCTCAGCGACATCAAGCCCGAAAAGCCGCTGACACCGGGCATGGCGAGGTCAAGGAGCATCAGGTCGGCGTCCGGATGTTCGCGGGAAGCCGCTCGGGCCGCTTCAAAATCGCCAGCCTCGAGGATCGCCAGATTAGCGGAAAGCCCCTGCACAGCCTGCTTCAGTGCACCGCGGAAAAGGGGGTGGTCGTCTGCTATGATGATGGTGAGTGCCTGCATTCTAACGCTCCCTCCCAAGAGCATAGACGCATGTGGTCATGCATACTTCTACGCTTCCGTACCGCCCGAAACAATAGCCGCGTGGTTTTGGATCGGAGGGGATTGAGGTCAGGTGCGGTTCGGCGCCGGCTCCTGCTGCTCGCGCTCGTTGGTAAACTCCTGGATGATCTCCATGAACCGCCGCATGAAGCGCTCCATGATCGAGAGGCTCTGCTCGATCTCCGCTTCCCCCGGAAGATCACCCGTTTGCGCCTCAGCCAGCCGTTCCTCAAGGGCGCTCACCCGTTTCTCCAGGAGATCGAGCTCCTGTTCGTAGGCCGTTCGCTCGTCGGCTGCCATGCGGCAGGAAAGCGTGCCGTTGGCTTCCTGGCAAAGCGAGACGGCGCCGGTCTGCCGATCCAGGCGCACGAGGCCGTTTTCGGTCCTTTCGAGCTGGAAGCGCTGGGTCTCCGCCTCCTGGGCGAGCGCCAGACTCGGCAGAAGCGTCAGCGTAAGCAGAAGCGGTCTCATCATCCTGTCATCCTTCGTCTCTTTCGGTGGACAAGCGTCGGTCTTTACGGCAAACGCAGACGGCTCCACCTCGTACCGTGCCCGATCGAAAGCTGCCTCATGTCCAATATTGTCTACAAGATCGTTCCGACAAGTCTGTGGCAGGACGCTCGAAAGAAAGGCGTCTTTGGAGGTGCACCCATCGATCTGAACGATGGTTACATCCACTTCTCCACCGCAGCTCAGGCAAGGGAAACGGCTCGCCTGCACTTTGCCGGTGCAGATGATCTCACATTGGTAGCGGTCGACGGCGAGGTTCTTGGCCCGGCGGCGCTGAAGTTCGAACCTTCCCGCAATGGGGATCTCTTTCCGCATCTCTACGCCGCCCTCCCGCTCGACGCTGTCGTGTGGGAGCGGCTGCTGCCGCTGGGGTCTGACGGCCTCCACCTCTTTCCGGAGGACATGCAGTGATCGGCCGTTTCTCAGATCTCGTCCGCCAAAGCCTCTTCCTCTTCGACCCTGAGACCGCCCACGGCATGTCGATCGCCGCGCTGAAGAGCGGCTTCGTGCCGGCTTGCTCCCTCAAGCCGGATCCGCGGCTTGCGCAGACGGTTGCCGGCCTCTCCTTCGCCAATCCGCTCGGCATGGCTGCTGGTTATGACAAGAATGCCGAGGTGCCGGATGCGCTGCTGCGGCTCGGCTTCGGCTTCACTGAAGTGGGCACGCTGACGCCGCGCCCGCAGTCGGGCAACCCGAAGCCGCGCATCTTCCGGCTCACCGCCGACCGCGGCGTCATCAACCGGCTCGGCTTCAACAATGAAGGCCACGAAGCGGCGCATGCGCGGCTGTCAGCACGAAAGAACGCGGGCGGCATCGTCGGCGTCAACATTGGCGCCAACAAGGACAGCGACGACCGGATCGCGGACTACGTCGCGGGCATCCGCCGCTTTGCGGCGCTCGCAAGCTATTTCACCGTCAACATCTCCTCGCCCAATACGCCGGGCCTTCGCGATCTGCAGGCGCGCGAAAACCTGAAAGCCCTGCTCGATGCGGTGCTTGCGGCGCGGGCGCTAGAGGTGAGCCGGCTTGGGCGGCCGCTGCCGGTCTTCCTGAAGATTGCCCCGGATTTGCCGGAGGAGGGGTTGGATGACATTGCGGCCGAAGCCCTCGCGCATGATCTCAATGGCCTCATCGTCTCCAACACGACGCTCTCTCGCGCCGGCCTCACCGAAACGGCGCAGGCAGGGGAAGCTGGCGGCTTGTCCGGTGTACCGCTGTTCCGGCTGTCGACGGCAGTGCTCGCCAAGATGCGCAAGCGCGTCGGCCCAGCCCTGCCGATCATTGGCGTCGGAGGTGTCGCCACTGCAGAGGATGCGTTGGAGAAGATCCGTGCGGGCGCCGATCTCGTGCAGCTCTATTCCTGCATGATTTACGAGGGTCCGTCTCTCCCTGGCCGAATCGTCACAGGCCTGTCCCGCCTTCTCGACCGTGAAGGCGTCGCCTCCCTCCGCGACCTGCGCGACAGCCGCGCCGATCAGTGGGCCGACACGAAGCTCTGAGCGGACTTGCGCGGCACCAGCGCCAGGAGCAACAGCCCCCGCATCAGCAGGAAAAGGTTGAGCCCTATCCAAAGGCCATGGTTGCCAAGGGTGGGCACCAGCGCGGCAAGTGTCGCGCAATAAGCGGCAAAAGACAAAAGCATCATGTTGCGCATCTCGCGCGACCATGTAGCACCGATGAAGACGCCGTCCATCTGGAAAGCGAGCGCCCCGGTCAGGCCGGTAATCGCCGCCCAGGGCAGGTAGGTGGCCGCCGCCTCCCGCACCTCCGACGAGGTCGTCAGCAGCTCGATCACCGGAATACCGAGCGCGATGAAGAAGAGCCCGAGCAGGCCAGCCATGGCGAACGACCATCCCGCCGTCAGCTTCAGCGCCCGCTCGAAGGACGGCCGGTAGTTGGCGCCGACCGCTCGCCCGGAAAGCTGCTCTGCCGCGCCGGCCAGGCCGTCGAGGAAGAAGGCCGACAGCATGAAGACGTTCATCAGCACGGCGTTCGCCGCCAGCGTCACCGCCCCGAAGCTGGAGCCCACCCGCGTCATCAGCGCAAAGGCTGCGTTCAGCACCAGCGAGCGGATCAGAATGTCGGCGTTGAGCTGGAACAGCTGCTTTAGTTTGGCGGGATCGACCAATTCTGCCCAAGACGGGCGGCTCACAGCAGACAACTGCCGCATCACCACGACCGTTCCGACGATCGCCGCCAGCAACTCTGCGGCGGCCGTTCCCCAGGCAACGCCTGCAATACCCCAGCCAAGGCCGAGCCCGAGATAGATCGAGAGAAGGATGTTGGTGCCGTTGAGGAGGATCTGTAGGATCAGCCCCAGCATCGCCTGACCCCGCCCGAAGACGAAGCCGAGCACGGCATAGTTGACGAAGGTGGCGGGGCTGGACAGCACCCGGATGGCAAAGTAGCTGCGCACCACCTCCGCAACCGCCCGGTCCTGCGTCATCAGCTCGGGCGCGACCCTCAGCAAGAGCGGTCCCAGGAGCAGCATCAGCAGGCCGAGGCCGAGCGCACTGAGTGCGGCACGCAGGAAGACCGCCTGCTGTTCGCGCAGGTCGTCACGACCGAAGGCCTGGGCAGCAAGCCCGGTCGTCGAGGTGCGGAAGAAGCTGAGGCTGCCATAGATCAGGTCGAAGAGTATCGCCCCAATCGCCAGCCCCGCAAGCGCTTCCGCCTGGCCTAGGCGTCCGACAACAGCCGTATCCGTCAAGCCGAGAAGCGGCGTCGTCAAGAGCCCGAGCGTCATCGGCACTGCGATCGACAGAACCAGCCTATGGGTAACCTCGAAGGGCCGGCTGCCGGACACTGGCTCGGCGCGCCCGTCCATCAGGCGGAGAGCACCATGGCCCAGTATGTGCGGGAGGCGGAGGAACGGGCCATCGCAACACCCACGCCGTCATAGCTGCCAAGCATGTTGGTGAGGTGGCGCGGAGAGACCACCCAGGCCTCTACAGCCTCTTCTACGCTCGCCTGGCCGCTTGCGATGTTTTCCGCTGCCGGCAGTGGCACGTCGCGGCGCTTCATGCGCGACTTGAAGTCGTCGCCGCGGCCGATGAGATGCTTCATCTGCTCCGCCTTCGCCATCCGCACGGCCTGCTCCTGTGCGGCACTCCGCGCGGCGGACTTGGCCTTTAAGGGCGAAAGGCCGCGTTCGGCGCGCACCTTGTTGACCAGCGGCACCGCCGCCGCCGTCTCGTCCTCGGCTCCGTCGACGGCTGTGAGAACCCCGACGGTCGAGCAGGAAGCCAGGAGCAGACCGAGCCCGGACAGAAGCAGCACGTCCCGGCGGGACGGCATCAAAAATCGCTCGCTCATGCCTTAGCGCCTGTAGCTGATCAGCCGGAGGAGGATGAAGACCGGAATGACGATGGTCGCACCCAGAATCAAATAGTCGCCAACCCGCCCCAGCGCATTGAAGCCCTGGTACCACAGGTCGAGCACGAAGTTGCGGATGCTGTAGACGATGTCCCAGGGGTCAAGGCCGAAGACGGCCATGACGAACCCGACCACCAGCGACACCACGATCAGTTTGACGAGCGTGCGTCCCGGCGTGTCGCCGAGGAGCCGATTGACTCGTTCCGACATTCTGAAAGTTCTCCGTTGCGCGGGAAGACATAAGCGGCACGCGGCTGTCCCGCAAGACATCGCATGAGGATGGCGCAGGTCCACTCAAATAGAACTTGAGTTTTTTTGTGGCTTCAGCCAATAACCCGCACCCTATCGAGACAATCCATGCCGCCCAGCCAGTTTTCTTCCGGCGATGCCCTTGCCGACCGTCGCGTGGAATACGCGCGCATGCTCGCTGATGCGGGCGACCTTCTCGCCGCAACAGAACTCGTCGAACAGGCACTGGAGCTGGTTCCCTACTGGGCCGCTGGCTGGTTCAGCCTGGGCGACTACCGCGAGCAGAACGCAGTGGTCGAAGGTGCAGTCGATGCCTATAGGCAGGCCTTGCGCTTCGATCCGGAAGATGTCTTCGGCGCCAGGCTGAAGCTTGCCCTGCTGGGGGCGGCAGAAGTCCCGGATCAGCCGCCCAGCCGCTATGTCGAAAGCCTTTTCGACGATTATGCGGAACGCTTTGATAAGGCGCTGGTCGAAAAACTTGATTACAGCGTTCCGGGAAAATTGGCCGACATCGTTTCGGCCAAGGCGCCCTTCTGCCTTGCTGTCGATCTCGGCTGCGGCACCGGCCTCCTCGGCGCTGAAATCCGGGACGTGACGGAGCGGCTGGAAGGCTTCGATCTCTCTGCCAACATGCTCGCCAAGGCGGAGCAGAAGGAAATCTACGACCACCTCGCACAGGCCGATCTCAGCCTGTCGACGGAGGAGGCGGGGTTGCTGGGCGAGGGTCTTCCGGCACATCGCGCAGATCTGGTGACTGCCGCAGATGTGCTGATGTATCTCGGCTCGCTGGAAACCGTCATGCCGCTGGTGATCGATCTGCTCCTGCCCGGCGGCCACTTCGCCTTCTCGGTCGAGGAAGCAACCGGCGACGAGGGGTTCGAACTACGGGAGTCGCTGCGTTACGCCCACACGGAAGACTACATCCGCAGTCTGCTCACCCGTTTCGGCTTCGAGACGCTTGCTATGATGCGGACGGATATCCGTCTCGACCGCGGCGAACCGATCTTCGGCATGCTGTTTCTGTCGCGGAAGCTGCCTTGACTATGCCTATTCTTGCTTTTTCTTTGGCGCCTTCCCCCGCCCGTTGAAGGCACCAAATGAACGTTTTAAACGCAAATATACAAAAAGCCCACGATCGAGGCATCGCTTGACACAGCAGAAGCAGGCCCAGAAGCGCAGCCTGGGGTTCTACAGTGCCGATCCGGCGCAGCATACACTGCTTGAGGATACCCAGGGACTGGCCACCGGCGCCCTGGTCGCGGCACTCGGCTTCTACTTCCTCAACCAGGTCGGCCTGTTGACGGGCGGAACGGCGGGCGTCGCCTTCCTCCTGCACTACGCCTTCGGCATCTCGTTTGGTTTCCTCTTCTTCATCGTCAATCTGCCGTTCTACTACCTGTCGTTTCGCCGGCTGGGCCTGGCCTTCTCCTTCAAGACCTTCATTGCCATTGGTCTAGTCTCGGTGATCACGGAGATCGAGCAGAAGTTCCTGCTGATCCAGTACCTGCACCCCGCCTGGGGGGCACTGCTTGGCGGGCTGCTCTTGGGCTACGGTCTGCTGGCACTTTACAGGCACCGCGCCAGCCTCGGCGGCGTCGGCATTCTCGCGATCTATATCCAGGAGCACTTCGCCATCCAGGCGGGGCTCGTCCAGCTCGCCTTCGACATCTGCGTCATGATCTGCGCCTTCTTCGTCGTCTCTCTGGAGATCGTGATCTGGTCGGTGCTGGGTGCGGTGGTGCTCAACATCTTCCTCGCAATCAACCATCGCTCCGACCGATATATCGTGGTGCGCTGATGGAAGCGGACGGAAAGACACCTGTCGGCTTCTGGGCCTCCACGTCTGATCGCCATTCGGTCGTGGAAGATATTCAGGCCATCGCTGCGGGCAGCATGCTCGCGGCGCTCGGCGTCACCATGCTGGCGGCCGCCGATTTGCTGATCGGCGGCACAGCCGGCCTCGGCTTTCTCGTGCGCTATTCAACGGGATTGAGCTTCGGCCTCGTCTTTTTCGCGCTCAACCTGCCGTTCTACTGGCTGTCCTATCGCCGCATGGGCCTTGCGTTCACCGTCAAGACCTTCTCCGCAGTGGCACTGACCTCGGTGCTGACGGAGGTCCTTCCGACGTTGATCGGCTTTGAGCGTCTTCATCCGATCGCCGCGGCTCTGTTCGGTGGCCTGCTGATCGGCATGGGCATGCTGGCGCTTTTCCGTCACCGGGCATCGCTCGGCGGCTTCGGCATTCTGGCGCTCTACCTGCAGGACCGCTTCGGCTGGCGGGCCGGCTTAGTCCAGCTTGGCCTCGACCTTTCCGTCCTCGCGCTCTCTTTTGTCGTAGCCAGCCCGATGGTGATTTTCTTCTCGATCCTGGCGGCAGCAACGCTCAACCTGACGCTCGCCATCAATCACCGCACCGATCGCTACATCGTCCGCTGAGGCTCAGGCGGTGGTAAGCTTGGCCATCGCCCGCTTTTCACGTCGGCGCTGGACGGAGGAGGGGATCTTCATCGCTTCCCGGTACTTGGCGACCGTCCGCCGTGCCAGATCGACGCCCCCTTGCTTCAGGCTGACGACGATGTCGTCGTCGGAGAGCACGGCCTCCGCACTCTCCTGGGCAATCAGCGCGCGGATGCGGTGGCGCACGGCTTCTGCGGAATGGCTGTCACCGCCCTCGTCGGCCGAGCCGATCGAAACGGAGAAGAAGTACTTGAGCTCGAACAACCCGCGCGGCGTCAGCATGTACTTGTTCGACGTCACCCGGCTGACGGTCGATTCATGCATCTTGATGGCATCGGCGACCGTCTTCAGATTGAGTGGCCGCAGGTGATCGACGCCGTGGGTCAGGAAGGCGTCCTGCTGGCGCACGATTTCGGTGGCAACCTTCAGGATCGTCTTGGCCCTCTGGTCCAGGCTGCGGACCAGCCAGTTGGCGCTCTGCATGCATTCTGAAAGGAACGCCTGGTCGTCCTTCTGCTTGCCGCAGGAGGTCGAAACGGTGCGGAAATAGTCCTGGTCGACCAGCACGCGGGGCAGCGTCTCGGCGTTCAGCTCGATCACCCATCGGCCATCCGGCGCTCGTCGCACCAGCACGTCCGGGGAGATCGTCTCGCAGGTGCTGCGCTCGAAGCTGCCGCCGGGCTTCGGGTTGAGGTTGCGGATTTCCGAGAGCATGTCGAGAAGGTCCTCGTCGCCAACCCCGCAATACCGGCGAAGCGCTGCAAAATCACGGCGAGCGAGAAGCTCTAGGCGGTCGACCAGTGCCTCCATGGCAGGATCGAAGCGGTTGCGCTGACGGAGCTGTATGGCGAGGCATTCCTTCAGGGATCGTGCCATCACGCCCGGCGGGTCAAGCGTCTGCAGCCGCTGAAGGACGTCCTCCACCTGCTGCGGCTCTCGCCCCAGCCGCTCTGCAATGTCGGCCACTTCGCCGGAGAAATAGCCCGCCTCGTCGACACAATCCACCAGGTGCTGCGCCACGACCCGATCTGCTGCACCCGGCAGCAGGAAGGGCACCTGTTGCATGAGATGGTCGCGCAGCGTTACCTGGCCCGCAACGAAATCCTCCAGATCGTAATCATCCCCCGCTTCGGCGCCCGGCATGGATTTCCATTGCCCGAGAAGTTCAGGCGCATCCGCCTTGGCGGGCTCCCGGTCATCCTGAAACACGTTGTCGAAGCCTGCATCGATCTCGCCGAGTTCTGCGCGCCCGACCTCCGGCTGCGATTGGCTCCACGCGTCGTCACTCTCGGCGTGATCCCCAGGGTCCGAAGCCTGTGGAACCGAACGATCGTCAGAGGATGCCTTGTCTGCGTGTTCTCCGTTGTCACTGGAGACGAGCTCCAGCAGCGGGTTCTTCTCGATCTCTTGCTCGATGAACCGGCTCAGCTCAAGATGCGTCATCTGCAGCAACTGGATGGACTGCATCAGTTGCGGCGTCATGACCAGCGTCTGGCTCTGGCGTAGCAAAAGGCCGGCGGACAAGGACATGGGCGGACGCAAACTCCCTACGCGGTCGATTTCGCGCATGACGAAACTTCAACTTGGCCCAAAAATTGCTTTTTTGAAAGATTTGGTCAAGCGCCCGTAGGGGGGACGCTAACTTTATTGCTCAAAGAGTGAACTTGTCGCCCAAATAGAGGCGCCGCACGTCTGGATTGTTGACGATATCGTCCGCGCGGCCGTGAGTGAGCACTTCCCCTGCGTGGATGATATAGGCGCGGTCGATGAGGCCCAGCGTCTCGCGCACATTGTGGTCGGTGATCAGCACGCCGATGCCGCGTGCGGTCAGGTGCCGAACCAGGTTCTGAATGTCGGACACCGAGATCGGGTCCACGCCGGCAAAGGGCTCGTCGAGCAGCATGAAGGCCGGATCGGTCGCCAGCGCGCGGGCAATTTCCAGCCGCCGCCGCTCGCCGCCCGAGAGCGCAACAGCCGCGGATTTGCGCAGGTGTCCGATGTGGAATTCGGCAAGCAGTTCGTCGAGCTTGCGCTCCCGCCGGTCACGGTCGTTGTCGTGCACCTCCAGAACGGCCCGGATGTTCTGCTCTACGCTCAGCCCGCGGAATATCGAGGCTTCCTGCGGCAGGTAGCCGACGCCGAGGCGCGCGCGCCGATACATTGGCATGGTGGTGACTTCATTGCCGTTGATGGCAATCATGCCTTCGTCAACCGGCACAAGTCCGGTGATCATGTAGAAGCAGGTGGTCTTGCCAGCACCGTTGGGACCGAGCAGTCCGACAGCCTCTCCGCGACGAACGACCAGAGACACGCCATTGACGACGCGGCGCGTGTCATAGGTCTTCGACAGGCCATGCGCAACGAGCGTGCCCTCGTAGCGGGCCCGGTCTTTGGCGGTGAAAGGCACTCGGGTGCCGGGCTTCTTGGCCAGCATGTTCGACAGGGAAAACTTCACGAGTAAGCCGTTACTGCTGCTGCTGGCGCGACTTCGGGTCGAGCAGGATTTCCACCCGGCCGCCGCAGGAATCGAGCTTGGCTTCGCCGGTGTTCATCAGCACGGTTAGCTTGCAGCCCTTGAAAACGTTCGGCCCTTCGGAAAGGACGACCTGCTCGCCGGTCAGAACAAAGGTTTGGCTCGCCATGTCGAACTGGCCCTTGTCGGCCGTCGCCTGCTGCTCGCCAGAGCTGAGGAACACCTTGTCGTCCATGAAGATCTTGTCGATGTCGGTGTTGCCGGACGTCATCGACCCGCCTTCGCCGGTATAGAGCACCGTCATCTTGCCGGCGCGCATGGTGGTGCCGCCCTGAACGACCTTCACATTGCCGGTGAAATAGGCCTTCTTTTCCTGCTCCTTGATCTCCAACTGGTCGCTTTCGATCTGGATGGGCTCGTCGTTCGACAACTTCATCCCGTCCATCTGCCGCGTCGTGTTCTGCGCGGTAGCAGGGGCTGCCGCGCCGATACAAAGGGCAGCGACGGTGATCAGGGCGGCAGAAATCGATTTCGTTCGGGTAAAGGTCATGGTGGCCCGGCTCTAGTTGCCTTTGTTGCGAAGTGCGGCGGGGTCGATGTTTACCCGAACCTGCCCTGAAAATGTGATGGTATGCCCGTTATCCGCTATATTGAGGGACTGCGCAACTATGGAAGCCTCCCCCGTGGTTATTGCGACCGCGTCCTTCGTGGCCAGCGTGCCGCCCTTCACATCGAGGTCGGCCGACTGGAACTTTGCGGTCGTTCCATTGCTCAGGTTGACGTCGAACGGTGCCGTCAATTGCATCCGGTCCGTGCCACGATCGAAAATGCCAGACTGTGCGATAACGCGCGCGATCGTGTTCTCGTCCACCGGGACTGCGGCCTTCACATCCTCGAGCGTGATCATGTTCGGGTTGGCGATATCCTGCAGCGCCCGCACCGCCGTCATCGAATAGCTGATGCCGTCGGCGTTACGGCCGGCGATCGCAGGGCGCTCCATGACGATCTTGCCGTCTTCGATGCGCGCGCTCTCCACCCGGAGGTTTTCCGGCAGGTAGGCGCGGATCACCGAGACGCCGATGAAGACCAGCGAGATCACGACGGCTGCGATCGGCAGCCAGATCCGCAGCTTGCGCACGCGTGCGGAATGCCGCAGCGCCGCGCCGTAGGCGTCGCCGTCCGCAGGGCCGGCAAAGGCCGGCACGGGAGATTTTAGCATTCTCTGCAGCATCGGCCGGATGTGCTTCCTCTTTCTCCGCACTATGTTATCGCCCACTCGTAGGGCGAGCGGAGTGGCTTCCGTATTTCGGCGCAATATGGTTTTTTATGCATCAACAAACAATAACGGCCAACATAAAAACGTGATAGCCGACGCGCAGGAGGGGCAACCGCTCCGGCCGCCATCGGACAAAAGGGAAATCTCATGGACCAATTGGCAATCCTCGACCGCCGGCGGTTGCGGCGCAAGCTCACCTTCTGGCGCGTTCTGGCGCTCCTCGTAATCGTCGGCCTCGGCTTTGCCCTCTACCGCTTGGGCGGCGGCGAGGGCGGCGTGGTGCTGCCGCATGTGGCGCAGGTCAAGATCACAGGCATGATCCAGGACGATACCGAGCTCCTCGAGCGGCTGGAGGAGATTGCCGAAAACGATAGCGCCAAGGCGCTGGTTGTCTCCATCTCCTCGCCGGGCGGCACCACCTATGGCGGCGAGCGCATCTTCGAGGCGATCCGCGCGGTCGCCGAGAAGAAGCCGGTCGTTTCCGACATCCGCACGCTTGCCGCCTCCGCCGGCTACATGATCGCCGCTGCCGGTGACACGATCGTCGCCGGCGACAATTCCATCACCGGCTCGATCGGCGTCATCTTCCAGTATCCGCAGATCGCCGAGATGATGGACAAGCTCGGTATCTCGCTGGAGGAGATCAAATCCGCGCCGCTCAAGGCGGAGCCGTCTCCCTTCCACCCGCCGAGCGAGGCGGCCCAGCAGATGATCCGCTCCATGATCATGGATAGCTACGACTGGTTCGTCGATCTGGTTGCCGAACGCCGCCAACTGTCGCGCGAGGAAGCACTGCGGCTTGCCGACGGCTCGATCTTCACCGGTCGCCAGGCTCTGAGGGCGCGCCTCATCGATACGCTGGGCGGTGAGCCCGAAATTCGCGCCTACCTGGAGAGCCGGGGGATCAGCCAAGATCTGCCGATAGTGGAGTGGAAGGACAGCGAAGACTCCTCCTCGCTCTGGTTCGCCCGTGCCATGGCCAACTTCGTCCGGCTCACGGGGCTGAGCGAAGTCTTCGGACCGGGAGCGCTGCGCCCCTGGGGCGGCGATAAGTTGTTCCTTGACGGTCTGGTTTCGGTTTGGCAGGTTGGAAAAGAGTGAAAACCTAAATTTTTCAGGGGGCAAACGTGATCAAGTCCGAACTGGTGCAGATCGTCGCAACACGTAATCCGCACCTCTACCATCGCGATGTCGAGAACATCGTCAATGCGGTTCTCGACGAGATCACCGATGCGCTGGCTTCCGGAAACCGCGTCGAACTGCGCGGTTTCGGCGCCTTTTCCGTCAAGAACCGTCCGTCTCGCTCGGGCCGCAACCCGCGCACGGGCGAGTCCGTCTTCGTCGAAGAAAAGTGGGTTCCCTTCTTCAAGACGGGAAAGGAATTGCGTGAACGCCTCAACCCCGGCATGGGCGACGAGGCGGATTGACGTGCGTTTACACCATCCCGGCAGATGCTCTTGAAAGGCGCCGCAAGGCGCCTATTCTGCCTCAGGAGGGCGAGAATGAGCCCCAGGCTTAGACGAGGCGGAGACAGATGACAAAGCTCAAGAAGATCCTCACCCTGCTGATCCTGGTGCCGCTCGGCGTGCTGCTCATCGTCCTCTCAGTCGCCAATCGGCAGAGCGTGACGCTCGCACTCAACCCGTTCCGCCCGGCAGACAGCGTTCTTTCCCTTACTGCCCCATTCTTCCTCTTCCTGCTCCTTGCGCTCATCCTTGGCATGCTGATCGGCTCGATCGGTACCTGGTGGACGCAAGGGCGGTACCGCAAGCAGGCTCGCATTGAGGCACGCGAGGCGATCAAGTGGCAGACAGAGGCTGACCGGCAGAAGGCCCAGTCGCCGGCCGTTGTGCCTGCAGGTCCGGCGCTCCCTCGCAACTGACGCGGTGCTGAACCTCTTCCTTTCAGACGCGGCTTGCTTATCTTTTCGCCGTGGATCTCGTCGAAACCTCATCCGCCGGCCGTGACGCCGCCACTCTGCCCCGGCCGTTCCTGAAATGGTTCGCCGAGAAGGGCTGGGCGCCGCGTGCCCATCAGCTCGAGCTGCTGGCGAGGGCGCAGGGTGGCGAGAACATGCTGCTGATCGCGCCCACCGGCGCTGGGAAGACGCTCGCGGGCTTTCTGCCGTCGCTTACCGATCTCACGAACCGGGGCAAGATCACTCCGGGCTCCGCCTTTACCGGCATCCACACGCTCTACATCTCGCCGTTGAAGGCGCTGGCGGTCGATATCGAGCGCAACCTGATGAAGCCCGTCTCGGAGATGGGCCTGCCGGTGACCATCGAGAATCGCACCGGCGACACGCCACAGGCGAAACGACAGCGCCAGAAGCTGACCCCGCCCGACATCTTGTTGACCACGCCCGAACAGGTCGCGCTGCTGCTCGCCAACAAGGAGGCGGAGCGCTTCTTCAAGGACCTGAAATACGTGGTCCTCGACGAGCTGCATTCGCTGGTGGCGTCGAAGCGAGGACACCTGCTGTCGCTCGGCCTTGCCCGCATCCGCCGGCATGCGCCGCAGATGCAGACGATCGGTCTGTCTGCCACCGTCGCGGATCCGATGGACCTGCAGCGCTGGCTGGTGCCTCAAGGGGAGGACACTTCGCCCCCAGCCGGCCTTGTCCATGTGCAGGGCGGCGCCGCCCCCGACATCACGATCTTGGATACCGACAAGCGCATCCCCTGGTCGGGCCATGTCTCCACCTATGCGATCCCGGAGGTCTACGAGGAGATCAAGCGCCACAAGACGACGCTGATCTTCGTCAACACCCGCTTCCAGGCCGAACTCCTGTTTCAGGAGCTCTGGACGATCAACGAGGACAACCTGCCGATCGCGCTCCACCACGGCTCGCTCGATGCGGGCCAGCGGCGGCGTGTGGAAGCGGCCATGGCGGCCAACAAGCTGCGCGCTGTGGTGGCGACCTCCACCCTCGATCTCGGCCTGGACTGGGGTGACGTCGATCTTGTCGTCCATGTCGGTGCGCCGAAGGGAGCCTCGCGCCTTGCCCAGCGCATCGGCCGCTCCAACCATCGGATGGACGAGCCGTCCAAGGCAATTCTCGTGCCGGCAAACCGCTTCGAGGTCATGGAATGCCAGGCGGCGCTCGATGCCAATTATCTCGGCGCCCAGGATACGCCGCCAGTGGGGGAGGGGGCGCTCGACGTGCTCGCCCAGCACATCCTCGGCATGGCCTGCGCCAAGCCATTCGATCCGCTGGAGCTCTATGAGGAAATTACCAGCGCCTCGCCCTACGCCGAACTATCCTGGGAAATGTTCGAACGCGCCGTCGATTTCGTCGCGACCGGCGGCTATGCGCTCCGCTCCTACGAACGCTATGCCAAGATCCGCAAGACGCAGGAGGGCCGCTGGCGCGTCTCCAACCCACAGGTCGCGCAGCAGTACCGTCTGAACCTCGGCACCATTGTGGAAGCGACCGAACTCAACGTCCGTCTGGTGAAGCGCAACGCCAAGGGAACTCTCGGGCGCGGCGGGCTTTCTCTCGGAAAGGTAGAGGAATATTTCCTCGAACAGCTGGTGCAGGGCGATACCTTCCTCTTCGCCGGTAAGGTTCTCCGCTTTGAAGGCATCCGCGAAAACGAGTGCCTCGTCTCCAATGCCTTCTCCATGGACCCGAAGATCCCGGCCTATGCTGGAGGCAAGTTTCCGCTCACCACCTATCTGGCGGATCAGGTCCGCGGGATGTTGGCTGATCCGAAGCGGTGGCAGGCACTTCCCGACCAGGTCCGCGAGTGGCTGGAGATTCAGCAGGACCGCTCGATGCTGCCGAGCAAGGACGAACTGCTGATCGAGACCTTTCCGCGCGGCAAGCGCTTCTTCATGATCGCCTACTGCTTCGAGGGCAGGCTTGCCCACCAGACGCTCGGAATGTTGCTCACCCGCCGGCTGGAGCGTCTCGGCGCCCGTCCCCTCGGGTTTGTCGCGACTGACTATTCGCTCGCCGTATGGGCGCTAAATGACATCGGCGGAATGCTCGACGGCGGCCGCATCAGCCTCACGGACCTCTTCGACGAGGACATATTGGGCGACGATCTTGAGGCCTGGCTCGACGAAAGCTACATGTTGAAGCGCACCTTCCGCAATTGCGCCGTGATTTCCGGCTTGATCGAACGGCGTCACCCGGGGAAGGAAAAGACGGGTCGCCAGGTGACGGTATCGACCGACCTCATCTACGACGTTCTCCGCAGCCATGAACCGGATCATATCCTGCTGGAAGCGACGCGGCGGGATGCGGCAACCGGTCTTTTGGATATCGGGCGGCTTGGCGATATGTTGGCGCGAATCAAGGGGCACATCACCCACCGCGATCTCAACCACGTTTCGCCGCTCGCCGTTCCCATCATGTTGGAGATCGGCCGGGAATCGGTTCCGGGAGAGGCGCAGGACGCGGTGCTGCAGGAAGCCGCCGAGGAACTGATTGCGGAGGCGCTCTCCTGATGCCCTTCGCGCCATGGAAAGACAGACGCTTGATGCACCGCCTCGGGCTTGCCGCCCGTACAGCAGCTTTGACGGGCCGCGAGGCTGGATCGGAAGAAGCCGTTGTCCACGGCGTGGCAGCGGTCTGCGATCCGCTGGGCGCACTTTACCTGCCGGACGCCGGTGCGCTGGTTGTTTCGGACCTCCACCTCGAGAAGGGCGCGGCCTTCGCACGCCGCGGCATGATGCTGCCGCCCTACGACACGATCGCGACGCTCAACATCCTGGCCGCAGTAATCGCACGCTATGATCCGAGAACCGTCATATCGCTCGGCGACAATTTCCACGACCGCAAGGGATCAGCCCACCTGCCGGACGACCTCAGGGCGCTGGTTGGCGCGATGGGCCGAGGCCGCGACTGGATTTGGATCAACGGCAATCATGATCCGGACGGCACGACCGATCTTCCGGGCACCTCCGTCGATGAGCTGCTTTATGGCGGCCTCGTCTTCCGCCACGAACCGAGCCTCACGTTCGGCAAGGGCGAGGTTGCCGGTCACCTGCACCCGTCCGCGACGGTCCGCCGCCGGGAGAAATATGTTCGCCGCCCCTGTTTCGCCACCGACGGCCTGCGGCTGCTGATGCCAGCCTTCGGCGTGCTGGCCGGCGGGCTCGACCTCAACCACAAGGCCATGCACGGCCTCTTCGACCGCCAGGCACTCGTCGCCCATCTGCTCGGCCGCGACCGCATCTATTCCGTCCGCTACGCCAATCTTCTCGGCTGAACTATCGGGCGGTTGCGCAAATCCCTTGGCGAGAACCGGTCCGGTCGGACGACCGGTCGGCGAACCTCTGGCATCCTACAGCGTGATCTCGTAGAGCTGCGAAGCCTGCGGCAGGGGAAGTGGCGGCCCTTCCAGGCGTGATGCCTCCCATCCTCCAGAAGGCCGAGCGAAACAGGCCCCGTCTCCTGCGAAGGTAGCGTCCAAACCTCCACCGCCTTGTCCGCCGGCACGCGGATGTCGGCGAGAAGGCGGATCTGAGCTGTGTCGTTGCCGAAATCCTCTACCACCGCCTGCACCTCGCCCGCCTCGTTCAGAAGCACGGCGATCACGACGGGGTCCGCGTGGCGCCCGAGGCTCCAGGTCAAGGCGACGGCTAGCACCAGTGAGGCGGCCATTGACGAGAGGGCGGCTGCCCGCCAGCCGGCGCGGCGATTGTCGTTGGCAGCGGCGGTGAGCGCAGCTTCCGGTGCAAGTGTCGCGCCTCCAAGCGGCACGGCGGCATCGCCATCTGATAAGCCAGCTTCAATCCTTGCCCAGAGCCCCACCGGCACGTCGACCAGTTCCACCGTCAGGTCGAGCGGCAGGTAACGCTCTTGGCTTGCGGCGATCGCTGTACGCAATGCCGGATTCCGCTCGCTCTCTTGTTCCAGCGCCTGCTGCTCCGCCCGGTCGAGTAGGCCCAGCACGTATTCATCAGCAATCTCTGGGATGGTGGCGTTGTCGAACCTCATGCCATGCACTCCCGCAGTGCCGACAGGCCGCGGCGGATCCACGATTTCGTCGTGCCGAGCGGCAGCTTCAGCCGTCCGGCGATCTCGCCATGCGTATAGCCGCCCACATAGGCGAGCAGGATCCCGCGGCGCTTCCTCTCGTCGAGCGCGCCAAGGCGCTCGTGAAGTCGGCTGTTGCGGTCGAGCGCCTGCCAGGCGGACAGGATATGCTTCATCTGCTCGTCCTCGCGCAGCGCCTCGAGCCGATCCTCCTCCACCGTATCCTCCCGCCGCCCGTCTCTTAGAACGTTTAAGCGCGCGGTTGCGCACGATCGCGTAAATCCAGCCGCGCGTCGATCCGCGGCTGGCGTCAAACTGCTGGGCGCTGGTCCAGATGCGAAGGAACGCTTCCTGCACGACTTCTTCGGCCAGATCGCGCCGACGCAGGATCCGCTCTGCCAAGGCAATCAACCGCCCTGCTTCTTATCGAAAATCTGCTCCAACGCGCTGCGCTCGCCGCGGCCGCAGGCAACAAGCAGCACGGCCAGATCGTCGGTGGGCAGTTCTGCCAAGCTCTAGTCACGTCTCACGCATCCACGTTTTCGTCATGCCACTAATACACATCGTGACGTCTTCCGGATGCGCCGCAGAATTATTTTTTCTGAACTGCATCCAAACGCATCCGCTGGCGAGTCTTCCCTGTGAGGCAGGGCAGTATCAAGCGTCGATTGCCTCTCAACGCTCGATCAACGGGAGAAAAGACATTGATGAAATTGTGCACAGTTCCGATCGCCCCCAGCGTTCTCGCCGCCACTTCGGTTGCTGCATCCGCCGCGCCGGTGGTTGGTCTGGTCGGCGACAAGACGCTGGTGATGTTCGACACTGACAATCCGCCCGTCTCTGAAACCATGGACGTCTCCGGCGTCGACCGCATCGTCGGCATCGACCTTCGCCCGTCCAACAACACGCTCGTCGGCGTGACGCCGGACAGCACCATGGTCACGATCGGCATGGAGACTGGCGCCGCAACCGAGGTCGCCAAGATGGACAAGCCGCTGACCACCGGCGATGCGCCCGTCGTCGTCGACTTCAATCCGATGGCCGACCGGCTGCGTTACATGACCGGCACCACCAACCACCCGTTCATCCCGATACCGGCGAGGTGACGGTCGACGGCAGCCTCGCATTCGAGGAGAGCGACATGCACAAGGGCGACGAGCCGAACATCGTCGCCGCCGCCTACATCAATTCCCATGGAAGGCCTGAAAAGACGGCGATATACAATATCGACGCCACCATCGGCGGTCTCATCCAGCAGACCAAGCCGAACGACGGCACGTTGACGGTACTCGGCAAGCTCGGTGGCGAGGGCATGCCGGCGACCTACGCCTTCGACATGCAGACCACGGCCGATGGCGAGAATACCACGTGGCTGGTAGCAGACGGTGCGCTTCATACTGTCGATCTCGAAAGCGGTAAGGCAACGAAGACCGCGGACATCACCGGCGCCGACGGCGACATCCGCGACATCGCCGTTCTTCCGGCGATGTAACGCGACCGGCAAGGCCGGGCCGGTCGCAACCGGCCTTCCTCTCCGAAGCGAGGTCCAGGGTGCCGCTCAGTCCTTGCGGAACATCAGGCTGGCGCCCCAGCCGGTGAACAGGGCCATCAGCACGCAGCCCATGCCGTAGAGAACGGGCCGGTTATGCGCCGCATCCGTGAT
>NZ_JALJRA010000031.1 GCF_022968135.1 Pseudorhizobium tarimense
AGCGATATCGTGGCGACCGGCTGCGACATCCGGGCGGTGGCCGATTTCTACGTCATTGCCGACGCCGATCTGCCGGAAGACGTCTATGAGGCTGTCGAGCCGGAGCTGATGCGGATTTCCGAGACCTATGGCGAGCGTGATCATCTGAAGGCGCAGATTACCAACTACCTGTACTCGATCGGCAGATGTTATCCGCCTCCGGTAGTGCAGTAGTGGGTCTGCGCGTGGCAGGCTAAATCGCCGAGGCTGGGCTCAGAAGCGGCCCCTTGGGGAGAGATGGCGGCACTGCGCCAAGCTTGTCCCATCTCTCGGCGCAGACGGTGCAGCGGCGGTCTCCCGAACGTACGACCTTCTCCCCTCGGGACTCGAGAGGCTCTCGCCGTTTCCCGATGTGGAAGAGGTCGGAAGACACGGGAAGCTCCTTTAGGTTATGATCCTGACCGGAACTGCCTTTGCTGCCGGTGTCTGTGACAGCTTCTCGTGATGGGTAAGGGGAACCAGCGGGTTGAGCTCGGGGTAGTAGCCGGCGACGCAACCATCAGGCAGCTGGAAGGGCAGGACCTTCAGTCCACCCACCTTGCGTTCCCGACCGTCGTCGATATCCGTCTGCAAACCGACGACCTGGCCTTCCTCCAGGCCAAGCTTTTCCATTTCCTTGGGGTTGATCAAGAGGACGTCGCGTGTCCCCTCGATGCCTCTCAAGCGGTCGCTGTAGCCGTAGATCGTGGTGTTGAACTGGTCGTTGCTGCGCAGCGTCATCAGGCGGTAGCGGCCTTCCCGATCTTCGAAGCCTGCCGCAGACAGTGCCTCGGGCACCGTGAACTCGGCCTTGCCGCTTTCGGTCTTCCAGATGCGCTCGCGTGCGCTGTTGCCTCTGTAGAAGCCGCCAGGCGTGAACAGGCGCTTGTTGAAGTCGTGGAACTTGTCCGGATAGGTCTCCTCGATCAGATCGCGAACTTTGCCATAGTCGCCCTGCCATTCGTCCCACTTCACCTTCGGATTGGGAGGAAGCGTGGCCTTGGCCAGACCGGCGACGATCGCAAGCTCGGAAAGAAGGTGTTCGCTGGCGGGCTTGTGCTTGCCAACGGAGCCATGGATGCAGCTCAGGCTGTCTTCCATCGAAACCGTCTGCGGCCCCGCTTGCTGTATGTCTTCCTCGCTGCGACCAAGGCAGGGAAGGAGATAAGCGATTTCCCCGTTGATCAGATGGCTGCGATTGAGCTTGGTGGCGATCTGCACGGTCAGGCGCATCTTCGCCCAGGCGTCTTCCATGACGTCATGGTCGGGAATGGCGCGCACGAAATTGCCGCCAAGGCTGACGAAGCCACGGATGCTGCCGTCCAAGATCCCCTCACAAGCTCCGACCGTATTCACACCCTCTTCGCGCGGTGGGTCGAAGTCGAACATCTCAGCCAACTTGTCGAGCGGAACCAGGTTTGGCTTCTCTGAAATCCCGACCGTTCGCTGCCCCTGGACGTTAGAGTGGCCGCGGACGGGGGATATACCCGTGCCGTCTCGCCCGATATTGCCCTTCAGCAGAAGCATATTGACCAGCATGGCAATGCTGTCGAAGCCGCCGACCTGCTGCGTCAGCCCCATGCCGTAAATGCCGATCACTCGTTCGGCATCCACATAGACCTGCCCAGCAGCTTCTAAGGCTGCCCGATCAAGCCCGGACTCCCGCTCGATTTCTTCCCAACCGGTGGTGCGGACCTTCTGCTCAAACGCCTCGAAGCCGTTCGTATGCTGCTCGATAAAGTCGCGATCGATCACCTTGCGACCCTGCTGCTTGGCCTCGTCGTCCTTGGCAAATACGTGCTTGCACATGCCCATGACGGCAGCGATATCACCGCCCGTCTTCACCTGATGATACTGACACGAGATCTGCGTCTCCTTGCCGGTCAGCATCTCGGTTGGGCTCTGCGGATTGATCATCGTCTCCAGTCCCTTTTCGCGAACGGGATTGAAGGTGACGATCTTGCAGCCGCGTTTGACGGCCTCTTGCAGCGGATGCAGGAAACGGGGGCTGTTGGAGCCGGTATTCTGACCGAAGAAGAAGATCGCATTGCAAGTGGAAAAATCCTCAAAGACGGATGTACCGACGGACGCGCCGATCACCTTCTTCAGACCGACCGACGTCGTCTCGTGGCACATGTTGGAGCTGTCCGGCAGGTTGTTATGGCCGTAGAGCCGCGCGAAGAGCGCATAAAGATAGGACGTCTCAAGGCTTGCCCGGCCGGACGTGTAGAAGACCACCGACTTCGGGTCGAGCGCCTTCAGCTCCTGCCCGATTGCAGAGAAGGCTTCCTCCCAGGAACAGGGCACATAATGGTCGCTTTCCCGGTCATAGCGCATCGGATGGGTGAGGCGGCCTTCCTGTTCAAGGTCATGGTCCTTCCAACCGCGTAGCTCCGTGACCGTATGCCTCGCGAAAAAGTCGGGAGTGCAGCGACGCGTCGTCAGCTCCCAAAGGGTCGCCTTCGCACCGTTTTCACAAAATTCGAGCGGATGATAATTGGCAGGCTTGGTCCAGGCACAGGAAACGCACATGAAGCCGCCGGGCTTGTTTTGCCGGCGCAGCGTCTCGGCCACCGTCGGCGAGCTCAGCTCCTTGGCAAAGATCCTTGCGATCCCTTTGGCCGAACCCCAGCCGCCTGCCGGACCATCATAATGTATCGTCTCGTTCTTCGACATGAGCTCCCCCTGGATGGCGCGGATGTGCAGCGGAAGAAGACGCAACACGCGAAGCATGATGTAGTTCCACCGAACACGTCGGCTTTTCCAGGTGGTGGAGATGCGGCAGGCGAGGCTCATTGCCAGCGTGCGAAACTTTTGCGGGCGCAAGGGGTTGTGATCATAGCCCCATGCGCCGAACAAGCGGTGCCGGAGCCTCTTGAGCCTGAAACGCAAATCATCAGCGGAGCGATCACATGCCAGAGAAACATCCCAACACCGTCCGCTGGGGCGGTCCTGGCGCAAGCCATGAGGACCGCACCAAGCCGATCCCCGAAAAGCAGGATCCGCGCCCGGATGGAGCGCCGACCAATCCGCCGGTCAGCCGGGTTTCCGGTGGGGGCGGCGAACGCGATGAGAAGCACAGCCATGTCGACAACATGCGCAGCAGCAAATCGCACACCTCCGGTACGCCAAGCCCTACCTATGGCCGCGAATGGAAGGACAACATGCCGCGCGATTGAGGCATGTCTTCTCTTTTCCCGTTTGGACGCCGACCACAACGTCTGGCGTCCGAACCGCGACTAGCTCCGATGATTGTGAGAACCACGGGATGTCCGAAGGCAAGAAACAGATCGCGTTGGATGGCGGCCTAATCCACTGGAGTTTCTTCTTTCGACTGCTGCTCCTGGCTCTGGGCGTAGTTGCCGCAGCCTTCCTCATCTGGAACCTGACCCACCTCTTGCTGCTGGCCTTTGGTGCCGTCCTGTTTGGCATGCTGATCCGCGCTTTGGCCGACGCCTTTTCCCGTCATACGCCATTGCCGACGACCCCATCGCTGATCGCTTCGACGATTGTCATCATCGCCGCCGTTATCGGCTTTGGCATGCTTCTTGGCTCTCAGATCCAGACGCAGTTTTCTGAGCTAATCGAGCGCCTTCCGGACCTCGTGCAGATGATTGCCGGTCGCTTCGGCATTGATAATCCGCAAGACACACTGATGCGCGAGATCGAGGAGGCGGTGTCGCAGGCCTCTTTTCTTTCCAACTTTGCCGGGATCTCATCGACCGCACTGGGGATCGTCAGCGATCTCGTCATCGTCTTCGTCGCCGGCATCTATCTCGCCGCAGATCCCGGCATATATCGGCGCGGCCTGCTTCTGCTCTTCCCGCGCTCAAATCGACAGGAAGCACGCGATACACTCGAAGTGGTCGGAGCTTCCCTCCGCCTCTGGCTTCTCGGTCAGCTCTTAGGAATGCTGCTGGTCGGCGCGCTTTCCGCTGCGGGTCTTTGGCTTCTCGGCGTTCCGTCAGCCCTGGCGCTTGGCCTGATCGCGGCCCTTTTCGAGTTCATTCCGATCCTGGGGCCAATCCTCGGGGCTATACCGGCGATCCTTACCGGGTTTGCCGAAAGCCCAGCCACGGCGCTCTGGGTGATCGGGCTTTATGTCCTGATCCAGCAGATCGAGGGCAACCTGATCACGCCGATGATCCAACAGAGGATGGTGAAAGTGCCGCCGGCCCTGACGATCTTCGCCGTCGTCGGCTTTGCTCTGTTGCTCGGCCCCTTGGGGGCGGTGTTCGCCATGCCGCTCCTCGTGGTCGTGTTCGTCACGGTCAAGAAGCTCTGGATCCGCGAAACGCTCGACGAAGACGTCTCACTGCCAGGCGATGAGGCAGAAACCGCGCCCGCTCGAGCAGAGCAGGCATGAACAAGCCCCGCCACCGGCGAGGCTTTGCAGTGGCATGTTGCGGCGGTGCGTCAGATTTCCGGGCAGCCGCGCACATTGGCAAACACGATACGGTCGGGGCCGCGGCGCGTCATGCCTTCGACCGTCACGCTACGACGGGTCACGCGGGTGACTTCCGCCCGGCGGAAGCCCTCGCTGCGGGCAATCGACAGCGCCTCGCGCGGACTGCACTCGTCGCGCCGGCGATCGCGCTCGCGGTAACGCTCAGCCTCCCGGTCGCGGATAACCGGACGTACACCATCCGGTCCGATCCGCAACTCCAGATCCTGAGCTGATGCAACCGATGCGGTTGCACCGACGGTGGCGCTGGCAAGCGCGACGGCAAGGCCAGCTTTGGCAATAAGTTTCAGCATCTTATCCTCCGTTGGCGACCCCAACGGTCGCGCTGATTGTGGATGCCCGTGAACGCGCAGTTGAAGAAGTGGTTCCTGTTGCTTGGCGCGGTCATGAGGGTTTTCTATGACTGTCGCCACAACGCAAAACGGCCGCCGAGGAGGCAGCCGTCGGTCAGTTAAGTTGCTTTCGATCAGCGGAAGCGCGGCGCTCGCGATGCGTTCATCAGCAGTTCCTGCTCGGTGGCAAACGCACCAAGAAGCTTCAGCAACCGGGTCTCCTCATCACGCTCCAGACGATAGCGCTTGGCGAATTCGCTGACACTCCAGACCTTGCGAAGACCATTTTCTTCTAACTGCTCGACGTCGATGCGCTCGCTCATACTTGGACCCCCAGCTACGCGATATTTTAGCAGAACGCCGGATAAGCGAAGAAGTTCCAGAAGAAGATGATGATTTTTGATCGCGCCGTGTCAGCCGTCGTTCGCCGAGCTCAAATCCTCCGGTCGGATCCCCTCGTCGCCTCCCTGGCCGCGTAGCCTCACACCGGGGCCAGCCCCCGGATTGTCTTCGCCTGCCGCCAGGAAAACGACGCCCTTCGGCTCAAGTGCCAGGCGAAGACGCTCCGCAACATGAGCGTCGACGGCCGTGCCGCCTTCCGCCTGGACGATGTCGTTGATGGAAAGGCCGGTCAGTTCCGCAAGATCTTCGATCGAAAGGCCGATGATGGCGCGCCCGGCGCGCAATTGTGTTCCCGTAAGCATGAGGAGAAGATCTGGCGTAGAGCTTCGTGAAGTCAAGCTTGCTCAGGCGTGCTGGGCGAGCCGCAGCTGGCGCTGGTGGCGCTGCTCAAGCCCAATGCAGCCCCAGACAATACCGAGCAGCAGGTAGAAGTGGCGCCAGTGATCGGTGTCGATGACGTTGCCAATCAGGCAATGGCCAAGGATGACGATCCAGCCGATCATGAGGAAAGGCTGCCAAGGCCGCTCGCGCAGGAGATAGCGGAAGCCGGCGGCCAGCGTCCAGCCGATCATGATCAGATAGGTGGCAAAGCCAAGCCAGCCATAGGTGGTGAGCGACTTCAGCCAGATGTTGTGCTCGTCTTCGCCGAACATGTGGCCGAGCTGCATCGGCCCGATGCCCAGCGGACGCTCCATCGACAGGAGAAAACCGATCTTGTGGCGCTGGAAGCGACCCATATGGGCGCCGTCGTAATCCTGGACGAGCTTCGCGCGCGTGGTGAAGAGATTTGAGACCTGCTCCGACTGCAGTGCGATGGCAAGCGCGATCGCCATTAGCACGAGGGCGGTGATCGAGAGCACCAGGATCTTCATGCGGAAGGCCGCAGTACGCTCCTTCAGCAGCATCACCACGATCAGCATCAGGCCGCTGAAGGCAAGCAGCCCCCAGGCGGCACGAGAGAAGGAAAGAAAAACGCCAAGCACCAGGACCAAGAGGCCGGCGATGGGCAGCGGCGATTTGATGAGCCTGTCCGTCAACAGCCGGTGCATCAGGTAGAGGATCGGCGCGACCAGATAGGGGCCGAAAACGTTCGGGTCCTGGAAGGCGCCCATCGCACGGTCATAGCGGGTAAAGGCACCAGCCCCTGGAAAGGCGTGGAAATAGCCGAGAATGCCAAGAAGCGCGGTGATGATTGCGGCAGCCACCCAGGCCTTGAAGATCAGCGTCAGGCGCTGGTGGCGGTTCTCGATCACGGCGGCGTAGAAGACGGAGCTCAAGGCGAGAAAGATCGACACGGCCGCATACATCGGGCCCTCTGACATGTCCTTCATCACAGTGATCGCCAGGAGCCCGCCGACGTTGAAGACAAGAAGCATGGCCAGGAGCAGGCCGGTGGTTCGCGACAAGGTGAGCCCCAGCAGGAACCAGACAGCGATCTGGACGGCCATGATCAGCTCGTAAGGCGCAGGCTCCGACATCACGAAGCCAGACAGGAAGACGCCAAGCGCAATCATTCCCGAGCCAAGCAAGGTGACGGCCGCAAGCTTCGGCTCAAACGGCCTTTGATCGTGCACGGCGACAGTCAATAGGCGTTTTCCACGTTCAGCAGCCGGATCGGCGTGAGGAACAGGATCTTCAGGTCGAAGAGCAGCGACCAGTTTTCAATGTACTGGAGGTCATAGGCTGTACGCATACGGATCTTCTCGTCGCTGTCGAGCTCGCCACGCAACCCGTTGATCTGCGCCCAGCCCGTGACGCCCGGCTTGACCCGGTGGCGGGCGAAATAGCTCTCCACCACGTCGACATAGCGCCGGTCGCCGGTCTGCGCGTGGATTGAGTGCGGCCGCGGGCCGACCAGCGAAAGACTGCCGCTCAGCACGTTGAACAACTGCGGCAGCTCGTCGATCGACGACTTGCGCAGGAAACGGCCAACCGGTGTTACGCGCGGGTCGTTCTTCGTCACCGCCTTCTTGGCTGTCGGATCGGCAAGCTCGGTATACATCGAGCGGAATTTCAGGACGTCGATTACCTCGTTGTTGAAGCCATGACGCTTCTGAACAAAGAAGACTGGCCCCTTAGAGGTGGTTTTCACCGCAATCGCTGCCGCAACCATCACCGGCCAGATAACGGCCAGCGACATGAGCGAGAAGACGATGTCGAAGCTGCGCTTGGCAACCGAATCCCAGTCGCGCAGCGGCTTGTCGAAGATATCGAACATCGGCACGGCGCCGACATGCGAATAGGAGCGCGGCCGAAAACGCAGGTGGTTGGCGTGTGCGGCAAGGCGGATGTCGACCGGCAGTACCCAAAGCTTGCGCAAGAGCTGCAGAATCCGCTCTTCGGCAGACGCCGGAAGCGCGATAATCAGCATGTCAACGCGCGCCAGGCGGGCAAATTCCACGAGTTCGGCGAATGTGCCGAGCTTGGGATAGCCGGCGACGACAGGCGGAGAACGTCCCGAACCTCGGTCATCGAAGATGCCGCAGATGCGGATGTCATTGTCCGGCTGCTGCTCGAGCGCCCGCACCAACTGCTTGGCAGGCTCGCCGCCACCGATGATGACGGCGCGCCGTTCCATCGTGCCGTTGCGGGCCCAGTGCCGGATGCCGGAAGAGATCAGCTGGCGCTCGCCAAGCAGAAACAAGCATGCACCGGAAAACCAGAAAGTATAGGCGAGGACGGAAAGGGCCTGCTCCTCAACGAAATAGAGAGCTGCTGCCGAAGCCGCAAAGCCGATGGCCCATGCGACAACGAGGCGGCGCCTGCTGCGTGATGCAATGCGCAGCATCGGGATCTGGTAGCCATCGGCAACCTGGAGCGCGAGAACCGTCGTCACCGCACCGATCACCGCAATCGCGAGGTGAACGAGAAGACCGGCACCGTTTCCCGGCATAAGCGTAACGGCCGCCAGCAGGTTCAGGGCGACGATCGACAGGAATTCAAGCAGGCGGATCTGCCCGATCAAAAGCGACGGCGAGGTGTTTTCCGCCCGAAATTGATTGGCGATCTGCAGAGCAAACGGGTTGAGGACGGACTGACCGTCCTGCGGCGCTTCAATTGCCGACTGGTCCGACACCTTGCGGCGCAGGGCGTCGACGTCAAACTGGCTTTTCATACCCGCGTCGTTCATCCCTCTGGTCCTCTTGCGCCAGGCTTGTCTGAAGCCGCGCTCGGTTCCTGTGATCTGAACGGACTAGCAGCAAACTGCTAAGAAACCTTTAGGGGCGGGTTTTCAAGCAGGCTCCGGTAAAGCATGAGCATGCTCTGAGCCATCACCGAACTTGAAAAGACGGAGCGGAAGTCGTCAGGCTTCGGCATGACCCGTTCCTGCCAGCCAGGATCGGTGGCAGCCGTTGCCATGATCTGCGAAAGGTCTTGTGCATCACCTGGGGTCGCTAGAGCCTCGCTATTTGCGCCGAGGATTTCCGGAATGCCGCCCACTCGAGACGCAATTACCGGCTTTTGCGCCGCCAGCGCCTCGATGACGATGTAAGGCATGGCTTCGGCCCTGGAGGGCACGACTACGATGCGCGCCGTGGCGAACGCTTCACGCGCCGGCATGGCAGGCATCATGCGGATGCGGCGCCCTAGACCCCGCTCGTTGATCATCGTCTCGTAGCGGTCATGATCAGGCCCATCGCCGACCATCAACGCTGAGAGGGGGCGCCCAAGTGCGCGCTCGGTGCGGGCGAAGGCATCGATGAAGACGTCCGGCCCCTTCAGGTCACGCAACATGCCGATATAGAGGAAGTCGGCGGCATCATCGGTGGTCGAAATGGGTTTAAATTCCGACCATTTCACTCCGTTCAGGATCACCTGCGACCGGATCGTCGGCTTTCCGACCTTGGCTTCATAGGTGCGGCGCTCGTAGTCGCAGACGAAGACGAGCGAGTCCGTGAAGCGTTCCTGGAACCTCTCGATGCGCAACACGGCTTGGCCGGATGCGCTTGAACGGTCGAAATGGAGGCTGCCGCCGTGCGGCGAGTAAAGTCGGGCTACGCGAGACCTGTTTGCCCGAAGAGCCGTGCCGATCAGACGCGTCAGCACGCCGCCTTTGGCGCCGTGTCCGTGCAGAATGTCCGGCTGCAGGCTCTTTATGTGTTTGTAACTTCTTCGAAGTGCAGAAAGATCCGATGGTGCAATGGAACGTCGCATCGGAATGCGGGTCAGCCCGAGCGAAAGATACGGTCGAATGCCGTCAAACAGCCGATCCTCATAAGCACCGCCGGTGGAGCTGTCGCAGAGAATGCCGACCTCATGGCCTGCCGCACGATGCTCCTCGACCAGATCGCGCACATGGCGGAAGATCCCTCCGACGGGCGACCTGAAGCAGTGAAGGATGCGCAGCTTTGCGGCGTCGGCCATGGCGATCAGAACAGCCGTTCGCGCACGTAGATGGTGTCGCCGGCAAGGACCGAGCTCGATACCGGGGTGCGGCCCGTCATCACGCGACCGTTGATCTTGCGGGTGACGTCCACGTCGCGCTGATTGCCCCGCGGCGTAAACCCGCCGGCAATGGCGATCGCGTTTTGTGCCGTCATGCCGGGAACATAAGAATACTGGCCCGGTCGACCGACCTCGCCCATGACGAAAACTGGCCTGTAACGATCGATCTCGATGGTGACGTCTGGATCGCGAAGATAGCCGCGCTTCAGCTGCGAAGCGATCGCACCTTCCAGCGCTGGAAGTGTCTGGCCGCGTGCGGCGACCTGTCCGATCAGCGGGAAGGCGATGTAGCCGGCCTGGTCGACCGAATAGGTATTGGTGAGGCCAGGTTGCTCGAAGACCGTAATCCTCAACCGGTCGCCGCTATCGAGCCGATACGGCTGGACGGCCGCTTGAGCAAAAGACCGAGGCGCCGGCTGATAGGTGGAGCAGCCGGAAGCGCTCAGCGCCAGCAAGGCAAGAACAAGAATGGTCGATCGTGGTCGGCGGGCGACGGACATTTCGCGGCGGGCTCCGGCGGTGCATCAGATGGCGCTAGTTATCCCTCTGTTAGGGTTAATGGCGGGTAAAGGCGATCATGCGGGCGTCTTACGGGCGCTTCTTTGCCGCTCCGCCATTAACGCTTGGATTACCATAGCTCTTTACACTTGCCGCGATTTCTTCAAGTCGGAGCATGTGATGTCGGGCGCAATTGGCAGCAATCAGGACGTGGACATCGATCTGGGGCGCTTGGCGTCGGCCGTCTGGGAACGGCGCAGGACCGTTGGCGGGATCGTCCTCTTAGCGGCCGGCGCAGCCTTGGCGGCGACCACCATGATGACGCCGCTCTACAAGGGTGAGACCCGCATCCTGATTGAATCCCGGTCGCCGAACCTTTCTGGCGCTCCAGCACCCGCCGCCGCCAACGATCCCGTGCTCGATTCGCTCAACATCACGAGCCAAGCCGAGCTGTTGCGCTCTGCAGATCTCATCCGGCAGGTCGTCAGCGACCTCAAGCTTGAGGAGACGGAGGAGTTCAGCCCGCAAGCACAGTCCCTCCTGCCGAACCCGCTCGTGCTTCTCGGCTTGAAGCAGGACCCGCTGGATCTCGCCCCTGAGGACCGGGTGATCAAGGAGTTCCGTGAGAAGCTCCAGGTCTATGCTGTTGAGAACTCCCGCGTTATCGCCGTCGAGTTTTCGTCCGAAGACCCCAAGCTTGCCGCCTCGGTGCCGAACCGGATGGCCGAGGTTTATCTGAAGCTGCAGAGCGGCGCGAAGCTCGATACCAATTCCGAAGTCACCAAGTGGCTGGAGCCGGAGATCGCGAGCCTGACCGAGAAGGTCCGGCAGGCGGAAGCGAAGGTTGCGGAGTATCGCGCTTCGGCCGGCCTCTTCCAGACCACCGATAGCAGCAGCTTCACGGCACAGCAGCTCAACAACATCTCGACCGAACTTGCCCGGGTACGCGCAGAGCGCGCCAATGCTGAGGCGAGGGCGGAGAACGTGCGGTCCGCAATCGAGGCCGGCCGCGACTCCGACATGCTCGCCGAGGTCGTCGGATCCCAGGTCATCCAGCGTCTGCGCGAGACGGAAGCGAACGTGCAGGCGCAAGTGGCGGAGCAGTCCATCGTTCTGCTCGACAACCATCCGCGCCTGAAGGGACTGCGGGCACAGCTTGCCGGCATCCGTCAGCAGATATCGAACGAGACGCGCAAGATCTTAGGCAGCCTCGACAGCGAAGCCGAAGTTTCGCGCATTCGCGAACGTCAGCTGATGCAGCAGCTGAACGAGCTGAAGGCGGCATCAGCCAAGGCCGGCGGCGAGGAGGTGGGGCTGCGCGCCCTCGAGCGGGAAGCCACAGCCCAGCGCCAGCTTCTCGAAACCTATCTCGCGCGCTATCGCGAGGCCGCGTCACGGGCCGATCCGAACGCCGCGCCGGCGGATGCACGCATTATCTCCAGCGCCTATGAACCGTCCGAACCCTATTTCCCGAAGGTGGTGCCGATCGTCGTCATAGCAGCACTGGCGAGCCTGATCCTCAGCGCCATCGCCATTATGGTCGCAGCGCTCTTTTCCGGACGCGCGTTGAGGCCCGTCGGCGTACCCGTGAACACGGCAGAAGAGTTGGTGCCGCATCAAGCTTCCAAACCCGCTCCGGCGATGCCGCGTCCAGTCGATCCCGTCGACGCCGCAGCAACGGCCGCGTTCCTCAAGGCTGAAGAACAGCTGGCCTTGTCGGCATCCTTACCGAAGGACGAGGCCTTCACCACGGAAGGGGTCGCCAATACCCTGCTTCGGCATGGTGTCCCGTGTGCCTTCGTGTTTTCACCGAGCGGCGACACCGGCTCGACCGCAACCGTGATGCTGGCCCGTGAGGTGGCCGAGCGTGACAAGAACGTGATCCTGCTCGATCTTACCGGATCCGGTTGCCCAACCCGGCTGATGGCCTATGACATGGAGCTGCCTGGCATTACCGATCTGCTTGCCGGCGAGACGGCCTTCGGCGACGCGATCCATTCCGATCGCCTGTCCGAAGCTCACATCATCCCGCGCGGCAATGCGGATGCAGAAAGCGCAATGCGCGCTGCAGACCGGTTGCGGATCATCATCGACGCACTCGTCGACGCGTATGATCTGGTGCTGGTTGAATGCGGTGCAGCGGAGGTAGAGGGCCTCGCCCGATTGGGAGCACAACCGAAAAGCGAAATCGTGCTTTCGGTGCCCGGCGGCGAGGACGACGAGATCGGTACGCTGGCCAAGCAGTTGGCGGACGCCGGTTACAAGAACCTGCTCATCATGTCCGGCGGCGTCGCCTCGCGCAGGCGTGCCGCTTGACGGTCACCGCCGCAGCAACGCACGGGCCTTTTGGATGGAGGCATAGATCTTCGGGTTGCGCTTCACCGTGACCCGAAGCTGCGCCAGGGCGTCAAGGATCGGCATTGCCAGCCGGCCCTTCGCGGTGAGCGGTAGGACGAGGTCCTGTGTCACCGTGGTGACAGGGCACCAGCTGTGCTTGTAGCGCTGATCGCCGACGCCGAAGTCGAAGACCGTTGCGTCTTCCTGACAGACTTCTTCGATCATCAGCCAGAACAGCAGCTCTCCGGGGCTTGCATCGGGGCAGAGCTTGTCGTCGATCGAGGCGAACTGGCAAAGCACGTGACCCCCCTTGCGCGACAGGCCGCCGAGGGCGACGATACTGCCTTCGTTTTCGCCGTGAAGCCGAAGCGCGTGCATCCGCAACGGATAGTCGCGCACGCCGATCGAACGGTCGATCAGGTCATGAAAGAAGAGCTGGATCTCTGGCGGCTGGAAGACATCGGGCAAGCCGAAGCCGGCGAACCGCTCCGCCTTCTGGCGGAAGAAAAGGTCAAGCAGAGCGTGTTGCCCTTGAGCAGTGTCAGGACAGTCGTGGGAGAAGCCGCCAATGGCCTCCAGACGCCGGCACTGACTGCGATAGCGCTTGCGGCGGGTCTTCGCGTTCAGCTGCGCAATCGTTTCTTCCATGCTCGGGTGGAGCGGAAGCTGAAAGGAAGGGTTGGGGTTTTGCCGTGTCGCAAAATCCGCAAACGGATTTCGTGCCTCGTTCCAGACCTCGGGCATGGTGTCCAGCACGAGTGTATCGGCAAACGGCGCAAGGCATTCAATGATGGCGTCGCGAAATGCGGACAGGTCATCGCCGCTCAGAACCGGAAAATCGGCGCTGAAGAGGCCGGTATTGATATTGTTGAAGCGTTCACCCGGGAAGCGTGCCGTTTTCAAACCGTAGCTTGGCACAACTTCGAGAGGCAACAGCATCACGGTGCGCCCGCCCATCTGGCCCCTTAGGATTAGCGGCGAGAGGTTCTGTGCCGACCACCAGGTGCTTGCCCAGTCGAAACCCTGGTTCAACGAGTTTCGGGGCAGGATTTCCAGTGAACGCCATTCCGCCTCGATCAGTGAGGGGGTGGTCACCACGTCGAACGCGAGGGACGCGAGGATGAGCGGTGCGGATGGCGCATCCTCAAAGTCGAAATCAGGGCGAGCGGTTGCAACGGTCATCGTTTCTTCCAAAGCTGATGAGGCGGAAGATAGGCCATCGGCGTGGCCGACAAGTTTACGCGTCACATGAGCGCTGTGAACTTTAGCCGGCGTGGTTAATCGCTCGCAAAGCAGCGGTCAGTCTTGGCGTTTCGGTCCCGCCATCCACTTGATGATCAGCATTGCGGGCAAAATCCATAAAAGACCGGAGAACAGGAAGTAGATCAGATGCACCCACCATGGATAGGTGGCGAGCGTCAGCGTTGCGATCGTCGTCGCCAGCAGCGCATAGATGATCACCAGGAAGATGATCAGGATGGTCCCTATGAAGCTGCGCACCCGTGGCGGCATTGGCGTCTCTCCGAACTGCTGGGCAAAGGCCGCGACGGCATGCCGCAAAGCGCTGGGGCTTGTTTTGCACGGGTGCTTAAGGCAAATCAACGCTTAGATGATTGGCGTCTTGCTGCGCCTGCAGAAACCCCGGGAGCAGTGATGTCAGTGGCCGATGTAACAGCAGCGGAAATCATAAGCCATACGCGCCGGCGCGAGCGTGACCGCAAGGCGGTGCGCATATGGCTCGGCTTCGTCATCTTTACGCTGTTCTGTCTGGTGCTGGTGGGCGGCGCAACGCGCCTCACCGACTCAGGCCTGTCGATCACCGAATGGAAGCCGATCCATGGCGTCATCCCGCCCTTGTCCGTTGAGGAGTGGCAGGAGGAGTTCGATCTCTACAAGCGTATCCCGCAATACCAGCAGATCAACAAGGGCATGACGCTTGAGGAGTTTCAGTCGATCTTCTGGTGGGAATGGATACACCGCTTCCTTGCCCGCGCCATCGGCATCGTCTTTGCCCTGCCGCTGCTGTTCTTCTGGGTCACGGGCAAGATCGAGCCGCGCATTCGCCGGCCGCTCGTCGGTCTCCTAGCGCTAGGCGGCTTTCAGGGCTTTGTCGGCTGGTGGATGGTATCCTCCGGCCTGAGCAAGCTGACGAGCGTCTCGCAGTACCGCCTTGCCATACACTTGACGATTGCCTGCCTGATCTTTTCAGCCTGTGTGTGGATCCTGCGCGGTCTGTCATCCCACACCAACGATCCGCCGCCGACAGAAAAGTCGTCCTGGGCCGCGGCAGGGATCGCCTTCCTGGTGCTGTTCCAGATCTATCTCGGCGCACTGGTGGCGGGGCTTGATGCTGGCCTGTCCTATAACACCTGGCCGCTGATGGATGGATCCCTGGTGCCGGGAGGCCTTTTTGTGCAGGAGCCGTGGTGGATCAATCTCTTCGAGAACCCGAAGACGGTGCAGTTCGTCCACCGCACGGGCGCCTATGTTCTGCTGGCGGTCACACTCTTCCACATGATCGTCTCGCTGCGGCTTGCGCCGCGCACCACCCATGCGCGTAGATCCGTCGTCCTCTTCGGTCTCGTCTGCCTTCAGGCCATGATCGGCGTCCTGACGCTTCTCTCGCAGGTGCACCTGCATACCGCGCTCATGCATCAGGGGATGGCGCTGATCGTCCTCGGCTTTGCGATCGCCCACTGGCGCGGTTTCGTCGGCGAGTATCGGCCGGAGGTCGCGGTGGAAGTCAGGAGCTGACGTCCAGCTCCTCCTCCATCGGCAGCGCAACCTTGATAAATTCGAAGCGCTCGGCAGCGTCGGAACCCGGAGAAATTCCGTCGTCATCCTCAAGAGACCAGCAGATCGACAGGCCTGCATGGGCGATCGCGTGACGAAGGACCTTTCTCCGGCTGCAGCCGAGTGTCGCGGCAAACAGGTCCACGAGGTTTGAAATCCGACGGGGATCAACGATGTCTGTGAAAGCGCCGTTTGGATTGCCGAAGATGTTGGCGACATCGTAGGCCGGGTCACCGACAAGGCCTTGGGGATCGATGGCAAGCCAGCCCGCCGTTGCGCCCGATATTATGTTGTCGTGATGAAGGTCGCCATGCAATGGGCGAGCATCAATCTGCGCGGCCAGCAATTCCTCGGCCAAGGAGGCGCAGAACGCAAGCGTATGCGAGAGCTGCTCGTCTGCGACCGGCGGATGTTCCAGAAGGGCTCGGAAATGCCGTCTTAGTGGCAAAAGGCTGCCAGGTGGACTTAACGGGGAGGGCGAATGCAGCTTCTCGACGATGGAGACGATGACCCGGTTGCTAGCCTCTTCACCATGAAGTCGCCGATAGCTTGTGAGCGTTACGCTGCCCACATCCTCTAGCAAGCAGATACTGTGCTGGCGGGCAAGAAGCCTCACGCAACCCTCGCCATCGCGCCAATCCAGAAAATCGATGCCCGAAAGCTCATGCAGTCCGGCGGGCTTCAACCGCTTGACGATCGCAGAAGAGCCATCACCGAGCCAGACACGGTGGACTAGGCTTGTCCGGGTATCGGCGACCGGTTCCACCCCCTTGATGCCCCAGCTGACCGCGAGGGCTTCAGGGATGCCTGTCAGAGGCTCCTTCACTAGGCGCTCAGCATCAGGTCCATGTTCTGGACGGCAGCGCCCGAGGCGCCTTTGCCGAGATTGTCAAGGACTGCGACAAGATTGACGTGCTCGCCGCCGGTGCTGCCGAAGACGAAGAGCTTCATCGTGTCCTTGCCCGCCAGTTCCTCGGCATCGACGCGAGCGAGGCTGTTTGCCTCCTCAAGCCCGACCACCTCGACGACGTCCTGGCCCGCGTAGTGGGCAACGAGCGACTTGTGGATGCTTTCCCGCGTAAAGCCGTTCTTCAGGTTCTGCAGGAAGAGCGGCACCTGCACGATCATGCCCTGCGGGAACCGGCCAACGGAGGGAGAGAAGAGGGGAGCGCGGTCAAGCAGGCCGTGCACCGTCATCTCCGGCACGTGTTTATGCTTCAGCGATAGGCCGTAGAGGAAATGGTTGGCCTTGATCGCGTCGTCGCGGCCCGGGTCTTCCATCTGGGCGATCATCTGCTTGCCGCCGCCCGTATAGCCGGAAACGGCGTTGACGGTGACGGGATAATCGTCGGGCACAATGCCAGCCGCTCTAAGAGGGCGGATGAGAGCGATTGCACCGGTGGGGTAGCAGCCGGGATTAGCGACGAAGCGGGCCGAGCGGATCTTCTGCGCCTGCGCCTTGTCCATCTCGGCAAAGCCATAGGCCCAGTTCGGATCGACGCGATAGGCAGTCGAAGTGTCGATGATGCGCACACGGTTGTTGCCGGAGAGCATCGAGACGGCTTCCCGTGACGCGTCGTCCGGCAGGCACAGGATGGCGATGTCGGCGCTGTTCAACAGATCCTCGCGCATCGCCGCATTGCGACGCTCAGCCTCAGGGATCGACAAGAGTTCCACATCACGACGTTCGGCAAGACGGCTGCGGATCTGCAGGCCGGTTGTGCCGTGTTCACCGTCGATGAAGATCTTCGCCATGGTCAAATCCTGTTTTCTCAGTGACTTCCACGCTTCTGCGGAATCGATTTCTCAGACGCCTCTGCCATCAGCTTTCCGCTGCGAGGCGTTCTGCGCGCAGCCCGAGCATATACATTGCGACCGTGGCTCCGGCAATGGCGGTGACATCGGCATGGTCGTAGGCCGGTGCCACCTCGACCACGTCGGCGCCGCGAATGTCGAGACCCTGCAGCTTGCGCAGGACCGAGAGGATCTTGGCGCTCGAGGGGCCGCCGGAAACGGGTGTGCCGGTGCCGGGCGCGAAGGCCGGATCGAGGCAGTCGATGTCGAAGGTGAGGTAGGATGGCGCGCCTTGCGTATGGCTGAGGATCGTTTGAGCGATCTGGTCCGCCGTCATCTCCTCCACTTCGTAGCCATAAAGAATGCGGATGCCGCAATCTTCCGGCGCATGGGTCCGGATGCCGATCTGGATCGACCGTGCGGTGTCGATCAGGCCGTCCCGCGCTGCGCGGGCGACGAAGGAACCGTGATCGATGCGACGGTTGTCGTCGAACCAGGTGTCCTGGTGAGCATCAAACTGCACCAGCGCCAGCGGCCCGTGCTTAGACACATGCGCCTTCAAAAGCGGCCAGGTGATGAAGTGATCGCCGCCGAGCGTGAGAAGGAAGGCCCCGTTAGAAATCAAGCTCGCCGCTTCACGCTCGATCGTGGTCGGTGTTTCCTCATGATTGCCATAGTCGAGCAGGCAGTCGCCGTAGTCGACGGTCGGCATTGCGGCGAAGAGATCGCGGCCGAACGGATATTGCGGATCATTGTCGAAGATCGCCGATGCGCGACGGATGGCCTGGGGGCCAAAGCGGGCGCCGGGCCGGTTAGAAGTGGCGGCATCGAAGGGGATGCCCCAGACCACGGTATCGGCGCCGCTCACATCCTTGCTGAACCGGCGGCGCATGAAGGAGAGCGCGCCGGCAAATGTCGGATCGGTCGAAGCCGATGTGAGGCTCGTTGCGGTAAAGGCGTGGTCGATGGTCTTGCCCGGCATGCTGATTTTCGTCCTGTTGTGCAGCGAAACGGCTTTGGCCCCATTCTAGAAGATCGAACCGCCAAAGAAAAAGGCGGAGCCGAAGCCCCGCCTTGTTCGATCGTTCTGCCTGAAGCGATTAGCGCTTGGAGAACTGGAAGGACCGGCGAGCCTTGGCCTTACCGTACTTCTTACGCTCGACAACGCGGCTGTCGCGGGTCAGGAAGCCACCCTTCTTGAGGACCGAGCGCAGGCCCGGCTCGAAGTAGGTCATCGCCTTGGAGATGCCGTGGCGAACGGCACCGGCCTGGCCGGAAAGGCCGCCGCCGGTAACGGTTGCGATGATGTCGAACTGGCCGGTACGGGCAGCTGCGACAACAGGCTGCTGCAGGACCATCTGCAGAACCGGACGGGCGAAATAGGTGGACATTTCCTTGCCGTTGACGATGATCTTGCCGGAGCCAGCCTTGACCCAGACGCGGGCAACAGCGTTCTTACGCTTGCCCGTCGCATAGGAGCGGCCAAGGTTGTCGACCTTGCGGACGTGGACCGGAGCCTGGTTTTCGGCCGCCGGAGCGAGATCCTTCAGAGAGGAGAGATCGGCCATTATCAGGCGCTCCTTACGTTCTTCTTGTTCAGCGATGCCACGTCGAGTGCGACCGGCTGCTGGGCTTCATGGGGATGGTTCGCGCCGGCATAGACGCGCAGGTTCTTCATCTGGCGACGGCCGAGCGGGCCGCGCGGGATCATGCGCTCGACAGCCTTCTCAACGACGCGCTCCGGGAAGCGGCCTTCGATGATGGCGCGCGCGGTGCGCTCCTTGATGCCGCCCGGATAACCGGTGTGCCAGTAG
Source organism: Pseudorhizobium tarimense (assembly GCF_022968135.1). Lineage (GTDB taxonomy): Bacteria > Pseudomonadota > Alphaproteobacteria > Rhizobiales > Rhizobiaceae > Neorhizobium > Neorhizobium tarimense. The sequence goes on from NZ_JALJRA010000031.1 coordinate 18,900, forward strand.
TACTTCTTGTCCCAGTACTTCTTGCCGGTCAGCGCGACCTTTTCGGCATTGATGACGATGACGTTGTCGCCATCATCAACGTGCGGCGTGTAGGTGGCCTTGTGCTTGCCGCGCAGGCGGTTGGCAACAATGGTGGCGAGGCGACCGACGACGAGACCTTCCGCGTCGATGATCACCCACTTCTTCTCCACCTCGGCAGGCTTCTGAACGAAGGTTGACATGTTCGTGCTTTCTTCATCTGGACCCGAGCCTCCGGAAAGCTCCGAAGCAGGGGCGTTTCTTGTTGCTTGGCTTGACGCTTGGGCGCCAAAAAAGAATGCGGGCCACGAGGATCCGCAATCTGTGGCGGCTTATACCGGCGGAGGTTGGCGACGTCAAGCGACCGCTTTTAGACGATCTAGAAAAACAATCAATCAAATCAATAGTTTGCACATGTGGTCACATGATACCTCATGTGCGGGGCGGAATCGAATAGGTGGCGGTTGCCTGAGCGACCGGTCCGGGCTGGCCCTCCTGCGTCACGACAGCGTCGATAACGGCAAGCCGCTTGCCGAGCTTCAGGATGCGGCAGTCACACACGAGTGGCACAAGTTTGGGCTTGCGCAGGAAATTGATGTTGAGGCTGGTGGTCACCGCCAGCGCGACTGGTCCGATATGCGCGAGGATGACCGCATAGGCGGCCACATCGGCCAGCATCACCATGGCCGGACCGGAAATCGTGTCGCCCGGCCGCAGGTGCCGCTCCGCCGGATCAAAGCGCATCGTGAGGCGACCGGAGGCGACTTCCAGAACGGTGAGTACTTTCCCATCGGCATGGACCTGCGGAAATTCCTTGTCTAGGAAACCATGGATCTCCCCGGCGCTCATGATTGGCTGCATCTGTTCCCTCATACGGAAGAGCAGGGTGCTTCTCCTTCTCTCAGAAGAAGCCATCGCGCCTTTCCTGTCAAAGTTCGCTGCGGTGCCTGTGCAATTCCAGTGTGATCACTAGATCTAAGGACAAGCATTTGTTGCCGGGAGAACACGATGAACCACGACCGCTACAACGACGACTATATTGCTGCCATCCTGCATGAGACGAAGACGATCGCGCTCTTAGGGGCTTCGCCGAACCCGGATCGGCCGAGCAATGGCGTCATGCGCTTCCTGCTCTCAAAGGGATATGAGGTATTTCCAGTCAATCCGGGACAGGCCGGCAAGCAGATCCATGGCCAGACGGTTTATGCGACATTGTCGGATGTGCCGCAGCCGGTCGACATGGTCGATGTGTTTCGAGCGCCGGAATACCTCGATGCGATCGTGGACGAGGCGGCGGCCTTACCGACACCGCCGAAAGTCGTCTGGGGGCAGTTGAGCGTCCGCGACGACAAGGCGGCCACCAAGGCTGAAGCGGCCGGCATGAAGGTCGTCATGGACCGCTGCCCGGCGATCGAGTATCCGCGTCTGGTGGGTTGATCGAAAGTGTGTGCTTTGCTGAAGGCCTGGCTTCTCAGGCCATCAGCAGCGGCGCGTCCTTCTGCAGCGCCGTCAGGTGATTTGCATTGCAGCAGTAGCGGACATACTCCCGAGCAATGACCTGCTCATACAGATCCCGGCGGCAGCGCTCCTTCGACCCGCAGAGCGAACAATTGACCTGCATGTCGCGGAATCGCTGCGGATAGAGACGTGCCACCTCGGCCGGATCGATGTTGATCGCCAGCATCAGGGCGACCATCTCGTCTGCGGCATGAGGGCCGGCATTGGTCAGCTGCTTCAGCTGATCGGCCGAAGCACTGCAGTCGCACGCCAGTTCCTGGAGCGTGCGGTCGTCCAGCTGGCCGATGACATCCGTCTCGGTCGCCGACACCCAGACATCGGAAAACCATCGCAGCAGCCGCGAGGCAAGCGACGGCGATTGATGGTGGGCGAAGCTATCCATGGCCAACTCCTTCCGTTAATCCCAAAGCGCTAGCAGGGTCGGAATGAAATTCCTTGATCGGGATCAACCGAAGGGCTTTGTTGGCGGTAATGGATCTTGAAATGAGGGAGGAAGAGATGCCGACACACAATCCGGGTTTTGCAACGCTTGCCGTTCACGCGGGGGCACAGCCCGACCCGACGACCGGGGCGCGCGCAACACCAATCTATCAGACGACATCCTTCGTCTTCGAAAATGCCGATCATGCCGCTGCGCTCTTCGGCCTGCAGCAGTTCGGCAATATCTACACCCGCATCATGAACCCGACGCAGGCGGTACTCGAAGAGCGGGTAGCAGCACTTGAAGGCGGCACGGCCGCACTTGCGGTCGCTTCCGGCCATGCAGCGCAGATGCTGATCTTCCACACGATCATGCAGCCGGGCGACAATTTCGTTGCTGCCCGAAAGCTTTATGGCGGCTCGATCAACCAGTTTGGCCATGCCTTCAAGAATTTCGGCTGGGAAGTCCGCTGGGCAGATCCGGCGGATCCCGCAAGCTTCGAGAGCCAGATCGACGAACGCACCAAGGGCATCTTCATCGAGAGTCTGGCCAATCCCGGCGGTACCTTCGTGGACATCGCCGCGATCGCCGAGGTCTCCCAGCGTCACGGCCTGCCGCTGATCGTCGACAACACCATGGCAAGCCCCTATCTGCTGCGGCCGCTGGAGCACGGTGCCGATATCGTTGTCCATTCGCTGACCAAGTTCCTCGGCGGTCACGGCAATTCCATGGGCGGCATGATCGTCGATGGCGGTACCTTCGACTGGTCCGCATCGGGCAAATATCCCATGCTTTCCGAGCCGCGGCCCGAATATGCCGGTGTCGAGCTGCACAAGACCTTCGGCAACATCGCCTTCGCGATTGCCTGCCGGGTTCTCGGCCTGCGCGATCTCGGGCCCGCGATTTCCCCCTTCAACGCCTTCATGATCCAGACAGGCATCGAAACCTTGCCGCTTCGTATGCAGCGTCATTGCGACAATGCGCTGGCAGTGGCGAAATGGCTGAAGGATCAAGAAAAGGTCGCCTGGGTCAGCTATTCGGGCCTGGAAGACGACCCGAACCACGCCCTGCAGCAGCGCTACTCGCCGAAAGGGGCAGGGGCCGTGTTCACCTTCGGACTGAAGGGCGGCTACGAGGCAGGCAAGGCCTTCGTCGAGGGCCTGCAGATGTTCTCCCACCTCGCCAATATCGGGGACACCCGCTCGCTTGTCATCCATCCGGCCTCCACCACCCATCGGCAGCTCTCCGAGGAGCAGCAGGTGGCTGCCGGTGCAGGGCCAGATGTCGTTCGCTTGTCGATTGGCATCGAGGACGAGGCAGACATCATCGCCGACCTGGCGCAGTCGCTCGCCAAGCTCTGACGGAATTTGGCATACACCTCTGGCTCCCAGGTGAACTCGTTTGACAATCTTCCGGTTCCGGGTGTGCCGTCTTGAGCTCAAAGTAGCAGATATCTCTCCCTCTAGAGCGGGGGAGAGGCAAGCCGGAGATGTTCTATGAGACCTGTGCCAGGCGGCCCGTTGGCTTGCCCGAGACGGATATCATTTCAACAGACAGGACATTTTCCCTATGACGAGAGCCATCAGCTTTGATCTTTCATTCGCCAAACCGGAAGAGGGCGCTCCGGCGCCCGACCGGCTGATCGCAGGCAATCCCACGTTCCGGACCTGGAACCTGGAGGAGGCCGACCGCGGCCTCTATGCCGGCGTCTGGGAAGCAACTCCTGGCAAATGGCGAATCGTCTACGACGAATGGGAGTATCTCCACATTATTGATGGCTACTCGATCGTCACGGAGGAGGGCGGCGAGGCGATCCACCTGCGCACCGGTGACCGCCTGATCCTCAGGCCGGGCTTCAAGGGGACGTGGGAAGTGATTGAAACGACTCGCAAAGACTACGTGATCAGACTCTGATTAATCGTCATCGCGGCGCTCCTCTTGCACCGTGATCTGTCACCGAATGGACGCCGTCGACTACGGCCCGCCTCTTGAGCAGACGTCAGTCAGGCGCGGTTCTCGCGCAGCGCGGTTCAGGCGGCATCATCAATACTGCGTCCGTGGTTCTTACAGCGCCAGCAAGGCCTTCCTCTTGATCTTGACCGAGCCGCTTCCCGGGGAACTGGCTGGCACCGGCGTAAAGCTCCAGGCGGTTCTGCCGGGGCTGACCCGTACAGAAATATTCGAGCGCGTCGGCGGCTCGTTTGACAACCTGGACCAGAACATGGTGATGGTGTTACCGATCTCGTTGATGCGGCCCTGGCAGGCTTCGACCAGGATGAATTGATCACCATTCCGTCTCTCGCCGAAGGGGCACTCTACGACACGTTCGAGGCTGCCCGAGAGGCCCTGCGGCCACATCTGTCGCTCAGCAAACTGGCTGCCCGCTATGGCCTTGCCAAGGCAGCTGACGCTGCCGCCTGAACGGCGTCTCACCAGACAAGGTCCAGCCGCTCCAGGCCATGGAAGTGGTAGACGTCCTTCACCCGGGGCGTCTCCGCGATCCTCAAGCTCGGCAGGCGGCGGAAGAGTATCGGCAGCACCAAGTTGAGCTCCAGCCGCGCAAGCGGTGCGCCGATGCAGAAGTGGATGCCGGCGCCGAAGGAGAGGTTGGGCGCCTCCTGCCGCTCCGGCTTAAAAACAAGCGGGTCCGAGAACTTTTGGGGATCGAGGTTTGCGGCAGCGAGGATGAGGCTCACCTTGTCGCCGCGCCGCAAGGAGACGCCGTCGATCTCGACGTCCTCCAGCGCCCAACGCTGGAAGATGTGGACCGGCGCGCAGATACGCAGCGTCTCCTCCACCGTCCGCTCCGTTGCCGCCTCGTCGCAGAACATGTCGGCGATCGAAAGGCCGCTCTCCAGGATCACGCGCACGGAGTTGCCAATCTGGTGGACCGTCGCCTCATGGCCGGCATTGAGGAGAACGATTGTAGTGGAAACAAGTTCGTCGTCTGTTAGAAACTGTCCCTTGTGCTCCGTGTGGATCATGTGGCTCAGCAGGTCTTCGCGCGGCGCCGTCCGTCGTTTAGCGATCAACATCTTGACGTAATCGGCGAATTCACGTGCCGAGCGGTCGGCGGCGAGCTCGTCTTCCCGGCTGCGTTTGAACATGTACATGCCAACGTAGTCATGGCTCCATTTCAGGAGCTGCGGTCCCATCTCGTCCGGGATGCCGATCATACGCGCAATCATGGTGACCGGGATGATGTCGGCGAAAGAGGAGAGAAGCTCGGTCCTGCCGTCCTTCTCGAAACGGTCGACCAGATCCTCTGCCAAATCCGCAATCTCCGGACGCAGCCGCTCGATGTGGCGTGACACGAAGGCGCGATTGACCAGTGTCCGGAGCCGCGTGTGCTCCGGCGGCTCGAGTTCGAGCAGCGAATGACGTTCGGCGAGGTCGAAGTTGGTAAGATGCGGCTGCGGCTCCGGTAGACCTAGCTCCTCTCGGTTGGCGATGTGGAGGATCTGCCGGCCGAAGCGGCGATCTCGCAGCAGCGCGTTGACGTGGTCATAGCCGGTGAAGAACCATTGCTTCTGCTCCTCCCAGTAGAAGGTCGGGCAGTGCTCGTGGAGTGCCGCATAGAAGCGGTTGGGGTCGCCATAGAAGGCTGAATTGCGCGCGTCGAGAGAGACACGGCGGGTGGCGGGCTCAATGCGGAGGAAGGAAGGAAATGCGGTCATCGCGAAGATCTAGCGCAATGTTGGGACCATGGCCATCAGTAGCGCATGACTGAGATTCCGCGCTCGGCTTTCCTTCGTGCCGGGGCACGACTTGCTTGCATCTTGATAGTCCACCTGGATTCACCACCGCAACACCCGCATGCATGCCATTGCAGTCCCTCCGGCCCACAAAGATCTTAGTTTTCTGACTTCAAACAGTTTACTTGGGCCTTTTTGAAGTGCTCAGGTAAATTTCGAGCGATGCGCCATCTCGGAGGTGGTGGCCTGCCTGTCCTGTCAAGGTGACTGCTTCGCTCCTGCATCTCGGTCATAGGAAATCCTCTCGTGCCTGCCTGAAAGCAGACGTCGTCCTGCCTTCCGAATAATCCGTGCCGCCCATGGCCGCCGTACCTTTCGCTGCCGCCACGTCGGCTGCCACCGCAGATGCTGTTTACACTCACGCCGCAACCATCTACTGGCGCACGAACTGGCAGTCGCAAGACTGGATCAGGAACGGCTACCACGCCTTCTGCGTTTGAAGGCGTTTCGGTTGGTACCAATATTGGCTGATTGCGAGGATTGCATATGGATTTCGGGCAGCACTTGAACGATCCGACGCGTCGGCTCGAGGCGATCGTCAACAATACGACGATGGCCTTATTCCTCATGGATGAGCGCCAGTACTGTGTCTTCGCAAATCGGGCAGCCGAGCAACTCACCGGCTTCTCCCGAGCTGAACTACAGGGGCGGCCGCTGCATGATGTCATTCACCACAAGCACCCGGATGGTCGTCATTATCCGCTCGAAGACTGCCCGATCGACAGAGCTTTCCCTGAACGGGCGCAGATGCAAGGGGAAGAGGTGTTTGTGCACAAGGATGGCACTTTTTACCCAGTCGCATACACGGCGAGCCCGATCCTGGACGGCAGCGGCAAGCCAATAGGAACGATTATTGAGGCTCGCCCCATTGCGGAGGAGCAAGAACAGCGTCGGACTCTCGAAACGCTCAATCAAATCGGACAGGCGCTAACAGCGGAAGTGGAGCTCGAGCGGATTGTCCAGATGGTCACGGATGCTGGCGTGAAGCTTACGGGCGCGCGATTTGGGGCGTTCTTCTACAATGTCTTGGCCGAGGATGGAGGCAAGTACCTTCTGTACACGCTTTCTGGTGCCGAGCGTTCTCAGTTCGAAAGTTTCGGTAATCCCCGTGCTACCAAGGTGTTCGCGCCAACTTTCATGGGCGAGGGCGTGATACGATCAGACGACATCTTGCTAGATGCTCGGTATGGGAAAAATGCTCCCCATTATGGCATGCCTCAGGGGCATCTGCCGGTGCGGAGCTATCTCGCCGTTCCCGTTCAATCCCGCTCTGGAGAGGTGATCGGTGGCTTGTTCTTTGGGCACCCAGACGCCGGGCAGTTCAAGAAGAACCACGAGGATCTCATGGTGGGTATTGCAGCACACGCTGCGATCGCTGTGGATAACGCACGGCTTTACATGGAGCTAAAAAGCCTGAATGGCTCACTTGAGCAGCGCATTGAGGAAGCCATCAAAGAGCGCGCTCAGGCCGAGGAGGCTCTGAGGCAGGCTCAAAAAATGGAAGCGGTCGGACAGCTCACTGGCGGCATCGCGCACGACTTCAACAATCTGCTCGCTGGCATCACAGGGAGTCTGGAGGTGATCAGTCGCAGGTTGAAGCAAGGTAAGACCGAGGGGATCGACCGTTTCATCGCCGGCGCGCAGACCTCTGCGCAACGCGCGGTGGCATTGACGCAGCGCCTGCTAGCCTTTTCGCGCCGTCAGACGCTCGACCCCAAGCCGACGGATGTGAACCGGCTTGTGGTAGGTATGCAGGAATTGATCCAACGCACCGTGGGCCCCTCCATCGCTGTCGAAGTGGTCGGAGCCGCTGGCCTTTGGGCGGCGAAGGTCGATGTTTCTCAGCTAGAAAATGCCTTGCTCAACTTGGCAATCAATGCGCGCGACGCAATGCCCCACGGAGGCCGTATCACTATCGAGACAGCCAACCAGTGTCTGGATGAGCACGCCGGGGCCGAGCGCGATTTGCCGCCGGGCCAGTACATCTCGATCTGCGTGACTGACACTGGAACTGGTATCCCGAAGGATATCGTCGAGCGGGTCTTCGACCCCTTCTTCACCACGAAGCCGATTGGCCAGGGGACCGGGCTCGGCCTGTCCATGATCCACGGGTTCCTGCGTCAGTCAGGGGGACAGATCCAAGTTCATTCTGAAGAGGGTCATGGCACGACGATGTGCCTATACTTGCCTCGCTACACTGGAGCTGTAGAGCAGGAACCGATCGCCCAGGACGGCCCGATACCGGAGTCCGGCGCAGGCGAGACCGTTCTTGTTATTGATGACGAGCCAACCGTGCGAATGCTAATTGTGGAGGTCTTGCGGGAAGCTGGCTATACAGCACTCGAGGCGGAGGACGGTCCATCGGGCCTCAAACTACTCACGAGCGACGGCCGGATCGACTTGCTGATCACCGACGTCGGTCTCCCCGGCGGCATGAACGGACGTCAGGTGGCGGACGCTGCAAGAGGATATCGTCCAGACCTGAAAGTGCTTTTTGTCACCGGGTACGCGGACAATGCCGCCGTTGGGAATGGTCACCTCGGACCGGGCATGGAGGTGATCACGAAGCCTTTCGTGATGGCGGAACTCGCAGATAAGATCATGGAGATGATCGATGGCTGATGGCGCCTCGTCATTGTGTCGCGTTCGTCAACCGCGGCGTCCAGTTAGGATATGTCTCCCGTTCTTCGGTACAATCTTGGCCGGTCAGAAGCCTGCCGTGTCGGGTACCGCGGCGCTGGATGCCTCGGACGCCCTGATAGCCAAAGGCGAAGCGTTCCGAGGGAGGGCGATACGGCTCCGAGGGTAGCTATTCCGGTCGGTCACGCGCTGGCATTGAGATCGCGTTGGAGGGGTGACCGCGCTGTCCCCGAGGTTACGTTCGAAGAGGCAGCCCAAGAGCAGACGACAGCGTTTCTTCCAGCTCTTTCCCCGAAAAGGGTTTACTCAACACTGGAGATCCGGAGAGCTCAGAAGGGACGCCATTTTTTCCGTAACCGGTACTGAACAGAAACGGCACCCCGCGCTCGCGCAGGATCTCAGCGACCGGAAAGCTCCGCTCCCCACCGAGGTTGATGTCGAGGACCGCCAGATCGAGCTCCGCAGTTGACGCCATATCGCAGGCTTCCTTCAGCCTCGCCACGGAAGCAACGATCTCGCATCCTAGATCCTGGAGCATGTCCTCAATCATTAGCGCCACAAAACTCTCGTCCTCGACGACGAGGACTTTGATACCGCTAAACTTACTCATGCAGTGCAGGTCCGACCACGAAAGAGATCCGGCACTCCACTCCCGGTGGCTCGAAGGCAAGGTCAAGTTGGCCGCCCAGGTCCCGTTCAATTGCCCGCTCCATCAACCGACTGCCAATACCGCGTCGCGTCGGCGGCGTCACAGGCGGACCATCCCGCTCGCGCCATTCAAGGAGCAGTCTCGGACGCAGGTCGGGTTCCTCTTCAAGGCGCCAGGTGACCGACAGCCTACCCGCTTCAGATGAAAGTGCACCATACTTCATGGCATTGGTGGCCAGTTCGTTGAGTGCCATGGTGACACTCAGTGTCGTGCGAGCATCGAGATCAACTTCAGGGCCGCCCACCTCGATCTGTTGCGCTGCGTTACCTGTCATCGCAGTCAACACTTCGCTGACGAGCACATCCATAGAGGCGCCCTCCCAGTGACGCGTCGTCAGCAGATCATGGGCACGCGACAGGGCAAGCAGTCTGGCCTCAAACCGTTGGGTAAAATCCTCCAGCCCATCAGCATGCCGCGCGGTTTGGCCCGCCAGAGACTGTACGGTCGCAAGCGTATTCTTCACACGATGATTGAGCTCGTCGATCAAAACCTTCTGTCGGTTCTCTGCCTGCTTACGCTCGGTGATGTCCACCAGCATGTTGATCGCGCCAACCAACTTGCCATCGCCATCATGAAGAGGTGTGGGGTAGGGGATGAAGGGAATCCTGGTGCCATCTGGCCGCTCTGCGATTGCCTCTGTGCCGCGAATGGGCCGATCCTCCTTCAAAGCTACTGCCATGGGGCATTGGTCGTGGGGAAGCGGGCTGCCGTCGGGATTGTAAAGCCGCCAGGTAACACACCACTTGTCGCCGACTTCCGGCGTGCGGCCGGACATCTCCACGGCTGCCTGGTTGAAGAAGGTGATGTGGCCTGCCGCGTCAGTCGTATAGACCGCAGCCGGAAGCGCCTCCAGCAGGTCACGCAGGTGCTGTTCGCTTTCGCGAATCTGGTCTTCCATCTGCTTTGCGAGGGTGACATCCTGCAGAACGCGGACGCCATAGCGGAAGCTTCCGTCTGCGTCGAGAACAGAAGAGCTGTGGACGTCGAGATAGACTGTGCTGCCATCAGGCCTGATGGCCCGTTTGCGCAGGGCGTAGTTGTCGATTTGCCCTGCGATCTGGCGCGCATAAAGGAGGGCATCTTCCTCCCGGTCGTCCTCCGTGGTGTAGTCGAAGAAGGTCATGTTGAGCAGCTCCTCGCG
>NZ_JALJRA010000032.1 GCF_022968135.1 Pseudorhizobium tarimense
AGGACAGTGAAGACCTGCGTCGGCACCGACTGGTGCCGCTTCGGCACCCAGGATTCGACCGGGCTTGGGATCCGGATTGAGAAATTCATGTGGGGCTCATGGACCCCGGCCAAGGTCAAGATGGCGGTATCCGGCTGTCCGCGCAACTGCGCAGAGGCCACCTGCAAAGACGTCGGCGTGATCTGCGTGGACTCCGGCTACGAGATCCACTTCGCCGGAGCGGCCGGCCTCGACATCAAGGGGACCGAGGTTCTCGGACTGGTTAAGACCGAGGACGAGGCGCTGGAGCACATCGTTGCGCTCACCCAGATGTATCGCGAACAGGGCCGCTATCTCGAGCGCATCTACAAATGGGCGAAGCGCATCGGGCTGGACGAGGTCCGCCGGCAGATCATGGACGATGCGCAAAAGCGCCGCAGCTATTTCGATCGCTTCGTCTTCTCCCAGAAATTCGCCCAGGTCGATCCGTGGTCGGAGCGGGTGTCCGGCAAGGACAAGCACGAATTCCAGCCCTTGGCAGTGGTTCAGAAGGAGGCAGCAGAATGAATGCGCATTCCATCCAAATGGATGTCGTCTGGGTTCTGGTGGGAACGATCGACGACATCCCGCGCCAGGGCTCCCGCCGGGTTCAGAAGGGCCAAACACGCATCGCGGTCTTTCGGACCGCAGATGACCGCATCTTCGCCATCGAAGACAGATGCCCGCACAAGAACGGGCCGCTCAGTGAAGGGATCGTGCACGACGCCTGCGTCACCTGCCCGCTCCACAACTGGGTGATTTCGCTTGAAACAGGGGAAGCCCAAGGTGCCGACTATGGAAGGTCTGCAACCTTCCCCGTACGGGTCGAAGGTCGCAGCATCTACCTCGACTTAATGCCAACCACTGCGGCTTGTTGAGCCGTTCCTGCCCACCGCGAAAGGGAAATGCCATGTCCTACGTAGCACCACAGGAATTCGCCACTAAAATGATCGATGCCGGCGAATCCAAGATATTCATGTCCACCAAGGATACTTTGATCCGCGCCTATATGGCGGGAGCAATCCTCGCACTGGCGGCGGCGTTCGCGGTGACGGTCACCGTCAACACGGGCAACCCGCTGATCGGCGCACTGCTGTTTCCGGTTGGTTTCTGCATGCTCTACCTGATGGGGTTTGATCTTCTCACCGGCGTCTTTACGCTGGCGCCGCTCGCGCTCATTGCCCGACGGCCAGGGGTCACGGTCGGCGGCATCCTGCGCAATTGGGGCCTCGTCTTCATCGGCAACTTTGCCGGGGCGATGACGACGGCCGTGTTCATGGCGATCATCTTTACCACCGGCTTTACCCATGCGCCGGATGCGGTGGGGCAGAAGATCGGCACCATCGGTGAGGCGCGCACTCTTGGCTATGCCGCAGCGGGTGCATCAGGAATGCTGACGCTCTTCATCAGAGCCGTGATGTGCAACTGGATGGTTTCCACCGGCGTCATCGCGGCCATGATGTCGACATCGGTGTCCGGCAAGGTCATCGCCATGTGGATGCCGATCCTCGTCTTCTTCTACCTCGGCTTTGAACACTCCATCGTCAACATGTTCCTGTTCCCCTCCGGCATCATGCTGGGTGGGCAGTTCACATGGATGGATTACTTCCTGTGGAACGAGATCCCGACCGTTGTCGGCAATCTCGTTGGTGGTCTGACCTTTGTTGGCGCAATGATCTACGCTACGCACTACAGGACCTCGCCAAGCCGCAAGCCTTCCGAGCAGCCTGCAGCTCGGCTTGTCGCCGCCGAATAAGGCGCCCGCTACACTCCCAGGCCCGGTCAAGCCAACCGGGCCTCGGGCTAGGGAGATGCCATGCTGCAGATACTCGAGGCCGGCCTTCGGGTGAGCCTCGGACAATACTCCTCCGCTGGCCGCAAGGCAGAGAACCAGGATTTCTACGGAGCCGTCGTTCCACAAGGCACGACCTTGGCAATGAAGGGGATTGCCTGTGCCATCGCCGATGGCATCTCCTCCAGCCCGGTCGGACACGTCGCTGCAGAGACGGCCGTGAAAAGCTTCCTTACGGACTACTACTGCACTTCCGACGCCTGGACGGTGAAGACGGCGGCCAGTCGCGTGATTGGTGCCACCAACTCCTGGCTATATACCCAAAGCCGACATGTCGAAGAACGCGACCTTGCCCATGTTACGACCTTTTCCGCCCTCGTTTTCAAGGGGTCAACCACACATCTGTTTCACATCGGGGACAGTCGGATCTCCAGGATTGTCGGAGCGGACATCGAGCCGCTGACGGCCGACCACCGCCTTCGATCCGCAAGAACGGATAGCCATCTTGTTCGGGCGCTGAGGCTAATGCCCTCGGTCGAGATCGACTATCGGCAGTTAGGCACGCAATCCGGAGAGGTTTTCGTACTGACCACCGACGGCGTCCACGATCACGTCCCGCCTCGGGACATGATCCGTCTCATCAAGGCGGCGGCGTCCCTTGATGCTGCGGCGGAAGCCATTGCTCTCCAAGCTCTGGAGGCAGGCAGCACAGACAATCTGACGGTCCAGATTGTTCGAGTGGACGGGGTTGGGGAACATCCAGGCGATCTCGCTGCCGACGGCTCGGAGCCCTTGCCCCCGGCGCCGCTGCCGCAGGTACCGGGACAGTTCGAGGGTTTCCACATCCGTCGGCAGATCCACGCCAGCAGCCGCAGCCACGTCTTCCTGGCGAGCGCTGACGGCAGCGACAGGCCTGTGGCGCTGAAGTTTCCGTCGGTCGATATGCGCGATGATCAGGCCTACCTGCGCCGCTTTGCGATGGAAGAGTGGGTGATGCGGCGCGTGTCTAGCGCCCATGTGCTGAGCGCGCGGCCCACCCCTGCGCCCCGCCGCTCGCTCTACCTCGTCACCGAGTACGTCGATGGCCAGTCGCTCTCGCAGTGGATGCGCGACCGGCAGCGTCTGGAGTTGGCTACATGTCGAGACGTCGTTGGACAGATCGCGGCCGGTCTGCAGGCCCTTCACCGTAAGGAGATCCTCCATCAGGACCTGCGGCCGGACAATATCCTGATCGACGGTAGCGGGACGGTGAAGCTCATCGACTTCGGCTCCGCACGGGTCGCCGGCGTGGTGGAGGCGGTACTGGAAACCATGGCGCCAGACATTCTGGGCACCTTCCAGTACACGGCACCCGAATATTTCCTCGGCGAACGCGGCAGCGAGCGCTCTGACCTCTTCTCGCTTGGCGTTATCACCTATCAGCTCCTCACCGGACGTCTGCCATATGGCGCAGCCGTCGCGCGTACGAACAGCCCCCGTCAGCAGGCAAGGCTGAGGTTTCGGAGCATGGGTGATCTTCGCCCTGACGTGCCGGGTTGGGTGGAGGCTGCAATCAGAAGGGCTGTCCATCCTGATCCGGCGCATCGGTATGACGCGATTTCCGAATTCGTTCACGACCTCTCGCATCCTCGATCCGAATACGACGGGCGAAGGCAAATGCCGCTCGCAGAGCGCAACCCGCTCCTCTTCTGGCAGGCTCTGTCGCTCTTTCTCAGCATCGTCATTCTGTTGCTGCTTTGGCAGATGAGCAAGCTCTAATGCTTATTTTATAGGCGCACGTTTGCCAACTATTAAATCTTGTGCATTGGGTAGAGATTTGCCACTATCCTTTCCGGAAGGGGTGCGCAGATCTGCCGCCCGTCCACCGGATTGTCTGCAACGGCGCAGACGGTCCCAAGCCACGTAACAGGCATCAGCATCGACGCTGTGAGCTCACCCCGCCTTCGGGCGTAGGGTGAAGACACGGCGTTTTTTCGTTTGGCGGATCAACTGAGGAGAATTGAGACGTGTTGAGCAAGCAGGAAGTCACCGACCTGATCTATGAGCGCAAACGCTCGGGCGGCCTCAGCTGGGCCAAGATCGCCGAAGACATCGGTATGAGCGAAGTCTTCGTCACCTCCGCATGCCTTGGGATGAACTCCTTGCCCCGGGAGAAGGCAGAGGCACTTGCGCTCAATCTTGGGCTGCCGCAGGAGGCGGCGGTCGTGCTTTCGGAATTCCCCACCAAGATGTTTCCTCAGGCCGTGCCGACGGACCCTTGCATCTACCGCTTCTACGAGATCATCGGCGTCTACGGTCAGACACTCAAGGAACTGATCCAGGAAAAGGGTGGCGACGGCATCATGAGCGCCATCGATTTCGACATGAGCGTCGAGAAGATCCCGTACCCGAAGGGCGATCGCATCGAGATCAAGATGAGTGGCAAGTTCCTCTCCTATAACGCCTGGTGAGAGAAGCGCCGGCGAAGGTCGATCGAAGGGAGCACAACAATGACTGATCCTGACCTGCGCGAGCGACGCGTTGCCGACCGGAAAGCGGCGAGGATTGAGGCTCTCGCCAAGCTTCCGGTCTTCTGGGACCTGATGGGCAAGCGGGTGGTCATGGCGGGCGGTTCCGACGCCGCGGCCTGGAAGAGCGAGCTGCTGCATGCCTGCGGCGCCGAGGTTCACGTCTTTGCACCACAGGAGGCGGTCTCGGACACGTTCCGGCGCCTGCTTGAACAGGACGCGGAGCCTGAGCCCGGCGGGGGCTATGTTCATCACGACAGGTGCTGGGGCATCGACATCTTCGCCGGCGCCGCCATTGCAATCGCGGATTGCGACGAGGAAGCGGAGGCGCAAGCCTTCTTCTGTGCCGCTCGCGCCGCAGGCGTACCCGTCAACGTGATCGACAAGCCGGCCCTCTGCCAGTTCCAGTTCGGCTCGATCGTCAATCGATCGCCGGTGGTGGTGGCCGTCTCGACGGATGGCGCCGCACCGATCCTCGCCCAGGCAATTCGACGCTGTATCGAGACCTTGCTTCCGCCCTCGCTCAAGGCATGGAGTAGACTGGCACAGTCAATTCGTGAAAGCATCAATTCGCAGCTGTCGGGTTTGGCGCGACGCAAGTTCTGGGAGGACTTTGTTGATGAAGCGCTTGCCCAAAACGATGATCCGGACGTAGCAGCTGCCGAGCGGCTGGTCGCATTGGCGGCAACAGCGGGAGCCAGACCGGCCACTGGCCGCGTAACCCTGGTCGGTGCCGGCCCAGGCGATGCAGAATACCTGACGCTGAAGGCCGTCAGGGCTCTTCAGGCCGCCGACGTCATCCTCTTCGATGATCTGGTCTCGGATGAGGTTCTGGAACTTGCGCGCCGCGAGGCAAAACGACTCCTCGTGGGCAAGCGTGGCGGGCGCGAAAGCTGCCGCCAAGACGAAATCAACCAGATGATGATCGACCTTGCCAAGGCGGGAAAGAATGTCGTGCGGCTGAAGTCTGGCGATCCGGCGATTTTCGGTCGTGCCGGCGAGGAACTGGCGGTTCTCGCTAGGCATGGTATCGCATCGCAGGTGGTACCCGGAATCACCGCTGCCAGCGCCATGGCGTCGCGACTCGGGGTTTCCCTGACGCACCGGGATCACGCCCAGGCCGTGCGGTTTGTCACCGGTCATGCCCGCGATGGTCGCCTTCCGGACACGCTTGACTGGAAGGCGCTCGCGGATGCTGCAACGACCACCGTCTTCTACATGGGTGGACGGACGGCAGGAGAAATCCGGGAGCGACTGCTATACCGGGGCATGGATCCTGCTACCCCGGCCGTCATAGTGAGCTCGGTTTCCCGAGCCGGGGAACGCCGATGGCGCGGCAGCGTGGAAGAACTTCATATCGGCATCGCTGAGATCGGCTTTGAGGATCCGGTGCTAGTTGGCATCGGTCAGGTGTTCAGAGCTGTAGCGGTCGCAGGCGAGCATCCAGGTACACCATTTGACCTACGAGCGGCAGCCGATACGACGAAGCGTTTAGCGTCGAACTTGTCGTAGCTTGGCACAAAAGCCTCCGCCATATAAGCGAACTCACATTTACCATCTTGCGTCACGCTAACTGAAACGTGCGTCTAGCATCGCTAGAGGGGATGCCAGAGCTCCGGATCAATATCCAGGGCGCTAGGCCATTCCTTAACTTCAATCTCCGCGGTGTGAATTGGAGCGCAGCGGCCTTTAGGGACGAAGGGCATACACATGCCCCCTCTTCCAAAATGGAATACGTGCTGGAATTCTTTTCATTTTGCTGGGCCGCTTACCGAGGCGACTATGACGAATGGAATGCGGAGAGTTGTCATGAACCAGAGCAAGGCCCTGTGGGGTGGTCGTTTCCGGGCGCAGCCTGACCCCTCGCTGACCCGATATTCACGCTCGGATGCGAGCCACCTTCGCCTTGTCTCTTTCGACGTGGCGGGGTCGCGCGCCCATGCTCGCGAGCTGGTGCGGGCCGGTATTCTCACTGATGAGGAGTGCTTCGATATCCTCACGACACTCGACGCGATTGCCGCGGAGTCGGCAAGCGGGGAGCTCGAACCAGCCGCCAGCGACGAAGACATCCATACCTTCATTGAACGTCACCTGATCGAACGCCTTGGGGACGTGGGAGGCAAACTTCGTGCGGGCCGCTCGCGCAATGACCAGGCCGCGAACGACCTCAAGCTATATCTGCGGGAGGAGGCGAAGGCTGTTTCGCAGGAGCTTCTTGCGCTGATCGACGCCCTGATCGATCAGGCATCGTCGCACCTGAACAGCCCGGCTCCGGGTTTCACTCATCTTCAGGCGGCGCAGCCTATTGTCTTCGGACATCAGTTGATGGCGCATGCCCAGGCGTTCTCCCGTGATATCGATCGACTAAGGGATTGGCATCGCCGTAGCGCTCGCTCTCCGCTTGGAGCTGCCGCGCTGGCCGGAAGTGCGATTGCGCGTCACCCGCAAGAAACGGCGCGGGAGCTCGGATACGAGGGCTCTTTTGAAAACTCGATCGACGCGGTGGGAAGCCGTGACCACGTTGCCGAATTCCTGTTCGTCACGGCGATGATCGGTGTCGACCTCTCCCGTCTGTCCGAAGAGATCATCCTGTGGTGTTCGCAATCCTTTGCATGGGCGAAGCTGGATGACGCCTTCTCGACTGGCTCGTCGATCATGCCGCAAAAGAAGAACCCCGACATTGCGGAGCTGACTAGGGGGCGCAGCGCCAGGCTGATCGGCTGCCTTTCCAGCATCATGGCCACCCTCAAAGGCCTCCCCTTCGCCTACAATCGTGACCTAATCGAAGACAAGAAGGCGGCATTCGAAGCCGTGGACACCCTGCACATGGCGCTCCCTGCAATGAGTGGTCTCGTCAGGACGCTACGCTTCGACGCAGATCGGATGCGGTCCGCGGCGACCCAGGGATTTACGCTCGCGACAGAAATGGCGGACTGGCTTGCGCTACGCGGCGTCCCCTTCTCCCATGCCCATGAAATCACCGGGAGAGCTGTCCGCTATTGCGAGGATCACGGCATTATGCTGGAAGATCTCACGCCCGACATGCTGGCCAAAATCGATCCGGCGCTGGAGCCATCGATCATTGAGCATATATCACTGGACGCCGCCCTTGCCGCGCGCTCGGCGCTAGGCGGCACGAGCCCGGCGGCCGTCGAACGACAGATCGGTCGCCTCAGCCTGACGCTGGCACCACTTCGCGCCTGGGCAGAGGAGGATACTCTATGACGCCTGCCGCAGGCGCCGCCACTCCGACGATGCCGGATCCGACCACCTACACCATAAGGTCGCGCCGTCACTACGGGCGCTGGCTGGCGACGGCCCTCATTGTTCTTGCGCTCGCCGGCATCGTCCGTGCCTTCGCGCTTGGGCAGATCGAATGGCCCATTGTCGCGCAGTTCCTGACCGCACCAGCCATCCTTTTCGGGCTCGTTAACACGGTCATCATGGCGATCGCCGCCATGGCACTTGGGATCAGCCTCGGCGTCCTATTCGCAGTCATGGTCATGTCACCGAACCCGGTGCTTCACTATTCCGCCAAAGGATACATCTGGTTCTTCCGTGGCACGCCTCTGATCCTGCAGCTTCTGCTCTGGTTTAACCTGGCGCTGGTGTTTCCGACCCTCGGCATTCCCGGCCTGTTCGACTTCCGCACCGTCGACGTCATCACGCCCTTCATGGCAACCCTCCTGGGCCTCGGCATCAATCAAGGCGCCTATACCGCCGAAGTCGTTCGTGCAGGAATCCTATCGGTGGACCAGGGCCAGACGGAAGCGGCCCAGTCGATCGGCATGACGCGGCCCACGATCATGCGGCGCATCGTCTTGCCGCAGGCCATGCGTGTCATCATCCCGCCGGTAGGCAATGAATTCATCAGCATGGTCAAGTTGACCTCGCTGGCGTCGGTGATCCAGTTCTCCGAGATCCTGCGCAACGCGCAGACCATCTACTTCGCCAATGGCCGCGTCATCGAACTCCTGATCGTTGCGGCGATTTGGTACATCGCCGTGGTCTCGCTCATGTCGTTCGGACAACACTTCCTGGAGCGCAGGTTCTCGCGAGGCCAGGCCAACAGAGGGCGCGGCCAATGATCACGGATCCCATGGAGCCTGCGCAAACGTTGCTGTCCGCACGCAAGGTCACGAAGACATTCGGCAGCCTCAAGGCACTTGATGCCATCGATCTGGATGTTACACGCGGCGAGGTTCTCTGCATCATCGGCCCATCTGGGTCGGGAAAGTCGACCCTCCTTCGTTGCCTCAATCAGATCGAGCACTTTGATCGTGGGGCGATCTGGATCGACGGGGAGCTGGTTGGCTATCGTCAGGATGGAGACACGCTCTACGAACTGGACGACCGCGCCGTTGCGCGCCAGCGTCTCGCCTGCGGGATGGTCTTCCAGCGTTTCAACCTGTTCAACCACATGACCGCGTTACAGAATGTCATGGAAGGGCCTGTCACGGTCCTGAAGCGGCCCCGGCAAGAGGTGCGCAAAGAGGCCTTGGCACTACTGTCCAGGGTGGGGCTGTCAGACAAGCACAATGCCTATCCTGCTCAGCTTTCCGGCGGGCAGCAGCAGCGCGTGGCGATCGCCCGCGCGCTTGCCATGAAGCCGAAGCTGATGCTGTTCGACGAGCCGACCTCTGCGCTTGATCCCGAACTTGTGGGCGAGGTGCTGACAGTCATGCGCGACCTTGCCGCCAGTGGCATGACCATGATCGTCGTGACCCATGAGCTCACCTTTGCGAGAGAGGTCGCCGACCGCGTCATCTTCATGGATCGCGGGTGGATCGTCGAAACCGGCACCCCTCAACAGGTTCTGGGAGAACCGTCGGAACAACGGACAAGAGACTTCATAGCCGCCGTGCTGTCCTAGTCACGGCAGATAAAAGAGAGGAACTGCAATGTCATTGAGAACACTTCTTATTGCCGGTGCGTCGCTTGCGGCCCTGGCCTCCTCCGCAGGCGCTCAGGAATTGCCTCAGCGCATTCGTGACGCAGGCACTATCGTTGCCGCAACGAACCCCAACTACGCGCCGATCGTCTACAAGGATCCCGCGACGAACACGCTTCAGGGGCTCGACATCGCCCTTGGCGAAGCCATCGCCGAAGAACTCGGAGTCAAGATCGAGTGGCAGGAGACTGAATTCGTCCAGATGCTGCCCTCTCTGCAGACTGGCCGCGTCGACATGGCAATGGCCGGCATGTCCGACCTTCCGTCCCGCCGGGAAACCGTTGACTTCGTCGACTACATGGTCTCCGGCGCGCAGTTCTATACGTTGAAGGCGCTGTCGGAAGGCGTCGCCAGTCCTGCAGACCTCTGCGGCAAACGCGTCGGTGCCTCACGCAACACCAACTGGCCGAAGCAAATCGGCGAGTGGAGCAAGGAGAACTGCGAAGCAAAGGGTCTTGCGGCAATCGAAGTCATCGGCACCGAAGGATCTGTCGATGCGCGCACCCAGCTGAAGAGTCAGCGACTCGACGCTGCAGTGCAGGGAAGCGAAACCCTCCCCTACTTCCAGAAGCTCGAGCCGGACACCTATGTGTTGCTCGGAAAACCTTTCACACGCTCTCTCGCCGGCATCCCTTTCCTGAAGACGGAAGAAGGAAATCAGATTCGCGACGCCGTACAAGGCGCGCTCGAGAGACTGAAGGAGAGCGGCCGCTATTCTGAGATCTTCACCGAGTACGGCTTGGCCGGTAATGAGATTGAGGCAATCGCTCTCAACAAGGGCGAGTAAGTCTGATCGGGCCACACCAGCCGCGGCGCCAAGCTCCGGCTGGTTTGGCCCCTCGATCTCTTTCAGTCCCGGTCAATTTCTTCCATCAACCAGTCATGGAACAGGTTGAGGGCGCGACGGGGGGGCCGATCTGCCGGCCGAGTAAACCAGTAGCAGTTGGGACTTTGGAAGCCGAGGCCTCGTGGATTGACGAGCTCACCGGCCGCCAGTTCTTGAACGATCAGTTCCCGAGGGATGAGCGCCAGCCCCTGACCTGCGATCGCTGCACGGATTACGAGCGTATAGAAGCCGAAGCGAACGTAGTGACGAGGCTCGGGAGCATCTTCCGGTAACTCCAGCGAATCGCGGAGGTTCTTCCAGCAATTCGGCGTTTGCGGATGTTCAAGAAGCGTGAAGCGACCAATGTCGGCGAGAGTATCTAGTCCACCCGCTCTGTCGATGTATTCGGCTGCACCCACGAGCGCGACGTCGCGGCCGAAGAGATAGTCTGCCTGTTGACCGCGCCACGGCGGCGCGCCGTAGCGAAACGCGGCATCGGGCTCGGCCTGTCCGGGTGTCTCGAAGCTTGTAAACTGAACATCCACATGCGGATGACGTTCAGCAAATCGGGCGAATCTCGGCAGCAGCCATCGATCCCCGAGTATCGGCAAGGTGTGAAGACGCAAGACGTCCGGGTCGCTCGAAAGGCGAGCAACGCGAAGCGCCGCATCCTCGAGCGCCTTCAGCGCGATCTTGGCATGCTCGACGTAAACCTCTCCTGCTTCGCTCAATTGCAGTCCTGAGGGGTGTCGGACGAAGAGCTTTTGTCCGACCGCGCCTTCAAGCTTGGCCAGTTGCTTGCTCACGGCACTCTGTGACAGGTTTACAGCGTCGGCTGCTGCAACCGTCGACCCTCGTTCGGCCAGTGCGATAAGGACCCGTAGCCCCGCCGTCGACGGTATTCGTGAATTCACGCTTGCCTGCTTTCAGTTGCTCGATTTCTCATCTGCGACGCCCTTGTCAGTCAAGGCGATGACAAATGGAAGGAGCGATACTGCGATGATTTCGCGGCGCTGACATGTACCGCATCTACATCCCGGCGACCGAGGAGCAGTTGGAGTCTTACCTCAAGTCCAACGGGAAGCCACCGCACAAGACACGCCGACAGTTCGGCAATCCCGTCGCGCCCGCCGGCGGAGTTCGGCCGGGACCGTTTTTCGGACGGCTTGGATACTGAATCCGCGGTTGCCTTCACTTCTAGGCTGATGATCATAGCAGGCCAGCGATGCACAAGTGTCTGCGGCAGTGCTAGGCCTCCGGATTGGCGCCGCGAAGAGCTGACGATAACATCGCCTGTGCTAAGCAGGTCGCTCACAAGCCGCTTGCTAAGGTAGGACGCTGGACTGCTGGCCAAAACGAAGTGATCCTTTCATCAGCTCGGGCCAAAATAGTTATCATGATCTGTTTAAGCCCAAACTGGGTTATTCCTGCGAGCTGCAAAGGATAGAACTGGAGCGTCATGATGCGAAGCCCTGCTGCGCTCGAAGTCCAAGGTTTGTCTGCTCGATATGTGAGCAGAGAGGTTCTGCGCGGCGTAAATCTTTGCATCGAGCGCGGGGAAATCTTTGGGCTACTTGGTCCTAACGGCGCAGGAAAAACCAGCCTTTTTCGAGCGATCTGCGGGCGCTTGGCTCCGACCGCCGGAAGCATTGCCCTTGCGGCCGGACGCGAAGACAGGCGCGCACCACGACCGATCCGTCTCGCGCCTCAGGAAATTGCGCTTTACCCGGACTTGGCCATTCGCGAGAACCTTGAGGTCTTCGGCCGCTTGTCAGGCCTCACAAGGAAAGAAGCACGCCTTGCTATCGAAGAAGCTTGCGAGGCTACTCATTCACCGGACGGCTAAGCGAGCATGTCGATCATCTTTCTGGAGGCTGGAAGCGTCGCGTCAACATCGTTGCAGCGATCCTCCATCGTCCCGCTATGCTCATATTGGACGAGCCGACCGTCGGCGTGGATGTCGATGCGCGCGAAGCCTTGCATCGCCTTATCAAAAAAATGGGTATACGCGGCATGGCGTCTTACTGATTAGCCATGACCTCCACCAGATCGAGCTCCTTTGCAACAGAGTGGGATTCTTTTCACAGGGGCCGCCAAGGGTCCTGCTGGATGCCGCTTTCGCTGGGCAGGTTGAATTCATAGTAGACTTCTCAGAGATGCTTCCGGTTGGGCAAACGGCGATGTTGCAGGAGATGGGCGGCGACCAAGCCTCGACAGGCTCTTCCTGCGTCTACTGACTTTCGCGAACAATCCCGACAATCGAGCCCCTGATCGGCGGGCTGACGCCGGCGCAGTCGGCACGGCTGACAGAGACGATGGCGAAGTTCGCAACCGCAACCACAATCGCAAGCCAGACCTCACGCGAAGCGCCGGGCTTGGTGGAGACAGCTTTCGTCGGGCCACCGAAGGGTGCCAATGCGGCGGTGGATCATTACGCTGGGGCCGTGGCAAATCCTCTTCTTTTGTTCTCGGCCATGCAAAGTGCAGCCACACTTTCTGGCATTCTCGACCGCATCGCAATCGTGCCAAACGGACCAGAGATGGTCGTGTATGGCAAGTTCCTGTTTCTCGTGGCGCAAGGCGTGATCCAGGCAGGTCGATTTTCACCGCAGCGGCTCTCTTCTACGTCGACGTGATCAGCCAATTCGGGTTGTGGCTGCTGGACGCATGCGGCGGCAATGGCGGCTTCTGGACTGGCACTGGCTGTTGCAGCGACCTTACGACCAAGCAACAGGCCCAAACAATCTCCACATTCATGTGCTTGTCTGCTCGACCGGCGAGGCGAAGCGTTGCCTGAACTGCTGCCGGAAAATCGGTTTCCTACTCGCATTGGCAGCCATCAGCACCATGTATGCAATTACCATTTCGAAGCGAAGGCTGCGGCTTTAAGGGATTTCAGCATGGCCGTTTTCACACAGGACAATGCAAGTTCCCGCCACGAAACGGCAGTCAGCCTGGCTCTCGCCGCGCTGATCTTGCTCGCCTGGCTGTGCGTCCACCTCGCCAGCATCTTCTTCGTCGACTGGAGCATGGCAGGGCGGATCTTTCTGGCGCCCGTCGTCATTGCCGTGCAATGCTGGCTGAGCGTCGGTTTATTCATCGTTGCCCATGACACCATGCATGGGTCGCTTGCTCCGCAGTACCCACGGCTCAACAGGACAATCGGTCGGTTCTGCGTCTTCATCTATGCCGGCTTCTCATACGACAAGCTGTTTGAAAGCCACCACGCCCATCACCGCCACCCCGGTACGGCCGACGACCCTGATTTCGATGCCGATCACCCGTCCCGGTTCTGGCCCTGGTACTTGACCTTCTTTCGGCGTTATTTCGGCTGGCGCGAGTTCGGGATACTGACCGTCGCGGTGCTCGTTTATCTGCTCATCCTGCGCGAGCGCTTCCCCACGATGCTGGTCTTCTGGGCGCTTCCGGCGATCCTTTCGTCGATCCAGCTCTTTTACTTCGGAACCTTTCTGCCACATAGAGCCGAAGAGGAACCATTCACAGATCGCCACAGGGCACGCAGCAACGACTTTTCTCCTATCATGTCTTTGCTGACCTGCTTCCACTTCGGCTATCATCACGAACATCATGATAGGCCCGGGGTGCCGTGGTGGAGGCTGCCCGAGCAGCGGGAAGCCGCGCTCCGCGCCAAAGCAAGCTGAGGTTACGCATGGAAAGCCTGATCCCTTACCTCGTCCCGGCACTGCTGGTGATCGGCACCGTCGTTTTCATGGAGTGGTTTGCCGCCTGGTCGCACGAGCACATCATGCATGGCTGGGGATGGCGCTGGCACAAGTCGCATCACGAGCCTCATGACGAGACGCTGGAGAAGAACGATCTCTACGCCGTCATCTTCGCTGTTTTCGCCGTTGGCTTGTTCTGGATTGGCTCAAACTGGCTCTGGCCATTGTGGTGGATCGCCGTCGGGATCTCCGTCTATGGCGTGCTGTATTTCTTCATGCATGACGGACTGGTCCATCAGCGTTGGCCGTTCAAGTACATCCCGCGCAAGGGCTATCTGAAGCGGGTGTACCAGGCCCACCGCCTGCATCATGCCGTCGAAGGCCGTGAGGGGTGCGTTTCGTTCGGCTTCGTTTACGCCGAGCCGGTCGACAGGCTGGTGAAGAAACTTCAGAAGAACAAGCGTCGCATCGACCTGGAAGTGTTAAAGGAGGATAGCAACGTCCGGCTGCAGAATGATCAGGGGCGCTGCCACAACCCGGTTCGCTGAACCGCAGGCTTGACCAACCGTGTTCGTGCAACATCGCCAAGAGCCAGAGCGAGCAGTGCTGATTTTTCTGCCTTGGAGGTCGAAACTCTCTGATCCCAGGCTGCCGGCCCTCCCGCCCTTAGCTTTGCGCCGATCGCACGATAAACCCGGCGCGCGGTGGCAATGGCCCAGGCAGACCTGGCCTGCAGGGACGCAAGACCGGCATAGGCCGACGCATAATAGGTTTCGGCGAGGTCGAGCAGTTCCAGTGCGGCGGCATGAAGCGCCGGTCGTTGGGCTAAGTCTTCGGGATCCACGACGGTGATACCGTGGCGTGCGAGGAGCTCGCCCGGAAGGTAGACACGCCCAGCTCGCGCATCATCCACCACGTCCCGCGCAATGTTCGTTAGCTGGAAGGCCAGCCCTAGGTCGGAAGCGCGGTCGAGGACCTCTTTATCCCGCACCCCCATGATCATGGCCATCATCACGCCCACCACGCCGGCAACGTGGTAACAGTAATCCAAGGTTTCGGAGATCGAGGTGTAGCGCCGGTCGCTCACGTCCATCTCAAACCCGGCCAGCAGCTCCTGTGGATGTCGCGCCGGAATCTGATGTCTCTCTACGACCCTGCGAAGGGCTTCGAATATCGGATCGTCCGTGTGCTCGCCTCGCAAGGCTGCCGCTGTTTGCTGCCGGAGAAGATGAAGGCGTTGCTGCTGTCCGACGCGGAAGTCCTCCTGCTGCGCGTGGCCGAGGGTCTGTCCGTCGATGACATCGTCGCAGTGGCGACACCAAGCGTAAAGCATGACAGCGTCGTGGCGGGTCTGCTGGTCGAACAAACGTGCGGCCGCCGCGAAACTCTGCGACCCTTCAACGATGGCGGTTTCGCTGTTGGCGATCACGGCGTCGTTCATGCCTGAGCATCCCCCATCATCAAGCCTGCCGTAGCCTTTGCAGATCCGACCACGCCGGGAACGCCCGCGCCAGGATGGGTGCCAGCACCCACGATGTAGAGATTGGAAATCCGGTCGTCGCGGTTATGGGGCCTGAACCAGGCACTCTGGGTCAGGATCGGCTCGACTGAAAAGGCAGAGCCCAGATGGGCATTAAGCTCGTCACGAAAGTCAAAGGGCGTGAAATGCCGTACCGTCACCAGGTCGTCCAGAAGGCCGGAGATGTAATGGTCGTTTAGGTATTTAAGGATCCGGTCTCGATATTTCGGGCCTTCCACATTCCAGTCGATGTCGGCCGTGCCGAGATGTGGCACGGGCGACAATACATAATAGGCGCTGGAGCCAGGAGGCGCCAGGCTGTCATCGGTGACGGACGGGGCGTGCAGGTAGAGGGAAAAGTCTTCTGCTAAGCCGTTGGCGCCAAATATTTCGGTGATCAGTTCGCGATAGCGCGCACCAAACAGAACCATGTGGTGCTTAAGTTCAGGATGGCTGGTCTTAAGCCCGAAATAGACCACGAAGAGCGACATGGAGAAGCTCTTCTTCTCCAGCGCACGGCCGTTGGATTGGCCGCGGCGAGTGTCACGCAGCATATGCTTGTAGGTGTGAACGACATCGGCATTGGAGGCGATCTGGTCGAACGCGTGCCGGCTGCCGTCTTTCAGGACGAGGCCCGTGACACGGTCATCCCCTGCTTCGATCTGGTCAATCTCGGCATTCAGATGCACCTTGCCCCCCAGATCCTCAAACAGGCTGACCATACCGGCGATAAGAGCGCCGGTACCGCCCTTGGCAAACCAGATCCCGCCCTTTCGCTCCAAGGCGTGGATCAACCCGTAGATGGAGGAGGTCCGGAAGGGATTGCCGCCGACAAGTAGCGAATGGAAGCTGAAGGCTTGGCGCAGCTGATCGTCCTTGATGAACTGGCTGACCTTCGCATAAACGCTGCGGTAGCTTTCCAGCCGCATCAGTTGCGGCGCCACCTTGATCATCGACCAGAAGTTTAAGAACGGAACTGTGCCCAGTTTCTCGTAGCCCTCCCGGTAAAGATCTTCCGAATAGCTGAGGAACCGACGGTAGCCCTCGACATCGTCCGGAGACTTTTCGGCGATCTGCCGGTCGATCTCCGCCTGATCATTGGCGTAGTCGAAGCGATATCCGTGCTCCCAGCACAGTTGGTAGAACGGTGTCACCGGCAGCAGCGTGACATAATCTGCCAGGCGGCGACCCGACAGCGCCCAAAGCTGCTCCAGACAGTCGGGATCCGTTATAACGGTGGGACCCGCGTCGAAGGTGAAGCCATCGTCGGTATACACATAGGCACGTCCCCCGGCCTTGTCGCGCTTTTCGAAAACGGTGGTCTGGATGCCGGCGCTCTGGAGGCGTATCGCCAATGCCAGTCCACCGAAGCCGGCACCTATGACTGCCGCGGTTCTGGGATGCTTGGTCATGAGATTCCGTTTCTCAACAGTGGCGCCTCGCGCAGGCAAGCAAGTGCGCGATGGATGGGTACGGGAGGCTTCCCGATCAGAATGCGAAAGATATCGGCTGCGCTGGTGCGCCCTGCGTAGAAGCGCTCGATCAGTGGCGTCGGCAGCTTGTAGAATCGCTCGAGCACAAGATGACGGCGATCTGGCTCTGCTGCCAGGAACAGCATTCGGTTAAGCAGCCGGTAGAACCTTTGTTTCCGATGTTGTTCAGCGGCATATCGGCGAATGGCTTTGGCCAGCTCGCCGCTGTTGCTTGTCCAGCGATCGGCGATGAGATTGGCAAGACGGACGGCATCCGGCAGGCTGTAACCTGTCGTCGGATGGAAGAGCCCGGCGCGCACGCCAGCCTGCGGGATATCGGGAGGCAGCTCTGACCAGAAGCGCTCGAACTCATGTGCCAATGCTATCGGCAGCACACCGCGTTCCGTGCGGACGATCCGTTCGACTGACCAATGTCGGGCGGACGCGTAAGCGAGAATCTCCTGCTCGAATACTACATCGTCCAACTCCGCATTATCTGAATATCGGGTATCCTCGATCAGTATCCGTGTCTGCGAAAACGGCAGCAGATATACAAAGCGGTAGCCATCATGCTGATCGACCGTCGCGTCCATGATCATGGGGCAGGTCAGCCCGTGAGGCTGCCCAAGTTCCACCTCAAGCCCCACAAACTTCTGGTAGCCTAGCACCATGGCTGAGCTCGGCCGAAAGCCGCGGCAATCGATCACGCAGGCGGTTTGCAGCAACGTTCCATCAGCCAGCGTGACGCGATCTGGGGAGAGCGAGGCGACGGGGCTATTGGCGCGAATTTCGACGGTGACAAGTTGTTCTATCGCCGTTGCGACGGAGGCCGAGGTGAGCGAACCGTAACCAGAGGCAAGATTGCGCTCAAGGCTACGGAAGCGAACGGACTGGCTGTTCCACTCATGCGCGATCAGCGGTTTAAGCCAGGCTAGGTCGGCCGCCTCCACATCCGCATGGTGAAACGACCACGTATGTTCGCCGAAGGGCTGTGTTGTCGCTTCCAGTATCAGGATCTTGCCCGGCACAGGGAGGCGGCACAGTCTCTGCGCGATGATTGCACTGGAAAGACCGGCTCCAACCAGCACCAGAGGAGGTTCTGCGTCAGGCAAAAGCTCGCCTCCTCTTGCCAGTCTCGAAGATGTTGACTGAAACCCGCTGCTCCCGGGCCAAAGAAAGCACGGGCGAACAGGCTACAGCAGCTGTCGGTGCGACTGAATAGGTCATCCCTCGAACGGAACGGCCTCCAGTCTTGCGACGCGCAGATCCGCCAAACTTGATGAACCGGTGCAGAAGCAGGCTACGCGTAGTTGTGCCGACATGATCTCAAAATGCTCCGCGACTTCTTCTGGAGAAGACGTTGCGGACTTTAGGACGGAGGCGGCCTGTCCAACCAGATCGGCGCCGAGCCGGATGGCTTTCGCCGCATCAACACCTGTCCGAATACCACCGGAGCCGATGATGAAGGTGTCAGGACAAGCGTTTCGCAGCGCTGCAATCGCGGCGGCCGTCGGCTGACCCCAGTCGGCGAATGCGGAGGCGACGGCGGCCTCGACCGGTGTCCTGGCGCGCAGCGCTTCCACTGCTGCCCAGCTGGTTCCCCCTGCTCCGGCGACATCGATGATCTTGACGCCAGCGGCAGCAAGCGCCTCGGCTGTGGCGGGTGATATGCCGCTCCCCACCTCCTTGACGACCACCGGAACGTGAAGCGTGTCGCAAAGAGCGCCGATCTTCGCCGTCAAACCGCTCCAGTTGCGATCTCCTTCCGGCTGAACCGCTTCCTGCAGAGGGTTGAGGTGAATGATCAATGCGTCTGCATCAATCATTTCGACCGCGCTGCGCGCCTGGTCAAGGCCGTATCCCGTGTTCAATTGGGCAGCACCGATATTGGCAAGGATGGGCACAGAAGGAGCAATACGCCGGAGCTCCAGGTTCATTCCCCAATCACTATTCGTGTCGATCGCGACCCGCTGAGACCCCACAGCAAATGGTATGCCTAAGCCCTCGCAAGCGATAGCGATATTGTGATTGATGTCCTGCGCTCTTTCGGCTCCGCCCGTCATGGAACTTACGAGGAACGGCGCTGTGATCCGCTTGCCTAGAAATTCCGTAGATAGATCGATTGTAGCCATATCGATCTCTGGGAGCGCCACATGCTCGAACCGTATCGCTTCAAATCCCGTCCCGATGCGCCCGGAAACGGAACTACCACCCAGAACAATATCAAGATGCTGTTTTTTTCGTTCGGCGAGCATTTGGTTCTTTCATACGGCTGGCCGTGCCACAGATATGACTTTGAGCACCGGCAAGCCGGCAATGGAACTACGATATAGGTTAGGCTTGCTGGATGTCCTGCACACTGTCGCAACTTTCTGTCATTCGCGGTGATACGTTGAAGCCTGCACCGCAGATCAACTGGATGCAGGACAAGACCTCGCACGATGCCTTCCGGCGGATCCAGACCCTGCTGAGACAGGTTGAAGACCGGCTAGAGGCGCTGCTGGAGGATGGCGGAGAGACACCGCCGAAATTGCTTTCTGCAATGAAGCATGCCCTGCTTGGCGGCGGCAAAAGGTTTCGGCCTCTTCTTTTCATACTGACCGTGCCCAAAGGGGTTTATGAAGAGGCTGCCCTTGAGATCGGGTGCGCCTTGGAGATGGTCCACACCGCCTCTTTGATCCTCGATGACCTGCCCTGCATGGATGATGCGGACCTGCGCCGCGACAAGCCGACGACCCATAAGATATTTGGACAGGCAACTGCCATTCTTGCGGCAATCTCTTTGCTGACGCGCGGCATGAACATCCTTGCTTCGCTGGACGGCGTGCCGGGCGACACACGTGGAAAACTTGTAGCGGTACTAAGCCGAGCCGTGGGCCATACGGGCTTGGCAGCCGGCCAAGAGGTTGATTTGACCCAGGCGGCAGAAATGTCGATGGGCGTGGAGCAGAAGAACTGGCTGAAGACGGGCATCTTCTTTTCAGCGATGGCAGAGATGGCGTCCATCCTCAGCGACCGCTGCGAAGAGGAAGCTGCAGGTCTTTCCGAACTTGCTTTTCACATCGGTTCGGCGTTTCAGGCCCTCGACGACCTTCTGGATGCAACGGCTGGACCCGGATCTATTGGCAAGGACATCGGCAAAGATGTCGGCAAGAGCACGATGATCACCGATAGAGGAGAGGTCGCCACGCGCCTCACCTACCTGTGTCACCTTCAATCGGCGAATGCGGCACTTGCGCGATGCGGTGTCGAGGAGGAACCGATCGCCCTCATGCTGCAATCCATCCACGAGATGGCGTTCGGGAAGGGCGTGCCACTCTGAAGGTGCCTGCGACCGACAAAGATGAGGTGAGCGCATTCACTCGGTGACGGCACATTGCCGCTACCCCCCATTTGGCGCCTGTCCGACTGCTGCTTCGATGATATTGACGGCCTTCTGAAGACCTCCTGCCGCGGCGATGGACCGGCCAACCTCCCTTGCCCGATCGACATAGCCCTGATCCGCAAGAAGCGTCCTGATTGCCTTTTTCATCTTCGCTGCAGTCACGTAATTTGGCGAAAGGCGCAGACCGACATCGTGATGCACAACCCGAGCCGAAACCCCCGGCTGGTCGAAGGCAATTGGCAGCACCAGCAGCGGCGTGGCGAACTCGAGTGCATCCATCACCGTGTTGAGCCCCCCATGCGTGATGCACAAATCTGCACGCTCAAGGACCGCCCTTTGCGGTGCGAACCCCATCACCCAGGTGGCGCTCAAGGCGGATTCCTGCTGCTTGCTTAAGCCGCCGCAATGGGCGACGAGCAACTGCACATCCAGTTGCCGGCAGGCAAGCGCTGCCGCCCGAAACAGCCGGTAGCGATGCCCCTGAAGCGTCCCGAGCGACATGAAGATGAAAGGCTTGTCTGTATCCACGGCGAAGGGAAGGTCTTCGGCCCTGTTATCGCTTCGCAAGGGCCCGACCGGATAGAGGCGGTGACTGCTGTTGAGCCGGGGGAAATCGAACGCTGACGTCGTTTGCGCTATTGTCGCCGTTTCGGATATGCAAGCTTGAAGATCTTCAATGGGAATGTGCAAGCCCATTTTCCGTGCCCATCGGCGGAGCAGCCGCCGTTGCTCCGTCAAAAGAAGCCTTGCGACACGTTCGCCTCCCCTGTTGCGCCGCAGGCCCTTTCCGCTTGGATCGTAGGGCCACGAAAGAAACGGAAGCGGTATGCCCTCATCCTGCTCCACCGGCAAGGCGCAAGCGATAGACAGCATCGGAAGATCGAGATGCCGCGCAATGAGCCCTGCCGCCGGCTCCATTTGGTCACCCAAGATCGCATCTGCGCCTAGCTCTTTCAGATGCTTAGGTGCATGCCTGCAAAATGCATCTGTCAGCACAGTGCCATCATGTACCGTACGAAGAATACCGAACGGGCCGCTCGGATTAGATGCGCGCGCAATGATCTTGTCGAGTAGAGGCTTGTTCGTTCCTTCGACCGCTTGGACATGAAAATCCACGTCGAGATCCTGCTCCGTTCCCTCATTCACGAGCAGGCTTACCCGATGCCCCCGATGCGCGAGCTCTCGACCGAGTGTCGCGAACACAGCGAGGTGGCTCTTGAACGGCGGGCAGATCAACGCAAAGTGCAATGGAATATCCAGCCTCTGGAAATACTCGATGTGGCCAACAAAGCCTCTTCTTAAAGGCTGATACAGGTTAGGATCTCTCTAGGCTATTTCCGTTCGCAATCCAGCTATTCGCAAGATACCCGCGACCACGCCATCACCGATCATCAAGTACGTTGCAACTTCCAAGAAGAGTATGGCGGCAACTGCCAAGCCAGTGGAGAGGCGCGAGGCCAGCAGGAAACCGAGCAACACGAAGAGTGTATCGGAAAGAGAATTGACGATGCTGTCGCCCGAATAGTGCAGGCCGCTCCCGTCGTTACCGAAGAGTTGGATGACCAAAGGCAGGTTTTCGACGATTTCCCACAAGGCGCTGCTGGCAATCGCATAGGTTGCGAGGCGGACCAAGGGCCAATGCGGCCTGATTGCATTCAACCACACGAACAGCCCCGCCCCAAACGCAAGGTGTAGAAGCGAGTAGTGATCCATGAGTTGTTGCGAATTTTGACGCGGATCCAGAGCGCCCTGCCACAGACGAACAAATCCGCAGGTGCAAAACCAGGAGCGACCGAGGAGCAGCAGAACAACAATTTGACCGGCAACGATCAGAAACGGAAGATAGAGATAGCGATCGCTATGACGTTGCGTCTGTGAACCGTAGCCCCACTTTTCAGGCACTTCCCCTCCTTTGGTTTCGAAAGATACACCGCGTTGGCCCTCAGCAAGCGGTGGAGATAGGCTACAATGCCCTGAAGCCAACCCTGTGAAACTACCGGGACCGCCGCCGGCAATCCAGGCAGACTCGACGGAAGAGGGAATGGGTCTCTGTCCCATGGGCTACGACTGCGCTTTGCAGCGCCGTCACAATCGTCTTGCCCTCCTCAAGCGACAGGCCAATGCCGCCGCCAAACAGACGTTGCAAACTCTTGTCGATACGAACGGCCTTCAGGGTCACCGAACTCGTTCTCCCCCTCGATCGTGATCGTCCATTCCACCGCCATCGCTGCCTCTCCGAAAAAAGCGATGCTGATGGACTGCACTGACCTAACAACCCGTACCCCCGGAGAGATTACCGGCCTCGAGCGGCGTCAGCCGCCCCTCAGTACACCAGTGACGCGCCGGTTCCCAATCCGGAAGGAACGGAGCCGCCCCAAGAGTCGAACACGAAACGCGCGGCTCCCTGGAACTTCATGCTCCAGGCGATCACATAGCCATTCTTAGAGCTGACGGAAAGTTCGCTGTTGCCAAAAAACTGCAAGTTTACCTTTGGGAGATACAGCGTCCCCTTCACGAAGTAGTCTTTCCCCCCTGTCAGCTTGAAGGTCGTCACGCTGGCGCTCCTCGCTGAAAACATCGCAATGCCGGCATACGGACCTGTCTCTGGCGCGGACAGCTGAACATACCCGGTGCCAGAGGAGTCCCACGTGCTTTTGCCATCCAGGAAGATCATAGCATTTGTGCTCGTGAGCTGTGCATCAGCGGTTGTAGTGACGTCAGCATCCTTGAAATATATGACACCGTCGGAAAACAGTATGTGCGACGCAAACGAGATGCTCCCACAAAGCACGGATCCGCCCTTGATCGTGATAGGGGTAGAAAACGTTTGATTAGTGTAGGTGCATGAAGAGGGAGCTGAGGGTTCCGGCACTCCAAGGAGTGGGTCCGCAACCGGCCGCTGGTCACGGTTCGGGAGCGGCGAGAAGTTCCCGCCGGCCTTGTACCCTCCTA
Source organism: Pseudorhizobium tarimense (assembly GCF_022968135.1). Classification (GTDB taxonomy): domain Bacteria; phylum Pseudomonadota; class Alphaproteobacteria; order Rhizobiales; family Rhizobiaceae; genus Neorhizobium; species Neorhizobium tarimense. Next base: position 23,106 of record NZ_JALJRA010000032.1, read on the forward strand.
CCACGCCGATCGCTGCCGCTGCGATGGAACCAGATCCGTTCTGGTGAAGTGCATTCTCATCCGATGAGTTGACCCAGATGTTGCAGTTAGGCACGTCCACGCGCGCGCCTCCGCCAGAGGTAAACGTTTGCCCGCTTGGTGCTAACGCGATAACGCAAGCGTTCGGGCCATAACCTACAGCAATCGATGCTGCGGCAACGTCGACCGTGTCAACGTCGAACACCTTGCCAAAGAACGTCGGAGCCTTCCGGCGCGCAACAACGCTGACGGCGTTGATTTCGCTTTCGGATGGAACAAACGTGGCGTCGGCAGGATCATATTTGCCAAAGACAACGTCGCTGCTCAATGTAACTGTACCGTAGTCAGCGGGTACGTTCTTGTTGGCTAGATTGATAGCCATCGTCTTCGCGCGAGCGATTTCCTGCAACGCCCCGGCTGCACCAAGCGCCGCCCCGTCGGTTGCAATTTGCAACTGATTCTTGTTCGTATACAAATACGATGCATCCATGGCGAGCGCGCCCATTCCGATCATCACCGGCATCAAAAGCGCGGCGGAAATAGCAACGTTTCCGTCTCGGTTAAAGGCAAAGCTTCTCAAAGTGGTTTTTCCTGTTGCATCGTAGCAAAGCCGGTAACGTGCCGGTCGCTCAGGAGCGAACCGAAGAACCCCGTGAGCGTACCCGCAGCCGCAGGGAAAGTGATAGAAACCGTGATTTCGTTCGTCGAGGGCGAGCCTGGATTTGTTTCCTTGATGGCAAGCGCACTATCACCCGCGACCCAGTGTGCAAGATCGCCTTCAATGGCCTTCTCAGCAGAGTCAATGTCCAACCTGTTGACAGCGATCTGCCGAGCAACATGGCGTGCAGCATTCTGTGCAGAGTTTTGCGCGTAGAACAGAGCGCCGAAATCTACTACGCCCATCAAAATCAATAGGAACACTGGTGTGACTAATGCAAACTCGATGCCTGAGGCTCCTTCGCGGTCAACCCGGAAGCTGCGGGTCTTCTTGCTCACGCGACCATCCTTACTTCGGGCGAAAAGGGTCATCGAGAGAACACTCCTGTGCCTAGTTCATCACCCACTTATGTTCTCGCCTGTTAAGGCCTGGTTACGATAATAGAAGGCATGTGATGTACCCACGGCTTTTAGGAGCAGTCAATTCAGCGGGAGAATGGCCGAAAGGCAGACGCCATATAAGATAGCTTTCTGTGTCGGTGAACTTCAAAGCGATGTCCGCGCGACAGATCGGCATGATCCAACACCAAATCGATGAGGGGTTGCGGGCATCGGCGGGAACGCGGTTCCCGTGACGGGGTTGATCGCGATCTCCGGTCTTTCGACGCAGTGGGTCGAAAACGGCACTACCATCTACAGAAGATTGCCATGGTAGCCTGGGTTTTATGTAGGTCGTTTCGCCGATAGGTGTGACTGCTCCACGATCCGGATGATATCAGCTTCGACAACCTCACTTTCGTAAGAGTCATTCGCCGAGTGGCGCATTGCGAGAAGCAGTCGACCAACGGGCTCAGTCGACGCTTTAGGCTGCCGCGAGCTGAGCTGGACAAAAGCAACCCCCTGCGTCGGCGCGTCGCGCTGCACGCGTTAAGAAATATTAATAATTCTTAGGCATGTCGGAGAAATGGAAGAGAGTAAAGCAACCAAGCCTCCTCGACTGCATCGGCATCGCGTCTTGAAAGGCGCGACGATCATAACAGGCGTCTCGAACTCGGAAATAAGTTGCACAATCCGCAATATGAACCCCGAGGGGGCGGAGCTGAAAGTAGCCGGTTCTGCCTTACTACCGGAGCGGTTCTTGCTCTACGTGCCCGTTGACGGTCTAGCCTACATCTGTGAGCTTCGATGGCGGTCCGGGGAGCGAGCGGGCTTGAAATTTCACGGAACGGCTCCGAAGCCTCGATGGCATTACGGCTGAGACGGTTGCTTCTGTCGAGCTTCGACCCGAGCAGACACTGCTCGTCATCAGCATGCGGTTGCCGGATCCGATAAGTGCTCCCTGGCGAACCACGAAGCTGATCGGCCGGTGATGTTGACCTGCCACTGAACTTTCATCCAGCGGCAGTTAGAGTCTCGACCGTTTCTGTTACGCCGTTTGGCGCGGGTTGA
>NZ_JALJRA010000033.1 GCF_022968135.1 Pseudorhizobium tarimense
AGAAAAGCTGCGCTTCGCGATCCGCGAAGGCGGCCGCACCGTCGGCGCCGGCATCGTCGCCTCGATCATCGAGTAATCGATTTCCCCTTCCGGGGAAAAGATGGCCCCGCCGGCGACGGCGGGGCCTTTCTTTTTCCGGGGGCGCCGAATGCTCGCAGTTGGTTACCTGTAAGAATGTCTCTGGCCGGTGACGCGGTCGCCGGAAGAAACTCCTCCGGCGGTTCATTTTTCCGCGAATAATGCTTGTCATCCTCCGGCAAGTTGAATATTAACCCGCCTGTTCCGGCGGCGCGTGCGCGGCGGGAAACTTGAAGGGGTATAGCTCAGTTGGTAGAGCGGCGGTCTCCAAAACCGCAGGTCGTCGGTTCAAGCCCGGCTGCCCCTGCCAGCCTCTCTATTGCGCGAACACACGAGGCGATGTTGAGGGCGAGGCTGCCCGCCGCGAGGTGGGAGAATTTCATTGAGCATCGATTTCCTCTTGTGAAAGGGGTGAGCGGTGTTTATGTAGGGCAAAACAGACACGCGGTGCGTGGGGCTGAACGAGATCAGCTTTACGCGCCGTAATGGCGTGGATATCGATGGCTTCCAAAACCAACCCAGTTCAGTTTATCCAGCAGGTTCGCACGGAAGCGTCGAAGATTACCTGGCCGTCGCGTCGCGAGACGATGATTTCGACTGCCATGGTCCTGCTTATGGTCATTTTCGCTGCCCTGTTTTTCTTTGCTGCTGACCAGCTCATTGGCTGGCTGATCGGCCTTGTGCTGAACATCGGCAACTGATTGTGGAGATGAAGATGGCGGCGCGTTGGTACATCGTCCACGCATATTCGAACTTTGAAAAGAAGGTAGCTGAGGATATCGAGAACAAGGCTCGCCAGAAGGGTCTTGATCACCTCTTCGAGAAGATCCTCGTGCCGACCGAGAAGGTCGTTGAGGTGCGTCGTGGTCGTAAGGTGGATTCCGAGCGCAAGTTCTTCCCCGGCTACGTGCTGGTGCGGGCGAACCTGACGGACGAGGCCTACCACCTGATCAAGAACACGCCGAAGGTGACCGGCTTCCTCGGTTCCGATTCCAAGCCGGTGCCGATCCCGGATTACGAGGCCGAGCGTATTCTCGGGCAGGTTCAGGAAGGTGTGGAACGGCCGAAGTCCTCGATCAGCTTCGAGATCGGCGAACAGGTCCGTGTTTCGGACGGTCCTTTCGCTTCGTTCAACGGCACGGTTCAGGATGTCGACGAGGAGCGTTCGCGCCTGAAGGTCGAGGTGTCGATCTTCGGTCGCGCGACCCCGGTCGAACTCGAATACGCTCAGGTCGAAAAGGTTTGAGCGCAAACGGGAAGGCAACTTCCCGAACCGCGTGGGAGTATGGCGGCCTTTAGCCGGGCCTGTCCAGGCGCACCACGCAACCGCAGCCGCCGGCTATGTCCGGCATCAATGGATCGGGAAACCGGTCTGAATAGAAAGGCAGAGAGTAATGGCTAAGAAAGTTGCAGGCCAGCTCAAGCTCCAGGTCAAGGCAGGATCGGCCAACCCGTCCCCGCCGATCGGCCCGGCCCTTGGTCAGCGTGGCATTAACATCATGGAATTCTGCAAGGCGTTCAACGCCGCCACGCAGGAAATGGAAAAGGGTATGCCGATCCCGGTCGTCATCACCTACTATCAGGACAAGTCCTTCACCTTCGTCATGAAGCAGCCGCCGGTCACCTACTGGCTGAAGAAGGAAGCAAAGATCCAGTCCGGTTCGAAGACCCCGGGCAAGGGTTCGACTGCAGGCTCCATTACCAAGGCTCAGGTCCGCGCGATCGCTGAAGCCAAGATGAAGGACCTGAATGCGGCAGACGTCGAAGGCGCAATGCTGATGGTTGAGGGCTCTGCCCGCTCCATGGGCCTGGAAGTGGTAGGTTGATCATGGCCAAGGTAGCAAAGCGTATTCAGAAGATCCGTGAAGGCGTTGACCCGACCAAGCTGGTCGCGCTCTCGGACGCTATCTCGATGGTCAAGGAACGTGCCGTCGCCAAGTTCGACGAGACGATCGAAATCGCCATGAACCTTGGCGTCGATCCGCGTCACGCAGACCAGATGGTCCGCGGCGTGGTCAACCTGCCGAACGGTACCGGCCGTGACGTTCGCGTCGCCGTCTTCGCACGTGGCGCCAAAGCTGACGAAGCGAAGGCAGCCGGTGCGGACATCGTCGGCGCCGAAGACCTGCTCGAAATCGTCCAGGGCGGCAAGATCGACTTCGATCGCTGCATCGCGACCCCGGACATGATGCCGCTCGTCGGCCGTCTCGGTAAGGTGCTCGGCCCGCGCGGCATGATGCCGAACCCGAAGGTCGGCACGGTGACCATGGACGTAACGGGCGCCGTCAAGGCTTCCAAGGGCGGCGCCGTCGAGTTCCGCGTTGAGAAGGCTGGTATCGTTCACGCCGGCATTGGCAAGGCTTCGTTTGACGCAAAGGCGCTCGAAGAAAACATCAAGGCTTTTGCTGACGCCGTCGTCAAGGCAAAGCCGGCTGGTGCCAAGGGTAACTACGTCAAGCGCGTAGCGATCTCTTCGACCATGGGCCCGGGCGTCAAGATCGATCCGTCGTCGGTCACGGCCTGATACGAACAATGGGAGCCGTTTGCGGTTCCTTTAAAAGAATTCCCGGTCCTTTGGGGCCGGGAATGTTCAGGGAAACCTGGACTTCCTGTCCGAGATTGCAGGTGGTTTTACCTTAATCACTTTGCCTGCATGAGACGGGTAAGAACGGATTTCATCGCGGACACGCATGTCCGGATGTTCGGTTCGAGCCTTGTGTGCCTTGTGCCTGGAGCCCGTGAGGTGACAGTGCGAGGGGACAGGATCCTCAAGCGTCGCTTGGGATCTTGATTGAAAGATCCCTTGGGGCAAAAGGCAAACCGATGGGGCCTGCAGGATTGCGGTCCCGTCAACTGGAGACAGACAGTGGAAAGAGCGGAAAAGCGCGAATTTGTCACGGAGCTGAACGAAGTCTTCAAGGCTTCCGGTTCGGTTGTCGTGGCCCACTATGCTGGTGTCACAGTTGCGCAAATGAACGATTTTCGTTCGAAGATGCGCGCTGCTGGCGGCACCGTCAAAGTCGCGAAGAACCGTCTGGCCAAGATCGCTCTTCAGGGCACGGAGTCGGAAGGGATGTCGGACCTGTTCAAGGGTCAGACGCTCATCGCTTACAGCAATGATCCCATCACCGCTCCGAAGGTTGTCTCGGATTTCGCCAAGACCAACGACAAGGTCGTTATTCTCGGCGGCGCCATGGGATCGACCACGCTTAACGCGGAAGGCGTCAAGTCGCTTGCGACCCTGCCTTCGCTGGACGAACTGCGCGCAAAGCTGCTGGGTATGATTCAGACCCCGGCAACCCGCATCGCAGGCGTCGTTCAGGCACCGGCAAGCCAGCTTGCCCGCGTTTTTGCAGCCTACGCCAAGAAGGACGAAGCCGCTTAAGGCGGTTTTTCGCTGTACAAACCAAACCAGTTCGAACCGAACACAAAAGGAACTAGTAAAATGGCTGATCTCGCAAAGATCGTTGAAGACCTCTCCTCGCTGACCGTCCTGGAAGCTGCTGAGCTGTCCAAGATGCTCGAAGAAAAGTGGGGCGTTTCTGCCGCTGCTCCGGTAGCGGTTGCTGCTGCTGGTGGCGCTGCTGGTGCTGCTGCTCCGGCTGAAGAAGAAAAGACCGAGTTCGACGTCATCCTCACGGATGCTGGCGCCAACAAGATCAACGTCATCAAGGAAGTCCGCGGCATCACCGGCCTCGGCCTCAAGGAAGCCAAGGACCTGGTCGAAGGCGCTCCGAAGGCGGTCAAGGAAGGCGTTTCCAAGGCTGAAGCCGCTGACCTCAAGAAGAAGCTTGAGGACGCCGGCGCTAAGGTCGACGTTAAGTAATACGGAATACGGCGGGAGAGGGCGCAGGTCCTCTCCCATCGCTCATTCCTTCTGAACTTCTTACCCAAAAGCCGGTGAAACGGCTTTTGGGTAATGGGTTCTTCAAGAGGATGGTCTCCGCCTGAAACGATCGGCAATCCGGCCGGCGGTTCGGGAAGCGAGACGAGATTTGAACCACCCATGATCGACGGGACCGACTGGCCAGCGAATCCCGTCCGTTGCAGGCCCGGATGCATTTTTGAAGGAGCGACGATGGCTCAGACCCTTTCGTTCAACGGTCGTAGGCGCGTACGCAAGTTTTTTGGAAAAATCCCCGAAGTTACCCAGATGCCGAACCTCATCGAGGTTCAGAAGGCTTCGTATGACCAGTTCCTTATGGTCGAAGAGCCAGAAGGTGGTCGTCCGGACGAAGGGCTCAACGCCGTTTTCCGGTCCGTGTTCCCGATCACCGACTTCTCCGGCGTCTCCATGCTGGAATTCGTCTCCTACGAGTTCGAACCGCCGAAGTTCGACGTCGAGGAATGCCGTCAGCGCGACCTGACATATGCAGCTCCGCTGAAGGTGACCCTGCGTCTGATCGTGTTCGATATCGACGAGGACACCGGCGCGAAGTCCATCAAGGACATCAAGGAACAGTCCGTCTACATGGGCGACATGCCGCTCATGACCGACAACGGCACGTTCATCGTGAACGGCACCGAGCGCGTCATCGTCTCACAGATGCACCGTTCGCCGGGCGTGTTCTTCGACCACGACAAGGGTAAGAGCCACTCGTCTGGCAAGCTGCTTTTTGCCGCCCGCGTCATCCCCTATCGCGGTTCCTGGCTCGACATCGAGTTCGACGCCAAGGACATCGTCTATGCCCGCATCGACCGTCGCCGCAAGATCCCTGCGACGTCGCTCCTGATGGCGCTCGGCATGGACGGCGAAGATATCCTGTCGACCTTCTACACGAAGTCCGACTATGTCCGTGACGGCGACGGCTGGCGCATTCCCTTCCAGCCCGAAACGCTGAAGGGTGCCAAGGCGCTCTCCGACATGATCGACGCCGACACCGGCGAAGTGGTCGTGGAAGCCGGCAAGAAGCTGACCCCGCGTCTGCTCCGCCAGCTGACGGACAAGGGCCTGAAGGCGCTCAAGGCGTCCAACGACGACCTTTACGGCAACTACCTGGCTGAAGACATCGTCAACTTTGAAACCGGTGAGATCTATCTCGAAGCCGGCGACGAAATTGACGAGAAGACGCTTCCGATCATCCTGGAGGCCGGCTTCAACGAGATCCCGGTTCTTGGTATCGACCACATCAACGTCGGTGCCTACATCCGCAACACGCTTGCTGCGGACAAGAACGAGAACCGGCAGGACGCGCTGTTCGACATCTACCGCGTCATGCGTCCGGGTGAGCCGCCGACCATGGAATCGGCCGAAGCAATGTTCAACTCGCTGTTCTTCGATGCAGAGCGTTACGACCTCTCCGCCGTTGGCCGCGTCAAGATGAACATGCGTCTCGATCTCGACGCTCCGGATACGGTTCGCACGCTGCGTAAGGAAGACATCCTGGCCGTGGTCAAGATGCTCGTTGAGCTGCGTGACGGCAAGGGCGAGATCGACGACATCGACAACCTCGGCAACCGCCGTGTTCGTTCCGTCGGCGAATTGATGGAGAACCAGTACCGTCTGGGCCTCTTGCGCATGGAGCGCGCCATCAAGGAACGCATGTCGTCGATCGAGATCGACACCGTCATGCCGCAGGACCTGATCAACGCCAAGCCGGCAGCCGCTGCCGTCCGCGAGTTCTTCGGCTCCTCGCAGCTGTCGCAGTTCATGGACCAGGTGAACCCGCTCTCGGAAATCACTCACAAGCGCCGTCTTTCGGCTCTTGGCCCGGGTGGTCTGACTCGTGAGCGCGCAGGCTTTGAAGTCCGTGACGTTCACCCGACGCATTACGGCCGTATCTGCCCGATCGAAACGCCGGAAGGCCCGAACATCGGTCTGATCAACTCGCTGGCAACCTTCGCCAGGGTCAACAAGTACGGATTCATCGAAAGCCCGTACCGCAAGATCGTGGACGGAAAGGTGACAAATGAGGTGCTCTACCTCTCCGCAATGGAAGAGGCGAAGTACTACGTCGCACAGGCCAATGCCGAGCTCGACGCCGAGGGATCCTTCGTAGAAGAGTTCGTGGTCTGCCGTCATGCCGGTGAAGTGATGCTGTCGCCGCGCGAAACCATCAACCTGATGGACGTCTCGCCGAAGCAGCTCGTTTCCGTGGCCGCGGCTCTGATCCCGTTCCTGGAAAACGACGACGCCAACCGCGCTCTCATGGGCTCGAACATGCAGCGTCAGGCCGTGCCGCTGGTACGCGCCGAAGCGCCGTTCGTCGGCACCGGCATGGAGCCGGTCGTTGCGCGTGACTCCGGTGCTGCCATCGCTGCCCGTCGTGGCGGCGTGGTCGACCAGGTCGACGCAACGCGTATCGTTATCCGTGCGACGGAAGATCTCGAAGCCGGCAAGTCCGGCGTCGACATCTATCGCCTGCAGAAGTTCCAGCGTTCCAACCAGAACACCTGCGTCAACCAGCGTCCGCTGGTCGCCGTCGGCGACGTTCTGAACAAGGGCGACATCATCGCGGACGGTCCCTCGACCGACCTCGGCGACCTGGCCCTCGGCCGCAACGCGCTCGTCGCGTTCATGCCTTGGAACGGCTACAACTACGAAGACTCGATCCTGCTCTCCGAGCGCATTGTGTCGGACGACGTGTTCACCTCCATTCACATCGAAGAGTTCGAAGTGATGGCACGTGACACCAAGCTTGGTCCGGAAGAGATCACGCGCGACATTCCGAACGTTTCGGAAGAAGCGCTGAAGAACCTCGACGAAGCCGGTATCGTCTATATCGGTGCCGAGGTGCAGCCGGGCGACATCCTGGTCGGCAAGATCACCCCGAAGGGCGAAAGCCCGATGACGCCGGAAGAAAAGCTCCTGCGCGCCATCTTCGGTGAAAAGGCCTCCGACGTTCGCGACACCTCCATGCGCATGCCGCCAGGCACGTTCGGTACGATCGTCGAAGTTCGCGTCTTCAACCGCCACGGCGTGGAGAAGGACGAGCGTGCGATGGCGATCGAGCGCGAGGAGATCGAGCGTCTCGCCAAGGACCGCGACGACGAACAGGCGATCCTTGACCGTAACGTCTACGGTCGCCTGATCGAAATGCTGCGTGGCCAGAAGTCCGTTGCAGGCCCGAAGGGCTTCAAGAAGGGCGTCGAGCTATCCAACAACGTGGTCTCGGAATATCCGCGGTCGCAGTGGTGGATGTTTGCCGTCGAGGACGAAAAGGTCCAGGCCGAGATTGAAGCCCTGCGGGCCCAGTACGACGAATCCAAGTCGCGCCTTGAACAGCGTTTCATGGACAAGGTCGAAAAGGTCCAGCGCGGTGACGAAATGCCTCCAGGCGTCATGAAAATGGTCAAGGTCTTCGTTGCTGTGAAGCGCAAGATCCAGCCAGGCGACAAGATGGCCGGCCGTCACGGCAACAAGGGTGTCGTGTCTCGCATCGTTCCGGTCGAAGACATGCCGTTCCTCGAAGACGGCACGCATGTCGACATCGTTCTGAACCCGCTCGGCGTGCCGTCGCGCATGAATGTCGGTCAGATCCTCGAGACGCACCTGGCATGGGCTTGCGCCGGCATGGGCAAGCGCATCGGCCAGATGCTCGAAGAGTACAAGAAGTCGAACGACATCAGCAATCTGAAGAGCGAGCTGCGCGACGTCTATGCGAGCGTGGCAAACGATGAGGTTGCAAGCTTCGACGACGAGTCTCTCGTCCGCCTTGCGGAGCAGTCCAAGCGAGGTGTCTCGATTGCGACGCCGGTCTTTGACGGTGCGCACGAGCCGGATGTGGCATCCATGCTGCAGAAGGCCGGTCTTGATCCGTCGGGTCAGTCGGTCCTCTACGACGGACGTACCGGTGAAGCCTTCGACCGCAAGGTCACCGTCGGCTACATGTACATGATCAAGTTGAACCACCTGGTGGACGACAAGATCCATGCCCGTTCGATCGGTCCGTACTCGCTCGTCACCCAGCAGCCGCTCGGTGGTAAGGCGCAGTTCGGCGGCCAGCGCTTCGGCGAAATGGAGGTCTGGGCTCTGGAAGCCTATGGTGCCGCCTACACGCTGCAGGAAATGCTGACCGTGAAGTCGGACGACGTGGCTGGCCGTACGAAGGTCTACGAGGCGATCGTCCGCGGCGACGACACCTTTGAAGCCGGCATTCCGGAGAGCTTCAACGTTCTCGTCAAGGAAATGCGTTCGCTGGGTCTGTCGGTCGAGCTTGAAAACTCCAAGCTGGACGAAGCGGCCGCAGGTCAGCTGCCGGACGCAGCCGAATAATCTCCAAAAAGGCGCGCGCTGCCAAAGGGCGCGCGCCTTCCTCCGCCCGATCAGCCGAAAGGGCAGGGGAACTTTCGCCGCATTTAGCGGCTAGGACTGTTTTTGAGCGTCGGATCCGTCATCCCGGGAATTGGATGGATCACGATCGCAAGCTGAGGGCTTACGCCCCATAAGGAGATAGGCATGAACCAAGAGGTCATGAATCTTTTCAACCCGCAGGTGCCGGCACAGCACTTCGATTCGATCCGTATCTCGATCGCGAGCCCCGAGAAGATTCTCTCCTGGTCCTACGGCGAAATCAAAAAGCCGGAGACCATCAACTACCGTACTTTCAAGCCGGAACGCGACGGCCTCTTCTGCGCGCGCATCTTCGGGCCAATCAAGGACTACGAGTGCCTGTGCGGCAAGTACAAGCGTATGAAGTACAAGGGCATCATCTGCGAAAAGTGCGGCGTCGAAGTCACGCTATCGCGCGTTCGCCGCGAGCGCATGGGTCACATCGAACTCGCTGCACCGGTTGCCCACATCTGGTTCCTGAAGTCACTTCCCTCGCGCATCTCGACGCTGCTCGACATGACGCTGAAGGATGTCGAGCGCGTTCTCTATTTCGAGAACTACATCGTGACGGAGCCGGGCCTGACGTCGCTCAAGGAGAACCAGCTTCTTTCTGAAGAAGAGTACATGATTGCCGTCGACGAGTTCGGCGAAGATCAGTTCACCGCGATGATCGGCGCTGAAGCCATCTACGAGATGCTGGCCTCGATGAACCTCGACAAGATTGCCGGCGACCTGCGCTCGGAGCTTGCCGATACGACGTCGGATCTGAAGCAAAAGAAGCTGATGAAGCGGCTGAAGATCGTCGAGAACTTCATTGAATCCGGTAATCGTCCGGAATGGATGATCATGAAGGTCGTTCCAGTGATCCCGCCGGACCTGCGCCCGCTGGTTCCGCTCGATGGCGGCCGTTTCGCCACGTCTGACCTCAACGACCTCTACCGTCGTGTGATCAACCGTAACAACCGTCTGAAGCGCCTGATCGAACTGCGCGCCCCGGGCATCATCATCCGCAACGAAAAGCGCATGCTGCAGGAATCTGTCGATGCGCTGTTCGACAACGGCCGTCGTGGCCGCGTCATCACCGGCGCCAACAAGCGTCCGCTGAAGTCGCTCTCCGACATGCTGAAGGGCAAGCAGGGCCGCTTCCGTCAGAACCTGCTCGGCAAACGCGTCGACTATTCCGGCCGTTCGGTTATCGTGACCGGTCCGGAACTGAAGCTGCACCAGTGCGGCCTGCCAAAGAAGATGGCGCTCGAGCTCTTCAAGCCGTTCATCTACGCCCGTCTCGACGCCAAGGGTTACTCCTCGACCGTCAAGCAGGCCAAGAAGCTGGTTGAAAAGGAAAAGCCGGAAGTCTGGGATATCCTGGACGAGGTCATCCGCGAGCATCCGGTTCTCCTGAACCGCGCACCAACCCTTCACCGTCTGGGGATCCAAGCCTTCGAGCCGATTCTGGTTGAAGGCAAGGCGATCCAGCTGCACCCGCTCGTCTGCACGGCCTTCAACGCCGACTTCGACGGTGACCAGATGGCCGTCCACGTGCCGCTGTCGCTCGAAGCTCAGCTCGAAGCTCGCGTCCTGATGATGTCGACGAACAACATCCTGCATCCGGCGAACGGTGCACCGATCATCGTTCCGTCGCAGGACATGGTTCTCGGCCTCTACTACCTGTCGATCCAGAACCAGAACGAGCCGGGCGAAGGCATGGTCTTCTCGGACATGGGCGAACTGCACCACGCTCTGGAAAATAAGGTCGTCACGCTGCACGCCAAGATCCGAGGCCGTTTCAAGACCGTCGACGAGAACGGCAAGCCGGTCTCGAAGATCTATGAAACGACGCCTGGCCGCATGATCATCGGTGAACTTCTGCCGAAGAGCCCGAACGTGCCCTTCGACATCTGCAACCAGGAAATGACCAAGAAGAACATCTCCAAGATGATCGACACGGTCTACCGTCACTGCGGCCAGAAGGACACGGTGATCTTCTGCGACCGCATCATGCAGCTCGGCTTCACCAATGCCTGCAAGGCCGGCATCTCCTTCGGCAAGGATGACATGATCATCCCGGAAACCAAGGCGAAGATCGTCGGCGACACCGAAGCCCTGGTGAAGGAATACGAGCAGCAGTACAATGACGGCCTGATCACTCAGGGCGAGAAGTACAACAAGGTCGTCGACGCCTGGGGCAAGGCGACCGAAAAGGTTGCCGAGGACATGATGGCCCGCATCAAGGCTGTCGAGTTCGATCCGGAAACCAACCGCCAGAAGCCGATGAACGCCATCTACATGATGTCGCACTCGGGTGCTCGTGGTTCTCCGAACCAGATGCGCCAGCTGGGTGGCATGCGCGGCCTCATGGCCAAGCCGTCGGGTGAGATCATCGAAACGCCGATCATCTCGAATTTCAAGGAAGGCCTGACCGTGAACGAGTACTTCAACTCGACGCACGGTGCTCGTAAGGGTCTGGCAGACACCGCCTTGAAGACGGCGAACTCGGGCTACCTCACCCGTCGTCTCGTCGACGTGGCGCAGGACTGCATCGTCAACTCCGTCGACTGCGGCACCGAAAGGGGCCTCACCATGACGGCGATCATCGATGCCGGCCAGGTCGTTGCTTCGATCGGTGCCCGTGTCCTCGGCCGTACGGCGCTGGACGACATCGACCATCCGGTCACCGGCGAGAACATCGTCAAGGCCGGCGAAATGATCCTCGAGCCGCACGTGATCGAGATCGAGAAGGCCGGCATCCAGTCCGTCCGCATTCGCTCCGCTCTGACTTGCGAAGTCCAGACGGGCGTCTGCTCGGTCTGCTACGGCCGTGATCTTGCACGCGGTACGCCCGTCAACATGGGCGAAGCCGTGGGCGTCATCGCTGCACAGTCGATCGGCGAGCCTGGCACCCAGCTCACCATGCGTACCTTCCACTTGGGCGGTACCGCGACGGTGGTGGACCAGTCGTTCCTCGAGGCTTCCTACGAGGGTACGGTTCAGGTGAAGAACCGCAACATGCTGCGCAACTCAGAGGGCGTCCTTGTTGCGATGGGCCGTAACATGGCGATTGCAATCCTTGATGAGCGTGGCGTCGAGCGGTCGTCGCAGCGCGTTGCCTACGGCTCCAAGCTGTTCGTCGACGATGGTGACAAGGTCAAGCGCGGCCAGCGTATCGCCGAGTGGGATCCTTACACCCGCCCGATGATGACGGAAGTGGAAGGTACCGTTCAGTTCGAAGACGTGGTCGACTCGATCTCGGTTTCGGAATCGACGGACGAATCCACCGGCATCACCAAGCGTCAGGTCATCGACTGGCGTTCGACGCCGCGCGGTACGGACCTGAAGCCTGCGATCGTCATCAAGGACGCATCCGGCAACATCGCGAAGCTTGCCCGTGGTGGCGAAGCCCGCTTCATGCTGTCGGTCGACGCGATCCTGTCGGTCGAGCCGGGTCAGAAGGTCAGCCAGGGTGACGTCCTTGCGCGTGTTCCGATGGAAAGCGCCAAGACCAAGGACATCACCGGTGGTCTGCCGCGCGTTGCCGAACTGTTCGAAGCACGTCGTCCGAAGGACCACGCCATCATCGCAGAGATCGATGGTACGATCCGGATGGGCCGCGACTACAAGAACAAGCGTCGCGTCATGATCGAGCCTGCCGAAGACGGTGTCGAGCCGGTCGAATACCTGATCCCGAAGGGCAAGCCCTTCCATCTTCAGGAAGGCGACTACATCGAGAAGGGCGACTACATCCTCGACGGCAATCCTGCGCCGCACGACATCCTGGCGATCAAGGGCGTGGAAGCACTGGCTTCCTATCTCGTCAACGAGATCCAGGAAGTCTACCGACTGCAGGGCGTTGTCATCAACGACAAGCACATCGAGGTCATCGTCCGTCAGATGCTGCAGAAGGTGGAGATCACCGATGCAGGCGATAGCCAGTACATCGTCGGCGACAATGTCGATCGCATCGAACTGGAAGATGTCAACGAGCAGCTGATGGAAGAAGGTAAGAAGCCGGCTTCCGGCGAGCCTGTGCTTCTCGGCATCACCAAGGCCTCGCTGCAGACGCCGTCGTTCATCTCGGCCGCATCCTTCCAGGAGACCACCAAGGTTCTCACGGAAGCTGCAATCGCCGGCAAGACCGACACGCTGCAGGGTCTGAAGGAAAACGTCATCGTCGGCCGCCTCATCCCGGCTGGTACCGGCGGAACGATGACGCAGATCCGTCGCATCGCCACCTCGCGCGACGACATGATCCTCGACGAGCGTCGCAAGAGCTCGGGTGCCTCGGCCGCAACGCCGATGCTGCAGGAGATGTCGGGCGAAAACACTCCGGCCGAGTAAGGCTGGCGGACTCGGGGTGCGGAATGCCGCATCCTGTGGACTTGACGAACGAAAAGCGCTCGGAGCAATCCGGGCGCTTTTTCCATCCGTTCGCCCAAATCTATTGATTTCGAGCAACCGGCACGGTTGGAATGCTTCTAGAGTTGGGCCGTTCCAAAGAACGGAGGCTCACATGAAAAACCTATTGTCGTCGGTGGCGCTCGGCATCCTCGTTGCTACCGCGGCCATTGCCGCCGAGCCGGTACCGGCCGACCTGCGGGAAACGGCGCAGGAGATCTTCAAGCCGTTACCGTCGACCATCCCGTCGGTGAAGGACAATAAGATCACGCCAGAGAAGATCGCGTTCGGGAAGGCATTGTTCTTCGATCCGCGCGTCTCGGCGTCTTCTCCTGCAACTCCTGCCACAACCTTGCCACCGGAAGAGATGACAACCTTGAAACCTCAATCGGGCATGGCTGGCAGAAGCGCCCGCAATGCGCCCACGGCACTGAATGCGATCTTCAACATCGCGCAGTTCTGCGACGGCCGCGCCGATGACCTGAAGGCGCAAGCGAAGGGACCGGTGCAGGCCGTGTCGAAATGGCCAATACGCCGGACAACGTGATTGCGGCGCTGAAGTCGATGCGGACTATGTCGACTGGTTCAAGGCGGCCTTCCCGGACGAAGCGGATCCCGCGACCTTCGACAACGTTGCCAAAGCGCTCGAGGCTTTCGAGGCAACGCTGATCACGCCGGCACCTTTCGACGCCTTCCTCAACGGCGACGATGACGCGATGACGACGCAAGCCAAGCAGGGGCTTTCGCTCTTCATGGCCAAAGGCTGTGCCTCATGCCATGCCGGCATCAATGTCGGCGGGGAGGGGTATTATCCCTTCGGCCTGATCGAGAAGCCGGGCGCCATGTGCTGCCTGAAATGGACAAGGGGCGTTTTGCGGTCACCAATACCGCAGACGATTCCTACGTCTTCCGTGCTGCCCCCTTGCGCAACATCGCGCTGACGGCGCCTTACTTCCACTCCGGCAAGGTCTGGGATCTGAAGCAGGCCCTGGCGACCATGGGAACGTCGCAGCTCGGCGAAGCGCTGAACGATGACGAAGTGGATCTGCTGATCGTCGCCTTCCTCAACTCGCTGACGGGCAAGATCCCTGATGTGACTTATCCCGTTCTCCCGCCTGAAAGGCAGAGACGCCGCGGCCGATCAGCATCATCCCGACGTCGAAGTAAGGCCAAAGAAACGGACGTGGGGAGGAGCATCCGCCGGTTCTCCGGCGGGTGCTCGAGCCGTCCTATTCGTCGAAGCGGATGATTGCCACTTCGCCCTCGAGCGCGCCCTGATAGGCCGAGGCATGGGGCTCCTCCACCGGCTCTTCCTGCAGCACGCCGATCTGGTCGAGCTCCGCCTCGACAAAGCCTTCCTCCGACAGCGCGTTCAACGCCTCACGAACGGCCGTATCATCGTCCGGCGCGCGAAGCATGATGTGCAGATCGATGCCTGGCCCGTCCTTCACCTCATAGGCCTTGCCGATGATGATGAACACCATCGGTCCCTCCAGATTATTGTCGTTGTCGGGATCGCTTACCATGATCTTCTCCGTGTGTGGCGCAGGTCTCTTCTCGCTGAGTCCCGGGGTAGGGGTGGA
Organism: Pseudorhizobium tarimense; assembly: GCF_022968135.1. Lineage (GTDB taxonomy): Bacteria > Pseudomonadota > Alphaproteobacteria > Rhizobiales > Rhizobiaceae > Neorhizobium > Neorhizobium tarimense. Next base: position 14,326 of record NZ_JALJRA010000033.1, read on the forward strand.
TGCCGCCCTTGGCAACAGGCTGAGGTCTGTTTGCACGACGAACGTTGCGCGATGACGCAACAATCCTTAACTTTATGGCGCCGATGCCGTTCCGGAAGGCCTGAAACCCATTATTTTCGGCCTCGGCCTTGACGGCAAAGGGGTAAAACAGTAAACGCCCCACCATCGGAAGCGATGTGAGGCTTGTCCGTTCGGAACGACTCGTTCCGGAGTACGCCTCAAACAAGGTTCCAGACGCACGTCGAAGACACGAATGCTGCACGCATGACGCATGAGGAATGCGTCCTCTGCCTTTTGTGGTCCATCCGGAAAATCGGATAGGGCCACGTTTTGCGCATGAGGGAATATGGGTGCGTCGCCGCCGGCAACGGCATCAGATTGGCCCGAAAGGGTTTGGAAGAAGATTTTGCAAGGGATGGTTCTATGCCTACCGTAAACCAGCTGATCCGTAAGCCGCGTCAGGCACAGGTAAAGCGCAATAAGGTTCCTGCTCTGCAGGAAAATCCGCAAAAGCGCGGCGTTTGCACCCGCGTCTACACCACGACCCCGAAGAAGCCGAACTCGGCTCTGCGTAAAGTCGCCAAGATCCGTCTGACCAATGGCTTCGAAGTCATCGGCTACATTCCGGGCGAAGGTCACAACCTGCAGGAGCACTCCGTGGTCATGATCCGCGGCGGCCGCGTCAAGGACTTGCCGGGCGTTCGCTACCACATTATCCGCGGCGTTCTCGACACCCAGGGCGTCAAGAACCGTAAGCAGCGCCGTTCGAAGTACGGTGCGAAGCGTCCGAAGTAATTCGGCGTCATTTCGATCTATCCGGCGCTGCGCGAGGTTCTCCGCGTGATAAAGCGCCCGCAACTCTTGAGAGACGAGAAGTATGTCCCGACGCCATAGTGCAGAAAAGCGTGAGATCAACCCGGACCCGAAGTTCGGCGACCTGGTCGTCACCAAGTTCATGAACGCCATCATGCTCCACGGCAAGAAGTCCGTGGCTGAAAGCATCGTATACGGCGCGTTCGACGCCGTGCAGGGCAAGGCCAAGCAGGAGCCCCTGGCAATCTTCCACCAGGCCCTCGATAATGTCGCCCCGCATGTCGAAGTTCGCTCGCGTCGTGTGGGTGGTGCCACCTACCAGGTTCCGGTTGATGTCCGTCCGGAGCGCCGTCAGGCTCTCGCGATCCGCTGGTTGATCGCCGCAGCCCGCAAGCGCAACGAGACGACCATGATCGACCGCCTGTCGGGTGAACTCATGGATGCTGCCAACAATCGCGGCAGCGCCGTCAAGAAGCGTGAAGACACGCACAAGATGGCCGACGCCAACCGCGCGTTCTCGCACTACCGTTGGTAATCGTCATCCGATCGAATTTCGAAAGGCAGTCCTATGGCTCGCGAATATAAAATCGAAGACTACCGAAATTTCGGTATCATGGCGCACATCGACGCCGGCAAGACCACGACCACCGAGCGTATCCTTTACTACACCGGTAAGTCGCACAAGATCGGCGAAGTCCATGACGGCGCGGCCACGATGGACTGGATGGAGCAGGAGCAGGAGCGTGGCATCACGATCACGTCCGCTGCCACCACGACCTTCTGGAAGGGCCGTGACGGCAAGATGCGCCGCTTCAACATCATCGACACTCCCGGCCACGTTGACTTCACCATCGAAGTCGAGCGTTCGCTGCGCGTTCTCGACGGTGCCATCGCCCTTCTCGACGCCAACGCCGGCGTTGAGCCTCAGACTGAAACCGTCTGGCGCCAGGCTGAGAAGTATCATGTTCCGCGCATGATCTTCTGCAACAAGATGGACAAGACCGGCGCCGACTTCTACCGCTCAGTTGAGATGATCAAGACCCGCCTCGGTGCGACGGCTGTCGTCATGCAGCTGCCGATTGGTGCGGAAGCCGACTTCAAGGGCGTCGTCGACCTGATCGAAATGAATGCGCTCGTATGGCGCGACGAATCGCTCGGCGCTGCCTGGGACGTTGTCGAGATTCCGGACGACCTGAAGGAAAAGGCTGAAGAATATCGCGAAAAGCTGATCGAGACGGTCGTCGAGATCGACGAAGAAGCGATGGAAGCCTACCTGAACGGCGACATGCCGGACAACGACAAGATCCGCGAACTCGTTCGTCGCGGCACGATCGACGTCAAGTTCCACCCGATGTTCTGCGGCACTGCCTTCAAGAACAAGGGCGTTCAGCCGCTGCTCGACGCCGTTGTAGACTACCTGCCGTCGCCGCTCGACATTCCGGCGATCAAGGGCATCGACTTCAAGACGGAAGCCGAGATCGAGCGTCATGCTGACGACAGCGAGCCGCTGTCCATGCTGGCCTTCAAGATCATGAACGACCCCTTCGTCGGTTCGCTCACCTTCGCCCGCATCTACTCCGGCAAGCTCGAAAAGGGTTCGTCGGTCATGAACACGGTCAAGGACAAGCGCGAGCGCGTAGGCCGCATGCTGCAGATGCACTCCAACAGCCGTGAAGACATCGAAGAAGCCTATGCAGGCGACATCGTTGCTCTCGCCGGCCTGAAGGAAACCACCACGGGTGACACGCTCTGCGATCCGCTGAAGCCGGTTGTCCTCGAGCGCATGGAATTCCCCGAGCCGGTCATCCAGATCGCGATCGAGCCGAAGACCAAGGGCGACCAGGAAAAGATGGGCCTCGCGCTCAACCGTCTGGCAGCTGAAGATCCGTCCTTCCGCGTCAAGACCGACACGGAATCGGGTCAGACGATCATCGCCGGCATGGGCGAGCTTCACCTCGACATCATCGTCGACCGCATGCGTCGCGAGTTCAAGGTCGAAGCCACCGTCGGTGCTCCGCAGGTTGCTTACCGTGAGACGATCACGCGCCAGCACGAAGAGGACTACACGCACAAGAAGCAGTCCGGTGGTACCGGTCAGTTCGCGCGCGTCAAGATCGTCTTCGAACCGAACCCGGATGGCGAAGATTTCGTCTTCGAATCCAAGATCGTCGGCGGTGCTGTTCCGAAGGAATACATCCCGGGCGTTCAGAAGGGTATCGAAAGCGTTCTGTCTTCCGGTCCGCTGGCTGGCTTCCCGATGCTGGGCGTCAAGGCGACCCTCGTCGATGGCGCCTTCCACGACGTCGACTCCTCGGTTCTTGCGTTCGAAATCGCCTCGCGTGCTTGCTTCCGTGAAGCAGCCAAGAAGGCGGGTGCACAGCTGCTCGAGCCGATGATGAAGGTTGAGGTCGTGACGCCGGAAGATTACGTCGGCGACGTCATCGGCGACTTGAACTCCCGCCGTGGCCAGATCCAAGGTCAGGAAAGCCGCGGTATCGCCGTGGTGATCAACGCTCACGTGCCGCTGGCGAACATGTTCAAGTACGTCGACAACCTGCGCTCCATGTCGCAGGGCCGTGCCCAGTACTCGATGGTGTTCGATCACTACGCGCCGGTGCCGAGCAACGTCGCACAGGAAATTCAGGCAAAGTACTCCGGTCAGAAGTGACCGGGGTACCCCTCTGAACCCATAGAAAATTCTCCCCCAAAGGGAAAAGAACGGAGAGCCGGAAATGGCAAAGAGCAAGTTTGAGCGGAACAAGCCGCACGTCAACATCGGCACGATTGGTCACGTTGACCACGGCAAGA
>NZ_JALJRA010000034.1 GCF_022968135.1 Pseudorhizobium tarimense
ATGACGGGCTTGTCGACGACCGTCAGCATTTCCTTCGGAACGGCCTTTGTGGCCGGAAGAAAGCGGGTACCGAGACCTGCTACTGGAAAGACTGCCTTACGTATCGTCTTCTGTGCCACGCACACCTCCTAAGCAATCGCCATTTCTGCAACGGATTAGTTCGACTAGCCGATAGATATTACAGATCCGTAACGAGAGGTGAGGGCGATCGCGACTTTATTCATCCTGAACGATTCTGTCCGTCCTAATTTGTTTGTCGTTCTAGAACTTGAAGGCTTGTGGTGGAGGTGATTTGACGAGTATTCTCGCCGCGCAGCGGACAATGTACGGTGTCCCGATCCTGAACAGCCTCTCCTTAACGTCGGTTCTTCCGTCTCACTGTGCGCGAATACCAGGGGAACCTGGTCTAAAGCAGGACATCTGTTGGCTGGTCGATCAAGTTGCCGCAGGAACAGTCGTTGAACGTCTTACGTCGATGGACGGTCATGTCGAACAGCGCGAGTATCATCCTGCCGGACGGAGAAGAGGCCGGCCGGCGGCAACACGCTGATAGGATGAACGTTTGACTGAGCGTGCGTTCGCGTGCCTGAGATCGATCGGGCCAAGTGGATGCTGTGTCCGCTAAGAAAGTTGATTGGTCTGAGGCTGAGATAAGTGGTTGCGAGGGTGTGAACTGTCAGAGCTGCTGCACAGCTTTTTTGTCCAATTATCGCCACCGCTGACGCCGGCAGTCAGTGATTAACCCTAAATCTCTGGACGGCTGGTGAGAATCATGTTCTAGATTTGGCGGGCAATAGTCGGCAAGCCGGCAGTAGGCCGCCAAGGGGACGAGATGGCGATAGCAAACCGAGTGTATTCAACTGGTGGTCCTAGGGAAGATGCCGGTCGCAAAATCACGCGTCATGCGGGGCTTCTGTCAGGTCAATTGCAGCAGCTTAGGACTCGCATGTATCCGCCGAAATCGGAGAAGACCCTACGCCCCTTCCTGACCAATGAGGTCTCCAGGCTGACTTCAATCCCCGATTCGACATTGAAGCTTATGTCGATTGAGGGTAGAGGGCCCGTCCCTAGCCGGTTGGAGAATAATCATCGCGTTTATACGCTGAGCCAGATCAACGAGTTGCGCGAGCTTTTCGCCAAACAGAAGCCCGCGGAGGCGCTGCGTTTCTTGCCTCGCCGCCGTCCAGGCGAGCACCTGCAGGTGCTTGCGATCGCCAATTTCAAAGGCGGAAGCGCAAAGACAACGACCTGCGTACATCTTGCACAGTACCTCGCCCTTCACGGTTATCGGGTACTCGCACTGGACCTGGATCCTCAGGCCTCCTTGTCTGCATTGTTCGGTGCCCAACCGGAGGTGGACGTCGGCTCGAACGAGACGATCTACGCAGCGTTGCGCTACGATGATTCGGAGCGTCGGCCTATTCGTGACATCATCCGCAAAACCTATTTCGACGGGATCGACCTCATTCCGGGCAATCTGGAGGTGATGGAGTACGAACACGAAACACCACGCGTGCTCGCAGGCAGGTCAGGTTCTGGTGCGATCTTCTTCGAGCGACTGAAGCTGGCACTTGCTGACGTTGAAGAAGACTACGATGTCGTCATTCTGGACACGCCGCCGTCGCTCGGGTTCTTGACGTTGAGCGCAATCTATGCGGCCACGAGCATGATCATCACCGTGCATCCGGCTATGCTGGATGTTGCCTCCATGAGCCAGTTTCTTCTTATGATGGGCGATCTGATCAGTGTTCTGAATGAGAGCGGCGCTCAGTTGGATCAGGATTTTATCCGCTACCTGGTAACCCGGCATGATCCCAATGATGCGCCGCAGTCGCAAGTCGTCGCTATGCTCCGACATCTGTTCGGGACTGATGTGCTCTTGCCAACCGCGATCGAAAGCACTGCAATCGAAGCAGCCGGCTTGGCAAAGCGGTCCGTCTACGAGCTTGAAATCGGGCAGATCGGACGGGATACGCACAAGCGGGCCCGCGAAGCCGTGGATGCGGTCAACGAGGCAATCGTTACCCTCATAAATGACAGCTGGGGGCGCAAGTGAATAAAACGCCACGTAAATCGATCGTGCAGAGCTTCGGGCTGCTGTCAGCGGAATTGGAAAACAAGCTCACGGAGGAGCCGACGCCTCCAGCACCGGCTCAAGGCGGGCGTGTGGGCGCTGGCGTTATCGGCGCAGCGCACCGGGCAATTGATGACATCCGGACAGAGCGCGACCGCCTTAAGGCGATCGTGGAGGCTGGTGGAGGTGCTGTTCGGGAGTTGGATCCCGCCGCGATTGACCCCTCCCCCTTCCCCGACCGTTTGCCGGATGACGACGAGGCCTCCTTCGAGGCGTTCAAGCGGTCCATCGAGGTGGAAGGGCAGAAGGTTCCCATTCAGGTGCGCAAGCACCCTTCGTCGCATGACCGGTACCAGATTATCTATGGGCATCGCCGCTGGCTCGCCGCCAAACAGCTTGGCCGACCGGTGCGTGCGCTCGAAGTGGAGATATCGGATCTTGATCTAGTCCTTGCCCAAGGGATTGAAAACGCTAGCCGCCAGGATCTCACTTGGATTGAGCGTGCTCTTTTCGCCTCTCGCATGGACCAGGCAGGGATCAAACCGCGCGATATCTACGCTGCGCTGTCGATTGAGGATGCGGAGCTGGCGCGAATGCGCAGCGTGTACCGGGTTGTTCCAGCCGATGTCATAGAGGCAATTGGTCGGGCGCCGAAGATTGGACGGCCACGCTGGCTGCAACTTGCTAAGGCTGTCTCGGGCAATCCGGACCTGCTTCAGGCCATCCGTGCCGCGCTGCAGAGGCAGCCAGACCGGCCGGAGAACTCTGACCAGAGGTTCCAGCGGGCGCTGACGGCCGTCAAACCAACTGTCAAACAAAGTTCTGAACCTGTGGTCCTGTCGGATAGCACCGGCAGGACGCTGGGAGCACTTGTTGTGCTGCCAAAAGAGGTTCGAATCGCGGCCGAAAGTGCGGCGGGGATAGAGTTTTTGAAGTTTGTGGAAGCAGAGCTGCCGGCGCTTGCCGAACGCTTTGCTCGTCAACAGGATCATACCAAAGCCTGACACCTGTCAGGCTTCATGACCAGGAAAGGAAGCGCTGCAAAAGAAAAAGGCCCCCAAACGTTGCCGTCGTGGAAGCCTCTCTCTCTGTGTGACAACTAGAGAATCGCATTTCCCCGAATCCCAGTCAAGCGTCTTTGGCACCGTAATTTGGTGAGCTGGCTTCTTTTGCCTTGTTGAGGGTGAGGGACAATGCAGGTTGGAGATGTGACGACGCCTTTCGGGCGGCGGCCGATGACGCTTGCCTTGGTGCGGCAGCAGATGGCCGTGGCCGAGATAAAGCCTGGAAAAACGGCCGAGAAGTGGAAAGTCTTCAGGGACGTATCTGAAGCCCGTCCGTTGCTTGGTCTGCAAGATCGGAGCTTAGCCGTCCTTGACGCGCTCCTTAGCTTCTTTCCAGAGAACGAGTTGCGTCAAGATCAACAGCTGATCGTATTCCCCTCGAATGCCCAGCTGACGCTGCGAGCTCACGGCATTGCAGGAGCCACGCTGCGCCGGCACCTCGCTTTGCTCGTTGAGGCGGGATTGATCACTCGTAAAGACAGTGCCAACGGCAAACGCTATGCGCGTAAGGCGAAAAGCGGAGAGGTTGAAAGCGCTTTTGGCTTTGACCTGTCTCCCCTTCTGTTGCGCTCAGAGGAGCTCGCTCAGCTCGCGCAGCAGGTCGCAGCGGAACGACTTCTATTGCGCAGAACGAAAGAGAGCCTAACCATATGCCGGCGCGATATTCGCAAACTCATCACTGCGGCGATGGAAGAGGGCGCGTCAGGCGACTGGGGCAAGGTCGAGTTGGTCTACGTGACGCTTGTCCAGCGTATTCCGCGCACTCCGACCCTTGCGGAGCTGACTGCGCTCCTGGATGAGATGACTCTGTTGCGCCACGAAGTGCTCAACATGCTGGAATTGGAGAAGAATTCTGCAAATATGAGCGCCAATGATGCTCACGATGAGCGCCACAAACAGAATTCAAAACCCGAACTCATCAATGATCTTGAACCTAGCTCTAGAACCGAGCTGGGGGCGGATGTTGAGCCTATCCAGGAACGTAGGTCCGCGGCGTTAAAGGCGTTTCCTTTGGGATTAGTTTTGAGGGCGTGCCCGGAGATTGCAGCTTACGGGCCTGGCGGGGCGATCGCAGGTTGGCGGGATCTTATGAGCGCTGCGGTCACGGTGCGGTCGATGCTGGGCGTGAGCCCATCCGCTTATCAGGAGGCCTGCGAGATCATGGGGCCGGAGAACGCTGCGGTCACTATGGCATGCATCCTGGAGCGTGCGGGGCACATAAACTCCGCCGGCGGATATCTACGTGATCTCACGTCGAAGGCGCAACGTGGCGAATTCTCGCTGGGTCCGGTCCTCATGGCGTTGCTGCGAGCCAACGGCGGCGACAGTCGGCAGGTGGGTTAACTGTCAGATCGCGGCCTCCCCTCCCCTGCCGCACACACGCGGTCGCTTATCCACCGCCCGTGTCTGCGTCGTCTCGGTAAAACAAAATATTGCTGCGGACTTTGTCCTGAGCGCTAACCGCCGCGTCGGTTCGGCTGCGCTCGGTCAAAGGTGATATGAACACGTCTAGAGCTCGCTCAAAAACTGAGCGCCAACTCTGATACGTCGCTGGCTCGCTCTTGCTGAAGCCAATGCCCTGCGTTTTTTGAAGAACGTAGGAGCCGCGCAAGTCGGGAACTAAACTTGGTATCGCAGCGATGATTTGATCCATCACGGGTATACTGAGGCCAGTATCGCGCTCGCCGATCATGAAAGTGCCGGCACCTGAACCTGTTGGCCTTCATGAGCTTGATGCAGTTCCCAGTTGCGATCCAGATTTCGATGGTAGTTCAATCTCCGGTGCAGCCCGGCAGTACGAAGGCGTACGAGGCGATCGAATTCTGCAGTGGGTAACTATCCCGTTAGGCAGGTGGGAGCGGGCAGGCTTGCCAGCAGACCTGTGCTCGTGCTCCTGACGGCCACTCCAAATGGGTTAGGGTGCCATCGCGCGACCTGCGAGGCCCAGCTTCTCCGCTTGCTGCGGACAAGAGCTTGCGAAGCGTCACGTTCACGTCGCGGTCAGATTCCTCTTCAGCGAGGTTCGGTTGTTGGAAATACAACGCATAGAACAGGGCGTCATCGGTCCGGGGAAAATCTTAGATGGTGGCGCGGGCGGCTGCGCCATCATCGGAACGGTGAGTGCGACGACAGCACGGAACCGGCCTGGTCGTAACAGGGCCGCTTGCCATGCAATTGTCGCCCCAATCATGGCCGACGTCGACCGCCTGTTGCTCCCCAAGCATATCAAGGTCGCCGACCGCGTGAAAGACCGTGTTCTGATCCGGGTGCTCAGGCGCATCGGGACTGCCATAACCTCTCAGATCCGGCGCAACCGCACGGTAACCAGCCTGTTCGAGTGCGCTTATCTGGTGTCTCCAGGCGTATTTGGTTTCGGCGAAGCCGTGGCAGAGCAGGACCAGTGGACCTTGACCGGCATCACGGATGCTCATGTTGATCGTGCGAGTCTGCATCATTTTCTCTTTCACGGGCGGCTGCTGACTTGGTGGCAAGGCGATCGACGGAGAGCGGATAAGCTGCACGCTTGAAGACCTGTGACGCCAGATCGCTGGTCTTCAATAGTGTAACCGAAACGGTTACGCTGAGCTGCATAAGTGGAGATAGCGTAACAAATAATGTGGCAGAAAGGCTTACGATGGCGACCGATGGCAGGCTGGCGAGGATGCTGCATGTGTTGGTTCACATGGGACTGCTCGGCGGAAAAGAAACGTCAGAGCGAATTGCGCTGATGCTCAGCACCAATCCTGTTGTTGTGCGCCGTACGCTCGGGGCGCTTCGTGATCATGGTATCGTGGCATCCGAAGGCGGACGAGGAGGTGGCTGGAAATTGATCAAGTCGCTCGATCAGGTGACGGTGCTTGACGTGCAGCGCGCTTTGACAAAGGGGCCTATTCTCCACGTTCCGATCTCGCGAGATCACCCAAGTTGCCCAGTAGAATGGGCTTCTAATCGTGTGTTGGAACAGGCGCATGCTGCTGCAGAGAGCTATCTTGTCAGGAGTTACGCTGCCACGACACTGGCGCAGATAGCAAAAGATGCCACAGTTAAGGCTTCCGTTACCACGTAAGTGGTTGCTAAGCGGTCGCCTGTACCGGAACGAACAAACACGTGCGGGTAGCGAGCCGTGGCACATCATCCGGTTTGAACTTGGAGCGAGACTTCCAATATGAAGCAACGAGCTCCTCCGGCACTGTGAGGAGCGACTGCTTGTCTTCGTCCGCCGGCACACCGGTTGGCCCCTTCCCTTTCCTCCAGTCCCGTTTCTGTGACCAGGACGCCCAGTTGGCTACCGTTGCCCCTGTCTGCGGTTCTTTTGGCGGCGGTTCGGCGCTTGTTCGTAACGGCAGGATGTTCGCAGGCACTGGTAAGGCAGGAACGGCCGCAAGCCAGACTAGGAAACGTCCGACTTCGGACTAGACGCGTTCAACCAATGTTCGGGAGGAGCGGAGGAAACCGAAAGCGCGGTCCTATAGTGGTGACGATGTGCTGGACGGAGTAGGATCTGTGCCAATCTCGAAGTTGTAGGGATTGTGATGGAGGGGGTACCGGGAATGCAAGGCCCCCTCCCCCGTTGGCCGCGGACAGTCTGTCCGTGGGATCCATTCGCCATGGCTGATCCACCGGCGATTTCGCCGAACGTTCGATATGCGGTCACCACGCTTGGAAGCGTCAATGCTTGCGCATTGTTCTGATCTTGTTGGTTTGGCCACCGTGAGGTCGTTGCTTGGCTGGCGTGCTGAATTTATCATCGCGGCTGCAGCGAAAACTGGTGGCGCCAGCGGCGGACGCTTGCTGTTAGGCCTAATGTTCCTGGTTAGGGCGACCTGGAATGATCCTATAATATGAAAGACTAGGGAGACGCATGGTCGAGCCTTGGCGGGTCAGCAGATGGTTTCCGCATCTTCTTAAGTGGTGAGGTTGCGCGATCGCTTTTGTTAGAGCTCTGCTCCTACTTCCAGTGATTGCCTCGTCTCCACTTGTGGTCAGGAACGCGCGATCAGAAGCGCATAAAGCATCGCGTGCTCAAGCTATTGCCTAACCTCAAGTGTTGACGACGGGAACCGCTGATTGGCTGGGTGGAGAAGCCAGTTGTCTGACCTGCTCGTTCATCGCTTGAAACAGATGCACTGGCCTCAAGGGAGCATCTGTAGAATCGGCGAAGTCGAAGCCATCACCAAAACCCTGACAGCTGTCAGGGTTTTGTAGCGCCAGCGGCCAGCACAGGGTAAGCGAGAATCGGCGGTTGCCGACGCAGCACCCTCAGTACAACGTACCGCTGCTGCGAGATGGTCTGTCGCTCTGCCTGCGATGATTGGCCGTTGGTGAACCTATGAAAGAGTAGCGGTAGCCTTGCGAGTCGATGCTTCAGAGCGCAAGCCGGTGAGGGCGTTGGGATCAGGATGGAACGGGAATGCCGCCAGAACATCGTCAGCAGCTATACGCCAAGATCTTTGATCGCTGGGCTGTGCTCGTAGGCTCACCTTCGATGCCAGCCTGCATTCGTAGACAGCGTGAAGGATTGGATCGAAGACCGGATCTTCATGCAGGAACTTCGGCTGCGTTCTGACTATTTACTTCAAAATCGTCGAAGGGGTTCGAAAGAGTGCGCCGGCGAGATTGCAGCTCAGATACCCGCGTCTCCTGGACAGGCTGGATATTCTGTCAGCAGGCTGTCAAAAACGTCAAGAAGGGCGTCAACAATCGCTTGGCCTAGCGCGTTGCCTGTGGCGGCAATCTGATTGTCATCCGCACCGCGCGCAGCGAGAGCTAGGTCTCCCCCCTCGCCGGCGACAATTGCTCTCGCACGTTCAACCGCCCATTGCGCGAAATCTGCGCGGTTTGTGACCGTGACTGTCTCCCGCGTAATGTCCATTTGCAAGCTCTCCTTCGTTCTCTACCCGAGCAAAACCGGGCACGAGATGGGCTGGTTGTCCGCGCCTGATTAGAGCAGCGAACTGGGCATGCAAAGAGGCATTCTAGCACCTAGACCCGCTGCTTCAGACTGCGGCAAGTGGAAGGTAGCGGTGCTGCCTGTCGGAGGGGGATTGGGCGAAGATGAGCGCGTCTGAGATTTCTCAGGGAGGGAAACGCGAGACGACAAGGGAACGATCCGCGGGAAAGGACGGACGGCCGTCTGCGTCAGCTAAGGGCTCGGCGAACGGCGCGGCCCCGTGATAGAACGACCTACTCAAGCAGCCGAGCGGCTCGGCTGCCCTTCCTGTTGGCATCGTTATAGTATGACGATGCTTGCTGAACGGAGCGATGACGCGATTGCTCCATTGCTTCGGGTAGCGGAATGCCGCGATTGGCCGCTTCAGTCAGGTAGCCGGAGCGCAGGCCGTGCGCCGAAAACTCCGCAGCATCGAGCCCAGCCTGTTCCGCTCTATGTTTGACAATGTCGTTGATAGCCTTTGGTTCGAGCCCTCGCTTCGAAACATTGCCCCAACGGTCAATGGCCCGGAAGACGCTGCCACGCTCAATCCTGGCCGCCTCCAGCCATGCGTTTAGGGCCTCCACTGGCCCGCCCGCCAGGTAAACCACCTCGTCACTCTCTCCACCACTGGTCTTGGTACGTCTGAGGTGGATGGAGAGGGAGGGCAGGGGAGGCGCGTTCTCGACGAAAATGGGTGCCTCCACCGTCAATTGCTCCTTGCGCAGATTCGCAATCTCGCTGCGCCGTCGACCCCCCGAGGCAAATGCCACCATAAGGATGGCTCGATCCCGGATGTCGCGCAAACCATTAGTCCGGCAAGTGGCTAGAAGCTTTGACAGGATATCGCCGGTAACCGCCCTGGCGCTTTTGCGCTTCCTGGGGCGTGGCGTAGCGCGCACCGCCAGTCGCAATGCTGACTTGAGGGCAGGGGAGACAAAGCTGCCATTATGCCCCCGCCATTTCGTCAATGTCGACCATGTGGCGAGCCGCCGACGCACCGTATCAGGCGCATGCGGACCAACGACTTTAAGAAGCCCCTGGTCGCGGAGCATTTGCTCCACCTCAACTGGCATGCCATGCTGTGGATCCGACCGCCGCTTTTCCGGATTCCAGAGGTGATGGGCTACAAATTTCAGGAGCAGCGCTTCAGGCGCCGGCCACGGTAGGGAGGCTCCAGTCGATGCGAGCGCCCAGGCCTGCAAGTAGGTGAGGTCGGAGGCTAGCGCGCGCAACGTGTTGACGCCCATGCCCTCGTTGACCAGGTGTCGCAGTGTTTCGACATCCTGGTCGGTCAGTAACTCAGCCAGCTCGTCGCGCCGCTCCATCGGCAAGACAGCAGCTATGGTATCAAGCTGCTCGGCGCGGCGTTCAACCGTACTCACTTAGGCAATCCATGGTCGTCGTAAAAGTCGTCGTGATTTGATGTAGTTCCTGCAGGGACATTGCCACGCCCTTCGGCTGCCAGACCCCAGACATTATCCCAGGTGCCAGGCGGCTTCGGGATCGCGATAACTCTGCGACCGGCTTTGCCTGGCGACAGATCAGCACCGTGTCACCGCGTCGTGCGAGATCAATCAGCTCTTCCAGCCGATCGGCAGCTTCAGCGACGTCCGCAAAGATTTTCATAGCAATGCCTCACCAGATTCGCTCATGCAGCACGGCATCGAAGGCCATGTCGGTTGAGACGAACGAGCAGTGTTCCAGCCGGGTCTGGGCGGCAAGAATACGGTCCCAGGGATCGCGATGCTCCCAATCCAGGCTTGCCGCGAGTTCGGCATGCAGGTCGGTAATAGCCAGTGTCTGCAGCCCGCTGGCGAAGACGGCGCCGCGCAATTCTTGTGGCTTCACATCGAGCTTGTTGAGGCGCATCTTGTTGTCCAGTTCATAGAAGGAAACGGCGCTGACCAGAATGACATTGGTCTTGTCCTCGATCATCGATCGCGCTCTTGATGAAAGGCGATCGCTGCCGACTGTCCACCAGTAGACCACGTGGCTATCCAGCAGCAGCTTCATAGGCCGGGCTCGCGCTCACCCTGCTTGCCTTGCCAGACACCGACCTCGTCATTGAAGTCGCCGGCGTCGATCGCTTCCTGCTCCACAGCGCGCTCATCGAAAAGATCGTCAGGGAGCTCGCGATGGCGCAGCAGCCCGAATGGACGCTTACCTCGGAAATCGGCCGGACCGATCCGCGCATAGATCTCATTGCCACGCATGATGATGATTTCTTCGCCTTGATTAGCGCGTTCGAGCACCTCGGCAAAATTCTTGCGCGCCTCGCTGATCTTATAGCTAGTTTGCGGCATCGTGTGTTCTCCGACATGAGCGAGCGCCATCATACATTTGTGCCTGATAGTGTACAACACGGTTGTACACTAGTTCGACATTGTATCCGTCGTCCGGAATTGGCGTCCAATGTCCTCAATATACGCCTGACGCCTGTGATGCAGGCATGGCAAGCCACGTAGCACCCAAGCCGCATGTAAAGGGTAGCTCACATAGCTTTTGCCATTACAGCAGCGGATCTAAATTCTTTCTAGGGTGGTGCCATGAAAGAGCCGTTGATAAGACCGGGCCTGACGTGTCACCTGCTGACAGCGAGAGCGATTATTTCGGGCCGCTGCCTCCGGCACTGTTCCAAGAGGTAAGCGGCGATTTATCGAGTTCGCCGAAGGCCAGCGTCACAAGGCCACCGTTCGCAGTGATTGAGCAGCTCTTTATGCTGTCGCTCGCCCTCAGGATCCGTGCATCTAGTTGTGATCTGCACCGCCATTTAGGCCTGAAGTGCGCCAAAACCGTCACCTCCGATAAGCATTACTTATCGCACGCGAGCCGCGTGGGGCGTCTTTATACCCTGTGAAGAACCGTAGCCGGCTTGTAGCTTTCGTTTAAGACATCGTTTACCATAAAATCAATGCCTTACGACCTCGCGAAACTGCCCATCCACACCCTGCTGAAACCCGTCTCCGACGCCAGCAGCGCACTCGCCCGCCTCGACGAGCGCGTCGCCCGCTCAGCCGTCGGCCCGGGCCTCCTCGAACGCCAAAACTTCACCGACGCCTGCGCCTCTCTCTGGATTGACGGAGAACTCGTCCACCTCGAGGACCTCGTCCTCCACGACAATCTGCGAGACATCCGCACCCCAACCCACGAACTCACGATCGCTCGTGACGTTCTGCGGACACGACGCCGGATCGCTGACCATTCCCCTGCCTGGGCCCTGTCTGAAGAGGGCCTGCGCGCCCTCCGCCGCGCGTGGCCCGGGCAGGCGTGGCCTGCAGCATCTTTGGGAGACGGAGGCAATGCCGTGGCCGACGACGCTGCGGCGGGTGAAGTGGATGTTGGGGCAGGGGAGGGGCCGGAGGTCAATGAGGCGGGAGGCGAGGCTGGCGAGGACGTCCTGGATGCGGAGCTCGCTGCCATCGACGCTCTGCTGGCCCGCTCAAAGGCCGTTATAGAACAGGCCCGGAAGCCAGGCGGGGCTCCGGCCGCGGGCCGGGCGGCCGAAAAAGATCCGATGGTTTATGATCTTGATTGGGACGAGGACGCGCGGCTGGAGGAGTGGCGGGCCGTGCTGCGTCAGGCGCAAGAACTGCCGGCGGTGCTGCAGGCAATCGTCGCCCTCGATGCCTGGAACGAGATCGGTGTCCTCCAGCACGCCTGCTGGATGGGCCGGCTGCTCGCCGCCGCCATCCTGCGCCAGGGTGGTGTGACCACGCAAAATCATCTCGCCGCCATCAATCTCGGCCTCAAAACCATTCCCGTCGATCGCCGCCGCCATCGCGATCGGGAAACCCGGCTGCTGGCGATCGCTCAGGGGTTTTTAGCCACTGCCGAGATCGGCCTGAAGGAGCATGATCGGCTGGCGCTGGCGCGAAAACTGATGGAGCGCAAGCTGGCGGGACGGCGGGCCTCGTCAAAACTGCCGGGGTTGGTGGAACTCGTCATGGCGAAGCCATTGGTGTCGGCCGGGATGGTGGAAAAAGCGCTTGACGTCACGCCGCAAGGCGCGCGGCGGATTGTTCTGGAGCTCGGCCTGCGCGAGATGACGGGGAGGGGGAGGTTTCGGGCGTGGGGAGTAATGTAGCCTCGACCACTTCTGGAACGACAGCATCGCGTACCAGATGTAAGGAGTGAGCCGGCTGTCATCAAATTCAAATTAGAATGTCTAACCCGCACGACGGTGCGTAAAAGGGCACAGGAAGGCGTGGGGAAGGTTGACACGGAATATGCTCCCCAGCTGGTCACGTGGCTGATCCAAGAGCGCTGGAAGGATGTCGGAGCCGGTGAGGCGGGCCGGTTGTCACCAGACGGAATCAAAGCTGCGCAAAAGCGGGTTGACGAGGCGGCGGCTCGGAACAAGGAGCGTGACCGGCATATGGTTGAATCTCGGCGCCGGCAGCTGGGGATGGTCACGTGATGGCAAGCGATAAACGGGCCGCGAGTGATCAGTTAGCGAAAACGCCGGAGATCGGCAGGCGGGAAAGCCTGTAGTGGATGAGCGAGGTGTAGCTGATGATTAGTACAGCCAAATCGCGGTAACCGTCTTATTGGGATTTGAGGGGGAAGACGGAATGAATCGGGACCTGTGGGGTTACAGTTTCGACAAGCTGCCGCGTTGGACTTGCCCGCACTGCCGGTATGGGCTTTTGCAGCCGATGGGAAACTATCCTCATGTCGAGGAAAGCGAATATTCCAAGGAGGAGCAGAAGCTGCAGGAATCTGAGCCGGATTGGACAATAGAGCGGTTCGTGGCACTGTTGAAGTGCGACGTCGCACATTGTGGCGAGGTCGTTGCTGTTGGCGGAAATCGTGTGGCGGAACTGTATCAGGACTACGAAGGGCGTGAGCAGCGCTGGGAAAGCGCCTTAGTTCCCATGTTCGTCCGTCCTGCGCCGCATATCATTCCCGTATCCAGGAATCTCTCAGATGCCTGCAATGTGCAGCTGAGAAAGGCATTTGAGCTGTATTGGCTGGATAAAGCCGCTTGCGCAAATCGTCTACGCATCTTTGTCGAGCGCCTGATGGACCATTTTGAAGTGCCGACCGAAGGCAAGGCCAAGAAGAAAAAGAAACACCGGCTAGACCTGTCTGAACGCATTGAAGAGTTTGATTCAATCAAGCCAGGACACAAGAATGCCCTAGATGCTCTTCGTTTCGTCGGCAACTACGGTAGCCATGAGGGGCAGACCGACACTGAGGCGCTTCTGGATTGTTTCGAGCTGTTGGAAGACGCGCTGGCCGAGCTGATTGATGAAAAGAAAGCAGTGCTGGCGGCAAAGGCGCAGAAGCTCATTGAGAACAAGGGTAAGAACACTTGGTAGGCGCCCGTGAAGCACCACTACATTCCGCAGTTTTACCTGCGCCCGTGGCTCGGGGCCGACCATAAACTTGAAGAGTTCGGACGTGAGCCTTACACGAGGCAGATCCGGTCAAGGCGGCGTGGAACGAACTCCACCGGCTACGAGCACGACCTCTACACCATCCCCGGCGCGGACGAGGCAACTAAGCAGAACATCGAACGCATCTTCATGGGTACGGTGGACAAGACGGCCGCCGCTGCCCGCGATGAACTCTTGCGTGGCGTGATCCCACAAGGGGAGCTTCGACATGCGTGGGCTCGCTTCCTTATGTCCATGGCGATGCGAACGCCGGAGGAAATGAGGAAGTACAAGGAGAACTTCGTCAAGCTGTGGATGGAGCCGGTACCCAACTACCAGGAAAAGTACGAGGAAATCAGGAAGCACAACTGGCCGGAGAAGCTAGAAGATTACTTCCGCTTGGTAGACCCGCATATGGGAGCTCGGCAGGCCATGGTGATTGCAACCGAGCTGATGCAACAGGAGAACGTCATCAGGCACCTTGTCGGCGCGCAATGGTGGGTGTTCGAATCAAGCAAGGTCAAGCGGCCGCTGATGACATCGGACCATCCGTTCGTGATGACCAACGGCTTGGCTCGTCCGGATGGGCACTTCGGGATACCCATCGGGCCCCGTCATCTCTTCATCGCCTTCATGAAAGGCGACTTCGGAATAGCATTCCGCCGCTTGGCTGCGGGTAAGATCGTGCGCCTCACGAATGAAGCTGTTATCGGACAGGGTAGAAAATACGTTTATGGCCTGGACGGTTCGAACATTGCGGAAGTTCGGCGGCTTATGGGGAAGCGGGACTTCATGACCCTGCTGCCGAACATGACGAAGCACAACGGACCCACGGAACCGCTGCCAGAACCTCCGGAAGGCTGGGACCCACAAAGCTTGCCAGATCTGTCGGAACCGCTCAAACTGAACGGGTGAACTCCTCAAATCGTGCGTACCTTTCCCGCGTTGCTGCCTCGGATGCGTCGTGGTGCCGCCGCCCTCATCCAATCCCACACAGACAAGGCAGTAGAGCAGGCGGTGGCGCCATCACGGGCGGCCTTGGAGCGCATTGAAGAGTGGGTGTCGGATGGCACTTAACCGTGAGAATGCGGTCGCTTTAACCCGTTTTGGCAGTTAACTTGAGAATCTACCCTGAGAAGATTCTCAGATTAACTGCAATTGAGATGACGCGGTTGATCGGCAGGAACTGTTTATGATCTCTTCGATGGCACTGCTGAAGCGCGCCTTGTTCTCACCTCTCATTTGGCCGTGAAGCATTTGAAGCATCTCTGGCCCTGAACGCTCAACGATAGCTATCCCGGCCAGCAGAGCCGGCCGGAGGTGCAGAGGCAGGATTGGACTTGACGACGTTGGCAGACTCCGCCGATCAACGACATCGTCGAGATCAGGAATGAGTGCGCCCAGTACCCGGTAACGCGTAAGCGCTAATTTCGGCGCACCTTTTTTGGTGGCGACCCCTGCCGCATGAAGTGTCCACTTAAGATAGGTGGACAC
>NZ_JALJRA010000035.1 GCF_022968135.1 Pseudorhizobium tarimense
CTCAACCCGCGCCAAACGGCGTAACAGAAACGGTCGAGACTCTAACTGCCGCTGGATGAAAGTTCAGTGGCAGGTCAGCTCGAAACCGGCATCAATGATGCGCTTGGATTGGGCGGCTTTGGTGTAGTGCTGCGCCATCTTGGAATCAAACCAGCCAAAGATCGCCATCAACTGATGTTCGGTCGCTCCGGCCTCGGCGAGGATCGTCGCGGATGCCTTTCTGAGGCCGTGCGACGAGCATTCCGGCTAATCGGCGTCGTTGCACCACTGGCGCATCTTGTTGCCGAAGCCGTTGCCGCTGAAGGCCTTGCCGTATTCGGTGATAAGGAAGGTCGGCTGATCATGTGTGATTGCGTCCAGCGCCTCGCGTAGGCGCGCGGCAACCGTGATTGCGTCGATGGCTGACAACTGGCCCTGAGCCTGGGAACCGGACGGCGGCGGCGCGCCTCGGTGAGGCCAAGCGCTTCCCGCATCAGCGTGGCGAAGGGCAGACCGGCCCGCGCCGCACGTGTGGTCAGCGCCTGCTTTCCCGATGCCGTGCAGCGGAAAACCGCGACGGCGTTGAGGTCGCCCTTTGACGGTCGCCGCATGCTCTTGGTGGGGTTTGAAGGGGAGGCCCGCCTCCCTCACAAGGCTCCCTGTCGGACGGCTCGCCGTATGACAGGAGTCGCCTTGCTCTCTTCGAATCGCCTTGCGTCATGACGCCCTCCGAAGGTCGGTTTGTCGGCGGTTTCATCGGCAATGTGGTCACGGCGTCGGCTGAAAAAAGCGATCCAATCGAGCGCGCTGGAGCTTGCTTCGTCCGGTGGCCAATAGCTGGGCAAGGCATAGCCGGGCTTACCGGTTTTCACCGTCCGCATGCCCAAGGCGTCGATCAAAGGAAGCCGTGACGTCGCAACCAATTGCGCCATTGCGCGACCTGATCCGCTTTGGTTTCGGCTACGAAAACGAGCGGGACGGCTCGCCGCGTCTCAACGCGCGGCGGGGCGTCCTCGCGCGGGTTAGGTTTATATATTTTTTCTTTCTCTAGGTTTGGTGGACATATTTGTCCCCCTTCGCTGGACACATCTGACCGCCTTTCCGGACGAATTTGACCGCCTTTGTCAGGGTAAGGGGTGACAACTTTGTCCGTCTTTTCGCGGGCGTCCGATGCGCGTAAAATCGACGCCGCTGAGGGACGATATTCTGTGTTGTGCCCGACACCATTTCCGCGCTGGACCTCGAACCAACCTTTGACCTCAAGTTCACGGACGGCACGCTGAATGGTCTTGACGCTCTTGCCGATCGCGTCGGCAATCGTTTGATAGGACGGCCACGCCTTCTCGGTGTGGCCGTTCAAATGCGTGGTGATGATGTAGAGCGCCACGGACCGCGCGCCGTCGCTCAAATCCTTGTCGCAGCTCAACTGCTGAAGCCATTGCAGCTTCACGTCCCGAAACGGCCGCGCCCCGGTCATTCGCGCCTCCCTGGTCGCCATACTACCGGGAAAGAAAAGGCGGAAACGGCCGGAAAAAGTGGGACGGCGGCTTTACTAAGCCATTGATTTTTACAAAATAGGGTCTTCGTGCCACACGGGGTTAAGCTGCTGAATTTGCTGGAATTCGGCAGGCCCTCCGGGCCCACAAAAGAGCTAAGTTGTTGATTCTATTAATTTGGTTAGCGCGTTTCTGACGACGTGCACGCTGAAGAGATAATTGAGTTGGCGCGGCAGCCGCGCAAATTTTGGGCACTTGAAGCTCGACGGCACGCTTGACAGCGTCATCGTCTGTGGCCAAGGTGTAGCGGTTTAGTAAAGCGGTTTACCAAGTAGAAGAAGCTGCCATAAAAGCAGCCGGGGAATCTAACTGGGGAACACGTATTGAAAAAGCGCGCGACCAGCTTGAAGGACGTTGCCAGTGCAGCGGGCGTCTCGGTCACAACAGTGTCCCGACTGCTTAACGGCACGATCGAGTTGCCGTTGGAGACGAAGTCGCGGATCCAAGCTGCGATCCAAGAGCTAAGATACGAGCCCAATCCTCATGCGCGAAGCCTCAGTCGCGGGCGGTCGGACACGATCGGCCTCGTAGTCCCCGACATAGCCAACCCCTTCTTCGCTACACTCGTCTCAGCTGTTGAAGAAGAAGCTGATCGACGTGGCTTGGCGCTCTCCCTATACGCGACATTGAACAGACCGGGGCGAGAGATTGCATATCTTAGCGCGCTGGCTCGTAACCATGTCGACGGGCTGGTCTTCGTGACAAATCACCCGGACGATGGTGAATTGGCCTCGCGCATCAACCAGACCGGCAAAGTGGTTGTCGTTGACGAAGATGTACCCGATGCGATGGTCCCGAAGCTTTTCTGCGACAACGAGCAGGGTGGCTACCTCGCAGGTGAGCATCTCGTCCAGAATGGCCATCGGAGCGTGTTGTACGTCGGCGGTCCGGAGGAGATGATCAGCACCCGCCGCCGCTATTCCGGATTGAGGCGGGCACTGCGCGATGCGTCCATACCGATGGACGGACTGTTGCGATACGAAGGCGAATACACCGTCGAGTTCGGACGCAACGCAGCGCGACGGTTCCTCAGTGAAGGGATGCCTGCCACCGCCATCTTCGCGAGCTCCGATGAGATAGCAATCGGACTGATCGAAGTTCTCAGGGAGCAAGGAGCATCCATTCCACGGGAGGTCTCCATCATCGGCTTCGACGACGTGGGCCCGCTTCATCTCTTTGCCCCTTCGTTGACGGCGATCCGTCAGCCCGTCCGGGCCATAGGACAGCGCGCACTTGCGCTTCTCGTCGATACTAACTGGGAGCAGCCGGAAGACCTTCTTTCCGAAGAGCTGTTGCCCGTCGAAATCGTCGCGCGGAACTCCGTTGCTCCGCCTTCGAGAAAATAACAGCAGCGGGACCAATGCCAACCAGAGGATGAACTCATGACACTTCTAAGACGCAGAACCTTTACTGCCGCTCTTGCGGCAACCGCCATGGCAGGCCTGTCCTTCGGCGCCGCCCAGGCGCAGGACGCTCAAAAGACCTTCGCGCTCGTTCAAATCAATCAGCAGGCCCTGTTCTTCAACCAGATGAATGAAGGCGCACAGAAGGCTGCGGAGGAGGCCGGCGCGAAGCTGGTGATCTTCAATGCCAACAATGATCCTGCGGCGCAAAACAGCGCCATCGAAACCTACATCCAGCAGAAGGTTGATGGCATCGCAGTGGTGGCCATTGACGTGAACGGGATCATGCCGGCGGTTCAGCAGGCAGCAGACGCTGGTATACCTGTAGTGGCAATCGACGCCATCCTGCCGGAGGGCCCGCAAAAGGCGCAGATCGGCGTAGACAACGCCGCGGCCGGCGCTGACATGGGCAAGTTCTTCCTTGATTACGTGAAGAGCAACATGGACGGCAGTGTGAAGTATGGTGTCGTCGGAGCCTTGAATTCCTTCATCCAGAACGTTCGCCAGGAAGGCTTTGAAAAGGCGGTTCAGGGTGCCGAAGGAGTCGAGACGGCGGGTGTAGTGGATGGCCAGAACATCCAGGACAATGCCCTTGCCGCTGCTGAGAACTTGATCACGGGCAATCCAGACATGACGGCTGTGTACGCGACCGGCGAACCCGCCCTGATGGGGGCCATCGCGGCTGTTGAGAGCCAGGGCAAGCAGGAGGACGTCAAGATCTTCGGCTGGGACCTTACCGCTCAGGCAATAGCGGGCATTGACGCCGGCTACGTCGCCGCAGTCATTCAGCAGGACCCTGCGGCCATGGGCGCAGCGGCTGTCGAAGCCCTTCAGACGCTTTCTGAGGGTGGCAGCGTTGAGCAGATCATCTCTGTGCCGATCACCATCGTCACGAAGGACAATGTCGAGCCATATCGGGACATGTTCAAATGATGACGGAAGGACAGCATCTATCCGCTGTCGCAGGAACCGGGGGAGGCAATCTCCCCCGGCAACCTAAAGACGGGGTCAGTCGTCAGCCCAGGGTGTCGTTGCGGGATATTCGAAAGAACTTTGGTTCTCATCAAGCGCTGCGTGGCGTTGATCTCGACATCTATCCCGGCGAGTGTTTGGGGCTGGTGGGAGACAATGCCGCAGGAAAGTCCACCCTCACCAAGATCATCTCAGGCACTTACATCCCTGACGGCGGGTCGATTGCTATCGATGGACAGGAGGTCCGGTTGAATGGACCTGCCGACGCTCGCAAGCGCAATATCGAGATGGTCTTTCAAGACCTGAGCCTTTGCGATCACATCGACGTAGTGGGCAATCTTTTTCTCGGGCGGGAACTGACGAAGGGTCCATTTCTCGATCGTCCACGCATGGTGGCCGAGGCCCGTTCCATGTTGGACGCTCTTGAAATACGCATTCCGCGCCTTGGCGCAAAGGTGGAGAAGCTGTCCGGTGGACAGCGGCAGGCGATTGCCATCGCGCGTGCTGCCTCCTTCAATCCGAAGGTGCTCATCATGGATGAGCCGACCTCGGCGCTTGCTGTTGCCGAGGTCGAGGCGGTGCTCTCACTGATTAACCGGGTGAAGGCGAGAGGGGTGTCCGTCATTCTGATCACCCATCGTTTACAGGATCTCTTCCGTGCATGTGATCGTATCGCGGTCATGTACGAAGGGACGAAGGTCGCCGAGCGCGACATCGGGAACACGGACCTTCAAGACCTCGTGCAGCTTATCGTCGGAGGGCAAAAGCATTGACCGCCTATACGGAACGCGCAGCCGGGTCACCGGTCGCGGATTTTCTCTCCGAACACGCCCAGGTTCTCTCGATCGCCGTGTTCTTCTTCGCCTGCCTGATCTTCTTTTCAGTCACCACCGATACGTTTCTGACGCTTGGCAACATTCTCAACGTCATTCGCCAGGCCGCTCCCATCCTCGTCGTGGCGGTAGCGATGACCTTGGTGATCATCACCGGCGGTATTGACCTCTCTGTCGGATCCCAGGTGGCGCTGGTGAATGCTGTCGCTGCAATGATCCTTGCCATGGGATACCCTTGGCCCGTGGTGGTCGTTGGCATGCTCGCCTTCGGTGCTTTGCTCGGAATGGCCCAAGGATGGTTCGTCGCCTATCAGGGGATACCTGCTTTCATCGTGACACTGGCAGGTCTTTCCATCTTGCGCGGCTTTGCTCTCTACCTAACGCAGGGCTACTCGATCCCGATCAAGGACGTACCAGGCTTCTTCGCCATAGGCCGCGGTGAGCTCCTCAGCATTCCCGTGCCGGCGCTCATAGCCCTTGGCGTCGCACTGCTCGGTTACGGCGTCATCGCGTATACAAAATATGGGCGGCAGGTCGTTGCTGTCGGTTCCAATCTTGAGGCCGCACGACGCGTAGGGATGCCATCCAAGTGGGTTGTCGCATCTGTCTACATGGTCTCGGGTATCGCGAGTGCGCTCGCCGGCTTGCTGATCGCCGCGCGCCTTGGTTCCGGCTCGTCAAACGCTGCTGTCGGATTTGAGCTGCAGGTCATTGCAGCCGTCGTGCTTGGTGGCACATCCCTGATGGGCGGGCGAGGCAGTATACTGGGCACAATGTTAGGAACGCTGACAATCGCCGTCATCGGCAACGGGCTGATCCTGATGCACATCTCGCCCTTCTTCACGCAGATCGTGACGGGCGCCATCATCTTAGTGGCGATCTGGCTCAACACAAAAATCTTTACCACTAACTTCCGCTTCGGCGGAAAGAAGGTGCGAGGGTGATGTGAGCCAGGAGCTTTCTGAAGGTCATGTGCGCTCCGGCAGGGTGATGACGGTGGCCGGTCCGATCGCCGCTTCCGATCTGGGTCTCACCTTGATGCACGAACACATCCTCAACGATTGCCGCTGCTGGTGGCACCCACCGAAGGCGCCAGAGCGGCAGTATCTGGCAGAGGGGTTCGTCTGCATTGAGATACTAGGGGAATTGCGTCAGGATCCCTTTGTCAACAAGCACAACATCACCCTTGATGACGAGCCGCTTGCCATTGCGGAGCTTAAGGAGTTTGCCAGCTGCGGCGGTAACACTGTCGTAGAACCGACCTGCCAAGGTATCGGGCGAAATCCAGTGGCACTGAAGCGCATCTCCAATGCCAGTGGCCTCAATATCGTGATGGGAGCCGGATATTATCTCGGCTCCTCCCATCCGGCGAAGGTGGCGGCAATGA
This sequence comes from Pseudorhizobium tarimense, assembly GCF_022968135.1. GTDB lineage: Bacteria > Pseudomonadota > Alphaproteobacteria > Rhizobiales > Rhizobiaceae > Neorhizobium > Neorhizobium tarimense. The sequence goes on from NZ_JALJRA010000035.1 coordinate 6,131, forward strand.
GCATCGACCAGATCGCGGACGAGATCGTGCACGAGGCGCTGGTAGGCGTTGACGGCACCGACATCAAGGTGGGTTTGATTGGAGAGATAGGCGTTTCTTCTGACTTTACCGGCGAGGAAGAGAAATCTTTGCGGGCGGCGGCACGTGCTCAAGTGCGCACTGGCTTGCCTCTGATGATCCATCTACCGGGTTGGTTCCGCCTTGGACACAACGTCCTGAACGTTGTGGAGGAGGAGGGCGCTGACTTGAGGCACACCGTGCTCTGCCACATGAACCCCTCTCACGACGATCTCAGCTATCAGGTCGAGCTCGCTTCCCGAGGAGCCTTTCTCGAATACGATATGATCGGCATGGATTTCTTCTACGCGGATCAACAGGTGCAGTGCCCGAGCGATGAAGAGGCGGCCCGTGCTATCGTCAAGCTAATCGAGCGTGGTTGCCTTGACCGCATCCTCCTGTCTCACGACGTCTTCCTGAAGATGATGCTGACGCGTTACGGCGGCAACGGCTATGCCTACATCCTCAAACACTTCCTGCCACGCCTGAAGCGCCACGGCTTGGCCGATGATCAACTCAAAATCCTTATGCGGGATAATCCCCGGTCCGTATTCCGCGCCCAGGGCTGAACCCGAGATTGACTGTAGAAATGGAACTAAAATGACCAAGAAAGTCCTCCTCGTCGGCGAAAGCTGGGTAAGCTCTGCCACCCACTACAAGGGTTTCGACCAGTTCGGCAGCGTGACCTTTCACCTCGGCGCAGAGCCACTGGTAAAAGCCCTGCAAGGCAGCGAATACGAACTTACCTATATGACGGCGCATGATGCCGTGGAGAAGTTCCCTTACGACATGGAGGGGCTGGAAGCTTACGACCTTCTCATCCTCTCCGATATTGGAGCAAACTCGCTCCTTCTGCCTCCTGCGGTCTGGTTGCAGTCGAAGACAGTTCCCAACCGACTGAAGCTGATCAAGGCTTGGGTGGAAAAGGGCGGCGGCCTATTGATGGTGGGCGGCTATTTCTCCTTCCAAGGCATCGACGGGAAGGCTCGTTGGCGCCGAACCGCGGTAGAAGACACACTGCCGGTCACGTGCCTTCCCTATGATGATCGCGTGGAGATTCCAGAAGGCGCGACGGCGGTTATCACGAAAGCGGATCATCCAACCGTCGCAGGCCTCTCGGGAAACTGGCCGCTCCTTCTCGGCGTAAATGAGGTCGAGGTGCGAGAGCGCAGTGATGTGGAAGTCGTTGCCCGCCTCCCGGACGATCAGGGTGGCCATCCGCTGCTCGTAACGGGAAGCTTCGGTCGTGGACGTAGCGCTGCCTGGACTTCTGATATCGGGCCGCACTGGCTTTCGCCCGAATTCTGCGAGTGGGAGGGCTATGGTCGCCTGTGGAAGAACATCCTCGGGTGGCTCAGCGAGGTTCGGTGAGCCGGTATCGATTGCGGACGTCAGCGCGCCAGGATTGCCTGCAGTTCTTCGACCGTGGGGAAGGCCGCTCTGGTGCCGCGCCGGCTGACCGTCAGCGCCGAGGCGCAGGCCGCATGCCCAACGGCTCGCGTATCGAGCTCGATGCCTCGCAAAGCCGCGGACGCAAGCGCGACTGCCATGAAGGTATCTCCTGCGCCTGTCGTATCCACGGCGTGAGTGGCGACGGCCGGTATGGTGGCGATGCCATCGCCCCTGCTGGCGAGTATTGCGCCGTCGCCCCCAAGGGTAATGACGACGTGGCGGACACCCGATTGTTGCAGACGCTCCGCCGCTGCAACATCCGACGACCCGGTAAGACGTTGAGCCTCTCCTCGGTTGAGGACAGCGATGTCCACGAGCGGCCAGAGGTCCGAGAAGTAGGGCCGAAGCGGCGAGGGATTAAAGGCGGTGACAAGGCCCCGACGTTTGGCTTCCGCAAGCAGGCCGCGGGTCGTGGTTTCTGCGAGATTGCCCTGCAGGACAACGAGATCCCCGGCTACCGCACGGCTCAATCCTGCAATGGCATCGTCAGGCGTCAGAGAGCCTGCGGAATCGGTGGTGGTCACGATGGCGTTTTCTCCATCGGGCGTGGTGAAGATAATCGAGAAGTCACTGGAGCGTCCGTCGAGGACGATGAGCTTTGCCTCAACCGGCTCGGGCGCCAGCTGCTCGCGAATGGTCTGGGCGCGAAAGTCCTCGCCCACGGCTGCAATCAGTGCGGTGGGGAGACCTGTGCGGGCCATAACCACGGCCTGATTTGCGCCCTTGCCGCCCAGGTCCCGGGTCTCCTCGCGACCGAAGATCGAAGCTCCGGCTTCAGGCATGGACGACACTGATATGGTTTCGTCGATGGCGACGTTACCGATGACATGGGCACGCATGGCTGGCCTTTAGGAAGGGAAGAGATGCAGACAATATCTGACAATAATTCGAGCGCCATAAGGGAAATATTTGGGTCTGACAAGGCGCTGATCGGGATGATCCATTGCCTGCCTTTCCCAGGCGCACCCCGCTACCGTGGAGCATCGATGGATGCGATATACGACGCGGCTATGCGTGACGCCGAGGCTCTAATCCAAGGCGGATTGCATGGCCTGATTGTCGAGAACCACGGTGACATCCCATTCTCGAAACCAGAGGACATAGGCCCGGAGACGTCCGCCTTCATGTCGGTCATCACCGATCGCATCGCTCGCGCTACGGGCGTGCCGATCGGCATCAACGTTTTAGCGAACGCTCCCGTACCTGCCTTCGCTATTGCCATGGCCGGTGGCGCGAAGTTCATCAGGGTGAATCAGTGGGCCAACGCTTATGTCGCCAATGAAGGCTTCATGGAGGGGCGGGCGGCCGAAGCTATGCGATATCGTTCGCTCCTGCGTGCAGAGCATATCAAAGTGTTCGCCGACAGCCACGTCAAACACGGCGCCCATGCCATTACTGCCGATCGCACGATCGAAGAGCTTACCCGCGATTTGGCCTTCTTCGATGCCGACGCCGTGATCGCGACTGGCCAACGCACCGGCAATTCTGCAAGCATGGAAGAGATAGAGACGATCGGCGCGGCCACGCACCTGCCGCTGCTAGTGGGATCGGGTGTTACCAAAGAGAATATCGTTGAGATCTTGAAGCGCACTAATGGGGTCATCGTCGCGTCCTCGCTCAAGCAAGGCGGCGTATGGTGGAACCCGGTTGAGCCGGCTCGCGTCAAAGCCTTTGTCGAGGCTGCTCTTCCTGCGCTGGAGCATTGAGATGATTGAGACGCTCTCCGAGCAGATGCTACGGGAAAATGAGTCAGTTCTCGAAGCGATGGTCAATCATCGGTTCGTCGAGGACATCAAGGCAGACCGCCTCTCAAAGGAGGTCTTCGAACGTTATCTCGTTTTTGAGGGCGCCTTCGTCGATACCGCGATCTCGATCTTCGCTTTTGCAGCAGCCAAGGCTGAGACAATTGCGCAGAAGCGCTGGCTGATCGGCGTTCTGGATGCTCTTGCCAACCAGCAGATCTCCTATTTTGAGCGCACCTTTGCCGAACGCGGTATCGATCCCTCCGCATTCGATACCAGCATTCCCGAAGTCGCTGCCTTCCGCGACGGCATGTATTCGATTTCGTACGACGGCGGGTATCTCGACACCGTTGCCGCAATGTTTGCAGCCGAATGGATGTACTGGACCTGGTCGCAACAGGCCGCACAACATCACATTAGCGATGTTCTTCTAAAGGAGTGGGTCGACCTGCATGCGGGGGAGGAATTTGCGGCGCAGGCGCTGTGGCTGAAGGCGGAACTGGACGCGGCAGGGGAGGGGATGAGCGAGGCGGAGCGCTCCCGTCTCAGCATGATCTTTGGCGAGGTGCAGAAGCTAGAAATCGCCTTCCACAACGCTCCCTATCTGTCGAATACGAAGACGGGGTAGATCATGGTGGAGATTAACGGTAGTCGGCTGGACGCGCGGCTCGATCAGTTCGCAGCCATCGGTGCAACGCCGAAGGGCGGTGTCAACCGGCAGGCGCTCACTGAAGGGGATCGGCAGGCGCGGCGGCTGCTGACAAAGCTGGCGTTGGCGAGAGGCTTCGACGTCTTTCAGGATCAGGTCGCGAACCTCTTTATTCGCCGGAGAGGCCGCTATGACGACCTACCGCCGCTGATGATGGGCAGCCACCTCGACAGCCAGCCCACGGGAGGCCGTTTCGATGGCGCCCTTGGCACCCTGTCGGCCTTTGAGGTCCTTGAGAGCCTGGAGGATGCCGGTGTTGAGACTGAGCGTCCCATCGTGTTGGTTTCGTGGACCAACGAAGAGGGATGTCGCTTTGCTCCTGGTTGCATGGGATCGATGGCCTTCTCGAACGGAACTATTCCCAACGAATGGTACGACAAGAGGGCGACCGACGGCGCCTCGTTCGCCAGCGAGCTGAAGTCGACGATCGAGAGCCTGCCTGAGGCCCGTGTCAAAGCATTGGCGTTCCCGATCTCTGCTTATGTAGAGGTCCATATAGAGCAGGGGCCTTCGCTAGAGGCAGAGGGCATCCCTGTAGGTGTCGTGACTGGCATCCAAGGCACACGCTGGCTCCAAATTGCCGTCAAAGGGCAGACGGCTCACGCAGGCACCACAGGACTTGCCTATCGGCGAGATCCCCTGTGGGCGCTGACATCTGCCCTCTCACAGCTCTATCAAAATATAATGCCGCCGGATCCGGATGCCCGATTCACCGTAGGAAGGATCTCGGCTTCACCTGGATCGGTGAACGCAATTCCGGACGAAGTGACTTGCACAGTGGACATCCGTCATCCTAAGCTTGAGCGGCTCGATGAAATCGAGAAGGAAGTCATCTCCGCCATAAACTGCGCGGCCGACCGCCAGCATTGTGCCGTGGACATTTCCCGGACCTTCGACATGCCGCCGTGCACTTTCGACCAGAACCTGCAGGAGGTGATTATAGCAGCCGCTGGACAGCTGGATCTTGAATGGAAGGCCATGCTTTCCGGAGCCTTCCACGATGCGCTGTTTGTCAACCGGGTGGCGCCAGCATCCATGATCTTTGTGCCCTGCCACAAGGGGTTAAGCCACAATGAGGCTGAGTATGTCGAGCCATTGAATGCCCTGGCTGGTTGCCAGCTGCTTGCCAAGGCGGCCACGATGATGGCGACGGGTGAACTCTAAAGTGTCCCGCGGAGCGCAGTCGTTGCCATGTGTTACTGCGGTCAGCTAGCCTTTGCCAGCTCTGCCTCGATGGCGAGTATCCGGTCCAGCGCACCGGCCATTCGATCGACCTCCTGCGTGCGAGTTCGACGCAGCCGCTTATGCTCGAGCCGGAGGCCACAACGTTGTCGACCAAACGCCGCAACAGGATGGACTCACCAGTTCGTAACGGAACCATCGCGTCGACTAATGTGAGGCATTTCCGAGAATCTGAAGGGTTCTGCTGCGTCGAGTGCGCCTTCGTCGACTTCAATGCCAAGACGCGGCTGATCTGGTACGGGATAGTTCGCGCCGACTGACTGCGGCCTTTGTACGAATATCGAAGAGTTCTGACGCGCCATACCTTCGTTCGGCGTTTCCCAGCACTCGACATAAGCCAGGTTCCGTATCGCGGCCGCTAGATGAATGGTGGCAGCGCTACAGATCGGGCCGAGAGCCTGCGTTCCCTTCGAGTCACCGCCCAATGACCCACCGTAAATATGGGTTGCGAGCAGTAATTCACAATCCCTCCTTATGTGAGCGCTCGAACAGAAAAAGCTCTAAGTCAGACCCTGCATGCTGAATACTTTCCCTTTGGAGGGGGAGGCTGGGGCGGCAACCACCAGCAAAGTGGCACACTGATAATCAGGAATCAAGAGAGTTCGGGCCTCGCCGTATGAGGCTGTTCTGGACAACGTCAACCTGTCTTGATTGCTTCGACAGCCATGGCGGCATGGCTCAGAAGCGTGGATACTGTTGAAAAACTCGGCGTTGCGGGTGCAGTGTCGGCGTGATTCAATCCTCATATTGATTTGCAGAGGATTGAGCGATGATGGGATGTCAGACGGCTCCGGCGCAGCTCTTCTACGACTTCTGCCTCAATGATCACGTTCCTGGTGACCATCTGCTCCGCGGCATCGATCGACATCTCGATCTTGAGGGTGTGCGGGTGCAGTTGAAGCCGTTCTACAGCGGTACTGGTCGGCCGTCCATTGACCCCGAACTGATGATGCGGATGCTGATCATCGGCTATTCTATGGGGATCCGTTCAGAGCGGCGACTGTGCGAGGAGGTGCATCT
>NZ_JALJRA010000036.1 GCF_022968135.1 Pseudorhizobium tarimense
CTCTCCGAACAAAGCGATACTGATGGGCCGCACTGACCTAACAACCCGTGTCCGACCCCAGAGAAATTACCGGTCTCAACGAGATCCAAACGTCCGCATTCTTACGGTTGAGTGCCACGCGACAAGGTGTTGTATGAGCGTACCAGCTTCGAGCCCCACTTGATGGATAGGTTGGCCGAACTCATTGAAGCAGCGTACGATGTCAGGCACGTCCGATGGGACTGAGCGCTAGAGCCTGACTTTCCCGGCCTCGTCGATAATGCAGATTGCCACTGAGCGCAGTGACACGTCCAAAGCAGCATAGAACATCGTTTTCTCCCTTCATCTCGGTTGCACCGGGATTGTACTAGGAGCTTGCCTCTTGTGGGACCGCCCGAGACGCATGCTTAGGGCCGACTCCGGAAGTCCGACATCTAGACCCGCCGCTATTAAAGACAACGTGTTTCAACGCACTGACGCGGTCGCGTGAGCTTGAGAAAGCAAGAGGCAGCTCTCATCGACCCACACACGTCCGAACGACCGATGTCGATAACGTGACAACGGACATTCCGAGCCAGATGTCAAGCCGACGTCTGCTCTTCCAATAAGACCAAATTGGGCTGCAAGCTGGTTGGCGAGGCTAAGGCGTCCCATGAAGCCATCGCGCAACTAACCACGCTCATAAGCTGTCGTTCGTTTGCACCGTCTCGTGCGAGCAAAGACAACCCGTGCCCGACCGACGTATAGTAGTCGGTCAGCGCGCCGACGTCCGCATGGCGACTAACGTCACCCTCTACCTGGCCACGAAGCAGGCGCTCGCGCAAGACTAACGAGGATCGCTTTCGACAGTCGCTCAGGAATCTCGCCACGCTATCGTTCTGGGGAGCGTAGTTGAGAGCGCCCAAGACTACGAAGCATCCAGCCGGCTGGCCGGCACGCACCATGCGCCTCGCCATTCCATGTAGCATCGCCTCCACGGCCTCCTTGGCGGTTCCTGCTTCGGCGAACCCCTCATCAGCGCCCTCAGTCGCTGAGTAGAGTTTCACGGCCTCCCGAAACAAGGCCTCTTTGGAGCCGAAAGCGGCATAGAGACTCGGGGGCCGGATACCCATGGCTTCGGTCAGGTCAGACAGTGAGACGCCCTCGTATCCGCGCTCCCAGAAGAGCCGCGTGGCCAGGCGGAGGGCCTTCTCCCTGTCGAAGCGGCGCGGTCGTCCCCGATTTGCCATCTGTCACCTATTCGCATGCGTTCTGTAGCAGTCCCTACATATCTCGGTTGACATGCTTTGCAAACGGCACGATGAATATATGTATCGTTCACTATTTTAATCAGGAGCGGCAATGATCACTCTCTACGCGGCGGATACCGCAAATTCGTCCAAGATCTTTATCGCGCTGGAGGAGCTTCAGCTGCCCTACGAGGTGAAGCCCGTCGATATCCTCGCTGGCCAGCAGTTCGAGCCAGCTCTGACCGAGCTCAACCCGAACTCGAAGATACCCGTGATTGTAGATAGTGAGGGACCAGACGGACGCCCGCACACGGTGTTCGAGTCCGGGGCGATACTCTTATATCTGGCTGATAAGACTGGGTTGCTGCTCTCGAAAGAGCCCGTCGCCCGCAGTGAAGCCATCCAATGGCTCATGATGCAGATGAGCACTGTCGGACCGATGACGGGCCAACTTATCCACTTCGCGCGTTTTGCACCGCCCGGTAACGACTATGCGCTTGCGCGATACAAATCGCAGGTTCACCGCTTCCTGGATGTACTTGAGCGTCGGGTTCAGCGTAGCGAGTGGATTGGTGGGCCAAACTACAGCATTGTGGACATCGCCAACTTTCCATGGGTCCGCCCGCTGAAGCTCTTTCTAGGGGATCAGATCGAAGCTGATTATCCGCATCTGACGGCATGGGTGTCGCGCATTGCAGAAAGGCCAGCAGTTGCACGTGCGGACGAAGCAAAGGCAAGATTGGCAACCGTTTTTACTCCACCGGAAAAAGCGGACCCCGTCAAAGTCGATCGGCTGCTCGGGCGCGGCGCGTATAGCCGCACGTAGGCGAAAGCGGAACCTGCGGAAAATACGCCAGCAAGGCTCTGAGGCACGCGCCAACAATGCGCGAGGTCGCGGGTGCCTTCCGGCCATTCCTCAAGAGAATCAGTGCATCCTTCGGGAGCCGCGATCTCCTGAATATAGTCCCCTGCCGAGAATTATAGGTTTGTTGAAAAGCAGCATGCATCAGGGCGCTTTTTGAAGCAGCAAATTGGTAGATGAGGTGTCTCGCGCGAAGGAACGGTATTCTCATGTACGGTGATCTCCTGCCCCTCCCTTCCCGCCGGACCCGTTGGGGGGCACTGACTGCGAGTTAAGGCGCCAGTCGATCTTTCTTCATTGGCTGCGATATTCGGTCGGCGTGGTTCGCCACAGAAAGGGCGGCGTTGATCGGCAGCAGTCAGTCCAGATGAAGGAAGGCGCACTTCACGACGCCAAATCACCGCCAGTCTTGGAGGATGGGCATGCTGCTCCGAATGATGTCTGCACAAAACTACCGATCACTACGGGCCATTCGAATGGATCTTGCAGGGGTAAACCTCTTTATCGGTGAAAACGGCGTCGGCAAATCCAATCTCTACCGGGCCCTGCAATTGGTCCAGGCGGCGGTGCGCGGGTCTCTGGCCCACGAAATCGCCGCTGAAGGTGGGATGGCGTCTGCGCTGTGGTCTGGACCCCGACGACCTGACAAGAACTTTCGCATTAAGCTTGAAGTGGAAGTGCTTGATGAGGATCGCGCAGTGACCTTTCGCTACCGCGTCGAAGCCGGCCTTCGACCCCCCAAGGCTGCTGCCGGCTTTGAGTTTGAGCCGCAAGTGAAGGAGGAGGAGTTTTCGATTACGACGGGGACACGGCCGGTAACGATGATGAAACGTCAGGGGCCGGGCATCATGGTGCGTGGTGAGCAGGGGAGAATGGAGGAGTACCCCGAGCAAGCCATGACATCTGAAACGGCAATTGCCCTGCTCAGCGATGCCGGGCGCTATCCAGAGATCGGTGCTTTTCGGCGCGTGACGGAGGGCTGGCGGTTTTTCCACGGATTCCGGACCGACCGCGATTCGCCCCTTAGGCTGCCCTGTTTGGCGGTAACATCTCCGATGCTGGATGAAGACGGGGCGAATATTGCGGCCGTCTTCGCGACCATGGCCCACACCCGCGCAGATACAGTCGATCTCGATCGTGCAATCGCTGCAGCCTTTGATGGCGCTACGCTGCACGTTCCGGAACCCGGCGAATATGCTTCCTTCGGGCTCACGTTCCCCAATTTCCCGCAACGGATTTTCCAGCCGCGCGAACTTTCGGATGGACAGATTCGCTTCCTCGGGTTGGCTGCGGCATTGATGTCTTACCGTCAGCCGCCGTTGATCGCGCTGAACGAGCCCGAAACCAGCCTGCATCCGGACATGCTGCCTCCGCTGGCGGGGATGATCGAAGCAGCCTCACGCACGAGCCAGATCTGGATCGTCACCCACGCACAACAGCTTACTGCCGAGGTCGAGCGACGAACCGGCATACGAGCGAAGCGTGTGATCCGTAGAGACAGTGCGACCTGGATCGAGGGGATGGGCCTCTCAGGCGAGATTGCCGATGATGACGACCTGTAGGCGGCTACGTCACCTTGTCTTAGCCTCTCAATGATGCCCGCCGCAGCTTTGGGGCATGCACGGAATCGAGCCGTGAGCTTCTAGTCGAGGCGGACCGCAAGGCGGTGCTACAGTGTCCATTACGCAGCACATATCCCCTCCACCTCAACCTTACGGAACAGATGAGGGCTGGCCGTTGTGCTCTCGGGATAGGCTCCGAGTTGGGCCTGGAACTCCGGATTGCTGAAAGCAGCGCTGAAATGAGCGACCGACTGCCACAACGCGTAGTTCAGAAAAACCCCACTACCAGCAATTCCCCTGTGAAGCTGCGTAGAAATGAATCCTGGCTGGCGCTTCATCAGGGCGGCGTCATTAGCCCAGGCTTCAAGCAGCTTGTCGGCATCCTCTGGCGGAACAATAAATGTGTTTATCAAGACCACAGGCCCACCGGCCTCGTCAGCCATCTGATCGGCAAGTGTAACGGTCGGATCCATCTCTACGAACTTTGGCATTGCTAAGCTCCTTCTTGCTTCGAGTCTCAGATTAGAGATGCTGGTGCCCGCCAAGCAGGACCGGGCGCACTAGGCCGGACCGTCTGCACCCAGATAAACCAGTGTACCCGGCAGCTTCTCCCTGAAAGTTCAGGGACTGCCATCAATGCATCGGAGGAAGCTGTTGGGCTCACTGGGTGCAAGCCTCAGATTTGCTGTTCACTTTCATTTTCCGCCTCAAGCCTTTGTCGCAGCTCAACCATCACCCGGTGGGCGGCTCTGATGTCCCCTTCTGGCAAACCATCGGCCAAGGCATCCGCTTTCGGATAGTAGGCTTCAACAGCCGCCTCGTACGCCTGCTGTCCCTCCACCGTAAGCACGACGAGCTTCGCCCGCCGGTGGTGGGGATTTTGCTCAAAGCCCACCAGCCCTTCTTTGTGCAGGTCGTTTACAATCCGCTGCACATTCTGCCGGTTCGCTCCTAGATCACGCGCTAGCCACGATACAGGCTGTGGCCTTTCCGCCTGAGCAATGGCGCCAAGTACCTGCCATCTGGCGCTGGTCAAACCGAAAGGGGCAACCAGCCTGTCTCCCCAAACCAAAGTTAGGTTGTTTACCCGAAACAGCGCCAGGATCAGGTCAGTCAGGGCCTCGGCGCCCGCAGTTCTGGTCTTCATCGTCATCAGACAGGATGGTCATATTGACATTATGTTGTCAACGGTCTAACAACATGTATATTGTCATCATGATGTCACTTGGGAGCGGAGCACCGTGACGAAGAGCCTTCACCCGGTCGCTGGCGCGACCGCACTCCTGACGATCATCACCTTTTGGACGTCGACAGTGCTTTCAGAACTGCTCGCCACCGAGGCGGTCGTCATCGCGGTCAAGACAACTATTCCATGGGGATTTTTCCTCCTCATTCCGGCATTGGCTGCGGCAGGCGGATCCGGCTTTGCACTCGCGAAGGGGCGACGAGCAGGCCTCGTCGGTGTCAAAGCCAAGCGCATGCCCTTCATCGCGGCGAATGGCTTTCTAATCCTGATCCCGGCCGCGCTCTTCCTTTCATACAAGGCTGGCCAAGTGGAGTTCGATAGCGTCTTCTATGGTGTCCAGGGCCTGGAATTAATCGCAGGCGCTGTGAACATCACGCTTATTGCGTTGAATATGCGGGATGGCCTGAAGATGAGACGAGGTAGGCTTTCTGCTGGTGATCGGTAGACGTGCCCTTCCCAGGTGCCGTCACAAGTGGAGCGCTAAGACGACCTGGCTGAATCATGCAGACGTCGTATCTTCTCGATGTCTGCAGCATCTGCCGGATTGTAGATCATCAGCTTCAGGTCGGGTCGACCGGCGATCGCGAAGGTAGAGAATTCGACGGTGATTTTTCCCACCATTGAATGGCAGATCGTCTTTGCGCCTTCCCCAGCGTTTTGAAGGTCATTATCCGACCATATGCGGACGAAGTCGGTGCTCTTGCCGGAAAGTTCTGCGATAAGTTCAGTTGCGCGTTCGCCCTCGCCTGCCCGCATGGATTCAGCGCGGAATGTCGCGACCAGAAAACGGGCAACCGCCTCCCAATCACTCTGTGCCTCACGCGTGGCCGGATCAACAAACATGCGCCGCAATATGTTACGCTCGCCAGAGGGTAGCAGTGCGTAGTCTGTCAGAACGAGTTGTGCTGCGCGGTTCCAGCCGATGATGTCCCATGTCGACGTCGCGACCGTGGCGGGGATCATGGGCATCGCGTCGAGGAGCCGTTGTAGCCGACCTGAAATACCTTCACGCGTGGGCGGACGAATTTTTGGTGCATGGCCAATCCCGACGAGAAATAAATGCTCCCGCTCCGCTTCCGTTAGCAGGAGCGCCTTGGCCAGGCGGTCAAGTACATGCGGCGACGGGGCGCCACCGCGTCCCTGTTCGAGCCACGTATACCATGTCGTGCTGATGTGAGCCCGTTGAGCCACCTCCTCCCGCCGAAGGCCGGGGGTGCGCCGGCGACCTCCGAAGCCAAGTGCGGCAGCGTCAAGTCGCTGCCGACGATCCTTGAGGAAGGTTCCCAGGTTGCTTGGCCCGATAGCCGTCTTCAACTTGTTAGTCCTTATACCAGGATAAAGTCACTAATTTTAGCCGGATGGCACTTTCTACATCATATCCGTCCTGACAAGAAGGAGATTGAGAATGAAGGTGTTTGTCACGGGTGCGACGGGATTTGTTGGCGCAGCCATTACGAGGGAGCTCCTTGCGCACGGGCACAATGTCCTGGGGCTCTCCCGGTCCGACTCCAGCGCGAGGAAAGTCAGGCAAATGGGGGCGGAAACTCTCCAGGGTGATCTGGAGTCACCCGACACGCTCCGCAAGGGTGCGCAGGCTTCGGATGCAATCATTCACGCAGCCTTCGTTCATGACTTCTCACGCTTCGCAGAAGCATGTGCGATAGATCGAGCTGCCATCGAAGTGCTTGGCGGAGCGGTTGAAGGCACAACGAAGCCGCTGATCGTAACGGCGGGTGCCGCATTCCTCGACGCGTCAGGTCCCGTCGCGGCCGAGGCCGACCTTGCCTTTTTACCGTCAGACGACTACCCGCGAGCATCTGAAGCAACCGCAACGGCTCTCTCCGGTCGCGGCATCCCGACAAACATCATGCGTCTGCCTCCGTCCGTACACGGCGCGGGCGACCATGGCTTTGTCCCCATGCTGATCGACATCGCTAGGCAGAAGAACCTATCTGCCTACATCGGCGATGGTGAAAACGCCTGGTCGGCTGTGCACGTAGCCGATGCAGCACGCGCCTTTCGTTTAGCTGTCGAGCTCGGACCAAGCAGTGAGACGTACCACGCGGTGGCCGAGCGAGGCGTCTCGTTCCGGAGGATCGCGGAGGCGATTGCGATAGGGCTCGGCGTCCCATGCGTTTCCTTGACGGCAGAGGAGGCTCGCGACCACTTCGGCTGGTTCTTCGCCTTTGCGTCAATCGATCAGCCTACCTCCAGCAATTGGACAAGAGCTCATCTCGGCTGGAGCCCCACAGGGCCTGATCTCCTGACGGACATCATGGACGGGAACTACTTTTGATCCGCACCCGCTAGCTAAGGTGGTTGCCCCCGCTTATGGAGCGATAGCTATCTTCATCGCTCCATAAACAGCCCCGGTTGGCGCGAGTAGGAAGGCAGCAGCTTCCTCTTCTTGCGTTTGATGGGCTCGCTAATCATCAGATGATTGCGCATCAATAGCTGCCTGGAAGGCGTGGGCAGTTATACCGCTCTTGAAAGGAGCTGAACCTACGACCCGCCACCGTAAAGTCCCAACCGACCGATATACTGATACTTTCTTCTAACGCATGCGGCTGAGGGGTCTTGCATTGCAAATTGTCAGAAAACTGCATATATTTTCTGACAGGAGAATTGCCATGCAACGACTGACAGCACAGATCATGGCCTATGCTGAACAGCTGCCCGAGGGAACGGCGCTATCCGCGAAGGCCTTTCTGCATTTGGGAAACCGAGCGGCGGTAGACCAAGCTTTGTCGCGTCTGTATGAGCGCGGCGAGCTCGTTCGAGCCGGTCGGGGGATCTATCTCAAGGCAATCAAGAGCCGTTTTGGAAGCCGGCCACCGACGGTCGAGCAGGCCGTCGAAGCCGTTGCGCACCAGCGTGGCGAAGTGATCGTTTCGAATGGTGCTGCCGCTGCAAACGCGTTGGGGCTGTCCACTCAGGTGCCGATCCGGTCAATATATCTCACATCCGGCCGCAGCCGAACCATGACTGTCGGTAGCCAGACGGTCGAGTTGAAGCACGTGCCGCGCTGGCAGCTCGCCCTGGCGAACAAGCCTGCCGGCCTGGCTGTCCGCGCGCTGGCCTGGCTTGGTCCGGAAAAGGCCGAAGAAGCACTTCCGAGCATCAAGCGGAAGCTTTCCGCCGAGGCGTTCGGCGAACTCGTTGCCGCCGCCCCTCAGTTTCCCAGCTGGCTTGCCCGCAGTGTAGGAAAGGCCGCTTATGGCTGAACAGTTTTTGCAGCTGTCTCGGGATGATCGGAGAGATGTTCTTGCGATCGCCGCGGAGAAGACCGGGCGGCCGATCCATCTTCTGGAAAAGGACGCCTGGGTCGTCTGGGCGCTTCAAACCCTTTATGGAACGGCGCTCGGTGACCACCTCGTCTTCAAAGGCGGCACGTCACTCTCGAAAGCCTACAACGCCATCCGCAGATTTTCGGAAGATGTCGACCTGACCTACGATATCCGCGAACTCGCTCATGATCTGGTGGGCGAGAACAAGCAGGCGTTGCCGGAAACCAGAAGCGAGGAAAAGCGCTGGTCGAGCGAGGTCCGCAAGCGCTTGCCGGGGTGGGTATCGGGAACCGTGAGCCCGCTCATTGTCGATGCGCTCAGCGCCCGGTCGCTTCCGGCCACCGTCCATGTCGAAGCCGACAAGCTCTTCATCGACTATGAAGCAGTTGCCGGGGGATCCGGCTACGTCGCACCGAGCGTCATGCTGGAGTTCGGGGCCCGATCGACGGGGGAACCTGCAAGCGTTCGCGACATTTCCTGCGACGCTGCGGGCCTTGTGGATGGCATCGAATTTCCCACTGCGAAACCGCGGGTCATGCATGCCGAACGCACATTCTGGGAAAAGGCGACGGCAATCCACGTTTTCTGCCTACAGGAACGGCTCCGCGGAGAGCGCTTTTCACGCCACTGGCACGATATCGTTCGTCTTGACGATATCGGCATCGCCGACAGCGCAATCGCCGATCGCGACCTGGCCAAGACGGTGGCGCAGCACAAGTCGATGTTTTTCGCCGAGAAAGCGGCTGACAGAACGCCGATCGACTATGAAGCGGCCGTGGGCGGTGGACTGCAGCTGACACCCTCCGGCGAAGGGAGTGCGGCTCTCGAACAGGATTACGCCCGGATGCTGGAAGACGGTCTTCTTCTCGATGAGGCCGAGACCTTCGACGAACTCCTCGCACGATGCGCAAAAATTCAAGACAAGGCCAATGCCAGCGGCTGAGAAAAGCGACCATGGCGATGCTGCTGAGCGCCCCCAATTCTCGCTACGACGATATCGGTCTTGTAAACCTCACGCTTCTTTCCGTCATCTTCGGAACGGTCAGGAATGTCTTCGAACGCAACCTGCCACCTGCGGATCAGAACGCCATTCGTAATGAGATGAGACGCATGTGTCTCGCCTACCTAGCCATGGCAGGCGCTGAGTTGTTTCCGCCGATCCAAGCCGCCTGAGGGACCCCGCTGATGCTTCGAGACATGAGCGACACGCTTGCCTTTGTTGAAGTCGTTGAGCGGGGAAGTTTTACCGCTGCAGCAGAGAGTTTCAGAACATCCAAGGCGCGCATCAGCAAGAAAGTGCAGGATCTGGAGCAGAGGCTGGGTGTAAAGCTGCTTCACCGAACCACTCGCAACATACGTTTGACGGAGGCGGGATCGATCTACTTCGAGCGCTGTCGCGATCTCGGGCGCCTTATCGGAGACGCGGAGAGTGCAGTCGAACAGGTGCACGGCAAACCCTCTGGCTGGCTGAGGGTGACGGCGCCGCATTGGCTGGTCACCAAGGCCCTCGCCCCGCTTATGGTCGGGTTTCGGGAAGCCTATCCGGACGTGAAGCTGCAGCTGCTTCTCGACCATGACGTTAAGAACATCGTGCATGAGGATATCGACGTCGCCTGCCGACTGTGGAACGGTCCTATGCCTGACTCCAACCTTGCCGCCCGTCGCTTGGCTGACATCCCGACGGGCCTCTATGCGTCGAAGCAGTACCTTCAACAGCGCGGAGTGCCAGACAACCCGTCGCAGCTGAAAGATCATGCCTCTCTCGTGACGCAATTGTTCTATGGTAGGCCGCAGCACTCATGGCCCCTGACAAGGCAGAGCCAGGTGATTGATTTCCCGATCAACCCGGCGGTTGTCGCAACAGATCCAGAGACTTTGTTAGAATTCTTGATCCGGGGACAGGGCATTCAGCTCACCAATCACCACCTCGTCCACGACGCAGTGGAGGCGGGCGACGTCGTCCGCATTCTCCCTGAATGGTCCGGACCCAGTGCTACATTCTATGCCGTCAGGGCCGGTGGGCGCGTGCAGCCTCTCAAGGTGAAATCCTTCATCGACTATCTGAGTGAGAACCTCGAAAACGTGCTGCGGCTGACCTGAGCAGCATATCAGCGCGATTGCTCATTGTAATCAAATCGCTGACAGCAGGATCAAGGTTTGGCGCCTAATCGCCAGAATGCCCGCCACTTACTTTCATCCCGTGATCGCCGCGCGCATCGAAATGACGCTGCTCGGTGACAATGGATGAAGGATTTATCATGAACAGCGTTACACGACGAAACGTCCTCAAGGGGGCTTCGATGCTGGCCACGGTCGCGGCCATTTCGGGCGCCCCTTCCCTCACTTTCGCGGCGGCCCCCAAGCAGCACTTTCAGTCGCCCGGTTTCTATAGGATGGCTCTTGGCGATCTGGAAATCACGGCACTTTCGGATGGCACACTGCCGCTCCCTCTTCCGGAAATGTATCGTGACGTGACCGCAGAGCAAGCGGCTCAACTGCTGCGCACAGCTTACCGTGACATCCCGACTGACACATCGGTCAACGCCTTCGTCGTCAATGATGGTCAGCGTCTCGTTCTGATCGATGCTGGCAGTGGGAGCTACTTGGGCGCGGAGGCCGGGCACCTATTCGCCAACCTGGAAGCGTCCGGCTACAAGGCCTCTCAGATCGATCATGTCATTTTGACCCATGTCCACACGGACCATTCCGGTGGTCTGGTTCGGGATAGGACGCTTGTCTTTGAGAATGCGACTCTGCACGTTCCAGCGCGTGAGTTCGAATTCTGGTTGAAGACCCCGGCCGAGGCGCGACCGGACGGCCTAAACCCACAACTGTTCAAGGAGGCAGAGGAGTGCCTTCGGCCTTATTTAGAGCGGGGTCGAGTGGAAGTGTTCCAGGATGATGATGAGGTGATTTCGGGTTTCCAATCGATCCTACGCCCTGGCCACACTCCGGGCCACAGCTCGATCGTGGTTGAAAGCGGCGGCAAGAAACTGGTGTTCTGGGGCGACATCACCCATGGCGATGTTGTTCAGTTCGAACAACCTGAGGTGACCATCGAATTCGACGTGGACCGTTCCGGGGCGGTGCGATCCCGTCGTCAAGCCTTCGCCAAAGCCATCGCGGAAGGCCATCTCGTCGCCGGCGCGCACATCGCCTTTCCGGGGATCGGCAATGTCCTCAGGGACGGCGAACATTTTGACTGGATGCCGGTGAATTACTCCGATGGTGAAGGCGGCATAATCAGGTGAAAGCGTCCCACCGCAGCAACTGGTAGAGCTGAGCTGCTTCAACTCTGCTACCGGAGCATTTGAACTTCTGAAACAGATTAGGCGTGCCGCTTAGAAATGGCGGCCCGCACACCTGATCCTAAATGTCGGCCGTCTCGCTCTTGATGGGAATCGAACCAACGACCCTGCCTGGTTAGTCCGGAGTCGGCCCTAACCGGCTATTGACCATCGCCCCGGCAAGCCAGGATGCCGCTGGAGTGCACCCCGTTTCGCCGGACATGTCGGCTAGTTTGATTTAGCCCTGATGAACTGCCGTGGGGAAGCCATCTTGAGCGCGGAGTGGGGATGGATCTCGTTGTAGTCCTCGATCCATCCGTCGATGAGCCGTGACCTGCTACTGATTTTTTCCTCCACCTGGAGTTAGAGTCCGGCCTCGATTTGAAGGACGGACAGATGAAGCGGAA
>NZ_JALJRA010000037.1 GCF_022968135.1 Pseudorhizobium tarimense
CAACCCGCGCCAAACGGCGTAACAGAAACGGTCGAGACTCTAACTGCCGCTGGATGAAAGTTCAGTGGCAGGTCAGCCGGAGCGCTGTTGTCGCTTTGCATTTAACCCCGAGAATCGGTCGCAGCAATTTCAGAGGGATAGCTCGGCACTAAATTTGAGAATGAGCACTTAACTTGAGAATTCTGCATGAATTTGAGCACTTAATGTGAGAATCAGACGATCGAGGCTATCGACGGTGTCTTGCTGTTAGTGACTCATTCCCTGACGAAGTTGACGAAGCAGCCATGGCGTTATCGGGTACTAGGCGCGCTCATTCCTGATCTCGATGATGTCGTTGAACGGCAAAGCCTACCAACGTCGGCAAGTCCAATTCTGCCCCTGCATCTGTGGCCGGCTCTGCTGGCCGGACCTATCAACTGCGTCATCACAACTGCAGCTAATCTTCACAAGGCAAATTCTCAAGTTAACTGCCAAGCCGGACCAAAGCGGCCGCATTCTCACGGTTAAGTGCAACGCGACATCATCCCAACGGCCAGGGCAATGACGCCGGTTAAGGCCGTTTGCAAGAACACGTTCATTGTTAACGCTCCTTTCGGCTTGAAGGCAGCCATCGGCAGTTGGCTCACCGTTGTAAGGCAGAGCGCGGCAACAGCCACGCGCACCATTGAGGCGACAACCGGATCGATGCCGGTCGCCATCACCGGGCGAGCGATCAGAGAGCCAACGGCTTGGCTTAAAGCTGCCAGCAGGCCAACCAGAATGCCGAGCCAGAGCGGCCCACTTATCGTTTCCCAGTGGTGCAACTGATTGCGGCGCTTTCCGAACAGGATCGCGAGAAGCACGCCGCAAAATGTTACGCCAATTCCGGCCATGGCGGCCACAGAGAGCTGCTCGCCAAGCACGATCCATCCTAGGACAGCGGCCATCGGTGCATTGAGTGCAAACAGTATACCAGATCGCCGCGGTCCCAACCTGTTCAAGCATGTGAACAACAGGGTGTCGCCGACGAAGATGCCGACGAAGCCGGAGAGGAGCAGCGGCCATAGCACGTCGGGCTGCAGCTCGCGCCATGAGCCGGTTGCAAGGACATACAGTCCAAGCAGAAGTGCTACAAATAATTGCCGGGTCCTGTTGAAGACCAATGCGCCCAGATGGCTGGCCGGACCAGCCGAGAGCAGTGCTGTCAGCGCCCAGCAGGCTGCAGCGCCAACGGCCGCCAATTCGTAAATCGGCATTTCTTGCTCCCTGTCGCGACCTGCTGGCCCGGTTGCCTGCTTTATCGTTGCCTGCTCGCCCAACGCAGGTTCTGACTGAGTCCGCCATAGCCGTAGGCGTCGCCATCAACGGCGTGGACCAGGACGTAGCTTGCCTCATGCGCTGGGCCGACCAGGTGGTTCATACCGTCATAGACGCGCCGCACCCATTCGGTCGTCTCGTCTTTGGTGTTGGTGTGCTCGGTGATTGAGACCTCGACGTAGAACGTCCCTACTTGCTGGTCGCCAGTACTTGCCCCGCCGACGAACCAATCGGCGGGATCAGCGCTCTCGATCAGCACCGAGGTAACTGCGGGGTCTTTATGCAATATTTCAGCCGTGAGACGGGAAAGCAGTTCTGCGACCTGCTGTTTGTGGTTGCGACCATCGCGGGACTTGATGAAGCGGGCTTTGATCATTGGCATCGCGTGTCTCCTTGTTGCAGGAGGATATTGCGCGAACCTCATCATAGTGAGAAGATAGCTTAAACTATTCTGTCCATAGCGATTTCATATGTTGGATCTTGAAAGTGTACGCCTCTTCATTCTCTCAGTCGAATTCGGAAGCCTCACGAAGGCGGCCGAAGCGGCGGGCACAGTTCAGCCTGTCGTCAGCCAGAAACTCAAGACCCTCGAGCAACGCCTCGGCAAGCGGTTGATCGACCGGACGCCGCGATACCTGCGGCTGACAAATGACGGTGAGATCTTCTTGCCTAAGGCGCGTGAACTGCTCGCCAAGCACGAGGAAGCGCTGGCTTTCTGTGAGGAAACTCCGGTGAACTTCTCGCTTGCCGTCAGCGACCATGCGATCGGAAGCCGTCTGTCATCGGCCATACGAGCGGTGCGTGCGGCGCTTCCAGCCAATGCGGTTATCGAGGTAACCGTCGGCTTTTCCCGTCATGTCAAAGAGGCGTTCTCGTCGGGCACCGCTGACGCGGCCCTCATCAGGCGCAACGGCGGAGGTAGCGAAGCGGAAGTACTGCGCACAGACCGGCTAGGATGGCGGGCCACTCCTGAGTGGCGACCACGCTCCAACAGCCCCATTCCATTGGTGTCGCTGGGCATGGACTGTGGCGTTCGCCAGATCGCCTCGACGGAACTGCAAAAGGCAGGCGTCGACTGGCGCGACGCCTTCATCGCTGGAAGCTGTGCGGCACTGCACGAAGGGCTGCTTGCCGGGGCTGGTGTCGCGCCGATGGGGGACATCTGCGCGCGCGGTCTGCCTGACCGCGGCCCCGAGCTCGGGCTTCCGCGGCTACCAACGTCGCAGATTGTTCTTTTTTCCCGTGCAAGGACACCGGCTCACGCGGCGGCGATCAGGGCGCTGGCCGCAGCCGTTTCCGGAGAAGCGTCCTAGTCAGGAAGACAGCGACGGCTTCTGTATCCACAAGCTTCCAGTGCACGGTTCCAATTCCCTTGCCCAACGCAGGCGATAACAATGTCGTCTCGGTTTAGCGCGATGAATCGCGCATCGAGTACACGCCGAAGCTGCTGCCAGGCCTGCCTTACCAAGAAGCTTCTAACCCATTAGGGTTCGTCAGCGCTTCTCAGCGATGACCGATTATTGCCGGTGTTACGCCAGTCTGAGTGCCGGATAGCGGCAGAATTCGTCTGTGCGGGGTATGCGTCTGTTATTAGCGACGTTAACTGCCGGACAATAGCTCGTCGCGGACTGAAGTGTGGAGATCTCCCCAGCACTCGGCGATCTTTCCCTCGGCAAAGCGATACAACGCCAGCTCCTGTGTGCGGATGACCCGCGCAGTTGGCGGTATGCCACGGAAGGAGCCGACATGTGTGCCAGTGCCTATCAGGCGAGCAGCGAGCCAGTCTCTGTCGACAAAGGCATGTTGTAAACTCCACCGGTAATCGGGAAACGCGGCGACAACGCCGACACAACCAGCGATATAGTGGGCCAGGCCTTCGGTCGAACCGCCCACATCTGTAGAAACAAACTCACCTAGCTCCTCGAACTTGTGCTGGTTACAAAGCTCAAGATACCGATGGTACAAGGCCAACTGCTCGTCCCGGTCCATGTCATCTCCAGCAGCGAATATTCAGGGCTCCGCTTTTTATTGCGGCACCGCAGCATCGAACACGAGGCCGGGCATGTAGTCAAACGCTGACGAGCTCCCACGGCGATAGAAAGCTACCATTCGCTACTCAGATCTTCCTGCCGAAGGCACGTGGATGGTTCGCCAAGCACCTAGAAGCGCTGAACTTCGGTGAGGAATATTCGGCAGATTTATCGGTAGCCATCAGCGCCCATGCGATCGGAAGCCGCCTCTGCCGTCATCCGAGCAGTCCGTGCGGGGCTTGATGACCTTCACAAATCGGTGTGGCAGCAGGAGGGCGGGATGACAATATTCGGTCCTTTCGCAAAGGACACCCGCTACTTCGTCGGCCGGAGCAACAATGGATGGTCAATTTCCGCGTTGATGATCTCAATGGGCTCATTGCCAACTTGACTGCAAGTGAAAATCCCCGTGGAAACGCGGGATGACTGGACTCGGAGGTAGGCCGTTTTGCCCCAGTTCATGCCCGAAGGTAATCCAGTCGAATTGTGGGAGCCGGCACAGAACGATGACTGACCATCTTCTCTTCATGAGGGTAGGCCAGATCCCTCCCCAACGTATAGCCTCAACGAGCGGATAACGTCTCTCGGGCCGAAAGCGGTCGCTCCCACCGAAGACCCCGCGGTTTATTCAGGCTTCGTGTTGATGACCGCACCCGGAGGCAAGACTTCAAGACTTCGCCTATCCATCTGCGCCAGGACTTCCTCAAAGTCGAAGCGTGGGCGCCAGCCAAGTTTCACTTGAGCCAACGTCGAACTGTAGACACGATCGATGGACGTCGGAAGCCTCAAACTCCGCTGGTCGAATGCCGCGACAAGCGCCGGTGACTTCAAGCTAATAACAGATGGCGCGTCGGTAGATAAATGCTCGCAGTCATGAGGATCGAATGGGGTAGCCGCGGAAATGATATAGCGTTCAAAGCACTGCCCTTCATTCATCAGTGCCAGTAAATGAGCATCTGCCACGTCGCGCACGTCGATCCCCCGATGTAAGCGGTAAGCCGCCATCAGGTCACCGGGTTCAGGGAAGCTCCGCGACATCCGCAATACGCGAACCGTCAGTGATGGGGACGCAAGGTTTTCAAGCACACCCTCCGCTTCGAGTTTCGTTCGGTGGTAGATGCTTTTCGGCTGCGGGACGGTATTTTCATCTATCCAGGTGCAGGAATTGGGGGCCACTGCATATCCATACAAAGCCGTGGTGCTAGTAAACACCAGTCGCTTCACCCCTTCTGCGGCGGCCAACTCGGCAACAAGCCGCGTCCCCTCGACATTGACGCGTCGAAACTCTTCGTCTGGAACGATCCCTACATGTGGAGCATGAAGCGCAGCCACATGGATGACCGCGTCCGCTCCTTTCAGAGCCGTTTGCAGGAGCGGCTGACAAGTAAAATCGCCGACCAGATGCGTAGTCGAAGAAGGCGTCCGGTCGATCCCAACCACATGGTGCTTTCCTGCTAAGGCGCTGAAAACGGCACGGCCTACCCGCCCAGAACTTCCCGTCAGCACCACCCGCATGTCTCATCTCCCTATTCGCTATGGCCATCTGGGGCATATATTCTGGATCTTCCCTTCTAGGAACGGGATTGGCTGTGGGCACGCGACCCTCCTCTCCTTCCCGGTTGATCTTCATAAGCGCTGAAGCGAGTAAAACAATCCACTAGATCAGCGGCGTAGAGGTCAGAAGCTTCGATGGCTGCGAAATGTCCGCCGCGGTCATATTGATTCCAATGAACGACGTCGAACTCCCGGTCAGCGCGGTGCTGCAGACCGGAATCGGTTGGGAATACAGCATCCCTGTTGGAACTTCGGTCAATGACGGGGGAGAACATCGTCGTTTTCCGGACCTCCTAGTAAGAATTTGCGGACGATGCTGCCGTATTGGTCAGCCAGTATAGCCAGACGGTTGAGCAGCTAAGTCCTGGGCAGGACGCGGCTCCAGTCGTCGGCAAAGACGGAACTCGGCCAGCGTGTGCCCTCGGCACGTCGTTTCAGTTCCTCGATGTCGAGGGTGAAGACCGGCAAATGGTATTGCACGATACGTGTCGAGGCGCTCCCGCTCACGATGAGACCCCCGTTGTGTGCAAGCACCAGTTCGGCATGTTCTGGCTGGGGAAAAGCGGGGTGAAGAACCTGCTATCCCACGAGCGGACACAGCCGGTCTCCGCCTTATACTGGTCTGCCGAGAGCGCCCCGGGATGGGATTTCGCTTTGATCCGGTAAGATTCATATTCGGCCAAGGATCGAAACGAGAATAGGCCGAGCGCTACATTGCTATGTCCCTCGCTAGGCAGGAAGTGCCCATGATGGACGCCTCCAAACTCGGGGATGAGTTCAAGCCACATTCTGCACCAAGCTTCGAACTCCGCCTGCTTCGTCCAATCAATGCGGTACTCCAACCCACAGGTAATCATTGGTTCTCATCCTGGTTTGATACAATCCAGGGTCCCGTTATCTGCTCATGGAATGCTTCAGGCTAAAGCGCGGCTCTGTGCGCCTTCTTTTTGGCGCGATTGCCGCACGTGCCCATGTCGCACCAGCGCCTTGAAGCGTTCTTTGTCCGGTCGATGAACAGCCAGTGACAATCATCGGGTGGACATTGCTTTAGTCGGGACAGTTCCTCGCCCCGAAGCAGGTCGAGCGCGGACCATGCGATGGCGCCGGTCACACGATAAATGCCCTCAAAATGCAACGTGTACGGCGTTCCGGAAAGCGACGCCTGGCACAGGGCCAACGCGGCTATGTCGCGGATGACGTCCGAGTCTGGCCGCGACGGATCGAGATCATTCGCGATCGCCGATCCCGCGCCACGGATCGCAGTGCGGAGCGCAAGCACCTGCTCGTACAGCGTCTTTTGCTCACTCGGTGATAAGACAAAGTCATCGCCGATCAGGCCGACATCTTTCGACCATGCCACGACGTTATCGAATGTTGCCAGATGGTCGACCTCCCGGCTCGTGTTACGCCAACTGATGGTGTTGGCGAGATCCAGAGCCAGGTTGCCAGAAATCCGATGGGGCAGTGACATCGTAGTAGCTTTCGTTCTTCTGATCGGCGCGGTTGCACCAATGCGATGCGAATTCCGCTGTGGTCGAAGGTCGTCGCGGACAGGCTGAGACCGTAGACCTACTCAACGAAGGCTCGGATCGTGCACCAGGATTCGATGCAGCTCAATGCGCTCCGGCAGTTCGATCAGGAACTCCGCGTCGCGATTGAGATGATGAACCTTGATCGGATCGCCCTTCGTAAAGGCGGTCATTGCCTCGATGTCAGGCCAGTAGGAGATAGCCGTGAACCAGGTTTCCTCGTCGCGGTCCTCCCGGAAGAGCTGGACGCCGAGGGCGACCTCCTGAAGCGGAGGAATGCCCTCGGTTCGCAAGTAAGGCTCGTAGCTGTCGGCGACGTCGCGACGCGTACGGCCGCGCCAGATTCGTGCGATCGTGGGCTTTGTCACCATGTCTGTCTCCTTCCGTTCGAGTTTCGTTTAGAGGCGAGATCATCGGAGCGTCCGAGAGAGGAAGCCGCGGACGAGCGGTAGCGCCTGCTCGAAATGCGTTTCCAGCAGCCAATGGCCCGCATCGTCGAGAATGTGGAAGTCGGCCTCCGGGAGATCGCGCTGATAGGCTCGCGCCGACGCTTCGGGCATGTACCCGTCCTGCGGACCCCACACCACCAGCGTCGGGGGGTGGTGCTGGCGCAGATAGGCTTGATAGCGCGGGAACCAGTCGAGGTTCTGCTCCAGCTTTTCCATCAGGCCGACTGACACCATTTTGCGTGTCGGAGTGTCCATGAGCGGCCAATGCAGCTTCCAAAGGTCGGGAGGAACCCGGCTTGCCACCTCCTGCGAGACTTCACCGACGAACTCTTTACGAAACCCTTCCTCGCTAACGGCCTCCTCGAGAGGGCGGTGCTTCTCGGGGGACTTGTCGGCCCACCAGGCTTTGATCGTCTCGTATTTTGGACCGAGCACGTCTTCATAGATGTCGCCGTTCTGGATGATCAGCGCGGCGATCCGCTCCGGGTGGGCGATGGCATCCCGCAGACCGATCTGCGATCCGTAGTCGTGGAGCCAGAGCGCGTAGCGCTCCAGACGGAGCGCCTCAGCGACGTCGTTGAGCACCTCGGCGTAAGCGTCGAAGTCATAGCCGAACTCGGCGGGATCAGGCGTGTCGCTGTAGCCAAAACCTGGCCAGTCGAAGGCAACGGTGCGCCACCGATCGGCAAGCGCCGGCATTAGCCTCCGGTACTGATAGGAGGAACATGGGTATCCGTGCGGCAGGAGCAGGACGGGAGCGTCGGTCGGTCCCGCTTCTCGGAGAAACAGCGTGCGCCTTCCAATGGTCGCCCGCCGGTGAGTTATTTCGCATCTTGTCATGCTTTCTTTCCTAACAACCTCTCCGTCTTGTGGAACCATCATAACCCGTTTAGCCGGTTCTTGTTCCAGTTTCCACGAGCCGATGCCTGTCGGGACCTGAACCTGGCCTGTTTTCGGGATCTAATTTGAAAGCTCACCGGGCGGGCTGCTCTGTTTACCGAAGAAAATGCTGGATTTGGCCGAAGTCAGGGCGGCGGTTCGCTCACGCCCGGCTCCCAGCTCGTCCCACCTGAAGGTTTGCGTTTTTCTACAATATCGCACGGGTCCTTCCCGGTAGCCTCATCCCATCGATAACCCGTGGAGATGAGAGATGAACCGCCGCCAGTTTTTCAAGAGCCTCGCCGCCTCCGTTCTTCTCTGCGGCTTTGCCGGCAAATCCACCCTTTCTGTCGCTTTGCACTTAACCCCAAGAATCCGTCGCAGCAATTTCAGAGGGATAGCGCGGCACTTAATTTGAGAATAAGCACTTAACTTGAGAATTTTGCATAAATCTGATCACTTAATGTGAGAATCAGTCTACCGAGGAAATGGACGGTATCTTGCTGTGAGTGACGCCTTCCCTGACGAAGTTGACGAAGCGCTTTGGGATGAAGCATGCCGGCGCGCAGACGCAATTCGAGACTTTCTGAAAAGCCGCACTGGCAGGATGTCGGTGGCGGATGTGGCGCTGCTTGCGACCGAGCTCGAAATCAGTCAAGCGACTGCATACCGCCTCATCAAGCTATTCCGGGCCGGCGGGACCGTGATGAGCCTGGTGGAGCGCAAGCCCGGCCGACCAGGAGGCCATCGGGTACTAGATGACAGGCGGGAGGAGATCATTCGGACGACGATCAGCCGGTACTACCTTACCCGCAATCGTGCGTCATTTACACAGCTGGTCCGGGATGTGCAGACGAACTGCATCTCCGCTGGACTTCGGCCGCCCCATCGCCGAACAATCAAAGCTCGACTCGAAGACATCGATCTACAGAAGCGGGCCAAACGGCGCGGCGAAACCAAAATCGTCAAGAACACTCGTGCTGTTCCCGGGGTGTTAGCCGCCTCCCGGCCATTGCAGATCGTGCAGGTCGATCATACGAAAGCGGATATCTTTGTCGTTGACGAGGAAACGCGGCAGCCGATCGGCCGGCCTTGGCTGACGCTGGCGATGGATGTCTGCAGCCGGATGGTGACGGGCTTCTACCTCACGATGGATGCCCCTTCCCGCCTTTCGACCAGTCTTTGCCTTCTGCATTCCGTTTTTGACAAGTCAGCTTGGCTGCGTGAACGGGAGATCAGCGAGGCATGGCCCGTCGCAGGTTTTCCAGATACCTTACACGTCGACAACGGCGCCGATTTTAGGAGCCAGTCTTTCAAGCGGGGATGCCAGGATGCCGGCATCGCGATCGACTGGCGGCCGCCAGGGGAGCCACGCTTCGGTGGACACATCGAGCGTCTGATTGGGACGCAGATGGGAAAACTCCACCTGCTGCCCGGCACGACGTTCAGCAACGCTCAGGAGCTTGGCGAATACGACTCTAAGCGACATGCGGCACTCACTTTGCGCGAGCTCGAGCGTTACATCGCGCTCGACATTGTGGGCTCCTATCACCATTCGATACACGCCAGCCTAGGCCGACCGCCCATTGCAGTATGGCGGGAGCACGAGGACGTGATACCGCTTCGACTTCCCCAAGACCGGATGCGTTTCTGGCTGACGTTCCTGCCCGAGCAGGAACGCACGCTGCGACCAACCGGGATTCACCTGTTCGGGCTGCGTTATTGGTCAGCTGCCCTCACCGCCGATGTTGGGCGCTCTAACCGGCGTCTCCTTGTAAAGTACGACCCACGGGATATGGCTCGCGTCTTCGTCCGGCGCCCGTCCGGCAACTTCGTGGAAGCCCGCTATGCCGACGTTACCTTGCCCTCGGTGACACTGCACGAGGCACTGGCGGCGCGCCGCGCGCTGCTGACAAAGGGGCGACGGGAACTAGACACCCGCACCATAGTCGGCACGGCAGTTGAGCAGCGCAAGCTGGTCGAGGCAGCAGTCAAGAAGACGGCACTCGCCCGACGCGGTCCTGCAAGCCGTCAAAAAACGCGAGTGGAAGACGGCGGATGGGGGTCGCTTCGCGGGGTAGACTCCAGCAAACCTGTGGCCTTCGACGAGGACACGGAGTGAACTGGCATGAACACGGAAATCTCCCACTTAACCTCAAACGCCGCGGCTTTGCTTGCGCAGACAGACGCGCAGCGCATCAGAGCTATCAGATCACGCCGCTGGCTGGTTTATCCGCGCGCCAAGCAGGTGCTTGAACGGCTCAACCAACTGCTCGATCACCCCCGCGGCACACGCATGCCTTCGCTCGCCATCTACGGCGACAGCGGCATGGGAAAGACGATGATAATGAAGCGTTTCCGTGATCAGCATCCACCGAGCTTCAGTTCTCTTACCGGAAAGCTGAAGACACCGGTTCTGGCCATGGAAATGACTAGCCGACCCGGCGAACGACGGTTCTACGCCGAACTGCTAACCCTTCTCGGCGCACCGCAACGGCCACGCGCCGATATCGCCCAGATGGAGCAGGCGGCGATGCGCATCATGGAGGCGATCGGCGTTCAGGTGCTCGTGATTGACGAGGTGCACAATATCCTCGCCGGAACCTATCGCGAGCAACGCATCGTCCTCAACACCTTGCGCTTCCTCAGCAACCGTCTTCAGATCTCCCTCGTCTGCTTTGGCGTCAATGACGCCCGCGAAGCCATCGGCGGTGATGTGCAGTTGGCCCGCCGCTTTGAACAGTTCACACTAAGCCGCTGGGCTGCCAACGAGCAGTTCGAGATCCTGATCGCTTTGATCCTGCGCAACACGCCGCTACGACAGCCGTCGGTGTTGACCGCCAAATCGCTACGGCGGATGTTGCAGATATCCGAAGGGATCACCGCGAACCTCTTTCATATCGTAAACACCCTCGCCATCGACGCCATTGAAAGCGGCCAAGAGAGAATTACGGACGCAGCTGTTGAGAGATGGGAGCCGGAGTTCGATGCGGAAGCCGCCTTCGCATGACATACAGGCCCCTCGGCAGTTGCCGGTAACGCTAGCTCCCTGCACCGATGAGCTACTGTCGTCGTGGGTCGCTCGGCATGCCGATTTCTATGGTGTCCCTCCCCTGGCTATGCTTCGGCATTGCCTCCCAGAGACGCCATCGCTGCGCGCCGCCGATCTTAATCTCAACGACAATCAGGTCCTCCGCCTGGCACGCATGCTCTGCGCCGATCCGGAAACGATACGCCAAACCACCTTCACGAATGTGGCGGAGCCGTCTCGGTGCCTGATTGCGAAGGAGCCGATGCAGTCTTGTACAACGTGTTATCTTGCAAGGACGGAACCGAGAGTCGTTATTCGAAATCAGCTTCTCGGCTGGCGTATCACCTGTACTCTTTGCGGCGGCCTGCTCCAGTACCCAAGGGGGCGTGACTGCCCCTCAACCTTCGGTCACTATCACGCAACGGCTCTCATTGGAGAACGGCTGCTCCACGATGAGGCCTCACGAAGAGACCGAACTTGGGCATCTCCGGTCAGGATCGCGCGACTTCTGCTGATGCGACGGGTGAAGAAGCCCCGCGTTGGAGATTACGAGCCATGGCGTTACCGTAAGCGCTCATTTCCATGCGCATTGACTTGGCCGGTTTGACCGGAGTGGCTGTCATCCGTCTATATTAGATCGTGC
>NZ_JALJRA010000038.1 GCF_022968135.1 Pseudorhizobium tarimense
TCACCGAGGATCCTGATGCAGCGGTCGTAGAAGACTTCCCCTGCCCGTGTCAGCTCCACCTTCCGGGTCGTGCGATGCAGCAGTTGCACCCCCAGATGCTTCTCCAGCGCCTGCACCTGCGTGCTCAGCGCCGGCTGGGCAATACACATCCGCGCTGCCGCCCTGCCGAAATGCAGCTCCTCGGCCACTGCCACGAAGTAGGAAAGCTGGCGAAGTTCCATGAGGTGCCTCCTCTACCGGCGCCGGGTCGTCCATCGGATGCGAAGCCGCCTGATTATCTGAATTTAAGATAGCTGGAAATCAGATTTAATTAAAGACCCATCTTGCAAAGGTGGGCTCCGTGACGAAGACCCTTGGAACCAGACGGCATGAAACCCTGGTCGCGTTGCTGAAAGAGAAACGTGAAGCAGCAGGCCTAACTCAGACAGAGCTCGCGACGAACCTCGGGGAATATCAGTCTTTTGTTGCGCGCTTGGAAAGCGGACAGCGTCGCATTGACGTGGTTGAATTCTTGGACTTGGCCAGGCTCTTGGACTTCGACCCGCTCAAGGTCATCCACGAACTCCTAAGCGTCGAGCACGATGATCTGGAACGGTAAACGTCGCCGCGACGCGCCGAGATCACGACACGGACCATACCAGCAGTCACTGCCTTCGAGGTGGACTTGGCTAAAGGGAATTTGCACGAAATGGTGCCCGGAGGCGGATTTGAACCACCGACACGCGGATTTTCAATCCGCTGCTCTACCAACTGAGCTATCCGGGCATCGAGGCTTCAATCAGCCTTCCGGCGCAGGCCGGCGGGGGTTTCTCCCCCGGAAGCGAGCGGGGTTATAACATCTTGCTCGCCTATGTCCAGCACCGCCGAACACTTTTTCGACGCGAGTTCGCGATTTTCTGACGTCCCTCGGGCAGACGCTGTCAGGCTTCGTTCTCCCCGCCACCAGCCTTGGATTCGTCATCCGCCAAGGGGATCGCGTAGGAGCCTTTCAGCCAGCGTGAGAGATCGAGCGTGCGGCAGCGGTCGGAGCAGAATGGATAATGCTCACGATCAGACGCCTTGCCGCATTCCGGGCAGGGCCGTGCCTTGCGCAGCGGCTCTATCTTCCCGCCGGGTTTGATGGGCGAGGACATGGTCAACCTTCCGGCCAGCGTGCCTGAACGTCGAACCCTTCTCCGGACAGCAGCGAAAGGGTTTCGTAAAGCGGCAGGCCCACGACGTTGGTGTAGGAACCGACCATCTTCTGAACGAAGCTACCGGCGATTCCCTGGATGGCATAGGCGCCGGCCTTGCCGCGCCACTGGCCCGACGCGATGTAGTTGTCGATCTCGTGGGCCGAGAGCCGTTTGAAGCGCACCTTGGTCTGGACGACCTTCTGCCGGAACTGGCCGCCCGGCGTAACTAGACAGATGCCGGTGTAGACCCAGTGGCCGCGCCCCGAAAGAAGATGAAGCGCAGAGGCCGCCTCTTCGGTGAATTCCGTCTTCTCCAAGATACGCCGACCGACGGCGACGACGGTGTCGGCCGAGAGGATGTAGCTGTGGCGCCAGGCAAGATCACCCTTGATGGCAGCAAGGGCTGCCTCAGCCTTCTCCGACGAGAGACGGCGCGCCAATGACCGCGGATGCTCGGATTTCTTCGCTGTCTCGTCGATGTCCATCGGCATCATACGATCCGGCTCGATTCCCGCCTGGTTCAGCAGGTCTATGCGTCTCGGCGAACCGGAGGCAAGGATGAGTTTTTGATCAGACGCCATTGGCTTCAGCCGATCTGCCGCTTTGGAGGCGTCACTTGAAACGGTAGGTAATGCGGCCCTTGGTCAGGTCGTAAGGCGTCATTTCCACTAGGACCTTGTCGCCGGCCAAGACGCGGATGCGGTTCTTGCGCATGCGGCCGGCGGTATGTGCGATGATTTCGTGTTCATTCTCGAGCTTCACCCGAAAGGTTGCATTCGGCAACAGTTCGGTCACGACGCCCGGAAATTCGAGGACTTCTTCTTTAGCCATCTATGGATGTTCTTCCTGTCGGTTGATATTGGGCTGGACAGATTGCCCGCCCGCAAATTTGCGCGGAAACTACACAATCATGTCCGGTTTGTGAACTCGCATAATTCCAATTCGCATCGTGCCTTAGGGCGTCTCTGCCTGCGGCTTCCTGAACCTGGAAAATTGCTCGTCGATCCGTCGCCAAAGGCTGTCGCGAACGTCCCGATAAGCGGCAAGCCGCTGTTCTCGAGTTTCGCCTGCCGCCGTAGGGTCCAGCGTCGGCCAATAGATGACGGACACGGCGTTGGAACGGGTGAGTTCCAGTGCCGCATGGTGGGCTTCCGGCGTCAGCGTGACGATCAGATCGAAGAAGTCATCTTCCAGATCATCCAGCGTGCGCGGCTTATGCTTGCCTATGGATAGGCCCATCTCGTCGAGGACGACGTCGACGAAGGGATCGCGCTCACCGGTGCGAACCCCTGCCGACTGGACATAAATATCGGGCGCGAGAAGCTGTTTGGCAATGACTTCGGCCATCGGCGAACGGATCGCATTCCAGCCGCACATGAAAAGCACTGCACCCGGCTTCTCCGTCACTGCCTGTTCGGCCGACGACTTCTCCATCGCCGTCATCCGCGCCAGTAGAGAACGCAGACGAGCGTGAACAGACGCCTCGCCGTGTCGAAGTCCATCCTCACCTTGCCCTCGAGGCGGTCGAGCAGCGTCTGAGAACCCTCGTTGTGGATGCCGCGCCGGCCCATGTCGATCGCCTCGATGCGGCTCGGCGTCGCCGAGCGGATCGCCTCGTAGTAGCTTTCACAGATCATGAAGTAGTCCTTGATGATCCGCCGGAAGGGCGTCAGCGACAGGATGTGTATCGCGACGTCCTCGCCCGCTTCCGTGGTCACGGTGAACACTAGCTTAGCATCGACCAGCGAAAGCCGCAGGTGATAGGGCCCGCCCGAGTGCCCTACCGGCTCGAAATTGTTTTCTTCCACAAGATCGAAAATTGCGACCGCACGCTCGTGCTCGACATCCGGGGTGGAGCGGCCGATAGATTCGTCAAGGACGACGTCGGAGAGCCGGAAATCGCCCTTCGGCATCCCTAACCTCCGCGGTTCAACCGGATTGAAACAGAGCGCGCATGCGCATCAAGCCCTTCCGAATGGGCAAGCGTGATGGCGGCCGGCGCGAGTGCCGCCAGTTGCTCCGGCCCGAGGCGCAGGATGGATGTGCGCTTTACATAGTCGAGCACCGAAAGCCCCGAGGAGAAGCGTGCCGAGCGTGCCGTTGGCAAGACGTGGTTCGACCCGCCAATATAGTCGCCGATCACTTCCGGGGTGTGACGCCCGACAAAGATCGCGCCGGCATTGCGTATGCCTGACAGCAGCGCGTCCGGATCGGCCACCGCCAGTTCGAGATGCTCGGCGGCGATGCGGTTGGCGAGCGGCAGGGACGAGGCCAGATCCTTCACCAGGATGATGGCACCGAAATCGGCCCAACTCTGGGCTGCGGTCTGCGACCGGGAGAGCGTCTTCAGCTGGCGCTCGACGGCCTGCTCGACCGCTTCTCCGAATGCGCGGTCGTTGGTCACGAGGATCGACTGTGCGCCAAGATCGTGCTCGGCTTGGGCGAGAAGGTCTGCCGCAATCCAGTCCGGATTGTTATCGCGATCGGCGATCACTAGGACCTCCGAAGGGCCGGCAATCATGTCGATCCCGACCTGTCCGAACACCTGCCGTTTGGCCGCGGCAACATAGGCATTGCCGGGCCCTACAATCTTGGCAACAGGTGCGATCGTTTCTGTGCCATAAGCCAGCGCTGCCACCGCCTGCGCGCCACCGACGCGATATATCTCGGAGACGCCGGCAATCCTTGCGGCAGCAAGGACGGCGGGATTGACGACGCCGCCGCCCGCGGGCACGACCATGACGACCCGCGGCACGCCCGCCACCTTGGCCGGCAGCGCGTTCATCAGGACCGAACTGGGGTAGCTGGCCGTGCCGCCCGGAACGTAGAGCCCCACTGCGTCCACCGCCGTCCAGCGCGAACCGAGGCCGACGCCAAGCGCATCCTCGTAGAGATCATCCTTCGGCATCTGGCGCGCATGAT
This sequence comes from Pseudorhizobium tarimense, assembly GCF_022968135.1. Taxonomy (GTDB): domain Bacteria; phylum Pseudomonadota; class Alphaproteobacteria; order Rhizobiales; family Rhizobiaceae; genus Neorhizobium; species Neorhizobium tarimense. The sequence continues at coordinate 4,098 of NZ_JALJRA010000038.1, forward strand.
GCTTCTCGATGCGCTCGGCCGCCAGACGCAGCGCGTCGAGCACATCCGCAGACGTCGCCGCTACCGCCGCATCGATCTCCTCCTCCCGGACGCGCAGCCCTGCGCTTGCAAGGTCCACCTTGTCGAAGCGGGCAGAGTAGTCGATCAGCGCTGCATCGCCACGTGTGCGTACGTCATCGATGATAGCCTTGACGACGGCGTTCACATCGTCCGACACCTCGCGCTTGGTGGAAAGGAAAGCGGAAAACCGTTCCTCGAAATCCCCCGATGCCTGTTCCAGCCAGATCGCCACTCGACAGTCCCCTTCATGCAGTGCGCCCGAGAGCGCGGCCTTACCTATTCCTCTTCGGGATGCTGCGGCATGCGCTCGGTCGCCCAGGCGCCGCCGGTATCCAGCATCTGCACCTCGATGCACTCCACGTCCAGGCTGATGGCAGCACCGCCAGCAAGCGTCAGTTCGACCGTGCCGTCCGGCCCCTCCCCCTTCTGGTCGAAGCGGATCGTCAGCAGGCAATAGACCTCGTCCAGTTTGTGACGATTGATGTCGAGGCTGCGCACCGCTTCTACCCGTTTGAAGGAAATGACGGAGCGGCGACGCTCGAAGCCCTTCTTCTTGCGGTCGGCCTGTTCCCAGACGAAGCGATTCAAGATGGCGGTGAACTGCCGGGCGCGTCGGTCGTAGCTCAAGTCTGCGACGCGGAACACGCTATCCTGCATATGTGCCGAGACAATTCCCAGATCGTCCTTGTCGAGCGCCAGAAGCTTGAGGTCAGCCATCTTTTCCCAATTCCGTTGGTGACGCAGCGGGCGTCGGTTCATCCTGGAGTGGAGATAGGATGGACCGGCACGAGAAGCAACGCCACCGGAACCTTAGTCGCTGACGCGCTCGACCTCGGCGCCGCAGCGGGTGAGCTTCTCCTCGAGACGCTCAAAGCCACGGTCGAGATGGTAAACCCGGTTGACGATCGTATCGCCTTCCGCGGCAAGGCCGGCAATCACCAGCGATACCGAGGCGCGCAGATCCGTTGCCATCACCGGCGCACCTTTCAGGCCGCTCACGCCCTCGATGCGGGCCATCTGGCCGGAGAGCGAGATGCGGGCGCCGAGCCGCGCAAGCTCCTGCACGTGCATGAAGCGATTCTCGAAGATCGTTTCGGTGATGTGGGAGACGCCGGAGGAACGGGTCATCAGCGCCATGAACTGCGCCTGCAGGTCGGTCGGGAAGCCGGGAAACGGCTCGGTAACGACATCCACCGGCTGGATGCCGTTGCCGTTGCGCACGACGCGCAAGCCGCTTTCGGTCTCGCTCACGGTGGCGCCTGCCATGCGGATCGCGTCGAGCGCGTTGTCGAGCAGCGCAGCCTCGGTACCTTCCAGGGTGACGTCCCCGCCGGCCATCGCGACAGCCATGGCATAGGTGCCGGTCTCGATACGGTCAGGCAGGACGCGGTGACGCGCGCCATGCAGCGACGTCACGCCTTCGATGGTGATGGTGCTGGTGCCGGCACCGGAAATCTTGGCGCCCATCGCATTGAGGCACTTGGCGAGATCGGCGATCTCCGGCTCGCGCGCGGCGTTCTCGATTACCGTGGTGCCGTCGGCAAGCGTCGCCGCCATCATCATCACATGGGTTGCCCCCACCGAGACCTTCGGGAAGGTATAGTGTCCGCCAACAAGTCCGCCTGTCGGAGCAGTGGCGTTCACGTAGCCGCCGTCGATCTCCATGTTGGCGCCCAGCGCCTGGAGCCCGTCGAGGAAGAGGTCGACCGGGCGGGTGCCGATGGCGCAGCCACCCGGCAGTGAGACCCGCGCCTGGCCGACACGGGCAAGTAGCGGGCCGATGACCCAGAAGCTGGCGCGCATCTTTGAGACGAGGTCATAGGGTGCGGTGGTGTCGACGACCGTGCGGCAGGTGAAGTGGATGGTGCGGGAGTAGCTTTCGGTCTGGCTTTCCCGCCGTCCGTTGACGGCAACATCGACGCCATGGTTGCCGAGAATGCGCAACAGCTGCTCGACATCGGCAAGATGCGGGACGTTCTCGAGCGTCAGCGTGTCGCTGGTCAGGAGCGACGCGATCATCAGCGGCAGCGCCGCGTTCTTCGCGCCGGAGATCGGGATTACGCCATTGAGCTTGTTGCCGCCGCGAATTCTGATGCGATCCATGAGGTCCAACGGGGGTAATCCCCGCCCTTTTTCTTGTGCAAGCGCGAAGCTGGCGTCCTTAAACGAAAACCCCGATCGCTTCAAATGAATTGAAATATGCTTGGGCGCAGCATGTGTCAGTGCGATTCGTCTTTTTTTGCGGCAGGAAGGCCCACCGCCTCGTCCGCTTCGCCCGACCGACGCGCCCGCGTTTGGCTCTTGCGGCGAAGAAGGTTCTCCCGCAGCTTCTCTGCCGCCCGCGCCTTTCGCTCCTGCGCACGGGCTTCGGCCTGCGCCTTTGCCGCAGCCTTGCGCTCCGCTACCGACGAATCCCGCTCATCCTCTGCCATTCCTCGCGAATAACGGAAGAATCAGCTGAAAAAAAGAGCAGCAGGCCCGAACCCTCGGAAAAAGGAAGTTCAAATTGCGACTTGCACTCACCCCCAAGCTATGGCAATAGGCGCTCGCTCCCGGACGAAGCGCTCCGGTGGGCGCGCAAGCTGCTATAGCTCAGGGGTAGAGCACTCCCTTGGTAAGGGAGAGGCCGAGAGTTCAAATCTCTCTAGCAGCACCATCATCCGCCTTGTTTTTCAGGACTCTTGCTGCCACAGCCACTGCGGAGGCGGTGCACTCACATGCATGAAGCAGCAGAACAAAGTACGAATTGACGTGCAGCTGCGCGCAAAATCCGTGCAGCATGTTCTTAGGGTGTTCTGGTCGTCATCGTTAGACAGCGCATAAGCGGCAGAAGGAAGCCACCGTCCCGAACGGCGATGGCTTCGCGGAAACACGCCTTTCCGGGCTAGACTGCGCCGTCTGATCTAGGTTTGTTCTGGCCTTGACATGCCAAACGGTCCGCAAGCGGTCCATGGCAGCGTTGTACTGTGGGCTTGGCCTTCGCTACCTTGGAAGCTTTGGTATAGTCAGGCCGGAACCTGGCGTTGGCCCTAGCCGGTGTAAATGAGGTCAGATTCGTGCCTGCTGGCAGCTCGCCAGAACCGGGCTAGGGCTACAACTTGGCTGCGGCTGAGCCGCCCGCATTGCCGCAACAGCCGGGACGTGTCTTCCGCTTCGCGCCAACAGGAGACATGCCAATGATCTTGAAGATATCTGAGGAGCCGGTTTACCAAGTGCCCCGCAGGACGAGCTAGTAATTGACCTCACGCTCGCCTGCTGGCGGTGGTCAAGGTCACAGACGCTGAGCGAACGCCGCGAGCTGGGTGAGTGTGGTGCCCCACCCCTCTTGGAACCCTAGCTGCTCGTGCTTCAAGCCGTCGGCTGCAGTTTTGTGCAATACCCGCGCCGAATAGAGAGTACCCGTGCTCTGTGGTTCGAACGTAATGATGGCAGTGAGCGCAAGCCAGGGCTCGATCGGCTGCCAGCCCTCTGCCAAGGTTGTGGTCCAAACCATCCGCTGCTCCGGCATAACTTCCAAAAAACAAGCCTCAACATGCGGCTTGAACTCACTGCCTTGCTCGCGCATGAGCGTTTCGAAGCCTCCGCCAGGCTTCAAGTCGAGCTTGACCACCCGGCACTCAATAGGCTTCGGTATCCACCACTGCGCAAGATGCTCCGGAGACGACCACGCCTTCCAGACTTTCGCGGGCGGTGCCTCGATAAACTTTGAAATGGTAAGTTCAGATTTTTCAGTCATCAGTTCCGTCTCCTGGCATTTGTTCTTCGACATAATGAGCAAGGCGATCTGTCGCCGCCTGCCAAAGCTTGCGTTGCTCGGAAAGCCAGTTTTCGGCCTCTTCCAAGCGCTCAACCCTGACGCGGCAGGTACGCGTTCGGCCAATTTTCTCGGTCACGATAAAGCCGCTCTCCTCAAGCACCCGCAGATGCTTCAGGAATGAAGGAAGTCCCATTTTGAAGGGTTCGGCCAGTTCCTTGACCGGGGCGGATCGCCTCAACAAGCGGCTGATCACCGCTCTTCTTGTTGGGTCTGATAGGGCGTAGAACGCGGTATCAAGTGAGAGATTATTGTTTGCCATATGGTGAACTATAGACATTAGTTCGCCGATTGGCAAGGTATTATCGATGCGTCAGTTGCAGCGACCGCTTAACCACTCTTAAAGTCTCCACAGCTCGTCCGCTTCGCCCAAGCCGTCACGGCTCAGAAGCGCCAACAGCGGACAAGTTAATTTTGAACGAGCTTCCTAAACCTCAGGACGTTCCGGCGACAGTTTGTAGCAAAGCTGCCACGAAATGCCGAAACGGTCTTCAACGAAGGCGAAGCTTTCGCTGAAACCGTAGTTGTCGGCAGGCATCATTTTCTTTCCATCAACGGATAGGACTTCCGCGAGATGCGCCACCTGGTCGCTCTCGGTGCAATCGATCCAGAACGAAAAGGACGGCGTGAAAGTGAATTGGTGGACCGGAGGGCTGTCATTCGCCATCACGGTTTGGCCCGCGATGCGTATGAGGGATGTAAAAACCTTACCTGCCATCTCATCGTGCTCATCGCCATAACGGGTTAACTGCTCGATCTCTGATCCGGGAACATAAGAAAAGGTGTGGCCTTCATCGCCTCTCTCCAAGCTTTTGCGGTCAAACGTCACATGCAAAGTAAGGCCGACATCCAGAAATCGAAAGCACCGTGGGACGCCACTGAGGGACTCAAGGCGGCAACCCTTCGTCCGCTTCGGGCCGATATCATTCATCGTCAGAACCCAACATGTGTCGTCAGCGTCGGCAGCCGATCCTCCAAGCTTAGGATGGCATTTCCCCTGTCTGCGGTGCTACAGTAACGACTTCGGCGTGAAGGAGTTTGGCCTTGATGCGTGCAATTGTTTTTCTTCTGGTCGGGGCTTTTTGCAACGCCGGGCAACGGTCAGGGTTCAGGCGAGCTTTCACCGAATACGAGTGAGCATCTTTTCTCGTGTGGGTCGGCCTTTGCGATGATAGCAAAAGTCTACGAGGAAGGCGGAGACGCCAAGAAATCCGCGGTCTACGAAACGAAGTTCGACAAGCTGGCTGGCCGAGCGGAAAGCTCTTTCAAGCAGTTCTCAGCGATCCAAAAGCGATGCAGAAGCCTATATGCAGGAGCATACAAACTCGTTGGCCGATGTTCAGTTCGATGTCTCGTTAAAGGAGCTGAGCCTGGTCTGCGCCCTAAAAACAAAGAAGCCGAACCACTCTTAACGAACGGTTATCAGCCGTCGTCACCGGTACCCATGTGCTTACCGACGCCACCGGATATCAACAGCTGCGGCGCACTCGTTCTCTTGACGTCCACGGTCATCTGCGCGATTTCGAATGCACCCGAGTGGCGGCGGGCAACACTTCGACCGGTGCGGCGGTCTCTACGTGAGAGACACCGCCCATGCGCCGAAAAGCGATACCCGATGATGAGCCGCGAGACCCGCACCTTTCCGACCTCGCCGGAAGGAAGATACTGCTCCATTGCTCCCGCTGCGGGATGCGCCGCAGATACGACGCGAGTGCCCTTCTAGCGAAGGTCGGCGACAGCTGCCTCCCCTCGCTCCGACTGCGGATCGCGGCAGCGGAAGGCTGTGAGAAGATTGGCAACCCGTACTATGACCGATGCATGCTCGTCTATGACACGGTCGCTATGGGGCTCGGATAAAGCGGGCGTTGACGGAATGCCTGCCCTGGTGGCCTTGTCGATCACACGGCCGCCCCTAAGTCGCTGCCATGCCCAACCGTTTCGTCCATATCAACTTCACCTCACCAGCGACTGAACTCGATCGAACGATGACCGTAGATGACGCTCTCGCAGTACTCGAGAAGCACATACCGGCGCGGGAACTGGATGATGCTCTATCCTTCCTAGAGATGGATCGGATGGCTGAGGGCTACTACAAGGGCTCGACCTGGTCTATCACCTTCCGGGCTGTGGAGCCACGGGATCTTGCCGACAGCCGCGGCGACTCTACCTCAAGGACATGATCATCCCGCTTCCACCAGCTGACTGTTATCCCGAGGACCGGCACCTGCTTTGCCAGCACGCGGTCGAGCTCGCTGTCCAGAACGTCGTAGCGAGCGCCGTTACGGTCGGGTGGCGGGAAGACGAGGTTCTGGGCGCGATCAGTGCGGTGACAGATCACCTGGCGCTGAGTAAAGCTGCAAATGACGAGCTCATCGCATTTCTCAAAGAGCTGAAAAGGCGAGCGGGTTGATTACTGCTGCCTTTGCAGATGCAGATCTGTAACTGCCACCATCGAGTTGGTGGCAGGATCGCGATCAAAGCTTCTGAGTCTCAAGCGGTCGGGGCCGAGCAATTCGATCTTCATTTCGGCAGTTTCGTCCCCGCGAACCGGCTCCCTTTCGACGTCTTTAGTTGACGGGGCAGTACGGTTCAGATTCAAGAATCGGATGAACCGGCCCGGCGATCCCACTGTTGAGGAGTTGATGG
>NZ_JALJRA010000039.1 GCF_022968135.1 Pseudorhizobium tarimense
TCCGCTTCATCTGTCCGTCCTTCAAATCGAGGCCGGACTCTAACTCCAGGTGGAGGAAAAAATCAGTAGCAGGTCAAAATCGCCAAGCTCCAGGAGCAACTCAGACAAGCCGAAACCAGAGAAGCCGATCAGATTGGCCGCATCGCCTTAAGGGCCGGCCTTGGTGAGATGGAAATCCAGGAGGCGGACCTTCAGGCAGCGCTCGAAGAGGTGGCGAGACGCTTTCGCGCCATCAAGCCAGCTGGGAGTGAACGAAAGAAGGCAGGCAGCGTCGCCTCACGTAGTGGCCAGTCCGAAACGGTCACGTCTGGCGCGGATGCGGGCAGCTCTGGCGAGGCTTGAACGGATGGCCAGGAGCGCAACCACTGACGCCCGCAAGAAAGACACGCGCGAGAAAATCGAGCTGGGTGGCCTGATCGTTAAAGCCGGCCTTAGGTTTGAGAAGCGGGCCACATTGCTTGGAGCATTGATCGAGCTTCGAGAGCGCCTGAGCTCGGACGACGGAGAGCGAACGCGGCTGGCGGCGATCGGAGCGGAGGCATTCGGCGATGAAGGCGATTAAGGTCGCATTTATCGCCGTGCCTGCGGCGATGATGATCGTCACGCTACTTTCCACGACCGGGATGGAGCTATGGCTGGCCGGGTTTGCAAAGACGCAAGTTGCGAAGCTTGCACTGGAACGAGCAGCGCTCGCAGCGCCATATATCGCGTCTGCAGCGGTCGGCTTCTTGTTTCTGTTCGCAACGGCGGGCACCTTGCACATCCGCGCCGTCGGCTGGGGCGTCGCCATTGGAGACGCTTCGATCATCCTGGTCGCTTGTGGAAGAGAGCTCATGCAGTTTTCAACTGTCACCACACAAATGCCGGTGGAAAAGGCGGTTTTTCCTCATGTCGATCCTGCGATCATGATCGGTGCAGCAGCGGCTTTGATATCCGGTTGCTTCGCAATGCGTGTCGCCTTGATCGGCAATGCCGCGTTCGCGCGGGCAACACCAAAGCGGATATATGGCAAGAGGGCGCTTCACGGTGAAGCTGACTGGATGAAGCTTAGCGAGGCGGGCAGGCTCTTTGAAGCAGAAGGTGGCATCGTTATTGGCGAACGGTATCGGGTGGATCGCGACAGTGTTGCCCGCGTCTCCTTCCGGGCCGACGTCAAAGAAACCTGGGGCACCGGTGGCAAGGCACCGCTTCTCTGCTTCGATGGCTCGTTTGGTTCTTCTCACGGCATCGTCTTTGCTGGTTCGGGCGGCTTCAAGACGACGTCAGTGACTATCCCGACGGCGCTCAAATGGGGAGGTTGCCTCATCGTGCTCGATCCCTCCAATGAGGTCGCGCCCATGGTGCGCAAGCACCGGGAAGATGCCGGCCGACGGGTCCGGATCCTTGACCCGCGCCAACCTTCGACGGGCTTCAACGCACTCGACTGGGTCGGCCAGTATGGCGGCACGAAGGAAGAAGACATCGCCTCCGTTGCCTCATGGATTATGAGCGACAGCGGTCGTGCAAGTGGGGTGCGAGACGACTTCTTCCGAGCCTCCGGCCTTCAACTTTTAACCGCGATCACCGCCGACGTTTGCCTCTCCGGCCATACAAAAAAGGAAAATCAAACGCTGCGCCAGGTGCGAGCCAATCTTGCCGAGCCCGAACCGAAGCTGCGACTGCGGCTGCAGGAGATATATGAAAACTCTCAATCCGATTTTGTGAAGGAGAACGTGGCGGCGTTCGTCAACATGACGCCGGAAACCTTTAGCGGCGTCTATGCAAATGCCATCATGGAGACGCACTGGCTTTCTTACGAGAACTACGCAGCGCTTGTCTCGGGCTCGACGTTCCGCACCGAGAGCCTAGCGTCGGGTGCAACGGACGTCTTCATCAACATTGACCTCAAGACGCTAGAGACGCATGCCGGACTGGCGCGCGTTGTCATAGGTTCCTTCTTGACGGCGGTCAACAACCGCAACCGCTCCAGGCAAGATCGGGTCCTATTCTTGCTCGATGAGATCGCGCGGCTTGGCTATATGCGCATTTTGGAAACAGCGCGAGACGCCGGCCGAAAGTACGGCATCACGTTGACAATGATCTACCAATCAATTGGGCAGCTGCGCGAGACTTATGGCGGGCGCGATGCGTCCAGCAAATGGTTCGAGAGTGCGAGCTGGATCAGCTTTGCAGCAATTAACGATCCGGAGACGGCCGAGTATATCTCCCGGCGCTGCGGCACCACCACGGTCGAGGTCGATCACGTCAGCCGCAGTTCGCAGGCCCGCGGATCGTCGCGAACACGATCGAAGCAGCTCGTTGCGCGGCCGCTGATCCAATCTCACGAAGTTCTTCAAATGAGGACAGACGAGCAGATCGTGTTCACAGCTGGAAATCCGCCTCTCAGATGCGGTCGCGCCATCTGGTTCCGGCGCAAAGATATGACGAGCTGCGTACAGAACGGTGACAGGCGTCTTGCCTTCGATTGGACTCCTCCACGAGATCAAGGGTAGGAGTGTCCCCGACTTCTTGAACCGGTAAGCGAACCTTAGCTCGTTTGAGTCAGGGCACTTTGCACGTCCGCGAGCTGGGCCACGGATGCCGCATATCGACCTCTTTAGTAAGGTAAAGTGATGTCCTCACCGATCTGCCTTCCGCCAGTCTCAAGGCAGTCCCTAAGTCGTTCCCTGTCCTCGTCAGTCATCAAGCCTGACCCTGCCTTGATAGCTTCTTGCCACGCCGGTCCCCTTTCCCACGCTTCGGTATAGACGAGCGCGAGGTCGGCATGTCGGCGGGCCTGGGAAAGGGCTTCAATGAGCAGGGCAGACTGCTGAATGTCCTTGTCTCTCTTTAGCGTCCCCTGTCCGTCGGTTCGGCGCCTGGAGGCGACAATGAGCTTGTGAACCGCATATCGCTCGGGAGCTGGGACATTTACCGGGACGCCGCTCTTGTGGAGCATGACCGTTCTGATGGGGTCGCGGATCAGGAAGTCGAGGAACCGCAACGGATCCGCACTGGCTCCTCCCAAGGCAGGCATCCGCGATGGCTGGTCGATATAGTCGTCGCTGCCTCTGTTGGAGGTCAGGAACTCAACGCGATAGCCGCTGTCTGTCTGAAATGCGCTTGAGGCGGCTACTCCCGATCGATGAGGAACGGGTCGGAAAGTCGGATCGACGCTCTGCAGCAAGTCGAGGATGGGGGGCAGGCTGTCTTCGACCTCACGCGATATGGCATAGTCCTGAGCGACGTCGGCATCTCCTGTTAGGAGGGCGGCGATGGGCAAGCGTACTCCAAGAATCCCGGCGTAGGTCTGGAAGGCGACCGTGCCGATCAGGACGCCGCGTAGCCGAAAGAGGCCTCCGGCCGCAAGTGCATCGACGATATCCCCTGTCAGCGTATCTGGCGCAATCATCCCGCCTTCACGGGTCAAGCTGGTGACCATGCGCCTGCGAGCTCGGTAGTCATTCTTGTCGCGCTTGAAGTCCAGCACCCGCTTTGAGATTTCTAGATCGTCGACGGGACCGACGTAGCGCCGAGACTTGCTACCTTTTCCGTCGGGAATGTCGATGTACCAATACCGCTTGTCCTTCACCTGAGCGGTAATGAACCGTCCTTCAGGCGGGAAGTCGGCGGTCCACGCGGCGTCTATAGACCGTTGTACTAACTCCGCGAGCATGGTCTGATACATGAGGTCAATGGGTTTCATAAGGCTCGGCCCGGTGCTGTAGCTCTTCCGAAGTGCGGGGGTACTCGCGCATTCGAGGAAGAGGTTGCTATCTGGATTATCAGTGTCTCGGCTGTCTTGCGAATGCGGGTTTTGATCCTAGGAACTGTTTTGGCAGGTTTTTGCCGCGCCGCTTGCACATTCGGAGATCGCTATACCGCACATGCTTTGAGCCCGCCTCGGTTATTACCGTTTTGCAAAAGCGGTAATAACCAGAACGGGGGGTAGCTCGCAAGCGACTTCCTTTCTTGTAACTGCAGATTAGCTACAGCTGAGGGGAGGGCAGAGCAGCAATCCCGACATCTTATGATCGGGGACAGCCTCAGGAGATTTCGCCGCTTGGCCAGAGAGGTCGAGCATCCATTGGGGTCAATCACGAAGCCTTTCGTTCAGCCCCGCCGGAGGGCTCCCAACTCGTTTTTCCTGCAATGTCAGGAGGCACTGAAGGATATTTCCGTCAAATGGCCGAGGCAAGCGTCGGGGCCAGGTGCTGTTCCCTGAAGAGGCTGCAGCGGCTCAAGGATCGCTTCCCTCCACGCAACACGGCGGAGAGTGTGTCATGATCTGAGCGCTTCATCAGTCCCTCCTCCTTCGGGAGGAGGCCCAGTTCTATCTGTCGCTACCGGCCCAATTTAAGTGTCGCCCTCGGCCCTCTTCTGATGTCGTTTGACGTTGCGTTCAGATTGCTGTCAAGCGAATTGAAGATTTGACCTCCAGGGGGTCAGTTTCTCATTTCGCCTGACAATTGCGATGTGGAGCGCGATCTTGTGTCTTTGAAGAGGTGAGGGGAGCCGTTCGCTTGATGGGTCTAATCGGCCCGCTCATACCGACAGAATTGAGGAGTTTGGATAGCCTAGATGGCTGTGCCACTCGAACAAGAAGACAAGGATTTGCGGCAGTGGGTGACGGTGGCGACGGAAGTTGCCAACGCACCGACAGTAGATTCGCCGGGTCATGAAGACAGGCCACTCCGTGGACGCGGCCTCCACCTAACGTCGCCTGTGTTATGTCATTTCACACGAAAATTGCCGGCCTTCCTACGTCCGCTTGTTTCTCTGCCTTCAGGAGCGACCTTGGCATGTGAAGGCGCCAGAAGCCGCGCCACCATCTCCGGCGGCAGCGGATGGCCAATCAAGTAACCTTGCGCTGCTTCGCATCCGGCAGCCAAGAGAAAGTCTGCCTGCGCTTCAGTCTCTACGCCTTCCGCCAGAACTTCCATATCTAGCGTCCGGGCAAGAGAGATGATCGCGGAAACAATGGCGTTGTCGTCTGGATGAGTTGGGGTCTCTGCAATGAATGATCGGTCGATCTTGAGCTTGGAGAGAGGAAAGCGCTTCAGCATACTCAGGCTCGAATAGCCTGTGCCGAAGTCGTCCAACGCCAAGGTGACGCCTAGCTCAGTAAGCTGTGTCATGCTCCGGACGGCCGCGTCCACATCCTGCATGATCAGGCTTTCGGTGATCTCGATCTCAAGGCAGCAGGGGCTGAGCCCCGATTGGGCGAGCACATCCGAAACTAGCGTCGTCAGCCCGCAATCCTGGAACTGGCGAGCGGACATGTTCACGGCGACTTTGAGCGCCGGCAATCCAGCATCCTGCCAAGACCGTGCCTGCCGACAAGCCAGCTCTAGAACCTTGGCCCCGAGTTCTAGGATTAGTCCGCTCTCCTCCGCCAAGGGAATGAAGCTGCAGGGCGAAATCATTCCCTCCGTTGGGTGGCGCCACCGCGCGAGAGCCTCAACGCCGAATATTTTCCCTGTCTTGAGATTCTTTTGTGGCTGATAGTGAAGCAGTATCTCACCGTTTTCAACTGCGCACCTCAGCTCCTCGCTGCGCCGGAGCTTGAGCGAAGCCTCCTCGGCCATATCCTTCGTGAAAAGAACGGCTGCATCCCGGCCTTTGCGTTTCGCGCGATACATGGCGAGATCGGCATGAGCAATGAGCTGCGATGCGCGGCTCCCATGCTCTGGAAAAACAGCTACTCCGATGCTCGCGGCCGGTCTGAGCTCGTGGCCCGCTACCAGCCGGGGTTTAGCTACTGACGCGCGAAGAGCTTCCGCCAGAGGCCAGATCTCTTCTCCCACGTCTGGTAGGACCACCACGAATTCATCGCCTCCAATGCGCGCTGCCAAGCCGTTCGAACCGATTGCGTCCGATATCGACGCCGCCACCTGCTTGAGTAGATCGTCTCCTGCATCGTGTCCAAGGCTGTCGTTGATGAGCTTGAAGTTGTCCAGATCTAGGAAGGCGACTGCAATCCTTTTGTTTTCATCCGCCGCCTTCCGAAGCAGTTCCTGGAGGTCGTGATCCAGGCGGTCGCGCTTCAAGAGGCCTGTGAGGGCGTCGTGCTCGGCTAAGAAACGTATACGTTCTTCGGCTTGCAGGCGATCGATTGCAATCCCTGCAAGACGGGTTACCCCAGCTATAAACTCGCAGAATGCAGGGTCTGGGCGCCTTCCGAAGATCGTGAGGACAAGAACCGCATGTAATCTGCCATCGGACGCGCGAATGTCGACAGCCTTGACGTAGTCGCTGCTGGATTGTAGCCCTGTGACAAGCTCTTCTACATCCTGAGCGGCAGTGGCCATCTCCTGCACGTCAAGGCGGGTTGCGGTCAGCCAGCTAGCGGTTGGACATCCGCTGAACCTCAGCTCCTTGTCGCCCTGGGGAACGAATAGGGCGGTCTTCACGCCGACAGCCGTTTCCTCGATCAGCGCCGTCACACCTCCGAAGAATTCATTCACGGGAACCCCATCGAGGATCATCCCAAGGAGCCGCGCCTGGACCGACATAAGGCGCTCCGACGTCTTTCTTGCGGTGATGTCTCGGGATGCGCCGACAACGCCCACAATCTTGCCTTCAGCGTCCCTCAACGGGACGCGCGACATCATCAGCCAACGGTCTGGGCCGCCCTTTATGGCGCACTCATCGATGCCCATGTCGGCGACACCGGTGTCGATCACGCGGCGCTCGATCGCGGCGATCGGCGCGGCAAGTTCAGGGCCGTGGAGATCGAAGTCGGTCAAGCCGATGATGTCCTCTACCTTGGCCAACCCATTGTTCCGCACGACGGCCTCGTTGGCGTAGAGGAAGCGGCCTTGAAGATCCTTTGCGTAGATGTAGTCCGGGACGTGATTGATCATCGCTTCCAACCAGCTGTACCTGTCGGCGAGCGTCGGCGCGTTTTCCCGTAAAAGCCTCGCAGCATCTTTCAGGTGTTCGAGAAGCGATTGCTCAGGAACTTTTTCCGGGGAGGTCAATTGAGGTTCAATGGTTAGGCTATCACGCACGCGGGCAATCCCAGTTCTCTCTCATCTTTGTTCAGAGGAGTTAAGGCGCCGCTAATGTTGCAGCGAGCGGCGGGATATTGTTCCGTAGGCACCGTATTCCGGTTCGTCGCCTTCGTGTTTGGTCTCTCCGGCTGCTCGCCAAGCGACAGAAAGCTGTTCATAACTGCGCCTTTGGTATCGGAGGGCGCAGCCATTCCGATGGCTGCCACACTAGTGGTCAGACTGGCTCCGCGTCCTGAGAAGCAAGTCACGGTCGGAGTTAGCGGAACAAGCCCTATATGCGACTATGGAGCCGCCCGCTACCGCTATAACAGCGTCGACGTGGTTAAAATTGCATGTTGCCCCTATGACGATTCTCGCCAGGGGCATTGGTGGCAGGGAGTTCCGGGCAGAGGCCGCCTCTGAACGGGCTGTGAATGCTGCTGCGCCATGGCTGGCATTTGCCTTAGATAACAAACTCGTAGTGCACTTCATTATCGCAGCACCTCGGTCACAAATTTTGGCTGAGCGCGAGTGATGCGGCTCTGAAACCCGATCAATTCGCGGCCCAACACGAGCCCCTCGAATGGATGCTCGTCTGCCTTGGCGAAGACCGGGTCAAGAACCGGCTTGCAGACATTCATGCGCATTGCCACCTCCTCAATGCTGATCTGCGGCGGCAAAAGGTGCGATCTGTCTAGACTGGCAAGAACGATCTTCCCTGCCAACGGCTGCGGGTAGCCGTCAAAGACGGTGAAAGCGCTCAGGCCCTCGCACAGACCCTCCTCATCAACGATAAGAACGTGGTTCGTATCGAAAGGCACGAACTCGACAAGCTGGCATCCAATCAGGCGGTAGGTTTGAGAGAACGCGATGGGTGCGGCGACCTCAGCGGCTTGAATGGTTCCTGCTTCCGGGTCCATCAGGTAAAGGATTGCCGTTGTGGTCATAGTCTCTCCCTTTCCGTCTTCGCAAAGCCGTCTTTTCATGCCCATCGTAGAGCCCCAATTCTGCTCACGGGTTCGCGCGGAGCAGCGGTGAGAGGGTGGCAAGGCGATAACACTGGTGTTTCGCCTTGCGGAGGCAAAGCCCAAGGGGCGCCGCGCCCGCGGCGATCCTGCACGAGAGCGAAGCCTTCGAACGACGCGAAGGAAGGGCGGGGAGACCGTTTTCTCCTTGGTGAAGCAGAGGGGAGCGGCGCTCCCCTTTCCTTCATTCAATGACCAGATAGGACGCCCTCGGCGTCACGTCTTCCTGCTGCCCCCCTGCCAGGGGAGGCTGCAGGCTCAGTCCTTCGTAGGCCTTGTCCAGATCAGTTGGAAGCTGTCTGTGCCTTCTAATTGCGACAGAGTGGCATAGATCGGAGCAGGGAAGCTTGGATCATCGAGCTTGACGGACAAGTAGTCGCGGTTTCCGTCCTGAGAGGTCTTTCTCCATGCGGCTCCAAACTCAACATTGCCGGCGAAGACCCGAAACTCCGGTGCTCTGTCTGAGGGAGCATCGGTCGGTGTGATCCGCGCCTTAATATTAAGCGCTAGTGTCCTGATTGCGCCAGTGAAGCCATTGTCGGTAGGGGTGAAGGTACCGATGGTTGCCATTCGCGTAGCCCTTTCTTCCTGTGAGACCACGCTTTCCGTAGCCTCTTCGTATTGCTTGAAGTCGAAGATGATCAAGCCACCCTATATGGGCTCAAGGTCAGCAAAATGGGCAACTGCCAAATGTGTTAGTACTTTCGTAGAAGGGGAAGTGGGAATGCGCTCATAGCAAACCTGCAGCTGAGCGTCGCAGGTTTGATATGGCGAGACCGTGGTCACATGGATGGAGCATGTGACCGACGAGCACGTAAGTCGCGTCCGCGATGAGCGTCGCGGCCCCTTGTTGATAGACTTACCTTCCATTGTCGCGCTCATCTTCGAACGAACATCGTTGTGCGATATGACAGCAAAGACGGGACAAAGATGCTCGCCAACTAAGATGGGTTCATCCAGCTCCCGATCTTCTAGGGGCCGGGCGGATGCAACCGGGTATCGAGCGCGAACGCTTATTGAAATCTCAACTCATAGGCGCCTGCCGGGCCGCCGGCCAAAAAGATCAAGTTCCAGCTATAGGCCGATACTGCGCTGGGGACCGCGACGAAGCGATGTACGCGCAGCAACTCGTCTCCGAAGGCCTGTTGTCCTGCGCCGGGAATCCCTGGCCGCAGCCAATTTGGATTGGGCACGGAGTTCGGTTCGGCAACGTGAACATCGGCGAGAGCGGAAATGACGGCCGCCGTAGCTCCTGGCTCACCAGCGTCAGCTCCTTTTTTGGATGAGACGTAGACAAGGCGGGCAGTCTAATCGTTTTCCTTCAGTCCCGGCGACGCTCTCGATACGCTGATGGCAACGACAATGAAGTTGGCCAGCGAGTTCCATAAGATAGATTACGCGACAGCCATGTGTAAGGGCTATTTAGTAATGCGACAGTTGGGCCAGTTAGAGATGCGACAGTCTCGCCTCTTGATGCACTGGTCAAA
>NZ_JALJRA010000003.1 GCF_022968135.1 Pseudorhizobium tarimense
AAGATGGCTTCCCCACGGCAGTTCATCAGGGCTAAATCAAACTAGCCGACATGTCCGGCGAAACGGGGTGCACTCCATTTGCACCAAAAGTGGCCTTTGTCACCTTCGTCGGTGGGATATGGTTGTGCCGCATCTCAGCAAAGGGGAACGTCATGAAATTTGCTGCTGCATCTGCTATAAGCTTCGCGATTGCTGGCATCTTTGCTGGTCAAACCATCGCGGCCTCGCTCCCGAAGGGAGCGTCAGAACTACCGTCCGACGAAGTTAAGGCGATGTATGCGGGCAAGTCCGCCGATTGGAAGAGTGTCCGTGTCTATTTCGATCCGGAGGGGACGGCGAAGCTCGTTCGAAAAGACAAGAAGGCTTATGGCGAAGGGCAATGGACCGTCAGCGGAAATCAGATGTGCATGACTATCAATCCGATTGATGTCGCCAAAGGCAAGAGGAAGGCAATCAAGGATTGCTACTCCTGGTACCAGTCGGGTGGCCGGTATTTCATGCGTTGGTCAGGCGACGATGGCAAGGATGATGCCTATCGAGACGATGAACCGTCACGACTCTCCGAGGGGGATAATGTGTCCAAGGACTTCGCCGCTCTTGAAGGGAGTTGAGGCATTACCTCTGCACGCGCTCCGAGCTTACGAGAGCCGTCCCGTGCGGGTTCCAGGTGGACAACTGCGTTCGCGAGGCAGGTAGGGCGAGTATCGCCGCCACCTACTGGTTCACCTGATGTCAGCGGCGCTCAGGAACCCAGACCCGGCGACCGTCACGGATGATCCATCGGCCGTCACGGACGTTCTCGTACCGGGAGCGACGATCGCGATTCCGGTCACCATCCCAGTGCCGCCGGCCGTCCCTGTCGCGCCAGCCGTCGCGTCGATCATCACCACTTCGGCGGTCATCGTAATCTCGAACTCGATATCGGTCGCGGCGACCTCGATCGTGGCGGTCACGGTCCCAGTCGCTGCGGTCCATGCGGTCATAGCGAGGGCCTGAATCGTAGGCTACATAAGATCCTCCTTAGCTGACGCAGCCAGCTGTCGTGAGGCAGACGAGGGTGAGGGCGGATAACGTGATGGTCTTCTTTGTCATGCAGCACCTCCTTGCAGCCCACGGACATGGACTTCAACGCCAGATGGCAACCGCTGGCGGTAACCGATCGCGGCGAACTCAGGGGGGTGAATCAGATGGGATGTTGAAGACGGATCGATCGAACGCGGGTGTGGCAGATCCGATGTGTCGGTAGAGGAGGTTTGCTGGCGCCGCGGTCTGTCGCCCTAAAGCAAAGAAGCCGAACCACTCTATAGCGAGGTTCGGCTTCCCTGATGAAGAAGTGTCCGCGAAAAACAATCGACGCCGTGTGGTTCTGCTGGTTAAGCGACACGAAGGGCCCTTCTTTTTCCGCATCGGATGAAGTCATGACAGCTACCTCCCTCAGTTGCTGAAACAGTAGCATACGCGAGGCGAAGGGGCTGCTGAGAAGATCGCTAAAAGGGGGAAGGGGAAACGCAAAGACGGTCTGATCGAGGGGCGGGGGACCGGGCGGGGGGCCAAGCGGGGGATCGTCTCTGCGTTTCCGGTCGTAGAACTCTCCTAATGTACGACTGTTCCAGGCAATGCTGAAAAAACAGTCAGAGACCGACATGGCGCACTGACTGAATCGCGTGCCTAAAGATCGGCTTCATCCTGGTATCGGTTCAACCTCTCCGCAACCAGTCGTCCAGCGTTGAATGGATTGACGTAAGTGCCAAGGAAGACGCCGAGCTTTCATCCGCCGGCGGATATAGGTCGGGGGATAGAGCCGATCTGGCGCCAAGAAGGTGAGGGCGGGATCTAAAATTTGATAAGGAATCAATCCGCACAAATTCCCCCACACCTTAGGCTTCGGTGCCGGCCGTCGGTCAGACCGCACCAGTGGGTGCAGGCATGGGACTGGGGTCTTTTGCCGATCAGAGCGTCGCAGGTGCCGTCGGTGATGCAGGGTCGAATGGCGTGAGCGGCGAAAGCAGCGAAGGCGGCGACAACCGCTCAAGAGAAGCTGGTGGTCAGCCTGGTAACAGCAACGGCAATGGCAATGGCGCCGCCGGAAGCGAACACGCCAACGGCAACGGTTCGGGCAGCAACGCCGATCGCGGCAACGGTGGAGGTAGAGGAAGGTTGGCAGCAATGGCCAAGGAAAGGGCTTAGCAGATGAGCACGGGCGCGGCCCGGGACATGAGCACGGCCTTGGAAACGGCAATGGACACGGTCCCGGACACGGAAATGGGCACGGACCTGGACATGGGCGTGGCCCCGGACCTGGACATGGTCACGGCCGATGGAAGTGATGCGGCCCTGACTTGGTACATACGCAGCTTCGCTGGTCAGAAAGCGCGGCCTTTCAGTCTCAACACCGACATCCGCATCAACACGAAAACAGCCGAGTAAATTCGAGGAAACACTATGAACAGACTCGTCATCATCCTGATTCTCGCCACCCTTGCCGGATGCTCCACTACGGACAAGTCTCAGTATGAACCGCCGACGACGCTGCCGAGCTACAACTGAGGCATCGTGAGATCGTCAGCGGCATTGAGCAGCATCCGCCAGCGGACCGAAAGAGGATGCGACCGCTGCGGCAAGCAACAGTGTCGCCGAGATTAGTTGGAGCGCGCCATCGGCAACACTCGCCTGGCAGTCGTCGGGCAGCTCTCAAGGGTCAAGAATTCCGTGACGGTGCCAAGGAATATTTCATGTGCCGAATCGTCTTCCATACGAACAGCGTGAGGAACTGTAAGTATGGACTACCAGCGGAGCACATGGGACAGCATGCGGGCGCAAAGAAGCCGAGGAGGGCAGTCCGAAGCCGACGCGCGCGGCGGTGCTCGTGGCCTATATGGGTACGGATACAGGCGGCGTGATCCGGGATCTGTCTCCCAGGGGCGCTGCAGTCGATCCGCAGGGTTACTTTCATGGGATCGTTGGCAGAACCGTCACTCTGAGATGTGACGGCTTGTGCACCGTTGAGGTTAAGTTCCGCTGGTTTCGGAATTGCCGGATTGGCGTGGAGTTCGACGGCTGCTCCAACACGGCGGCTAAGGTGCATGCCTATTCCAAGTATTTTCACAGGGAAGCAATTCTTCAGCCGGCGTGAGGAAGGCGCTCGAGCACCTCGCGTGCGTGCTATGGAATGCCGCACTTTATGTCGTGAGAGCGCAGCGTTCGAAGTGCCGGAATGTCATGGCCAAGATAACACCGAGAAGTCCGGTCGCGGCAACGTAGGCGGGAGCAGTGGTCCATCCGAAGCGGGAGACGATCGTCGCCAGGAGCAGCGGGCCGAGGAACTGACCGATGTTCGTCCCTTGCATGACGAAGCCGCTGATCGTGCTGACCAGGTCTCGGCGCGCCGCGTAATCCGGCAAAGCGCTCATGATCGCTGCCGGCAGGAGCCCGCCTGCGGCCGCGTAGAGAATGGCTGCAGGATAACGCAGGAGAAGCGGCAGTACCGGGCTGAAGACGACGAAGGCGCAAAGCGTCAGCAGCGAGAAGGCGGCGACGATCAGGCACCATCGCGGCGTCCCTCGGCGGATCAGGACGCCGCCGAGAAGGTTGCCGGGGACGTTTGCGATTACAGCGAAGGCTGTCAGCAGCGAGGCTCTCGCGAGTGTAAGCCCCATGTCTTCGATCAGCATGGTCGGCAGAAAGCCGAACACGGACATGAAGCTTGCGCTGTAGAGCAGGAACATTCCAGCCAGTAGCCAGGAGGTCGGCAGTCGAGCGGTCAGCGTGGCGCCCTCGACGATTGTTGCGGATGCAGTGCCACCGCTGCGGCCATCGGAAGACGCCGCCAGCAGTGCGACCAGGGGCACAGACGTGGCAAGTGCTGCGGCTATCCAGGCGGCGCGCCAGCCGAAGGTCGGAAGGAGGAGGGGCGAGGCCAGCATCATGGCGCCGACACCCACCGGCAACCAGCCAGCCCAGGCGGCGAATGCGAGCCCCCGATCATTGGGTGCAGTGGCTGAGGTGATAAGAGCAGGCGCGGCTACGACCGTCAGGATAAGGCCGAAACTTTCGACGATGCGGCTCGCAAACAGCTGCCAAGGCCCGACCGAAGAGGCACCCAGGGCGCTGCCCACGAACAGCAGTGACAGGGCGAGCAGCATGGCGCAGCGATGGGTCAGCTGATCGGCCATGCGCCCGACCACAAGGCCGAGCAGACTGCCCATGAGGCTCACCAGCCCCATCAGCCAGCCGGCTGAGACGAGATCCAGCCCCAGTTCCTCGTGCAGCAGCGGCAGGGCAGGCGGGACCTTCCCGACGTGAAGGGCCGCGGCGGCACCGCCCATGACGGCAATTAGCACCCTGCTCCAGCATGTTTCCATTATCAGCTCCCATGGCCTTTATCGCGCCGCTTGAGAGACACGTGTCCCACTCGTACGGCGCTCCGATTGGTACGTCGGCCAAGCCACGAGGCCAAGGGCATTGACGTCGAATGTATACACTCCTCGTGTATTTTGCTTGCCGAAAAACGAGCGGCCAGGCTAGGCTCGGTAAAAAGACAAAGGGTGAGGAGGACAGGCAGTGGAGGAGACCGGCAGAACAACGCACACGCTGGCGGCGCTTATGGAGTTGCGCAAGCGCATCCTGAACGGAGATTTTCCAGGGGGCACGCGGCTCTTCGAGGTGGCGCTTGCCGAAACGCTGCAGATCTCCCGCACGCCAATCCGTGAAGCGATGTCGCGCCTGGCGGAAGAGGGGCTACTCGACCGGCTGGCAAACGGTGGGTTCGTCGTTCGCAGCTTCACCTTCGCCGATGTGCTCGATGCGATCGAACTGCGGGGCGTGCTCGAAGGCACGGCCGTGCGGCTGGCCGCGGAACGTGGAGCCCCAGCGGACGCGCTCCAGGAGGTTCAGGACGTTCTTGCCCAGCTCGACGCATGCTTCGGAAGCGCACCGAGGGATGTGGATTTCGAAGCCTATTCGGATCTAAACGCCCAATTTCACACGCTTCTTACCGCCCTTTCCGGCAGTGCAGTCCTGCAGCGGGAGATCGAGCGGGCGACGCGGCTTCCGTTCGCCTCACCCTCAGCCTTCCTGTCGGGCCGCACGAACATCGACGTCTTCCGCCAGTCCCTGCAGGTCGCACAGGAGCAGCATCGGGCGCTGGTAGCGGCTATCTCGTCGCGCGAAGGGACGCGGGCCGAGTTCATCGCGCGGGAGCACGCGCGCATTGCCAGGCGCAACCTCGAATATGTGATCCTGGAGAACCCGGATCTGATCGAGCAGGTGCCGGGGCTCGCCCTCCTCAACAGCTGAGGCGTCGGGGGTGACCTCGTTGCGTACACGGAGGCAGCGGGCGTCCGGTCGGACAGGTGGAATCTCCTCTTGAAGTTTCCTCCCAAGTGCGTTGATGTATACATCGACACATTATCTCAGGGAGGAGAGACCGTGACGAAATCCAGCTTGTCTGACGCCATCAACGCGAGCGGCAACGTCGTCGAGATGCTGCGCAACTCCAAGATCGGCATGTATGTCTATCCGGTGGTCGCGCCGGAATTCACCAACTGGCGCGACGAGCAGCGCGCCTGGCGCGAGTCGGCGGTTCTGTTCGACCAGTCGCACCACATGGACGAAGTGATCGTCGAAGGTCCACAGGCCGCTGAGTTCCTCGAGCATGTCGGCATCAACAGCTTTGCGAACTTCGATCTCAACCGCGCCAAGCACTATGTCCCGGTGATGCCTGCGGGTCATGTCATCGGCGACATGATCATCTTCCGGGAGCGCGAGGACAAGTTCATCCTTGTCGGGCGCGCGCCCATGGCAAACTGGGTGCAGTTCCAGCAGGCGATCGGCAAGTGGAACGTGCGCATCCACCGTGATCCGCGTTCGCCCTCGCGTCCGGATGGCAAGGCCGTCTACCGCACCCATTACCGCTTCCAGATCCAGGGGCCGGACGCCCCGAAGATCTTCGAGAAGATGAACGGCGCGCCGGTGCCGGACATCAAGTTCTTCCATGTCGACTGGATCAATGTCGGTTCCAAGCGCGTTCAGGCGCTGCGCCACGGCATGGCCGGTGCTCCGGGGCTGGAGATCTGGGGGCCGTATGCGGATC
This sequence comes from Pseudorhizobium tarimense, assembly GCF_022968135.1. Taxonomy (GTDB): domain Bacteria; phylum Pseudomonadota; class Alphaproteobacteria; order Rhizobiales; family Rhizobiaceae; genus Neorhizobium; species Neorhizobium tarimense. The sequence goes on from NZ_JALJRA010000003.1 coordinate 6,092, forward strand.
TCGAATACGTCCGCGGCGTCATCCTGCAGTCTGCCAGGGACGCCGGCGTCGATCTTCATCAGGTCGGTAGCCGCGCCTATTCCACGAACACCCTGGAATCCGGCTGGATCCCGTCGCCGCTGCCAGGTATCTACACCGGCGACGGCATGATGAAAGACTACCGTGACTGGCTCGGCGCCGACAGCTACGAGGCGACGGGTGCGATCGGCGGCAGCTTCGTTTCCAGCAACATCGAAGACTATTACGTCAATCCGTTTGAGCTCGGCTACGGCTTCTATATCGGCTGGAAGTCCGACTTCATCGGCAAGTCTGCGCTGGAGAAGATGAAGGACGGCAGGAACCGCAAGAAGGTCACCTTCGAGTGGAATGCCGAGGATGTGGTGAAGGTGGTCGCCTCTGCGTTCCAGCCGGGCGAGGACCACTACAAGTGGATCGACTTCCCGCAGCCGAACTATGCGTCCACGAGCGCCGACATGGTGATACATGACGGCAAGATGGTCGGCATGTCGATGTTCAACGGCTACAGCTACAACGAGCGCTGCATGCTGTCGCTGGGCGTAGTCGATGCCGATGTGCAGGAAGGCGACGTGTTGACGATGATCTGGGGTGAGCCGAACGGCGGCACCGGCAAGACGTCGACGGAGCGTCACAAGCAGGCGGAGATCCGCGTTCGCGTGTCACCGACGCCTTACGCTCGTGAGGCTCGCGAGAATTACGCGGAAAGCTGGCGCACGAAGCGGGCGAGCTAAGCCAATTTTCCGGCGGACGCGGCAACACGTCCGCCACTCCCATCGTTGACGAGGCAAAGGAGGCGGCGGCTCAGGTCGATTCGCTAAGGGTGAGGCCATGGGAATGACAGGCTTTCCGCGCAAGGACGACGTTTCCGCCGAACCGTCGACGGCAAATGCATTGTTGGCGTGTGGTTCGATCGAGGTGATGCCGCGAACGGCGGCCAAGATCGGCGATTTCCGTGGCCTGTTGCGCCCGGGCACGCGGGTCTATATCGCCCACATCAACGGGACTCTGATCGACGACATGGTGGCGGCAGCCAGGCGGCTGACGGATGAGGGCTTTGCCCCCATGCCGCACCTGCCGGCCCGCATCATTCCCGATCGCGACACATTGGAGAGTTGGGTTCGTCGATACCGTGAAGAGGCGGGGGTCACACAGGCCCTGCTGCTCGGTGGCGGCGTGGCGCAGCCGTCGGGAGAGCTCGACAGCTCCATGGCGATGCTGGAGACGGGGATCTTCGACCGGCTTGGCTTCACGCGGTTGCATGTGGCCGGGCATCCTGAAGGCAATAAGGACATCGACATTGAGGGCGGAACGCTGCGCGTGGACGATGCGCTGCAGTGGAAGCAGAGATTTTCCGAACGCACGGATGCGCAGATGGCGATCGTGACCCAGTTTGCCTTCGATGCAGTACCCGTGATCACCTGGGCGGAGCGGTTGGAAGCCGTTGGGATCCGGTTGCCGATCCATGTAGGGGTTGCGGGTCCGACGAAGCTCCAGACGCTCATCAAGTTTGCTGTGGCGTGCGGGGTCGGGCCCTCGCTCAGCGTGTTGCAGAAGCGGGCGCTCGATTTCCGCAAGCTGCTGGTGCCCTATGAGCCGACGGATTTCCTGGCCGATATCGCGGCCTACAAGGCAAAGCGTCCCGAGAGCTTGATCGAGCAGATCCACGTCTTCCCGCTCGGCGGCATCCAGGCAAGTGCCCAGTGGCTTTCCCGACTGCCGGACGAGGCACGGTGCGATCAGCGATAGCTTTGACTGCGTACTGGTTGCCGTCTCGCCACCGAACCGATAATCGAATGCGGTCACATCATGCGATCGGAGCCGCCTTGTCCTCCTCACATCCCGATTTTACCCGGAGCTATTCGGGTTTCCTGTTCGATATGGACGGGACCATCCTCAATTCCATGGCAGCCGCAGAGCGGGTCTGGGGGCGCTGGGCCACGCGTCACGGACTGGACCTGGAGACCTTCCTCCCGACCATGCACGGCAAGCGCGGCATTGACACGATCACCGGGCTCAACCTGCCGGGGATCGATCCGGCGGCGGAAGCCGAAGAAATCCTGCGCGGTGAGATCGAGGATGTGGAAGGCGTGGTCGCGCTGGACGGCGCAGCGGATTTCCTGGCCTCCCTGCCTTGTGAGCAGTGGGCGATCGTTACCTCCTCGCCCATCGAACTGGCACGGGCACGGTTGCAGGCGGCAGGGCTGCCGCAGCCGCGCCTGATGGTCACGGCCGAGGACGTGAAGGTCGGCAAACCGGATCCGCAATGCTACCTGCTCGGCGCCGAACGGGTCGGCGTTCGCCCGTCTGAGGCTCTTGTTTTTGAAGACGTCATGGCAGGAGTCACGGCCGGAGAGGTCGCGGGGTCGGACGTTGTCGTGATCACGGCGACGCATCGGCACCTGATGGAAACCCGGCACCCCCGCATCCGCGACTATGCCGACGTCACGGTCAAGGTCGGTCAGGACCGCCGGCTCTCGATCGTGCCGCGCTAGTCCGTTTCCGTTGGCGATTGGGCGGCTTCCTTGCCCGAGCGCTTCATGAACGTCACCGTCGCCAACCAGAGGACTACCCCCAACCCGATCAGGCTGGCGCCAATCGCGTACTGGATCGGATCGCGTCCCGTCCACGGCCCGGCGAGAAAGGCACAGCAAATTGCGCCGAGGACGGGCAGGGGGGTCGGCGTGCGGAAGTGCTTATGCGACACCTGGTCTCGACGCAAAACAAGGACGGCGATGTTGACGACCGTGAAGACGCACAGCAGCAGGAGCGACGTCGTGCCGCCCAACTCGGGTACGCCGCCAGCGAACAGGATCAGTGCCACGGCGAGGATGGTAGTGAAGATGATGGCGACGTCGGGCGTCCGCCGCTCCCCATGCACATGGCCGAAGATCGACGGCAGCACAGTCTCGCGGCTCATACCGTAGATCAGGCGGCTTGCCATCAGCATGTTGATCAACGCGGAGTTTGCGACAGCGAACATGGTGATGATGCCGAAGATGCTGACCGGGAAAGCCGGTGCGCCCGCCTGCACGACCTTCAGCAGCGGCGTTTCGCCTTCGCCGAGTTCGGCGGCCGGTACCAGCGTGATGGCCGAGATGGAGACGAGGACGTAGATCGCCCCGGTGATGCCGAGGCCGGTCAGCAGTACCTTTGGAAACATCCGTGAGGGATCCTTCGTCTCCTCGGCCATGTTGACCGAGTCTTCAAAACCGACCATCGCAAAGAAGGCAAGCGTGGTAGCGGCGATCACGCCCCATACCATGCCGCGCTCGCCAGGTGCCTCAAAACTCCAGGCGCGCGACACGTCTCCCTGGCCACGCGCGATCGCCCATGCGCCGATCGCGATGATGATCAGCAGGCCCGAAAGCTCGACCAACGTCAGCACGACGTTCATCTTCACGCTCTCGCTCACGCCGCGAAGGTTCACGAGGGCGACCAGCGCGATGAAGAGCGAAGCGATCAGCGGCACGCCCCAGGCGCCGCTCTCGAAGCCGAAGGAGGTGGCGAAGTTCGCGGCGAAGGCGCGTGAGGCCGTGGCTGCCGATGTTATGCCCGACGACATCACGGCGAAGGCGACGAGGAAGGTCACGAAGTGGATGCCGAAGGCCTTGTGCGTGTAGAGCGCGGCACCGGCGGCCTTCGGGTATTTCGTGACCAGCTCCAGATAGCTACAAGCGGTGAGGATGGCGACGACGAAGGCGATCAGAAACGGCAGCCAGACAACGCCGCCGACCTCAGCGGCGACCTCGCCTGTCAGGGCATAGATGCCGGTCCCCAGCACGTCACCGATTATGAACAGCAGCAGGAGGCCCGGACCCATGACCCTCTTCAGCTGCGTTTTGTTCTTGCTGTCTTCCTGCTGGGCGATCGCCATTGCTGCTTGTCTCCAGCTGCTTCTTCTTTATCAGCTAGAGCAGGTCCCGACTAAGAGAAGGGATTTCCATTCAGGCAGTTGCGGGGGCGATATTCTGGTCATTGATGGATCGGATCCGTCCAAGGCACATCCTCGGGCTTCTCGACAGGTTCGATATCAAGATTGACGACGACCGGCTCCTGGCCGGAACGGAACAGAACGCATTCCAGGGTCTCCTCGCGGCTGGCATTAATCTCCTGGTGCGGCACGAACGGTGGGACGTAGATGAAGTCGCCGGGGCCGGCCTCGGCGACATATTCCAGCTTGTCGCCCCAGCGCATCCGCGCCTGGCCCTTCAGCACATAGATAATGCTTTCAAGTTCGCCGTGATGGTGCGCACCGGTCTTTGCATTGGCGTGGATCGTGACGGTGCCTGCCCAGATCTTTTCCGCACCTGCGCGCGCCTTGTTGATGGCGGTGGCGCGATTCATGCCGGTCGTCTGGGCCGTGTTGGGGTCAAAGGAGTTGCCAGGGATCACCTTCACGCCATGCTCGCGCCAGTGGTTCGCGTCATGTCCATGGTCGTGATCCGTCATGGCCTCCTCCTCATATCGATGTCGGGGCTCACTAGCTCTTAGCGAGCAGTGGGTCCGCGAGCCCCTGACCGGCAAGACCGGCTGAGCGAGCTAATGCACACTCCTAGAGGAGTTCAACATCGACCGGGACGAAAAGCAAGCAGTGGTAAGCGAGAGCTTTGCGGATGTACCAATTCGACGCTGCGCCGCTCGTAGACATGTCTGATACAGAGAAGCCCGCCGCGGCAGAACCGGGCGGGCTGCAAGGGCAGGGTCGCTTTTTCCGGTCAGCCGTTAATCCAGGCCTGAACATAGGGCAAGACTTCGTGGCCGCCTTCGTAGAGCATGCGAACAGCAACGTAGACGATGACGGCGAGGCCGACATAGGCGATCCAGCGGTGCCGGTGCAGAAGCTTGGCGACGAAGTTGGCCGCAAGACCCATGAGCGCAATCGAGAGCACCAGCCCGACGATCAGGACCGTCGTGTGCTCCTGCGCTGCACCCGCCACGGCCAGTACGTTATCGAGCGACATGGAAACGTCGGCGATTACGATCTGAATGGCCGCCTGTGCAAAGGTCTTCTGACGGACGTTCAGTTCTTCGGCCTGCTCTTGCGTCGTTGCATTTTCTGCCGCGTGTTCGGCCGAGCGTAGTTCGGTCCACATCTTCCAGCAGACCCAGGACAGCAGGAGCCCGCCCAGCAACTGCAGGCCGACGATCCCGAGGAGGTAGGCGGTCGCGGTCGCGAAGCCGATACGAAGAACGGTTGCGGCGATGATGCCGACGAGAATCGCCTTGTTGCGCTGCTGAGCCGGCAGGCCTGCTGCCGCGAGGCCGATGACGATTGCATTGTCACCGGCAAGCACAAGATCGATAGCAACGACCTGCAAAAGTGCAGCCAGCCCGGCCGCCGTGAAAATTTCCATGATTGAGCTGTGACCTCGCGGAATCGCAGGTTGTCTGACAAATGCGAGCCTCAGAAAGGCATTTCCATTGACATGGCAAGCGAAAACTTCAGCAGCAGCAACATGGTTCCGGTGATCGTGCTGAACGCTTGAGGCTGGCGAAGTTCGCCGCCGTCGCCTATATGCCGCGCCAATGTGTTGCCGAAGCAACGTCCCTGGCCTCCAGGACTTCCGGACGTTCCTGCAGCATCGGCAGATCATGGAGTTTGACATGTCAGTTCAGAAGGCTGTTGTCCTCATTGTCGAGGATGAGCCGATTATACGCTTCACGACCTTGGATGCCCTGGAAGAGGTAGGGCATGTGGTGTTGGAGGCCGCCAATGCAGACGAGGCCATGGTTCTTCTGCGCAACCGCTCCGATGTCAACGTCGTCTTCACCGACGTGAATATGGCGGGCTCCATGGACGGCATTCAACTGGCGCAGCGCGTGCGGGCCCTGAGGCCACACATTGGCATCATCATCACTTCCGGTGTCGTTCGTCTCGACCCGATGCTGCTCCCGGCAAGAACTCACTTCCTGCCGAAGCCCTACCAGCACGACATGGTACTCTCGGCAATCCACTCTCTGCTGCAGGCATAAGCAACCGACCGCGCTCGTGGCGCCTTTACTTCTGGCTCCTCCTGGTCATGAATGCTGCCGCAGATGAGAGGAGCTAGCATGACTATCGAACAAGACCTGGCGCGGATTTCACAGCAGGAGCAGACGCTTCGCTTCGATGAGTTCGATCCGGCGACAGCCTGGGAGCTCGGCGCCGTGCTTCGCGAGATGGCGATCGGGCGCCAGGCATCCGTCGTTGTCGATGTTCATTTGCATGCGATGCCCGCCTTCTATTGCGCGCTGCCGGGGACGACCGCCGACAACGCGGCCTGGGTTCGGCGCAAGCGCGCCGTGACGCTGAGGTTCTTCCAGGCAAGCTACGGCATGGGCCTAAAGCTTTCGCAGCAGAACACCACCATGGAGGAGAAGTTCGGCCTGCCGCACGCCGACTTCGCCACCCATGGCGGCAGCTTCCCGATCTTCGTGACGGGCACGGGGTGCATTGGTGCGGTGACGGTGTCCGGTCTGCCGCAGCGGGAGGACCACAACATGGTGGTCGAGGCGCTCTGCCGCATGCTGGGCAAGGATCACGACAGCCTGAAGCTCAGCTGAGGAGGGATGGAATGGCAATCGAGACGTGGCAGGAAATTCTGGATTTCTGGTTTGGCCGCTTGAGCCGCAAGCAGTGGTTCGAGAAATCGGATGAGGTGGACGCGGAGATCGATCGTCGATTTCGCGAGACGCATCTTGCCCTGGCGCGGGGCGGCGTAGAGGAATGGCGGGAGACGCCGGATGGCCGCCTTGCTGCCATCATTGTGCTCGACCAGTTTCCCCGGAACATCTACCGGGGCACGCCGCTTGCGTTTGCGACCGACTGGATGGCCCTGCGGGAGGCGCGGCTTGCTATCGAGGCTGGCGCTGACGAGGGCGTGGCGGTTGACCATCGAGCCTTCATCTATTTGCCGTATGAGCACTCCGAAGATCTTCGCGACCAGCAGCGGTGCGTGGAACTGTTCAAGCGGTTGGGCGACAGCGAGTACCTCGATTACGCAGAGCGGCACCTGGCGGTTATCCAGGAATTTGGCCGCTTCCCTCACCGAAATGCACTTCTCGGTCGCCAATCGACTGACGCCGAACTCGACTATCTGTCGAAGCCCGGCGCCGGTTTCTGATCCAGTCTGTTCTTGATCAGCGTCTGATCATTCGGCCGATCGCAATGAGAATGCAGGCGCCAATAAAGCCTGCGATCAGGTAGCCGATCCAGCCGCCGAGGCTGATGCCGATCAGGCCCAGCAACGCGTTGGCGATGATGGCGCCAACAATGCCGAGCAGGATGTTCATGAGGATGCCCATGTTGCTCTTCATGAACTGCTCGGCGAGCCAGCCGGCGATACCGCCGATGATGATGGCTGCGATCCAGCCGATACCTGCGTCTTCCATGCCTTACCCTCCTGTGGTGGTTGCGCATGGTAACGCCGCAGAATGTTCCAAGTTCCACGCGCGTCGCGTTGCTTCATCTTCCTTTCGTCTCGAACTGGAACTAGCGTCTGCTGCGATTCTTCTGAAACGGGATCCGGAATGGCCGCCTCTTCTTTGCTTCAATCTCTCCTGATGCGTACGCTCTTGTTGCTTTTCCTGCTTGCGGGAGGGGCTGCTGCCGACTGGACGTCTTCGCTCATCCCTCAAGCGGCTGCACAGGATGCCGGCGGTGACGTCACGTTGGATTCGATCAACACCGAGATGCGCCAGAAGCTCGACTCCATCCGCGAGGAACTGGACCGTTTTGGCCAGGCGATACAGCAGGACATGCGCGACGATGCGCGCCTGGCGGAGCTTCGGGTTTCGGCGGAAGAGATCATCGGCGAGATGCGGGCGGCATCGGACGCGCTTGGGACGCGCGTCCAGCAGATCCAGGGTCGCCTGGATGTGCTTGGCGAGCCGCCGCAGAACGGGCAACCGCCGGAGCCGGCCCTTGTCAGCGAAGAGCGCAACCGGCTCCTGAATGAGCGGGCGGAGATCAATGCGATCGTCGAGGATGCGCAGACGTTGTCCGGTGCTGCGGACCGTGTTGCAAACCACATCACCACCATCCGCCGCGATCTGTTTGCCCAGACGCTGTTCCGACATACGGAGCTCTCGCTCAATCTCTTCGCCGAGGCAGGTGATGCGGTTATCGTCGAGGTGCAAAGGCTCGGCAATGCCATTGGCAGCTGGCTGAGTTTTGCACTCCGCTTCAAGGCGCCCTCGCTGTTCGGCGCGATCGCGCTGTCGCTAGTGGCCGGCCTCGTCATCCTGTCTGCAGGCTACCGCGTTTTTGGTCGCTTCATACGCCGGAACAACGACGAGGGCCGGCCTTCCTATCTCAAGCGCCTGACGGTTGCCTTCTGGTCGACGGTCGTCAGCACGATGTCGCTTGCGGCCTTCCTGTTCGCGTCCCACCTGTTTCTCGATGGCTTCAGCGTCCTGCGCCCCGACGTGGCGCCTATCATGGCTTCCCTGTTCGGTTTCATCTGGTTCGTCTATTTCGTCTCGCGGCTGACGCATGCGGTTCTGGCGCCTGACGAGCCAGACTGGCGTCTGGTAAGACTGACCGACCGTGGCGCGCGCCTGATCGGCTGGGCCGTTATCCTTATGGCGGTGGTGAACGGTCTCGACTACTTCCTTGGAACGATCAGCGAAACGCTGAACTCGCCGCTCGTCCTGACGATCACCAAGAGCGTCATCGCCTCGACGATCATCGGCCTTATCCTTCTCGCGCTGTCCTTCATGCGCCCGGTCATGCCGACCGATGGCGATCCGACGGAGCCTGGCAAGCCTTGGCCGCGTTTCCTGCCGCTTCTGCTGCGACTGATGGGCGGCCTGCTGATCTTCGCCGTCATCGCCGGCTATGTCGGGTTTGCCCGCTTCGTTGCGACCCAGATCGTGCTGACGGGTGCAGTGCTGGTGACCATCTATGTCGGCCTGCTCACGGGCAAGGCCGTTTCGCGGCAAGGAGTGTTCGGCCGAACGGTGCTTGGACAACGGCTCGGTGAGCGCAGAGGCTGGGGCGAGGTGACGCTCGACCAGATCGGTCTCGTAGCCGGGCTTGCGATCTACGCATTCGCTTTGATGATCGGGGTGCCGCTGATCCTGCTCACCTGGGGCTTCCAGATCGCCGATATCGAGTCGTGGTTCTATCGCTTCTTCACCGAGATCACGATCGGCAACATCACCATCTCCCTGGTCGGCATCGTCGGCGGAATCCTGCTGTTTGCTGCAGGCTATGTCGTCACACGCTGGGTCCAGAAATGGGTTGACGGCAATGTGATGGCGCGCAGCCAGGTGGATGCCGGCGTTCGCAACTCAGTGAAGACCGGCATCGGCTATCTCGGCATTGGCCTGGCGGTGATCGTCGGCGTATCCGCGGCAGGCATCGATCTTTCAAGCCTCGCCCTGGTCGCCTCCGCGCTCTCGGTTGGGATCGGTTTCGGCCTGCAGAATATCGTTTCCAACTTCGTGTCCGGATTGATCCTGCTGGTCGAGCGACCGTTCAAGGTTGGCGACCACGTGGTTACCGGTACCACAGAAGGCATCGTCAAGCGGATCTCCGTGCGCGCAACCGAGATCGAGACGTTCCGCAAGCAGTCGATCGTCGTGCCGAACTCCGACCTCATCAACGCGCCGGTCGGCAACTGGACCCACCGCAACAAGGTGCAGCGGTCAGAGATTCCCGTATCTGTCGCCTACGGCACGGACCCGGAAAAGGTGATTGCGATCCTGCTGGAGATTGCCAATGCGCGACCGGAAGCGCTGCGCAATCCGGAGCCGCACGTGGACTTCCTCGCCTTCGGCGCATCCTCGCTCGATTTCGAACTGCGCTTCTGCCTGGCGGACTATTCCGACGGCATCCGCATCCGCGCCGAGGTGCGCATCGAGATCCTCAAGCGCTTCGAGCATGAAGGGATCGAGATCCCCTATGCTCGCCAGGACATCATGATCCTGCCGCGACCGGGCCGCGAGGAGAAAAAGCAGGCACCCGAGCCGGCGGATGTCGTTGAGGAGGGCGGCGACGTCTGACCATACGAGAGCCGTCGCGGCCAAGCTTTTCACATGTCGTAATCAGGCGTTTGGTCCTGTGACCGGACCTGCATAGTCCGGGTTCGAGATCAGCGCCGTCTTGATTGCGCGGCCAATGCGAGGGGTTCCTTTCGATGAAGACAGATGCGCGAGCCGTGGTGATCGGGGGCGGCGTGGTGGGCGTTTCGACGCTCTATCATCTGGCCAGGAAGGGCTGGAGCGACAGTGTTCTCATCGAGCGCAAGGAACTGACGTCAGGCTCCACCTGGCACGCAGCCGGGCTCTTGCCGCTCTTCAACCTGTCCTATTCGGTTGGCCAGCTGCACAAGTATTCCGTCCGTTTCTACGAGGAACTGCAGCAGGAGACCGGCATGAATGTCGGCTTCTCCAAGGTCTCCAACATCCGGCTCGCCCGCACGAAGGACCGCTGGGACGAGTACATGTATTACGCCGGCATTGCCGAAACGATCGGCGTGAAGGTGAACGTCCTGACGCCGGAGCAGGTGAAGGAAGTCTGGCCGCTTTGCGACACCGAAGGACTGCTCGGCGCCATCCAGCATCCGGACGATGGGTATATCCAGCCGGCGGACCTGACCCAGGCATTGGCCAAGGGGGCGCGCGACCGCGGCGCCACCATCTACCGCAACACCACGGTCACCGCGATCGCGCAACAGGCGGACGGGCTGTGGAAGATCACCACAGACAAGGGCGAGATCACCGCGGAGCACGTCATCTCCTGCACCGGCAACTTCGCCCGCAAGACCGGCCAGATGGTCGGCATAAACGTTCCGGTCATCCCCGTCGAGCACCAGTACATCGTGACCGAGGCCCATCCCGCCATCCAGGAGCGCCGCAGGCAAGGGCTGCCGGAGATGGGGGTCTTACGCGAGTCCGACAGCGCCTGGTACATGCGCGAGGAGGCAGGCGGCCTGATCCTTGGCCCGTATGAGGTGGGCGCACCTGTTTGCTACGTCGACGGTCCGTCGGACGACAGCGAATACGAGCTCTTCCAGGAGGATCTCGACCGGCTGATGCCGCATATCGAGGCAGCAATTGTCCGTGTTCCGGCCTTTGGCGAGGTCGGTATCAAGAAGGTCTACAATGGCGCCATCGCCTATACGCCGGACGGCAATCCAATCGTGGGACCGGCGCCGGGCCTGAAGAACTTCTGGCTGAACGAGGGGCATTCGTTCGGCATCACTGCCGCTGGCGGCGCCGGATGGCAGCTTGCCGAATGGGTCGTCGATGGCGAGCCGACGGTCGACCTGATGGGCGTCGACCCGCGCCGCTTCGGCCCCTATGCGACGGAAGGCTACCTCATCGCCAAAAACGAGGAGGCCTATGCCAATGTCTTTACCATGCATTATCCGGACGAGGAGCGCGCGGCTGCACGCCCGCTGAAGACGACGCCCATCTATGACCGCCTGAAGAAGCTCGGCGGTGTCTTCGGCGCCGTCTATGGCTGGGAGCGGGCCAACTGGTTCGCGCCGGCCGGCTACGAGCTGCCGGAGAGCGAGAAGGGCGTCGGCGCCGACGTCATCACAAACCACAACTATGCAGCACCCCTTGAAGATGGCCGCGTGGTGGAGAAGTGGTCCTTCCGCCGCTCCAACTACTGGGAGCATGTCGGCAACGAGGTCAAGAACGTCCACGAGAATGTTGGCGTGCTCGACATGTCGCCGTTCGCCAAGATGGAGGTGTCCGGACCCGGCGCACGCGAGTGGCTTGACTCAATCTTCGCCAATGCCATCCCAAAGAAGCGCGGCCGCATCGCGCTGGCCCATATTCTGACGCCCGCCGGCGGCGTGCGGGCGGAATTCACCATATACGAGTGGGCGCAGGGCCGGTTCTACATGGTCTCTGCCGGTGGCCTCGAGGCGCACGATCACGACCTACTCTGGCGGCTCGCGCCGAAGGATGGTTCCGTCGTCCTGCAGCCGATCACTCAGAAGTATGGCGTGCTGGTGCTCGCGGGTCCAAAGTCGCGCGACGTGCTGAAGAAATTGACCCGCACCAGCCTGGAGAACAAGGACTTTCCCTGGCTCACGGCCAAGCAGATCTCGGTCGGGCTCGCAACCGCGCATGCGCTGCGCGTCAACTTCGTGGGCGAGCTCGGCTGGGAGTTGCACCATCCGATCGAGATGCAGGCCTATATCTTCGACCGGTTGATGGAAGCCGGCGCCGAGCTCGGCATCAAGCCATTCGGCATTCGCGCAATGGGCGCAATGTCGGTCGAGAAGTCCTACCGCAACATGGGTCGCGAACTCTCGATCGAATACAATGCCTACGAGTCCGCTCTCGACCGCTTCATCCGGCCTGAGAAGCAGTTCGTCGGCCACGATGCCTTGCTCGCATACAAGGACCGGGGCCTGAAATGGAATTTCGTGACGTTGATCGTCGAAGGCAATGAGGATGTGGATGCCCGCGGGTCCGAAGCGATCTATAACGGAGCGGGCGAGCTTGTCGGTCGGGCGACGAGCGGCGGCTATGGGTGGCGGATCGGCCAATCCGTGGCGCTTGCCATGGTGAAGCCGGATCACGCGGCTGTCGGCACCCGGCTGAAGATCAAGATCCTCGGCAAGCTCTTTTCTGCAACGGTGGTGCCGGAGAGCCCCTTCGACCCTGACAATGCGGTGCTTCGGGCGTAACCCTCCAGGGTAACTAGACGTTTACTGCGAAGGCGGCTTTCCGGGCGCCTTTGTCTTAATTGCGAATGAGTTAGAGGCTCGATTAACGCTTCTGCAAATCTCGGTCTGCTAGTTGTGCCAGCGGGGGACAGCAACCGACCGAAGGGGTATCATGACTTTCCTTGGCATTTCCGGAATGCAGTATTCCGGGCAATCGCTCGCCGACGCACGCATTCTGCTGGCCGAGGATTCCAACGTCTTCACCTCAATGATCGGAGCACGCCTGAAGGAGCTGTTCGGCATCGAGGTTGAGATCTGCCGCAACTTCGAGGAGCTGCAGCTTGCCTACGACCGTTCAGCGGAACCGGTGACGCTCGCCATTTCCAATATCAACTTGCCGGGAGCCGAGAACGGCGAGGCGCTAGAGTACCTGATCGATCTCAGCATTCCGACAATAGTCTTCACCGGCACCTTCCATGAAGGCATCCGCGACCAGCTCCTGGCCAAGGATATCGTCGACTACATCCTGAAGGACAACGTCTTTGCGGTCGACATGCTGGCCGAATCCGTCGCTCGCTTCCTCACCAACCATCGTCACCATGTGCTGATCGTCGACGATAGCCCGACGGCGCGCGCGCTTCTGACGAGCCGCCTGAAGCGCTTCAACTTCCGCGTCAGTGCCGCCGAAAGCGGTGCAAAGGCGCTTGAGATTCTGAAGAAGAACCCGGACCTCGGCCTGGTGGTCACCGACTACAACATGCCTGACATCGACGGTTTCGAACTGACGCGCCGCATCCGCTCCGTGCGCGGATCACATGAGCTGCGCATCATCGGCGTTTCATCGTCGTCCAACCGCCTTCTGTCGGCGCGCTTCCTGAAGGCCGGCGGAAACGACTTCATGCTGCGCCCGTTCATCGACGAGGAGTTCTACTGCCGCGTCAACCAGAACCTCGACACCCTCATCCAGATCCGGTCGATGCAAGGGGATCGCAAGCCGGCTGCAGCGTGAGCTTGCAGGGCGTCGCGCTTTAGGCTGCGATAGCCATTTTCGAGCTTGCAACGGTGAGCTTCCGTTCGGCGCGCTCCTGCTGCGGCGAGCGGTTGTATACTTCGCGGTAACACTTGGAGAAGTGCGAGGCCGAGACGAAGCCGCAGGCGACGGCCACCTCGACCACCGGCATCGACGACTGCACCAAAAGATGGCGCGCGCGGTCAAGCCGGATTTCAAGATAATAGCGGGCTGGGGAGCGCCCCATTTCCTGCCGGAAGAGCCGCTCGATCTGCCGTCTTGACAGCCCGGCATCCTCGGCAATCTCAACGAGGGAGAGCGGCTCGGAGAGATTGTTCTCCATGAGCTCGATGATCGACAACACCTTGCCGTTCTGCACGCCGAGGCGCGCCCTCAGCGGCAAACGCTGGCGATCATGCGGACTGCGCACGCGATCCGTCAGTTGTTGCTCGCAGACCCGGTTGACGAGGTTTTCGCCGAAATCCTGTCCGATCAGGTTGAGCATCATGTCAAGCGATGCGGTACCCCCGGCGCAGGTATAGATGTTGCCGTCCACCTCGTAGAGATCCGCATAGACCTCCGCCTGGGGATATGCCTCCGAGAAGCCAGGCAGGTTTTCCCAATGGATGGCGCAGCGCTTGCCGTTTAAGAGTCCGGCTTGGGCAAGGACGTGGGCGCCGGTACAAAGGCTGCCGACCGCGACATTGCGGTTATAGGTCTCGCGCAGCCAGGCGTTGACCGTCTTGTTGCTGTACTGATCGACGGCGATCCCTGAACAGACGAGCACCATGTTGGGCCGGTTCTCGCCGCCGAGGTTCTTGCGCTCATCTGCGACCGAGGTATCGACCTCCACCGAAATTCCGGCGGAGGATGCGACCTTCTGTCCGTCGGAGGAACAGAGCCGCCAGTCATAGGCCCGGTAGCCCAGCATCCGATTGGCGATCCTCAAAGTTTCCACCGCTGCCGTGAAGGGCAGCATGGTGAATTCCGGCACAAGAAAGAAGACGAGGGTCCGTTTAACCGGCTGGTGCGTGCTGCTCACATTCATGCCTCGGCTCCTCAACTCTCGCCATGGCCAACCCCTTTATTTGCGACACTGACATGAAATTTCGCAGCGGAGAAGGGGGCCCAAAGGGTGCGAAGAACTATTTTTGCGACAAACAGATGACGATGGATCCGTAGCCGAGGAGCATTTCTGAACAGCTCCGTCCGCACCGTGGCGGCGCGCACGGAGCTTGACCTCAGTGAAGAGGATTGTCTTGGGACCGAGGGGTGTCTGCAGCCGGCCAGCCGATATCCTTGCGGATTTCCGCCGGTAGCGATTCCAGCATTCTTTCGGTCCGACGATGACGCCATTCCGCCTGCACGTGCAGGGCAAAGCGTGTCAGGGGGCGCGTCAGGCCGCGGATGCGAGAGCCTGTAAGCCGTGCTGTTGTTGAGGACAATGCCATGGTGTTTCTCCTTCATTTTCAATGGAGAGTGACACGGGTTACGCATCAAACAACATGATGAAGATGATGCTTCTCATGACTTTTTGTGGCGCATCATCTCGGGTGCCGCTTCCATGGTTGCATTCTCTCCCTGGATTGACGTTCAATCAAACGAAATGATATGGTGTTTAATATCAGATTTATTGATTGAGGTGGCCATGCCTACACCATTTCGCCCGCCGCTGCCGTTGTTGGACAACGACGTCCTGCGCACGTTCGTCGCCATTGCGGAGACCGGGAATTTTTCCAACGCCGCCGAGGTCGTCCTGCGTACGCCATCGGCTGTCTCGATGCAGATCAAGAAGCTGGAAGAGCAGCTGAAGACGACACTTTTCCTGCGCGACGCCCGGTCGGTGAGTCTGACACAGCATGGCGAGATGCTGCTTTCCTATGCGCGGCGGATGATTGCGCTATCCAATGAGGCTGTCTCTCGCTTTGTCATGCCCGACCTTGCCGGGATCGTCCGGTTGGGTGCGCCCGACGACATCGCCGAACGCCTTCTTCCGCGCATCCTGAAAGACTTTGCGGAGACCTTCCCGAGCATCATGGTCGACGTCACCGTCGACATGAGCTCGGCCTTGCGCAAGCGAATTGAGGAGCAGCGCCTCGACCTCGCGCTGTTCAATTGCAATCCGCGCTCCTTTCCCAATTTCGGCGAGGTGATCCACACGGAAAAGCTGGTCTGGGCGGGCGCGAAGTGCGGCAATGCCCATCTGCGGGATCCGCTGCCGATCTCCGTCTGGGAGGAGGGCTGCGTCTGGCGTCAGGATGCCATCAGCCAGCTGGAAAAGCAGAAGCGACCCTACCGCGTCGCCTATGCCAGTGCTCATTCCATGGCACAGCGGGCAGCGGTGCTGTCCGATCTGGCCATTGCGCCATTCCCGCGCTCCTATGTGACCGACGAGATGGTTGTCCTTGGCCCGCAGGAGAACCTGCCAGAGCTCTTCAGCTTCGATGTACGGCTGCTGACGACGCCGCAGCTTTCGGTCCCGGGCAAGGCGGTTGCCGACAGCATCCGCGATTTCTATGGTCAAATGACGCGCGCAGCCGCCTGATCAGCCGCGGGAGCGGCGGCGCCTTCGCCCGCCGGCCTCACCGGCCTCGTCAAGCACCTTGCGGTCCGGCAGCGTGACCACAGATGCTAGGTTCGGGAAGCTGTCGACCTTGTTTGGAAGCGCCATCGCGTGCACGAAGAGCTCCTGAAATCTTGGTTCAAGCGCCGTCTCTATCTTCTCGATCTTTCTCACCGTTTGCTCGATCTCGCGGCGATAGTCGCGGTTCAGCAATGCCATCAACCCGCCGGTTCCCGCAGCATTGCCGACCGCCTTCACCTCCGCCAGGTCACAATCCGGGATGAGCCCCAGGACCATAGCGTACTTGGGATCGATGAAAGAGCCGAAGGCGCCGGCGAAGCGGATGCTGTCGACGGTGTCGATCCCCTGCTTCTCCATCAGCAGCTTGACCCCGGCATAAAGTGCTGCCTTCGCGAGCTGGATCGCCCGGACGTCGTTCTGCGTCACCGTGATCCGCTGCGCCCCGTCATGCAGCAGATAGGAGAAGGTACGGCCATTCTCGAGGATACGCTCGCTTCGCGCAGCCATCGCACCATCCACGACGCCGTCTTCCGAAATGATCCCGCAGAGATACATTTCCGCGACCACCTCGATGATGGCGGAGCCGCAGATGCCGGTGATGCCGACCTTTTCGGCCTGTTCGGCAAATCCGTCCTCGTCGGACCACTTGTCGACACCGATGACGCGAAACTTCGGCTCCAGCGTCTGCGGGTCGATCCGCACACGCTCGATCGCGCCGGGGGCCGCGCGCTGACCGGACGAGATCTCGGCGCCCTCGAAGGCGGGACCAGTCGGCGACGACGCGGCCACCACGCGATCCTTGTTGCCGAGGATGATCTCGGCATTGGTTCCGACGTCGACCAGCAACATCATCCGGTCCTGCCGGTGCGGACCTTCCGAAAGGGTCGCGCCGGCCGCGTCGGCACCGACATGCCCGGCAATGCAGGGGAGGAGGTAGACGCGGGCGCCGCGGTTGATCGCAAGGGCGATCTCGCGCGACCAGGTGTGGACGGCGCCGGAGACCGCGAGCGCAAACGGTGCCTGTCCAAGCTCTGTCGGATCGATCCCGAGGAAGAGGTGGTGCATGATCGGATTGGCGACGAAGACGGCGTCGAGGATGTTGTTCGGGTCAACGTTGGCCTCGGCGCAGACCTTCACCGTCAGCTCGTTGATCGCCTGGCGTACCGCCTTCGTCATCGCCTCGCGGCCGTCCGGGTTCATCATCACGTAGGACACCCGGCTCATCAGGTCCTCGCCGAAGCGGATCTGGGGGTTCGATGTGCCGGAGGATGCGATGACGCGTCCGGAAAGCAGCGACACGAGATGCATGGCGATCGTTGTCGAACCGATATCGCAGGCGATCCCGTAGGCCTCGTTGTGGAGGCCGGGCCAGAGCGCGATCAGGTTGGGGCGGGCGCCTTCCAGATCGCGATGGATTGCGGCGGTAACGCCCCAGTTGCCCCTGCGCAGGGTCTGCTGGACGTCCGGCATCAGATGCTGGGCGACCAGAATGTCGGTCCAGCCCCAGTCCTTCTCCAACATCAGGTTCAGCCGATCGAGGTCGCCGAGCGGCTTGTGCATGTCCGGCTCGTCCACTTCTACATAGCAGAGCTGGATTGCGGGGTTGCGATCGAACAGCCGGTCAGTCGCGGCCTTGCGGATCACCTGCGCGTTGACGACCGTGTCCTGCGGCACGTCGATGACGAGGTCGCCGAGGATCTGTGCCGAGCAGGAGAGCCGACGGCCTTCGGGGATCGTCCGGACCTCGGCGTACCGCTGCTCCTTGGGACCAACCGGAGAGATGTGGTTGAGCGACGAGGTGATTTTGTGCTTGGCGAAGTTGCCCTGCTGCACCTCGATCTGGCAGCGTCCGCAGGTCGCGCGCCCGCCGCAGACGCTTTCGACGTAGACGCCGAGAGAGCGTGCGGCCTCCAGCACGCTGGTGCCGACTGCAAAGCGTCCCCGTTTACCGGACGGCATGAAGAGGACGAGGGCGTCCCTTTCGGACATTTCGGTCATGATGCCTCAATTCACTCCGTCACCGCACCTGCACCGACGCGTGCCGCACGGCCGCCGCGGCGTCCACCGCCGGCTGCCGCTGCAGCTGGGGCAGGGGCTCCAGCAGCGCCGCCCTCGGCAGGCTTGTAGTCGCGGTAGGTCTTGATCCAGTTGTAGCAGTTCTCGTCGGTGCCGTTCAGCACGTTAGCCGCGCGCACGGCCTCCATCTCCTGCGGGCGGCAGGGGTTCATGATCGCGCTCGTCATGCCAGCGCCAATCACCATTGGGATGAAGCCGGCATTGATGCCATGGCGATGCGGCAGGCCGAAGGAGATGTTGGAAAGGCCGCAGGTCGTGTTGACCTTCAACTCCTCGCGCAGCCGCCGCAGGAGCGCAAAAACCTGCAGCCCGGCCGTACCCATGGCGCCGATCGGCATCACCAGCGGGTCGACCACGATGTCGTGCGGCTTGATTCCGTAGTCGGCGGCACGCTCCACGATCTTCTTTGCCACGGCGAAGCGCACGTCCGGATCCTGACTGATGCCTGTCTCGTCGTTGGAGATTGCGACAACCGGCACATCGTACTTCTTGCAAAGTGGCAAGATGGCCTCGAGCTTTTCCTCTTCGCCCGTCACGGAGTTCACCAGCGGACGACCCTTAGCAACCTTCAGGGCCGCTTCGATGGCGGCCGTTACCGAGCTGTCGATCGACAAAGGAACGTCGACCAGACCCTGGACGATTTCCAGCGTCTGAACGAGGAGCGGCGGCTCGGTCTCGTTAGGGTTGACGGCGGTGACCCCGGCATTGACGTCAAGCATCGTGGCGCCCGCTGCCACCTGTTCCAGCGCATCCTTGATCACGGTGTCGAAATTGCCCTCGATCATCTCTGCCGCGAGCTTCTTGCGTCCGGTCGGATTGATGCGCTCGCCGATGACGCAGAAGGGCTGATCGAAGCCGATCACGACTTCGCGGGTGGCGGATGCGACGATGGTGCGGGTCATGCGGTTCTCCAGTGCCTTGCTCGGCGGTGCTATGTCATGCAGCTCTGGCGCTGGCCAAAGAGCGGGTGTCAGTGCGGCTTGCTTGCCGCGATGTCGGCCATGTCCTGCTGGTTTTCCTCCTTGCCCTGGCGGATCTCCTCCAGCCGCTCCGAAACCGTCGCGTCCGTGGGATTGGGTTCATGCTTCCACGGCTTGCGACCCTTCAGCACGCCCGATTCGTGGACGATCTCGGCAACATATTCTTCCTGCCGATAGGCCATCACATGAATGCCGGAGACGCCCTGGATCTCCTTCACCTCGTTGATGACGTCGATGCAGAGCTGCTTGCCTTCGCGCTTCTGGTCCTGCGCGCCTTCCAGCCGCGCAATGATGCTGTCGGGGATGTGGATGCCAGGCACGTTGGAGCGGATCCAGCGGGCGGTCTTTGCAGAGGCGAGGGGGCCGACGCCGACGAGGATGAAGCATTTTTCGTGCAGGCCGAGATCACGGACCTTTGCCATATAGTCGCGAAACATCGGTACGTCGAAGCAGTACTGGCTCTGGACGAATTGTGCGCCGGCGGCGATCTTCTTCGCCAGGCGATAGGGGCGGAAGTCATAGGGTGGCGCAAACGGGTTGATGGCGGCGCCGAGGAAGACATTGGGCGGCGAGGTGAGTTTGCGGCCCGACAGGAACTTTGCCTCGTCGCGCATGGTACGGACCGTTTCCAGCAGCGACATGCTGTCGAGGTCGAAAACAGGCTTGGCGCCCGGCTGGTCGCCCGCCTGCACGCCGTCTCCGGTCAGGCAAAGGATGTTCTGAACGCCCATGGCGGAGGCGCCGAGGACGTCGCCTTGGATCGCGATGCGGTTCTTGTCGCGGCAGGCGATCTGCATGATCGGCGCATATCCCATGCGCGTTAGCAAAGCACAGATGCCGACGGAGGACATGTGGCAATTGGCGCCGGACGCGTCGACCGCATTGATGCCGTCCACCCAGCCATCGAAGACTGCTGCGCGGTCGTAGACGTCCTGGGGGTTGGCACTGTCCGGCGGATTGAGCTCCGCGGTGACGGCGAACTCGCCGCGGCGCAGCACCCGTTCCAGCCGTCCTCGCGAGGCATGGCCGGGCAGGGGTTCAAGGGGAGCGCCGAGATCCGTCGGATGAATGTCGGGGCTCATGGGGCGGCACCCTCGGATGCTTGCCGGCGCGCGGCGGCCTCCGCCGTCACCCGCAGCCAAGACGAGGTTTCCCGAAGCGACTGGTTGACCGGTCGCTGGACGTTGAGGATCGCGTCACCTTTGACCATGTTGCGCGACCCTTCCCACGCCTTCACCCAGACGCACGGCATGTCCGGCTCGACCTCGCAGTTTCCATCGGCGCGCACGCCGCCGCAGGGGCCGTTGCGCAGCTGCTTGGGACAGTTCATCGGGCACGACATGCCGGTCGAGGACAGGATGCACTGGCCGCACATGCGGCAGTCGAACAGCATGCCCTTCACCCGTCTCTCGACGAAGGTGACGGGGGCTTCGACCCGGCTGTAGCCGATAGCGTTCCAGAGCGGGTGCAGCAGCAGGAACGCCTGGGCGAACCGGGCATAGAACCACTCCAGCAGACGCGAATGGCGGATGGACCATAACCGGATGGAATAGCGGCGCTGGACGCGGCGGTTGGGCGAGACATCACCGGGCACATACGCGCCGGTGGCTGCCTTCTTGGCCGCGCCGGCATTGCCGATCTTGGGCTTGTCTCCGGCAGGGCTTGGCGCGTAGATTTCAGGCATGCTCGCGACCTCCGGCCTTCACGAGGTCGACAAGGCGCTGCTTGTCATAGGCTGCTTCAAGCTCGGTGGCGGCCTTGTCGGCCTCGGCTTCCAGATCGTCCGAAACCGCAACCGGATCTCCTTTCCGCCATTCGGCCAGATAGTCGCCCGTTTCGGCCGCGCCGCTTCGCATGGCGCACATGTCGATCGCCTCAGTAAAACGGAGCGAAAGCTCCCGCTTGGCAGCCTTGCGTCCCTGCTTGATGATCACCTGCGCCGGAATGTCCCGCCAGTAGACGACGATACGGTCGGCCATGCACTGCTCCCTGTTTTTCAGCAGCATGCACGGGGGGCGGGGCAGGGACTGCGCTTGCCACGACGTCGCACAGAGCGAAAAGCGACGCGCCTGGGTTCGGCGATGGGAATCATGCTTCCGTCTACAGTGACCGCAGGGACCGGGTCAGGTCGCCATAGCCGGTAAAGCGATACTCGTACTCGAGCCCAAGATAGTCGGCTGCAGCCTTGGCCTTTGCCTGCAGTGACTCGTCGGCCTCCTGGCTCAGGTAGACGAGCTTGCGGTAATTGCCGAAATAGATGTCCTTGAGCTGCGGATAGCGGTCGAGTCCCAGAGGCTCGATAACGAAGGCATCGAACTGCCGCGCCAGAAAGTCGGTCAGGAAGAAGCTTAGCAGATCCTCGTCTGTCTTGGCCTTGAAGACGTCGTTGCCGGAGAAAAAGGAGTAGCAATGGGGGCCGGCGATACGGGCAATTCCCTCTCGCTCACAGAGCCGATCGAGATCCCCACCGGTGCCGCAGTCGGCATAGGCAAAAAAGATTCTCTCGAAGCCCCGCGCACGGGCACTCCGGAGGGCATCTTCCAATCCCGGCACGATCTTTTGCGGATATGCGTGCCAGATCGCCGGCAGGCACTGGAGGTCGATGTGGTGGAGGCCGTGCTGGTCGCTAATCGCCAAAATCTCACGCGCAATCGCGCCGCACGCAATGACGTGAACCTTTTCGTGATTGAGGCGTTCCTGTGACGGAAGGCGATGTTCCGCCTTTTTTTGATCGACAACCATTGGAGTACTTTATCATGACGTCCAAGACAGTCACGGTCATCGCCGCTCTGTTCGTAACGGCCGCCGCTCTCAGCTCGTGCGGCAACACCATTCGCGGCGTCGGTCAGGATACGGCCAATGCCGTTGACGCGACGCAGGCTGCCGGCAGCAACGTCGCTAACGCTGCAGAATAATTTGAAGTGGCCTCCGCTTTGCGGAGGCCATCGTTTTCTATCGCCCGCCAAGCGAGTTGTGCTTGCGGCGAACGAAGTCCTTTGCCGTTTCCACGGCAACCGCCGCATCGCGGCAGTAGGCGTCCGCACCGACGGCTTTGCCAAACTCTTCGTTGAGCGGCGCACCACCGACCAGCACCACGTAGTCGTCCCGAATGCCCTTTTCCTTCATCGTGTCGATGACGACCTTCATATAGGGCATGGTCGTCGTCAGTAGCGCCGACATGCCAAGGATGTCCGGCTTTTCGCGCTCGAGTGCTTCCAGATAGTTTTCGACGGGATTGTTGATGCCGAGGTCGATGACGTCGAAGCCTGCCCCTTCCATCATCATGCCGACGAGGTTCTTGCCGATGTCGTGGATATCGCCCTTCACCGTGCCGATCACCATCTTGCCCTGCTTGGGCGCGCCGGTAGCGGCCAGCAGCGGACGCAAGATGTTCATGCCCGCCTTCATGGCGTTGGCGGAGAGCAGAACTTCCGGAACAAAGAGAATGCCGTCGCGGAAGTCGACCCCGACGATGCGCATACCTTCGACCAGCGCCTGGGTCAGGACGTCGTAGGGCGCCCAGCCGCGGTCTAGCAGGATCTGGGTGGCTTCCTCGATCTCCTCCTTCAGCCCGTCGTAGAGGTCGTCGTGCATCTGCTGCACGAGCTCCTCGTCGGAGAGTTCAGACAGAATGATGTCGTCTTCAGACATGAGCGCTTCCATTGACCGGGCCACGACATCGTGCCGGGACCACCAACATGATGAAACGCAAAAGCTTTCCCAACTTCCTTGAAAACGACTCCCGCTTGTTGAAAAAGCGACGGCGCCCTACTTGATCGATGTCATGTCTGTTCTGCGCAACCGCGTGGCGCAGAAAGGCAGGGTTTGCCTGTCCCGCCGTCCTAGCATGGGAAAAACAGCGATGGCATGCGCTGCAACGGCGCGATGGTGAGGACGAGCATGGACGATCTCAATCAACCAACGGAAGCAGCGGTCGGTGGACGCCGTTCACGTGGCGAGCGCGGGGCTGCCGGCCGTCGTGCATCACGCGGCGGGGCAGGGCCCGGGCCGTCTCTGCCGCACATCACGCGCAAGATCCGCGTCTATGCGGTCCTCGATGAAGAAGGCCTGCAGCTCATCGAGCGCAATTCCGACACGATCCTCGAGGAAATTGGCATCGAGTTCCGGGATGATGCGGAAGCGCTGGAACTCTGGGCGAAGGCCGGTGCGGATGTCCGAGGCCAGCGGGTGCATTTCCCCAAGGGCCTGTGTCGCGAGTTGCTGAAGACCGCACCGAGCGAGTTTACCTGGCATGCGCGCAATCCGGAACGCAGCGTCCATATCGGCGGGAAGGCGACGGTGTTTGCACCCGTCTACGGACCTCCCTTCGTTCGCGACCTTGACGGTGAACGTCGCTATGCGACGATCGAGGACTTCCGCAACTTCGTGAAGCTCGCCTACATGGCGCCGTCGATGCACTCGTCGGGCGGGACGGTGTGCGAGCCGGTAGACGTGCCGGTGAACAAGCGCCATCTCGACATGATCTATAGCCACATTAAGTATTCCGACAAACCCTTCATGGGGTCGGTCACCGCGCCTGAGCGGGCGGAAGACACGATTGCCATGGCGAAGATGGTGTTCGGCGACGAGTTCGTCGAGAACAATTGCGTCACGCTCAACCTGATCAATGCCAACTCGCCGATGGTGTTTGACGAGACGATGCTGGGCGCACTCAAGGTCTACGCCCGTCACAACCAGGCCTGCGTCGTGTCTCCTTTCATCCTTTCCGGCGCCATGAGTCCGGTGACGGTTGCGGGAACGCTGACGCAGATTCTTGCCGAAGTTCTGGCGGGTGCGGCGCTGACGCAGCTCGTGCGTCCCGGCGCGCCGGTTCTCTTCGGCACCTTCGCAGCGTCGATCTCGATGCAGTCAGGGGCGCCGACCTTCGGAACGCCGGAGCCGTCGCTCGTCTCCTATGGCGCAGCGCAACTTGCCCGTCGCCTTGGGCTGCCCTTCCGTACGGGCGGATCGCTTTGCGCCTCGAAGGTGCCCGATGCGCAGGCGGCGCACGAATCGTCGAACACGCTGAACACGACCCTTCTTGCCGGCACGAACTTCGTACTGCATGCCGCCGGCTGGCTCGAAGGTGGGCTCGTTTCGTCCTACGAGAAGTTCATGATCGATCAGGATCAACTCGGCATGATGCAGAAGCTCGCCGAGGGTGTCGATCTGTCGGAGGCCGGGCAGGCGCTCGATGCCATTCGCGAGGTCGGTCCGGGCAGCCACTATCTCGGCTGCGCCCATACGCAAGCGCATTTCCAGACCGCCTTTTATCGCTCGGCATTGGCCGATAACAATTCTTTCGAGCAGTGGGAGATCGAAGGCCAGAAGCGGATCGAAGAGCGGGCCAATGCCCTCTGCCGTTCCTGGCTCGACGCCTATGAGGCACCGCCGCTCGACCCGGCGATTGACGAGGCGCTGCTTACCTTCATCGCCAGCCGCAAGGAGTCTATGCCGGACGCCTTCACCTGAAAGGGTCCCGAGGCCGCCAGGGAGCAAGGCGGCGCCGCCGCCGTCGCCGACTTCATCCAAGCGGAGGTCTGGCGGCCGCACTACAAGCTGAGATGAGACATGGTGAGCGGGTCATCGGTCCTGTCCGAAATCGCTGCGGTGCTCGAGCCGCAGGGGATTTTCGTGCGCGGCGTCGTTAGCTTCCACGATGGGAACGGGCCGTCGCTTTCGTACGGCAGTTGCGCCCGAACCGTGGTTCTGCTCGGCAATATCGGCGGATCGATCTGGAGGAGCTTCGACCATTGGCGTACGAGCGATCAGGGCCCGGATCCGCTCGATACTTGGTCGCGTGTGGCGATCGATCGGGTCGCAGGCGCATTGGGCGCAACTGCCCTCTACCCCTCGGATCAACCCTGGCAGCCGTTTCAGCGATGGGCGACGCAGGCCGAGGGGCTGGCGCCTTCGCCGCTCGGGATCCTCATTCATCCACGCTTCGGCCTATGGCATGGCTATCGGGGTGCCCTGGCTTTTGCGGAAGACCTAGGTGCGGCGCCGGTTGAGAGCACTGGTCATCCCTGCACGCATTGTATAGAGAAGCCGTGCCTTGCCACCTGTCCGGCAGGAGCCCTTGCGCCAACGGGTTTCGCGGTAAACCCGTGCCGATCTTACCTGGACTCGGATGGGGGCAGGGCCACTTGCATGGCCAACGGCTGCGCCGCCCGCAACGCCTGTCCTGTCGGCGCCGATTTTCGCTATTCGGCGGAGCAGCTGCGCTTCCACATGGCGGCCCTGTAGGTCGGGTCTAGATGTTTGCCTTGGGATAGGCGCGCTCCAGGCCGCCGGATGCAACGAGGCCTTCGCGGAAGGCGGCGTGGGCGGCGTGCTGGCTTGCCTTTGCGGCTTCCATCAGGCGCATCTGCAGGCGGGCCGGCGCCTCGTTCCCCAGCCATTCGCCGCACTTCTGCAGCTTCAGCGTATTGAGTAAGCGCGCTTCCGCCTGCCGGTCGAGATAAAGATGCAAGCCATCGAGCAGCGTATCGTCGGAGGCGGGGTTGTCCATCAAGAGCTTCAGCCAGGAGCGGTTTTCGTCGCTCATGCCGGACAGGCTGTCGGCAACCATGTCGCGATTCGCGATCGGGGCGATATTCGTCATGCTCAGGTCCTTCGCCGGCGGCGTTCGCGCGTGCTCTCGCCACCGGATTCGATTGCGGTCTTGTTGCGCAGGGGTCCGATCCGTTCGACGATCGTTCCGAGCGTCGGGCGAGGGCCGGGGGTGTAGTCGTCGAGGGCCTGGCGCATGGCAGCCAGGTGCTCGCATGAGGTGCCGCAGCAGCCGCCGATGATCTTGGCTCCCGCATCGCGGGCAAGTCTCGCGTAGTCGGCCATCAGCGGCGGCGTGCCGGAATAGTAGATCTCGGCGCCGCGAAATTCGGGGATGCCGCAATTGCCCTTGACGATGGTGATGGCGGCCGGATCTGCAGCGGTCATGTCGAGAAGACTGGAGAGAATGTCGGACGCGCCGACGCCACAATTTGCGCCAACGGCGGCCGGACCGCCACCGATGTCACCCGCGACCCCATGGATGTCCTTCGGGTCGAGGCCCATCATCGTCTTGCCGGCAGTGTCGAAGGAACCGGTGAAGGTGAAGGGAAGGCCGACCTTGCTGGCGGCCTCGGCGGCAGCGCGGATCTCTTCCGGGGAGGACATCGTTTCGATCCAGGCGACGTCGACGCCTCCGGCTTTCAGGCCCTCGAGCTGCTCGACGAAAGCCGCGACGGCGTCCTCGTAAGACATCGCGCCAAGGGGTTGCAGGAGCTCGCCCGTCGGGCCGACCGAACCAGCCACAATCACCTTGCGCAGCGCGCGATCGGCCACAGCCCGGGCGATCTCTGCTGCGCGCTTGTTGAGCGCGAAGACGCGATCCTGCGCCTGGTGCAGTTTCAGCCGGTGGCGGGTACCGCCGAAGGAGTTGGTGAGGATAATGTCGGCGCCGGCATCAACGAAATCCCGGTGCAGCTTGTCGATGCGCTCCGGATGACTTTCGTTCCACAGTTCTGGCGCCTCACCAGCCTCCAGCCCCATTGCGAAAAGGTTGGTGCCGGTGGCGCCATCGGCCAGCAGGACACCCTTTTCAGCCAGAAGGTCGGTGAGGGGATTTGCAGCAGTCATGGAGGACGCTCCTTCGTATGCGCTGGCTATAGGCGCTGAGGCGGCAGATTTCAATTGCGGTCAAGGGTGGGATACCGCGACATCGACTTCTCCTGCTGGCGTCACCATGGCCGTCATGATGGTGTTGAGATCGAGCACGCCGATCTCCATTCCGTCCTGGTCCACGACGATGGCATCGCGCCGATCGGCACGCGTCAGTCGCTGCGCGACGAACTCCAGCGTCTCATCGGCGGAGACCTTCACGCCCTCGATCGCACCGATCGCGGGCTTCATCACGGTCCGCGCCTGGATGACGCGGCCGCGGTTCACTTCCTTGACGAAGGCGGCAATGTAGTCGTCTGCCGGTGAAAGCACGATCTCCTGGCCGCTGCCCTGCTGGATCATCTCGCCGTCGCGCAGGATGGCGATCTTGTTGCCCAGCCGCAGCGCCTCGTCGAGATCGTGGGTGATGAAGACGACCGTCTTCTTCAGTTCGGCCTGGATGTCGAGGAGCACCGACTGCATGTCTACGCGGATCAACGGGTCAAGCGCTGAATAGGCTTCATCCATCAGGAGGATGTCCGCATCGTTTGCCAGCGCGCGCGCCAGCCCGACGCGCTGCTGCATGCCGCCCGACAGCTGGTTCGGGTAATGGTTCTCGAAACCAGCGAGGCCAACGCGCTCGATCCAGTGTTGCGCCCGCTCTTGACTGGTGGCGCGCGGAATGCCCTGGATGTCCAGCCCGTAGAGCGTGTTCTCCATGACCGTGCGATGCGGCAAGAGGGCAAACTTCTGGAAGACCATCGCCGTCTTGTGACGCCGGAATTCGCGAAGGTCGCGCTGGTTCATGCGACAGATGTCGACGCCATCATAGATCACTTCGCCTATGGTCGGTTCGATCAACCGGTTGATGTGCCGGATCAGCGTGGACTTCCCGGATCCCGACAATCCCATCACCACCGTGATGCCGCCGGCAGGCATGGAGAGGTTGATGTCGCGCAAGCCCAGAACGTGGCCGTGTCTTTCGTTCAGCTCGCTCTTGGACAGGCCGCGCCGGACCTGCTCGACATAGTCCTGGGCCCTCGGCCCGAAGATCTTGTAAAGGCTTCTGATCTCTATGCCGTGGCTGGCCATGCGCGTCCCGTCTCGTGCACCCCTGACATGTCCGCCGCCGTTCAGGCCTCGGGCCGGGCAGGTGTAGGTCCCCGTCAGTTACAGCATCGATGGCTGGCGAGATGCGCGATTTGCGACGTCGAAGCGACAAGCGCGGGCGCTACGGCCTCCTCTTCACCTTCCCGGCAACGGCAGGCGCCACCCACGCGGACCAGACGTCCTCATACTGCTCGATGAAGTGCTCCGCGGTCTCCGCGTTCGACGCCTTGTTCTCCAGCTGCCAGGCGAGAACGCTGCTGATCGTGGCGTTCGACCATTGGCGTTTGTTCACGTAATCCATGGCAGGCGCCGCCTTTTCCGTGAACGCCTCGGTCATCAGGGTGAAGGCCTGGGAGGTAGGGTAGGCGTTGCGCTCCGGGCTCGGGCAGTCGGGAACGGTGGTGCACTCATCCCACTGAGCCTTCTGGTGGGCGACGCCGAAAGAAAGCCTCACCATCTCGTACTTGCCGAGAATTGCGGTCGGCGCCCAGTAGTAACCCAGCCAGCCGGTCTCGTTCTCGAAGGCCTCGACAATCGATGCTTCCAGTTCTGCGGCCGTCGCAGGCTGAATCAGGGCAAAGCCCTTCTCCGCGGCCTCGAAAGCGCGGAAGAGGTTGGCGGTGGTGACGTGACAGGCCCAGTCATCGGGGCAGCCGTGAACGGCACCGTCATCCGATGTGCCAGGAGCCGGGAAGAGTTCCGGGCGGGCGATGGCGTCGTCGACCGTGCGAATGTCTGGATTTGCCTCGACGACGTATTTCGGAACCCACCATCCTTCAACCGCGCCGTCCGCAAGTATTTCTGCGCCGATCACCAATCTGTTTGCCGCCGTCGCCTGGGTCAGTTCTCCGCGGACCGCATTGATCCAGAATTCCGGTGCCATATCTGGAGTGGCCGAGAGGTTCATCGCGTTGAAGGTCGGCACCGTGTCGCCGGGGACGAGCGTGACAGAACAGTCGTAGCCGCGCTCCAGGATGATCTTGTCGATATGCGCCGCGATCGCCGCAGACCCCCAGTTCATCTCGGCGACGGAGACCTCGCCGCACGCTGCCTCGGCGCCGGCAGGGCGCAGCCACAGACTGACGAAAATTGCGGTTGCGGCAACGGCATATCGCATGAAGGTCGTCCCTGTTGCGGCGGAAAAACGGCGCTTCTGCCTTTAAGGTTCGGCCACCCCGGTAGGCGGCGGCAAGAGGATAGAGGTGACAGGAAGACTAGGGTATTGCGCTGCGAAATCAACTGCTTTGCTCCCGCCTCACGCACTTGCGATGCCGCCGCGGCAACGAAGTTTGCAAAAATGCGAGATGCCGTGCGCGCCACTAACCTTCCGGTAACGATGTCCCGCTAATCATCCTCTCGCAGACGGTCATTCCGTCCGGCGGTTCGGGTTCAGGTATTGCGTACCCGCCGCGCATGTTTCCGGTGTTCCAGATGGCGGCTTGACATACAGCCAGTCGACGCCCACCTTCAGAGTGCGGCAGCGCAAACTGATGAACCAAGGCGGACGCCTCATGCATCTACGAATCGTCCGTTCTTTCAGAATTCACGCTGCCGCTTCCAAATTCTCCCTTCGACATCTTATTCACTCGCTCTTGGGTGACCGATGAGCGTCTACGTACGAACTACATTCGTTCTTGGTGGCGCACGGTCCGGCAAGTCGGTCTTCGCTGAACAGCTTGCGCATGCGTCTGGGCTCGAACGTCACTATGTGGCGACGGGCCAGGCCTATGATGACGAGATGCGCCAGCGGATTGCGCGGCATCAGGAGGATCGCGGCGAAGGGTGGTACACTCACGAGGTGCCCGTCGACCTTCCCCTCCACCTCCGGCAGTTGCAGGCGTCCGACCGCGTGGTGCTTGTCGACTGCCTGACGCTGTGGCTCACGAACCTGATGATGGCAGAGGCCGACATCGAATCGGCCGGCACGGACCTGCTAAAAGGCCTCTCCACCTGGGAGGGCAGGTTCGTGATCGTCTCAAACGAGGTTGGTCTCGGTATCGTGCCCGACAACAAGATGGCCCGCGAGTTCCGCGACCATGCCGGTCGGCTGCACCAGCGGATCGCCATGGTCGCCGACGAGGTTTTTTTCATCGCGGCCGGCTTGCCGTTGAAGATGAAGGGCTAAGCCTGGCGCCTCACAGGCCGAGCCAGAGCCTGAGCGGATGCGTCGGGTCGGAGATCAGCTTGAGCGCCAGCGCCAGGCATGAGATCACCAGCAGCGGCTTGATGATTTTGGCGCCGCCGCGCATGGCCATGCGAGATCCGACCTGGGCGCCTAGCACTTGCCCCGCTCCCATGATCAGCCCCACCTTCCAGAGGATCGAACCCGTTAGCGCGAAAACGAGGAAGGAGCCGAAGTTGGAGCCGAGATTGAGAAGCTTCGTATGCGCGGTCGCCTTCAGCATGCCGAACCCGGCAAGAAGTACAAAGGCGAGCATGTAAAAGGAGCCGGCGCCTGGACCAAAAACGCCGTCATAGAGCCCGATCAGCGGCACTGCCGTCAGCCCGAAAACGAAGGACGTCACCCGCTGGTGACTGTCGAGATCGCTGAGGTTCGGCTTCAGCGCGAAGAACAGCGCGATGCCGATCAGCAGGAAGGGGATGGCTGCGGCCAGTGTATCGGCTGCGACAATGGACGCGAGGAACGCACCCAGCACGCCCCCGAGGGTTGCCATCAGCGCCATCGGCATCTGCTTCTTCAGGTCGACATGGCCCCGTCGGGCATAGGCGATGGTTGCGGAGGCAACCCCGAACTGTCCCTGCAGCTTGTTGGTGGCGATCGCTTCGAGCGGCGGAATGCCTGCAAGCAGCATCACCGGGATCGTGATCAGCCCGCCACCTCCGGCGATGGAATCAACGAAGCCGGCGATGAAGGCGGCCGCAAACAGCAGCGCCAGCAGGTTTATAGCGAGATCGTGCACGGGAATGACCGGGAGGGGTGTAACGGGAGGAAGTGCTGACGGGTCTCTGCCACCGAACGGGGTCCATGGCAACTGATCTTGCAGGACTCCCAGACTTGTGCGGCCTGGAAAGGCTTATATGGTGCCGCCAACCCAATCTCGACTCCATCGCAATCTATCGAGCGTAAACATGCACAAGATCATTTTTGACACGGATCCCGGCATCGACGATGCCATGGCACTACTATTCCTGCACCGGCACCCGCAGATCGACCTGATCGGCGTGACCACCGTCTTCGGCAATGCGCCCATCGATCTCACCACCCGAAATGCGCTCTTCCTGAAGCAGGAATGGGGGATCGCAGCGCCGGTGGCACAGGGAGCGGGCGTGACGTTCGATCAGTCGCGGCCGGAAGGCCATTGGCCGACCTTCATTCACGGCGAGAACGGCCTCGGCGACATCCACATCCCGGAACGGATCGATGCGCAGGCGGATGCACGCCCCGCGTGGCAGTTCATCATCGATACGGTGCGGGCGCAGCCGGGCAAGGTGACGCTGGTCGCCGTCGGCCGGATGACCAACCTGGCGCTGGCGCTCAAGGCAGACCCGGATTTCGCCGCCCTCGTAAAGGAGGTCGTCGTCATGGGTGGCGCCTTCGGCCTCAACGGCAATGTCAGCCCAGCGGCGGAAGCGAACATTCATGGAGATCCGGAAGCCGCAGACCTCGTCTTCACAGCACCCTGGCGGGTAACGGTCGTCGGGCTCGATGTGACGCTGAAGACGGTAATGACGAGCGGTTTCCTCGCCGAGATGGCGGCAGCCGGTGGCGCTGCCGTGCAGCTTCTCTCCCATATCTCGCAATTCTATATCGACTTCTATCGCCGCCGCGTGGGCGACGGCATGGTGGTGCATGACAGCTGCGCCTGCGTCTATGTCGTGGCGCCGGAACTGTTTGCCACGCGCAGCGGCCCCGTTCGCGTCGTCTGCGGCGGCATTGCCGATGGGCAGACGATCCAGAAGCCGGACGGTCGTGTCTTTCCTCCAGGGCATTGGGATGGGCATCCAAGCCAGTCCGTCTGTGTCGATGTCCAGGCGGAGCGTGTGCTGGAAGTCATCAGGGCGGCTATCGTCGAGGGCAGGGCCGCTTAAGCCAATTGCGGCTCGCCCACGATGCTGAAGCCGCCGGACATGATTGACCTGATGGACTGTCTGCGCCGGGCCTTCAACGTCAGCGCGGATGCCGAGATCAGCGTAGAGATGGATCCGAACGACCTGGATGAAGCCCGCTATGACGGGCTTGCTGCGATCGGGCTCACTCGCGCCAGCCTCGGCGTCCAGGATTTCAATCCGGTGGTGCAGAAGGCGATCAACCGTATCCAGACGTTTGAGCAGACCCGGTCCGTGGTCGAGGCCGTGCGGGCGCGGGGCGTGCAGTCGGTCAATTGCGACGTGCTCTACGGTCTTCCGCATCAGACCCTTGCATCGTTGGAGCGAACGATGACCGACATCATCTCGCTCGACCCGGACCGGATCGCGCTGTTCGGTTATGCCCATGTGCCGTGGATGAAGAAGCACCAGACCATGATTTCCGATGCGGCGTTGCCCGGTGTTAGCGAGCGCTACGCGCAGATGGCGAAGGCGGCCGACATGCTAATCGCTGCCGGCTACGAGCCGATCGGGATCGATCACTTTGCAAAGCCGGGAGATGCGCTGGCGGTGGCGGCACGTAACGGCACCCTTCGGCGCAACTTCCAGGGGTACACCAACGACGCGGCCGACGCGCTGATCGGCATGGGCGCGTCTTCGATCGGGCAGCTGCCGCAGGGCTATGTGCAGAACATGCCGGCGACCGGGGAATACCAGCGGATGGTCGATGGGGAGAGGCTCGCCGCCTTGCGCGGCATCGCACTTTCGGACGACGACCGACTGCGGGCACGTGTGATCGAACGGATTATGTGTGAATTCGGCTTCGACTTCGAGCTGCTGCGGCGCGCATTTGGGGAGATCGCCGAGACGGTCATCGGCGAGGCTCGTCAATACGCCCGCCTCAACACGGACGGCATCTGTGGCTGTGACGTACATGGCTTTTGGCTCACGGACAGCGGCAAGCCGTTTGCTCGCAGCGTTGCGGCTGTTTTCTACCGTTACCTGCAAAGCGGCGTCGGTCGCCATTCGATTGCTGTTTGAGCAACAGTCCATAGGCATTTGATCCCCGCGGGAACACGGGGATTGGCATCGCGCAATGTTTTCCCTATGTGGAACGCTGAATCGATACTTCAGAGGACATGGGCGTGACTGCTACATTCGACAAAGTTGCCGACATCATTGCGGAAACCAGCGAGATCGATCGCGAGACGATCACGCCGGAGAGCCATACGATCGACGATCTCGGCATCGACAGCCTCGACTTTCTCGACATCGTTTTTGCGATCGACAAGGAATTCGGCATCAAGATTCCGCTTGAGCAGTGGACGCAGGAAGTCAACGAAGGCAAGGTTTCCACCGAGGAGTATTTCGTCCTCAAGAACCTCTGCGCCAAGATCGACGAACTGAGGGCGGCGAAGGGCTGAGAAGCCATTCCCCAAGCGTCGCATGCTGCTTGAATACTTCCAGATGATCGACCGGGTGGAGAGCGTGGACCTCTCCGCCAACGTCTTGAAAGCAAGGTCGATCGTTCCGGCGAAAAGCCCGGTTTTTGAAGGTCACTTCCCGGGCATGCCGCTCGTTCCCGGCGTTCTCCTGATCGAAACCATGGCGCAGGCTTCCGGCATGCTGGTGCTCGCCGCTACGGATTTTGCCGCCATGCCGTTCCTGATGTCGGTCGATGGTGCCAAGATGCGCTCCTTCGTCGAGCCGGAGGCCGTACTCGACATCGAGGCGTTTCTGGAGCATGAGGGTTCCGGCTACGCCGTCACGAAGGCGAAGATTTCTTCGGGCGGCAAGAAGGTATGCGATGCGCAATTGAAGCTTCGCACGATGCCATTCAGTGAAGTGCCGCTTGGCGACACTGTCCGCAAGCGTGCGAGTGAAGTCGGGCTCATGGGCGCGCTTCAAGCTGGCGCGTGACCGCCAGGCAATGAGGACAGGATGAGCAAGTCTGACAATGATGTTGTGATCACCGGTGTCGGGATCGTCACCTGTTACGGCGTCGGCAAGGAGCCGCATGTTGCGCTCTTGTCGGCCGCTGAGGTGGAGCCGCCGAGGGTCGAGACGGAGCGCTTTAAGCCTTATCCTGTCCATCCGATGCCCGAGATCGATTGGTCGCAGCAGATCGCCAAGCGCGGCGACCAGCGGCAGATGGAGAACTGGCAGCGGCTCGGCGTCTTCGCCGCGGGTCTGGCGCTCGACGATGCCGGACTGAAAGACAATGCCGAAGCGTGCGCGACGATGGATATGATCGTCGCCGCAGGCGGTGGCGAGCGTGACATCAAGGTGGATTCGCTGATCGTCGACGAGGCGCTGAAGCGCAATGACCGCGACGTGCTGCTCAACGAGAAGCTGACGACCGAGCTGCGCCCGACGCTGTTCCTCGCACAGCTTTCCAACCTGCTTGCCGGCAATATCTCGATCGTCCACAAGGTCACCGGCTCCTCCCGCACCTTCATGGGCGAGGAAGCGGCCGGCATCTCCGCAGTAGAGACCGCCTATCACCGCATCAAGTCAGGCCAGTCGACGCACTCGCTGGTGGGTGGCGCCTTTGTTGCGGAGCGGGCCGACATACTCCTGCTCGTGGAAGGCATTCGCGCTCATGCAACCGGCGCTTGGCACCCGCTATGGCAGCGCTCCGCCGACAATGGCGGCGGCATGATCATCGGCTCGGTCGGTGCTTTCCTCGTGCTGGAATCGCGTGCCAACGCCGAAGCGCGTGGCGCACACATCTATGCCGCGATCGACGCAGTCGAAGGCGACCGAGGAAGCCGGGACGACGGTAAGCTCGAAAAGCGCCTCGAGCGGCTGGCGAACCTCGCGGGGGATGCCGATACGTCAGAGACGCTGCTCTTTTCCGGCGCAAGCGGACTGGTTGATCCGACGGCGCGCGAACGCGACGTCATCCAGAAAACCTTCCCCGGCGCCACGCTGCGCGGATATGGCGGGGTGACAGGCCACGCCATGGAGGCGCAGTTCCCGCTTGGTCTCGCGCTCGCCGCGCTTGCGCTCGACGGCGGCCTTCGCGTCCCTTCCTTCGATTCGAGCCATGAACAGCCGATGCCGGCGCCGGCGAACCGCGCCGTGGTGACGACGGTCGGCTATACGCGCGGCGAGGGCCTTGCAGTGCTGTCGCCGAACGCGTGAGGAGAACGACCATGAGCGACAACCGCTTCACTGATCATCTCGGTCGCCCGATCATCGCCGTCACCGGCATGGGCGTCATCACCTCGCTGGGGCAGGGGCTGCAGGACAACTGGGCCACACTCACCTCCGGTACGTCGGGCATTCATAGGATCACACGCTTCCCGACCGAAGGCTTGTCCACGCGGATCAGCGGCACTGTCGACTTCATCGACGTCCCGGCAGACAATGCCGTCGAACGCTCCTATGCCTTCGCGCGGGAAACCACCGCGGAAGCACTGGCGCAGGCTGGGCTGTCCGGGGACTTCGAAGGCCCGCTTTTTCTGGCAGCACCACCGGTCGAGCCGGAATGGTCGGCCCGCTTCGCGCTTGCGGATCGGGCACCGCCGTCGCAGGCAGAAGGCGACGCCTATGACCGTTTTCTGACCGCCATGCGCGAGCGTCCGGATCCGGCCTTCCTGGAGGCCGTCCAGTTCGGCTCGATCTCCGAACGGCTCTCCGATAAGTTCGGTACCCGCGGCCTTCCGGTCACCCTCTCGACCGCTTGCGCGTCCGGGGCAACCGCGATCCAGCTTGGCGTCGAGGCGATCCGCCACGGCCGCACCGACCGCTCCCTGGTCGTCGCCACCGACGGCTCGGTCAGTGCCGAAGCGCTGATCCGCTTCTCGCTGCTGTCAGCTCTTTCCACGCAGAACGAGCCGCCGGAAAAGGCATCGAAGCCGTTCAGCAAGGACCGCGATGGTTTCGTGATTGCCGAGGGTGCGGCAACGCTGGTGTTGGAATCACTGGAATCTGCCATTGCGCGCGGCGCTAAGGTGCTCGGGATCCTCAAGGGTTGCGGCGAGAAGGCGGATCACTTCCATCGAACGCGCTCCTCGCCGGACGGCGGCCCGGCGATCGCCACCATTCGTGCGGCGCTGGAAGATGCCGGCATGGACGAGGCGGCCATCGGCTATATCAACGCCCATGGCACTTCGACCCCGGAAAACGACAAGATGGAGTATGGCTCCATGCGCGCGGTCTTCGGTGATCGTCTGAAGGACATTCCGGTCTCGTCGAATAAGTCGATGATCGGCCACACGCTGACGGCCGCCGGCGCCGTCGAGGCCGTGTTCTCGATCCAGACGATGCTGACGGGCACGCTCCCGCCGACGATCAACTACGTCAATCCGGATCCGACCATCGTCCTCGATGTAGTGCCGAACCAGAAGCGGGATCAGCGGGTCAGGGCCGTGCTGTCCAACTCCTTCGGCTTTGGCGGCCAGAATGCCAGCCTTGTCATGACGCTGGAACCGGCTTAGAGACCGTCGCCAATCCCTTCTGACGATCTGGAACGCCTTCGGGCGAGGAAGACCTGTTATGCGCGCTCTGCAACTGATCGACGACCGCAAGCTCGAGGCTGTGGACATACCCGAGCCTGAAGCACCCGGTCCGGGTGAGGTGACGCTCCGCGTCAAGGCCGTGGCGCTCAACCACATCGACGTCTGGGGCTGGCGCGGAATGGCGTTTGCTAAGCGCAAGATGCCGCTCACGATTGGGGCGGAAGCCTCAGGTGTGGTCGAGGCGATCGGTCCAGGAGTTCCCAACGTCCTGCCCGGCCAGCTCGTCTCGATCTACGGCGCGCGCACTTGCGGTCTCTGCAAGCCGTGCCGGGACAAGCGCGACAATCTTTGCGAAAACGTCTCCGGCGTCCACGGCTTCCATCTCGATGGCTTCGCGCAGGAAAAGACGAATCTGCCGGCCCGCCTGCTCGTTCCGGCACCTCCCGGTGTCGATGCCGTCGGTGCAGCGCTTGCTCCCGTCACCTTCGGCACGGTGGAGCATATGCTGTTCGACAACGCGAAGCTTGAGCCCGGTGAGACGATCCTCGTCCATGCCGGTGGATCCGGCATCGGTACGGCTGCGATCCAGCTCGCCAAGAAGACCGGCTGCACGGTGATCACCACGGTTGGTTCGGACGACAAGATCGAGCGCGCCAAGGCACTCGGCGCCGACTACGTCATCAACTACCGCATCGATCGCTTCGAGGGCGTCGTGCGCAAGCTCACCAAGAAGAAGGGCGTCGACGTCGTGTTCGAGCATGTCGGCGCCGATACCTGGGCCGGCTCAATGCTGTCGCTGAAGCGGGGAGGGCGGCTTGTCACCTGCGGCTCGACCTCCGGGGTGTCAACCAGCATGAACCTGATGATGCTCTTCCAGCAGCAGCTGAAACTGCTCGGCTCCTTCGGTTGCCGCATGGAGAACATGGCTGATGCCATGCAGAAGATGGCGCGCGGCATCGTCCATCCGGTGATCGATACGGAGGTCACCTTCGACGACATCGACCGGGCGCTGGAGCGGATGGAAACGCGCCAGGTGTTCGGCAAGATCGTGTTGCGGATGGATTGATCCGTTGAAGATGTTTCTGACGAGGATGGTGCTGGCTACCCGGCGCTTCCAGCAGTGGCTGGTGGCGCAGGGGACATTTGCCATCCTCAACCTCCTGAAGCTCTTCCCGGCCGACCCGGCTATGAACTTCGCGGACAGCGTAGCGCGTTGGGTGGGACCGAAGTTCTTCCGCCACCGCCTGATGCTGACCAACCTGCGCAACGCCTATCCAGAAAAGAGCGACGCTGAGATCCAGCAGATCGCCGTTGCCAGCTGGGGGCATATGGGGCGGCTTGCCGCGGAATACGTTTTTCTCGACCGGCTTTTCGACTACGATCCCGAACGGGATGAACCAGGTCGCGTTGAAGTGTCCGGCGTTCCGATCTTCCTTGATCTGCGCGACAACCCGCGACCTTTTATCGTGTTCACCGGGCATACCGGCAATTTCGAGCTGCTTCCGGTCGCCGGCAAGAGCTTCGGCCTGGACGTGATGGTTCTCTTCCGTCCGCCAAACAACCCGTACATCGCCGAGAAGGTGTTCGGCTTCCGAAGCTCGCGCATGGGGCAGCTCGTGCCCTCGCACGCCGGGAGCTCATTCGCGCTTGCGCGTCGACTCGAGGCCGGCGGCGGGGTGGGAGTCCTTGTCGACCAAAAATTCAAGAAGGGTCTGACCACGACCTTCTTCGGCCGCCCCGTTCGGACAAATCCGCTGCTGGCCAAGCTCGTGCGGCAGTTCGATGCCGAGGTCTATCCGGCACGCTGCATTCGACTTCCTGGCAACCGTTACCGACTGGAAATCGAGCCGAAGGTAGCCATCCCCCGCGACGCGAGCGGCAATGTTGATGTGCAGGCGACAGCGCAGCTTTTGAATGACAAGGTAGAGAGCTGGGTTCGGGAATATCCGGAGCAATGGCTCTGGTATCACGACCGCTGGCAGATCAAGAAGTCGCTGAAGGACTAGTTGGCAATTTTGACTCAGAATAAAGTTCGCGCAAGCTTGATCTGACAACATATTAGCTGTTTCCGTTAAGCGAAAGGACTGCAGGCTGCAGCGGCGGAAGGTTTCCGCGGGTCTGGGAGGTGGGGATGGAAGCACTGATCGGTCTATTCTGGGCCAAGTACAATGATCTGCGTCGGGCAGTCGATTGCGACGATCCGACTGCGGTGCAGAGGCTCGACCAGGAACTGGATCCACTCCTGCAGGCAATCGTCCAGCACCAGGTCTCCGATCTAGCGAGCATCCAGGCGCAGTTCCGGTTTGCCCTCGATCTTCTGCAGGAAGAGGCCGATGATCGCGGCTGCGTCAATCGCAATGGGCATCTCTTGCAGATGCTGGTCGAGCGTTATCTCGCGCCGCAGATCGGGCGGGCCGCGACTGCCCGTGTTGCAGGAAACGAGGGGGAGGTTGTCACCGTCTTTGAAACCGAGGACGGCGCGGTGCTCGACCCGGTCCTGTTCGATCGTATTCCCGAGCGGATCATGGTCGTCGCTCCCGGCTATCGTGTCTTCTATTCCAACGAGCCGAATGCGGAGCGCCTCGGCCAGCCGAAGGAAAAGCTCCTGGGCCGGCATTTCGCCGATCTGGTCGGCATCTACCATTTCCAGCGCGACCTGCGTGAGCCGATCGACCGCTGCCTTGCCGGCGAATGCCTCTCGCACACCTATGCGGAGCAGAGGGACGGCGCGACGGTCGTCGTCCAGTGCCGGCTGTCTCCCTGTTTCTCGGATGCAACGACGCAGGTCGGTGCGTTGGTGATCATGCAGGAAATGGCGGACCGACGACGCCCCCGCGCGGCCGTCACACCGGACTAATGGTCGAGACTGACCGCTGACAAGCTCTTCAGCAGGTGCTGGCGCTCGAAGGCGATATGCCGGCGCATGCCTTCGATGAAGCCTCGCAGCATGTAGCCGCCGGCCTCAACATCGACGGCGTCGTCCGAGCCCAGCTTGAACAACGCTCCGTTAGTTCCTCCGCATGGCCCTCGTCCTCCAGGTGCTCGTATTTCAGGCGGACCAGCGTTTCGTCATCGGTCGAACAGGAGGCCGTGTTGCGGATCCGTGGGAAGAGGATCGTCTCCTCATATTGATGCAGCTTGCGGATCATCGGGGCCGAGCGCCTTCGCCGCGTAGATGCATTTCTGCCGGTTGACCTTTGCGGGCAGCGAGTCGGCGATCTCCTCCAGTTCGTCGCACAACGCCAACTGCTCCAGATGATCCCTGTGCAGACATGCGGGCATTTCGGCATCGGCAACCGCTCGTTCGTGGAATGTCGGCCCGAGATCGTTGTGTATCTGTCGCATGAAACCTCCCGAGGCGACCTGCCTCGCCGCGCTTGTCGAGAGACTCGTGGAGCGGTCGGGAGGCTGCCTTGATCCAAATCAAGGCCCGCTAGGCAGGGTGGTGCCAATTGTCCCCCGATCGCGCCCCTATCTCATCGTCTTCCTGGGCACGATCCTGAACCGCAAGGAACCGCATATCTATGTGGCCAACTGGTTCTATCTCGCCTTCATCGTCACCATCGCAATGCTGCACGTGGTCAACAACCTGGCGGTGCCGGTCTCCGTTCTCGGGGTCAAGAGCTACTCGGCCTTCTCGGGCGTGCAGGATGCCCTGACGCAGTGGTGGTACGGCCATAACGCGGTCGGCTTTTTCCTGACCGCCGGCTTCCTCGGCATGATGTACTATTTCATTCCGAAGCAGGTGAACCGTCCGGTCTATTCCTACCGGCTGTCGATCATCCACTTCTGGGCCCTGATCTTCATGTACATCTGGGCAGGTCCCCACCACCTGCACTACACGGCTCTGCCGGACTGGGCGCAGACGCTCGGCATGGTGTTCTCGGTGATGCTGTGGATGCCCTCCTGGGGCGGCATGATCAACGGCCTGATGACGCTCTCGGGCGCCTGGGACCGGATCCGCACCGACCCCATCGTACGCATGATGGTCATCGCCGTCGCCTTCTACGGCATGGCGACCTTCGAAGGCCCGATGATGTCGGTCAAGGCGGTCAACTCGCTCAGCCACTACACGGACTGGACGATCGGCCACGTCCACTCGGGTGCCCTCGGCTGGAATGGCATGATCACCTTCGGCGCGGTCTATTTCCTCGTGCCGCGGCTCTGGAACCGCAACCAGCTCTACAGCCTTGCGCTGGTCAATTGGCACTTCTGGCTCGCCACCCTCGGCATCGTTGTCTACGCCGCCGTCATGTGGGTCGCCGGCGTCCAGCAGGGCCTGATGTGGCGCGAATACGACGATCACGGTTTCCTCGTCTATTCCTTCGCGGAAACGGTATCGGCGATGTTCCCCTACTACGTGCTGCGGGCGATCGGCGGCGGGATGTTCCTGCTCGGTGCGCTGATCATGGCCTTCAACGTCACCATGACAATCCTCGGCTACGAGCGGCGTGAAAACGTCCCCTATGCGGCTGCACCTGCGGCGGCGCTTCAGCCGGCCAAATACGGAGCGAGCTGATGGCTCTTCTGGACAAACACCAATTTATTGAACGAAATGCAACGATGTTGCTGGTCGGATCGCTGCTGGTGGTGGCGGTCGGCGGGATCGTCGAGATCGTGCCGCTCTTCTACCTGGAGAACACGATCGAGAAGGTTGAGGGGATGCGTCCTTACTCACCGCTCCAACTTGCGGGACGCAACATCTACATCCGCGAAGGCTGCTACGCCTGCCACAGCCAGATGATCCGGCCCTTCCGGGATGAGGTGGAGCGCTATGGCCATTACAGCCTCGCAGCGGAATCCATGTACGACCATCCTTTCCAATGGGGATCGAAGCGTACGGGACCAGATCTGGCGCGTTGGCGATCGCTACTCAAACGAGTGGCACGTCCAGCACCTGATCGAGCCGCGCTCGGTCGTGCCGGAATCGGTCATGCCGGGTTACGCCTTCCTGAAGGACACGCCGCTCAACGTCACGGACGTGACGATGGAGTTGAAGGCCAACCTCGCCGTCGGCGTTCCTTACGCCGAGCAGATGCTTGAGAACGCGAAGGCAGATCTGATGACACAGGCGGATCCGAACGCCGACGCATCCGGCGTGGAGGAGCGCTATCCGAAGGCCAAGATCGGCGACTTCGACGGCAATCCGACGGTCGTCACCGAAATGGACGCCCTTGTCGCCTATCTGCAGATGCTCGGTACGCTGGTCGACTTCTCGACCTATGACGACGCCGCCGGCTACCGCTGAGGAGGATGAAATGGAAGTTTATACCGCACTTCGCCATTTCGCCGACAGCTGGGGTTTGCTTGGCATGACCCTCTTCTTCCTCGGCGTCGTCATGTTCACCCTGCGCCCTGGTGCGAAGTCTCATGCCAATGAGGCCGCCCAGATTCCTCTGAAGGAGGATTGAAGATGGCGGATAAACACATTGATGAAATCAGCGGCGTCGAGACCACCGGGCACGAGTGGGACGGCATCCGCGAACTGAACAACCCGATGCCGCGCTGGTGGGTCTGGACGTTCTACGCAACGATCATCTGGGCAATCGGCTACACCGTCCTCTTCCCGGCCTGGCCGTTGGTGAACGAAGCCACCAGAGGCGTCCTGAACTACTCCAGCCGTGGGGATTTGGCGGGCGAGATGGAGGGTGCACGATCGGCACAAGGCGAGATCTTGGAGAAAATCTCCAAGGTCTCGCTCGAGGAGATCCTTTCAGATCCGCAGCTTGCGCAGTTCGCCACCGCCGGCGGCGCGTCGGCCTTCCGCGTCAACTGCGTCCAGTGCCATGGCACGGGTGCGACGGGCGGGCAGGGCTATCCGAACCTGAACGACGACGAATGGCTGTGGGGTGGCGACGTCAACGCGATCTATGCGACGATTGCTTACGGCGTCCGTGACCGCGTCGATCCCGACACGCGCTACTCGGAGATGCCCGCCTTCGGCGATATCCTCCAGCCGGAGGAGGTCCGTCAGGTTGCCGCCTATGTCGTCAGCTTGAGTGGTACGCCGCGCGATCCTTCTATGGTCGGGCCCGGCCAGCAGGTTTTCGCCGACAACTGCGCCTCGTGCCATGGGGAGAACGCCGAGGGCAACCGCGACGTCGGCGCGCCAAACCTCGCCGACGCCATCTGGCTGAAGGTCAGCGCAGAGAACCAGATCGTTCAGCAGATCCAGTCGCCACGCCACGGCGTGATGCCCGCCTGGAGCGCACGACTCAGCAACGAAATTGTCAAGCAGCTGGCCGTCTACGTCCACTCGCTCGGCGGCGGCGACTAGCCTCTTCAGTCACGAAGTAGAAGGCCGCGCTCCGAGTGCGGCCTTCTCACGTGTCCGACCAGATCCAAGCTCGTATCCGTCGGGATCAACGAAATGAAACCGCCGGCCGCCCGGGAAGTCGAAGATCGGCCGTGAGACCTGTCCGCCTGCCTTCTCGACGCGTGCCTGCGCCGCCTCCAGGTCGGAAGCATAGACGATCACCAGTGCTCCACCCTTTGGCGTGACGCTATCAGCCTTGGCAAATCCGCCGGTCAGCCGGCCGTCGCCAAACCCACAATAATCTGGTCCGTAGTCGGTGAAGTTCCAGCCGAAGACGTTGCCGTAGAACTGCTTTGCCCGCTCTATATCCTTCACATCGAACTCGATGTAGTCGATTTTCTGGTCGGCTCCTTCGGCAGCCATGGGTTTTCTCTTGGGTGGATTTGCTGTCAGTCCCGGGTCCAGATCGTCTTGTCGATCTTGCCTGCAAGCTCTGGATAATCTGCCGCGTGGAAGACCGGGGTATCCCCCGCCTTCCTTTGAGCGAAATAGTCCTTGGTCAGCTTGGCAACCGTCCCAGATAGCAGAAGGATCGCGATCAGGTTGATCGTCGCCATCAGGCCCATGGATGCGTCGGCCGCATTGAATACCGTCGCGACGCTTTGGTAGGCGCCCCAGATGACCATCAGCAGCACCGCACTGCGCAGGATCAGGATGCCGAGCCCGGTGCCGGCGCCGAGGAAGGTCATCGCGTTTTCCGCGTAGGAATAGTTGCCGATAATCGAGGTGAAGGCGAAGAAGAAGATGGCGATCGCGATGAAGTAGGCGCCGAAGTTGCCGAGGTGCTCGCCCAGCGCCGCCTGCGTCAACTGTGCCCCCGTTACCCCGCTTTCGGGAACAAGGGCGCTGGAGAGTAGGATCATGATGGCGGTCGCGGTGCAGACGAGGATCGTGTCGATAAAGACGCCGAGCGCTTGGACAAAACCCTGCGACGACGGGTGGTGCGGCTCGGGCGTCGCAACGGCCGCGATATTGGGTGCAGAGCCCATGCCGGCCTCATTGGAGAAGAGCCCGCGTTTGACGCCGTTCATCAGCGCTGCCATGACACCTCCCGTGGCGCCGCCGGCCGCCTCCTGCCAGCCGAAGGCGCTTGCGAAGATGCTGCCAACGACGCCCGGAACCTCAGACCAGTTGACGATCAGCACGTAGATCGCCGTCAGAAGATAGGCGCCCGCCATGAAGGGCACGACGAACTCGGCAACGCGCGCAATCTGGCGGATCCCGCCGAAAATCACGATGCCGGCCAGGATCGCAATGAAGATGCCGACGCCGATCTTCGGCAGGCCGAACGCGCCTTCCATCGCATCCGCCACGGAGTTCGCCTGGACAGCGTTGAACACCAGACCGAAGGACAGGATCAGGCACACCGAGAAGATCGCGCCGGCCCAAGGTGCGCGCAGTCCTCTCGCCAGATAGAAGGCCGGCCCACCCCGGTACATGCCTTCAGCATTCTTGACCTT
The DNA here is from genome assembly GCF_022968135.1 of Pseudorhizobium tarimense. Taxonomy (GTDB): domain Bacteria; phylum Pseudomonadota; class Alphaproteobacteria; order Rhizobiales; family Rhizobiaceae; genus Neorhizobium; species Neorhizobium tarimense. The sequence continues at coordinate 50,413 of NZ_JALJRA010000003.1, forward strand.
GTAGAGCTGCGCCAGCGCGCTTTCCGAATAGGCGGTTGCCATGCCGACCAGCGCCACCATCCACATCCAGAAGATCGCGCCCGGCCCACCGAGATAGAGGGCAACGGCGACGCCCGCGATATTGCCGGTGCCGACGCGTGAAGCCAGGCTGATCGTCAGCGCCTGAAACGGGCTGATGCCTGCCTTGTCTTCCGTAGCGCTGCCCCGAAGGACGCGGAACAATTCGCCGAAGTGCAGGAACTGCAAGAGTCGCAGCCGGACGGTGAAGAAAATCCCGACGGCGAGCAGTCCGTAGACCAGCACATACTCCCAGAGAATGAGGTTCAGGAAATCGATCACTGCAGACATACGCCACTCCGCACCACTTGGATGAGCTTATGGTAGGGCGGCAGTCAGTTTAGGAAAGCGCGATGTGTGCGCCTTACGTCCGCTCGAGCAGCGCCTTCAGCGCCTGCAGGTCGCGCGCGATCGCTGCCGCGTCCGCCTCGAAGGCCGCATCATCCATGTCGGGCTCGCGGATAAGGGTGAACATCACCTCGGCACCGCCATCGTTCGGAACCACGCGCAGCGCATTGTGCACGGGGACGCCGTTGGGCAGAGCCACGACATGATCGATGACGCCATATTCGTTGGGCGGTGAGAAGCGGATCTGGATCTCGCCCAGAGGACCGCCATCGCCGATCCAGTCACTGCCGTCTTGCCGCAGCCCCGCCGCCAGACCTGCCGCCCAGGCCGACATATTCTCAGGCTGCGACGCGAAACCGTAGACCGCCTGCCAGGGCCTGTCGATGCTGACGTGAATGATTCGGGCCTCTGACGTCGGCATTGTCTGACCTCCCAATCGCTCCTGCGACAATCGGCGCGAAGCACGCGCAGGTGAACTTGACTTAAGTCAAAGATCCTTATCACGCGAGGTGGGAAAAGGCAGCCACAGAAGTGGAACTGCGCCATGAACCTCTACACCGCTCCCAATATCCCTGCGACCGGAGACGATCGAGGCGGTACAGGCAGTGACGGGGGAGCCGCGCAGGCCCCGCTCTACGAAGCCCGAAAGAAGATCTTCCCGAAGCGGGCCGAAGGTCGTTTCCGGTGCTTCAAGTGGCTGGTGATGCTGATCACGCTCGTGATCTACTATCTCACCCCATGGATTCGATGGGACCGCGGTCCCTATGCGCCGGACCAGGCGGTTCTGATCGACCTGGCGAACCGGCGCTTCTATTTCTTCTTCATCGAGATCTGGCCTCAGGAGTTCTTCTTCGTCGCGGGCCTGCTGGTGATGGCGGGCTTCGGTCTCTTCCTGGTGACATCCGCGGTCGGTCGCGCTTGGTGCGGGTATACCTGTCCGCAGACCGTCTGGGTCGACCTCTTCCTGGTCGTCGAGCGCTGGATCGAGGGCGACCGCAACGCCCGCATGAAGCTCGATGCCGCGCCCTGGAGCTTCGACAAGATCCGCAAGCGGATAAGCAAGCACGCCATCTGGCTGATGATCGCCGTTGCGACCGGCGGCGCCTGGATCTTCTACTTCTCCGACGCGCCGACGCTTGCCTACAACTTCGTCACGGGCAATGCCGCCTTCATCGCCTATTCGACCGTCGGTGTCCTGACCGCTACGACCTATGTCTTCGGTGGGCTGATGCGAGAGCAGGTATGCATCTACATGTGCCCCTGGCCGCGCGTTCAGGCCGCCATGCTCGACGATTCGTCGCTCGTGGTGACCTACAACGACTGGCGCGGCGAGCCGCGGACGAAGCATGCGAAAAAGGCGGCCGCTGCGGGTGGGGCTGTCGGCGACTGCGTCGATTGCAATGCCTGCTTGGCCGTCTGTCCTATGGGCATCGACATCCGCGACGGTCAGCAGCTGGCCTGCATCACGTGCGCGCTCTGCATCGACGCTTGCGATGGCGTGATGGACAAGATCGGCAAGCCGCGCGGGCTAATCGCCTATGCCACGCTGAACGAGTACGAAGCGAACATGGCGCTGGCGACGGACGATGGCTCGACGCCGATCAACCCCGACCGCGTCCGCAACGCTAACGGCGGGTTTGTCGATCAGGTCCGGCACTTCGACTGGCGGATCATCGTCCGGCCGCGCACGCTGCTTTATTCCGGCGTCTGGACGGCCGTTGGCATCGGCCTGCTGGTTGCGCTGCTCAGCCGCGACCGACTGGAGGTCAACGTCATCCATGACCGCAACCCGCAATATGTGCTGGAATCGGATGGCTCGATCCGCAACGGCTACACGATCCGGCTTCTGAACATGATCCCCGAGCCAAGAACGATCCTTCTGTCGCTCGACGGGCTGCCGGAGGCGACGATGAAAATCAACGGGCTGACCAGCGATAGTGACCGCATGTTCCCGGTTTCGGTAGAGCCCGACAAGGCGACGGCGCTCAAGGTTTTCGTCACCATCCCACCCGGCGCCATCGGCGAAGCGCATGAGAGCTTCAGCTTCATCGCCGAAGACCGGTCAAGTCATGAACGCGACCGCTACACCGCCACCTTCAACGCTCCGGAGACAGGCAAATGAACTCGACACAAGAGAAGTCCTTCGTCTTTACCGGCTGGCACATGGTCGGCGTCATGGTGCTGTTCTTCGGCACGATCATCTCGGCGAACTTCTACATGGCCTGGCAGGCGACCCACAGCTGGAGCGGCCTCGTCGTCCAGAACACCTGCATTGCCAGCCAGGAGTTCAACGGGAAGGTGGCCGAGGCAAAGGCGCTGGCCGCCACCGGCCTGAGTGGCGAAGTCTCGATCGAAGGTGACCAGATCCGCTACCGCATCAAGCATCCGCAGGGCCTGAAGGTCGAGGCGGACGCCCTGACGCTCAACTTCAAGCGCCCCGTCGGCGAGTATCAGGATTTCACGCTCCAGCTTCAGCGGGTGGGCGGAGGTGTTTTCGAAGCGCGCCATGCAGTGCTTCCGGGCGCCTGGATCGTGGAGGCAAATGCGACTGAGGGTGGCAAGCGGATCCTCCATCACACGGAACGGGTTTCGGTCGACGGAGGGCAGAGATGACCACCTGCTGTGCGCCCGGTACCGATGGTGCCGTGGAACTGGAGCGTCTCGGCCGAGCCGCGCCCTCCTCAGAGGAGCTTTTGCTTTCCAGCCGGCTGCTGGAGCCGGGGCTGCGGCAGACGGATCTGAGTGTTCCGGGGGTTCATTGCGGCACCTGCATCACCAGCATTGAAAAGGCGCTGAAGGCTCTGCCGGAAGTCGCGCGGGCGCGGGTCAACCTTTCGACCAAGCGCGTTTCGATCACCTGGAAGGAGAGTGTTGCCGGCACCGCAACCAATCCGGCAAGGCTGGTGCAGACCATCATCTATGCGACCGGTTACGACGCGCACCTCTTCGCCGATGGCGAAGAGGAGGGGGAGCGGCTGCAGCGCTCCCTGATCCTCGCTGTAGCCGTCTCTGGCTTTGCAGCGGCCAACATCATGCTGCTTTCGGTCTCCGTCTGGTCAGGCGCGGAAGCCTCGACCCGCGATCTCTTCCACTGGATCTCGGCAATGATCGCCGCGCCGGCGCTCGTTTATGCCGGCCGGTTCTTCTATCGATACGCCTGGATGGCGTTGCGCCGCGGACGCACCAACATGGATGTGCCGGTCGCACTTGCCATCACGCTCTCCTATGCCGTGTCCCTGTGGGAGACGATGCATCACGGGGAACACGCATGGTTGATGCGACCGTCTCGCTGCTCTTCTTCCTGCTGATCGGCCGGACGCTGGATCACATCATGCGTGGCCGTGCCCGATCTGCGATCAGCGGTTTGGCCAGACTCTCACCGCGCGGTGCCATGGTGCTGACGGAGGATGGTGCGCGCCACTACCGGCCGGTGGAAGAGCTTGGTCCCGGAGACCGTCTGCTGATCGCGGCAGGCGAGCGCATCCCTCTCGACGGCATCGTCGAAACGGGAGCAAGCGATCTCGACCTTTCCATCGTCAATGGCGAAAGCGCGCCGGCGGGCATCGGACCGGGCGATACGGTGCAAGGAGGAACGCTCAATCTCACCGGTCCGCTGGTGGTGCGCGCAACGGCTGCGGTAAAGGATTCCTTCCTCGCGGAAGTGATCGCGTTGATGGAAGCGGCGGAAGGGGGCAGGGCACGTTATCGACGCATCGCCGATCGTGCCGCGCAACTCTATTCGCCTGCCGTCCATCTCCTGGCGCTTGTCGCATTCCTCGGATGGGGATTCATCGGTGGCGACTGGAAGCAGGCGATGCTGATTTCGATCGCCGTGCTGATCATTACCTGCCCCTGCGCGCTGGGTCTTGCCGTGCCGCTTGTTCAGGTCGTTGCCGCGGGTTGGTTGTTCAAGAACGGCATCATGGTCAAGGACGGTTCGGCCATGGAGCGTCTGGCGGAGATCGACGCCGCCGTCTTCGACAAGACGGGCACGCTGACGCTCGGGCGGCCGCGGCTCACGAACCTCTCGGACATCGGCCCAGCGCATCTATCGACCGCTGCCGGCCTCGCCATGCATTCCCGCCATCCCCTATCAAAGGCAATCTATCACAGCGCTCGTGACGCTGCGCCAATCACTGACGTGGAAGAACTGCCGGGGCAGGGGCTGCAGGCGCAGACCAAGGAAGGGCTCTACCGGCTGGGAAGCCGCCGTTTCGCCTGCGGTATAGCAGCCTGCGATGGCGCCACGTCGGAAGTCGTGCTGACGCTGGATGGCACGGAAATCGCCGTCTTCCGCTTCGAGGATGCGCTTCGGCCGGATGCGCCTGCCGCCATGGCCTCTCTCGTTAAGGGCGGCATTCGCACCGGCATCCTTTCGGGTGACCGGGCGCCCGTGGTGGAAGCGCTTGCCACCAGGCTTGGGGTGGCCTTCTGGCGGGCTGAGCTTGCTCCGAAGGAGAAGGTGGAAGCCCTTGTCGAACTCACCGAACAAGGCGCCCGGGTGCTGATGGTCGGCGACGGCATCAACGACGCTCCGGCACTTGCCGCCGCGCATGTCTCCATTGCGCCGGCAACGGCTGCCGATGTCGGTCGTCAGGCCGCCGATTTCGTCTTCATGCACGACAGCCTGAACGCCATCCCGATCGCGCTCGACGTGTCGCGGCAGGCGGGCCGCCTGATCCGGCAGAACTTCGCGCTCGCCATCGGCTACAATGTGATCGCCGTGCCGATCGCGCTGGCCGGCTATGCCACGCCCCTGATCGCAGCCGTCGCCATGTCGACCTCTTCCATCATCGTCGTGGCGAACGCCCTGCGGCTCAATCGCATGGCCCGTGCTGAGAAGGTAGCTCTCCCCGCGCCCCCCGTTCGCCGCAGCCCCACGGCAGGAGAGGCAAGCCTCGCATGAACATGCTCGTCTACCTCATACCGATCGCTCTCTTCCTCGGTGCGATCGGGCTTCTGGCCTTCCTCTGGTCGCTGAGGAGCGGCCAATACCAGGATCTCGATGGTGCGGCATGGCGGGCCATCGAGGAAGACGACGATCATCCAGCTGTCTGACAAGCTGATGTCTTTTGCCCGTTTCTGCCTTGCCGTTTGACGTTCTGGGTGCCAAAACAGCGGCCGGAATCCAAATGGAGGCATATCCGTGGAACAGGCAGAAATTGGCCTCATCGGGCTCGGCGTCATGGGCTCGAACCTCTCGCTCAACATCGCCGAAAAAGGCAACCGCATCGCGGTCTTCAACCGCACGCCGGAAGCGACGCGGAAATTCTACGCCGAGGCCGGCGATCTGCAGGGGCAGATCATCCCGTGCGAGACGCTTGAAGAGTTCGTTGCCGCTATCCGCCCGCCGCGGCCGATCATCATCATGATCAAGGCAGGCGATCCGGTGGACCAGCAGATGGAACTGCTGAAGCCCTATCTTTCCAATGGCGACATCATGATCGATGCCGGCAATGCCAACTTCCGCGATACGATGCGCCGCTTCGACAATCTGAAGGACAGCGGGCTCACCTTCATCGGCATGGGCGTTTCTGGCGGTGAGGAAGGTGCGCGCCACGGTCCGTCGATCATGGTCGGCGGCACGGAAGAAAGCTGGAAGCGCGTCGAGCCGGTGCTGACCTCCATCTCCGCCAAGTTCAACGGAGAGCCTTGTGTCGCCTGGCTCGGCGAAAACGGCGCAGGCCACTTCGTCAAGACCATCCACAACGGCATCGAGTATGCCGACATGCAGATGATCGCCGAGATCTACGGGATCCTTCGCGATGGGCTTGGCATGAGCGCATCGGAAATCGGCGAAGTGTTCGGCAAGTGGGATGCCGGCCGCCTCAACTCCTACCTTATCGAGATCTCCGAAACCGTGCTGAAGGCGACCGACCCGATTTCGGGCAAGCCGATGGTGGACATGATCGTCGATCGCGCCGGCCAGAAGGGCACCGGCAAGTGGTCGGTGATCGAGGCGCAGAACATGGGCGTGGCCGCCACCGCCATCGAGGCAGCCGTTGCCGGCCGTATCCTGTCGTCACAGAAGAGCGAGCGCGAGGAAGCGGAGAAGATCTTCGGCCTGCCGAAGGTTGGCGACCTGCCGTCCGATCGTGCTGCCTTCGTCGTCGATCTGGAGAATGCGCTGCTGGCCGCCAAGATCGGCGCCTATGCGCAAGGCTTTGCGGTGATGTCGGCGGCCTCCGACGAATATGGCTGGAACCTGCCGATGCCGACGATCGCTAAGATCTGGCGTGCCGGCTGCATCATCCGTTCCGCTTTTCTCGACGAGATCACCTCGGCCTTCACCAAGGATCCGGATGTTGCGAACCTGATCGTGACGCCGGCCTTCTCGCAGATGGTCAAGGACACCGATGGTGCGCTTCGCCGCGTCGTCTCCTTCGCCGTCAACTCCGGCCTGCCGGTGCCGGCACTCGGTTCGGCGCTCTCCTACTTCGACGCCTACCGTCGCGGCCGCGGTACTGCCAACCTCATCCAGGCGCAGCGCGATTTCTTTGGCGCCCACGGTTTCGATCGGGTGGATGGTGCCGACAAACATCACGGCCCCTGGGGCAGCGGATTGGCTGACTTCGCCTGATTATCGAACAAATAGAAAAACCCGCTCATTGAGGCGGGTTTTTCATGTTTTGCTTAAACGGGATTTCCTTGTCCCGTTGGTGTTCAGTCGCGCGGTCCCATCGGAGACCATGCCGGCTTGCGGATGCTCTGCAGCAGCTCCGGCGCAACCCCGTCGATGCGGGCAATTACCGCCTTGGCAAGCTCTCGCCCGGAATGTCGGACGTCCTCGTTCACCGTGTAGATCTCCGGACGTATCCAGTTCAGGAAATCCGCCGACTGTTTGGAGACGAGGTCGAGGTCCTGTCCGAGCCTCTTTCCGGCAGCTTCGATGCCGGCGACCAACGCGATGGTGGAGCTGCCGCTGGTGGAGATGATGCCGTCCGGCGCCTTGGCGGAGCACATCATCGCTTCCGAATGGCTGCGGAGGTCGCTCAAGGGCATTTCGGTCGTGATCCTGCCGATCGCGACCTCGGTCGCGCCGAAGTCGGCCAGGCCGCGCTCGAAGCCGATCCGGCTGTGCAGGTAGAACGACAGCGCGCTCGGCGGCGGGAGAAGCGCGATCCGCCTTCGGCCACGCGACACCAGCTTTTCGACCGCCTGATAGACATAGGCCTCGTTATCGTAGTCGTGAAAGGGGTGGGTAATCCCCATGTCCGTGCGCCCATGGGTGGCAAACGGCATGTTGCGCTCCGTCATCAGGCGCACGCGCGGATCGTCCGGAGCAATCCGTGAGATGATGACGCCGTCCGCGGAGCCCGTATCGAGGATGTAGCGCACTGGTAGCATCGGGTCCTTCTGGTGCGAGTGCGGGGTCAGCACCAGGTGATATTGCGTGCCTGCCAAGACTTCAGAGATGCCGAAGACCATCTGGCTCGTGAAGCCCATAAGCTCTTCCTCGATGCTCAGCACGAGTGCGATGACGTTGGTCTTGCCGGTCCGCAACCGCACGCCGGCGCGGTTCGGCTGGTAGCCCAGCTGATTGGCAACGAGCCGGACGCGCTCCTTGGTTTCCGCGCCGATATCGGGCGCATCCTTTAGTGCCCTGGAGACGGTGGTGATCCCGAGCCCGGTCATATAGGCAATCGTCTTCAGTGTCGGGCGCTCACGCCCGGCCATGACCGCCTTGGCCATTCCTTTGATGCTGTCGTCCATTCCCTGCCGCCACCCGATTCAGCCGCGCCAGCTATAGAAGTTTATGGCGCCTCTGAAAACGGATGCCTCCTCCACTGATCGGCATCGCGAGCGTACAAACTGAAACGATACAGGGGAAATGTCGAGCAGAATTTTCGGGGGCAGGGGCCGACTGCGCTTCTTCTGGTTGTAGGACGCAGGTGCGGGAGAATTTTTTGCGCGTGCGAAATAAATGACGAACTTGCCAAAGAAAACATCGGCAAACCCGGCATTTTTCGCGCGTTGGCTTCCAGTGCAATTGCTTGTCCTCGCAAATTCGAAGTTGTATTTGCCAGTATCACAAAGTTTTTGCGCCTGTCCCTGTTGCCTAGCAGAAATCTTTGCCATAGCTTTTTCCTGCATCGTTTCAGTGAGGGAGGAGACTCATGAATATTCGTGCACTGACAGCCGCATTGGCGGCTACGATCGTGTTGCCTATGGGTGTTGCCAAGGCGACTGATCTCGAAGTGACGCATTGGTGGACGTCCGGTGGCGAGGCTGCGGCCGTTGCCGAGCTTGCCAAGGCATTCAACGCAAGCGGTAACAACTGGGTCGACGGCGCCATCGCCGGTTCGGGCAGCACTGCACGCCCGATCATGATCAGCCGCATTACCGGCGGCGACCCGATGGGCGCAACCCAGTTCAACCATGGCCGCCAGGCGCAGGAACTGGTCGAAGCCGGCCTGATGCGCGACCTCACCGAGGTGGCGGAGAAGGGCAACTGGAAGGAAGTGATCAAGCCGGCCAGCCTGCTGGATAGCTGCACGATCGACGGCAAAATCTACTGCGCGCCGATCAACATCCACTCCTGGCAGTGGCTGTGGCTTTCCAATGCCGCCTTTGAGCAGGCCGGCGTTCCGGTGCCGAAGGACTGGCATGAATTCGTCGCTGCGGCGCCGAAGCTGCGCGAAGCCGGCATCCAGCCGCTGGCGCTCGGTGGTCAGGCCTGGCAGTCCGGTGGCCTCTTCGACACGCTCGTTCTCGCCCTCGGGGGCAAGGAGGTCTACGAGTCCGTCTACGTAGACAAGGACGCCGACGTCGCAGCTGGGCCGGAAATGGCGAAGGTCTTCGAAGCCGCCGCCCAGGCACGCGAAATGGCTGCCGGCAGTAATGTGCAGGACTGGAACCAGGCGACCAACCTCGTGATCACCGGCAAGGCCGGCGGTCAGGTAATGGGTGACTGGGCGCAAGGCGAGTTCCAGATCGCCGGTCAGGTTGCCGGCGAGGACTACAGCTGCCTGCCCGGCCTCGGCATCAGCCCCTATATCGCTACCGGCGGTGACGCGTTCTACTTCCCCGTCCTCGACGACGAGGAGAAGTCGAAGGCACAGGACGTGCTGGCAGAGACCATGCTCGATCCGAAGACGCAGGTCGCGTTCAACCTGAAGAAGGGTTCGCTCCCGGTTCGCGGTGACGTCGATCTGGCGTCGGTCAACGACTGCATGAAGAAGGGCCTCGACATCGTCGCCAAGGGCAACGCGCTGACCAGCACCGACCAGGCGCTCTCGGCCGACAGCCAGAAGCAGAAGGAGGATCTCATGACCGAGTTCTTCTCCAGCACCTCGCTGAGCCCGGAAGACGCTCAGAAGCGCTTCGCCGACATCATTTCCTCGGCTGACTGATCCCAAGCGGCCGCAGATCGGCCGGCACCGCGTCCAAGGTGCCGGCCGATGGACCGCACGCTTGTTCAGTGATCGCGCCGGCACCGCTTCTTGAAGCTCGTGCCTGCGCCCCTGCAATGTCGTGCTCGAGGAGGAACCGACAATGACAGGTCATGCGCCTGCCAAACGCCCAAACCAATTATTCCGCAATCTGAATTCTAAGATTGCCTCCATCCCGATGATCCTGATTGCTATGGGCATCTTCCTCGGAGGCTCGCTCTGGACCATCCTCTACTCCTTCACCAACTCCAAGCTCCTGCCGCGCCTGTCCTTCGTCGGGCTCGACCAGTATGAGCGGCTGTGGAATACGTCCCGCTGGATCGTTTCGATCCAGAATCTCGCGATCTACGGCATCCTGTCGCTGATCTTCAGCCTCGTTATCGGCTTCCTGCTGGCGGCGCTGATGGACCAGAAGATCCGCTTCGAGAATGCGTTCCGAACGATCTTCCTTTACCCCTTCGCGCTCTCCTTCATCGTTACCGGCCTAGTCTGGCAGTGGATCCTCAACCCGGAATTCGGCATCCAAGGGATCGTGCGCTCGCTCGGCTTCGAAAACTTCACCTTCGACCCGCTCTACAACCCCGACATCGTCATCTACGGCATCCTGATCGCCGGCCTGTGGCAGGGCACGGGGCTCGTGATGTGCCTGATGCTGGCCGGCCTTAGAGGCATCGACGAGGACATCTGGAAGGCCGCACGCGTCGACGGCATTCCGATGTGGCGGACCTATCTCTTCGTCGTCATCCCGATGATGCGGCCGGTTTTCATAACCACGCTGGTGATTATCGCGAGCGGCATCGTCAAAGTCTACGACCTCGTCGTCGCCCAGACGAGCGGCGGCCCCGGCAACGCCTCAGAAGTGCCGGCAAAATACGTCTACGACTACATGTTCCAGGCCCAGAACCTCGGCCAGGGTTTCGCCGCCTCCACGATGATGCTGCTCACCGTCGCGATCATCATTATCCCGTGGGCCTATCTCGAGTTCGGAGGGAAGAAGCGTGGCTAACATCTCGACACTTAACACCACCGGGGCCGGCTTCGATACGGTTGCCGCCGATGTCTCCGGCCCTCGTGGTCGCCGGCCGAAGCGGGTACTGTCGCGCCGCAACATCATCCTCTACGGCGTTCTGTCGGTGGCAGCACTTTACTACCTGCTGCCGCTTTACGTGATGGTTGTGACCTCGCTGAAGGGCATGCCGGAAATCCGCATGGGCAACATCTTCTCGCCGCCGATGGAGATCACCTTTGAGCCCTGGGTGAAGGCCTGGGCGGAGGCCTGCACCGGGTTGAACTGCGACGGACTTTCGCGTGGCTTCTGGAACTCCGTGCAGATCCTCGTCCCGTCCGTGGTGGTCTCGATCTTCGTCGCCTCGGTCAGCGGCTATTCGCTCGCCAACTGGCGCTTCAAGGGCTCGGAACTGTTCTTCTCGATCCTGATCATTGGTGCCTTCATCCCTTATCAGGTGATGATCTATCCGGTGGTGATCGCGCTGCGCGAGCTCGGCGTCTACGGCACGCTGACCGGCCTCGTCATCGTCCATACCATCTTTGGCATGCCGATCCTGACGCTGCTCTTCCGCAACTACTTCGCGTCGCTGCCGGTTGAGCTGTTCAAGGCTGCCCGGATCGACGGTGCCGGCTTCTGGCAGATCTATCTGCGGATCATGCTGCCGATGTCGCTGCCGATCTTCGTGGTCGCGATGATCCTGCAGGTCACGGGCATCTGGAACGACTTCCTGTTCGGCGTCGTCTTCACCCGGCCCGACACCTATCCGATGACCGTCCAGCTCAACAATATCGTCAACTCCGTCCAGGGCGTGAAGGAGTACAATGTCAACATGGCCGCGACGCTTCTCACGGGCGCCGTTCCCCTGATCGTCTATTTCGTTTCCGGCCGGCTTTTCGTCCGCGGCATCGCCGCAGGCGCTGTGAAGGGGTAATCCATGACCAATAGCGTTTCCATCCGTGACCTTTCGCTTTCGTTCGGCGCCGTCAACGTGCTGCGCAATCTCGATCTCGAAGTGCGCAATGGCGAGTTTCTCGTGCTGCTCGGCTCCTCCGGCTGCGGCAAGTCGACCTTGCTGAACTGCATTGCCGGCCTGCTGGAGCCGACGGACGGGCAGATCTTCATCAAGGGCAAGAACGTCACCTGGGAGGAACCCAAGGATCGCGGCATCGGCATGGTGTTCCAGTCCTATGCGCTTTACCCGCAGATGACGGTGGAAAAGAACCTGTCCTTCGGCCTGCGCGTCGCAGGCGTGCCGAAGGACGATATCGACCGGCGCATTGCGCGCGCCTCGGAGATCCTGCAGATCGAGCCGCTCCTGAAGCGCAAGCCGGCGGAGCTTTCAGGCGGCCAGCGTCAGCGCGTCGCGATCGGCCGGGCGCTGGTGCGTGACGTCGACGTCTTCCTGTTCGACGAGCCGCTTTCCAACCTCGACGCCAAGCTGCGGTCTGAGCTGCGCGTCGAGATCAAGCGCCTCCATCATTCGCTAAAGAACACGATGATCTACGTCACCCACGACCAGATCGAGGCGCTGACGCTGGCGGACCGGATCGCAATCATGAAGAGCGGCGTCATACAGCAGCTCGACGATCCGATGACGATCTACAACCGACCGGTGAACCTGTTCGTTGCCGGCTTCATCGGCTCCCCGTCGATGAACTTCCTGCACGGCGAACTGGTCGAGGAGGGTGGCAAGACGGTCTTCAAGGCCCATGACGTCTCCTTCCCGCTCGATGGCTACGAGGCGGCCAATCCGCCCGTCGCCGGCCGAAAGGTGGTGCTGGGCCTGCGCCCCGAACACATCCACGTCGACAGCGACCTTCCCGGGATCGAGAAACATGAGGCGGTGGTCGATCTCGAAGAGCCGATGGGCGCCGACAACCTGTTGTGGCTGAAACATGCCGGCCACACGATGTCGGTGCGGATCGGCGGTGCAAAGCGTTATGCACCAGGCACCCAACTGCAGCTGTCGTTCGACATGGAGCTCGCGTCCCTCTTCGACGCCGAAACCGAAGAGCGGATCTGAGCGCAGTCATGACGATGTCGAAGCTCGATCTCTCCAGCACCTGGCGACTGTTGTCGGCGGAGGGTGCACACGTCGCCGGGATCGCGATACCCGGTGATGTCCATACGGCACTGAAAAGGGCCGGGATCATCTCGGATCCGTATGTCGGCCGCAACGAGGATCAGGTCCAGTGGGTTGCGGAACAGGAGTGGGTGATCGAGCGGCAGTTCGTCATCGATGACCCGGACGGCAGCTGGTATCTCGACATCACCTATCTCGACACGGTGGCCATGGTCTTCATCAACGACGTTTCGGTCCTCTCTGCGGACAACTGCTTCCGCCGCTACCGGCCGGATGTTTCGGCCGCACTGCAGGCGGGCGACAACACGATCCGCATCCACTTCCACTCCAGCATTGCGGCGGGGGAGGAGCGGCAGGCACGCCAGCCCTTCTACATCCCCTACCATCCCGGCAATTCGCCGATCCCGAACGGCAACATGCTGCGCAAGCCGCAGTGCCATTTCGGCTGGGACTGGAATATCGCCATTGCGCCGCTTGGCCTATACGGCGAGATCTCGCTCCGGCGTCTGGAGACCGCGCGGATCGAGCATGTCGTCACCAGTCAGAGACATGAGGGCGGCAAGGTCGAACTTCAGGTGGCGATGACGCTCTTTGCCGAAGACCCGGGCATAGTTCCGGTGCATTTGGATCTCGACGGCGAGCGTGTGCGCCTGGATTGCGGCATTGCCGCCGGCGAGACAACCATTCACCATGTCTTCGAGATCACCGAGCCACGGCTCTGGTGGCCGGCGGGCAGCGGCGAGCAGAACCTCTACCGCCTGACGGTCGAGATTCCCGGTGAACAGGTGACGCGCCAGATCGGCCTCAGAACGGTCGAGCTGGTCACGGATCCGGACGAGGCCGGCAGCCGCTTCGCCTTCCGCATCAACGGCCGGGAGATCTTCTGCCGCGGCGCCAACTGGATCCCCGCCGACGCGCTCTTTTCGCTCTCCAGTCCGGAGAAGACGCAGGACCTGCTGCAGTCGGCGGTCGACGCCAACATGAATATGATCCGCATCTGGGGCGGCGGCTTCTACGAATCCGACTGGTTCTACGACCTCTGCGATCGGCTCGGGCTGATGGTCTGGCAGGACTTCCAGTTCGCCTGCAACCTTTATCCATCGACTCCGGACTTCCTCGACGACGTGGCGGGGGAGGTGGATTACCAGGTCCGCCGGCTCGTATCGCACCCTTCGATCGTTCTCTGGTGCGGCGACAACGAGCTGGTTGGCGCGCTGACCTGGTTCAAGGAGTCGATCGAGAACCGCGACCGTTACCTCGTCTCCTACGACCGCCTCAACCGGACGATCGAGCAGGCATTGAAGGCGGCGGCACGCGAAGCAATCTGGTGGCCGTCAAGCCCGGCTTCCGGCTATCTCGATTATGGCGACGCCTGGCACGCCGACGGCTCCGGCGACATGCATTACTGGTCGGTCTGGCACGAGAACAAGAGCTTCGACAACTACCGCTCCGTTCGCCCTCGCTTCTGCTCCGAATTTGGCTTCCAGTCCTACACCTCGCTGCCGGTGATCCTGAGCTATGCCGAGCCGAAAGACTTGAACATCGCGTCTCCGGTGATGGAGCACCACCAGAAGAACGCCGGCGGCAACGAGCGGATTACGGCGACCATGTTTCGCTACTTCCGCTTCCCCAAGGACTTTGCCAACTTCGTCTATCTCAGCCAGGTGCAGCAGGCGCTCGCCATCCGCACTGCGGTTGACTATTGGCGGTCGCTGAAGCCGCATTGCATGGGCACGCTCTACTGGCAGCTCAACGACACCTGGCCCGTCGCCTCCTGGTCGAGCCTCGACTATGGCGGCGGCTGGAAGGTCCTGCACTACGTCGCGCGGCGGTTCTTCCAGCCGGTTGCCGTTGCCGCCATTCCCTCGGAAGACGGCGCAGAGATCCGAATCTCGCTGGTCAACGATACTATGGAGGACGTCACCGTCACCATCAACCTGTCGACAGTTTCGCTCGACGGGACCCGCATATTGCTCAAAAGCGTCGACGCCCTCTGCTCGTCGGACGCGGCGGTGACGGCGGTCACCTTGTCGGCGTCAGACACACCGCCGGATGCGATCGTGTTCTGGAGTTTTACCGCCACCAATGGCATGGGCGGCGAGGGCCATTATGTCCACGGCACCTACAAGGCGCTTGATCTTGCACCGCCGGGGCTTGAGTTCTCCATCTCCCCGGCCGGTGACGGCGCGATCGATCTCCTGGTTCAGGCCTCCGGTCTTGCGCTCTTCGTGATGATCGAGAGCGACACGCCCGGCCGCTATTCCGACAACGCCTTCGACCTTGCCGCCGGCGAAAGCCGCCGCATCACCTTCACCCCATCGGAGCCGAGTGCGGCTGCACCGGTCTTCCGCATCTACGACCTCTATTCCTGCCAGTCGGCAGATTGAACCTTTCAGCAGAGGGGCCACGGCCCAGGAGGATGACATGACGAAACTCGGTTTCCAGCTCTACAGCGCGCGCAATTTTCCGCCGCTCGCCGATACGCTTACCGCGCTCAGCAAGGCTGGCTATGCGGAAGTCGAAGGCTACGGCGCCCTCTACGCCAGAATGGACGAGAGCCAGTTGAAGGCGATGAAGGCGGACCTCGACGCCAACGGGCTGACCATGCCAACTGGCCATTTCGGCCTCGACCTTCTGGAGAAGGAGCCGGAACAGGCGCTGCTGATCGCAAAGACGCTCGGTATGGAGGCAATCTACTGCCCGCATTTGGTCGCCGATCTTCGTCCGACGGACGCCGCCGGCTGGCGCGCCTTCGGCAGGCGCCTGTCGGAAGCCGGCAAGCGCTACAAGGACGACGGCTACACCTTCGGCTGGCACAACCACGACTTCGAGTTCAAGACGCTGAAAGACGGCACAACCGCGCAGGAGCAGATCCTCGAAGGCGGGCCGGATCTTGCCTGGGAAGCCGACATTGCCTGGGTCATCCGCGGCGGAGCCAACCCGATGACCTGGATCGATCGCTACGGCAATCGCATCAGCGCCGTCCATGTCAAGGACATCGCGCCGGCGGTTCACAACACGGACGAGGACGGCTGGGCCGACGTCGGCTACGGCACCGTTGACTGGAAGGGCCTGATGGCGGCGCTGCGCGAGAAGACGCAGACGAAGCACTACGTCGTCGAGCACGACAACCCCAACGATCTCGAACGGCTGATCTCGCGCTCGATCGCAGCCTTCAAGACCTACTGATACCCCAGCATTTTCGGAGCCCCACATGGCCAAGGAACTCGGCGTCGGCATCATCGGATGCGGCAATATCTCCATCACCTACCTGGCGCTGGCGCCGCTGTTCAAGGGCATCAAGATGCTCGCCTGCGCCGACCTAAATCCAGAGGCCGCACAGTTGCGGGCGAAGGAATATGGGGTGAAGGCGCAGACGATCGACGAACTGCTCGCCAATGACGAGCTGGACGTCATCGTCAACCTGACGATACCGGACGCGCATTTCCGCGTGTCGAAGGCGATCCTGGAAGCCGGCAAGCACGTCTATTCGGAAAAGCCGCTGGTTCTGTCGCTGGAGGAGGGCGAGGAACTGCGGCGGATCGCCAAGGCGAAGAACCTTGCGATCGGCTGCGCGCCTGACACCTTCCTCGGGGGCGCCCATCAGCTGGCGCGCAAATATGTTGACGAGGGCGGCGTTGGCCGCATCACGTCGGGCACCTGCCATGTCATGAGCTCTGGCATGGAGATGTGGCATCCGAACCCCGGCTTCTTCTTCCTCAAGGGCGGCGGACCGATGCTCGACCTCGGCCCGTATTACGTGGCGAACCTCATCAACCTGATCGGCCCGGTGAAGCGCGTTGGCGCGCTCACCTCCATGGCGAACCCGACGCGCACCGTGACGAGCCAACCGCTCGCCGGAACGACCATCCCGGTCGAAACGCCGACCAACATCCATGCCCTGCTGGAGTTCGCCAATGGCGCGACGATCACCATGTCTGCCAGCTGGGATGTCTGGTCGCACCGCCACGCCAACATGGAGCTCTATGGTACCGAAGGATCGCTCTACGTTCCCGATCCGAACTTCTTCGGCGGTCTCGTGGAAGCCTCGGGGCGTGACAAGGACATCAAGCCACTACCGGAGTGGAACCATCCCTTCTCCAAGGCGAACCAGGAACACCCCAACGGTCCGCGGGCGAACTATCGCACGGCCGGCCTTGCCGACATGGCCATGGCGCTGATCGAGAAGCGTGACCCGCGCTGCTCGCTCGACCGCTCGCTGCACGGCATCGACGTTTTGACCTCGATCCTGAAGTCGGGCGAGGAAGGACGCTTCATCGAGATGACCACCACCTGCACGCAGCCGGAGCCGCTCGGCATCGGCGAGGCGCTGGCGCTGCTGCGGTGATCCGCTATGTAGGCGGTGCGGGCCGTTCGTGCCCATACCGCATTTCAAGACAAGGAGGATGCCATGGCCTGGCAACCGGCAGAGGACCGATATTCATCGATGAAGTACAACCGCTGCGGCCGATCGGGGCTCAAGCTGCCGGCGATCTCGCTCGGCCTCTGGCACAATTTCGGCCACGACACGCCGCACGAACGCAAGCAGGCGATCTGCCGCAAGGCCTTCGACCTCGGCATCACCCATTTCGACCTCGCCAACAACTACGGCCCGCCGGCTGGCAGCGCAGAGATCGCCTTCGGCGACATCCTGGCGAAGGATTTTGCCGGTCATCGCGACGAGCTGATCATCTCGTCGAAGGCCGGCTATAATATGTGGCCCGGCCCATACGGCGAATGGGGCAGCCGCAAGTATCTGATCGCCTCCTGCGACCAGAGCCTGAAGCGTATGGGCCTCGACTATGTCGACATCTTCTATTCCCACCGCTTCGACCCGGACACGCCGCTGGAAGAAACCTGCGGCGCGCTCAACCACATCGTGCGGTCGGGCAGGGCGCTTTATGTCGGCATCTCCTCCTATAACTCGAAGCGTACGCGCGAAGCGGCGGCCATCCTGAAGGAACTCGGCACGCCGGTCCTCATCCACCAGCCCAGCTATTCTATGATTAACCGGTGGGTCGAGGAAGATGGCCTCCTCGACACGCTCGACGATCTCGGCATCGGCTCCATCGTCTTCTCGCCGCTGGCGCAGGGCATGCTGACGTCGAAATACCTTTCCGGCATTCCGGAGGACAGCCGCGCCGCACAGGGCAAGTCGCTGCGTCCGGCTTTCCTCAACGACCGCAATGTCGAGAACCTGCGTGCGCTGAATGCGATCGCCGAAAAGCGCGGCCAGACGCTGGCGCAGATGGCGATCGCCTGGGTGCTGCGCGGCGGCCGGGTCACCACCGCATTGATCGGCGCCAGCCGTCCGGAGCAGGTGGATGATTGCGTCAAGGCGCTCGACAATCCGGAGTTTACCGCCGAGGAGCTGGCGGAGATCGACCGTCACGCCAAGGAAGCCGACATCAACCTGTGGGCCGCCTCTGCGGAACGCGAGGGACCGCAGCGCTAGCATCGACGAGGTGCCCGGCGGGGAGAACTGCCGGGCACGACCTATGGGAGGAGAGACATCATGATCCGCAACCCGATCCTGCCGGGCTTCAACCCCGACCCTTCGATCTGCCGCGTCGGGCAGGACTACTATATCGCCACCTCCACCTTCGAATGGTATCCGGGCGTGCAGATCCATCATTCGCTGGACCTGGTTAACTGGACACTGGTGCGCCGTCCGCTGGAGCGGGCAAGCCAGCTCGACATGCGCGGCAATCCCGACAGCTGCGGGATCTGGGCGCCCTGCCTCTCCCATGCCGATGGCCTGTTCTGGCTCGTTTATACCGACGTCAAGCGTTACGACGGCAACTTCAAGGACGCCCACAACTTCATCGTGACCTCACCGACCATCGACGGGGAATGGTCCGACCCGGTCTACGTGAACTCTTCCGGTTTCGACCCGTCGGTCTTCCATGACGACGACGGCCGCAAGTGGATCGTCAACATGCAGTGGAACCACCGCACGGAAAGCTATGGCGGCGCGCCCAAGAGCCCAGCCTTTGACGGCATCCTGTTACAGGAGTGGGACGCCGAGACGAAATCGCTGAAGGGGCCGATCAAGAACATCTTCGCCGGTAGCCCCCTCGGGTTGGTCGAGGGTCCCCATCTCTTCAAGCGCAAAGGCTGGTACTATCTGACGACGGCGGAAGGCGGCACCGGCTACGACCATGCCGTCACCATGGCTCGCTCCCGGTCCATCGATGGCCCCTACGAAATGCATCCGAATATGCACCTCATCACTTCCAAGGATGCGCCCGAGGCGGTGCTGCAAAGGGCGGGGCACGGACAGTATGTCGAGACGCCGGACGGGCAGGTCTACCACACTCATCTTTGCGGCCGACCGATGCCGCCGAAGCGCCGGTGCACGCTGGGCCGAGAAACGGCGCTGCAGAAATGCGTCTGGAAGGACGACGACTGGCTGTATCTAGCGCAGCGCGGCGTCGTGCCGGATGTCGAGGTTCCGGCGCCGACTGATGTCGAGGTGACGGAGCAGCCGGCACGCAACGAGACCCTGTTCGAATCTGGCCCGCTGCCGACGGACTTCCAGTGGCTGCGTACGCCGCAGCCGGAGCGCATCTTCAGCCTTTCAGAACGGCCGGGCCACCTGCGCCTCTACGGCCGCGAAAGCGTCGGCTCGTGGTTCGAGCAGGCGCTTGTCGCGCGGCGGCAGGAGCATCATTCGTTCCGCGCGGAAACGACCGTCGACTTCTCGCCTGACACCTATCAGCAGGTGGCGGGCCTGACGCACTACTACAACCGGCACAAGTTCCACGCGCTTGTGGTGACGATGCACGAAAAACTCGGTCGTGTCGTCACGATCTTCTCCTGCCCCGGCGACTTCCCGCACGGTCGAATGGTCTTCCCCGCCGACAGCGGCGTGGCTGCACCGGACGGGCCGGTCGATCTCGCCATGGAGATCAAGGAGAACGATCTGCAGTTCTTCTGGCGCCCTGCTTCCGGCGGCGGTTGGCAGGCGATCGGCCCGGTCCTCGACGCCGGCGTCATCTCCGACGAGGGCGGGCGCGGAGAGCACGGCTCCTTTACCGGCGCCTTTGCCGGCATGCTTGCCTTCGATACGTCTGGGCGGGCACGCCCGGCTGACTTCAGCCGCTTCGTCTACGAGCGTCTGGAGGGCTGACGTTTAATATGAGCGATAGCAAATAAATG
Organism: Pseudorhizobium tarimense; assembly: GCF_022968135.1. Taxonomy (GTDB): domain Bacteria; phylum Pseudomonadota; class Alphaproteobacteria; order Rhizobiales; family Rhizobiaceae; genus Neorhizobium; species Neorhizobium tarimense. The sequence continues at coordinate 70,463 of NZ_JALJRA010000003.1, forward strand.
CTTGCGATCATTACATAACTGTAATCTGAAATTCAGCCGGCGTTCATCGGCGGACGCCTAGTTTCGTCCTCGTCAACAACACGAGGAAACGCGATGAAGAAGCTCGTTACGCTCATGCTAGCCGCCACGGTCCTGGCCGCTCCGATGGCTCAGGCGCGGGATGATCACCGACAACCCGACCGCAGCCGCCACGTTGCGGTCGAAAAGAAGGTGGTGGTCAAGAAGCACCGGTGGAGCAGGGGACACAGGCTCTCGGCAGCGGAACGCCGCCACATGCGCGACGTCAGGGACTATCACCGTTACAGGCTGTCGGCACCGCCACGTGGATATCGCTGGGTTCAGGTCGACAACGACTTCCTGCTGATCGGCATCACGTCCGGGATCATTTCCAGCATCATCGCCGCGCGGTGACATCAACAAGAAGAAGGGCGGCACGGGCCGCCCTTTCAACACTCGCAATGATCTGTCTCAGGCGCCGGACAGGCAGGCCTTGAGGTTCGTGGCGATCGATCGCATCAGGTCGAAATAGAGATCCGGACCTTCCGTCAGCGTCGCGCCTTCCGGATCCAGCGTGCCGGATCGGGCGTCGGTGCCTTCGGTCACCACCTGGATCAGCTTCGGCTCGAACTGCGGCTCGGCGAAGACGCAGGTGGCCTCCAGCTCCTGCACCTTCTGATGGATTTCCTGCACGCGTTCCGCCCCCGGCACAACTTCCGGCGAGACGGTGATCGAGCCGACGACACGCACGCCGTAGTGTTGCTCGAAATACTGATAGGCATCGTGGAAGACGACGAAGGGTTTGTCCTTCACTGGCGCGACCGTTTCTGCGGTCTCCTTGTCGAGCGAGTCGATCCGAGTGTTGAGGGCTTCCAGATTGGCGGCGTAGGCCTCTGCATTCTCCGGGTCGGCCTTGGCGAGCGCCTGTTCGATCGCCACAGCCATAGCCTTGGCATTCATCGGGTCCAGCCACAGATGCGTGTCGAAGGTGACATGCTCATGGTGGTGCTCTTCACCGGCTTCTTCGGCATGATCATGTTCCCCCTGCTCGGCGCCCTCGTGCTCGTGGCCCTCGTGGCCGTGGTCATGCGCCTCGAAGGCGCCACCTTCGCGGAAGGGCAGTTTGGTCAGGCCTTCCGCGTCATCGAGTTCGACGACGGTCGCATCCGACGCCAGCGCCTCCAGCGGCTTTTTGAGGAAGGCTTCCATGTCCGGTCCCATCCAGAACACCATGTCGGCGCTCTCGACGGCGCGAGCGTTTGAAGGCTTCATCGTGAAGGTATGCGGTGAGGCGGCACCTTCCACGATCAGTTTCGGCTCACCGACGCCTTCCATGATGGCCGCGACAAGTGAGTGGATCGGCTTGATGGACACCACCACCTCCGGAGCGGCGGTGGCCGCAGAGGCTGAGAACAGGACGGAAGTGGTCAGGAGGAGAGCTGGGGTTTTCATCGCGGCTTCCTTTTTATCTCGGCATTGTAGAGGTAGGTAATGTTATTACATCAATTGCGTTATGCTATAACGTGTGTCATAGCGGCAGGCAACAGGGCATGAGAAAAAGATGCTGATGCAAAACAAGAGCGGATCTCAGGGCCGCAACCAACTCGTCGACCTGCAGAAGGCCGGCATACAGCGCAATGGCCGCTGGCTTGTTAGGGGCGTCGATCTCTCCATCAACCGCGGCGAAATCCTTACCCTGATCGGCCCGAACGGCGCCGGAAAATCGACGACGGCGAAGCTCGTCACCGGCGTCCTGCGCCCAAGCGAGGGCACCGTCGCCCGCGCTGGCGACCTGCGCATTGGTTACGTGCCACAGAAGCTTTCGATTGACTGGACCATGCCGCTGTCCGTCCGCCGGCTCATGCGCCTGACCAACAGCCTAACGGACGCCGATCTCCTTGCCGCTCTTTCGGCGACCGGCATCTCCCATCTGATCAATGCAGAGGTGCGCCATCTTTCCGGCGGAGAGTTCCAGCGCGCACTGCTGGCCCGCGCGATCGCCCGAAAGCCGGACCTGCTTGTTCTCGACGAGCCGGTCCAGGGCGTCGATTTTGCCGGCGAGACGGCGCTTTACGACCTCATCCGCCAGATCCGCGACACCACCGGCTGCGGCATCCTGCTGATCTCTCACGACCTGCACATGGTGATGGCGGCAACCGACACGGTGATCTGCCTCAACGGCCATGTCTGCTGCCGCGGCACGCCCGACAGCGTCAGCCGCAGCGAAGACTACCAGCGTCTCTTCGCCGCCAATGCCCGCGGGTTGGCCCTCTACAGCCACCAGCACGACCACACGCACCTGCCGGACGGTCGTGTACTGCATGGCGACGGCTCGATCACTGACAACTGCCATCCCGAAGACGGTTATCATCACCATCATGACCATGACGGACACGACCGCCATGGCCACGGTCACCACGGCCATGGCACGCGGGACGGGGAGGCGACGCGTCATGCTTGACGACTTCTTCGTCCGCGCCCTCATTGCCGGGATCGGCGTCGCGGTGACCACCGGGCCGCTCGGCTGCTTCGTTGTCTGGCGGCGGATGGCCTATTTCGGCGACACCATGGCCCATTCGGCGCTTCTCGGCGCCGCTCTCTCACTGCTCTTTTCGCTCAACCTGATGGTGAGCGTCTTCGGGGTCGCTGTTGTCGTGTCGCTCATCCTTCTCGTCCTGCAGCGCCGACAAGCCCTGTCCGCCGATGCGCTTCTTGGCATCCTGTCGCATTCGACGCTTGCGATCGGGCTCGTGCTGGTCGCCTTCATGAGCTGGGTCAGGATCGACCTGATGGCCTTCCTGTTCGGCGACATCCTTGCCGTTACCCGTCAGGACATCGCGCTGATTTGGGGCGGCGGACTGGTCGTGCTTGCCGCGGTCGTCTGGCTCTGGCGCCCTCTGGTCGCCTCCACCATCAGCGAGGACGTCGCGGAGGCCGAAGGGCTGAAGCCGGAGCGGGCGCGGCTTCTCTTCATGCTGATGATGGCGCTCGTGATCGCGATCGCCATGAAGATCGTCGGCATCCTGCTGATCACCTCGCTGCTGATCATCCCGGCCGCCACCGCCCGCCGCTTTTCCGCAAGCCCCGAGCGGATGGCGGTGTTTGCCTCGATGATCGGCGCGCTGGCGGTTGCAGGGGGGCTGTTTGGCTCCCTAAATTATGACACGCCGTCCGGGCCATCGATCGTGGTCGCCGCGCTGCTGCTCTTTATCGTCAGCCTGCTGCCGTTTGGCCGTGCCGGCGCGGATGCCACCACTGGAGGAATTGGACCATGACCGCTCCCGCCCTGACCAAGAACCAGTCGCTGGTCTTCGACGTGCTTTCGCGGTCGGACGCTCCTCTCAGCGCTTACACGATCCTGGACAAGCTGCGCGATCACGGCTTCCGCGCGCCGCTGCAGGTCTACCGGGCGCTGGACAAGCTCCTGGAGCGCGGCATGGTGCACCGGCTGGAAAGCCTCAATGCATTCGTTGCCTGTGCCCACCAGGAAAAGGAATGCTGCGGCGGCCATGGCCATGGCACTGTTGCCTTCGCTATCTGCGAGAGCTGCGGACATGTGGTCGAGTTCCACGACCATGCCGTTGACCATCGGCTCGACGACTGGGCCAGAGAGCGCAAGTTCAAGCCGGCCAAGACGACGATCGAGATCCGCGGCCTATGTGAGCAGTGCGCCGCCTGAGGGGCGCCTTCGACTAATCCGGCCCTAGAGCTGTCGCAGGTCGCGGGCAAAGAGCTTCCAGCGCTCCACGTAATGTAGTGCCGACCTGTGCAGGGCGGCAACCGCCGTCTCGTCGAGCGTGCGGAGGACCTTTGCGGGCGAGCCGACGATCAGCGAGTTGTCAGGGAATTCCTTGCCTTCGGTGACCAGCGCATTGGCGCCGATCAGGCAGTTGTTGCCGATCCGGGCGCCGTTCAGGATCGTCGCTCCCATGCCGACGAGTGCGTTTTCGCCGACCGTGCAGCCGTGGATGATGGCGTGATGGCCGATGGTGCAGTCCGCTCCGATGGTGACGGGGAAGCCGAGATCATTGTGGATCATGACCCCTTCCTGGATGTTGGTGCGCGCGCCGATGACGATTGGCTCGTTGTCGCCACGCAGAACCGCGCCAAACCATATGCCGACGTCTTCGCGGATCTCCACATCGCCCACGACGGTGGCGGTCGGCGCAATCCAGTAGCGGTCGGGGGAAGGGGTCTTCGGCTGTTTCTCTCCCAGAGCATAGAGCGGCATCGTTCCTCCGATGTTGTCGTTCTTGTCGGGGGAGATGAGCCCGCCGATGAATCGTGGTCATTCTAGCCTTGATGCCCGTGGCGGAAAACTGGCGAATGAGGCGCTCTTGCTGTATGAGCGCGGCCATGGAAAGGACCGAGATGTATTCGCAAGCTCTGAAACACCGCCGCAAGATCTTCGCCGTGGCGCCGATGATCGACTGGACCGACCGGCATTGCCGCTATTTCCACCGGCAGCTGACGGGGGAGGCGCTGCTTTATACCGAGATGGTGGTGGCGGATGCGATCATCCATGGGCCGCGGGAAAGGCTGCTCAGCTTCTCGGAGGAAGAGCATCCGGTGGCGCTGCAGCTGGGTGGTTCGGATCCGGCAAAGCTTGCCGAGGCGGTGCGGATCGCTGCGGACTTCGGCTATGACGAGATCAACCTCAATGTCGGCTGTCCGTCGGACCGGGTTCAGTCTGGCACCTTCGGCGCCTGTCTGATGCGCATGCCGGAGCTGGTGGCGGACTGCGTTACGGCGATGAAGCGGGTGGCGAGCGTGCCGGTGACGGTGAAGTGCCGCATCGGGGTGGACGAGCAGGTGCCGGAAGAGGTGCTGCCAGATTTTGTGGCCCGCATGACCGGCGCCGGGGCGGAAGCGATCTGGATCCATGCCCGCAAAGCCTGGCTGCAGGGGCTGTCGCCGAAGGAGAACCGCGAGGTCCCGCCGCTCGATCACCGTCTCGTCCACCGGATGAAGGCGGAGAACCCGGGTGTCTTCCTCGGCATCAATGGCGGGATCGCGGATCTCGACCAGGCCCGCCACCATCTCGACCATTTGGACGGGGTGATGCTCGGACGGGCTGCCTACCAGAATGCTGGACTTCTGGCCGAGGTGGACGAGAAAATTTTCGGTCTGCCGCAGAAGGAGCAGGACTGGACAGCGCTCTGCGAGACGATGATGGCCTATAGCGATCGGGTTCTGGTGCAGGGCGGGCGGCTGAACCACGTGACCCGGCACATGGTCGGCCTGTTCCAGGGATATCCGGGTGCGCGGCGCTACCGGCAGATCCTTTCAACAGAGTCGACCAAGCCCGGCGCAAGCCCGCGGGTGATCGCGAACGCCTTTGCGGCGGTGGATGTCGCAAGCGCTGCCGACCCGTCCCTTGCGGCGGCCCGCAAGGCCGGCTGACGGGAGCAGCTTTTCCTAAATCGTCATCAGGTTTCTTGTTTGAGCGGAACGAAGTTGAAGGATGCGCATTTTCCCCAAGTCCCAATTACGCTCAACAAGGAGCCTGTCATGACCAAGCGTATGCTTTCCATCCTTCTTCTCTCCGCAGCCTTCCCGCTGGCTGCGTCTGCCCAGACGAATGACGGTGCCGCAACGACTGCACCGGCAGCTCCGGGCGTCGTCCAGGACGGCACCACCACCAATGAAACGATGACCAATGACAACGCCGCCGGCGGCATGACCAATGCCAAGCCGATGGGTCAGACGGCTGATGCCGGCAACATGACCGAAGGTCCGTTCGTGACCGTGCCGGAAACCGGCGCATGGCGCGTGTCGGACTTCCAGGGCAAGGCCGTTTACGGTTCCGATGGTGAAAGCATCGGCGAAATCAACGACGTTCTCGTCAGCCAGGACGGTTCGGTCAATGCCGTGATCATCGGCGTGGGCGGCTTCCTCGGCATCGGCGAGAAGGATGTTGCCGTCGACATGGGCGCTCTCGAGCTTGGCCCGGGTGCAACCCAGCAGGAAGCCGAGCAGGCTGCCATGAAGATGGAGCAGCAGCAGGAAGTTTCGGAAGAAACCACCGCTTCGACCGATGCTACCGGCACGGCAACGACGTCGGCTGGCGGCGCGACCATCGCTCCGGATGACGGCAACCAGACGGCCATGACCAATGACCCGGCTGCGACCACCAACACCACCTCGGGCACCGGCATGCCGGCGACCGGCGATGATGCCGAAGTGGCTGCCAACGATGCCGATACGATCCAGATCGGCGAAGACGGCCTGCCGGAGCGTATCGTCCTCAACGTGACCCGCCAGCAGCTGGAAGACGCACCTGCGTTTGAAGGCGTCCGTGGCGAGATGCAGGATCAGCAGTAAGCCACAACGATAATATCCCTCCCTCGACTCCACCCCCCGCAGTCCTGCTGCGGGGGGTGGGGCGTTCTTGGGAATTCCCAAAGCCCCTCAAGATGTGGACTGACCCCCGAAGGTTGATGTCAATTTCCGGGGGGGCAGTTAAATGTAGGGGCCTTGCAACCCACAGTAAATCGAGGGGTGGCGGCGGAAAAAACCCTCGAAATTCAGGGGCCGTTGACGAGGGCCAGGATCAGCTGGTGGACGGCGCCGCCTTCCGTCAGTTCCACCTGGTCGAACTGCCGCGACTGGCTCACCCGCTCGTCGGAAAACTGCTTCAGCCGCGCCTGCAGGGTCGCGCGCACCTTCCGGCACTCCGGGTCGTTTTCTTCCCGTAGGCCGAGGCTGAAGGCCTCGATGCCCTTGACCATCTCGATGATGTGCTGGCCGTGCACCCGCTCGTGCTTTTCCACCCCCGAGATGAAGCGTGCCCAGCTCTCCTTGACCCCCGGCGGCAGGTCTTTCGGCGCCTGCGGCAGGGTGTAGGTGATGACGAGCTTCGGCCGCGCCACCGCGAGCAGACAGGTGCCGTCCGGCTGCGGGCGGTAGTCGCGGGTCCAGGTAAGCTTGAAATTCGTCACGGCCACCGCCTGGCCGACGCCGGCGGCCGGGCGGCGTTCGCCGATCGAGCGGTAGAGATCGATGCCGGTTGTGCCGCGGACCGCATAGGCTTTCACCTGCTCCATCGGCGCCCAGGGCTGCGGCTCCGGTACGCCGGGCGGCAGCGGCGCGGGCGGGAAGGCGGTGGCAGGCTGCTGCTGCTGGCCCGGGGCCTCGCGCGCCCGTTGGGCGACGGCCTGGGTAACGGAGAGGAGGGCGGCGGCCAGGAGGAGGGATAACCGGCAGCGGGCGCGGAGGCGAGGGTTCGGCATGGTGCGCACATTAGACGAGCGCGGTGCCGGGGAAAAGGGGAGGGCGAACGCCCAGGCTAGTCCTCCGCCAGCCGCTTTCCCGCGCCCGTCGCGCCGTATCCCATTCCTCCCTCTGAGTCACTCGCCATAGGTTGGAGACTTAATCCAACGTGGCCTGGATACGTAGCAAGTCGAAGATTAGATTTACATCAATCTGCGACACTTTTAGCCCCGCCTGCAAACTCATCTAGCATACAACTCGCGAACCCTTGCTGCAACTTAAACAAGATCACGGCTGGGCCCTCACCGCCCCGGACGACCCGTCTTGCCCTTCGTGCGTCCCTTGCGCTTCTGCTCGCCGGGATCTTCGTAGCTTCCGACGCCGACCTTGCCGCGGATGACGGGAGACGGGTCGCCGTGGGGTCCTCGGGTCAAGCCCGAGGATGACGAAGGAGAGGTGAGTGCTTCGCCGCGCCCCGGCTGGCCTTCCAGCAGCGGCGAAAAGCGATTGCCCGTCTCGCCCAGCTTTTCCGGCAGCTTGCCGGGGAGGGGTTTTTCTGTGCGGCCCACGGTCATTTCGTCGAGAGTGTTCTTGCGGAACAGCGGCCTGGCCGTTTCGGTGCCGGGGCCTATGTCGTCGAGGCTGGGTTTGGCGAAGTAGGAAGTTTCCCCTCTCACCAAGTTCGCGTCGCCAATCGGCTGCGCCTCTTGGGGCGAACTATCCTCTCCCACAGGGGGAGAGGAGAAGCCGCGCTTGCCGCCCCGTTCCTGCGCCCGTGCCTCGGCCTTGGCGATGGGGTCGTCCATGGCCGACAGCTCCACCGCCTTCAACCGCTTGATCTCGTCGCGCAGGCGGGCGGCTTTTTCGAAGTCGAGGTCGGCGGCGGCGTTGCGCATGTCCTTTTCCAGCGCGTTGAGATGCGCCTGGAGGTTGTTGCCGACGAGGTGGCCGCCATCGGCGAAACCCTTGCCTGAGACGCCGGAGATATCGGCGCGGACGTGGTCGCGCTCGTAGACGGAGTCGAGGATATCGGAGATGTTGCGCTTCACCGATTCCGGCGTGATGCCGTGTTCCTCGTTATAGGCCATCTGCTTTTCACGGCGGCGCGCCGTTTCGTCCATCGCCCGCTGCATGGAGCCGGTGACCTGGTCGGCATAGAGGATGACCTTGCCGTCGACGTTTCGCGCCGCGCGGCCGATGGTCTGGATGAGCGAGGTTTCCGAGCGGAGAAAACCTTCCTTGTCGGCATCGAGGATGGCGACGAAGCCGCATTCGGGGATGTCGAGGCCCTCGCGCAGGAGGTTGATGCCGACCAGCACGTCGAAGGCGCCGAGCCGCAGGTCGCGGATGATCTCGATGCGCTCCAGCGTGTCGATGTCGGAATGCATGTAGCGGACGCGCACGCCCTGTTCATGCAGGTATTCGGTGAGGTCTTCCGCCATGCGCTTGGTGAGCACGGTGCAGAGCGTGCGGTAGCCCTTGGCGGCGGTTTCGCGGATCTCGCCGAGCACGTCGTCGACCTGGGTCTTGGCGGAGCGGACCTCCACCGGAGGGTCGATGAGGCCGGTCGGGCGGATGACCTGTTCGGCAAAGACGCCGCCGGCCTGTTCCATTTCCCAGTTGCCGGGCGTGGCGGACACGGCGACGGTGAGCGGGCGCATGGCGTCCCATTCCTCGAAGCGCAGCGGCCGGTTGTCCATGCAGGACGGCAGGCGGAAGCCGTATTCGGCGAGCGTCGCCTTGCGGCGGAAGTCGCCGCGATACATGCCGCCGATCTGGGGGATGGTGACGTGGCTCTCGTCGATGAAGATCAGCGCGTTGTCGGGGATGTATTCGAAGAGCGTCGGCGGCGGCTCGCCGGGGCGGCGGCCGGTGAGATAGCGCGAATAGTTCTCTATGCCGTTGCAGGCGCCGGTCGCTTCCATCATCTCGATGTCGTAGCGGGTGCGCTGTTCCAGCCGCTGGGCTTCCAGCAGCCGTCCGGCGGCCTCGAGCTCGGCGAGGCGGCCCTTCAGCTCCTCCTTGATCTGGCGGATCGCGGCATTCAGCGTCGGGCGCGGCGTGACATAGTGGGAGTTGGCGTAGATCTTGACCGACTTCAGGTCGCCGGTCTTCTGGCCGGTCAGCGGGTCGAACTCGGTGATCGCGTCGATCTCGTCGCCGAACATCGAAATGCGCCAGGCGGCATCCTCCAGGTGGGCGGGGAAGATTTCGATGGTATCGCCGCGCACCCGGAAGGAGCCGCGGGTGAAATCGATCTCCTTGCGCTTGTATTGCTGGGCGACGAGGTCGGCCAAGAGCTGGCGCTGGTCCAGCCGGTCGCCGACGGACATCTGGAAGGTCATGGCGGTATAGGTTTCCACCGAGCCGATACCGTAGATGCAGGAGACCGAGGCGACGATGATGCAGTCGTCACGCTCCAGGATTGCGCGGGTGGCGGCGTGGCGCATCCGGTCAATCTGCTCGTTGATCGATGATTCCTTCTCGATGAAGGTATCGGAGCGCGGCACATAGGCTTCCGGCTGGTAGTAGTCGTAATAGGAAACGAAATACTCCACCGCATTGTCGGGGAAGAAGCTCTTGAACTCGGAATAGAGCTGGGCGGCGAGCGTCTTGTTGGGGGCGAGGATGACCGCCGGGCGTTGCGTCGCCTCGATCACCTTGGCCATGGTGAAGGTTTTTCCGGAGCCGGTGACGCCGAGCAGGACCTGGGAGCGCTCGCCCGTGTTGATGCCCTCGACGAGATCGGCGATCGCCGTCGGCTGGTCGCCGGCGGGCTGGTATTCGGACGCCATGCGGATGGAGATGCCGCCTTCCGACTTTTCCGGCCGGGCCGGGCGGTGCGGCGTCCACAGCTTGCCGTCCTTGAACAGCGGGTTGCCGCTCTCGATCAGCTTGGCGAGCGCATCCACGGTGGCGGTGACCGCGCCGGGAGCAAGCGATTGCGCATCTTCCAGGCTTATGTCCATGCCGGCGACCGGATTGAGGCCGGCGGCGGCACGGGTTTTCGGGTCGGAGGAGGCACCGATGGAGACGCCGCGGGCGGTTTTCGACGCGGTGGTGTTCTTGGCCGTTTTCGGCTTTTCCTTCGCGGCGGCCTTGATGGCCTCCTCGCGGGCGGCGATCTCGATCTTCTTGCGGTGCTTGCCGGCCTTGGACGCGATCTCGCGCTGCGTCTCGATGCCGGACGCTTCCGCTTCCGCCTCCATCTGCTTCACCCAGTCGGACACCGAACTGGAGAGCGGCGCGCCTTCGAACGAGGATTGCGGGGCTTCGCCAAAACCTTCGTCAGGGGCGGAGGGGGTGGTTTTGCGGGGGGATCTGGCCATCGGCGGAATATGGCGAGTCGGCGGGCGAAAGTGAAGGGGGCGCGGCGGAAAATGAGTACAAAAGGGAAACGTGAAAGAGGCGGTGCGGCCGGCTCAGGAAGCCTCCGTCAGCTGCGCCTCGATCGCGGCCTTGTCGATGACGGACCAGACGCGGGCGATGCGGGTGTCCTCGAACTGGTAGAAGACGTTTTCGCTGAAGGACACGCGGCGGCCGTTGACCGCGAGGCCGAAGAGGATGCCGCCGGGCGTGCAATCGAACCGGAGGCGGCTGGCGACGGTGGGCGGGTCGGCGACCAGCAGTTCGACATGGAAATGAAGGTCGGGGATGGCTGCCACGTCGCGCTCCAGGATGCGGCGGTAGCCGGAAAGGCCGATCCGCTCGCCATTGTATTCGACCGCCGCGCCGACGAAGCGGCCGAGGGTTTCCCAGTCGCGGGCGTTCAGGCAGGCGATATAGCCGCGGTAGAGATCGGCGAGTTCCTCCTTCGTCATCGGCTCAATCCTCCGTGCGGCCGGTGCCTTCCCGATCGCGCTCGTAATGGTGTGCGAGGGGGAAGGGCGGCAGCCAGGTTTCGCGGCGGATCGTCCAGAGCTCGTAGCTGGGGGTGAAGTGGTCGGGGGCGTCGAGCGCGCCAAGCGCCACCTCGATCTCGTCGGCGCTGACGGCGAAGACGGAGGAGCCGCAGCGGGGGCAGAAATGCCGGCCGCGGTATTCCGAGCTTTCGCCCTCGATCGTCACGGCTTCGGCGGGGAAGATCGCCGAGACGTTGAAGAGTGCGCCGTGATGCTTGCGGCAGTCGAGGCAGTGGCAGAGGCCGGTGCGATAGGGCCTGCCACGGGCGGTAAGGCGGAGCTGGCCGCAAAGGCAGCCGCCGGTGACGTCGTCCATGATGCGCTCCTTCTTTTCGTGACGGGAGGCTAGGGCGAAGGTCCGGCGGCGGCAAGGTTTCTCAGGCAGGAGCGCCGGCCGGCTGCGGCGTCTTGCCCGGCAGCGGCGGGAAGGCCAGCGCGATGGAGACCGCGCCGAGGCCCACCAGCGCGGAGCCGATAAACAGCCACTGGTAGCTGGCGAAGGCGTCGAAGGCCCAGCCGCCGGCGAGCGGGCCGAAGGCCATGCCGACGGAGGACAGCATGGTGGCGGCGCCGAAGACGGTGCCCACGACATGCGGGCCGAAATACTCCCGCGCCAGCACCGCATAGAGCGGCATGACGCCGCCATAGGTGCCACCAAAAATCACCGCCAGCGTGTAGAAGCTCGTCAGACTGTCGGCGGCGAGATAGGCGGAGATCACCGCCGCCTGAACGAGGAGGCCCGCGACCAGCACCGGCTTGACGCCGATGCGGTCGGCGAGCACGCCGAAGAGCACGCGGCCGCCGAGCCCCGCCAGGCCCTCGACGCTGTAGATGCTGACGGCGGTCATGGGCGCGATGCCGCAGAGCATGGCATAGCTCACCATGTGGAAGATCGGCCCGGAATGGGCGGCACAGCAGGCGAAGAAGGTGAAGCCGAGCACGAGGAACTGCGGCGCCAGCAGCAGGCGCGACAGCGGCTGGCGGCGCGCCTCGACCGCGCTTGCCTGATCGTCCGCCGAGAGCGCCGGCGGGCGGCGGATCAGGAGGGCCGTCGGCAGCAGGATCACCCAGGCGCCGACGCCGATCATCAGCATGGCGGTGCGCCAGTCGTAAGCCGAGATGAGGGTGCGGGCGAGCGGCGAGACGGTCATCGGCGCCATGCCCATGCCGGCGGAGACGAGCGAGATGGCCAGCCCGCGCCGGGTATCGAACCAGGTCATCACGGCGGCGATCATCGGCGCGAAGAAGGCGCTGGCGGCAAGCCCCACCAGCGTGCCATAGGCGAGCTGGAAGGCAAGAAGGCTTTCGGCGCGGCTGGCCAGCACCAGCGCCAGGCCAAGCAAGACCGAACCGATCAGGACCACGATCCGGGCGCCAAACCGGTCGGTGAGCGAGCCCCAGAGGAAGCCGCCGACGCCCATGACCAGGAAGTTCAGCGTCATGGCAGTGGAAATGCCGGCGCGCGACCAGCCGGTGTCGCTCGCCACCGGCTCCAGGAAGATCGCCAGCGAAAACATGGTGCCCGCCGCCACGCAGCCCATCAACCCGCCTGCGGCAACGATCACCCAACGATATGCACGTGCCATGACCCTCTCCCGAACACGGCCGGCGGTGGCGCCGGCGAGGTTAGTTGAGGCAAGGACGGATGGGGAGAGGGGATTCCGACAGGGGGGTAATATTGGGTTCGGCAGGATCGGGCCAGTCAATAACCGGCGCGTCGACCGAAGCGGATGCGGAGCATGGACGACATTATGTGTGCAAACCGGATGGCATGTTAGGGGCCGCGAATGGAATGGCTGGTGTTGTAACAGGAGAAGCCGCCATTGTCGGCCGACGCCTGGAACGACGCCCCTCTAGGAATCGAAGCAAGTGTGCTCCTAGTTCTCGCGTCTAGATTGGCGTTGCACCACTTAAAAGGCAGCGGAGACGCCCTCTGCAGGATCGCTGCTTCCGAGCGCTACCCACAGCAGGCTCCATTCCGGGTTACTTGTCCTATGCCTGTACACCCCTTGCCCCTCATGCTCCATTATACGTGTTTGCGTAATGATCCCTCCGCGCTGCGCGAGCGAGGCAGATCGGAATTGTGGAGCAAGGTTTGTAATTCCTCCAATGTTGAAATCCCATCCATCGCGGGTCTGTCAGATACGGAGATTTTCCAAGCGTACAGTTTCAAATGGATCTCCTGACAAAGTCACATGGCTTCCAGACGTTTCAGCCGGCCAATTGAGAGAAGACCCTGGACACGGGATGATCGCCTCTTCGATCAGCAGCTTCATCTGGTCATCTGACCCTTAATAACCTGAGGGCACTCGAACAGGGGCGAGCGAAGCGAGTTCCAGCTGAAGAGGGGCTGCGGCCTTCGAATGGAGCAAGGGTCAGCCACCGTACAGAGGAGAGCGGCGAGAACAGGGGCAGGTCTATACGCAGCTGAATGTTGGCGGGCGGCGTTATAGCTGCTTCCACGCTCTTCCGGCCAGCCTTTCGTCAACAGGCTCAGGCGCTGCGCCTTTCTGATGCGTCGGTTAGCTCGGCAGACTGTAAGGGACGCGTTCGTCGCAGCGGCGAGGGAGGCTGGCCTTCTTCAGTGACGGATGGAGCACTCGCTCCCGTTAGGACGCTCGCATAGCTTGCCGGAAGACGTCCGGGAACTTTGGGTGGAAGAGGCTTGTTGAAACCGAACTCGTGGCAATGAAGGAAGCTTTGAGATGATCGACACAAAGACTCACGGCATCATCGACTACGTGACTGGCGCTCTCCTGATCATTGCGCCTTACCTCTTCGGATTTGCCAACGGCGGCGTACAGCAGTGGCTTCCGCAGCTTCTAGGGGCCATGATAATTGTAATGAGCTTGATAACGAAGTACGAGCTCAGCGCCGCCAAGGTGATCCCGTTGAAGGCCCACCTCTCTGTTGACGTGCTGGGCGGTGTGCTCCTGGCAGCATCTCCTTGGCTATTTGGCTTTGCCGACGTGATCTGGTGGCCGCACCTGCTCGTCGGTCTGATGGAGATCGTCGTCGCGCTCATGACCAAACGAGATCGCTCGCAGCGGCTCTAACCGCAGCTTCCAGAGGCGCCGCTTCATAGTCGTGAATCGGCTCACGACAACCTCCGTACGTCGTTCGCAGGACAGAGAGATGCCACGTCAAATTGAGTTCGCGGGGGCGCCGGCCGAATGCAAGCTGCTACTGGATAGGCTGCATGATCATCCAGGAATTGCTCGGATCACACTACACTCGGGTGCATCCAGAGTTCCGCAAGGAGACGTACTCATTATCGAGGCCGCCAATCAGGTGGCCGGTGAAATCCTGAACCTGTTTCGCGAAGTGAACTTGCTCCATAGCGGCGCAGTGAGCATCATTGAGCCGAACGTCACGATCCGTGCACACGCATCCCAGACCATCAGCAAGGAAGGTAACGACGCCATATGGGAAGAGACTGGTGCAATGATGCGTCAGGCACCAACCCATCTTTCAACTTCATCGCATTGATGGGCGTGTCCGGAGCAGTTGCCGCCTTCGGGATTGTCTCGGATACCATCCACATTGTCATTGGCGCCATGTTGATCGCGCCCGGCTTCGAGCCACTGTTGCGCGTGATTTTCGGGGTGCTGGACGATCGCCACAGCGTGACGGCAGGCCTCAGGGCAAACGCTTACGGATACCTTGCACTCGCAGCTTCGGCCGCTGTCGCGACTCCTGTAGCGCTACTAGTAAGTGGCACAACGGTAGATCAATTGGCAGCGGGCTACTGGGCGAACTATTGGTCCAGGATAGAAGCGAGCGGCATCGCTACATCCCTTGTTGCCGGCTTCGCAGGGTGGATCATCGTGTCCTCACGCATGAAGGTCCTCGGCACCGGTGTGATGGTAGCCTTGGCCTTGATCCCTGCCATGGCACTTGTCGGTATCGGACTGGCGACGGGACTTCCGCATCTGATGCTCGGGGGAGCGTCGCGGTGGGTGGCGGAGGTGCTCTGCGTCCTGGTGAGCGGCGGCTTGATCATCCTCTTCAAACGCAAGCTCATGTATCGCGGTGCTTCTGACTGATGGCGTCATCAGGCTGAGATCGTTTTCGCGGCATGAAAACCTATCGGTGATGGCGCAGGCCATGATTGACCGCCGCGCTATACTGTTCGTGCTGAGGGGGCGCTGAAGAAGTCGCCTTCCTTCATGCAGTGAGAAAGGGACCTGGCTTTGGTGGGACGTGAAAGAGAACTATGGCTCTGCCTTTCTGGAGGCAACGCTCTCGGGGCCTATCATGCTGGCGCCTACGACGCGCTTTCGGCTGCGGGAGCAGCACACCCACCCGCATCGCTGGCGCCTCCGTAGGCGCAATCATGGGCGCGATTATCGCGGGCAACGCACCGGAAGACCGCGTGGACCGCCTGCGCCAGTTTTGGGGCCGCGCGGCTCAGTATGAGACTGCGCTCCCCATGGCCGGCGCTTTTTCTAGCTATCGTGCAGGGGAGTGGCTGTCGTTGTTGCAGACGCTTGCCTACGGGCGGACCGGCCTCTTTCACCGGACCCCCCCGAGCCTGCTGCCACTTTTGCCGGGTACACGCTCTTCGGCATACCTCTTCGACACCTCCCCGCTCCGTAAAACGCTAACTGAACTCGTCGACTTCGGTCGCCTCTTAGATGGCCCCGTGCGGCTTCTTGCAACGGCCGTAGACCTGGAAACAGGCGAGGACGTCACGTTCGACAGCCATGCGGGCGGGATAGAGCTCGATCATCTGATGGCGAGTGCAGCCTTTCCCATCGCCTTCCCACCGGTCAAGGTTGATGGACGTCTCTGCGTCGATGCCGGCGTCTCCGCCAACCTACCGATCGCGCCATTGTTTGCGTCAAACGATGCAGATGATGTGCTCTGCCTGGCGTTCGATCTAGTACCGGCCCGTGGCAGGGCACCAGACTCTCTCGATGACGCCGTGAAACGGGCGCAGGACCTGATCTTCGCGTCACAGAGCCGACATGCCTTGCAGGCTATCACAAGTTCGGTGACATCAGATTCATCGGCAAAAGCAGCGATTGTGCATCTTTCCTATGATGGGAACGATCAGGAGATCGGCGGCAAATCTCTAGAATTCTCTGCGCAATCGATTCGGCGTCGCTGGGCGGCAGGGAAAGCAGAGACCGCGAAGGTTCTCGCCCGATGGGCAGAGTTGAATCAGGGGGACGGCCTTTCGATCTTCCGTTTACAGGGCGACCAAGTGAAGCGCCTGAGCTGGGACAGGCCTCGTGGAGCGGCTAGCCCCACGTAGGCACCGATCACGATGCAGCGTTTTACCGTCTGTTACAGGCCGTTGTGAGGTCTGCTTTCGGCAAGTTTCATAGCTAGTCTCCATGACTGACATGGCGGCGTGAAACGGCCGCAGCGGCCCGCTTGATCGAACCGCGGACGATCGACCTGTCCGAAAGCTGGAGGAGTTGCGGCCTCCGGCCTATATCCGGTCAGAGGAAATGCAGCAGGGAAGAGTGAGCCGACCATGAGCGCTGCCTTCGTCAAGGAAGAGAGTGCGGAAACGGCGGCGGAGACGCTTTTGCCGGATCGTTCGGTCTCGCCGCATCCCAACCTCGTGACGGAGGCGGGGCTGGAGGCGTTGAAGGGGCAGCTGGAGGAGGCGCGCGAGGCTTACCAAGCGGCGAGTGCCATCGAGGACGTCAACGAGCGGCGGCGGCAGGCGGGGCCTTTGCGGGATCTGCGGTATTTCACTGAGCGGGTGCGCACGGCGCAGGTCATGCCGGAGCCGGTGGCGTCGGAAGTCGTGGCCTTCGGCAGCACGGTGACCTTTTCGCGCGAGGACGGGCGGGTCCAGCGCTACCGGATCGTCGGCGAGGACGAGGCCGATCCCAAGGCGGGCACGATCTCCTATGTGTCTCCCGTCGCCCGGCAGCTGATGGGCAAGCGGGTGGGGGATCTCGTCTCGGTCGGCGGGCAGGAGCTGGAGCTCCTTGCGATCTCCTGAGCCGGGTGAGCGGGCGCAGCGTGGTCCCGGCGGGACGCCATCGCCGGATTGTTCAGGGCGAGGTTTTTGGTCCGCGGTCGGGCGGAATTGCGATGCAAGGCGCTCCGGTCGCCATCCCGTCGTGTCGATCAGCTTTGGGCGCCGGCCGGAAAGGTGATGGTGGCGCAGGCGCCTCCGCCTGTTCTGCTCTTGACGGAAAAAGCGGCGCCATGCGCTTCGGCAATCGCCTTGACGACGGTCAGGCCAAGGCCGGTTCCGTTGGCGCCGCGCGCATTCGTTGCCTCGCTTCGCCAGAACATGTCGAAGGAGGATTGGAGCACATCCGGGGGCATGCCCGGCCCCCGATCCTCCACGCTTATGAACGACCTGCCGGCCTCGTCGGTGCCGGTGCGGACATCGATCGGGCCATGGCCTCCGGCATAGCGGCGGGCATTGTCGAGGAGGGCCAGCAGAGCCTGCCGGAACCGGACGGGATCGATCGCGGCGGGTGCGGGCTGCAGAAAGGTTCGGCAGGTGAGGCCGTTTCCGGCAGACGCTTTGAACAGGTCCACCGTGTCGGTGACCTGGGAGGCGAGGTCGGTGTCGGTCAGCGGCGCCATGAAGCTCGCTGTCCCGACCAGAGAAAGCGTATTGAGCTGCTCCACCAGTCGCGCCATGCCTTGCGTCTGCGCATAAAGCGCCCTGATGCGGTCGTGGGTGGGCTCGATCACGCCGTCGCTCATGCCTTGCAGATTGCCCTGCAGCACCGTCAGTGGGGTTCGCAATTCATGCGCCACGGCGCGGGTGTTGAACTTCAGCCGCCGCTCGAGGGAGGAGAGTTCGGAGGCCATGCTGTTGATGGTCGATGCCAGGGCTTCGATCTCTCGCGTCGCGCTGGGTTCGACGTCCACGAGGAAATCGCCGCCCCGGATCTTCTCGGCAGCCGCGGTAAACCGGCTCAAGGGAGCGGCGATGCGGAAGGCGAAGAACACGCCGATCAGGCTTGAAAGCAGGATCGATGCGGCCCCGAAGCCCAGGATGGCGGCGATGGGGGCGACTTCGCTCACCTCTTCCAGGCTGGGGAAGACGACGGCCAGCGCCGCCAGGGCATCCGGATCGGGCACCAGGCCCGCATTGAGATCATTCCACGCGCGCTTGGCGTCGGCCGGAAGGTGATCGACGGACACGGTTTCCGCGCGGTCGACGTACCATTCGACGAAAAAGTAAAGCAGCGCGATGGTGACGAACTGCGTGACCGACACGGCCGCGACCGTCAGAAAGGCAAGCGAGGGTCTTCTAGCCATTGTCGGATCTCGCAAAGCGATAGCCAACGCCGCGGACGGTCGTGATGTAGCCGGGCTGGCCCTTGTCGGCGAGTTTCCGTCTCAGATTGGCGATGTGCGTGTCAATCGTCCGGTCGAGGGCGTCGCTGTCGGGCATGGACGCGTCGAGCAGGGAGGCGCGGTCGAAGGTCCTGAACGGGAAGCGGACGAGGCATGCCAGGAGGCGGAATTCGCTCAGCGTCAAGGAGAGGCTTGTTTCGGTGCCATCAGCGATGACCACCGCGGTGTGCGAATCCAGCCGGACCTCGATCGCATCATGGCGAAGCACGGCTTGTGGCGCCACACCCCTGGTGCGCTTCAGAACGGCGCCGACGCGCGCGACGACTTCCTGCGGATTGAAGGGCTTGGTGACGTAATCGTCGGCGCCGAGTTTGAGCCCCAGGAGCTTGTCGGTGTCGTCGTCCATGGCCGACACGAAGATGACGGGAACGGTTGATTCGGAGCGGATCCTCGCCAGCACGTCGAAGCCGTCCATGTCGGGCAATCCAACGTCGAGCAGGATGAGATCCGGCCGCAGCATCTTGTGGTGGGTCAGGGCTGTCCGGCCGTTTGCCGCGGCCACCGTGCGGTAGCCGCCGCGCTGCAGATAGCGATCGAGCAGCAGGGCGATCTCGGCATCGTCCTCAACCAGCAAAATCAGGGAAGAGAGCATCGACCTTCTTCTACGTTCACAGCGCCTCCACGCGATCTCCGCCCAATCTTGACAAACCTTGCCGAAGCAAGGGGCGTCAGCGAGGAGCGCCAGATGAACTTATCCATCGTCAGGAAATGTGCAAATTCACAATCACCTGCGGTTGGCGGGGCCAAACGAGATGCCTTGCAGCTGGCTCTCCTTGCCCTGGGTGCCGTGTCGATCTTCTTCGCCGCGGTGCCGGAGCTGGATCTTTTCATGAGCGGCCTGTTCTGGGACCCGGCCGACGGGTTTCTGTTCTCCCAGAACAGCTCGCTGCTGCTCCTGCGCGATGCCAACCGACCGCTGCCCTGGATCGTCATCAGCCTCCTGCTGATCCTGTTGATCGCGCCCCGGCTGCATGACTTGCGGCTTGGCGTGCCGGCCCCGCACAGACTGCTCTTCGTCGTCATCTTCTTTGCGTTGGGACCGGGCCTGATCGTGCATGTGATGAAGATCCTCGTCGGACGCGCACGTCCGCGCGACATCGAGCAGTTCGGTGGCACGGGGATCTTCACGCCGCCGTGGGATCTTTCCGACCAGTGCGTGCGCAATTGCTCCTTCATTTCGGGCGAGGCGTCCAGCGCCTTTGCGCTGCTGACGCTCGTCGTGCTTCTGCCGCTGTCATACAGGCGGATCTACCTGATCGTGGTGGGGATCATTGCCGCCGCATTCTCCTTCAACAGGGTGGTGTTTGGAGCCCACTTCTTCTCCGACGTGGTATTCGCCTGGAGTGTCATGACGGTCGTCGCGCTGGTGTTGTGGCGGTGGATGTCTTTCAACGCGCAGTGGATCGACGGACTATTTCTGCGGCGCGAACAGCCCTCGCGCTCGCAGGAAGGGGCATAGCGTCCGGCGCTCAAGCGCCTTCGGGGGCGTCACCTTGATCGGCCGTATTGCGCGTGGCACGAAGGCTCGAGAGATGAGCGGGGCCATGCTGCGATGCGAAAGACCAGATCGACGACCCTGCCGGCGCCCTATCTGAAGCGCCTTTCGGTGCGCGAGGATACAAGCCTTGGCGAAGAATATCCGTTCAACCTTCCCTGGCTCGACGCGGATTTCATCCTCGATTTCTCGACGCCGGTGACGATCATTGTGGGGGAGAACGGGACGGGGAAGTCGACGCTGATCGAGGCGGTGGCGGCCTTGTGCGGCTATGACGAGGCGGGCGGCGGCAAGGGCTATCGGCCGATGGATCATTCCCGCGCGGTGGACCGGAGCGGCGCGCTTCTCGCCGCTGCGCTGCGGGCCTCCTGGCTGCCCAAGGTGACGGCCGGCTGGTTCTTTCGCGCCGAATCCTTCTTCTCGGTCGCCCGCTTTCTCGACGAGGCCGCCGGCGACGCCCATGCAGCACCGCCGGACTTTCTGTCCTGGAGCCATGGCGAAGGCTTCGTGCGCTTCTTCGAGGAGCGCATGAGCCGGCAGGGCATCTACTTCCTCGACGAGCCCGAAAGCGCGCTCTCGCCCAAGCGCCAGCTTGAGCTGCTGCGGCTTCTCGACCAGATCCAGAGATCCGCAAGCGCCCAGATCATCATGGCGACGCATTCGCCCATCCTCATGGCGGTGCCGGGGGCGCGGCTGCTGGAGATCACCCGTGGCGGTCTGGCGGAAACGACGCTGCGCCAGACGCGGCACTTCCAGCTCTACCAGGATTTCACCATCGACCCTGAGGATTTCATCGACCGCGCGTTGCGCGACGAGGTCTGAAAGCGGGACAAAGGGGTGCCGGCAGTGGCCTTGTTCGCCGGACCGGAGGTCGCCGACAGGCGAGGGAGTAGCGACAATGCCCTTGACCGGTTTAAGTCGACGTTAGTTAGATGGTCCTAAGATGCTAATCTATTCGTCAACGGAACGCTGCCGTGCAAGCTCCTCCATTTGCTCCCAGTCGCCTCCAGTCGCCGTTCGCGGAAAGTGCCAGAATGGGCGAGCAGATTTCCTCCTTACCCTTGCCCCTCGCAATCGTGACGGCATGCGGACAGACGCTGGAAACCAACGCGGCGTTCAAGGACCTATGGGCGGAACCTGGCCTGGATGCCTGCCTCTTCTCCACGCTGTCCAAGGAAGACCGCCGGCAGCTGATCGCCGATATCGCCGCCGCTGCGCAGGGCGTATCTTGCGAAACGCGCGAACTCCTCATCGTTTCGCGGCAGGAACCGCGTTGGGCGCAGGTCAAGGTCATGCCGTTGCCGGATGGCGGCGCGGCTGGGGCGGCGCTGGTGATGTGTCTCGATTCACCTAATCGGATGCGCGGGCTGCAGGAGCTTGTGTATCGGGAAAGCCGTTGGGATCATGCCCTGATCTCCTCGGATCTCGGCGTCTGGGATCACAACTGGGGGACCGGCCGGAAATACTATTCCCCCACCTGGCACAAGATGCGCGGTCTGGAGCCGGGTGATCCGCTTCCGGCAAGCACGGCCGAATGGCTGCAGAAGGTGCATCCGGATGACCGAGAAAAGGTTGTCCATGCCATGGATCGGCAGGCGGCGGGCGATCCGGCCTTCGCCGTTTTCGACTACCGCGAGCGGCACAAGGACGGGCATTGGGTCTGGATCGAGTGCCGCGGCGCCGGCGTCGAGTGGGACGCTTCAGGCAAGGCCACGCGCGTTGTCGGCACCGACACCGATGTCACCGTCAGGAAGGCTTCCGAAGAGGCCGCAGCGCGTATCGCCAGGCGCCTGGAGATGGCGCTGGAGATCTCCGGTATCGGCGTGTTTGAAGCCGATTTCACCACGGGGCAGTCCGAATGGGACGAGAAGATGTTCTCGATCTACGGGTTCGACGACAACCGCTCGATCGAGATCGGCGGACTGTGGGAAAGCCTCGTTCACCCGGAGGATCTGCCCCGTGTCCTCCAGAAGGTCGCCGACCACGCGTCGAGCACGGAAACGTTTTCCGACGAGTACCGGGTGCTGCGCAACGGCGAGGAACGCATCATCCGGAGCCACAGCAAGCGCTTCACCGACCAGGACGGACATGCAAAGCTGGTAGGCGCCAACTGGGATGTGACAGAGGATGTGATGCTACGCCGGGAGCTGGAGCACGCGACGCGTCTGGCCGAAGCCAAGACTGCGGCGCTGGAAGCGGCGCGGCAGGAGATCGAACACAGCGCATTGCATGATTATCTGACCAACCTGCCAAACCGCAGATATCTGGATCTGACGTTGCGGCGCATGGCCGGGCTTTTTTCTCGCGACGCGCAAACGCTGTCCATCCTGCATCTCGATCTCGACCGGTTCAAGAACATCAACGACACGCTCGGCCACGCGACAGGCGACGCGCTACTCAAACACGTTGCGGATGTGCTGGCGTCGTCTGCCCGTGAGAATGATTTCGTTGCCCGCGTGGGCGGCGATGAGTTCGTCATCATACACCGTGCCGAGGGTTCCTCTTCGACGGCGTCCGAGCTGGCCCGCGAGCTGATTGCGAGACTGGCGAAGCCCATCACCGTTGACGGGCACGTCTGCCGGACCGGCGCCAGCATCGGAATTGCCTGCCAGACGGGAGAGGAAACGGACGTCACGCAACTGCTTCTTAACGCCGACATTGCGCTCTATCGGGCAAAGAAGAGTGGCCGCAACAGGTTCGAGTTCTTTACCCCGCAATCCTACCAGGAGCTTGTCAGCAGAAAGCGGATAGCCGACGAGGTTCTCGCAGGACTCGAACAGCGGGCCTTCGTGCCGTTCTACCAGCTGCAATTCGATGCGACTTCCCTTGATGTCGTCGGTGTCGAAGCCCTTGCCCGCTTGATGACGCCCGATGGACGTCTTCATAGCCCGGACGTTTTCCTCCCCGTCGCCAACGAATTGGGCGTCGTTGCAGACATCGACGCCATGATCCTCGACGCCGCACTTTCAGACTTCCGCCTGTGGCAGCAGATGGGTCTCGGGATTCCAAAATTCTCCGTCAACGTCTCCTATGAACGGCTCTACGACCCAGCGCTGACGGAAAAGCTGGAAGCGCTCGACATCGAGCCCGGCGTACTGGCTTTCGAGCTGCTGGAATCGATCTTCCTCGACAGTTGCGACGAGCAGGTTCTCATGCGCCTTGCGCAACTGCGCCAGCTTGGAATCTCGCTAGAAATCGATGACTTCGGCACCGGCCACGCCTCGATCGTCAGTCTGCTCAAGGTATGTCCGAAGGCGTTGAAGGTGGATCGGGAACTAGTGGCCGGGGCGACCCGCTCGAGCGAGCAACAGGCGTTGCTGCGTTCCATCGTCGAAATTGGACGATCTTTGGACATATGTGTTGTGGCCGAGGGCGTCGAGTCAGACGAGGATATCGCCGTTCTCAGAAGCCTTGGATGCGACAGCTTGCAGGGCTACGGGCTTGCCAAGCCAATGCCGGCGCCGGATCTGGTGGCCTTCATACAGCGTCAACATCGGCGGCGCAGGTAGAGAGATCGATCTACTGGAGGCAGCTTGATCATCTAGATCGACAGATAGCCGGCGGGTTGAACTCTAGATTCCCGAACCATCCAGCTCCGTCTCGTCCTCTCCCTCCCATGCGCTTGGCAAAGTGAGCTGGTCGGTGTTGGCAGCGGGCAGCGGCATCCAGCATTTCAGCTCCGGCTCCGCGTAGGCGATGATGCGGCCGGGGGCGGAATCGGAGGAGCGCCAGGCTTCAGGTCCGTATTGATCGCCCTTCGACCAAGAGACGAGGTCAACGGCGCCGGGGCCCTGTTCGGAGGGACGGATGGTGACGAGGATGCGGCTGCCGTCCCTTGGTGCGGTTCGCATCTGGCGCCAGCGGCTGAGTTCTTCCATCTCTGTCCTCCCGTGATGTGCGACGAGGCGGAGTGTCGCCTCGCGCAGGCATGGCGTCAACGCGTGTTCTGGGGCAAGAGTTCACGCAGGGCGTTTGTTGACGGCGTTTGGCCGTCAGGCGCCCTCGAACTTCACGGTCACGCCGCGCTGGCGGAAATAGGCCTGCATCAGCTTGCGGCCGGAGCGGTTGTTCTGGGCAAGTTTGGCCGGATCGAAGACGGCCTCCTGGCGGCCCTCCCGGGCGAGTGCTGCCTTCAGCGCCGAGATGTGCGTGTCGAGATCGGCATTGTCGTCTGCCAGCGATTGGTAGATGCGGTCGGTGGCCTCGGCCACGGTCAGTTCGCTCACCCGTGATACTCCTGTTGGTGTCGTTTGGCGGGCGCTTAGCATGTTTTCGCCTGTTGCCATACCGGAAGGTCGGATCAGCGCAGCAGGCCGTCGAGGTCGAAATCGTACCATCCGGCGAGCGGCGGGGCATCGGCTTGGGTCTCGCCTGCGGTGTCGGGCTTCTCCTTGCCCTTCTTCAGCGACCGGGTGAGCTTGGCCTTGTAGGCAGCGCGCCGCCGGTTTTCGGCCGCTGCTTCCTTGTCGTGCTCGCGCCATTCGTCGACCGTGCCGTGGTCAAGCAGGTCCTTGACCAGCTTGGGATCGAAGACGTGGAAGGTGATCTGGCGGGCGCGGCCGCGCAGCTTGACAGTGCGGGTGCCGGCGCTTTTGAGGCGTCCTCCTCCAGCCATCGATGGCGCTCGGTGGTCGAGATCGACAGGATGTCCTGGATCTCGCGAGGGATGACCGGCAGGTCCTCTATGCCGTCGAGCGCCTTCGTTATGCTGGCGGCGGTGCGGCGGAATTCCGCCTCGCTGCCTTCGGGCATGGCAAACGTCAGGGTGGCGACCGTGTAGCCGAGCGACTTGCGCACCGAAACCGGCAGGCGGGCGCGGATTTCCAGGAGGATGCCTTTGGCGCGGACGAGGGACCCGAAGGTCGCCGCCGCCGGCAGGGTCCAGGTCTCGGTGTATGCGGGAGGGGCCGTGTTCTTCTTGCTCTTTGCCATCGCGCCAGCATGTGGCAATCGCGACGGTCGGCGTCAATGAAGGAGGGGCTGCCCCGGAGCCTTGCGGCACCGGGGCGGGAGGCCGTTATGATCAGATGCCGAGGCCGCCAGCCATGGTGAGCTGCTGGCCGTTGATATAGCCGGCATGCGGACCGGCGAGGAAGGCGATGGTTTCGGAGACCTCCTCCAGCGTCGCGATGCGGCGGATCGGGTGCATGTCGAGGATGGCGTCGCGGTTGGGCAATTCGCCGGAGACGTCTGCCGCCATGTCGGTCGGCATGATGCCGGGCTGGATGACGTTGACGGTGATGTCGCGTGAACCGAGTTCGCGGGCAATTCCCTTCGCATAACCGGCCAGCGCCCATTTGGTGCCGGTGTAATCGGCGACGCCAGGGAAGACGACATGGGAGCCGAGTGCGGAGCCGACGAAGATGATACGGCCGCCATCCGACAGCCTTGGAGCCGCAGCGCGAGTGTTGGCAATGGTGCCGAGCACGTTCACCTGCCACTGACGGTTATAGTGATCCCAGTCGAGCGACGGGTCGTCAACCATCTGGCCCTGGATGGCGATGCCGGCATTGTTGACGAGGATGTCGAGGCGGCCGAATTCGGCGAGCACCTCATCGATGAGCGGGCGAGCGGAGGAGAGGTCGGCCTGGTCGCTCTTGACGGCAATGGCGCGGACGCCTTTCGCCTTTAGCCTTTCCACCACGGCGTTAGCCTTGTCGGCGGAGGCGGCATAGCTGATGGCGACGTCGGCACCATGATTGGCCAGCGTTTCGGCAGTGGCTGCGCCGAGGCCGCGCGAGCCACCGGTGACGAGGGCCACCTTGCCCTGGAGGAACTTGGATGTGTCTGACATGGGAATGCCTCTTCTTTGAATGGATCGATTGGCGCCGGAGGAGAAGCGCCGATTAACATAACGCGCGTTACGATAACGGTCGGTATGATATTTGACCTTGAGCGTCAAGCGGTTTAATAATGGTCGTTATGAAACAGCATGGATGGATCTGATGGGACGCCGTCGGGAATTCGATATCGAACAGGCCCTGGACGCGGCTCTCTGTGTCTTCTGGCGCAAGGGGTATGAAGGCGCGTCCTATGCGGACCTGACGGCGGCGGCGGGCGTCGAGCGTCCGGCGCTTTATTCCGCTTTCGGCAATAAGGAAGAGCTCTTCCGCAAGGCGTTGCAGCGCTATTACAAGCGCTTCCTGCACTATATGCCGGAGGCGCTGACGCTGCCGACGGCGCGCGAGGTGGCGGCCCATATCCTTTACGGGGCTGTCGACCTCAACACGCGCTTCGACGATCACCGCGGCTGCCTTTACATCAACGGCGTGCTTGCCGGTTCAGACGAGGCCGAGCCGGTGCGGCAGGTGCTGATCCAAGGCCGTGCCATCGCGGAGCGCGAAATCCGGGAACGCTTCGAGCGTGCCAAGGCGGAGGGAGACCTGCCCGAAACCGCCAAGCCCGATGCGCTGGCCGCATTCCTGATGGCGGTCACGCATGGGATTGCAGTGCAAGCCAAAGCCGGCTTCAACCGCCAGACCCTTGAGGGTGTTGCCGAGCAGGCGCTGGCGAGTTGGCCACAGGGGCGGTCGCCGGACACGTCGGCAGGGTAACGGGGGATGGCAGCTTCTAGGGCTGGTGGCGCTTGCGGAAGCGGTCGTAGTCGAACTCGCCGAGTTCTTCGATGGCGTTCTCGTTGAGCGGCGGTGTGTAGCGGCGGTCGCCGGGGTCGACGCCGGCAGTCTCGTCGAAGGGGGGGGCGTAGTGGCGTGAGACGCGCTCGTCGGCCACCTCGACGACGATCGCCACCAGCCGGCCGTCGCGCACAACGAGATCGTTGATGTAGCCCCAGCGGTTGTTGTCACCGAGATAGGCATGGTCGCCGATCAGGTCGCGCGCCTGAAAGACGTCTTCGCCAAGATCCATGGCATCTCCACCTCGACCGTGCCGACGGAGCCCGTGTCGCGCTTCTCGAGGATGCCGCTCGGGTCGAAGCCGGTATATTCGGTGATATTGTCGGCATCGATCGGAACGTTGACGTCCTCCCGCTCGTCCGAGAACTCGATCTCGTCCCAGGGGATGCTGACATGCGTTTCGCCGCGGCCAGGAATGCCGTCTATCCGGGCGATGATAGCCAGCGCCTTGCCGTTCTCGGAGAAGATGATGTTCTCGATGTCGCCGATCATGTCACCGCTGCGGTCCATCACGCGCGCCTGGTCGAAGAGGTTTTCGACGCTTGAGGCGCGGTCGAAGAGCGGCTGGTAGCTCCAGTCGGGCAGGATCTTGACGGTGGTACCGGCATCCGGCGTCTGAGCAAAAGCAGGCGAGCCTGCGGCCGTGGCGGCGGCGAAGAGAAGGGCAAGGGCAGATCGGGTCATCTCGCTGTCCTCCGGGGTTTGGACGGGAATTGCGGGCGGAGAAACGGCGGAGGCGGCCGACGGGGCCGGCCGCCTCCTTGTAGGTATTGGATGATCATCCGGCGGACTGCCGCTTCGTCGGCAGCCCTGCGCGATCAGTCGTTGGACTGGCCGTTCGTGGAACCGGAATCGGTGCCGCTGCCGCTGGTCGTGCCAGTGCCGCTGGTCGTGCCGGTACCGGTGCCGCCGATCGGCGGATCGATGACCATCAGCACCGTATTGCCGTCTGCGGTCTGGGCGCGCACCAGGTAGGAGGTGTCAAGGATCTCGACCTGCTGGAAGCCGGCATCAGTGAGCTGCTGGCGGACCTTGTCCTGCGCCATAGCTGCGTCGGGATTCGTCTGGCTGGAGCCGGCGGTCGTTTCGGTCGAGGTGCCGGACGCCGAAGCATTGCCCGAGCTGTCATTGCTGGTCTGCGCCATGGCAGAGGCGGCGAGAAGGGTGGACGCAAGTGTTGCAACTACGAGTTTCATGAGATGTCTCCTCTATAATCAAAAGATCGTCTGGTGGTGGATTAGGTCTGTCTCAGAGGATGCCGGCAGCGCCGGCAATCCTCTCCCATTACGCGTCAAGGGTGTTAGACGTCGAACCAGCCGCCATCGCCCATGTCGTCGCCAACATCGCCGAACTCAGGCTCTTCGATGATGTTGTTGTTGTCGGCGTCGTAGCTCGTGTAGAGGCCGTTATAGTATTCGTCCTCGCTGATGGCGGAATCGGAATCGGCATCCCATTCCTCGAACCAGCCGTCGCCGTAGCGGTCGTTGAAGGCCTGCTGGTTATCGCCGACGCCCGTTTCGATCTCCGATTGCGTCAGCGTGCCGCTGTCGTCGGCATCCCAGGTGTCAAAGGCGTTGTTCTGTTCGAAACCGGTACGGAACTCGCTTTCGTTGATCCCGTCATTGCCGTCTGTATTCCAGTCGCTGTAGTTCGCCGCCATGACCGGCGCCGCTACCAGCGACAGAGCAAATGTGGAAGCAGCAAGCTTGGTCGCAACCTTGTTCAACATGGTTGTCTCCTCTCTTGTTTTTCTCTTTGCTTAGTTGAGCGCTTTCGTTGACGCTCAGGGGGGCAAACCTGTGACAGATGGAAATGTTTCGAGCGCCGGCGCCGTTATTCCTCCCGGCGCAATCACAGGTTGGCGAGCATCTTGATCCTGAACTCGGGCCGTGGAGTTGAAGATGTCTGACTGTCGCGAGTAAGGTGCCGGCTCGAAGCAGAAGGGAGCGGCGGGTGGCGGAACGTGACGAGATCGAGAGCATCTTTTCCCGGCAGAGGGCAGGAGCGGCCGAGCGGCGGCAGAGGTTCGGGCTGGAGGAACGGAAAGGTGCACTTGCCCATCTGAGGCAGACGATCGAGCGGCGCGAGCGCGACATTGTCGCTGCGTTGCGCAAGGATTTCGGCAAGTCGGAGCCGGAGGTCATTCTGACCGAAATCCTGCCGGTGCTGCAGGAAATCCGCCACGCCATGCGCCACCTGAAGGGCTGGATGCGTGAGCGCCGAGTGGCGCCGACGCTGGCGACCTTCGGGACCTCCGCACGCATTCGCCCGGAGCCGCGCGGCGTCTGCCTGATCATCGCGCCGTGGAACTATCCGTTCAACCTGGCGCTCGGGCCGCTCGTTTCAGCACTGGCTGCCGGCAACAGTGCGGTGGTGAAACCCTCGGAGATGACGCCGGCGACGGCAAAGGTAATTGCCGAGATCATCACGGAGACCTTTCCGCCGGAGCTGGTGGCGGTGGTGCAGGGGGACAAGGAAGTGGCGCAGCGGCTGCTGGAAGAGCCCTTTGACCATATCTTCTTCACCGGTAGCCCTCAGGTCGGCAAGATCGTGATGGCGGCTGCGGCAAAGCACCTGTCCTCCGTGACGCTGGAACTCGGCGGTAAGTCGCCCACCATTGTCGGCCCTGGTGCCGACCTAGAGAAGGCGGCGCGGTGGATTGCCTTCGGCAAGTTCGTCAATGCCGGCCAGACCTGCATCGCACCAGACCACGTCTTCGTCCACCGCAGCGTCGAGGCGGAGTTTGCCGCGGCGGTGCGGGCGGCGATCGGCCGCTCCTATGGCGAGGACGCCCGTGCGAGCGGGGACTATGCCCGAATCGTCAACGAGCAGCATGCGACACGCCTGCGCCGGCTTCTTGACGATGCGGTCGGAAAAGGTGCGCGCATCACTTTTGGCGGCGGGGGCGAGGGGACCTATCTGGCACCGACGCTGGTGGAGGCGATCACGCCGCAGATGGAGATAGACGAGGAGGAGATCTTCGGACCCGTGCTGCCGCTGATGGCCTATGACGACCTGGGTTCAGTAATCGAGCGCATCAACAGCCGGCCGAAACCCTTGGCGCTCTACATCTTCGAAAAGGATCCGGCTTTCGCCGAAGAGGTGATCTCCCGCACATCCTCGGGCGGTGTCGGCGTCAACCTCACCACCATGCAATATACCCACCCGAGGCTGCCGTTCGGCGGCGTCAACAATTCCGGCATCGGTGCCGGGCACGGATACTTCGGATTCCAGGCCTTCAGCCACGAGAAGCCGATCCTGACGGATCGCCGCTCCATGGTGCCGATGCTCTTTCCGCCCTACACGACGCGGGTGGAGCGGCTGATCCGGATCGGGCGGCGGTTCCTCGGCTGACGGATCTGCCTGCCTATCGCGCGAAGCGCTTGGCTCCCGCAACGCAAAGGATGACGGCAAGTGTCACGGCGATCATTGCGGGGCTTACGGTTTCGCCGAGCAGTGTGGCGGCAAGCGCAAGCCCCAGGAACGGCTGCAGCAGCTGCAACTGGCCGACCCCGGCGATGCCGCCCAAGGCAAGCCCACGATACCAGAAGACGAAGCCAACAAGCATGCTGAAGACGGAGACATAGGCAAGGCCGAACCAGGCGGCCGGGCGTGCTGTCTCCAAGCTGGACGGCAGCCTTGCCAGGGCAAGCAGTGCCATGAGCGGCAGCGACAGCACCAGCGCCCAGCAGATGACCTGCCAGCCGCCGAGCCGACGCGACAGCCGCGCGCCTTCGGCATAGCCGAGGCCGCAGACTGTGATGGCGGCAAGCATCAGCATGTCGCCGAGTGGTGATGCGCTCAGTCCATCCTTGAGCGCAAAGCTCGCGACAAGCGCGCTGCCGAGACAGGAGAACAGCCAGAAGGTGGGCTTCGGCCGCTCGCCGCCGCGCAGGACGCCGAAGATTGCGGTCGACAGCGGCAAGAGGCCGATGAAGACGATGGAGTGCGCGGCGGTGACGTGCTCGAGCGCCAGCGCTGTCAGGAGAGGGAAGCCGACCACGACGCCGAGCGCCACAACGGCAAGCGGCGCAAGGTCGCTCCGGAGGGGGCGCTTCTCCCGAAAGGCCGCGAGCAGCAGGATCGCCAGGAGGCCGGCGATGGAAGCGCGAATACCCGTTAAAAACAGGGGGTGGAAGTCGGCAACTGCCGCTCGTGTCGCTGGTAGGGATCCCGCGAAGATCGCCACCCCCGCAAAGCCATTGATCCAGCCGCTCGTCGTCTTGTCCATGCCTGTCACCTGTCCTCATCGTTGCGATTCTAACGTAAGCGAAAGCACGTGGTGCTTGAAGCGACGATGCATTACAGTTTCGCCAAACTGTAGTGATGCGGGAGGCAGTACGGATGGACGTGACTTCGGCCGGCGGCGGTGGCCAGATCGGGCGGGTGGTTGACGCCATCCGACAGCGGATTGCGGCGAGGGCGCTGCCTGCGGATGCTAAACTGCCTTCCATCCGCGCGTTTGCCCGGACCTTGGATGTCTCGACCTCCACCGTTGCGGAAGCCTATGAGCGGCTGGTGGCAGAGGGCGTGATCCGGTCTCGGCCGGGTTCCGGATTCTATGTCACGCGCGCACCACAGCCATTATCGCTGGCGGCGGTCGGACCGCGCCTGGAGCGGGCGGTCGACCCGCTCTGGGTGTCGCGACAGTCGCTTGAAGGAGGGACAGAGGTTCTCAAGCCGGGGTGCGGCTGGCTCCCGGCGGACTGGATGCCGGCGGAGGAAATGCGCCGCGCTCTGCGCCAGCTTTCCCGGACGGAGGCTGCCGTGCTAACCGACTACGGCACGCCGCTCGGACACCTTCCTTTGCGCCAATTGCTTTCCGCGAGGCTCGTAGAGGAAGGGGTGATGGCGCTGCCCGAACAGGTTCTCCTGACGGAAAGCGGCACGCAGGCGATTGACATGCTCTGCCGGCTGCTGCTGGAGCCGGGGGACACGGTCCTCGTCGACGATCCATGCTACTTCAACTTCCTGGCGTTGCTTCGTGCCCATCGGGTCAAGGTCATCGGGATCCCGCGGATGCCGACTGGTCCGGATCTCGCGGCCTTCTCCGCCGCACTCACGGAGCACGCGCCGCGGCTCTACATCACCAATTGCGGGCTGCATAATCCGACGGGTGCGACGCTGTCGCTTGCAACTGCGCACCGCGTGCTTGCGCTGTCCGAGGAGGCCCGCTTGACGATCGTGGAAGACGATATCTTCTGCGACTTCTGCCCCGAGCCATCTACGCGGCTTGCGGCGCTCGACGGGCTCGACCGGGTGATC
Source organism: Pseudorhizobium tarimense (assembly GCF_022968135.1). Lineage (GTDB taxonomy): Bacteria > Pseudomonadota > Alphaproteobacteria > Rhizobiales > Rhizobiaceae > Neorhizobium > Neorhizobium tarimense. The sequence goes on from NZ_JALJRA010000003.1 coordinate 102,316, forward strand.
CAGATCGGCAGCTTCTCCAAGACCCTCACTGCGGCAGCCCGTTGCGGTTATATAGCGGCACGGAGTGACTGGATCGAGCGACTAACAGACCTGAAGATCGCCAGCAGCTTCGGCGGCAATCCGATCTCGGCGGCGCTGATCTACGCGCTTCTGCGCGACGGCAGCTACCGGCGCCACCTCAACGGCTTGCGCGAGCGGCTGAGCAGAGCACGAGGCGAGGTTGGTGCGAAGCTGAAAGCGCTCGGCATCCGCCCATGGATCGAGCCGGGAGGCGGGATCTTCCTCTGGTGCGCGCTGCCGGAGGGGCTGGATGCGGCGGAAGTTGCGCGACTGGCGCTGGAGCAGGATGTGGTGCTGGCGCCCGGCAATGTGTTCAGCGCGTCGCAGAGCGCCAGGTCATTCATGCGCTTCAACGTGGCGCAGTGCCGTGAACCGAAGGTCTTCGGAGTGCTGAGAGGTGCGATGGCGCAGGCGCGGCGTTCTGGCACGCCCAGGCATGGGGAGGCGGGGGTGTCGGCCTAGGCCATCAGGGTCGCGGATTGCGGCCCGGGCCGGTAGAAGGTGACCCATTGCTCCAGCGCCTGGCGTGGCATCGGGCGGCCGTAGAGATTGCCTTGCGCGTAGCGGCAGCCGAGCATGCGCAGCGCCTCGGCATCGTCGGCGGATTCGACGCCTTCCACGACGATGTCCATGTCCAGCGCGGCCCATGCCGATGAGGGCGGCGACCAGCGCCTGGTTCTCGCGGCTTGCGGCGATGCCATGGACGAAGCTGCGGTCGATCTTTCAGTTTATCTACGCTGAGGCCGACCAGACTGGCGAGCGAGGAGTAGCCGGCGCCGAAATCATCGACGGCAAGCCGGAAGCCCGCTTTCTCCAGCCGCGCCAGTTCGGCGCCTGCGACGCTCGTGTCGAGGGTCGCTTCCTCAGTGATCTCCACTCCCAGACGAGCCGGATCGATGCCGGATGCGGCCACGATCTCTTCCAGCAGGGCTGCAACCGAATAGCTGGAGAATTCGCTGGGGAGACGTTGACGGCAACAGACAGGTCGGGGAGGCCGAGTGCCGGCAGCTGGCGGATGAGGTCGACCGCGGAAGTCGTGCCGTATCGGGTGAGCTTGTGCGAAGCATGAGTCGATTTCGACGCCTCCATGATCTCGGGCGGGTGGATCGGGCCGAGCTCCGGATGGGTCCAGCGGATCAAAGCCTCGCAGCCGACGAAGGAGCCGTCGGCCAGATCGACCTGCGGCTGGAATGGACCTCGATCCTCCCGGTCTCGATCGCCTCTTCAAACGCCAGCTCGACATGCTTCTGGCGGTCGAGGCGGCGTCGGATCTTTGGATTGAAGACGCCGATGCGGCTCCGCCCTTCTTCCTTGGCGGCATAGAGCGCAATGTCGGCGCAGGCGAAGAGATCAGCCGGAGTGGCGGCATGTTCGGGATAGAGTGCAAGTCCGATGCTGGCCCCGGTCACGACCGGCCGGCCGTCGACGATGACCGGCTCGGCGCTGAGGGTGAGGACATCGGCGGCGACCATCGCGGCGCTGTTCATTGCTTCTGCGCCCTTCACGACTACGGCAAACTCGTCACCACCGAGCCGGACCGCGATCCTGCGGACCGACCACTTTTGAGAGGCGGGCGGCAAAGGCCGTCAGGACCTTATCGCCAGCGTGTGTCCCATGGTGTCGTTGATCGACTTGAAGCGGTCGAGGTCGATGATGATGAGTGCGGCCGATTCGCTTCTCGCGGAGCACTGCTCAAGCGTCTGCGAGAGGCCAGCGTTGAAGGAACTGCGATTGCAAAGACCGGTCAGCGGATCGCTGTTGGCGATGCACTGAAGCTCCGCGTGAGACACCTGAATGGCAGAATTGGCATCCGTCAGCGAGTGTGCAAGGGACATGGCGCGGATGCGATCGCTCTGGCTCGCGATGAAGTTTGCCTGGCTGATGCGGGTGCTGCGGAGCATCATCACCATCAGCAGGCCGACATCGACCGCAACGACGAGTTCGATAGACGAGGCCTCCCAAAGAAGGGAGGCAATGGCTGCGATCATGTGCGGGGCGCCAAAGGCAACCGAGACGGGCGAATGCGCCGGCTCTGTATGACCGAGCTCGCGCAGATTCCGGCGATGATGAAGATCATGTAGGCCTGCGCGGCGTAGCTTTCGCGCACCGGTTCCAGAATGGGTGTCACTGCCCAGAGACAAGCGCTGGCGAAGGCAGCTGCCGTGAGGATCCGCAGCGTCAGCCGTCCGTTCGTGCATGCCAGATCCGTCCGGCGCAACCCGCGCGCCAGGAAGACACGGACCGTGTCGAGGGCAACGATAGCCGAAAGCCAGTACAGGACGTCGTGCGCCGGCTTGTTCAGCCAGAGGATTACCGCGGTCGTCAGCGCAATGAAGCTGTTTGCCCATAGCGAGATGTTCAGGGAGGACAGCAGCGAATGCGCCTGGGCGATCGGGACTTCCGCCGCAACGGCATCAGCGTCTTTGAAGCGGATGTGCGCCATGCTCTCCCGCCCCCTGCGCACCAGAGCGCCTGCGGCGGTTATGCGGCAAGCGTCAAACTTTCGCTTAACGGCATTCAGCAAACTTTAAGAGGGGAACGAGTCCTCCTTCGGCGGAACCGGCGTCGGCTGGCCGCTTTCGTCCAGGGCGACCATGATGAAGGTGCCGGCGGTGACCTTTTCGAGCATGCGGTGGCGCGCGCGGTGTGCCCAGGCCTCCACCTGCAGGGTGATCGATGTGCGGCCGACCCGGACGATCTCAGTATAGACGTTTAATGTGTCGCCGATCTTGACCGGCAGCTGGAAGGCCATCTCCTTGACCGCGGCCGTGACGACGCGGCCCCGCGCACGCTCCGCCGCCCGTATGCCGCTCGCCAAGTCCATCTGCGACATGACCCACCCGCCGAAGATGTCTCCCGCCGGATTGGCGTCAGTCGGCATGGCAAGCGTGCGCAGCGTCAGTTCTCCGGTCGGGCGGGCGATATCGGACATGATGCCTCTCTAGCGGGCGAAGACTTGAGGTCGGACAGATGCAATGCGTTCGGCAGGGGCGAGATGATGGTAACGTAGCGTGCCTTCGTCAACGGCATCTTAACCTCGGATTGCAGGACCAGGCCGGTCGCAAATTCGGGACCAGTCGCAAGCTCGAAGACATCTCCGGAGGTGTGATCGTCTCCTGGTGGCAGCATGCAGTAGAGCAGCGCTGCGCGGTCCTGGTAGCCATCGATTGCCGATGCCGATTTTCCCGACCTCGCGAATCTCGCCAAGATCGACCTTGATATACTGATCGAAGTTGAAGCCGGTGTGGAAGAAGAAGGGGTTGCCGGGTGCGATCCGGCCCGTTGCGCTGAGGCCGGGATAGGTAGAGTTCAGAAGATAGGCCTTGCCGGCGGCGACTTCCCGAAGCTCTGGCGGGGGTTCGTCTCCCGCGATGTTCCTCGCCATGAAATCCTGGCGAGATTGAGGATTGCCGGTTCGTTTGGAAACTCTCCGACCATCTGGAGCGTATCCTCGAGCATCTTCATCTTTGATTCGAGCGGCCGGGGCCATCCAGCCAGGCCTCGCCGAAGAACATCGGCGGCTCGGCAGACACGTTGCGGCCCACGTCATTGGGGTGGGGCAGCAGGGGCGGGTATTTCACCTTGCTCGCGCGGTCGCGGCGCAGGTAGGTGAGCTTAAGGACGTTCGGAATGCGGATTTCCGTGCCGGGGATGACGAACTCGCCGCAGCAATTGTTCGGATGGGCGTGCACGGGCACGAACAATTCCGACAGCTTGCCGAGAAGGGCGCCAGCACGCTGCGGAGGATGGTGGCGCCCTGGATCGCCCAGAGCGCGTGGACCTCGATCACGATGATGCGAAAGCGGGAGAGGGTCTCGTCGGATGCCGAAAGCAGGTTGCGGTATTCTGCGCCTTCGATGTTGATCTGCAGGAGGAGGTCGCCTCAGGTGCCTTCTCCGCGCGATCCACTGCGCCAGGTCGATGTTGTTCTCGCCCGGCTCCGGTGAAAGCCATTTCTTGGCAAAGGTCTGGCGGCCCTCGATCAAAGGCGTCTTCATCTATCCGACCTCGCTGGAATAGTCGCACATATGGCAGTCGATGCTGTAGCGCTTGACCATCGTGTCTGCGAAATACTTGACGTTGTCTACGCCCGGCGAGAAGCAGGCGGTGATGCCGTCCAGGTCGTCCGGCAGCAGGTAGGGACCGTCGCGGTTGCCGCCGATCCGGTGCAGGGGTGTGGGGGACGCCTTGGGCTTGAGCAACTCGAAAAGCGCCAGCATCTCTTCCAGTTGCGCCGGTTCGTTTGGCGCTTCAAGCTGATACCCGAAAAATGTTCTTTGTCCCTGCCAATCCTCAATCGAGCAACCATTCGCGCCCACTCGGGCGCTTCGCCGTAAGCCGTCAACCGGCTTCGATAGAACGGGTTAGGCGGGAGAGCTTGCCTGGAGCTTTGCTGCATCATCATGGCCTTCGATGAGACACAACGATGATTTGTTCGCACCTGATGTGCGAATGGAGGCGTTCTTCAGCGTTTCACCACCTAGTAACTTCCTTGGGCTAGATTTGGTGACATATGTTGCATATTGGGGGGAATCAATGCAGCGTCTTACTATCTCGGCACGAATGTATCTTCTGATCGTCTTTGCGCTTGTCATCCTGGCGAGCGCGATGACCTTCAGCCTGTTTCAGACCTATGCATCCTCCGAGCAGGAGCGGAAGGCGGGGCTAGACTTCATGGATGATATCGCCGTCAGCACGCTGAAGCAGTATCACGACATGGAAGTTGCCGGCACGATGACCCGCGAGGAGGCGCAGGCTGCGGCAATGAGGGCAATCGGCGCGATGCGCTATGCCGGCGGCAGCGGCTACTTCTGGATCAACGACATGCGTCCGTTCATGGTGATGCATCCGATCAAGCCGGAGCTGAACGGCACGGATCTGTCGCAGAACAAGGACCCGAACGGCAAGTTCCTCTTCGTCGAGTTCGTCAATACCGTGAAGGCCAAGGGAGAGGGCTTCGTGGACTATTACTGGCCGAAGCCCGGTGCGGAACAGCCGGTCGAGAAATATTCGCACGTGATCGGCTTCGAGCCCTGGGGCTGGATCGTCGGTACCGGCGTCTATGCCGACGACCTGCATGCGATGTTCCGGCAGAGCATGGCGACTTATGCGGCAATGTTTGCTGCCGGTGCCATGGTGCTGCTCGGCGGTGCATTCTTCGTCATCCGCAGCGTCACCAAGCCGCTCGGCAACGTGAAGGGCGTGCTGCAGAACATCGCCGAGGGCGAGTCGAACGTCACCGTCCCGCATACGGAGCAGAAAAACGAGATGGGCGACATGGCCCGGGCGCTCGTTGTGCTGCGCGATGCGGTTGAGGAGCGGCTGACGCTGCAGGCGCGCGAGAGCGAGCAGCAGCGGGCGCTTTCGGAAGAGCGTTCGACGAATGAGCGCGCCCTGGCGGCGGCTTCCGATCGCCAGGCGCGTGCCATGGCCGAACTCGGGCGTGCGCTTTCGGCGCTGGCCCACGGCGATCTGTCGGCGAACGTCGCCGATCTCGGCAACGATTATGCCAGCCTGCGGGACGATTTCAACAATGCGGTCAACTCGCTTCGCCAGACGATCGTCTCGATCACCGAGACGAGCCATGTTGTGCGCGATAGCGCTTCCGACATCAGCGGCGCCACCGCCAACCTGTCGCGCCGCACCGAGCAGCAGGCAGCATCGCTTGAGGAAACAGCGGCGGCTCTGGACGAGATCACGGCAACCGTGAAGACGGCGTCAGAGCGGGCGGACGAGGCGCGCAGCATGGTGGCCGAAACGAAGCAGAGCGCCGGCCGCTCGGGCGAGATCGTCCGCAGCGCCGTCGACGCGATGGGCCGGATCGAAGACTCCTCCAGCCGCATCAACCAGATCATCTCGGTGATCGACGAAATCGCATTCCAGACCAATCTCCTGGCATTGAACGCTGGCGTCGAGGCGGCGCGGGCGGGCGAGGCGGGCCGTGGCTTTGCCGTCGTTGCGCAGGAAGTGCGGGAACTAGCGCAGCGCTCCGCCAATGCGGCCAAGGAGATCAAGACGCTGATCAGCAATTCGGCACGCGAAGTCGAGGGCGGCGTTTCGCTGGTACGCTCCACCGGTGATGCGCTGGTCGAAATCGCACAGCTGGTCGAGCGGGTGAACGCGCATGTGGAAACGATCGCCACGGCGTCGCGCGAGCAGGCGACGGCGCTGCAGGAGATCAATGCCTCCGTCAACCAGATGGACCAGATGACGCAACAGAACGCCGCCATGGTGGAAGAGACGACGGCAGCAAGCCAGACGCTCGCCGAGCAGAGCGTGCAGCTGCAGCACCTGCTGTCCGCCTTCTGCACCGAAGGTCACGCCTCTACCGGCCATCAGGCTTCGGGAGCTGCCCGCGCGGCTTGAGCGCTGATGTCATCGAAGAGAGCCCGCCGGCAGCGAACGCCGGCGGGCTCTTTCTACTTGATGCTGCGCAAAAACAGACGCTGGCGCCGCTGCTATTCTTTTCCTGGTGATGCGAGGGACGGGCAATCGCGAAGATCGTGATGGTGCAGGGGCATCCGGACAACAAAGAGCGCCACCTGTGTCATGCGCTTGCCGATGCCTATGCCGAAGGTGTCGAGCGGGCGGGGCACCATGTGGAACGTATCGAGCTCGGTCAGATGGATATTCCGTTCCTGACCTCGCAGCGCGAACAGGAGCATGGTGCGGTTCCACCGGCAATTGCCGGGGCGCAGGCGCTGATGAAAAGACGCCGAACATCTCGTCTTCGTTTACCCGCTGTGGCTGGGCGGAATGCCGGCGCTGCTGAAGGCTTTCCTGGAGCAGACGGCGCGGCCGGGCTTTGCCTATGACAGTTCCAAACCGCCATTTCGCAACGGCCTGCTGACCGGCAAGTGGGCCCACGTCATCATCACCATGGGGATGCCGTCCTGGGCCTACCGGATCTTCTACGGCAGCCACAACTTCAAGGCGATGAAGATCGGCATTCTCCAGTTTGTCGGGATCCGTCCGGTACGGCCAACGCTGATCGGTAGCGTCGGCTCGCCGGTGTTCAACGGCGGCGCCTGGCTGAAGAAGATGGAGCAGCTGGGGGAGCGCGCTCGGTGACGACGACATCCCGTCGCCGCCAACTTACCCTGATATCGTCATCTTCTCGAAAGTCTTCGTTTACCTCGTTCCCCTAATCTTGCGCCATGTGCCATTTCGGCACCGAGAGCGGCAACTGGTATGGCGTATGCTTCCCTTTCGCGGCGGGCCTTGGCTTCGCTGATGATCACGACGATGCTGGTGAGCTGCTCCGCCGAAGGGCTGGTGCCGCCCGCCGGCATCGACAGTGACACGCGGGTGAGCGCCATCTCGCCGATCTCGCAGCCTGCGCCGATACAGCAGCCGTATCAGACGTCGCCCTCACCGGTGTCGCAGGTCGGCAGCGGCGGCTACAGCCAGTCTTATCCAGGTGCTGCGCCGGGGCAGCCAACGCCAGCTGCACCGCAGAGCGTGCAGAGTGCGGCCCTGCCGATGATTGACAGCCCTGAGGCCATGCAGCTTCAGGGGCAGCCGCAGAACGTGCTGCGCGTGCCCGAAGAAGGCGTCAACATGGATGCGCAGTTCGGCTTTGCGCAGCCGAGCACGGGCGAGGGCGTGACCGGACTTGCACAGGAGCAGGACCAGATGATCGCCGAAGGCGGTACGGCCCAGCCCGTGGTCGCCGGCATCGGCACCGATGCGCCGATGGCGATAGGCGGTGCGCCCAGCGTCTCGGTCGCTCAGAACGAACAGATGATCACGATCCCGCCAAAGCGGCAGGCGGAGGGTCTTCAAGGGAGTGTACAGAACCAGTCGCTCGTCTGGGGCGACCAATCTCCGGTGGTGGCCCCGACGCGCCTGCCGGAAGAGCCGCAGCAGGTGGCGATGCTGGCGCCGAACAATCCGGCGGCGGAGCGCGAGCCGATCCGCCCGCGCGAGGTCATGCCGGCATCCGAGGTGAGCTGCCGCGCCGAACTGCGCCGCCTTGGGGTAGAATTCCGCGACATCCAGCGCATCGCCGACGGGCCGAGCTGCGGCATCGACTATCCCGTCCTGCTGAGCGGCTTCTCGGGCAATATTGACCTGAAGCCGGCGACAAAGCTCAATTGCCCGACGACGCTGGCGCTGGCGAAGTGGGTGAAGTACGAGCTCGCGCCGTCCTCGCGCTATCGCTACCTGTCCGGCGTCAAGACCATCGAATCCATGGGCGGCTATTCCTGCCGCCGGATGAACAACAGCCGCCAGAAGCGCAATCCGATGTCGGAGCACGCCCGCGGCAACGCCATTGACCTCGGCAAGTTCGTGCTGAAGAACGGCAAGAGGATCGACGTACGCAAGAAGGGCTTCTTCGCCTTTCGCGAGCGCGGCCTCCTGAACACCGTGCGCGACGACAGCTGCAAGTACTTCCACACCGTGCTTGGGCCAGGCAGCAACAAGGAACACTGGAACCACTTCCACTTCGACCTGCGCGCCCGCAAGTCCGGCTCCAAGTACTGCGATTGATCCCACGCCTCAACGGTACGGCCCGCCTCGACTTGTCTGACAACCGGTTTGGTGCAACAAGACACGGCAGGTTAGCCTTCCTCCGTCTCGTCCTGCATCAGGTCCGCCCTCATGCCTCCCATCTCCGAAGTCCTTCCCTTCGTCGTCGCACTGGCCGCGGCAGGCGTGCTTGCGGGGTTGCTCGCCGGCATGTTCGGCATCGGCGGCGGCGCGATCCTGGTGCCGATCTTCTTCCACGTCTTCGGCATTCTTGGTGTGCCGGAGGAGGTACGCATGCATCTGGCGCTCGGCACCTCGCTCGCCATCATCGTGCCGACCTCGATCCGCTCCTTTCTTGCACACCGGCAGCGGGGGGCGGTGGACACCCAGTTGCTGAAGGGATGGATCGTCGCCGTGCCGCTCGGTGCGCTCCTGGCGGCGGCGATCGCGGCGGAAGCATCCAGCACGGAGCTCCGGCTGATCTTCGCCTTCATCGCGCTGGCGCTCGCCTTCCGGATGATCTTCAACCGTGCGAGCTGGCAGCTCGGCAAAGACTTGCCGCGCAATCCGTTCAAGTTTCTCGTCGGCGTGGGAATCGGGGTGCTGTCCGGCCTGATGGGGATCGGCGGTGGCGTGCTCAACAACACCTTCATGACGCTTTACGGGCGGCTGATTCACCAGGCAGTGGCGACGTCATCGGGCGTCGGTGTGCTTATCTCCCTGCCAGGACTGATCGGCTACATCATTGCAGGCTGGGGGGCGGCAGGCCTGCCGCCATTCTCCACCGGCTACATCAGTTGGCTGGCGGTGGCGCTGTTGATCCCGATCACGCTCTACATGGCGCCGCTTGGGGCGCGGCTGGCGCATGCCATGTCGAAGCGCCAGCTTGAGGTCGGCTTCGGGATCTTCCTGATCACCGTCTCGTTGCAGTTCTTCCTGACCGTCTTCGTCTGAGAGTCCGTCCGAGAATTCATGAGCGGCGTCCGATCCGTCTGACGAGGGTCATTATGGACGCGGCATAAAGGAAAGCCTTGGCGGACTTAATGGTCGCCTCCGGATCTTTCCAGAGGCGGCGGTTTCGGCTGATCCAGGCAAAGAAGCGCTCTACAACCCACCTCTTTGGATGCACGGCAAAGCCAACCTGATCCTTCGGCTTGCGGACGATCTCGACCTCGACCAGCGTTGCATTTTGCGGCCTGTCGCCTGAATAGCCCATGTCGGCGAATGCCTTTGCCACGAACGGAAAAGACTTCCGCGACAGTCGCAGAACAGGGATTGCACCATCGCGATCCTGAACGTCGGCCGGTTGAGGATCAAGCACGAGAGCGCGTCCATCCATGTCGACCATTGCTTGTCGCTTGCGACCTTTGATCTTTTTACCTGCATCATAGCCTCGCGGACCGCCGCTCTCGGTGGTTTTGACGCTCTGGCTGTCCAATACAGCAGCACTAGGAGAGGCCTGGCGGCCGGTCTGCTCCCGATCCATCATGACAAGGCGGTGATTGATGCGGGTGAAGACACCGGTGTCACGCCAGCGGCAGAAATAGCCGAACACAGTGCTCTTGGGCGGCAAGTCTTTTGGGATGAGTCGCCACGGAATTCCACCTCGTAGAACGTAAAAGATGGCGTTGATGATCTCTCGCAGGGGCCAAGCTGGCTTCCGCCCCCTTTGCGACGGCTGCGGAAGCAAGGACGCTATCACCGCCCATTCTGCATCCGTGAGATCGGTTTCGTATCGTGGCTGATTGCGACTATACTGCCGCCGGGTGGTCGGGTTCCACATGGCGCTTCCATTTAGGATTCAGACACCTCCTTGGAATCATCATCGGCCCGATCACTCAACCCTATTCTCGAAAAGGCTCTCAGCGCTCCTCTGTCTTGAAAAAATGGCCTGAAAGGGCTTCAACTTTAGGCATCAACTCGTTCGGTGCCAGCATGGCACCTTTTGTTGGACGGAAGAAGACTTGCCCTAGTAGACGCCCGTCTATTCCGAAGGGAAATATACAGGACTCAACCTCTTCAGATCGGAGACAGGAGAGCCCCTGTAAAGCGTCCGCCGGGAACATTTGGGGACTAGGTTTTGCATCCTCGAACGCCGAGAATACTGGATCCGGGACGGGAAGTTCGCCAGGAACTACGACGAGCAGCCGCGTTGCCGAGAAACCGTTTGTGGTAGGTCCACACAGTGCCTCTGGGATGGTTTTCCACCTGCAGTTTGAGGTCAAATTGTACCAGAAGCTCCCCAACCGATAGCGCCTTGGGCTTTCTTGGACGAACGCTGTCAATTCTCTTGATTGAGATTTATGGCGAGGATTCTTTGTAATAAAATTGCGGAGGGCATCCGGAAGGCCCGGCTCATCGAACTCAACCCCCACCGACCCTTCAATTGAAACGGAGAGCTTCACGCCATTCATCTCGACCGCCATTTTGGTGGGAAATTCGGCTCCTACGGTACGGTGGTCCCTAGCTTCGCCCGTCCTGCTAAACAGCGTTTTTACATCTTGAGCCACGTTGGGTGCAAATGCGAATACCACCAGAAGAAGGCCAACTGCTGCCAGTATTTTGAAGAGACCTTTCATTCAGGAGATGCTCGCGTTCGCATAAGATGTAGCTTTCGAAGCTGTGCTGGTCGGGCGGACTTTCCACTTATGCGTTGAGCCAACCGCTTTGACGGCAAAAGGTGGTCTCCAGTGACACCATTCTATCTCATCCTGAATGTCAGCCTGTGTCCGCTCCGTTAAAGTATCCGTCTTTGGATACCAACAACAACTGTAGTGCTTGATCGAGGGCGTTTTCCATCTGGTTGTCAATCAGCTACTAGTGACGTGATTACCAATTAGAGCCTTTCCGAGGACGGGGTCGAGTGATCGGGCCGATGATTATTCCAAGGAGGTGTCTGAAGCCTGAATGGAAGCTAAACCGACGCCTCTGGAGACCCCGAGGCGACCATTAAGTCCGCCAAGGGCTTCCTTTATGCCGCGTCCACAATGACACTCGTCAGACGGATCGGACGCCGCTCATGAATTCTCGGACGGACTCTGAGAAGGCCCCCAAGCTGGGCAAAACACACTGTTTTCGTTACGGGTATAGTCTCCCAGCCTGCCGATCCTATATTTGGCGCCACTTCCTTCAGTTCTTTTCGAAGATCCCCATGGCGCCCATCATATCCATTCGCAACCTGACGAAGACCTACGGCAACGGCTTTAAGGCGCTGAAAGGCGTCAACCTCGAGATTGAGGAAGGCGAGATCCTCGCCCTGCTCGGTCCAAATGGTGCAGGCAAGACAACGCTGATCTCGATCGTCTGCGGCCTCGTAAACCCGAGCGGCGGGCAGGTGCTGGTCGGCGGGCACGACGTGGTCAAGGACTTTCGCCAGACGCGTGCGATGATCGGCCTGGTGCCGCAGGAGCTGACAACCGACCAGTTCGAGACGGTCTGGAACACGGTGACCTTTTCGCGTGGCGTGCACGGAAAGAAGGAAGATCCGGCGCATATCGAGAGGGTCCTCAAGGACCTGTCGCTCTGGGAGAAGCGCGACAACATGATGCGCGAGCTTTCGGGCGGCATGAAGCGGCGCGTAATGATCGCCAAGGCGCTTTCCTACGAGCCGCGCATCCTGTTTCTTGACGAGCCCACAGCCGGCGTCGACGTCAACCTGCGGCGCGAGATGTGGCAGGTGGTCGAGCGGCTGCGCCAAAACGGCGTCACGATCATCCTGACGACCCATTACATCGAGGAGGCGGAGGAGATCGCCGACCGCGTCGGCGTCATCAACGGCGGCGAACTGCTGCTGGTGGAGGCGAAGACGGCCTTGATGAAGAAGCTCGGCCGCAAGGAACTGAGGCTCGAACTGACGAAGCCGATGGCGGCGCTGCCGGATGCGCTCGGCACCTACAACGTGGCGCTAGCTGAGAACGGGGGCGCGCTGATCTACGAATACCAGGGTGAAGCGGAGCAGGGCCGGATCGCCACGCTGCTGGGCACGCTCGCTGCCCAGGGCATAGAATACCGGGATCTTTCGACGCGGCAGAGCTCGCTCGAAGACATCTTCGTCGAACTGGTGGGGCAGAGAGCATGAATTTCGAAGCGATCAAGTCCATCTACCTGTTCGAGATGGCGCGCATGCGCCGCACGCTCCTGCAGAGCGTCGTCTCGCCGGTTCTGACGACGTCGCTCTATTTCATCGTCTTCGGAACGGCGATCGGATCGCGCATCGAGCAGATCGACGGCATTTCCTACGGCGCCTTCATAACGCCGGGGCTGATCATGCTGTCGCTTTTGACGCAATGCATCGCCAACGGCGCAATCGGCATCTACTTTCCGAAGTTCACCGGCACGATCTACGAGATCCTGTCGGCGCCGATCGCCATGACCGAAATTCTGCTGGGTTACGTCGGCGCAGCAGCGACCAAGGGGCTGATCATCGGGCTGATCATCCTGGCGACCGCGTCCTTTTTCGTCGACATCTCGATCGCGCATCCGGTGATGATGCTGGTCTTCCTGGTGCTGACGGCAGTCACTTTCAGCCTTGCGGGCTTCGTCATCGGCATCTGGGCCAAGAATTTCGAGCAGCTCAACATCATGCCGATGCTGGTGGTGCCGCCGCTTACCTTCCTCGGTGGCAGCTTCTATTCGATCGACATGCTGCCGCCCTTCTGGCAGACGGTCAGCCACTTCAACCCCGTCCTCTATCTGGTCAGCGGGTTCCGCTGGAGCTTCTACGAGATTGCCGACGTCAATCCCGCGATCAGCCTCGGAATGATCGGCCTGTTCCTCGTGCTCTGCCTGAGCCTCGTCGCCTGGATCTTCCGCACCGGCTACCGGTTGCGCAGCTAGTACGCCGTTAGAGGTAGTCCATAGACGCGGTTCTTCCGCGACGGCTTGATCTCTATCTGCTAACATTCGAGACCCACACGGGGGTGACTCGTTCGGCTGGAGCAAAGGCCGGCGGCACACCTGGGTTGCGGCGATGCCATGGAGAAATCGTTCTGCGATATACATACCCGAGTACCGGTGAGGTCAGCGAACCGGGCGTGACGAACAGCATGCGAAACGATCAGGAAACGAGGAGCTGACCGATGACGGCGGAGATCCGCAGGGGCATCGTGGAACGAGTGCTGGCGCGGCTGGAAGCGCGCGGGGCGCCGTTCGAGCGCGATCCGCAATTCCTGGCCCATATCGAGGACTGGGTTGATGGCAAGATCGACATGCAGGAGCTGCGCGGCCGGTATCTGGATTTCGCGCGTTCGCGGCGGGTGATGGTTGCACAGCAGGATGCTGACGACGAGGCCGCTAATCCGTAAGGCGCAACTCGTCCGTCTGGATCTGCAGCGAGCCGAGCGTCGACAGGAAGCTCATGCCCAGCAGGCTCTGATGGAGGCGGCCATCCTCGGTGACCATGGCGCGGACGCTGCGCCGTACGATCGGGCCGATGGCAATCTCATCCAACCGGACAGGTGCCGCCGTGGCGCGACCATTGGCGGTCTGGACGTTGATGGTGAAGGCGAGGCTTGTGGGATCGATGCCGATGCGCTCCGCATCGTCATAGGAAAGAACCACGGCGCTCGCGCCCGTGTCGACCAGCATTGATACAGGTTGACCGTTGATCGTTGCGTTGGTCGCAAAATGCCCGCCCATGCCGCGATGGATGATGACCGCGCTCCGGCCATCGACCGAGGTGACTTCCACGGCGCTGCCCGGCATCAGTCCGGCGGAAAGGCGTGCGCCGAAACCCTGGAGGTCGTAGCGGTAGAGGTAGACTGCGACCAGCGCCATGATGATCACCAGCCAGATCGCGATGTAGCGCAGGATTTGCCCGAGATTGCCGCGACGCCCGGCAAGAAGGCCGGCCGAAAGGAGGCCGGCGATCGGCAGGAGGTAGATCATCCGGCCGAAGTCCTCGTTGGCCATCCCGAAGGTCTGTCCGCTGTCGTGGTTGAAGACGAGCAGTGCGAGACCCGCGCCCAGAACCAGCAGCACGAAGGTTAGACCGTTCATGAGGAGGCCCGTTCCCGCGCCAGGCGCGTCCGCTTCGTTTCCCGCCGCGGCTTTCGCTCCACCGTTTCGAGGCGCGCCGGTAGCGTTTCCATGACGTCGCGGCGCTGCCTGTCCGTGAACGTTGTCCATGAGGCGATCTCGTCGCGGGTGCGCCCGCAGCCGAAACAGTAGCCGGTCCGATCATCGATGGCGCAGACGAGAATGCAGGGTGAGATCATGGCTGACATATCGGCGGTTCAGGCGGCAACCGCAAGGGCGGCGAGGAACACGATCTCGCCAGTCTGCTGCGCCGCGCCAATGGTGTCGCCCGTATGGCCACCGATGCGCCGGTCTGCGTGGCGGGTGAAGCCGTAGATGCCGAGCGCGGAAAGAGCGAGTGCGGCGAGCAGGGGCAGGAGCGAGACGACCGGCAGCAGCAGGAGGAGGCAGGCGAGGGCGGCGCTTGCGAGCGCGAACGTTCGCGCGTCTGCTTCCGGACGCCCGGCGCCTGCGGCCACGCCTCCTGCCCGCGCCGAGGCGAGCGCGTGCCAATGGGCAACCATGAGGGCGCGGCTGAATGCTGCCCCTGCCAGCAGCGCCAGCGGGGCGAGGCCGTCCGTGTACGCCGCAAGCGAGGCGAGCGCGGCGGCACGCAACCCGAACGACAGGATCAGTGCGATGACGCCGTAGCTGCCGGTTCGGCTGTCCTTCATGATCGCAAGCACGTGCTCCTTGTCGCGCCCGCCGCCGAAGCCATCGGCCGTGTCGGCCAAGCCGTCCTCGTGCAGCGCGCCGGACAGGAGCGTCAGGCCGGCGAGCGCGATCAGGGCAGCGAGCAGAGGCTCGGTTTCCCATTCCAACAGGATCCAGAGCAGGAGAGCGGGCGCCAGCGCCAGCACGAGGCCTGCCAGTGGAAACGCGCGCACCGCGCGGCTGACGGAGCCGTCATGGCCTTCAAAGAAGCGGGAGGGCACCGGCAGCCGGCTCAGAAAACCGAGGGAGCGGGCGAGGTCTGCGACAAATTCGGTCACGCTAGGCAGTTGTCCCTCCTTCAAGGCACGACTAAGAGTGCAGCAGAAAATCTTGATTTGCCGGCAAACACAAGCGCCGGAGCACGACGAGAAAGAAGATCCCGATGAGCATGAGCGGCCTGCCTTTCGACGACTTCCGCACCTTGCTGCAGAACCTGCCCGGGCCGGACTCCTGCGCGCTCGTTGCAGCACGCGAGCGCGATGCGCAGTTGACGAAGCCACCGGGGTCGCTGGGTCGGCTGGAGGAGATCGCCATGTGGCTGGCGGCCTGGACGGGGCGCCCACCAGCGGTGTCACGTCCGCTGGTGGCGATTTTTGCCGGCAATCACGGTGTGACCAAGCACGGCATCACGCCGTTTCCGCCGTCCGTGACGCAGCAGATGGTGGAGAATTTTGCCGCTGGCGGCGCGGCAATCAACCAGATCTGCGTGACCCACGATCTCGGGTTGAAGATCTTCGACCTGGCGCTTGACTATCCGACTGGTGACATCACCTGCGAGGCAGCTCTTTCCGAGAGGGACTGCGCAGCGACCATGGCCTTCGGCATGGAGGCGATTGCCGGCGGCACCGATCTGCTCTGCATCGGCGAGATGGGCATCGGCAACACGACGATTGCGGCGGCCATCAATCTGGCCCTTTATGGCGGCGAGGCGGAGGATTGGGTCGGGCCCGGGACCGGATCGCATGGCGAACTTCTGGAGCGGAAGATCGCTGCGGTGAAGACGGCAGTGGAGTTTCACAAGGACCATCTGAAGGATCCGCTGGAGGTGCTGCGGCGTCTCGGCGGGCGCGAGGTTGCGGCCATGGCCGGCGCGATCCTTGCGGCGCGGGTGGAGAAGATCCCGGTGCTGATCGACGGCTATGTCGCGACCGCGGCGGCTTCCATCCTCAAGGCCGCCAATCCGGCGGCCCTCGACCACTGCCTGATCGGCCATGTTTCGGCGGAACCGGGGCATCTCAAGGCCATCGAGAAGCTCGGCAAGACGCCGCTGCTGGCGCTTGGCATGCGGCTTGGTGAGGGCACCGGAGCTGCACTTGCCGCGGGCATTGTCAAGGCCGCTGCCGCCTGCCATTCCGGCATGGCGACCTTCGAGCAGGCTGGCGTCAGCGCGGGAGCCTGATCGTGGAGAAGGCGCCGCAGGAGAGCGGGATCGAGAAGGCAAGCGGGCCACGGCGGCTGCTCGCCGCGACGCGCTACTCCCTGCAGGGTCTCGCACGGGCCTGGCGGGAGGAAGCCTTCCGAACCGAGGCGGTGGCCTTCGTGTTCGGTCTCGTGCTGCTGATCGCGATTGGCGCCGAACTCATCGACTACCTCGTCTTCGTCATCCTGATGCTGGTGCTGTTTGCCGTTGAGGCGCTGAACACTGCGATCGAGGAACTGGTGGACCGGGTCTCCCCGGAAATCTCCACCGTCGGGCGTCACGCGAAGGACCTGGGATCGTTTGCCGTGTTCTGCGTTTCCTGTGCGGTGGGGCTGTTTCTGCTGTGGTGCGTTTGGACGCGGGTGCTGGGGTAGGTGCTGCGGACCCGATAAGCGTGTTATTGACTAAACTGTCTTCCTGTGGTTGTATTTTCGGCAGCAAATGGGGGCGTGAGATGTTGGCAATCTTCAGAGATCCCTGGCTCGAGGACCGTGAGACGCGACAGCGCGAGCAACGTGCGAAGCTGCTGGGAGAAATAGGGATACTTGGCGCAGGCTTCACTGCGCTTTTTCTGGTCCTCTCCCAGACGCCGCTTCACACAATCGGGATCGGCGGCCTAATATTAATGGCTGCCGCCGCTGCGGGAGCCGGCCTGGGCTTCCTCTAATCGGTTCCGCGGGTGCTCTCTGTGGGAGCAGCGGGTGCCCCGGGCGCCAAGTCGGCAATGCCCGTCGGTCTGCTAACGTCCGACACGAATTTAGAGAGAATATCTGAGTGGCTCACGATCATGATCGTCGCGGGGTAGGGCTCAGTCAGCTCACCTCGCTAGGGGAAGGTGTGCGCCAGTTCACAGCCTTCCTCGCCAGAGGTGGAAATTCGCAGGCGTTAGCTACTGCGGGCCCGTTCATCTTGGTCGTCGGGCTGGTTTCAGGCTTTGTCTTTCTCTACCTCTACACCCGCCTGTTTCTCTCACCGCTCTTCCTGCACGTTGAAAAGTTGATGAGCGATGTTGGCGACGAGGAGAACCTGATCGACACCGGAGAGATAAAGGAGATCGCGGAACGTCTCGCCGAAAAGAGCGGTAGTTCCTTTATGCGAAAGACTGCAGAGACCGACCGCCTGACGTTCGAGCAGACGATGCAGGTACTATCTGCGCTCCTGTACGAAAAGGACGGATATAAGCAGGTTCTCGAAATCGGTGAGAAGCTCAAAGATACTCATGCTTCAGAGATGGGGAGCTATTGGTTCCTCATGGCGGCGGCGAACGGACAGCGCTTCTCTAGCCTCCTAGAAGCGGGTACCGAACAAGAGAAATCGACTGCTCGTCAGGCAGTGCTCGACGCCAGCCGCCGCGCCGTCATGCTCGATCCGCAGTACAGGACTTACCTAGCTGAGCTCACCCGGGAACGGGGGAAGGACGATGATCTGAAAGCCTTCTCCGGCGACAAGGAATTCCTTCGAATAATTCGAAGTCGTTCCTAAGCAAACGTCCGGCGACGTCTCTCCACCGGGGCGGCGTCCTCGATGGCGGGCACGCTCTGGAGGATGCGGGTGGCGGGGAGGATGGCGATCGCCTCGGTGCCTTCGCGCAGCTTGGAGCGGAGCACGAACTGGCCGTCGTGCTTGGCGAGGATTGCCTGGACGATCGGCAGGCCGAGGCCGGTGCCCTGTTCGGCGCTCTTAATGGCGATGGAGCCCTGGCCGAAGGCGGAGAGCACGATCGGGATCTCCTCTTCAGGAATGCCTGGGCCGTTGTCCTTGATCGCCACATACTGCCCGCCGCCGGCCGTCCAGCCGACCTTGACGGTGACCTCGCCGCCCTGCGGCGTGAACTTCACGGCGTTGGACAGGAGGTTGAGGACGACCTGGCGGATCGCCTTTTCGTCGGCCCAGATCTGCGGCAGGGACGGTTCGAACTGCTGGTGGATGGTGATGCTCTTGCCGCTCGCGCGCAGCTGCACCATGCCGATGCAGTCTTCTGCGATCTCGAGCAGCGAGAGCGCGTCCTCGTTCAGCTCGTAGCGTCCGGCCTCGATCCGGGAAAGGTCGAGGATCTCGTTGATGAGGTCGAGGAGGTGCTGGCCGGAGCGGTGGATGTCGCCGGCATATTCGCGGTAGGTCGGATTTGAGAGCGGCCCCAGCACCTCGGAATTCATCACTTCGGAGAAGCCCAGGATGGCGTTCAGCGGCGTGCGCAGCTCGTGCGACATAGAGGCAAGAAAGCGCGATTTTGCGAGGTTGGCTTCCTCGGCACGGCGCCGTGCCTCGTCCGACATGGACTTGGCGACCTCCAGTTCGGCAATCAGATCGTCCTTCTCCGACTGGTAGGACATGAGCGTGAGATTGGAGCGGTACTGGCGGTCGGCGATATAGTGAAAGAAGACGACCGCGATGGCGGACATGGCGGCGAGGCCCACGTCGAGCATCTGCCGAGAGAGCGCTGCGGAGACCACGAGCGTCAGGATGAGCGGCAGGAAGCCGAACAGCACGCCTTGGCGCAACATCACGCCGTTCATGGCGCTGATGGAGATCGCCACGAGGATGACGGCTGCCTTGTAGAAATAGAAGCTGTCGCCCGAGCAGGTGGCGCAGGTTTGCAGCGAAAAGAGCGCCCAGCTGCAGCCGACCAGAACCTGTCCGGCCAGGAGGCGCCGGCGCCAGCGCACCGTGTCGGCGGCGGTGATCTCGACCCGGCTTGCCCGGCGCGCTGCCAGTACATTAATGGCATGGACGCTGAGGGCGAGCAGCGCCCAGCCGAGGAGGTCGGCGGCGGGATTGAGGTAAAGACCTATGGCGGAAACGGCAGCGACGAAGAGCGGGGTGACGAGCGCGCTCTGCAGCACGGCGTTGAGGTGCATGGCGAGGATGTCGCGGTCGAAGACCTTGGTGCTGCGACCGGTCGACTGCAGGCGCTCGCGCGTCGCGCGGACCGTCTTCGAAACAGCGCGATTGCGCTTGCTTCGCGACAGGTCGACGATGTTCTTGTCGGTCGAGGTGATGACGCCGTTACTCATAACCACTGGATCAAGGTCCCCAATGGTTGTGAGCCTAGGGCGCAAACCTTAAGAAGATGCTGCCGGGCAAGGATTTGTTTGCCATTTTTCTGAAGCTTCTGTTTCCGATTGAGGCGGGACCGTGACACCAATTTTCCGCAAGCTGCGCGACGCGGGTCTGCTGCTCGCCTTCGTATTCCTTGGCGCGCTGATCGCCAGCAAGCTCGACGAGGTCGCCTCGGTGCGCCTCGACGGTCCGTTTGTCGCAATCGACGGCGACACTTTGGCGGTAGGCGCCGAGCGGCTGCGACTGGAAGGGCTGGATGCGCCGGAGGCGCAGCAGGTCTGCCAGGACGGCAGCGGGCGCGACTGGGCCTGCGGGGAGGCGGCGCGTGAAGCACTCGAACGCCTTACTTCTGCCGCCTCGGTGGTGTGCAGCGGGGCGAGCCGCGACCGCTATGATCGGTTGCTGGTCCGCTGCCGCGACGGCGGGCTCAGCGTCAATGCGGAACTGGTGCGCCTCGGCCTCGCCGTTGCCTCCGGCGACTATGGGTCGGAGGAAGGTGAGGCGAAGAGCAAGGCGCAGGGATTGTGGGCCGGCTCCTTTGAGCGCCCGCGTGACTGGCGAGTGCGGCACGGCATGATGGAGGATCCGGCTGCTGCGGAAGGAATTCTGGCGTGGTTGAAAGGGCTGTTCGGCGGGTGAGGGCGGAAGAGGCATTCGATGTGCCGGCGGTGGCCAGCGAGGATGTGCTAGAGAACCTGCGCGCCACCATCGCGGCTTGCCGGATCTGCCGCGACGTGCCGGCGCGCGGAGCAGAGGACAGGCTGCCGCATGAGCCGCGGCCGGTTGCAGTGCTGTCCTCGCGAGCGAGGATCCTCATTGCCGGCCAGGCTCCGGGGCTTCGCGTCCACGAGAGCGGCTTGCCTTTCAACGATGCCTCGGGTGACCGGC
The DNA here is from genome assembly GCF_022968135.1 of Pseudorhizobium tarimense. GTDB lineage: Bacteria > Pseudomonadota > Alphaproteobacteria > Rhizobiales > Rhizobiaceae > Neorhizobium > Neorhizobium tarimense. The sequence goes on from NZ_JALJRA010000003.1 coordinate 122,945, forward strand.
TGCGTGACTGGCTCGGGGTCAGCCGCGACGCGTTCTACGACCGCGACCGGTTCGCCATCGTCCCGATGGGCTTCTGTTTTCCGGGATATGACGCCAAAGGCAGCGACTTGCCGCCGCGGCGCGAATGTGCGCCACTCTGGCGCCGGGCGGCGGTGGATACCATGCCGCAGATCGAACTGGTGCTGGCGATCGGGCAATATGCGCAGGCCTGGCATCTCGGGCCACGCCGCCGCAAGGGCATGACCGAGACAGTGCAGAACTGGCGCGAGTATTTCTTTGCCAACGACGGTCGAAAGATCCTGCCGCTACCGCATCCGAGCTGGCGCAATACCGGCTGGCTGAAGCGCAATCCCTGGTTCGAGGAAGAGGTTCTACCGGTCCTGAAGCAGCATGTGGATAGATTGACTCGTTAAAACAAAATACGCGAGTTCGTGTTAAAAGAGGCTATGCAGGAGAAAATCATTTCGAAGGACCGTGTGATGGATCGTCTCGACCGCAAAATCCTCCGTATCCTCCAGGAAGACTCGACGCTTGCCGTCGCCGATCTCGCCAAGAAGGTGGGGCTGTCGACCACGCCGTGCTGGCGCCGGATCCAGAGGATGGAAGAGGAGGGCGTGATCCGTCGCCGGGTTGCCTTGCTCGACCCGGTGAAGGTGAACACCAAGGTCACCGTTTTCGTCTCAATTCGTACGGCGAGCCATTCAATCGAGTGGCTGAAGCGCTTCTCCGAAGTGGTGGTGGATTTTCCTGAAGTGGTCGAGTTCTACCGCATGAGCGGCGACGTGGACTATCTGCTGCGCGTCGTCGTGCCGGATATCGCCGCCTATGACGCCTTCTACAAGCGGCTGATCGCCAAGATCGAGATCCGCGACGTTTCCTCCGCCTTTGCCATGGAGCAGATCAAGTACACGACCGAACTGCCGCTCGACTACATGGTGATCGACAACCAGAAGGCGGGCGAGGACTGATCTATTTCAGTCGGGCGAGGATCTTCTCGCTCGTCAGCTCGCGCACCGCATCCTTGCCGATCCAGCGTGCGGTCGGATCGCTGCTGGCAGAGAGCTTCTCCGCCAGAGATAGCGCCGGCCCGTGGCAGGAGCGGCTGCGCTTGCCGATGTTGCGCAGTGCCCAGTTGACCGCCTTCCTGACGAAGTTGCGCGGGTCTTCTGCGTGGCGCTCGATCAGCGGCAGGTAGGCGAGCATACTGTCGTCCGGTTCCTGCTTGTTATGCACGGTGGCGCCGGCGATCATGGAGAAGGCGGTGCGCCGGACGAATTCACGGTCGTCTTCAGCGAAGTCGTTCACGAGGTCGCGCCAGAAGGAGGTTTGGGTAAAGAGGTCGGCTGCGGTGTCGACAATCTCCCAGGAGTTGAAGTCTCCGGCCCAGCGGCGTGCCTCATCCTTTGTCAGCTGCTTCGGATCGGCCGTCAGGATGGCCGCCATGCGTGCGTCCCTGAGGCCGGTCGCCCACAGATCGAGCGCCCGCTGATGATCGCGCTTCACCTGGCGCGCGATCGTCTTCATCTGCGGGTTTGTGATGCCATATGCCGTCGTGGTGTCGATGCCGAAGCGGCTCATGCCGGCAATGTTGTCTTCGTTGCGCAGCGTCTTCAGATGCGCAACGATGTCTTCGGCAGATGATGACGGTGTCAGCGTCATTTTTCCAGGCGGGCCAGCAGCGAGGACGTGTCCCAGCGATTGCCGCCCATGCCCTGCACGTCGCCATAGAACTGGTCCACGAGGGCGGTGACCGGCAGCTTGGCGCCGTTGCGACGGGCTTCCGCCAGCACGATACCGAGATCCTTGCGCATCCAGTCGACCGCGAAGCCGAAGTCGTACTTGCCCTCATTCATCGTCTTGTGGCGGTTCTCCATTTGCCAGGAGCCAGCGGCGCCCTTGGAGATGACTTCGACAACCTTTTCAATGTCCAGGCCGGCTTTCTTGCCAAAATGAATCCCCTCCGACAGGCCCTGCACGAGGCCGGCGATGCAGATTTGGTTGATCATCTTGGTGAGCTGTCCGGCGCCGGCCGGTCCCATCAGCCCTACCATGCGGGCATAAGTTTCGATGACGGGTTTTGCGCGCTCAAATACTGGCTCGTCGCCGCCGCACATCACGGTGAGTACTCCGTTCTCGGCGCCGGCCTGGCCGCCGGAGACGGGGGCGTCGATGAAGTCGATGCCCTTTGCCTTCGCCGCTTCATGGAGTTCGCGGGCGACTTCGGCGCTGGCGGTGGTGTTGTCGATGAGCACACTCCCGGCCTTCATGCCGGCCAGCGCGCCCGTCTCCCCAAGCGTCACGGAGCGGAGATCGTCGTCATTGCCGACGCAGGTGAAGACGAAGTCGGCATCGCGGGCGGCCTCCGCAGGGGTTGCGGCCGATGCGCCGCCGAACTTCTTCACCCATTCCTCGGCTTTTGCCGCTGTACGGTTGTAGACGGTGACGTCGTGGCCGCCTTTCTGCGCCAGGTGTCCCGCCATCGGGAACCCCATGACGCCCAGCCCGATGAACGCTACCTTTGCCATGTCGCTTCCTCCTCGTTTTTCTGTTGCTGATGACCTAGCGGAAAGCTGATGCCGTCTCAATGGCGTCAGAACGGCTTGACGATGGCCAGCAGGACGACGACGACCACGGAGACCAGCACGATCGGCATGCCGAGGCGCACGAAGGCCGGCGGATCGAGATGCGGATCGGCTTCCATACGGCGCAGCCAGGCGCTCTGCATGCCGTGCAGCGCAGACAGCATGACCACGATCAGGAACTTGAAGCCGAACCAGCCGGTCGTGTACCAGCCGTACCAGACGGCGAGGATGATGCCGAAGAGCCAGGCGCCGCCGAGTGCCGTTGTGGTGACCCGGCGATCATAAGACCTCAGGGCGGAGATGACGCCGGTGCGGATGGTCGGCGGGACCATGGCGATGACGAAGGCGTTTATCAGCATGCCTCCGACCCAGACGATGTCGGAGATTATGTGCAAGGACTTCAGGACGAAATATAGCATTCTCAACTCCAGATGAGGGCTTCGGTGAAGCCCAGTTCGGCAAAGTCGGCGCGGCGCAGCGCCTGCTCCGACGGATCGGCGGGAAAGAATTCGTCGAGTTGCGGAGGCTTGACGCTCGTGCCCGACAGCATGGCGTGCACCTGACCGCGATGGTGGATCTGGTGCTGGAAAAGATGCATCAGCACCCGGTCATTCCGCTCGACCTGCACATGGGTTTCCCGAGGGATGCGTACTTCGGCCGCGAGCATGTCACGGTCGAGCAGCCGACAGTGGTCGATGAGACGGCGGTCTGCGGCATGCTGCTCGCGCTCCAGATCGACGATGCGCGGGAAGGGGATCTCCGGCTCGAAGGCCGCACGGCCCATGCAGTTGCCCTCGAGCGCGCTGATGTAGAGCCAGTCCACCGTCAGGATGTGGTTCAGCGTGTGGATGATGGAAGGAAAGAAGCCGGTGCGGGGTGCTGGAAGCTCGGCCTGCGGCAGTTGGCGGCAGGCGTTCAGCAGTCGGTGATTGGCCCAGGCGCTGTTATAGGCCTGGGCAAGAAGATAGCGCTGCGGCGTCATCGGGAGCCCTCCTGACGGAGAGCCTAGCCTTTGTATTTCGCGATGACCAGATGGCCTGGGCTCGGTTGCCCGTCCTGCATGCGCACGTTGATCTCCGTGATCTCCAAGAGTTCGAAACCGGTCTCGGTGAGGCGACTGCGGATATAGGTTTCCGAATGCAGGAAGCGCTGGTGCGGGCCGACGATGTAGCTGCGACCATCGTCCGCGGCCAAGGTTTCCGAGGAGAAGAGGAAGATCCCGCCGGGCACCATGTTCTCCGCTACCCCGAAAAACAGCGGCTCCAATGCGCCGAGATAGGGCAACACGTCGGTCGCGGTGATGAGGTCGAACGCCTCGTCGTCGTTGTCTTCGAGGAAGTCCTCGACCTCCGCGACATAGAGGGTCTCGTAGAGATCCTTTTCGTGGGCGATCTCCACCATGTTTTCGGAAATGTCGATGCCGGTGATGTCGTCGACCATGTCGCGCATGGTGCCGCCGGTAAGGCCTGTGCCGCAGCCGAGGTCCAGCATGCGCTTGAACGGGCCGAGCTTCAGGTCCTGCAGGCGCTGGCGCACCATGACGGGAACGGCATAGCCCAGCTGCTCGACGAGGATGTCCTCGAAGCTTTCCGCATGCTGATCGAAGAGGGTTTCCACATAGGCGTCCGGCGCCTTGGGCGGAGTTTCCCCTCGGCCGAGAGCGGCGATGCGCACGGCGGCGCCGCCATGGTCCTCCGGATCGATCTCCAGCACTTCGTGGTAAGCGGCAACGGCTGCGTCAACGTCGCCGGACTTTTCCAGCGCCAGGGCGCGGTCGTAAGCCTCGGCCAGTGCTTCCTCGTCGATCTTCTTCATCGGGCTACTCCGTTCCTGCGAGCGCTTTAGGCGCGTGGCGGGCATTTGGCAACGCCGCGGCATGGAACGGGCGAAGGTTCAATGCCGTTGAAGATGCACAATCGGCGTGCCTTGAGGCGCGCGGGAGGATCTCTATGTCCGCCACTCCGCAGCAGACAGCACTGGAGGAGAACATCGAGCGGCGCGCGCCGTCGCTGCCGATCACCTCGGCCGAAAAGGCCAACATGATCATCCACTACTATCGTGGCGAAATGGGGCGGATGACGAGCTGGCGCGATCGCATCGACCGGACGACGAACTGGGCCATCACCGTTGTTGCCGCATTGCTTTCCGTTTCACTATCGACGCCGACATCGCACCACGGCGTGGTGCTGTTCGGGATGCTGCTCGTCTCGCTGCTGCTCCTGATCGAGGCGCGACGCTACCGGTTCTTCGACGTCTACCGGGCGCGCGTGCGCAAGGTGGAGCGGCATTATTTTGCGCAGGCGCTCTATCCGCAGGCGGAACTGAAGCCGGACTGGGCGGAAGCGATTGCCAAGAGCTTGCGTAACCCCTGCTTCCTGATCAACTACCGGGAGGCGCTGTTCCGGCGCATCCGGCGGAACTATTGCTGGATGTACCTCATCCTGCTGATCGCCTGGGCGCTCAAGATCTCGACGCCGAAACTCCTGCCGGACGAGCGGAGCGCCGATGTCGTCTTTTCCTGGCGAGAGGCGGTGGAGAATGCGACATTCGGCCCGCTTCCCGGGTGGAGCGTGCTAGCGGGCGTTCTGGCACTCTACGCCTTCATCTTCTACGCCTCGATGCACCGGGCCTCTGACGAGGGCGAACTGGCGCATGGCGACGTGCATGTCTGACCGGCTCTAGTGCAGAATGAACTCGCCATTCAGCGCGCGCCATTCGCCGGCCGAGATCATCCTGCGGTGGACATAGCGGACGGAGTGCAGCGGCCCGTCCAGCTTCTCCTGCCAGAACTTCAGGAAGCCCTTCATCTCCGGGAAGTCCGGCGCCAGGTCGTATTCCTGCCAGACATAACTTTGCAGGACGACCGGATGGCCGGGGAGGCGATAGAAGATCTGGGCCGTGGTCAGCCCATAGCCTTTCAGCATCATTTCGATGTCGTTGGTCATATTCGTTCCCGCACTTGTACTTGTTGGCGACGCAGTTGCGTCATCCACAGGAGAACATCGCGCAGTTAACGAAATCTTAGAAGGCGAGCCTCTACAAGCTCTGCCCCCCTCACGTTCGGTGAGCGGTGTCAGCGATTCAAATGCCGGGTGAGGCGAGCTTCGAGCAGGCTCCAGACCTGGCGTAGCGTCTCGACGATCAGGAGATAGAGGATCGCGGCCCAGAGGTAGGTCTGGTAGTCGTAGGTCTGCGAAAAAGCGCGCCGCGTCTGTCCCATCAGGTCGTAGACGGTCACGATCGCGACGACGGCCGAACCCTTGATCATCAGGATGATTTCGTTGCCGTAGGGCCGCAGGGCGACGATCAGCGCCTGGGGCAGGACGATCTTGCGGAAGGTGACAGCCTTGGAGATGCCGAGTGCGGCCGCCCCCTCACGCTGTCCGCGCGGAACGCTCTCGATGGCGCCGCGCAGGATTTCCGCCTGGTAGGCGGCGGTGTTCAGCGTCAGCGAAAAGAGCCCGCAATACCAGGCCTCGCGAAAGAACCACCAGAGGCCGACCGTCTCCAGTTGCGGCCGAAAGCTGCCGAGGCCGTAGTAGATGAGGAAGAGCTGCGCCAGAAGGGGCGTGCTGCGAAAGACATAGACGTAGGAATAGGCAATCGTGTTCAAAAGGCGATTGGACGACATGCGGGCAAACGCGATCGGCAGGGAAAGCAGGGCGCCGAAGACAATCGACAGCCCCACGATGGAAAGCGTGGTCCACAGCCCGTCGAGGTAGCGCGGGGCGTAACGCTGGAACTTGGCATAATCCCAGCCCTCGATCATCATCAGAACGAGCGCGGCAGCAAGCAGCAGCCAAAGCGCGAGTATGCCGATGCCGAGCGCGCGGGAGGCGGGGTGCCGCCTTTCGGCACCAGCCGGTGCCGGGCGCGGGGGAATGAGGTCCTGAACGGCGCTCATCTGACAGTCTCCGACCGCTTGGCCCAGCGCTCGACAAAGCCGAGGCCGAAGGAAGAGATCATCGCCAGGACGAGGTAGAGCAGGCAGGCGATCCCGTAGAAGAAGAAGGCTTCCTTCGTCACGCGTGCGGCAACTCCCGTTTGCCGCACGATGTCCGCCAGACCGATGACCGAGACGTAGGAAGTGTCCTTTAGCAGGATCAGCCAGAGATTGGTGAGGCCGGGCAGAGCGATGCGCACGAGCTGCGGCAGGATGATCAGCGTCATGGTGCGCGTGCGGCTGAGGCCCAGCGCATCACCGGCTTCGTATTGGCCGCGCGGAATGGCACGGAATGCCGACAGCAGGACTTCTGATGCATAGGACGAGAAGACGACGGCAAGTGCCACCAGGCCAGCCAGGAACGCGTTGATCTCTATGCCTCCATCGTAGCCGACGGTTGAAAGGATGGACTGGATACCGAGCTGTGCGCCGTAATAGACGATGAAGAGGGTGAGCAGTTCGGGAAGGCCACGAAAGATCGTCGTGTAGATGCCGACCGCCGTCCGCAGGAGCTTGTCCTGCGATTGTGCGGCGAGCGCAATGAGGAAGCCGAGCAGCAGACCGACGGGCAGCGTCGCGAGCGCCAGCGTGATTGTCACCTTGACCCCGAAGGCAATCTCGTCGCCCCAGCCGGCGTCGCCACAGGCGACCAGGCTGTTCTGGCCGAAAAGCGAGAAGATGCCGACCGGACCGCAGAGCGGATCGAGGGCCGTGGTGAGGGCGGAGAGCCATCCGCTCATCAGACTGTTTTCCCCTGGCGGCTTGGCCGCCTGTTATCGTTCGTCCGTTTAAAAGAGAAAATCGGCGGGAGGGCAACCCTCCCGCCGATCTGATAACGCGCAATCCTGCGATTACTCGCCGCCGTAGACGTCGAAGTCGAAGTACTGGTCGTTGATTTCCTTGTAGGTGCCGTTTTCGCGGATGGCGGCAATTGCATTGGTGAAGCGATCAGCGAGATCGGTTTCGCCCTTGCGCACCGCGATGCCTGCGCCCTGGCCGTTGATCTCTTCGTCAACCGGCAGCGCACCGAGCACCTTACAGCAGGCGCCGGCATCGGACTTCACCCACTCGGAGAGGACGACTATATCGTCGATCACGGCATCGATACGGCCGTTCTCGAGGTCGAGCTTGTATTCGTCAGCCGTTGGATAAAGTTTCAGGTCCGACTCTGACATGTGCTTCTCGGCATAGTTCGAATGGGTGGTCGACCCCTGGGCGCCGAGCGCCTTGCCGGCAAGCGCTTCCGGCGTGGCTTCGGTGATGTTGGAATCCTTCGGCACGGCGATTGCCGGCGGGGTGTTGTAGTACTTCTTAGAGAAGTCGACCTGCTCCAGGCGTTCCGGGGTGATCGACATGGAGGCGATGATAGCGTCGAACTTCTTTGCCTGGAGCGCCGGAATGATGCCGTCCCAGTCGTTGGTGACGAATTCGCACTCGACCTTCATCTGCTCGCAGAGCGCCTTGGCGATGTCGATGTCGAAGCCGGTCAGGGTGCCGTCAGCCTCGAGGCTGTTGAAGGGCGGGTAGGCGCCTTCGGTGCCGATGACGATCTTTTCCTGAGCCGAGACAGAACCGGCAAACAGGGCGACCGCAGCAATCGAGGCGGCGGCGAAAAACTTGGTGGCAATACGCATGATGATCCTCTCTGTTGGCTGCCAGCGCGGCTGTTGATCTTGTCTTCTCCACGCGCGTGGCGGGTTCGGAGCAGGCTCCGACCGTGCCTTTTTTTAGATACCGGGGCGGCTGAAATTGCAACGGCATTTTACGTGCACGGCGGTTATCGGATGAGCGGAGCCGAGGCGGTTTCCCTGCGTTCACACAAGGTTCAGCCGCCATCACGCAGTCTGTTTGGAACAAATGCGGCAGCGTGCCGTTGAGCCGCCGCGCTGCCTGCGCCGACGTCCGGACAACAAGGACGCGTGAAGAAGGGACGACATCCCAAGTCGAGGAGATATCGATGTCAACGAGATTCAGACTGTTCGCCAGTGTCGCTGCGCCGCTTGTGTCGCTGCCGCTGATCGTTCAGCCAGCGATTGCCATGCCGCCGAAGGCCATGGTCCAGAGCGCCGGCGAAGGCGACGTCATCCGTGTTCAGGAACAACTGATCCTGCCGCCGGGTGCAGCTCCGGAGGGCGAACAGCCGCCGGCCGAGGAAGCGCCTGCGGAAGAGCCGCCGGCCGAGGAAGCGCCCGCAGAGCCAGCGCCTGAACCTGCTCCGGAAGCGCAGCAGGAGGCACCAGCCGAGGTGCAGCCGGAAGCGCCAGCACCCGAGCCGGAAGCGGCGCCGGAGCCAGAAGCTGCTCCTGAACCGGAGGCTGCCCCTGAGCCAGAAGCGGCCCCTGAAGCGCCGGCGGAAGAAGCACCAGCCGAAGAAGTCCCGGCTGAGGAAGCCCCGGCTGAGGAAGCTCCTGCAGCTGAAGAGCCGGCTGCTGAACAGGCACCCGCAGAGGAAGCTCCTGCCGAAGAGGCGCCTGCCGCAGAAGCTCCTGCCGAAGAGGCTCCCGCTCCGGAAGAACAGGCTCCTGCTGCGAGCGAAGAGCAGCCTGCCGAAGAGGCTGCGCCGAGCGAGGAAACACCTCCGGCTGCCGACGCGACCGAACAGCCTGCAGAACCGGCCACGGGTGAAGAAGCTCCCGCAGCGGATGCACCGGCCACAGAGGCGCCGGCTGCTGAAACCGAAGGCGCCACCGAAGCCGCACCCGCCGAGGGCACGACTGACGGTGCTGCCGAAGCCCCGGCCGACGCTGCCATCCAAGACGGTACTGCAGCAGGAATGGACGCGCCAGCACTGGCCGAAGAGCCTGCAGTGGCGACCACGCCGGAAGAAGTGGAGCGTGCGCGCGTGATCGCCGAGGATCCGAGTGCTGCTCAGGAAGGCGAGACTGCCGTGCTGCCTGTTGAGAATGGTGCCGCCATCCTCGATAGCCAGAAGGAAGCCGCACCGGCAAGCACCACGACTACAACGACAACAACCACCACGATGACCGAGGGACAGGCTCCTGCTCCGGCGCAAGCCGCGGCTCCTGCCACTCCGCCGACGTCCGATGCCGAAGCCCAGGCTCCGCTACAGGAAAGGGGCCGCGTCGAACTGCGCGCCGCAACCGCGGAAGAAGGACAGCGGATCGACGGACGTCCGGATTACCGCCGCCTGGACGGCTGGGACTATCGGGACGGCGACCGACGTGACCGCCGCGACGATGATGGCGATACCCGCATCATCATCTCGATCGGCGACCGCGCCTTCGTGCGGGGCGACGATACCCGCCGCTTCTACCGCGATGGTGGCGACGTCTACTACGAACGGCTGCCAGGCGACCGCTATCGCGAAGTGGTAGAACGTCCAGGTGGCGTACAGGTCGTAACCATCCGCAACAGCGCCGGTGTTGTCATTCAGCGTTCGCGCATCGTGGATGGTGAGGAGTATGTCCTGTACTACGCACCTGAGCTTTATGACGACGAGGATTATGTCTGGCGTGATCCGGGCCGCGAGCTGCCGCCGATGCGGCTGACCGTTCCGCTCGACGACTACATCATCGACACGTCAACGGATCCGGATCGCGACTATTACGAGTTCCTGCAACTGCCGCCTGTTGAACGGGTGGAGCGCGTTTATTCGTTGGATGAGGTCCGTTACTCGGCTCGTATCCGCGATAAGGCCCGCCGCATCGATCTCGACACGATCACGTTTGCGACCGGCAGCGCCGAGATCCCGATGAACCAGGCAAAGTCGCTGCGAAAGGTGGCCGAGGCGATGAACAAGATCCTCGAGCAGAACCCTGCAGAGACCTTCCTGATCGAGGGCCATACCGACGCCGTGGGTTCGGACGAGAGCAACCTTGTTCTCTCTGACGAGCGTGCGGAATCGGTGGCCGTGGTCCTGACGGAGGCCTTCGGCATTCCGCCGGAAAACCTCGCGACCCAGGGTTATGGCGAGCGGTACTTGAAGATCAAGACCGAGGGTGCCGAGCAGGAGAACCGCCGCGTCACCATCCGTCGGATCACGCCGCTGGTGAAGCCAGTCGCGTCCAACCAGTAACCGCCCTCAGACGTGAAAACACAGGCCGCCGGAGCGATCGGGCGGCCTTCGTCATTTGGGCGCGAGCTTCGTCAGCAACGCGATGAAATCCGCGATGGCGACTGTGTCGTCCAAGTCGAAGACCGGGAGGGCGGTATCCGTCATCGGATGGTCTGCTGCGATTGCCATGATATGCGGGTCGGAGGGCGCAAGCGGCTCCCGCTTGCTCGCCTCAAGCCGCCTTGCCTCAATCTTCGGCACCGGCTCGCGCTTGTAGCCCTCGATCAGCACGAGGTCGCACGGGGCAAGGCGGGCAAGGATTTCTTCGAATGGCGGCTCCGGCTCCTCACGCAGTTCATGCATGATGGCGAAGCGGGTGCCGGAGACCAGTGCCACTTCGTGCGCGCCGGCCTGCCGGTGGCGGTAGCTGTCGGCGCCAACCTTGTCGATGTCGAAGTCGTGGTGGGCGTGCTTGATCGTCGAGATGCGGTAGCCGCGGCGGGTGAATTCCTTGACCAGCCGCACGGCAAGACCAGTCTTGCCGGAATTCTTCCAGCCGGCGATGCCGAACACGCGAGGTGAGGTCATCGCATGGCCTCCAGATAACGCCGTGCTGCCTCAAGATTGTCGGGCGTGTTGAGGTTGATGAAGGGGTCCAGCGGTCCGACCGGTGTCTCGACGCTCTGCCAATGCACGGCGACGGTTGGGTGGCGGGCCAGGAAGGCGGAGAGACGACGGTTGTCAGGCTCGGTGAGCCAGGTTTCGAGATCGTCCGCGGCAGACACCGGCCAGAGCCCGAAGACGGGATGGGTGCGTCCCTCCGAACTCGCAACCGCAATGATGTCGGGTGCCGATGCCGCGGCCTGAAGGCGTGCGGCGAGATCATCGGGGAAGAAGGGGGCATCCGATGGCACCGTCAGGAGATGGCTCGTCCCCGGCTGCCTGGCTGCTATATCATGGAGGCCCGCCAGCACACCACCAAGGGGCCCGGGCTGGCCGGGCAGCGTGTCAGGAACACGCCGGAAGGCCGGTGGCAGAGGCATCGAGGAGGGTGCATTGACCGCGACTTCGGACACCTGCGGCGCCAGTCGCTGCGCAATGTGTGACAGGAGCGTGCCGCTGCCGAAGGGCAGCAGGAGCTTGTCGGAGCCCATCCGGCTTGACCGGCCGCCGGCGAGGACGAGGGCAGGGGGAGGAACCTCTGTCACCTCAGGTTCTCCTGCGCCAACTCGCCTTCGCGGCGGTCGATCAAACGGACGTACTCCGTCGCGAGAAGCGCGAGGAGGGCGGTGACGGTCATCACCACCAGCAAGGGCAGGGTCCCGCCGTCGGCGTGCAGTACCGCGCCTGCAACGACCGATAGTGCCGCGCCTCCACCCAGCATGATCGCGCCGCCGAGACCGGAGGCAGAGCCGGCGAGATGCGGTCGCACGCTTACCATGCCGGCATTGGCGCTAGGCAGCGTCAGCCCGTTGCCGACGCCGATCAGCGAAAGAGGCCCGAAGAAGGCGAGGGGATGTGCGGCGTCAAGGACGGAGAGCAGAAAGGCTAGCGCCAGGCCGATGACGTTGACGATGTTGCCGGACACCATCATCGGGCCAATGCCAAAGCGGCGGGCATAGCGGCCGGAGAGGTAATTGCCAAGCATGTAGCCGGCGGCCATGCCGAAGAAGTACAGCCCAAGCGCAGCCGGCGATAGCTGAAAGAGAACAGTGCCGACGAAGGGTGCGCCACCCAGGAAGCTGAAGAAGACGCCGGACGAGAATGTGGCCGTCAGCGTGTAGCCCCAGAACCGGCGGGATGTCAGCAACTGCGGCCAGCTGCGGAACTGGGCGCCAAAACTCGCCGACTGCGCCGTGTTTGTCTCGCCTAGGTCCCGCCATACGAGAGCTAGGACGAGGAGACCGGAGATCAGGAGGGCGAAGAAGCTGGCCTGCCAGCCGAACAGGTCGTTCAATAGACCGCCAAGCGTCGGCGCGATCATTGGAACGACCGACATGCCCATGGTGACGTACCCGATCATGGAGGCGGCCTCGTCCATAGGCACCATGTCGCGGACGATGGCGCGCGACAGGACGATTCCGGCGACCACACCGGTCTGGATCATGCGGCCGGCCATGAAGACGGCGATGTTGGGGGCAAAGGCGCAGATCAGCGTTCCGAGGAGCAGCAGCACGATCCCGCCGATCATGACCGGGCGCCGGCCGAAGATGTCCGACAGCGGGCCGATAGCGATCTGGATCGCAGCGGTGCCGGCGAGATAGCCGGAGACGGCGAACTGCATCACCGCGTAGCTCGTGCCGAAGTGGTCGGCCATCGCGGCAAGAGAAGGCAGGAAGATGTTCATCGACATGGCTGCAAGCCCGGCCGCAAGCACGAGTGTCGCGATATGCGGCGGCGTCCCGCGGTCGAGGAAGCGGCGCGTGCCGGCAGACTGCTCTCTTCCGTTAAGCGTCGTCATTCCGTCACCGGACGGACCGGGCCGGCCTCTGCGGCAATGCGGCGCCGGCGCTGGCTTTCGCGGTAGAAGCTGTAAAGGCCGGAGCCGATGATGATGGCGGCGCCGAGGAAGACGAAGACGTCCGGACGTTCGCCGAAGAAGAGGACACCGATGATCAGGCCCCAGATCAAACCGGTGTAGCGGAAGGGCGCGACGAAGGAGATCTCGCCGGTGCGCATCGACATGATCACCGCCTGGTAGCCGGAGAAGACGAGCAGGGCCGCGATGACCAGCGGCAGGAGGGTCGCGAGCTCCATCGGCTGCCACCCGCCCATTGGGACGATCAGGATTGCGCCGACGACGGTGTTGGCGGCGGCGGTGAAGAGGGTGATGGTGAGCGAGGGGACGTCGGCCACGATCCGGCGAGTGACGAGGTCGCGGCCCGAGGTGAAGAAGACGGCCGCCAGAAGCAGGAGGGATGCTGGGGCAAATCCATCAGCTGTGGGTCTCAGGATGATCAGCACGCCGAGGAAGCCGACGATGATGGCGGTCCAGCGCCGCCAACCCACAGGTTCTTGCAGAAACAGCGCCGCCCCGAGCGTCACCGCCAGCGGCAGCGATTGCATGATCGAGGACACGTTGGCGAAGTCAATGCGGCCGAGCGCGCTGATGAAGGTGAGCGTCGCGCCGATTTCGAAGAAGGTGCGCAGCAGAATGAGCGGCTGCATGACGACGCGCAGCGGACGCAGTGCCCCGAGGTGGCGGGCGACGAAGAACACCAGCACCGTTGTCATGATGCCGCGCACGGTGATGATCTGCGCGACGCTGAGCGAAGAGGTGACGGATTTTACCAGGGCATCGTTGCAGGTGAAGGAGGCCATGGCGAGCGACATGAAAAGCGCGCCGCGGGAATTGTCGGAGGATGCCATGCGTGATTCCTTGCCACTGCAGCGGAACCTTCTACTCCAATGCCGGAGATGCGGCCAGACCAGTTGCGGCGTGCCGGGTACGTTTGGCGAGCGCAGCGGGTTATGACTGTTCAAAATCTCGGCAGGTCATTTCGCAGCTGCGAAATTAACCGATGTTCAACGGATATGACTGACTGTGCGGGCGATCCGGCATGACGCAGGAGTCTCCACCCGGCCCCTTGCAGATGTTTGGCAAGCTCGGCGGACGTCATACCGGAGCCCGCATGTCCTTCATCGACAGTCTTCTCCAGAGCCGCCGGATCGTCACCAAGGTTCTGCTTTTCGTCGTTCCTCTCGTGCTGCTGATCGCCGGCGTCGGACTGGCCGGCTACTATACGGCGAACATGCTGAACGGCCACATGACGGTCACCCGTGCAACGATCGAGAACATCGCCGACTTCGACAATCTGCAGTCGGCGCTGCAGGATTTCGCAGAGCGGCCTGACGACGCGACCCTCGCTGCGCTGCAGGAGGGAATCAACCGGCAGGAGAAGGGGGTGGACGTGCTGGAGGACCTGCTCGCAACCGACGAGGACCGCGAGCGGATCGAGCCGGTGACGAAGCTTGCTGCTGCCATGCGCGAGCGGACGGAGGCGCTGTGGGCGATCAAGCAGCAGCGGGACGAAAACCGGGCGGAGATCGCAACACAACTGGCGGCCGTGAAGGACCTTTCTGCGGCCATCGACCAACGTCTCGGCAACCTGCGCAAGAAGTTCGAGGGGCAGGAGCGATTCGCCAAGAGCGCGCTGTTTGAATCGTTCGCCTACAAGACTATCGCCGAGCGGATCGAGACTCTGCGCAATGCCGTGCGCAACGCGAACTCCGACGAGGGCACCGTCAAGGCTGCGGAGGTTCAGGCCAAGGCACTGCTGGACGGATTTGAGTCGATCAAGTCTGTTGTCAGCGAGAAGATCATAGACGCGATGAACCCGATCCGTGAGGCTGCAGACGGACTGCTGGCCGTCGTTGCGAGCGACGCCGTTGATGCAGACAAGGCGCAGTCGCTCAGGATCGCGGCCAGCGGCTTCATGCGCTTCCAGAGCGAGTTGCAGCAGAACGTGCTGAAGAAGTCCGGCGACGCAGCCGAGCGCTTTGCAACGCTTGAAGGCGATGTCACCATGCTGAAGAACCTGCTGGCGCAGGTGGAAACATCGTTGACGCTCAGTGATGCGCTGCAGCTTCACATGGAGCGGCTGCGCGGACAGCTGACGGATGACGCGCGCCAGGTTGTGCTGGACGACATTTCCGCGCTGCGCGCATCGAGCACGAAGGTTTCGGAGCTCGGCAACACCAACGGTGCGATGAGCGCCTTTGCGGGCGAACTTGAGGTTCCGCTGGCCGCATTAGAGCAGGCTTCGGCCGACATGCTGGCCATTGAAACAGCCTGGAACGAGGCCCGCGCGGCTGCGTCTCAGACACTTTCCGCCGGTATGGCAGGGCTGCAGGCATTCATCGCGCAGGCTCAGGAAGTGGGCAAGGAAGACAGCGAGCGGTCGGCCAACCTTTCAGTCATCGCCATGGTCGTCGGGACGTTGCTGGCGATCGCCGGCGGACTGATGCTGGTCGAGACGCTGCGCGGCCCGCTGCGTCGTGTGACCGACGTCATGAAGCGGCTGGCCGAAGGCGACCTTGACGTCAGCATCGAAGGGCGCGAGCGTGGCGATGAGATCGGCGACATGGTGCGTTCGGTGACGGTCTTCCGCGATGCAGCCCTGGAGAACATCCGGCTCGAGCAGCAGGCCGCCACGGCCCGCGACCAATCCAACGCCGAGGCCGCACGTCGGGCAGAGGAGCGTGCACGGATCGCCGCGGAGCAGCATGTGGCCCTGACGGCGCTCGCCGATGCGCTGACACAGCTTGCCGATGGCGACCTGCAGCGGACGATGAGCGAAAACCTCGCGAGCGACTTCGTGCCGATGGCAAAGACCTACAACACCGCTGTGGAGGCGCTGCGGGCGACGCTCGCCGATGTGCGGGCGACCACGGAAGAGATCAACGGCGGTACCGGCAACCTCGCGGCTTCAGCCGACGACCTGGCGCGGCGGACCGAACAGCAGGCGGCGGCACTGGAGCAGAGTTCGCGAGCGCTGCGCCATCTGAGCGACCTCGTTCGCTCCACGGCCACGAGCGCACAGCAGACGGCGGCGTCTGTGAACGAAACCGAGGAGTTTGCGGTACGCTCGGGTGAGGTGGTGTCGCGTGCCGTGGGAGCCATGGGCGAGATCAGCCGCTCGTCGGAAAAGATTGCCACCATCATCGGCGTGATCGACGAGATCGCCTTCCAGACGAACCTTCTGGCGCTCAATGCGGGTGTGGAAGCGGCGCGCGCCGGAGAAGCCGGTCGCGGCTTTGCTGTGGTTGCGCAGGAAGTTCGGGAGCTGGCGCAGCGCTGCGCCGGTGCGGCGCGCGAGATCAAGGAGTTGATCTCCGCAAGCTCGACGCAGGTCAGCAACGGCGTTCATCTGGTCGAGCAGACCGGCGAGGCGCTCAACCAGATCATCACGCATGTGACCGACGTGCGCAAATTGGTGGCGGCAATCTCGTCTGCAACGAGCGAGCAGTCGACCGGCATCAATGAGGTGACGCATGCGGTTCACGAGGTGGAGCTGATCACGCAACAGAACGCTGCGATGGTCGAGGAGAACAACGCCGAGATCCACGGGCTGCGCAGGCGGGTGGAGACCCTTGCCGACAAAATCGAGCGGTTCAAGACAGGTGAGGAGCATTCCGGCTATTCGACCCACGCTGGGCGAGCGGCCTGAGGCTCACACCTCGTTCGCTCAGGCCGCCGCGGGTTCAGGGGCGCGTCGGTCGGGCGCCGCAGGACCAGCCGCTGCGGGTTCGATCTTGAAGACGTCATCGCCAACAAAGACGATGAGATAGCCGCCTGACGCTTCCGCCTCGGCCGCCATGTGCGCAAGGGCTCCGGCATACGGGGCTCGCCGCCAGGCATCGGGGAAATCCGGATCGACCAGCACGGTCGTCTGTGGCCCCTGCTCGTAAATCATCATGTGGGCCAGCGTCGGATCCCATTCCGGACCGAGGGTGGAAGACTTCATCCAGCTGCAGAGGAAATCGCGGCAAAGCTCTGGCCTATCCGCGTAAATGGTGCAGCCTTCCGACGCAACGCAGTGCCTGCACCAGGTGTTGGCCGGCTTTTCAAGGGCGTCGATATCGGGAAGCCGGCAGCACAGGGTGCAGGTGCCGCACTGGCGGCCTCCGGGGCTGGGAGCTGTCTGCACGTTCTGGATCAGCCGCCGGTCACGCTCATGTGGCGGGCGACGGCGGGGCGCTGATGGGTGCGGTCGATGATGAAGTCGTGGCCCTTGGGCTTGCGCTGGATCGCTTCGTTGATCGCCGTCGACAGAAAGGAATCGTCATCAGAGGCCCGCAAGGCCGTGCGCAGGTCGGCAGCGTCGTTCTGGCCCAGGCACATGTAGAGCGTTCCGGTGCAGGTCAGTCGCACGCGATTGCAGCCCTCGCAGAAGTTGTGCGTCATCGGCGTGATGAAGCCGAGGCGGCCGCCGGTTTCGGCGACCTCTACATATCGGGCCGGACCGCCGGTCTTGAAGGGGATGTCGGTCAGCGTGAACTGCTGTTCGAGATCGGCGCGAAGCTTGGAAAGCGGCAGGTAACGATCCGTGCGATCTTCCTCAATCTCGCCCATCGGCATGGTTTCAATGACGGTGAGATCCATTCCCCGGTCGTGCGCCCAGCGCATCATCTCCGGGATCTCGGTTTCATTGAAGTCCTTGAGTGCGACGGCGTTGAGCTTGATCTTCAGTCCCGCCATGCGAGCGGCCTCGATGCCTTCCATCACACGAGCAAAATCGCCCCAGCGGGTGATCTCCTTGAACTTGTCCGGGTCGAGCGTGTCGAGCGAGACGTTGATGCGGCGCACGCCGCAATCATAGAGCCCGGAAGCATAGCGGACGAGCTGGGAGCCGTTGGTGGTCAGCGTCAGTTCGTCCAGATCGCCCGCATCAATGTGGCGGCCGAGCGCCCGCACCAGGTGCATGATGTTCTTGCGCACCAGCGGTTCGCCGCCGGTGAGGCGCAGCTTACGGACCCCCTTGGCGATGAAGGCGGAACAGAGACGATCCAGTTCCTCCAGTGTCAGAAGATCCTTCTTCGGCAGGAAGGTCATGTTCTCCGCCATGCAATAGGTGCAGCGGAAGTCGCAACGGTCTGTGACGGAGACGCGCAAATAGGTGACCGAACGGCCGAAGCGGTCGATCATCGGCGTCTTTCCGCCCTGGAGCGGTCGGGCGTTGCCCAGTGGTCCTGCCAGTGTGTTCAAGGATCGTCCTCCTGAACGGTGAAAGTGGGCGGCATCGGCGCGAACGTCAAGGGCTGCATCCGGGTTGCGGCGTGGGTAGCAAGCTTCTAATCGTGAGGACTTAGCGAATACAGGACCAGATGCACATGACCGATTTATGGCCGACCGAGCTGCGGGTATCGAAGGACCGGCGTATCCTCAACGTCACCTTCAATGACGGGCGGAGCTATCCGCTACCTGCCGAGATGCTGCGCGTCCTCTCACCTTCTGCAGAGGTACAGGGGCACGGGCCGGGCCAGAAGGTCACGGTGCCGGGCAAGCGGGAGGTTGCCATCGGCAGTCTTACCCCAACGGGACATTATGCAGTGCGGATCGGCTTCGACGACGGGCACAGCAGCGGCATTTATACCTGGACCTATCTTCGAGAGCTCGGCGAGGACGGCGAGCGGCTATTTGCCGAATACGAGCGGGAGCTTGCAGAGAAAGGCTTGAGCCGCGAGCCGGTTGCCCGTGGCGGACGCTAGCCCGACTCCGCACCGCCATCGTCCTCCATCTGCAGCGCTGCGATGATCCGCTCCATTTGAGCGCCAATCGCCGAGCAGTCCTCGAGCGGTGTCCTGGACAAGCTCCGGTCTATGAGGGCGGTCTGAATCTGCATCGCGCGGAGCGCCAGCGCCTCGCCCTCCGCGGTCAGAAAGAGGCGGAGAACTCGCTTGTCGCGGCTATCGCCCCGCCGCTCTATCAGTCCACGACGCTCCATCTGCGGCAGCGTCATGCTGATGTTCGAGCGGCCCACGAGCAGCTTGCGGGCCAATTCCTGCTGCGAGAGCCCCGCGTGGCGGTAGAGATTCGCCAAGATGTCGAGATGCGGCGGCTTGAGGTCGAGCGGCGCGAGCTCCCGGGTGAGCGCGGACTGCATCATCTGGCACGCCCGCGCTACGCTCACCCAGCTCCTGAAGCGCGGATGGTCCCAGGGAAGGAATTGCTTTTTGTTCATCGTTGTACTTTATTGTTCAAGGTTGAACATTGTAAGGCAGTCCCACCATGCCATCATTCGCGTTAAAGATCATCCGTCCTTTCTTTTCCATCGGCAGTAGCCTGGCGCCGAGGATCACCAGCGGCATCGCGTTCGCGCTGTTCTGCCTGACCCCGTCCCGAAGGCCCGTCGGCGTCAGGGCGGAGAAGGTTCATGCGGAAGGTCAAAAGCGTCTCGATGCCACGCAAGCCATGCCTTTCCCGCTGGGGAAGACGACCGTGATGGCTTACCGCTTCAATGGCGGCGTTCAGTCATCTGGGCGTCGCTTCCTCGTGGTGCACGGCTGGGGATCGGCGGCGGCCTATATCTCGGCTCTTGCGGAAGGACTGGCGGCGGAGGGGGACGAAGTGGTCGTTCTGGACTTTCCCGGGCACGGACGATCGAGCGGACGGCAGTTGCACATGCGCATGGCGGTCGATGCCATCGTCGAAGCCGAACGGCGCTTTGGACCCTTCGACGGAGCGGTCGGTCATTCGTTCGGCGGCGCGAGCCTGATGCTCGCGGCAGGTGGCGTGATACAGGGAGCCGGCAGGATCTCACCGCCGCGCCTTGCCATCATCGGGGCGCCGAGCCGCATCGAATGGCTGTTTGATGCCTTTGCTGCCGCACTCGGTCTGGGAGTTAAGGCGAAGCAGGGATTGATCCGGCATGCGGAGGAAATTGCGGGCGCCCGGCTTGCCGATTTCGATACCGTTGTCGTGGCCCGCAAGATCCGAACGCCGCTACTGGTCGTCCATGCGGAGGACGACAAGGAAGTGGATGCTGCGCATGCACAACGCTTTTCGGCGGTTCCCACTGCAGTAATCCACTGGGCCAATGGGCTTGGTCATCGCCGGATCATCAGCGATGGCGAGGTGATTGCAAGGATCCGCTCCTTTTTGCGGGAAGGGTCTGCGGAAAGCGCCCATACATCGGCTGCATGAGTGATTGCATGGTCCCGCACGCCGCTGTAGCGTCCTTCCGCAACAGGCGTGGAAACGGTACGGCATGACGATCATCACCAGCATTGAACAGCTGAAGCAGATTTATGGTGACGCCAGCGAGGCGTCGATGGTGAAGGTCACCCGTTCACTCACCGCAGAATACCAGCGGATGATCGAGGCCTCTCCGTTCGTGGCTCTCTCGACGGTCGGACCTGAAGGGCTGGACTGCTCGCCTCGTGGTGACGCCGGCAGCTGTGTGCGGGTCAAGGACAAGACGACGCTGCTTCTGCCGGATTGGCGGGGCAACAACCGGATCGATTCGCTCCTCAACATCGTCCGCGACCCACGGGTGGCGCTGATGTTCCTGATCCCGGGTTCCAGCACGGCCATGCGCGTCAATGGGAAGGCCGTGGTGTCCGTTGAGCCAGATCTGTTGCAGAGCTTCGGGATGGACGGCCGGCATCCACGCACCGTGGTGGTGATCACCATCGTCGAGGTCTACTTCCAGTGCGCCCGCGCAATCATGCGTGCCGAGCTCTGGAATCCGCAGCGTTATGTCGACGCGAACAGTCTGCCTTCGCCGGGCATGCTGCTGAAGGCGGCGAAGGCTGACTTCGATCAGGAGACCTACGACCGGGAATGGGCAGGCCGCGCCGCCGCAACGATGTGGTGACGATCAGCCGCGATAAATGAGCCAGTTCTTCCCGGCATAGTCGCCCCTGAGCGACTCGTCGAAGAGGACGGTCCGATTCCTGCCCGTGTGCTTTGCGTGGTAGAGGGCGATGTCCGCATTGGCGTAGAGTGCTCCGGCGTCCGCCGCCTGTGAGCCCATGGAATAGCCGAGCGATATCGTGATCGGGCCATATTGCACGCCGGATCTGGAGTTGCGGAAGCTGCGGGTTTCGAGGGCGCAGCGGATGCGCTCGCAGATCAGCATCACCTCGTCGGCCGTGTTGCCCTCGACGATGATGGCGAACTCCTCGCCGCCCGTGCGCGCAACAAAGAGATCCTTGCGGACATTGGCGCGGATGACGGAGGCGACGCTGGACAGGATCTTGTCGCCGACGGGGTGGCCGAAGCTGTCGTTGATCTTCTTGAAGTTGTCGATGTCGGCGAGGATGAGGGCCGCAACTGGCAGATTAGGCGCCGCATCGTAAAGTGCCGCCAGGCGCTCGTCGAAGGCGCGGCGGTTCGCCAGCCGGGTCAGGGAGTCGGTGTTGGCGATGCGCTTGTATTCGTCGAGTTCGCGCCGGACCTGGTCCATTTCCTGCGAATGCTCGACCATGCTGCCGACGGTGCGCTCGCCTTGGGCCATCTGATCGCCGGTAGCGTCTGTCAGAAGCTTGATCGCATTGCGGATGATGTCGGTCGAATAGTTCGCCTTGGAATTGATGCGCGTTGCCGTTTCACCGAGCAGGCGGGTGTAGCTTTCCATCGACTGCTGTTCCTGACGCAGGAGAGTCAGCAGGCCTTCCAGCTCGACGAGCAGCTTGTCGTGGACACGCTCGATCACCTCCACCTGAGCCGTACCGAGAAATTCGGCCGCGAGGTCATCGAGTTCCTCCTGGCTTGCGTAACTCCCCAGTGCGGCCAAGCGCTGGGTCAGGGCGCCGTTGGCGCCGATATAGGCTTCGTAGAAGAGCTGGTAGTTTCGCGGGATTGGCGCGACACCCATCGCCCGCAATGCATAGACGATCTGACCGACCACGTCGGTCGCCTGCGTCTTCGACGCATTGGCCGCTGCCATCCAAGCCCCCCATGGCTCTCACAATTCATGCTTTAGGATTGGGTTATATGAGAAATATTGGAAAAGAATTAAGGGGGTACCGTCTGCTGGCGTACATTGGGAAGGCCGCGGAGCGCAGAACAGACGGGATTATCTATTCGGAAACAAGAGCTTGCAAGATGACGCTCTGTTCCATGCGAACGGGAGAAAGAAATTTGCAGCAACTAGAGGGCGAATTTTCCCTCGAGTTGCTGCCTCGGATCGGGCGGTGGTTAAATTCCCGTTAGCGTGGACCGATCATGTTTTCGGGGCGCACGTACTGGTCGAACTCCTCGTTCGTCAGGTAGCCGCCGCCGACAGCCTCTTCGCGCAGCGTCGTGCCGTTCTTGTGGGCGGTCTTCGCTATCTTGGCGCATGTGTCGTAGCCGAGCTTGCTGTTCAGTGCCGTCACCAGCATCAGCGAGTTCTCGACGCCGCGCTTGATGTTGTCTTCGCGTGCCTCGATCCCGACGACGCAGTTATCGGTGAAGGACACGGCTGCGTCGCCCAGCAACTGAACCGACTGGAGGAAGTTGTAGGCCATCATCGGGTTGTAGACATTGAGCTCGAAATGGCCCTGGCTGCCGGCAAAGGTGATGGCCGCATGGTTGCCGAAGATGTGGGCGCAAACCTGCGTCATCGCTTCCGACTGAGTGGGATTGACCTTGCCCGGCATGATCGACGAGCCAGGCTCGTTTTCCGGCAGGGCCAGTTCGCCGAGACCGGCGCGCGGGCCGGAACCGAGGAATCGGATGTCGTTGGCGATCTTGAAGAGCGCTGCCGCGGCGGCGTTGATCGCGCCATGGGCGAAGACCATGGCGTCGTGCGCGGCAAGCGCCTCGAACTTGTTAGGCGCGCTGATGAAGGGCAGGCCGGTGATCTTCGCGATCTCCTCCGCCACCTTCTCGGCGAAGCCGACTGGGGCGTTCAGGCCCGTGCCGACGGCCGTGCCGCCCTGGGCGAGTTCGTAGAGGCCGGAGAGCGTAAGCTCGATCCGCTTGATGGCCGAGGCGACCTGGGCAGTATAGCCACCGAACTCCTGCCCGAGCGTCAGCGGGGTCGCATCCTGCGTATGTGTGCGGCCGATCTTGATGATGTGGGCAAAGGCCTTCGACTTGGCGTCGAGCGCTGCGTGCAGGTGCTTCAGGCTTGGCAGGAGATGGCGCACGATTTCTTCGGCGCAGGCGATGTGCATGGCCGTCGGATACGTGTCGTTGGACGACTGGCTCATGTTGACGTGGTCGTTCGGGTGCACCGGCTTCTTGGAGCCCATCGTGCCACCGAGCAGTTCGATCGCCCGGTTCGAGATGACCTCGTTGGCATTCATGTTGGATTGGGTGCCCGACCCCGTCTGCCAAACGACCAGCGGGAAGTGCTCGTTGAGCTTGCCTTCGATGACCTCCTGGGCAGCATCGACGATCGCCTTGCCGAGATCCTCGTCGAGGGCACCTAGATCCATGTTCGCACGCGCCGCTGCCTGCTTGACGATGCCGAGTGCGCGGATGACGGCGACCGGCTGCTTCTCCCAGCCGATCTTGAAGTTGCCGAGCGAACGCTGCGCCTGAGCGCCCCAATAGCGGTCGCTGGCGACGTCGATCGGTCCAAAGGTATCGGTTTCGGTGCGGGTCGATGCCATGTTTCTGCCTCTGCTGCGCGAGATGATAGCGCTGGAGTTATTCGACAAAACGCCGTGGTGCAAGGCCGCGCGCTGATTCGTAGACCAATGTCGGACAGATGTGCGTCGACCCCTGACAAAGAGGAGAAAGAGCACCATGTGCCGTGCCATTTATACCACGACACGGAGAATTTGGCCTTTCGGTATTGCAGCACCGCACCGTCGATCACCGCCCGAATGAGTAAAAATTTAACGAATAGTTTCTTAACCTTGTGCCGGTGGATGGGGTCGCTCTCGCGGTAGCGAAGCATGCCGCCGGCGACCTGCCGCTTCCTTTCCATACACCATGCGTTCCGCTAGAGCGGAGCGCGAAAGCGCTGAATGGCCGCACCAGCCGACGGGGATTACATTTGCAGATCACATCCAAAAAAACTTCGATCGCGCTGGCGTTCGTTTCCGCCTTCTCCACGTTCGCCACCGGAGTGGCGCCGGCACAGGCGATCACCCTTATGGACATCATCCGCGGTGGGCCCGGCCGGCGCGAGCCTGTTATCGATAGGGAGCTTCCCGGCGTCATTTCGCGTGATCGACGCGCCGAGCGCGATATCGATCCGCAGCCGCTGCCGAAGGTTATTGGGCCGCAGTATCACGTCTATCGGGCCGACCCAATGCGTGCGGTGAAAACGGAGGGTTTCGCCGCTGCCGCTGCAACCGGTGCGGAGCGCTTTATCGCCGATGCCAAGGTTTCAGCCCCAGGCGATGTAGCCGATGCGCTGGAAGGCTTCTACCGCAAGACGACCAAGCCACTGTGGGTCGCGGACGGGGACGTCAACGAGAAGGCGAGGGGGGTGCTTTCCCTTCTGGAGCGCGCTGGCGACTACGGTCTTCATCCGGCGGACTACCGGGTTGCCAAACCTGAGCTGGTGACGGCGAGCGTCGAGACGGCCTCTCTGGCTAACGATGCGGCGGTTCCCTCGGCGTCCGAGAACCGCGAGCGGGCGCTGATGCAGTTCGAGCTTGCGCTCTCTGCAAAGGCACTGATGTTCGCGCAGGACATGGTGCGCGGTCGCCTCGACCCCAACCGCATCTCGGGCTACCACGATTTCAAGCGCAAGGCGGTGAAGCTTTCCTTCGTGCTGCCGTTCATCAAGTCGGATGACAATGCTGCTGCCTATCTCGAAAGCCTAGCCCCGCAAGGATCGCAGTTCCTGGCGCTGAAGAGCGAGCTCGCCAAGCTGCATGCGGAGGAGGGGGACGATGGTCAGCGGATCGTGCTGCCGGAGAAGCTGCTGCTCAAGCCCGGGACCAGCAGTCCGGAAGTGGCCAATGTTGTCGCAGCGATCCGCAAGCATGGCTCGGACGAGTTGAAGGCAAGCCATTCGGCGACGTTCGCAAGCTACCAGACCGGCAGCGACTACACGCCGGAGATCGTCGACCTCGTGAAGGATTTCCAGAAGGAGTCGGGGCTAAAATCAGACGGCGTCGTCGGCCCGGCGACCGTGCGCGCCATGGTCGGGGACTCGCTTGAAGCAAAGATCGACAAGGTTGTCGTGGCGATGGAACAGGCACGCTGGCTGCCGGCGGATCTAGGCGACCGCTATGTGTTTATCAACCAGCCGGCCTACACCGTCTACTACCATGACAAGAGCGCGGAGCAGTTCTCCATGCGCGTGGTCGTCGGCTCCAAGGCGAACCAGACTTATTTCTTCCAGGACCAGATCGAAACCGTAGAGTTCAACCCGTACTGGGGCGTGCCGCAGTCGATTATCATCAACGAGATGCTGCCGCATCTGCGTTCAGACCCCTCCTATCTCGACCGCATGGGCTACCAGGTTGAGGTGAACGGGCGGCCGGTCTCTTCAACCAGCGTCAACTGGTACGGCTCGACGCAGTCGATCTCCGTGCGTCAACCGCCGTCGAGCGACAATGCGCTGGGCGAGCTGAAGATCTTGTTTCCGAACGCGCATGCGATCTACATGCATGACACGCCTTCGAAGAGCTTCTTCAAGCGTGACATGCGCGCGCTCAGCCATGGCTGCGTGCGCCTGGCCGATCCGCGCAAGATGGCGGCCGCCGTGCTCGGCATCACCGAGCAGGATGTGGCGGGAAAGATCGCACAGGGGAAGAATGTCGGCGAGAAGGTCACCGCCACGATCCCTGTCTACGTCGCCTATTTCACCGCCTGGCCCAACAAGGACGGCGTGGTTGAGTACTTCGACGACATGTACGACCGGGATGCCGCGACCCTGAAAGCGCTGAAGGCGACGAGCGAAGCTCGGGCATAACGGGGGCTTCAGTCTCTAAATGCAAAGAAAGGGCGGCTTCACGGCCGCCTTTTTCTATTCAACCGCAGTGTTTGCCTGCAGGCGTGCTTGGATCAGCCCTTGGATCAGGTCGATCGTCAGGTCGTCGAAGGTTTCGATCACATGATCGGGCTGCAGCTCCGCGACCGGTACGTCCGAATAGCCGAAGGTGACGGCGATCGAGGGAATACCGGCATTGCGGGCGGCGAGGATGTCATTGACGCTGTCGCCAATCATGACGGTCTGCCGCAGATCGCCGTCGGCCCTCTCGACCGTTCCGAGGATATGCCGCGCATCCGGTTTTCTGACGGGGAAGGTGTCGCCGCCGGTGACGACCGAGAAGCGGTCGGCAAGCCCGAGCTTCTCGATCAGCGGCAGGGCCAGCTCCTCCAGTTTGTTGGTGCAGACCGCAGCCGTCATCCCGGCACCCGAGATCCGGTCGAGCGCCTCCAGAAGCCCAGGATAGGGTTTGCTGGCGCCCGGCATCTCCCGCTTATAATGCGCCAGGAAGCGCTCCAACAGAGGCTCGACCTCCTGCTCTCCGATACAATGTCCGCGTAGCTCGAAAGCGCGGCGGATCATCACGCGCGCACCCTGGCCGACCAAGTGCGTCAGATCCTGGTAGCTAACGGGTGCGAGATCGGCAGCTGCAATCGTATGGTTGAGGCTGGTAACCAGATCCTGTGCAGTGTCGATCAGTGTTCCGTCTAGATCAAAAATCACCAGTGGGGCAGTCATCTCGCTCTCCAGTCTCACAGTCGGTGCTCTCGGCAGTAGATTGGCAGAGCCGCAAATGCAAATCGGCAGGAGCGGGAAGGGACTTTCCCTCGCAGGGGCAGGCGTGTAAACAGCATCGGCGAAACAGCGGGGAGCTTCTGGCGCATGGACGCCCGGGAAATGAAGGTTAAGGCCGCGGAAGCGGCTCTGGCACATGTTGAGGACGGGATGCGGCTGGGGATCGGGACCGGCTCGACGGCCGAGGAATTCGTTCGGCTTCTGGCGGAAAAGGTCGCCGACGGTCTTCAGGTTCAGGGTGTGCCGACGTCTGAACGCACGGCCCGGCTCTGCCTCGAGCTCGGCGTCCCGCTGAAGTCGCTCGACGAGTTGCCGGAACTCGACCTGACGATCGACGGCGCCGACGAGGTTGACAGTCAGCTGCGGCTCATCAAGGGCGGCGGCGGGGCACTGCTGCGCGAAAAGATCGTCGCGGCCGCATCTTCCTGCATGATCGTGATTGCCGACGAGACCAAGGTGGTCGAAACGCTCGGCCGCTTTCCGCTCCCGGTGGAGGTCAATGCCTTCGGGCTGACCTCCACCCGAATGGCCGTCGAACGCGCCGCATCCCGCCTCGGGCTGAACGGCGAAATCAAGTTGCGCAAGTCCGGCGAAGATACGTTCACGACGGACGGCGGTCACCACATTCTGGACGCATCTTTTAGCCGTATTCCTGATGCAGAGGCTCTCGCGAACCAACTTAATCTAATACCGGGTGTGGTCGAGCACGGGCTGTTCATCAACCTCGCCTCGTTTGCGATCATCGCCGGCGAGGCTGGCGCACGGACGTTGAAGGCACAATGAAAGACAGGAGCATTATTTCCATGACCAAATTCGCGATTTTCGGGCGCGCTACCGCTCTTGCCGTCATCGTTGCAGGCAGCCTTTCGCTGCCGGTTCGCGCCCAGGAGATCCCGGAGGCGCATCTGAACGCCGCCCGCGATGCGATTGCTGCTATCAACGCGACCGACCGCTATGACAACATCCTGCCGGGCCTCGCCGAACGGTTGAAGGCGCAGTACATCCAGGCAAACCCGAACTTCCAGCAACAGATCGGCCAGGTCGTCGACGAACAGGCCCTGGCTCTTGCCGCGCGCCGCTCGGATCTGGAGCGGGAAGCGGCGACGATCTACGCCAAGGCCTTCACGCAGGAAGAACTGCAGGCGATCTCGGCATTCTATGCCACCGAGGCGGGCAAGAAGCTCCTGTCTACCGGTCCTCTGGTTGCACGCGAACTCACCAAGGCCGCCGAGATCTGGGCGAACGGCATCTCCCGTGACCTCACAAACCAGAGCTCGGAGCAGCTGCGGACAATCATCGACGCCAACCCGGTCGAAGCCCCGGCGGCGGAGATTGAAGCCCCTGCGGAAGCGCCTGCGCAGCAGTAAGCGCGGCGCGCCCAATTCCATCAACTGCAAGCCCGGAGCGTTCCGGGCTTTTGCTTTTGCGGTGCACCCTTTATATGGGCCTCGTCCCATCTGACGAAGGAGCCTCCCGATGACTGCATTCGACTACGACCTTTTCGTGATCGGCGGTGGCTCCGGCGGTGTTCGTGCCGCACGGCTTGCCGGCTCGCTCGGAAAGAGAGTGGCGATCGCAGAAGAATACCGCTTTGGCGGCACCTGCGTCATCCGCGGCTGCGTGCCGAAGAAGCTCTTCGTCTACGCTTCGCAGTTCCCCGAGCACTTCGAGGATTCGGCCGGCTTCGGATGGCACGTCGGCGAGATAGGTTTCGACTGGAAGAAGCTGGTTTCGGCAAAGGATCGTGAGATTACGCGGCTTGAGGGAATCTATCGCCGCAACCTGGAAAACGCTGGTGTCGAGGTTCTTCAAACGCGGGCGGAGCTCGTCGACGCCCACACGATCCGGTTGGTCACCACCGGCCAGAGGGTCACGGCCAACAGGATCGTCATCGCGGCCGGTGGATCGGCCAATCCGCATGCGTCACTTCCCGGCCACGAGCTTTGCATCACATCCAATGAAGCCTTCGACCTGCCGGAACTGCCGCGCTCGATCCTGATCGCCGGCGGTGGCTATATTGCGGTGGAGTTCGCCAACATCTTCCACGGGCTCGGCGTCGACACGACGCTGATCTATCGTGGCAAGGAAATCCTGTCGCGCTTTGATTGCGACATGCGCCAGGGTCTCCATCATGCGATGGAGGAGAAGGGCATCCGCATCATTTGCACCGACGTTATCGAAGAGGTGCAAAAGGCGCCGGCCGGGGGTCTCGTCGCCCGGACGTTGGACGGGCAGGCGCTTGCCGTCGATGCAGTGATGCTTGCCCTTGGGCGTGACCCGAACACGCAGGGGCTGGGCCTGGAGGCGGCTGGCGTTGAGGTGAACGAAAGGGGCGCGATTGTCGTCGACGATTATTCCCGCACGAACGTGTCGCACATCTACGCGCTGGGCGATGTCACCGACCGGGTACAGCTGACGCCGGTCGCGATCCATGAGGCCATGTGCTTCATCGAGACCGAGTTCAAGAACAATCCGACGAAGCCGGACCACGACCTGATCGCAACGGCCGTCTTTTCGCAGCCGGAGATCGGTACCGTTGGTCTGTCGGAGGAGGAGGCCTGTAAGCGCTTCCCTGAGATCGAGGTCTACCGCGCCGAGTTCCGCCCGATGAAGGCAACGCTCTCGGGGCGCGCGGAAAAGATGATCATGAAGCTCGTCATCGACGCTGCAAGCCGCAGGGTGGTCGGGGCCCATGTGCTTGGGCATGACGCCGGTGAAATGGCGCAGCTTCTCGGGATATCGCTCAAGGCCGGCTGCACCAAGGACGAGTTCGATCGCACCATGGCCGTGCATCCGACGGCGGCCGAGGAGCTGGTGACCATGTACCAGCCAAGCTACCGGGTTCGCAACGGCGAGCGCATCTGAAGCTGCGGCAGTCCGAAAAGGTCGCATCGTGCCGCCGATCGTGCCATAAATGTGTCACAGGTGGCGGCGCGAAAGCTGCAGATACGGGTTAGCTTCTAGGCAAGCCGGGCCGGACGGTTTATAAGCCGCCGCAAATTCCCAGAAAGACAGCCGGGTCAACGAACCTCGGCGGAAACAGGTAGTGAGATGGCACAAAATTGGACCCCGAACACGTGGCGGCAAAAACCGATCCAGCAGGTTCCGGATTATCCGGATGCCGCAGCGCTGGCCGCGACCGAGGCACAGCTTGCCACCTTCCCGCCGCTCGTCTTTGCCGGCGAGGCCCGTCGCCTGAAGAAGCATCTCGCCAATGTCGCGGAAGGAAGCGGCTTCCTGCTGCAGGGCGGCGACTGCGCCGAAAGCTTCATGGAGCACGGCGCAGATACCATCCGCGACTTCTTCCGCGCCTTCCTGCAGATGGCGGTTGTCTTGACCTTCGGTGCGCAGCAGCCGGTGGTGAAGGTTGGCCGGATCGCCGGCCAGTTCGCCAAGCCGCGTTCGTCGAACATCGAGAAGCAGGGTGACGTCGAGCTGCCGAGCTATCGCGGGGACATCATCAACGGCATCGAGTTCAATGCCGACGCCCGTATTCCGAACCCGGAGCGGCAGCTTATGGCCTATCGCCAGTCGGCTGCGACGTTGAATCTCCTGCGCGCCTTCGCGATGGGTGGCTATGCCAATCTTGAAAACGTGCACCAGTGGATGCTTGGCTTCGTCAAGGACTCACCGCAGGGCGAGCGCTACAAGAAGCTCGCCGACCGCATCACCGAAACGATGGACTTCATGAAGGCCGTCGGCATCAATGCGGACAACAACCCCAGCCTGCGCGAAACCGACTTCTTCACCAGCCACGAGGCGCTGCTTTTGGGTTACGAAGAAGCGTTGACCCGCGTCGACTCCACTTCCGGCGACTGGTACGCCACCTCCGGCCACATGATCTGGATCGGCGACCGGACGCGCCAGGTGGACCATGCGCACGTCGAATACTGCCGCGGCATCAAGAACCCCATCGGGCTGAAATGCGGTCCGTCGCTGCAGCCCGACAATTTGATTGAGCTGATCGACGCACTGAACCCGGCGAACGAAGCCGGTCGCCTGACGCTAATCTGCCGTTTCGGCCACGACAAGGTCGCCGACCACCTGCCGAAGCTGATCCGGGCCGTCGAGCGCGAGGGCCGCAAGGTCGTCTGGTCGTGTGATCCGATGCATGGCAACACCATCACGCTCAACAACTACAAGACGCGACCTTTCGATCGTGTCCTGTCGGAAGTCGAGAGCTTCTTCCAGATCCACCGGGCCGAGGGCACACATCCCGGCGGCATCCACATCGAGATGACGGGCAAGGACGTGACCGAGTGCACGGGCGGCGCGCGCGCCGTTTCGGCCAGCGACCTGCAGGATCGCTACCACACCCATTGCGACCCGCGGCTCAACGCGGACCAGGCCCTGGAGCTTGCCTTCCTGCTCGCCGAGCGGATGAAGACCGGTCGCGACGAGAAGCGGATGGTCGTCAACGGCTGATCCGTCGCCAGCTATCAGTTAAGGAAAAAGGGCTGGCGGTTGCCGGCCCTTTCTGCATCTGGCATCAGTTCTCTTGAACTTTAGGCTCAGCTGAAGGCGTTTGACGTCACTCCAGAAAGTCCTAGGCTCGCGCCACCGTGAACGGGAGGGGTGAGATGGAGCAGCGCAACAGCGGCGGATGTCTTTGCGGCGGCGTGCGGTTCGAGACGACCGGCAGGCTCAGGGAGGTCATCGGTTGCCACTGCTCGCAGTGCCGTCGCCAGACGGGGCTCTATTATGCCGCGACGAATGTGGCGGTGGATCATTTTCGATTGGTGGAGGAGGGAACGCTCTCCTGGTATCGCGCAAGCGATATGGCAGCCCGCGGCTTCTGTTCTAGGTGCGGATCAGCCCTGTTCTGGAAGGCCGATGGCAGCGAGAAGATCTCGGTGCTTGCAGGTGCCTTCGATCAGCCGAGCGGGCTGAAGATGGGCTACCATATCTACTGCGATGACAAACCTGACTTCTACGAGATCCCGGAGGATGGGCTCCCGCGACATCCACAAGGGCGCGGTTGAGCAGAGGTGCCCGCAGTCATTGTGAGCGGGATCGGGCGTTGCAGCCTCCTGTCATTCCCGCTAGCACCGTCTCATGTTTGAGGTGCGCAGCGGGAGAGAGATATGCCACGAAGCTCGATCGAGATCTTCGACCTGGACAGCCGCAAGAGCGAAGTTGTGTGGGAAACGGAGGCACTTTTCGAGGCGCCCAACTGGTCGCCCTGCGGCAGCTACCTGCTGCTCAACAGCGAAGGCAGGATGTATCGGCTGATGCTAGACGGCGCAGTGGCACCGGAGGTGGTCGACACCGGCTTTGCGGTCGAGTGCAAAAACGACCACGGAATCTCGCCCGATGGCGAGTGGCTTGCGGTCTCCGACAAGATCGTCTTTGACAAGTCCGCGATCTACATCCTGCCCGCCGTTGGTGGAGAGCCGCGGCTGGTGACGGACAACCTGCCATCCTACTGGCACGGCTGGTCACCCGACGGCCGGAGGTTCGCCTATTGCGGCATCAGAGACGTTTTCTTCGACATCTACACGATCGGCATAGACGGTGGAGACGAACAGCGGCTGACCTTTGGCGAGGAACGCAGTGACGGGCCGGACTATTCGCCCGACGGAAGATGGATCTACTTCAATTCGAGCCGCAGCGGGCGGATGCAGATCTGGCGGGTCCCTGCAGAGGGCGGGCCAGCCGAGCGGATCACGGACAGCTCCTATGCCGACTGGTTTCCGCATCCGTCACCGGCTGGCGACAAGATCGTCTTCCTGTCCTATGACGGCGATGTCTTCGATCATCCGCGCGATCTTCATGTCAGGATCCGCATGATGGATACGGACGGATCGAACGCCGAAACGCTGTTCGAGCTGTTCGGTGGGCAGGGGACGATGAACTTGCCCAACT
Source organism: Pseudorhizobium tarimense (assembly GCF_022968135.1). Classification (GTDB taxonomy): domain Bacteria; phylum Pseudomonadota; class Alphaproteobacteria; order Rhizobiales; family Rhizobiaceae; genus Neorhizobium; species Neorhizobium tarimense. The sequence goes on from NZ_JALJRA010000003.1 coordinate 155,474, forward strand.
GGGCGCCAAATGGACGGCAGTTCGCCTATGTCCGCTATTTCCCGGTGGCATGAAGGCTTGAAGTGAAGCCGCTGGCAAGGCATGCATAACAGGTCAGGTGCCAGCCAAGTGCTGGAGAATCGGGAAGCCGGTGCAAATCCGGCACGTGCCCACCGCTGTGAGGCGGACGGCTGCTGCAGAAGACAGCCACTGGAGTTTTCCGCGAAGGCGGCGGCAGGCGGATAAAGCCGGGTCAGAAGACCGGCCTGACGGGATAGGCCGAACCGCGCGGACGGCGGTAGGATTGTTTGGCAGCCGAAGGCTTGCGCCTCGGACGCCAGCATTGGGGATGAACGATGCGACCTGAACCAGGCGGGCAGCGATGCGGCCCCGTGACCGCTGCCACGTTTTCCGATGAGGAGCGCCTAGCCGTCTACAAGGCGATCGAAACGCGCCGGGACGTGCGCGACCAGTTCCTTCCCGATCCGCTGCCGGAGGATCTCGTTCGGCGGCTTCTCCATGCTGCTCATGCGGCGCCGTCGGTGGGGTTCATGCAGCCGTGGAATTTCCTGCTGATCCGTGACCAGGATGTGTTGGAGCGGGCACATCAGGCGTTTCAGCGAGCCAATGATGAAGCGGCGGAGATGTTCGCCGACGACAGGCAGGCGCTCTACCGCAGCCTGAAGCTCGAAGGCATTCGCAAGGCGCCGCTCAGCATCTGCCTCACCTGCGATGCGGACCGGGCAGGGCCTGTGGTGCTGGGGCGCACGCACAATCCGCGCATGGATGTCTACTCGACCGTCTGCGCGGTCCAGAACCTTTGGCTCGCGGCTCGCGCCGAGGGGGTGGGCGTCGGCTGGGTGAGCATTTTCCACGAAGCGGACATCCGCTCGCTATTGGGCATTCCCGAGCGCGTAGAAATCGTCGCCTGGCTGTGTCTCGGCTATGTCAGCGAGCTTTACGAGCAGCCGGAGCTTGCGGTGAAGGGATGGCGGCAGAGGCTGCCGCTCGACGAACTCGTCTTCCACGACCGCTGGGGCGAGCGCTGATCCTATTGCCGGGGCCGGGCACCGTCGGAAGCCGGATTAGCGAGATCGATCGAGCTGTCGTTTGGAAGGAAGACGGGGCCGACCGTGCGGACCTTCTGCGATGGATCATAGGCTCGCTCTGGGGGTGGCGGAAGAGGCGCCTCGGCAGTTTCCGTCGATGTGTTCGCCTTCACGTCTGTGATGCTGGAACTGGAACGGCCAGGAAGGGAAGGCCCAGGCGGTATCTGCGGCTCCGCCCCCCGGTTGTCCGGCAGCGCGACGACCTCGTCAAAACACCGGTTCTGCTGCATGGCAGACAGGATCGCATTGCGTTCGCCATTCGGCCGGACCATGGAGACGGATGCGGCGCGCCTGGAACGGATCGCGTCCCGTTCGGCCTCCGCCTGGCGCAGCTCTCGCTTCATCTCGCTGCACATATCGCCTGACCGGCCAAAGGATACGATGCTGCCGGCGCCACAGCCGGCGCGGCGCATCTCAGATCGCAGATAGCGAATTTCGTCCTCCTGGCTCCGTAGCGCCTCGGCATGGCGGCGTACTTCCGACGTGCTACCGATTACTTCCGGGATCGCCACCAGCCGACGGTTGAGAGACTGGCAAAGCGTCGACTGGTCCGCCCATGCAGCGTTCTGCAGCAGCAGCAGGACCACGGCGATGGCGGCGAGGCTCTTCTTCATGATCGTTTCCCGGTGGCTTGTTGTGCCCGATATGATCGGGTTCGCCGGTTGAGAATATCATAAATCCTGCGGCTTAGGCGTTCGATGCCTCAACGACGGCGAGTGCCGCCATGTTGACCACGCCTCGAGATGTCACTGATGGAGACAAAATATGCGCCGGCAGTGCCGTGCCGAGCAGGATCGGCCCGACGTGCAACGCATCCATCATGTTGCGGACGATGCCTAGAGAGATGTTGGCGGCATCGAGGCTCGGGAAGACGAGGAGGTTTGCCTCACCGGTCAGCGTGCTGTTCGGCATCGCCCGCTTGCGCAGCGGCTCCGACAGCGCCGAGCCCGCTTGCATCTCGCCATCCACCTCAAGCTCAGGAGCACGCTGGCGTAGCAGCGCCAGCGCTTCGCGCATCTTCTGTGCGCTGCCGGAATTGCGCGAACCGAAGTTCGAGTGGCTGACCAGTGCGGCCTTGGGGATGATGCCGAAACGCTGGATCGCTTCTGCGGCCAGGATGGTCATCTCGGCGATTTCCGCCGCGGTCGGATCGTAAGTCACGAAGGTGTCGGTAAAGAAGATCGCGCCGCGTTGCGAGATCAGGAGGCTCATGCCGGAGAAGGCGCAGACGCCTTCACGCTTGCCGATGATCTGGTTGACGTCGCGCAGGTGCCGGTCATAGCGTCCCTCGACGCCGCAGATCAGTGCGTCCGCCTCGTCGCGCTTGACCGCCAGGGCACCGATGACGGTGTTGTTGGTACGCACGATCGTGCGGGCGGCCTCCGGGTTGACGCCGGCGCGGCCAACTAAGGCGAAGTAATCGTCGACATAGTCGCGGTAGCGCGGGTCGTCCTCGGGATTCACCACCTCGAAGTCGACATTCGGGCGAATGCGGATGCCGAAACGCTTTAGGCGCGCCTCGATGACGCTTGGGCGGCCGATCAGGATCGGACGTGCCGTCTTTTCCTCCAGCAGGACCTGGGCTGCACGCAGGACCCGCTCATCCTCGCCCTCGGCAAAGATGACGCGGTTCTTCTCCGCCTTCTTGGCGGAATTGAAGATCGGCTTCATGACAAAGCCCGAGCGCCAGACGAAGCGGTTCAACTCGTCCAGATAGGCGTCGAAATCCCGGATGGGACGACCGGCTACCCCGGTCTCCGCGGCCGCGCGGGCGACCGCAGGAGCGATTCGCAGGATCAGCCGCGGGTCGAACGGCGAGGGGATGAGGTAGTCTGGGCCGAAGATCGGCGTCTCGCCGGAATAGGCGCGAGCGGCGACGTCGGAGACTTCCTCACGCGCGAGAGCTGCGATGGCGCGCACAGCCGCCATCTTCATTTCTTCGTTGATGGTGCAGGCGCCGCAGTCCAACGCACCCCTGAAAATATAGGGGAAGCAGAGCACGTTGTTGACCTGGTTCGGGAAATCCGAGCGTCCGGTGCAGATCATCGCATCCGGTCGGGCAGCGCGGGCGAGCTCCGGCATGATCTCCGGCGTCGGATTGGCGAGCGCCATGATCAGCGGCTTGTCCGCCATCTTTGCCAGTAGCCCCGGCTTGAGAACGCCGGCTGCCGAGAGGCCGAGGAAGACGTCTGCGCCTTCGATGTTCTCGGCCAGCGTGCGCATCTCGCTCTTGCGGGCGTAGACGGCCTTCCATTCGTCCATCAGTACGGTGCGACCCTCGTAGACCAGGCCTTCGATGTCGTGGACCCAGATGTTCTCCCGCCGCGCGCCGAGTTCCACCAGGAGGTTGAGGCAGGCAAGCGCCGCAGCACCTGCGCCGGATGCGACGATCTTGACGTCGGAAAGGTTCTTTCCGGCAAGTTCCAGACCGTTCAGAATGGCAGCCGCAACGATAATGGCGGTGCCATGCTGGTCGTCGTGGAAAACCGGGATGTTCATCTTCTGGCGCAGCTGGCGCTCGACCTCAAAGCATTCCGGCGCCTTGATGTCCTCAAGGTTGATGCCGCCGAAGGTGGGCTCCAGCGCCGAAATGGTGGAGACCATCGATTCGATGCTCTGCGCGTCGATCTCGATGTCGAAGACGTCGATGGCAGCAAACTTCTTGAAGAGAACCGCCTTGCCTTCCATCACCGGCTTGGAGGCGAGTGGGCCGATGTTGCCGAGCCCGAGGACTGCGGTGCCGTTAGAAACGACAGCCACCAGATTGGAGCGGCCGGTATAATCGGCTGCGGTGTTGGGATCGTCGCGGATTGCAAGGCAGGGGGCTGCGACGCCGGGCGAGTAGGCCAGCGCCAGGTCGCGCTGGTTGCCCAGCGGCTTTGTCGGCTGGATTTCAAGCTTACCCGGGCGCGGATACCGGTGGAAGAACAGGGCCTGTTCATCGAGATCGCCGGACTTCGTCGTGCCGTTCGCGTTCGCGTCGTCTTGCATGCCCTTGGCGCCTCCGGTGATCACGTCTTTCGTCGACTAGTCGGTTGTGCCTCCTTACAACAAACCGCGGCTTGGAACAGCTTTATTTCCTCTGGATTGCCCTCGACCTGGACACGCGTTCACCGCGTGCGACCCCCCTTGTCATGCTCCTGATACACGACTCTGGTTTTGGAATGGGGGCTAAAACGTGTAGGCAAGAGGGACCCGTGACCGTGATGGCAAACAGCAGGCACTTCCGGACGATCTTCATCTCCGATGTCCACCTCGGCTCGAAGGCAGCACAGACGGACCTTCTGCTCGATTTCCTGCGGCACCACGAGGCCGACACGATCATCTTGGTCGGGGACATCGTCGACGGCTGGCGGCTGAAGCGCAGCTGGCATTGGCCGCAGGGCTGCAATGACGTCGTCCAGAAGCTGCTGCGCAAGGCACGCAAGGGCTGCCGCATCGTCTACATTCCTGGCAACCACGATGAATTCCTCCGCGACTTTCCGGGCACCCATTTCGGCGGCATCGAAGTGGCCGAGCGGATGATCCACGATGCGGCGGACGGCAAGAAGTATCTGGTGCTGCATGGCGACGAGTTCGACGTCGTGGTTCGCAATGCCCGCCTGCTCGCCTATCTCGGCGACTGGGCCTATGACGCCGCCATCGCGCTGAACGTGGTTCTGGCGGCGGTACGGCGCCGGCTCGGCATGCCCTACTGGTCGTTCTCCGCCTGGGCAAAGCTGCAGGTGAAGCAGGCCGTCAACTTCATTGGCGAGTTCCAGAATGTTGTCGCCGAAGAGGCGCGCAAGAACGACGTGGACGGGGTCATCTGCGGCCATATCCATCATGCGGTAATGGAAGAAATCAACGGTATCCAGTACATCAACACGGGTGACTGGGTGGAAAGCTGTACAGCCGTTGTCGAGCGCCATGACGGAACAATGGAGATGATCACCTGGCAGAAGCCGGCGGCCGTCACGACGCTACAGCCGCTGACGCCGGAGCTTATCGAGGACATGAAGGCCGCGTAAGGGCGGGCGTTTCTAGCTAGTCATGGCAAATCTGCCATAGGAGCCAGGCAGGGCGCGTGCTAGACCATTCGCATCCTGTCCGATTCAGTTGCTCCCGTGACAACAGCCAATGTGACCGAGCCGCCGCCGCGGCGATTCCAATTGCGTTGCGCGCTCGCTTATGCAGCGCCGATCGGCGTCAATGGCATCATGCTGCCCTATTTCCCGGTGTGGTTGAACTCGCTTCATTTCAGCGAGTTCGAGATCGGGATCATTCTCGCCATTCCGATGATCGTGCGCATCATCGCCGCGCCCGTTGTCGGCGCGATCGCCGACCGTCTGCAGGAGCGCACACGGGTGCTGTTCTGGTCCGGCGGTCTCTCGCTTCTCACAGCAATCGCGCTCTACTTCGCCACAGATTTCTGGCCGGTGCTGCTGATCTATTGCCTGCAGGCGGCCGTCTTCGCCGCCTATGTGCCGGTCGTCGATTCGATCGCGGTCAGTGGCGTGAGACGTTGGGGCTTCCAGTATGGCTCGCTAAGAGTATGGGGTTCCGTCGGCTTCGTCGCAATGAGCCTGCTGATGGGGGAGTTAATCGGTCTCTGGGGCGGCGGCGTGCTTCCGACGGTTGCCAGCATTGCCTTTGCCACTACGCTTCTGGCGGCCTATGTGGCGCCGCGCCTTGGCCCGGCTCGCCGCAACACGTCCTTGAGCGGTGTCGGGCGCTTCAAGGGCCTAGGTGCATGGGGCAGGGTCGACCTTCATCTGATTATGATCGGCGCCTCGATCGCCCAGGCAAGCCACGCCATGTTCTATGCTTTTGGCGCCATTCACTGGCAGGAACAAGGGTTTGGTGGCACCCAGATCGGCATCCTATGGAGCACGGCCGTCATTGCCGAGATCCTGGTCTTCTTCGCCTCCGGCGTCATCGCGCGGCGGCTGACACCCTGGACGCAGATGCGGATCGGCTGCGCGGCCGGCGTGCTGCGCTGGGTGCTCTTCCCCATGCCCTTCGGCTTCTGGGGCTACTTCCTGCTGCAATCCATGCACGCCTTCACCTTCACGTTCCTCCACATCGGCGTACAGCTCAAGCTGGTCGAGATGGTGCAGGAGGATCAGGAATCGTCGATGCAGGGCGCCTATTTCTTCTACAACGGCGCTTTTCTCGCGCTTGCGACGTTCGTTTCCGGCATCCTCTACCGCCATTACGGGGCGGCAAGTTTCCCGGCGATGGCGCTTGCAGCGGTTGCGGGTCTGCTCACCATCGCGCTTGCGGCGCGGCTTCAGCCCCAGAGAGCCGGCGCAGGCGGGAACACGGTCGATCCCTCGTAGCGCAGGCCCGGCTGTCGGTCGCGGGCCAGCAGCAGCGGCCCATCGAGGTCGGCGTATTCGGCATCCTGCGCCAGCAGGACTGCTGGCGCTATGGCCAGAGAGGTGCCGACCATGCAGCCGACCATGATGTCGAAGTCGAGCCGCTTCGCCTCCGCCTTCATGCGCAGCGCCTCTGTGAGGCCGCCCGTCTTATCGAGCTTGATGTTGACGGCATCGTAACGGTCGCGCAGCGCTTCCAGATCGTCTGTCGCATGCACGCTTTCGTCGGCGCACACCGGCACCAGGCGTTCGATCTGCGCGAGCTTGGCGTCCTGGCCGGCGGGGAGCGGCTGTTCGATCAGCGAAATCTGCAGCTGACGCGCGAGCCGAAGATGGTGCTCTATGTTGTCGTCGGTCCAGCCCTCGTTGGCATCAACGATGATGCGGGTGGTCGGGGCTGCCTGGCGCACCGCTCGCATCCGCGACTCATCGTCTTCCGTACCGAGCTTGACCTTGAGGAGCGGGCGCTTAGCGTTCTTTGCCGCTTCGGCCGCCATCGAGGCGGCATCGCCGAGTGAAAGGGTGAAGGCGGTAGTAATCGGGCGCGGCGAGAGGTTGAGGGCATCCGCGACCGTCACTTTACCCTGCTTCGCTTCGAGATCCCAAAGAGCACAGTCGACGGCGTTGCGGGCAGCACCTGGCTTCAGCAGCCGCAGGAGCTCGGCGCGCCCAGCGCCTTCTGTCACCGCTGCCGAAATGGAGCGAATTTCGGCCACGACGGCCTCGATCGACTCGCCATAGCGCCGATAGGGGACGCATTCGCCGCGGCCTGAGATCTCACCCAACGAAATCGTGCAGGTCACCACCTCGGCCTCTGTCTTCGACCCGCGCGAGATGGTGAACATGCCTGTGATCGGGAAAGTCTCTATTGTGGCTTCGAGGTTACGTCGCATGCTTTTGAACGCCCTGTCGTGGTATTTCTTCGGCAGCTGTTTATATTGCCGCTTGCCGTATTGCATCAATGTTCACGGCAACGCCCGCCACCGAACCATGAAAGATACCAGTGCCGTCACCGAACACTGAAACCCAGGCCGCCGCAATGGCGTCACAACAGCTGCCTGGGGGCGATGGCGAGCGCCTGATCGCGCGGGGTGACTGGCGTAACCACAGCGTTGGAAAGGTCTTGCCGACGCTCGTGGAGCTGGAAGGGGCAGCCGGGAAGGGGCGCGTCGAAATCGACGTATCGGCCGTTCAGGCCATCGACACGGCAGGAGGCTGGTTGATCCGAAAGCTGATCACCGCCAAGCAGGCCCAGGGCCGGGAGGTGGCGCTGGTCGGCGCAGCCGCTAACATAGACGAACTGATCGCCGTTCTGCCGGAGAAGGCGCCGGCGCCACCCGCGTCTTCAGGTCCAGGGGCCTCGCTTTTCGAACGCGCCTTTGCGCCGCTCGGCCGGATGGTGAGCGAAACGGCCGGCGATATGGTGGCGGCGATGCACATTCTCGGTTCCGCCGTTCGCGGAGCGCAGATGAAGCTCGGTCGCGGCGGTGGTGTTTCGCCCGCATCCGTGGTCAACCAGATCGACCACATGGGCGTTCGGGCCGTTCCCATCGTTGCACTGATGTCGTTCCTCATCGGCGCCATCATTGCCCAGCAGGGCGCGTTCCAGTTGCGCTACTTCGGCGCCGAGATCTTCGTCGTGGACCTTGTGGGCATCCTGCAGCTTCGAGAAGTGGGGGTGCTTTTGACCGCGATCATGATTGCGGGACGGTCGGGCAGTGCCATCACTGCCGAGATCGGCTCCATGAAGATGCGCGAAGAGATTGATGCGTTGACGGTGATCGGCCTCAACCCTGTTGGCGTGCTGATCTTTCCGCGGCTGGTGGCACTGACGATCATCCTGCCGCTCTTGACGATCATTTCCAACTTTGCCGCTCTCTACGGCGCGGCCGTGGTCACCTTGACTTATTCCGGCATCACGTTCGACACGTTTCTCTCGCGGCTTCATGAAGCCATCGACCATACTTCCGTCGCATCCGGCATGATAAAGGCGCCGTTCATGGCGCTCGCCATTGGCATTGTTGCTGCCGTGGAGGGCATGAAGGTGGGCGGCAGCGCCGAATCGCTCGGCCAACATGTGACCGCCTCCGTGGTGAAGTCGATCTTCGCGGTTATCGTGATGGATGCCTTCTTCGCGATCTTCTATTCGGCCATCGATTTCTAGGAGCGGCGGATTGCAAGAGTCGGCGAACAAAACTCCGCAACGAGAGAAGAGGCAGGTGGTGCTGTCGGTGCGCGACGTGACCGTCGGCTTCGGCTCCAACATCGTCCTCGACAACCTCAACCTTGATATCTACCGCGGTGAGATCCTGGGATTCGTCGGCGCCTCGGGAACGGGAAAGTCAGTCCTGATGCGGACGGTGCTGCGGCTTCTTCCTCGGCGGTCCGGAAAGATCGAGATCCTCGGGACCGACTACGACTCGGCCGACGATGCGCAGCGGATGGAGCTCGATACGCGGCTTGGCGTGCTCTTCCAGCACGGTGCGCTGTTTTCCTCGCTCACCGTGAAGGAGAACATCCAGCTGCCGATGCGCGAATATCTCGACCTGCCGCAGTCGCTGATGGACGAGCTCGCGTATCTGAAGATCGAGATGGTCGGCTTGGCACCCGATGCGGCCGACAAATATCCGTCGGAGCTCTCCGGCGGCATGATCAAGCGTGCGGCGCTGGCACGAGCGCTGGCACTCGATCCGGATCTCGTCTTCCTCGACGAACCGACCTCCGGTCTCGACCCGATCGGAGCTGCGGAGTTCGACATGCTGATCGCCAGGCTGCGCGACACGCTGGGGCTCACCGTCTACATGGTAACCCACGATCTCGATAGCCTTTTTTCCGTTTGCGACCGTATTGCCGTGCTGGGTCAGAAGCGGGTATTGGTCGAAGGTACGCTGGACGATATGTTCGCCTTCGACGACCCGTGGGTTCAAGCCTACTTCCGCGGCAAGCGGGCCCGTTCCGTGGTGACCACGGAAGAGGACGCTGCACAACTGCAGAAAAGTGACTGAGGCCATGGAAACCAAAGCCAATTACGCGATCGTCGGGTTCTTCACTCTGCTGGTGATCGCAGCCGCATTCGGTTTCGTCTACTGGATGGCGCAGTCCGGCAGAGGCGGGCCAACGGCGGAGCTTGCCATCCGCATTCCGGGCTCGGCCAACGGGCTTTCGGTCGGCTCGCCGGTGCGCTTCAACGGCATCCCCGTCGGGTCAGTGCGCAGTCTGTCAATCGACCCGGAAGATCCGCAATACTCGATTGCCTTTACCGAAGTGCGCGCCGATGCCCCGGTCTATCCTTCGACGAAGGCGGTTCTCGAGGTGCAGGGCCTGACTGGCGCGGCCTATATCGAGCTTTCCGGCGGCAACAAAGGCGAAGAGAACATCCTCCAGAAGGCGATCGAGCAAGAGCGGCCGGCGGTGCTGATCGCCGACCAGTCGAGCGTGACGAACCTTCTGGCGACGGCCGACAAGATCCTCGACCGCGCCAATCAGGCCATTGGCGACCTTCAGGGGTTTGTGGCCGACGCGCGTGGACCGTTGACCCAGACAATTCGCAACGCAGAGACGTTTACTGGCGCGCTTGCCAGCAATTCCGGCGCGATTGACCAGTTCCTGGAGAGCATGTCGACGCTCGCCGTCACCTTCAACAGCGTTTCGGAGCGGCTGGATTCGACGCTTGCCGCTGCCGACCAGCTTGTCAGAGCCATCGACGCAGACAAGGTCAACGCTGTGGTCTCCAACGCCGAGCGGGTGACGCGCAACGTCGCCGACGCCTCCGACAACCTCGACGAGATCGCCCAGAACATCCGCCAGGCGGCCTCGGGCTTCGAACAAGTTACGACGGATGCCCAGTCGGTGATCCGTCGCGCGGATACTCTCATGGCGGCGATCAGCCCAGACAATATCGGCACGGCCGTCAACAACATCACTGCGGCAAGCGAAGATGCCCGCAGCGCGCTTTCCTCGGCGCGTGAGGTGGTGGACAATGTTGCGGATCGGCGCGAAGACATCAATCGGGCGATCGGCGATTTTACGGACCTCGCACAGAAGCTCAACAACGCCTCCAACCGCGTCGACGGCATCCTGGCGAAGGTGGACACGATGCTGTCGGGGGGCGACTCGGAGTCTCTTTTCGCCGAAGCGCGGCGGACGCTGGAATCTTTCAGGACCGTCGCAGACAACATCAATGCGCGGGTGGGACCGATTGCTGACAGCCTCCAGCGCTTTTCCGCCACTGGGCTCAGGGACATCCAGTCACTGGTCGAGGACACGCGCCGCACGGTCAACAGCCTCGACAACACGATCAACAACTTTGACGAGAACCCGCAGCGGCTGATCTTTGGCGGCGAGACGGTGAAACAATATGATGGCAGAACGCGGCGATAGGCGGATTGATAATGACCGATTGGACCTTCTCGAACTTGCCCCTGGGTCGCGCCGCCAGCGTCATAACGCTGCCGCTGGTTGCGATCCTTGCCGTCGGCTGCGGCACGAAGGCAAACAACGACACCTTTGATCTCTCCATCACGCCGGCGAGCACGGGTCCGGCGGCGCGTAGCCGACAGATCCTCGTTCCTGAGCCGACGGCGCTGAAGGCGATCGACAGCAACCAAGTTGTGGTGCGGGTGTCGCCGTCGGAGATACAGTATCTGGCGAATTCGCAGTGGAGCGACACCGTGCCGCGCATGGTGCAGTCGAAGCTGGTCGCGGCCTTCGAAAACAGCGGTCGCCTCGGCGGCGTCGGAAAGCCGGGGCAGGGGCTGGCGATCGACTACCAGGTGGTCGCCGAGATCCGCACATTTGAAGTCAACACCGTCGGTGCCGATGCTGCCAATGTCGAGATCTTCGTGAAGATCCTCAACGACCGCGATGGCACTGTCCGGGCGCAGCGGGCATTCCAGACGAGCGTGCCTGTCTCGGGCTCGGAGAACCGCGACTTCATTCAGGCGCTCAACGCGGCTTTCGCGGCGGCGGGCGCAGAGATTGTGGAGTGGTCGCTGCAGGTGATGTAGCGCTCCCCGCTTCATCCTTCATCCAAAGAGATGGCCGCCTCTTGGGCGGCCATCAGACTGCTGACAAAGTCCTCTTTGCCTTTGCTGGCGCTACTTCGACTCCGATCCGTTCTCTTTTCGATTCAGAGACGTTCCGTGAATCTTGGTCCTTGAGAAGGTGGGGTGGGGGTTTGTCATCAAGCTGATGGCCGCCTCTTGGGCGGCCATTTCTTTTTATGGCTATGAACGCTCAGCGCCGGGAGGCTAGCCGTTGAAGCGACCGGCGGCATGGGCGAGCATGGTATAGACCTTGCCCGTGTCCGAGGTGAGGTAGCTCTGGGTGACGGTCTTGTCGCGATCGGTGCGGGCGACATCGTTCAGCAGCTTTTCGAAATCGGCAATATAGCGGTCGACGGCGGTCCGGAATTCCGGCTCGCGCTCGTACTTGCGCTTGATTTCGTCGAAGGTTTGCTGCCCCTTCAGCGTATAGAGCCTGCGGGTGAAGACGTCACGTTCGCCGCGCTGGTAACGCCGCCAGAGATCGACCGATGCATCATGATCGATGGCGCGGGCGATATCCACCGAGAGTGAGTTCAGCGATTCGACCATGTGACGCGGGTTGCGGTTGTCGCCGTTGCCGCGCGCGGCCGGCTGCTCAGGTTGACGCGGTGCCTGGCGATTATCTGCTGCCGGCTCGCGGGAGGCGCCGCGCAGAAGGTCGCTGATCCAGCCCCCCTCACCGGGCCGCGGTGCGGGTTCTGCCGGCCGCTGCTGCTGAGCGGGCTGTGCCGCAGGCTGGACGTTCAGCGAGCCGCGCAGGCCGGAGGACAGGATGTCCGAACGAGGTGCGGCGGCAGGCGGTTGCGGCAGGGCGGTTGCCTGCTGCGGCCGCGGTGCCGTGGCGGGTGCCGGGGCGCGCGGCTGAGCGGGCTGCGAGACCTCCAGTTGCTGGGAGGAACGGCTGACCAGCTGCGAGAGATCCTGCAGCGCCTTGATCTGCTCGGCGACCGCACGACGCATCGCAGCGGCGCTCTCTTTCGCCTCTTCGGGAAGGTCGAAGGCGCCACGCTTCAATTCCGAGCGGGTACTGTCGAGTTCTTCGCGGATTTCGTTTGCGGAGCGGCGGATCTCGTCGGTGGCGCCCGCAAAGCGGCTGACTGCTTCCTCCACCGACTGGCGCAGCGCTTCACGCAGATGCGCCGCGGCGTTGTCGGAACGCTGGCCGGCCTCGTTCAACATCCGTTCGACGTCGCCGAGCGATCCGTCGACGCTGCCACGAATGCGCTCGGCCAGTCCCTTGGCGCGGTTTTCCGCATCCGACATCGTCTCGTCAATCGTGCGATTTGCCTCCTGGCCTGCGCCAAGAAGGGCTTCGCGCACGGAGCGTGCCGCGAGATCAGCGCGCTGCTGGGTCTCGCCCAGCGTGCGCCCGACATCGGCGAAGGCGCCATGGAGGCTCTCGCGCAGGTGGGTTGCGACCTCCGAGGAGCGCTCGCCGGCACGGCTGAAGGCGCTTTCCACCAGCGTCGTCAGATTGCGCATGGTCGCTTCGATCTGCTCAGATTGCTTGACGAGGCCGAGGGACAGATCCCGCAACGCCGTCTGACGCTCGCCCAGTGTGTTGGCGAGGTTCGACTGGGCGGCACCGAGAAGTTCGGACGCCTGAGCAAGCACCTTGGAGTGCTCATCGAACCGGCCAACGATGCCGCCGACCTGGCCGAGCGTCTGGCCAGAAATGTTGGCGAGACGGTCGATGTTGCTTTCCAGCAGACGGCTGGAACCGGAGACCATGTCCACCGCCTGGTTGGCCGATTCCTGGAAGCGGTTGGCGGTGGCATCGAGACGCTCGTCGACGCCAGCCAGACGGGTGGCCGCCTCGTCGGTCGCCGTAATGATGTTGTGGGCGGCCCGCTGAACCATGTCTGCGATGCCGGTGTTGCTTTCCGCTAGACGATCGATCAGTGCGTTGACGTTGCCTGTCAGACCACGTTCGACGGCAAGGATTGCGCCGGTCGTGCTTTCTGCGCGCTGTGTGAGCGCAGTCAGTGCTTCGTCCGTTCGGGAAGCGATTGCGTCCACCAGAGCGGTATTCTCATTTCGGATGCGACTGGTGCTTTCGCTCGCGATCGCCGCAATTCGATCCGTGGTCTCCTGTGCGGCGCTGGCGATCTGATCGGCGGCAGTGCGGCTGGCTACCGCATATTGATCGACCACAGGCTTTGCCTGTTCCTCGATGAGGCGCGACAGCTCGGTGGTCCGGCTGGCTAGCATCGAGTTCAGGTCACGGGCGCGGCTGTCGAGAGCAGCGCGGATCGCGTCACCGCGGGCAGCAAGCGCCTTGTCGACGGCATCCATGGCTGCCTGCAGTTCACCGGCCGTCTCAGAGAGTGTGCCCCGGAGAGAACCGCCGCGCGCTTCGAGCGCCTGTTCCGCTTCGCCCAGGGCCTCGGAAATGGCCGTGACCTGGCGCTTCACCAGGGAGTCGGCTTCTGCAACCTTGTTCACGATTGCATTGCCGGCTTCCGAGAAGGCCTGTGCCACGGTGGCTGCTTGACCCGCGAGGCGGCTCTGGGTTTCAGAAATGCGCGCGATGATCTCGTTCGACCGCTCCTCGATGGAGCGGGTGAACTCGGCATTGCGGTTGGTCAGCTCGTCCGTGAACTCTGCGCCGGCGCGGGTGAGCACTTCGGCGGAGCGGATTGCTTCGCTGTCCATGCCTTCGGCAGCGTTGCTGACGGCTTCGCGCAGCGTCGCCGCCAGACCTGCCGCCTTGCCCTCGATCGTCTTGGTGACATTGTCGAGGCCGATGGTGAGCGCACGGTCCATCGTTGACAGCCGCTCGTCCAGACGGGACGCGCCGGTTTCCAACGTGCCGGCGATTCGCTGGTGCGCCTCGCCAATGTTGCGTCCTGCGCCGTCGACTAGCTCGGCCACGTTGCCGACGGTGCTCTCAATGCGACCGGAGAAATCGTCCGCTGACCGGGTGATTTCCTGTGCAGCGGTATTGAGTCTCGTTGCGATTTCGCCCGCGGTGAAGTTGAGGCGTCGCTCCATGTCGGAGCCGGCGCCGTCGATGGCTGCTCGGAACTCGTCCTGCTGCAGTTCGAGCGACATCTCGAGGAGGCCGGCACTGGTTGCGATCGTCGTTCCGATCGAGGTGGCCTGATCGGACATGAGTTCGGTGATCTGCTCATGCGCCTGGGTGAGGGCGCCAGAGATCATCTCGCTGCGCTCTTCAAGAACCGCGCGCAGGCGATCATAGTTGCTGCCGAGCGTTTCTTCGAGTTGCCGATTGGCGGATGTCACTGTACCGGCAAACTGCACGTGCATCGACTGGAGGGTGTCGGAAACCCGCTCCTGTCCTGCACCGATCGTTGTTTCAAGCCGCTCGGTCCCGCTGGTGAAGCTGCTTTCGAAGCGCTCGGCGCCCTGTCCAAGAACCGATTCCAGACGTTCGGAAACTTGTCCCACGGACTGCTCGAGAAGGCTTCTTGCGTCAGTGGCAGTGTTGATCAGCTTCTCGGTCCGCTCGTCCAGCACGCCGGTGAGGCGGTCTTCACCAAGAGCGAAAGCGGTAGTCAGCTCCATCGCCTTGTCGTCGAGCATCTCGCCAATCTTGTCGCCGTTGGCGGTGATGGCTTGCGAGAATCCCGCAACGCGCTGATCGAGGCTCTCGCCAAGACGCTGTTCGCCCTCTTCGAGATGGCGAGCAATGGCTGCGGCGCGCTCGTCGAGAACGCTGGAAAGACGTTCCGGTGCATCGGCGACGGTGTTCAACACGCTCGCAATACGGTCTTCGCCGAGTGCGAAGGCGGTGCTCAATTCCATCGCCTTGTCGTCGAGCATCTCGCCGATCTTTTCGCCGTTGGAGGCGATCGTCTGCGCGAGACCCAAGACATGGTGGTCGAGAGTGTTTCCGAGCCGCTGCTCGCCTTCCTCGATATGGCGGGCGATTGCGGCGGTCCGCTCGTCAAGGATGCCGGAGAGCCTCTCGGGTGTGTCTGCGAGATTGGTGAGAATGCCGGATATCCGGTCCTCGCCAAGGGCGAACGCCGTGTTAATCTCCATCGTCTTGTCGTCGAGCAGTTCGCCCAGACGGTCGCCGTTGGCGGAAAGCGCTTGGGTCAGCTCGGCGACGCGACGGTCGAAGCCCTCGCCGATCCTCTGTTCGCCTTCTGCGATGTAGCGAGCGACGGCAGCGGCGCGTTCCTCGAGCGTGCTCGACAGGCGTTCCGGCGCCTCAGCAAGGCTGGCCAGAATGCTGCCGATGCGATCCTCGCCAAGCGCCAAGGCGGTGCTGATGTCCATCGTCTTGTCGTCGAGGAGTTCGCCCAGGCGGTCGCCGTTGGCGGAAAGCGCTTGGGTCAGCTCGGCGACGCGACGGTCGAAGCCCTCGCCGATCCGCTGTTCGCCTTCTGCGATGTAGCGAGCGACGGCGGCGGCGCGTTCCTCGAGCGTGCTCGACAGGCGCTCCGGCGCCTCAGCAAGGCTGGTCAGAATGCTGCCGATGCGATCCTCTCCAAGCGCCAAGGCGGTGCTGATGTCCATCGTCTTGGCGTCGAGGAGTTCGCCCAGGCGGTCACCGTTCGCGGACAGTGCCTGCGTGAGATCCGCGACGCGACGATCAAAGCCTTCGCCAATCCGCTGCTCACCTGCCGCGATATGGCGGGCAATGGCGGCGGCGCGTTCGTCGAGAACGCCGGACAGGCGCTCCGGCGCGTCGGCCAGGTTGGTCAGGATCCCGGCAATGCGATCCTCACCGAGGGCAAACGCGGTGCTGATCTCCATCGTCTTGTCGTCGAGGAGTTCGCCGAGCCTGTCACCATTGGTGGAGAGCGCTTCTGCAATTGCGGCCGTGCGCTGATCCAGAAGGCTGGCGAGACGCTCCGGTGCGTCCCAGACGGTGGCCTGGATCGCTGCAGTGCGCTCGTCGAGGGCGGTCGCGAAGCGCTGTTGGCCACCCTCAAGAGCGTCGATCACGGACTTCGAACGTTCTCCCAGAGTTTCATCGAAACGCGCCTGGCTATCGGTGAGGGCACCGATCAAAACGCTGCTGCGCTCGGCGAGCACGGCATCGATAGTCTCGTGGGTATTCCCAAACGCGCCGGTGATCTCGCTGGTGCGGGCCGCCAGAGCATCGCTGAATTCGCGGGTGCGGCTCTCCAGCATCGAGTCGAGCACCTCTTGTCCCGTGCCAAGCGCAGCAGCAAGGCTGAGAGACTGATCGGTGAGGGCGCTTCCGATCCGCTCGATGCTGCTGCTAAGGATGCCCTCGATCGACTCCGTGCCGCCCGCGACGGTCTCGTTGATGCGGGCGAGGCTGTCCATCAGCTTGCTGTCGAGGCTGCCGGCGCGCTGGTCGAAGGCGGTGGCAAATTGCGTGAGCCCCTCGTCGAAGGTCGTGCTGATCTGGCCAACGGTTGCCTGCAGGCGCTCTTCGAAGAGGCCGGTGCGCAGGTCGAGGTCCATAACCGCATCGTCGGCAGCCGTCTGGAGGTTGCGCTGGAACAGCGTGCCCTTTTCGTCGAGCGACTGGTTGAGCGAGGTCAGTACTGCTTCAAGTGAGGTGGTGATGCTCCGTTCACCCTCGGCCAGTCCCTCGGTGATCTCGCGGGTGCGGGCGATCAGCGTTTCATTGAGCTGGCGGGTGCGGTCGGCGAGAGCGGCATTCAGCCGTTCTGTGCTGGCATCGAGCGTCGAGGCACGCGTCTCGAACTCGCCGAGCATTTCCTGACCCCGCTCGGAGAGTGTCGAGGTGAGGGTCTGCAGTCGTTCGTCGAATTCGTTCGCGAGCGCAAACCCAGATGAGCTCAGCGTCTCGACCAGATCCTGCGCCTTGGCCGCAAGCAGCGAGCCCAGTGCTTCACCCGCGGCATTGGTCTTTTCGGTCAACGCGGCGGCGCGCGTATCGATCATCGATGCAAACGCTTCGCCGGAGGTGGCGAGGCGGATGGAGATTTCTTCCGTTGCCAGCGACAGCTCTTCCTTCAGCTGCTCATGCGCGCCAACGATAGAGGAGCGGATACGCTCAGCATGATTGACGATCGCGTCGCGTTCGCTGCCGAGTTCATGGACGAGACCGCGAACCCGCAGCTCGTTATCCGTATAGCTGCGCTCCAGCGCGTTTACTTCGGAATGAACAAGAGTCTCGAGCTCCGTTGCGCGTGCGATCGTCCGCTCGATCCCTTCGTTCATGGCCGACACCTCGCGGCGAACGGCCTGGCCCACGGTCATGATCCGCTCGGCAGCGATGGTCTCCGGCTCCGAAAGCCGCAGGGCCACTTCCGCCATGGAACGGGCGGCGTTGCGCAGATCCTGGGCGCGCGCCATCATGATTGCGAAGGCGAAGAACAGCAGGATCGGAACCACAATCCCGACGAGGATCGCGACGATGCCTGGAGCAGAGAGCAGGCCGGCGACCGAGCCGATGCTCCACAGCTCGGAGCCGTAGATCAGCTGCGCCATGCCGATGCCGCCCACTGCCCAAAGCATCGACACGATGGCTGCATTGCGCAGCGACGACCGCATCGTGCCGCCTTCCAGAGACTTAAGCATATTGAGCGTGCTGCGGCGGCCGCCGTCGTTGGCGGGCTCGAAAGCAGGACCGCGTGCGGTTGTATCGGCACTCTGGCTGCGGGGCGGTTGCGCCGGATTTTCCTGACGTCGAGCAGAAGAACGCTGTTTGGGGGTATCTGACACTCTGGCCTCCGAGGCGTGGGGCGCCGGCTTACGACGGGCATCTTGCTCGTCGTTGAAGTCGATCTTGAGCGCGTCCTCCAGTGCCTGGAAGGCGGTCTCGTCGATCGACTCGCTCGTGGTGTTCTTTGCCATGCGGTTACGCCTCGCTACATACTCGCCCGGCCATTTCCTTCCTGATCACGCCGCCCATCGATCAGCCGGAAATCATGCCTGCCGGTTCCCTTGTGTCGTCATGACCTTGAGAACCCTATCACTTTCACTTCCGATGGCGTTCTTGCAAACGGATGATAAGGAAAGCTTACCAGCGCGCCATCGGCGGCGGCGAGAGGAGACTCCCGCCATTCCACCTGTACTGTAGTGGCACATCTGCCCCGCGTTCACAATTCGAGGCCCGGGGCGGCAGTGACAGTGCCACGTCTTGTTAACAGGATTTAAACCATAGAATCTGGCTAAAGTCCTGTAAATCAGCGCGCTTAGCGGAAATTAACCATACGCGAAGATTCCGGCCCTGTTCGCGCCCGAATTTAGCGGGATGGAGCCATCGCACCCGACAAGCTGGGGTAACCTAAGTTCGGAGGAATAGCACGTCCAATATCGCGTTCGACGCGCCCGTTACCACCCGAGCAACCTCGCCCTCACAGTCGCGCCCGATCGTTCTCGTTCACCTTGCGGCGAGAACGAAAGGCGACAAAAGCCTGGAGATGGAGGCGCTGCAGATGTTCGTCCGACAGGCCCGCCACACCGTGCGCGAGATCGGTAAGGGAGATGCAGCGGGTTCGGCAGCCGCGGCCGGGCGTTTGAAGAGTGCGGCGGCAGCTGTTGGTGCCTTCAAGGCGGCGGAAGCTGCGGCACGCGCAGAAGAGAATGCTGCAGATGCAGGTTCGATCGCCTCGCTCGGGGCGGCGGTGCTGGAGTCGGAAAACTTCATCCTGAAGCTTTGCCGCTGAACTTCCGCGGCATTGCCGACGCGGCTTCGGCTGCCTATGTTGACGGCAAACGCGATCCGTCGGACGACGGGTCTTCTTCTCCCGCACAAAACCGACCGGATTCCCATATCATGACGAAACTGACCATCGTCGCCTTCGACGGAACGCGCTACGACCTGGATGCTGCCAACGGATCAACCGTGATGGAGAATGCGGTGCGCAACTCCGTCCCCGGCATCGAGGCCGAGTGCGGTGGCGCATGCGCCTGCGCAACCTGCCACGTCTATGTCGATGAAGCCTGGGCCGATCGCGTCGGACCGCCGTCTCCGATGGAGGAGGATATGCTCGACTTTGCCTATGAGGTGAAGCCAACTTCGCGGCTCTCCTGTCAGATCAAGGTGGCCGATGACCTAGACGGTCTCGTGGTCAATGTGCCGGAGCGACAGGCTTAGCTAAAAAAAAGCCTCGCGGCGCGATGCGCCGGCGAGGCCAGTGAGGCGTCAACGGAAGCGGGTCGGGAGGATGACCTGCTCCCGTGCGTGCGCCGGGAGATTTAGGACCAGCCGTGGCTTCATGCCACCGAGATGCTGACGGCAAGGACATCCGTCCCTGCTGATCGCCGCCGCATCTCAAGTCCCCGCCATCTCTACAACGGTGGGCACCATTAGCATAGCATAATATATCATCGGTGATTAGGCGGGTCGCCGGCAAGCGTCGCGCAAGCTCCGGGGGCCGATCAACCGTCATTCTGGTGCATGCGGTACTTCAACAGGCGCATCATGCGGTTGTCGAAGTTGGTCGACTCAACCCGATCGAAGCGGAGCTGGTCGCGATCGTGCGCCTCAAGCACCCGGCGCGTGGTGGCGCCCACCTGCTTTTGCAGAACGTCGCAATCCTTTTCCGGCCGGAGACCGAGGAGTTCCTTTTCCAGCGCGCGTGCATAGCCTCGTGCGATCTCGGCGTGACGCTCCTCATGCCTTTTGATATCCGACGACAGCGTATCCCAAATGAAGCGAAGATCCTTTTCCGCACGACGGCGGTTGCTCCAACGCGGCAGGATGAGGTGGGTCGACAGCGTGACCTTGGCAGCCCCTACTGAGCACTTGCCGCCGCGCTCCACATAGGTGACCTCGCCGCCGAACTTGATCTCGGTTGCGCCGGGATGCCGGTGCCCCGTCGTCTGCGTGAAGGGCCCGCGATTTTCCAGCTCCTTGTCCAGGTCTTCGGCGGTCTTGCCGCCTATGCTGAAATAGCCGTAGGTCTTGGAAATCTGAGGATCGCTCGCCGCTGATGTGGCCGTCATGCAGAAGATGACGACTCCGCCGAGAGCGTGACGGAATCGGGAATTCAAGGACATTTGGCGGCCTGCGGACATTGAACTTTCGAGAAGCTTGCGGCATAGCCATGCGCGGCGCAACAAAAAGGCGGAAAAATTTGCGTTACTCCGGGACGATGACTGCAGACATGACACCGGACCGCAACATCTCATGGTCTGTGGGGCGCGGGAGGTGCCTTGAACTCGGCAACCGCGGCCAGATCATGGCCATCGTCAATGTTACCCCCGATTCTTTTTCCGACGGCGGTCGCTTCGTTGATGCTTCGCATGCCGTTTCTCAAGCTCTAGCCTGTGTTGAAGAGGGGGCATCCATTCTGGACATCGGCGGGGAGTCTACGCGACCGGGTGCCGCCGAAGTTAGTGCGGCGCAGGAACAGGACCGGGTTCTGCCTGTCATCGAACGGCTTGTCCGGGAGACGGATGCGCTAATCTCGATCGATACCTACCGGGCCGAGACGGCGCGGTTGGCGATCGCGGCAGGCGCTCATATCGTCAATGACGTCCATGGGCTTCGGCGGGAGCCCGAGATCGCCCGTGTGGTTGCGGCCGCCTCCGCTGGGCTCTGCATCATGCATACCGGACGGGACCGGGCAGGGGAGCTTCTGCCGGATGTCATTGCGGACCAGAGGGCGTTCTTCGATGTCTCTCTCGGGTTCGCCAGAGCCGCGGGCGTTCGCGATGATGCGATCGTCTTGGATCCCGGCTTCGGCTTCGCCAAGGATTCTGACGCCAACCTGGAGCTGATGGCGCGCTTCCCTGAGTTGCAGGACGTGGGATTACCTTGGCTGGTGGGCACGTCGCGCAAGCGCTTCATTGGTGCGGTGACCGGTAGAGAGAAGGCTGCGGATCGCGATATCGGAACCGCCGCCACCACAGTGATGTTGCGCTTGGCAGGTGCCGCGATCTTTCGGGTTCACGATGTCGCGTCGACCCGTGACGCGCTGGCAATGGCCGACGCGGTTATAGCCGTCCAGCAGCAGACACATGGAGACCGCAAATAATGCTCTACGCGATCAAGCTGAAGAACTGCGCCTTCTTCGCCCGCCACGGCGTGCTGGAGGAGGAAGCGGCGATGGGACAGCGGTTCTTCGTCGATGCCATTCTGGAGGTGGACGGAGGGGAGGCGCTCAGTTCCGACCGTGTCGAGGACACCGTCCATTACGGAGAAGCTTTTCAGCTGATCGAAGAGGTGATGACAGGCAGAAGGCGGAAGTTGATCGAGACGCTCGCGATGGATATCGCCAAGCTGCTCTGCAGCCGCTACCCGCAAATCCACCGCGCGCAAATCGCAATCCGGAAGCCGAGCGCGCCCATTGCGGGTGTGCTCGATTATGCGGAGGTGACTGTCGATTATCGACCGTCCTGACATGGGATCCACGGCAGCGTTGGGCCTCGGCGGCAATATCGGTGATCCGCCTGCGGCAATGGCGCGCGCCCTGCAGCAACTCAACCGGCATCCACACTGTCAGGTCAATGCCGTGTCGCGCCTGTACAAGACGCCGCCTTGGGGGAAGACCGATCAGGCAGACTTCTTCAACTGCTGTGCGCTGATCCAGACCGACCTGCAGCCCGAGGCGCTTCTGGATCTCTGTCTTGAGATCGAGCGGGACATGAAACGGGTGCGGATCGAACGGTGGGGCCCACGCACGATCGATATCGACATCCTCAGCTATGATGGTCTAAAGACGAGTATGGAGCGGCTGCAGCTGCCGCATCCGCGGATGACGGAGCGTGCGTTCGTGCTCATGCCGCTCAACGATATCGCCCCTTTGCTCGAAGTCGCGGGGCGAACTGTAGGGGATTGGCTTTCGCAGACGGAGCAGGAGGGTATCCGGGTTGCAAGCGAGAACCCAGATTGGTGGCGGGAGGAAAGCTCCCGCCCCTGATCAATCGATTGATCCGACGGCGATCGAATCGAGGTCGCGGTCAAGTGTCAGCCCAATGACTGGGATCATCTGATCCTCCACCTTGACGGAGATCGTGATGTTCATGGTGTTGGTGCCGCGCAGGCTGGCCACCATGGCGCCGTTCAGCTGGGCGCGGTTGATGCCGACCACCACCTTGTCGCCGTTGACGGCGCCGGAGATGATGTCGAGGCCCTTGCCATCTGCGCCGTCAAGAAACTGGCCTTTGTAGCCCTTGCCAGCTTCGGTAATCACGGCAGACATCGGTTGCTTGAAGACGCCGACGCGGCAGGTGCCGTCCAGCTTGATGCCGGTTTCGCCGTTTGGCGTCGGCTCGCCGGTCAGATTGCAGCTGAACTTCGTGCCCTTGTACTTCCCGGCGACGATTTCGCCCGGCCCCTTCCAGCTGCCGGCGACGGACTGGAAGAATGCCTTGTCCCGGGGCGCCGCGGAGACCTCTGGAGCCATGGCGGACGTGGCGCCGAGTGCGACGGCAATCATGGGGAGAATGCGCAGATACATGGGAGATTCCTTGGCCGAGCCTGAGCCTTTTCAAGCGTCAAACCTACGGGAGGAATGGTTAACGACTGGTATCTTTGTCGCCCTTGGAATGCCCCATGACCGGATAATCAGCTCTCTCGCGTTGACCGCTGACCGCGGCAATATCTGAGAGAAAGTCGCCGATGCCTGGACGCTTCAGGGCACGAAACGGGAGCGGGCGGCAGAGGTCCATGGCTGCAATCCCGATGCGTGCCGTCAGTAGCCCATTGATCACGCCTTCGCCGAGGCGCTTTGACAGTCTCGCCGCAAGTCCATGACCCAGCACCTGCTGCGCCAGACCGTCTCCGACGGCAATCGAGCCCGTCACCGCCAGGTGACCGACCACATCTCGCATTAGCCGCAGAAGCCCGAGCCTGCCCGGCCGGCCACCGTAGAGCTCGGCCATCGCCCGAATCAGGCGGGACACCTCGAAGACGACATAGGCGAGATCGACCATGGCGCGGGGACTAACGGCAGTGACGATGGAGACGCGCTTCGACGCGTTAAGGATCAGAGCGCGCGCCTGTCGGTCCAGCGGCGTGAGCAACTCGCGTTCTGCAAGATCGATCAGTTGAGGCCCATCGATGATCTCGTCCTTCGTGGCGTCGAGCACCGCGCGACCCTTGGCGGTTTCCGGCCGGTGAGACAGGAGCTTTTTGAGGCTTGCGACGACGACACGCGCGCTTGCCGGAAGTGGTGCTTCGGCCGCGGATTCGGCCTCTGCCTTCAGGGTCTGCACCGCAGAAAGCCGCAGGATGCCGGCAACTTCACGGGCGACGACAATAGCCACTGCAAATACCCCAATCGCAAGCGCCATCATGGCTGCATAGCCAAGCCAGTCGGCGCTGGTGAAGAGGTCGCGGACGACCCTGTCCGCCCACAGCCCGAAGGCAAGCGACAGGAAGGTGCCGAAGGCTGCGAAGGCGAGGTTGGCGAACGAGAAGCGGCGGCGCCGACGAGGCTCTGCAACGGGGCTCGCATCGGAAGAAAGCTCTGGTGGAGACAGGAATGGATCCTGCTCTTCCGGCGTCAGCCTGACGCCATCGTCAAAGCTGCGCGGCAGGCGGGGAGCGGCGACCGTAGCAGTTTCTCCCTCACGCTTACCTTCTACCTGATAAGCGTCGGGGCGTCGGATCGGGCGGGTGCTGTTGTCGTCGGATGCGGTCATGCGAGGCGATCTCCAAAAAGGAACTGCATGGCACGGTCGAGACGGATATGCGGGACCGAGAGCTTGATGCCGCTTCCTGTTTCCTCCAACGCCGGCGGGCGAAAGCGGACGAAGTTGATCTCAAGCAGTTCGGCTCCCGGCTCGCCAAGCTGGCGGAAGAAGAGCTCCGGATCCTGCGGCAGGTCGCCGGGAAAGACTGCGGTCTTACGGTTGCCGTCGAAGGTCTCTGCGCCGATTCGTTCGCCCGCCATCGGCGTGCCGACGATGACGGGGAGTGCCTCACCACCCTCGTTGACGGTTGCCTCGCGGGTGGAGCGCACGGAAGCGATCGCCATGACCTCGATACCGGCACCAGCCATGCCGATGCGGTGGATGACTCGGTCGACGAGGCGGGCGGTCAGTTTTTCCAGCCTGTCGTGGCTCTCGTGATGGAGATGATCGGCCTTGGTCGCAGCGACCAGCACCTTGTCTATACGGCGACCGAGCAAGGAGGAGAGGAGGCTGTTGGTGCCGGGCCGGAAGCAGGCAAGCACATCGGCAAGCGCCCGCTCGAGGTCCTGCACGGCTTCCTGGCCACGGTTGATCGCCTGCAAAGCGTCAATCAATACGATCTGGCGATCGAGGCGGGCGAAATGGTCGCGGAAGAAGGGTTTCACGACGATCGCCTTGTAGGCCTCGTAGCGCCGCTCCATCATCGCCCGCAGCGAACCTTTCGGCGCACGGTGCTCCGGGATGTTCGGCAGCGGCGCGAAGGTCAGGGCGGGTGATCCTTCGAGATCCCCCGGCATCAGGAAGCGCCCCGGCGCCAGCGTCGAGAGCGAGCGCTCGTCCGACTTGCAAGCCTTGAGGTATGCAGCGAATGCCTCGGCAAGGCGGCGCGCCGTCATTTCGTCCGCCGGTGCATCCGGGTCGATGCTGGAATATAGCCCCAGCCATTCCCTCGACAGTTCTGCTCTGATCCCTGTTCCAGCAAGGGCAACGGTCGCTTCGCTGAATGCGCGATAGTTCTGGCCGAGCAGCGGAAGGTCGAGGAGCCATTCGCCGGGGTAGTCTACGATATCGATCGACAGCCTGCCGGGTGAGAACATCCGGTTCCAGCCGCTGGCGCTCTGGTAGTCGATCGTGATGCGGAGCTCGGAGATCGCGCGGGTGGAATCCGGCCAGACGCGATCCCGTACCAATGCCTGGATATGGTCCTCGTACTGGAAGCGCGGGATCGCGTCGTCAGGCTGCGGCTCGAGCTTGATCGAAGAAACGCGGCCGGAGCGGATCGGCTCCAGAAGCGGAAGCCGGCCGCCGTTCAGCAGGTTGTGCACGAGCGACGAGATGAAGACCGTCTTGCCCGCGCGCGAAAGCCCCGTGACGCCCAAGCGCACTGTCGGATTGACCAGTCCTACGGCTCGGTCGGCAAGGTTGTCGATGGCAATGCGGGCGTCGTCTGTGAAGCTGGTGAGGGAGGGCGGCAAGGCAGGATCCTTCTTTTGCCACCAATATAGGAAAGCCCTTCGGCGGTGGAAAGAATGACGCTGGAAGAGGTGGTTTGCAGCCTGCGCGTCAGACCGTCAGAAAGTCCGTCAGGCGCCAAAACTGAGCGTCTGAAACGCTCGGCTGATCCAGAACGGCGAGGCCGGCCGTCGGATATCCTATGGGAATGACGCCTGCGCTTTCGTCCGTACCGATCAGCCGCTCGAGAACTTCTTCGATCGTCGGGTTGTGGCCGACAATCATGAGGGAGCTGATGGCGGTATTTGCGCGAAGAAGCTCGAGATATGTATCGACCGGGGCATTGTAGAGCTCGTCGACGAAGACCAGTTCGAGTTCCTCATCCATCGCACGCCGAACCGCCTCGGCTGTCTGGCGGCAGCGGACGGCCGTCGAGCTGATCACGCGGTCCGGGCGATACCCGTGATCTGCGGCCTTTTCTGCAATGATCTCTGCTTCCGCGAACCCCTCGCCATCCAGCGGCCGCTCGAAATCGCGCTCGCCGGCTTGCGCCCAGGCTGATCTGGCGTGACGCAGCAGATAGATGCGGGAGGGGGGGCTCGGGGTCATCGCTCTGCTGCCAAGGTTGATCGAGCGGATGGGTAGCGCTTCCTCCGCAGACCCGTCAACAGCAACGATGGTCTTGGGAGGATGAGGGATTGAAGATTACCCACATCGCCCGGTACCGACTGCGACTGGACTAGAATAGAGCCAAATTTATAACCATTTAGCCTAATAATATGACAGTTTTAAAATTGTTTTCTCCCGTTCCTTGAGGCTTGAACGCGCATAGGCGATTGCGATATAGAGCCGGCCTTGAGATGTTCTTCGGGAGAATCGCGTTGAGTGAGAAGATCGATCTTAGCAGTTATGTGCTCTCGGAAGACGATGAGTTCATGAATGCGAACCAGAAGGCGTATTTCCGGGCGAAGCTGGTTGCCTGGAAGAACGACATCCTGAGAGAAGCACGCGAGACCCTTGATCATCTCGCGGAAGAAAGCGCCAACCACCCCGACCTGGCCGATAGGGCCTCTTCAGAGACCGATCGAGCGATCGAGCTTCGCGCCCGCGACCGCCAGCGCAAGCTGATCTCCAAGATCGATGCTGCGCTGCAGCGGATCGAGGACGGGACCTACGGCTATTGCGAGGAAACGGGAGAGCCTATCGGGCTGAAGCGTCTGGATGCCCGGCCGATTGCCACGCTGTCGATCGAAGCGCAGGAGCGTCACGAGCGGCGCGAAAAGGTGTACCGCGACGAATAGGCGTCGAGATCTTAGGGCTTCATTTTGAGGCGCGGGGTTGTCCGCGCCTTTTTTATTGCTGGAATGTAGGATCCTCGACGGTTCGATTACCTGTCGCGCGTAACCGACATCTCGCCAAAGATCCGCGCCATTTCGTCCTGGAGCGATGGCTCGGGCGTGGCGCCGGTGACGCGCGGCTTCTGGGCGTCCTCGTCGAGCTGCCTGGGTGCTTCCCGGGAGACGGGCGTGTCGGCCGTCTGCCGTGTCGCCAGGTTGTTCGCCATTTCCTCCTCCAGGATGCGTTCGAAGTCGCTGCCGAGGGGTTTTGGCGCGGTCTCTGCCGAGGCCGGAGGCTGGGCCGAAGCCGGATTTGGGCGTACCGGCTCCGACGGCCCTTGGAAGACTCTGTTGCGAGCCGCATCCAGGATATCAGCCGCTTCGTTCAACACGGGCTCACGGCGGACTAGTGCCGGCTCCACAGCTGCTGCAGGCGTCGTGGGCGAGGCCGCAGGCGATGCCAGAGCCGGGGCGATGAAAGGCGCGACGGTTGGGGGCGGCGTTACCGGCCGAGGCGCAGCGTCGGCAGCCTTCTGCGGGCGGCTCCGGATTTCCGGCGCAATGGTCTGAGCCGGAGACGTTTCACCCACTTCGGCTGGTGCCTGAGGAGGCCTGCGCCGCGTCTCACTTGATGCCACAGGCGGTCGGGCGGCGCGTGCGGGAGCTCCGGGATCGCGAACTGCATCCTGTGCCTTTGCGTTTTGCACAGTTGCTTCGCGAGGCGCGGCCGCTTCATGCGTGGCTGCGCCCGATATACCACTTTCAATGACGATATCGGTCGGGCCACCGATCATGATCAGGTGTTCCACCTCATCGCGGCGAACGAGGACGAGGCGGCGGCGTGCATCGACTGCGGCGGCATCCAGCACCTGCAGGCGTGGCTGGCGATTGCGGCCGCCGCGGATGAAGGGGGACGGCCCCCGCCGCCCGCGCAACAGCCACAGGACTCCGACGAGGCAAAGGAAGCCGATGCCGACGCCGACGATGGCGACGATCAGCCGGCCGCCATAGGCGCTCATGAAGTCTTCCATCATCGTCGTTACTCCCGGCTCGAAGGTGGATATAGAAGTGCTTCTTTTTTCTGCCGAGGCAAGATGCGCACAAGGCGACCGGCAGGAACCGGGCCACTATCCCGGCTTTTCTGCGGCCCGCCGCTTTTTGCATCATCGGCAACTTGCTAAGAAAGAATCGCGGCAGCATGCCGACGGCTACATGAGTTGCGCGGTCTTCGGGCGGCCGAACAGTGAGGACTTGATGACGAAGTTGCAGCAAGGCGGCAACTATGAGGCGCCGCTGGTGGACCGAGGCGCGCGCGGCGGGACCGTCATCCGCATCCTTTTGCTGGCGCTGGTTCTGATCGGCGTGGCCGTCGCCTTCGTGTTCTTCCAGCAGGCGCTGGACAATGAGCTGGTGCTGGGACTGCTCGGCGTGCTGGCCATGGTCGGCATCTTCTTTCTGGTGTCTTCGGCGATCGGTTTTGTCGAGGTGATGCCGCAGTCGCGCTCCGATGAACTGGCCCGGAGCTTCCTGGCGAGCCACCCGGACGGCATTCTGGTCACCGACAGCCGCGGTCGAATCGTCTACGCCAATGCGGCCTACGGGCGCCTGACCGGTGCCAGCAATGCAAGCAATGTACAGCCGCTCGAACCGCTTCTGTCGCGCAATCGCGAGTCGAGCGAGGCGCTCTACCGCCTGACCAACGGTTTGCGGGAGGGACGCGAGAGCCACGAGGAATTCCGCCTGCCGCAGCCGCTGGGTCGCAGCAGCAACGGCTCCGGCGCTCATTGGTATCGGTTGAAGGCACGCCATATGCGCCCGGGCGGGCAGGGTGGCAGCCAGCTCGATATCTGGCAGTTGACCGACATCACCTCCGAGCGCGATGACCAGGAACGCTTTTTCCGCGAGCTGCAGAACGCCATCGACTATCTCGACCATGCACCAGCGGGTTTCTTCTCGGCCGGCCGCAAAGGCGAGATCTTCTACATCAATGCGACGCTCGCCGAATGGCTGGGCATCGACCTGACGAAGTTCGTGCCGCGATCGATGTCGATCAGCGACCTCGTGGCCGGCGAGGGCATGGCCCTGATCCAGTCGGTTCAGGCAGCACCCGGGCTGCAGCGGACGGAGACGCTGGATCTCGATTTGCGCCGCACCAACGGGCAGAGCGTTCCGGCGCGTCTGGTCCATTCCGTGACGTCGATGCGCGACGGGGCGCCTGGTGAGAGCCGCACCATCGTCTTGAACCGTCCGAAGGGTGCGGACGGCGATCAGTCCGCTTCGGCCATGCGCTTCACCCGCTTCTTCAACAATACGCCGATGGCGATCGCTTCCGTCGACGGTGACGGCAAGATCCTGCGCATCAACGCGCCGTTCCTGCGGTTGTTTGCCGGGGTGGTGTCCCGCGATCAGGTGGACGCTGGCGCCCATCTTGAGGCCATCGTCAACGAAAGCGCCCGTCCGCAGCTGATGCAGGCGCTTGCCGCCGCCAAGGACAGGCAGGGCGACATCGCTCCGATCGACTGCCGCCATCCGGGCGATGAGAGCCGCTACGTGCGCTTCTACGTCAACGCCGTGATCGACGAGAGCGACGAGGCTCCAGAAGAGGTGGCGATAGTCTACGCGGTTGAGACGACCGAGCAGAAGGCGCTCGAGACGCAGATGGCGCAGACGCAGAAGATGAATGCCGTCGGGACGCTGGCGGGCGGTATTGCCCACGACTTCAACAACGTGTTGACCGCTATCCTTCTGTCCTCAGACCATCTGCTGCTGCAGGCGCGTCCGTCGGATGCGAGCTTCGCCGATCTGATGGAGATCAAGCGGAACGCCAACCGCGCCGCCGTGCTGGTCCGCCAGCTGCTGGCGTTTTCGCGCAAGCAGACGATGCGGCCGGTCGTCCTCAACCTGACCGATGTCGTGGGCGATCTGCGCATGCTGGTCGACCGGCTGATTTCCGGCACCAATGTGAAGCTGGAGGTCGATTACGGTCGCGATCTGTGGACTGTACGCACCGACCTTTCTCAGTTCGAGCAGGTGCTGATCAACCTCTGCGTCAACGCTCGCGACGCGATGTCCGAAGGCGGAACGCTACTGATCAAGACGCGCAACGTCGCGGCCGACGAGACCTCCAGCTTCCCGCAGGCCGATCTTCCGGCGGAGGATTTCGTCATGGTCGAGGTCTCCGACAGCGGCACGGGCATTCCGCCGGAAATCATGGACAAGATCTTCGAGCCTTTCTTCACCACCAAGGAAGTGGGCAAGGGGACCGGCCTTGGCCTCTCGATGGTCTATGGCATCGTCAAGCAATCGGGCGGCTATATTCATCCCGAATCAGAAGTCGGCCGCGGCACCACGTTCCGCATCTTCCTTCCGCGCCACGTTCCCGAAGCACCAGTGCTGCAGGAAATGCAACCGACGCCGGATGCCGTTCCACCGGCCGAAGTGGCCCAGACGGCGAAGTCGGAAGAACCAGTGGATCTGACCGGCAATTCCGCCGTCGTCCTGCTGGTGGAGGACGAGGAAGCTGTCCGCCGGGGTGGCAAGCGTATGCTCGAAACCCGCGGCTATACCGTCCACGAGGCGGGCTCCGGCGTCGAGGCGCTCGACATCATGGAAGAGCTCGAGGGCAAGGTCGACATCGTCGTCTCCGACGTCGTGATGCCGGAGATGGACGGACCGACGCTTCTCGGTGAATTGCGCAAGAACTACCCGGACCTGAAGTTCATCTTCGTCTCCGGCTACGCGGAAGACGCGTTCGCGCGCAATCTGCCGGCCGATGCCAAGTTCGGCTTCCTGCCGAAGCCCTTCTCGCTGAAGCAGTTGGCAGTCGCCGTGCGGGAGATGTTGGACAACTAGGACGACGCTGTTCCCGGCGCCGTTTGTCAACCTTCAGCCGCGGCGGGCGACGAGGATGCCGGCCAGCACGATTGCGCCGCCGAGCGCCTGCAGCGGACCGACCGCCTCCGCCAGGATGATCCATGCGAGGATCGCCGCCACCACCGGCTGCAAAAGGAGCGTGAGCGACGAAAAGGCGGCGGGGAGGAAGGCGAGCGCGTAGGTGATCGCCGCCTGCCCGCCCGCATGGCTGATGAAGGCGAGGCCGAAGAGTACCGCCCAACCATAGAGCGTCGGCGGCAGGATGTTGCCTTCGAAGTAGAGCGCAAACGGAAGGATGGCGAGCGCCGCCGAGGCGGAGCTCCAGATCATGATCCGCACGGTATCGAACCGGCTGCGCAGCCGCCCGATGGCGAGGATGTAGCAGGCGTAGAAGACGGCTGCGAGCACCGCCACCGAATCGCCTGCCAGATGGCCGTCCGCCAGTGCGGCAGGCCCGCCCTTCAGCGTCACGACACCAATGACTGCGAGCGCGAGGCCGAGGAGAAAGATGCGCGTCACGACCGTCCGGAACAGCAGAAACCCGATCAGAGTGACAAAGACAGGTGCCAGATTGGCGAGCAGCGTCGCATTGGCAACCGAGGTCATGTGCAGCGAGAGATGCCAGGCGACCAGATCGATGGCGAGGGCGAGCCCGGGAAGAATGAGAAGCAGGCAATCCTGGAGAGTGAGGCGTTGCCTTTCCACCGGCGCAGGCTTGAGAAGCGCCCACAAGGAAAGAGGAATGAGCGCAAGCGCCAGCCGCCAGAAGCCGGTGGAGACGGGGCCGATCTCGGACAGACGAACGAAGATCGGGGAGGCGCCGATAGCAGTGCCCCCGGCAATGAGCGCCACAAGCGCCGACCTTTGCTCCGGCACCCGGACAGTGTTGGACAGTGCAGTCAAGGTGAGGTCTCCGGAGACAGGGAAGGGTGGTGACCGTGGCTAAGCGCGTTCGTCCGCCAGGGCGACGGCAATCTCCGCCGCAAGCCGTGCATTGTTTTCGACGAGCGCGATGTTCGTCTTCAGGCTTCGACCGCCGGTCTGCTGGAAGATGTGGTCGAGCAGGAAGGGCGTAACCGCCTTTGCCGCGATCTTCTGTTCCTCGGCGGCCTTAAGCGCCACCTGGATGAAACCTTCAATCTCGTCGCGCGCGATTTCGTCCTGTTCCGGAACCGGATTGGCCACCAGGATGCCGCCGCGGATGCCTGCCGCCTGGCGCGCCGCCTCGAACGTCGCAATTTCCGACGCGGTCTCCACCGTCAGCGGGCTGGGAAAGCCGGAGACGCGCGACCAGAAGGCCGGGAAGTCGGTTGAGCGGTGGGTGACGACCGGCACGCCGCGCGTTTCCAGCACCTCTAGCGTCTTCGGAATATCGAGGATCGCCTTGGCGCCGGCGCAGACGACGATGACATCCGTCTTCGCCAGTTCCTCGAGGTCTGCGGAGATGTCGAAGCTCTGCTCGGCACCCCGGTGCACGCCGCCGATGCCGCCGGTTGCAAAGACGCGGATGCCTGCCAGTGCTGCCGCGATCATCGTTGCTGCGACGGTTGTCGCTCCTGTCCGGCCGGTGGCGAGCGCAAAGGCAAAATCTGCGCGCGACAGCTTCATGACGTCCTTCGCCTGGGTGAGCTTTTCGAGCTGCTCCGCTTCCAGTCCCACATGCAGTGTGCCATCGATCACCGCGATGGTGGCGGGCACTGCGCAGCCGTTGCGGATGATCGTCTCCACGCTGCGCGCCATCTCGATGTTGCCCGGATAGGGCATGCCATGTGTGATGATGGTGGATTCGAGCGCGACGATCGGCGCGCCCTTCGTCCGGGCTGCCTCGACTTCGCGCGAGTAGAGGATGGGGAGGGAAGGGCTGTTCGTCATGTCTGTCTCCGTTCGCGTCTCTCACAACACTTTTTCGGGCGTCCCCACAAGGGCTGCTTCCTGCTCCAGGGCCTCCAGCGAGAGATCCGGAGCGACCGCATGCGGCGAGCGCAAGGTGATGCGGGAGGCGGCGATGCCCCGAGTGACGGCGTTTTCCAGGGGGAGGCCGCGCAAAAGGGCGTCGATGGTCCCGGCGGCCAGAGCATCCCCGGCACCGGTCACATCGGCAACCTCGGCAAGCGGTGGAGGGGTAAGGGTGCAGGTTTCGCCTTGAGAGTATGCGGCCAGTGGGCGCCCGCCATTGGTGATGACGGCGGCCTCCAGCTTGCGTTCCCGGAAGATGCCAGGCCACTCCTGGACAGCGGCAACGCGCTCGCCGGACAGAGCAGCCGCTTCGGCGGCATTCATGAACAGCCAGGCGAGGTCGAGCATGGCCCCACGAAAGCGCACGACCTTCGCCGGCGAGATGGCGATGCCGGCGACAGGTACGCCCGCCTGTTTCGCCTGGACCGCCAACGCCGTCAGCGTCTCGGCCGGCAAATTGGCGTCGCAGACGATCATGTCCGCCGCGGCAATCGCTTCCCGCAAGGTGCGCACGCGCAGCCGGCGCGGGCTGAAGAAGCGGTAGAGATCCATGTCCGCCAGAGCGATCACCAGATTGCCGTCGCGCTCCAGGACTGCCGTATAACTGGGGGTGGCACGGTCGAGAAAGACGAAGGGGCGGTCGACAACGCCGGCAGCCTCGGCGGCCTGCGCAACTGCCCCTGCCGTTGGATCTCCGCCCCGCGGGGAGACCATAGTGACATCATGACCGAGCCGGGCGAGATTGCGCGCCACATTGAAGGCGCCGCCGCCAATCTCCTCGATCCAGCTTCCCGGGTTGCTTGCGCCCATGGCGGTTCCCCCAGAGATGCGGCCGCGCCGGTCAAGATGGGCGCCGCCGAGGACGAGGATCTGCTTTCTCATCGCCCAGCACCAGCGACAGACGAAGGGGCTGTGATTCGAGCCAAAGCTGTGCTCCTCCACTGCCCCTGTAGAGGCCGAAGACCGCGAGTTTTACAAATGGAAACAGAAAGAGAACGAAGGGGGGATTGATGAAGATAATCAATCTTGGCGGGACATCTTGAATAGCGAGAACAAACCATGTACAGGATCTTTATCGGTCGCTTCGTTGCCTGCGCGGCGTCAATAACCTAAAGGTGGGTCAGATGGCACAGAATTCTTTGCGGCTTGTAGAGGAAAATACAGTGGATAAGAGCAAAGCGCTGGATGCGGCACTGTCGCAGATTGAACGGTCCTTCGGCAAGGGATCGATCATGAAGCTCGGCTCGAAGGACAACGTGGTCGAGATCGAAACCGTTTCAACCGGTTCTCTCAGCCTCGACATCGCGCTTGGCATCGGCGGCCTTCCGAAGGGCCGTATCATCGAGATCTATGGTCCCGAAAGTTCGGGTAAGACAACGCTGGCGCTGCAGACGGTCGCAGAGGCTCAGAAAAAAGGCGGCATCTGCGCCTTTGTGGACGCCGAGCATGCGCTGGATCCGGTCTATGCGCGCAAACTCGGCGTGGATTTGGAAAACCTGCTGATCTCGCAGCCTGACACGGGCGAGCAGGCGCTGGAAATTACCGACACCTTGGTCCGTTCCGGCGCAATCGACGTGCTCGTGGTCGACTCGGTCGCCGCGCTCACGCCGCGGGCCGAGATCGAAGGCGAGATGGGCGACAGCCTGCCGGGCCTCCAGGCACGCCTGATGAGCCAGGCGCTGCGCAAGCTGACCGCGTCGATCTCCAAGTCAAAGACGATGGTGATCTTCATCAACCAGATCCGCATGAAGATCGGCGTGATGTTCGGTTCACCCGAAACCACGACCGGCGGCAATGCGCTCAAGTTCTACGCTTCGGTCCGCCTCGACATCCGCCGCATCGGCTCGGTCAAGGAGCGCGAGGAGGTTGTCGGCAACCAGACCCGCGTGAAGGTCGTCAAGAACAAGATGGCACCGCCCTTCAAGCAGGTCGAATTCGACATCATGTACGGCGAAGGCGTGTCGAAGACGGGCGAACTGGTGGACCTGGGCGTCAAGGCAGGGATTGTCGAGAAGTCTGGAGCTTGGTTCTCCTACAACAGTCAGCGCCTCGGCCAGGGTCGTGAGAACGCCAAGACTTTTCTTCGCGAAAACCCAGAACTTGCACGCGAAATCGAAATGGCGCTGCGACAGAACGCCGGGCTCATCGCCGACCGCCTGTTGGAAAACGGCGGACCCGATGCGCAGGAAGGCGACGGTGAGGACCTGTAGTCCTCAACTCGCTATCGTCAGTCTGACCGGCCGCCACCTGCAAAGATGCGCGGCCGGTTCTGCGTTTAGCTAGACAGTCTCCGGTGCGGGCGATAAAAGCCACTGGTTTCAAATGACGGAACCGCATCAGCGGAACAAAGGGCGTAGCATGAGCGGCGTGAATGACATCCGGTCGACCTTCCTCGACTATTTCAAGAAGAACGGCCATGAGGTGGTCTCGTCCAGCCCGCTGGTGCCGCGCAACGATCCGACGCTGATGTTCACCAATGCCGGCATGGTGCAGTTCAAGAACGTCTTCACCGGTCTGGAAAGCCGCCCGTATTCGACCGCCACGACCTCGCAGAAGTGCGTGCGCGCCGGTGGCAAGCACAACGACCTGGACAATGTTGGCTATACCGCGCGGCACCTGACCTTCTTCGAAATGCTCGGCAACTTCTCCTTCGGTGACTACTTCAAGGAGCAGGCGATCGAGCTTGCCTGGAAGCTGGTCACGGAAGGCTTCGACCTGCCGAAGCACCGCCTGCTGGTCACGGTTTATTCTGAAGACGAAGAAGCGGCGACGCTGTGGAAGAAGATCGCCGGCTTCTCCGACGAAAGGATTATCCGCATCCCGACCTCCGACAACTTCTGGCAGATGGGCGATACCGGCCCCTGCGGCCCTTGCTCGGAAATCTTCATCGACCAGGGCGAGCACGTCTGGGGAGGCCCTCCCGGTTCGCCCGAAGAGGATGGCGATCGCTTCCTCGAGTTCTGGAACCTTGTCTTTATGCAGTTCGAGCAGACGGCGCCGGGCGAGCGTACGCCGCTGCCGAGCCCGTCGATCGACACCGGCATGGGGCTGGAGCGCATGGCCTGCATCCTGCAGGGCGTCCAGAGCGTGTTCGACACGGACCTCTTCCGCAACCTGATCGAGGCAACGGAAGATGTGGTGGGCGCCAAGGCCGAGGGCGATCAGGCGGCAAGCTTCCGCGTTATTGCCGACCACTTGCGTTCTTCCGCATTTCTCATCGCCGATGGCGTGCTGCCGTCGAACGAGGGCCGCGGCTATGTCCTTCGCCGCATCATGCGCCGCGCCATGCGCCATATGCAGCTGCTCGGCGCGCGCGAACCGCTGATGTACAGGCTGCTGCCGACGTTGGTTCAGGAAATGGGCCGTGCCTATCCCGAGCTTGTCCGCGCCGAGGCGCTGACGTCGGAAACGCTGAAGCTCGAGGAGACGCGCTTCCGCAAGACGCTAGACCGCGGCCTGGCGCTGCTTTCGGACGCGACGCAGGAACTCGCCAAGGGTGACAGCCTGGACGGCGAAACCGCGTTCAAGCTCTACGACACCTATGGCTTTCCGCTCGACCTGACGCAGGACGCGCTGCGCGCTCGCGGCATCGGGGTCGACATCACCGGCTTCAACGGCGCCATGCAGCGCCAAAAGGCCGAAGCCCGTGCAAACTGGGCAGGATCGGGCGACAAGGCGACCGAAACGATCTGGTTTGAGCTCAAGGAAAAGCACGGCGCAACCGAGTTCCTCGGCTACGACACCGAGACCGCCGAAGGCGTGGTACAGGCTCTGGTGCGCGACGGCGAAAGCGTCGACACGGTGACCGCAGGCGAAATCGTGCAGGTGGTGGTCAGCCAGACGCCGTTCTACGGCGAATCGGGCGGCCAGATGGGCGACACCGGCGTGATCAGCACCGATCACGCTCGTCTGGAGGTGACCGACACCCAGAAAAAGGGAGAGGGGCTTCTCGTTCACAGCGCCAAGGTCCTGTCCGGCACCCTCAAGGCTGGTGAGGCTGTGGCCCTTGCGGTCGACCACGCGCGTCGTTCGCGGCTGCGTTCCAACCATTCCGCCACGCACCTTCTGCACGAGGCACTGCGCGAAGTGCTTGGAACCCATGTGGCGCAGAAGGGTTCGCTGGTCGCGCCGGAGCGGCTGCGCTTCGACGTTTCGCATCCGAAGCCAATGTCGGCAGACGAACTGCAGAAAGTCGAGGAGATGGCGAACGCCGTGGTGCTGCAGAACGCTCCAGTGACGACTCGTCTGATGAGCGTCGACGATGCGATTGCCGAGGGGGCCATGGCGCTCTTCGGCGAGAAGTACGGCGATGAGGTTCGCGTCGTCTCCATGGGCGCGGCAATCACGGACGAGAAGGCCGGCAAGGCGTACTCGATCGAGCTCTGCGGCGGCACGCATGTGAACGCCACAGGTGACATCGGTCCTATCCGGATCCTCGGCGAAAGCGCGGTTGGTGCTGGCGTTCGCCGTGTCGAGGCCGTCACGGGTGCAGCGGCGCTTGCTTACCTCGCCGAGCAGGATGAGCGGGTGAAGACGCTTGCATCGGCCTTGAAGGTACAGCCGGGCGATGTCGTCTCGCGCGTCGAAGCCCTGGTGGAGGAGCGCCGGAAGCTGGAGCGCGAACTGGCTGAAACCAAGCGGCGGCTTGCCATGGGCGGAAGCCAAGGGGGCGGCGCAAGCGAGGTTCGTGAAGTGGCCGGCATCAAATACCTCGGCAAGGTGCTGGAAGGCATCGACGCCAAGGACCTGAAGGGGCTGGCGGACGAAGGCAAGTTCAGCCTCGGCTCCGGCGTCGTAAGCCTGGTCGGCGTTTCCGCTGACGGCAAGGCGAGCGCCGTGGTTGCTGTGACGCCGGATCTGACCGAGCGGTTCAGCGCCGTCGAGCTTGTTCGGGTCGCCTCGGCCGCTCTTGGCGGCAAGGGCGGCGGCGGGCGTCCAGACATGGCGCAAGCCGGCGGCCCGGATGGGTCGAAGGCGAAGGAAGCCGTCGAGGCCGTGGCCGAAGCGCTCGGAGCCTGACGGGAGACTCGTCCAGGAGCTTGGAGACGGTATGGGACTGAACGGTCCAGCGATAGTCGACAACGCGATCGACCTGGAAGGCGAGGGGCAGCTTTCCTCGCTCTTTTCTCATGCGCCACAGTCTGTCGGGTTCAACAAGCTGAGGAAGCGCCTCCTGCGGCAGGTGCGCCAGGCGCTCGACGATTTCCAGATGCTGAAGGGCCAGAAACGCTGGCTGATCGGCGTCTCCGGCGGCAAGGACTCCTACTCGCTGCTGGCAATCCTGATGGATCTCAAGTGGCGCGGCTTGCTGCCGGTCGAACTGATCGCCTGCAATCTCGACCAGGGGCAGCCGAATTTCCCCAAGCACGTGCTGCCGGATTACCTGCGCTCGATCGGCGTCGAGCATCGCATCGAATATCGCGACACCTATTCGATCGTGAAGGAGAAGGTGCCGGAAGGGGCGACTTACTGCTCGCTTTGCTCCAGGCTTCGCCGGGGCAACCTCTACCGCATCGCGCGGGAGGAAGGTTGTAACGCGCTGGTGCTCGGTCACCATCGCGAGGACATCCTCGAAACCTTCTTCATGAACTTCTTCCACGGCGGGCGTCTGGCGGGCATGCCGGCGAAGCTGCTGAACGACGAGGGCAACCTCTTCGTGCTGCGTCCTCTGGCCTATTGCGCCGAGGACGATCTGTCACGCTTCGCAGCCGCGATGGAGTTTCCCATCATCCCCTGCGACCTTTGCGGATCCCAGGACGGGCTGCAGCGCAATGCCATGAAGGCGATGCTGGCCGACATCGAGACGCGCATGCCGGGCCGCAAGGACGCGATGCTGCGTGCGCTCGCCCACGTGAATGCGTCACATCTTCTCGATACAAGGCTTTTCGACTTCGCCGCGCTCGCGGCCGGACCCAATCCCTAATTGACCAATTCAGGTATATCCGATGTCTCTCCAGCTCGACGTATCCAAGATCGCCGATTGCCTGCGCAGCGCGGCCAAAGCCGAAATCCTTCCGCGTTTCCGTAGGCTCGGCAACGGCGACGTTCGATCGAAGAGCGAGCCGACCGATCTTGTAACGGAAGCCGACGTCGCGGCGGAGCGGTACATCCGCAACGAACTCAGTACCTTGCTGCCGCAGGCGCTATTCGTCGGCGAGGAGTCGGTTGCCGCCGATCATGCCCTGTTGGGGCGGCTGGCGGACGCCGAACTCGCCGTGGTCGTGGATCCTGTCGACGGCACCTTCAACTTCGCCTCCGGCATCCCGGCCTTCGGCGTGATGGCCTCGGTGGTTTGGAGAGGCGAGACGGTAGCGGGTCTCATCTATGACCCGATGGGCGATGACTGGGCGATCGCTGAAAAGGGCGCGGGTGCTTTCCTGCGGCGGCCAGACGGGGAGGCGGTGCGGCTTGGCGTGGCAGCCCCGGCACCGCTGGAGGCGATGGTCGGGATGGCCTCGGCCGGCTACTTCTTCGGCGAGATGCGGGAGCGCGTCATGTGCAACCTCGCGAAGGTGAGAATGGTCGCCAATTACCGGTGCGCCGCTCACGAATACCGTACCTTCGCCAGCGGGCACGTGCACTTCATCATGTACAACAAGCTGATGCCTTGGGATCATCTTGCGGGTGCGCTTCTGGCACAGGAGGCGGGCGGCTATGTCGCGCGCTTCGATGATGCTCCGTATCTTCCACGCCATGTGGAGGGCGGGTTGCTGGTTTCCACAGATAAGGAGAGCTGGCAGATGCTGAGGCGGGAAATCCTGAAGATTTGAAAAAAGGACCCTGTGGGCCCTTTTACGCCAGTGTTGTATTATCAGACGGCCGGGTTTTGCGACCGGAAGAGCTTGCCGCGCTCGCCGATCAGGACGAAGATCAGCCCTATGATGGAGACGGTGAAGAAGCCGGCCACCATCGGCAGCGCCGTTCCGTCGAAGGACTGCCCAATCATCGCGCCGATCGAGGCACCGCCGAACGTGCCCATGAAGCCCAGCACCGAAGACGCCGTGCCGGCGACGTGGCCGAGCGGCTCCATGGCCAGCGAGTTGAAGTTCGAGCCGATCCAGCCGAACTGGAACATCGCAAGCGCGAAGAAGGCGAGGAACAAGGGGAAGGGCATCGGCTGCGGTCCGAAGACCTGCACCATCAGCCACAGGAAGGTGATGACGATGAAGCCGAGCAGCGAAGCGTGAGACAGGCGGCGCATGCCGAATCGGCCGACAAAGGTGGCGTTGACGAAGGAAGACAGCGCCATCAGCGCACCGATCGCGGCGAAGGCCAGCGCGAACCAGGCGCCGAGATCGTAGATGCCGACATAGACCTGCTGAGCCGAGTTGATGAAGCCGAACAGTGCGCCAAAGATGAACATGCTGGCGATGGCATAACAGAGCGCCAATCGGTTCGTCAGGACGATCCGGAAGCCGTCAAGGATCGACCGGGCGGTTAGCGGGCGGACATCCTCAGGGTGCAGCGTCTCCGGGATACGCAGATACATCCAGATCCCGACGGCGGTCGCAACGACTGCCATGAATAGGAAGATCAGGTGCCAGTTGCCAACGAACAGGATCACCTGGCCGGTGCCGGGGGCGATGACCGGCACGACCATGAACACCATCATGATCAGCGACATGACCTCTGCCATGGCCCGGCCGCCATAGACGTCGCGGACAATCGAAATGGTGATCACCCGCATGGCAGCAGAGCCGATGCCTTGAAGGAAGCGCAGGGCGAGCAGCCCGGCGAACGACGGTACGGCCACCGCCGAAAGCGAGGCCAGCACGTAGACGACGAGACCGAACAGCATCGGGCGCCGCCGCCCGAAGCGATCGGAGATCGGGCCATAGGCAAGCTGGGCAATGCCGAAGCCGAAGAGGTAGGCGGAGACGACGTACTGCCGGTGGTTTTCGTTATCGACGCCGAGTGCGGCGCCGATCTGCTGCAGGCCGGGCAGCATGATGTCGATGGCAAGTGCATTGAGCGCCATAAGCGCGGCCATCAGGGCAATGAATTCAACCTTGCCCATCCCACCGAGACGATCGGCGGTGGCTTGTGTATTTACGGTCACGACAACAAATCCTGAAAAAGAAAGAGAAGGCGCCGGAGGGCGGCGCCTTCGAAATAACAACGTCGGATGACAGGCCTACGTCAGGCAGCGCCGCGGACGGTGATGCCCTTTTCGGTCAGGTGGCTTTGCAACTCACCGGACTGGAACATCTCGCGGACGATGTCGCAGCCACCGATGAACTCGCCCTTCACGTAGAGCTGCGGGATCGTCGGCCAATTGGAGTAATCTTTAATGCCCTGCCGAATTTCTTGGTCGGCCAGGACGTTGACGCCCTTGTAGTCGAGTCCGAGGTAATCGAGGATCTGCACCACCTGTCCGGAGAATCCGCATTGCGGGAATTGGGGCGTGCCCTTCATGAAGACGACAACATCGTTCGTCTTCACCTCGTTGTCGATGAATTCGTTGATTCCGCTCATGTCACTATCCTTATCGATCTGGGTTCAAGGTCCAGACTGCTGACTGCTTAGATAGCATGTGCTTCGCGGATATCCAGCACAGCTAAGCCATGCAGCTGATCAATTTCAGTGATGTGTCGTCGCTTGTGGGACGAGACCACCGTCAGTCGGGCGCGGATGTTTGCAGCGCCAATGCATGGAGGACGCCGCCCATGTTGCCCTTCAGCGCCTCGTAGACCATCTGATGCTGCTGAACACGGGTCTTGCCGCGAAAAGCCTCCGCGACCACCTCAGCGGCATAATGATCACCATCGCCGGCGAGGTCGCGGATCGTCACCCTGGCGCCGGGAATGCCTGATTTGATCATGTCTTCGATGTCGCCGGGGTTCATGGGCATGTGGTGTTCCTCTGTCTCGTTTCGCCGTGGCGTGGCGCCGCCACGAATCGAGAGTGCCTCAAAGGAGAAGCCGGGTCAAAGGGTCTCGTGGCGGGTTTCCTACGGCTGTTCCAGCGCCGAAGGACGAGCACAGATCCAGCCCGGGCCGAACAGCAGAATGACATACCATAGAGTGCGAGCGTTTCTTCGATCGCAACGAGATGAAGAGCTTCGAAGACCTGGCTGGCCACCAGCGCCATTCCCGCTACCCCGAGCGGCCAGGACAGGCGGGGATGGAGAGACCGCAAGATGGTGCCGCGCCGTCGCAATTCCGCCATCAAGGTGGTGGCGATGAGCAGAATGACACCTAGCACCGTTCTCCGCGAAGAAGCCGGACTCGCTTTACCTGCGATAGTGGCTGCGCCCCAGAGAATGACTGTTGCTAGCAAGGCTGCAAGAAGTGCGTCCCCTCAGATGCGCCTAGAAGTTCAACTTGGGCCGCTCGGAAAGAAGCGGCCCAGGGAGTTCATCCTGCGCAAGTTTTGTTCCTTAGCTCGTTCGAGCGTTCAGCGACTTTAGCGCGATGGAAGATCATGCCATGAAGGCTGGGAACCAGCTCTCATTGACATTGACCAGATCGACGACCGCGATGTCGATGATCTCGTCCACCAACAGCCTGTCCCCGCCGACAGTTCC
This sequence comes from Pseudorhizobium tarimense, assembly GCF_022968135.1. GTDB lineage: Bacteria > Pseudomonadota > Alphaproteobacteria > Rhizobiales > Rhizobiaceae > Neorhizobium > Neorhizobium tarimense. Next base: position 197,615 of record NZ_JALJRA010000003.1, read on the forward strand.
AAGGCGGCGGAACGGGATCCCAGCGCCCTCGGCACTGGCGCCAACAAAATTTGCGAGATCGGCCGGCACGGAGATTACGTAGCGCGCCTGATCCTCACCAAAGAGCAGGGCATGCACCGGTCCGCGCTGTTCCGCCAGGGTCAGCGATGCCCCCTTCGTTGCAGCCATCGCCATTTCAGCGACGGCTAGCATCAGGCCGCCCGATGAGATGTCATGGCAAGCGGTCACTTGATCGTTGCGGATGAGACCGCGCACGAAATCACCATGGCGGCGCTCCGCTTCCAGGTCGACTGCGGGCGGCGGACCATCCGTCTGGCCGAGTACGTCACGGAGGAAGATAGAGGAGCCGAGGTGGCTTCCATCGAAACCGATAAGGATCAGTTCGTCGCCCTCGTTCATGCCGCCGATCCGGGCCATCTTTGACCAGTCTGGCAGGAGGCCTACGCCGGCAATCGTCGGTGTCGGCAGGATCGCGACGCCGTTCGTTTCATTGTAGAGCGAGACGTTGCCCGACACGATCGGGAAATCGAGCGCCTTGCAAGCCTCGCCGATGCCCTGGATCGCGCCGACCAACTGCCCCATGATCTCGGGCTTCTCGGGGTTGCCGAAATTCAAGTTGTCGGTCGCTGCCAGCGGCTCCGCACCGGTTGCAGTGATATTGCGCCAGCATTCCGCCACCGCCTGCTTGCCGCCTTCGAAGGGATCGGCCTCGACATAGCGCGGCGTCACGTCGGAGGAGAAGGCCAAGGCCTTGCTGGGATGGCCGTCGACGCGGACCACGCCAGCATCGCCGCCCGGCCGCTGCAGCGAGTTGCCCTGAATGATGGTGTCATACTGTTCCCAAACCCAGCGACGGCTAGCCTGATTTGGAGAGCCGACGAGTTTCAGTAGGGCTTCGTTATAGTTGTCCGGCTCCGCGATGTCGCTGGCAGGCAGGGCAGGGCGGCCATTGCTCGCCAGCCAGGGCCGGTCGTACTCGGGCGCCTCGTCGCCGAGTTCCTTGATCGGCAGGTTGGCGACCTCGTCGCCCTGGTGCAAAACACGGAAACGCAGGTCGTCAGTTGTCTTACCGACAATAGCGAAGTCGAGGCCCCACTTGACGAAGATCGCCTTCGCCTCGTCCTCCTTCTCGGGACGGAGCACCATAAGCATGCGCTCCTGGCTCTCTGACAGCATCATCTCGTAGGCGGTCATGCGCTCTTCGCGGACCGGCACGTGATCGAGATTGAGTTCGATGCCTAGATCACCCTTGGCGCCCATCTCGACAGCAGAGCAGGTAAGACCGGCAGCGCCCATGTCCTGGATCGCAATGACTGCCCCGGTCTGCATCAGCTCGAGGCACGCTTCCAGCAAGCATTTCTCGGTGAAGGGGTCGCCGACTTGGACGGTAGGGCGCTTCTCCTCGATCGAGTCGTCGAACTCGGCAGAGGCCATCGTCGCGCCGCCAACGCCATCGCGCCCGGTCTTCGCGCCGAGATAGACGACCGGCAGACCAACACCCTTGGCTTCCGACAAGAAGATCGCATCGCTCTTCGCCAGTCCGGCGGCAAACGCGTTGACCAGGATGTTGCCGTTGTAGCGCTCGTCGAATTCGACTTCACCCCCGACCGTCGGGACGCCGAAGGAGTTGCCATAGCCTCCGACCCCCGCAACGACACCGGAGACAAGATGCTTCGTCTTGGGGTGGTCCGGCGAACCGAAGCGCAGCGCGTTCATCGCCGCGATCGGGCGCGCGCCCATGGTGAAGACGTCGCGCAGGATGCCGCCGACGCCGGTGGCTGCACCCTGGTAGGGCTCGATGTACGACGGATGGTTGTGACTCTCCATCTTGAAGACGACGCAATCGCCGTCGTCAATGTCGACCACGCCGGCATTCTCACCGGGGCCCTGGATGACGCGCGGCCCCTTCGTCGGCAGCGTCCGCAGCCAGCGCTTCGAGGACTTGTACGAGCAGTGCTCGTTCCACATGGCCGAAAAGATGCCGAGCTCGGTGAAACTCGGCTCGCGTCCAATCAGGTCCAGGATCCGCTGGTACTCGTCAGGGCTTAGGCCATGGGCGGCAACGAGTTCCGGCGTGATCGCGATGCTGTTTGGAATGTTCATGATCTTCTCTGGCTGAGGTCGGCGTTTGGCGGTCTCTTTAGCCTAACAAGGCGAAAGGCGCGACAGGAAAATTCCTGCCGCGCCCTCGCGGTCCGCCGTTTGAAAACATTGAACTCAGAACTTGTAGCCCACCATTAGCCCGCCGCGGGAAAGCCCGTTGTTGGGGCCGTCGCACAGATTGGCGTGCGACGAATGTTCGAGATGAGCGATTACGCTCCACTTCTCGGTGACGTTCAAACCTGCTGCGACATATTCGTGGAACAGGGCGCGGCAGCCGAGCTCGGGACCGTCGCCGCCATCACTAACGTCGAGGTCGCCATCGTGTAAGGTACCACCGAAGCCGAGTTCGAGGAAGAAGCGATCGGTGACGTTCGCGGTCCACGAGAAGCCGGCATAGATCTGGTTGGCCTCGTCCTCCGTGGCCACCGTGCCACCAACGTGGATGCGGGGGCGGAGCAGTCGGTCGAAACCTTGCGCTTCCGTGTAGCCCCAAGGATCGAAGAGAAGCATGCCGGTGATGAAGTAGCCGTCCTCTTTGTTCGCGCCGGAATGATCGATGGAGGTTAGGACGCCAAAACGGGCCTCGTCGAAAATGCGTCCAGCCTCGTGAGCGACGGGATGAGCTTCCAGGGGGGCGGCGGGGGCGAAATCTGCTGCGAAGGAGGCGGTGGAGTAAATCGCCGAAGCAATGAATGTCGAGAGAATTACTTTGTGCATAACCGGTTGTGGCTCCTGCTCATGCAAGCGAGCACAATCCCGCCGCACTGTCATCACAAATCCGCCCGAACCTAGGCTTGTCCTGCTGATTCACGCAACCGGAAAGAAGCAGGCACCATGGTGCCCGCTCATCTACAACTAACGGAGTGACATTTAAGCGACGTGGCGCTTCAGCAGCCGGAACGACCGGCGGCCCATCTCTGCACATCACGCCTAATGCGTTCGCCTGTCGCGCCGTCTATCAGCGGACCGAACGCATCCAGGCGGGCAGGCGACCCTTCGGCCTGGACCACCAGAGCGGGGAGGGCTTCGGGCTTGTGGCGCGGCACGGCGAGGATCCGCGGACGTCCGGAGAAAGAGTTGAGTTCCGGTGCAAGCCGGTAATCCGCAAATGCCTTGTCACCGGATTTGAACCAGCAGGTATTCGCGTTCAAAGCCACCCGCTCCATGGTCGGAAGTGCTGCGCGGTCCACCGTTGATGCCGCTTGCTTTCCAGCTTGGCAGCCGGAGAGAAGCGCCAGCGCAGTCAGAGCCGCGGCAGCGCCGCATCGCGATGAAGACAGCATTATAGTGTTCCAGGGTTAGCGAGCGTTGAGCGACCGGAATGGGGCCAGACGTCAGGCAGCAACGAGATCCAGCGCCGATGCAAAAATGCCGCGGCCATCCGTCCCGCCGTGAGCGGCCTCGATGAGATTTTCCGGATGCGGCATCATGCCAAGAACATTGCCCTTGGCGTTGATGACGCCGGCTATGTCGCTCAGCGAGCCGTTAGGATTGGTGCCAGCGGCGTAGCGGAACACGATCTGCCGGTTGTCTTCCATCGACTTAAGCGTCTCGTCGTCGACGAAATAATTGCCGTCGTGATGGGCGACCGGGCTACGGATGACTTCGCCCGCGATATAGGAGCGGGTGAAGGCCGTATCGGCATTCACGACCTCCAGCAGAACTTCCTTGCAGACGAAGCGCAGCGATGTGTTGCGCATCAGCGCTCCGGGAAGAAGTCCAGCCTCCACAAGTATCTGAAAGCCGTTGCAGACGCCGAGCACCTTGACGCCCTGTTCAGCCTTGTGCCGGATGGCATCCATTACCGGCATCCGGGCGGCAATGGCGCCGCAGCGGAGATAATCGCCGTAGGAGAAACCGCCAGGGATGACGATCAAGTCAACATCCGGGATCTCGGTTTCCGTCTGCCAGACGGTCACCGGCGCGTGGCCGGAAATCTTAGTGAGGGCATCGACCATATCGCGGTCACGATTGAGGCCGGGAAGCTGAACGACTGCGGAATTCATGGGTGTGGCTCAAACCTTGCTTGCGCTTCCTGAAGCTCGCGGAGCTCAAGACGGGTTTCGATTCGGTCAAGACGCTGATCCACGCGATCAAGTCGCGTGTAGATCTGGTGGGTGTCCATCTGCATTGCGGCGACGCTGCCGCGAAGGCTGCTTAGCTCAGGCTTGGTGTTCGTCACGTCGAACTTCAGTGAGGCGATGTCGCTCTGCATCTTTCTCACAAGCTCGTTCATCAGTTCGTTCGTGACTTCGGTCACTGCAACTCTCCAAGACCCTCATTCGAAGGCGATAGTATAATTCTCGATCACCGTGTTCGCCAGAAGCTTCTCGCACATGGCCTTGATATCGGCTTCCGCCTTGGAGCGGTCGCGTTCCTCGATCTCGAGGTCGAAGACCTTGCCCTGGCGGACGTGGCCAACACCTTCGAAGCCGAGGCTGGAGAGTGCCCCCTTGATGGCCTTCCCCTGAGGATCGAGAACGCCGTTCTTCAGCGTCACCGTTACCCGTGCCTTAATCACTCTTCGCGTCCCCTGTTCTCTTACTTCACCAGAACCGGGCCGGTGCCGCGGATCGGTTCGTTTTCGTTGATGATCCCGAGCCGGCGCGCAACTTCGGAATAGGCTTCGACCAGTCCACCCATGTCGCGGCGGAAGCGGTCCTTGTCCATTTTTTCCTTCGTCTCGATGTCCCAGAGACGGCAGCTGTCCGGCGAGATCTCGTCCGCCAGGATGATGCGCATCATGTCTCCTTCATAGAGGCGACCGCATTCGATCTTGAAGTCGACGAGCTGGATGCCGACGCCGAGGAAGAGCCCAGAGAGGAAGTCGTTGACGCGGATGGCGAGCGCCATGATGTCGTCGAGCTCAGCCGGATTTGCCCAGCCGAAGGCCGTGATGTGTTCTTCGGACACCATCGGATCGTTGAGCTGGTCTGACTTGTAGTAGAACTCGATTATGGAGCGAGGAAGCACGGTGCCTTCCTCTATTCCGAGACGGGTCGACAGCGAGCCGGCGGCGACGTTGCGCACGACCACTTCCAGCGGAATCATCTCGACTTCGCGGATCAGTTGCTCGCGCATGTTGAGGCGGCGGATGAAGTGGGTCGGGATGCCAATCTTGTTCAGGTGCGTGAAGACGTATTCGGAGATACGGTTGTTCAGCACGCCCTTGCCGTCGATGATGTCATGCTTCTTCTTGTTGAAGGCCGTGGCATCGTCCTTGAAGAACTGGATGAGAGTGCCAGGCTCGGGGCCTTCATACAGGATCTTTGCCTTGCCTTCGAAAATACGGCGGCGACGGTTCATGTTAAGATGTCTCGTTGTTGGCGCCGGATTGGCGCAGTGGAATATTCGCTTGTGCGGTCCCTTAAAGGAAAAGAACAAATTTCACAATGACGGCGCGTCTGCTCGTTGCGAGTGCCCGGCGCGGAATCACTCGGGGCGATCATACAAGAATGCAGACCAAGCAGTGGCCCGGAATCGGCGGCTGCCGCCGCCGCTAAAGCTTTCTGATAGGCTGCGATTGCGTCACCATTTCGGCGGTCGCCGATAGTCTACTCACGAGTTGATGTAGCGCATTGCATCTTCCCCGCTGTTTTGATTTATGATCGCTCCATAACCGATAGCGGGAGTTCAGATAATGACCAGCATGAGCGATCGCGAGCGAGCTTTCGAAAATAAGTATGCGCTCGACGAGGAACAGAAGTTCAAGGCGCTCGTCCGTCGCAACAAGGCCCTGGGCCGGTGGGCCGCGGAGTTGCTTGGACGCGATCCGGAAGCCTATGCCGCGGAGGTGGTCGAGGCAGACTTTCAGGAGGCCGGGGACGAGGATGTGTTCCGGAAGCTGCGCGGCGATCTCGATGCAGGTGGCGTTTCTGTTTCCGACGAAGAAATCCGCCAGAAGATGTTCGCCTATCTGCAGGATGCGGTTGCCGAACTCGCCCGATAGAAGTTCTAAGTTGGAGTAGAGAAGCCCGCGTCATTGAACTGCCCCCCGAAAGTTGGACATCAACCTTCGGAGGTTTTGCATCGGCGCGGACTTTTTCCGTCATTCCGCCCATTGAGCGTCAAGGCTGGAGCCGGGCGAGGAACTGGGCAAAGACCATCGTTCCTTCCGGCCAGGGGCTGAACCCGGCCTCGGCGTTGATGTGTCCCGCCTCGCCGGCATCGATCAGGAGCGAGCCCCAGGCATTGGCAATGTCGTCGGCGTGCTCGAACGAGCCGAAGGGGTCGTTGCGGCTGGCAATTGTCAGCGTCGGGAAGGGCAGCGGATCGCGCGGATAGGGGCCGAAGCTCATCAGGTGGCGGGGCCTGATTGCAGGATTGTCCACTTCCGGAGGCGCAACGAAAAAGGCGCCGGCGATCTTCTTCTCGAAGAGCGGGATAGCGTGGATTGCGGAGGGAATGCCGAGCGAATGGGCGACCAGCACGACTGGGCGCGCGGCGGCATTCACCTCTTCCGCAACACGCGCCACCCAGTCTTCCCGCACCGGCTTCGACCATTCGGCCTGCTCGACGCGCCGTGCAGAGGAGAGCCTCGCTTCCCACCGGCTCTGCCAGTGGTCGGGTCCAGAATTGGTGTAACCTGGGATGATGAGAATGTCGGCTTCGGACGCTTTCATAGCCGCGATTTCGGAAATCGGGCTCGCGAAGTCAAGGAGAACGCGACAGGGACGGCATAATTTGATAAACTTCAAGGAAGGTTGGTGAGGCCCTAGGACGCTGCCTTATCCCGGCCGTCGAGCCCCACCGCCTCAGCCAGATGACACCATGTGCCATGCGGCTTCGCCGCCGCTGCAATGCCGGCTCTGTTTCTTTTGCGTCGACTCGTTGCAGCCTGCCGATGAGGAGAGAGTGCAATGGCAGGATTCCACGTCATGGCGGGAGGAGAAGGCGTTCTCGTCCGCCCCAATATTCGCAGGATCGAAATCTCGGATGTGTTCGAGGCCTTGCAGCTCGGTCTTTCCGACTTCAACCGGAAGCCGTCGCATTACGCCTTCCTGGGGCTGATCTATCCACTGGTCGGCGTGATCCTGGCGATCTGGAGCACCGGCGCGAACCTGTTGCCGCTTCTCTATCCCTTAGCGTCCGGCTTCGCGCTTCTCGGCCCCCTAGCAGCGCTCGGGCTTTACGAGGTCAGTCGCAGGCAGGAGCGGGGAGAGGATACGTCCTGGCGCCATGCGCTCAACGTTTTCCGGTCCCCGGCGCTGCCCTCGATCGTGGCGGCAGGCGCCCTTCTGTTTGCGCTCTTCATCGCCTGGCTGCTCACGGCCCAGGCCATCTATGCCTATCACTTGGGTGAGACGGAGCCAGGCTCGATCTCGTCATTCCTGTCGGGCCTCCTCACCACGGAAGCGGGCGGGCAGGTCATCCTCTGGGGCAACCTCGCCGGCTTCTTCTTCGCCGTCGTCGTGCTTGCCACCACGGTGGTTACCTTCCCGCTACTGCTCGATCGCGATGTCGGTGCAGCGGCCGCGGTGGATGCCAGCATCCGCGCGACAATCGCCAATCCCATCCCAGTCGGGCTGTGGGGTGTGATCGTCGCCGCGCTGCTCTTCGTCGGCAGTATTCCGCTGTTCGCGGGTCTGGTTGTGGTCATGCCGATCCTCGGCCACGCCACCTGGCATCTCTACCGCAAGCTCATCCCGCCGCGGGTCGTATAGCGAGAATCGAAAGCGCCGTCGGATGTCCGGCGGCCCTTTGATTGTCCTGCAGTCTCGCTTCAGCCGAAGACGCGCTTGAAGATCGTGTCGACGTGCTTGGTATGATAGGCAAGGTCAAACTTCTCGCGGATGTCTTCCTCGGAGAGCGCTGTACGGACTTCTTCATCAGCCAGCAGTTCCTCAAGGAAATCCTTGCCCTGTTCCCAGACCTTCATCGCGTTGCGCTGGACAAGGCGATACGCATCTTCGCGTGAAACGCCGGCCTGGGTCAGCGCCAGAAGAACGCGCTGGCTGTGAACAAGGCCGCGGAACTTGTTCATGTTGTTCATCATGTTTTCCGGGTAGACCAGCAGCTTGTCGACGACGCTGGTGAGGCGCGCGAGCGCGAAGTCGAGCGTCACGGTCGCATCCGGGCCGATCATGCGTTCCACGGAGGAATGCGAGATGTCCCGCTCGTGCCACAGCGCCACATTCTCCATGGCCGGCATGGCGAAAGAGCGGACCATGCGCGCAAGCCCCGTCAGATTTTCGGTCAGCACCGGATTGCGCTTGTGCGGCATCGCCGAGGAGCCCTTCTGGCCGGGCGAGAAGTATTCCTCCGCTTCCAGCACTTCCGTCCGCTGTAGGTGACGGATTTCCGTCGCCAGGCGCTCGATCGATGAGGCGATGACGGCAAGCGTTGCGAAATACATGGCATGCCGGTCGCGCGGGATGACCTGCGTCGACACCGGCTCCGGCTTCAGGCCCATCGCTGCGGCGACATGCTCTTCGACGCGCGGATCGATATTCGCAAACGTGCCGACCGCTCCGGAAATGGCGCAGGTGGCAATTTCTTCGCGAGCGGCCATCAGGCGCGTCTTGTTGCGGTCGAACTCCGCATGGGCCTGGGCGAGCTTCACGCCGAAGGTCGTCGGCTCGGCATGGATGCCATGGCTGCGGCCGATGGTAACCGTATCCTTGTGCTCAAAGGCGCGGCGCTTCAGGGCCTCAAGGAGTTTGTCCATATCGGCAAGCAGGAGGTCGGTTGCCCGTACGAGCTGCACGTTGAAGCAGGTATCGAGCACGTCCGACGAGGTCATGCCCTGGTGGATAAAGCGGCTGTCGGGACCGACGTATTCCGCCAGATGAGTGAGAAAGGCGATAACGTCATGCTTGGTGACGGCTTCGATCTCATCGATACGCTCGACGTTGAATTCTGCTGAGCCACCCTTTTCCCAGATCGTCTCTGCAGCCGATTTCGGGATTACGCCGATGGCGGCAAGCGCATCGCAGGCATGCGCCTCTATCTCGAACCAGATTCGGTACTTGGTTTCCGGCGACCAGATTGAAACCATCTCTGGCCGCGAATAACGGGGGATCATGGGCGGAGCCTTCCATCGATACAAGGAGTTGGGGCCGCTTTAACAAGAAGCGGCAAAAAGCTCAATCACGGCTGCCTGCGGATCGGGTCGCAGCATCGCGAAGCCCGTCGATGCGCCCGCGATAGCTCTCGACGCTGTTGCCCTGGAAGATGGCGGAGCCCGCGACGAACACGTTGGCACCCGCCGCGGTGGCCGCGCCGATCGTCTCGGGCGTGATGCCGCCGTCGACCTCAAGCTCGATCGGCCGCGGGCCGATCATGGCCTTGGCGGTCCCGATCTTCTCGACCATGGCCGGGATGAACTTCTGACCGCCAAAGCCGGGGTTGACGCTCATGATCAGGATCAGGTCGATGTCGTCGAGGACATTCTCGATCACGGATAGCGGTGTTGCGGGATTGAGGGTGACACCCACCTTTTTGCCGAGGGTGCGGATCGTCTGCAGCGAGCGATGCAGATGCGGTCCCGATTCCGCATGCACGGTGATCCCGTCGCAGCCGGCCTTAGCGAAGGCTTCGAGATAGGGATCGGCCGGCGTGATCATCAGATGACAATCGAAGAAGGCGGAGGTGTGCGGACGCAACGCCTTGATGACGTCCGGACCATAGGAGATGTTGGGAACGAAATGGCCATCCATGACGTCGAGGTGGATCCAGTCCGCACCGGCCTCCGTCACGTCTTTCGCCTCCTGCCCGAGCTTGGCAAAATCGGCGGCAAGGATGGAGGGGGCAATACGGATGGGCAGCGTCATGATGGTTCTTCTCCGGCGTTATCGGCGCCTGTAGCACCCTGAGGCCACCGGAACAATCAGTCCGTCGGAACTTCCACCGGGACAAAGCGCCCGTCCCGCCACTCCTGCAGCCTCAGCGGGTTCTGCGCCAGCTCGTGGTCGTCACCGAAGGAGAGAGGACCGATGACCGTTTCGAAAGTCATCGATTGCAGCTCCTCCGACAACGGCTGCGACGCACTGGCGGCGGCCGCCTGACTTACCACCTGAACCGCGGCATAGGCCGGAATGGTGTAGCCCTCCGGCTCCACGTTGTTCGAACGGAACTGGGCCGCGGCTGCCGAGGCCGACGGAAGGTCGGCATAATCAGGGATGGCGACGGCCATCACGCCCTCCTGAAGCGGGACCGGCCGATCGGCGGCGCGCAAGGTATCGCCACCCATGATCAGGAGCGGGACGTTTTCACTGGCAGCGTCACGGGCGATGACCGACACGTCGTTGCGGTCTCCGCCGACGAAGACGCGCGTCGCCGCGCCGGCCTTGGCCAGGCGACGAACAAGCGCCAGCTGCTGTTCCTGGCCCGGCCTGTAAGTGTCGACGAACACCGGTGTCAGCCCGTTCTCCTCGATTTGGCGGCGAACGGCGCTGAGCAATTCGCGCCCGTAGATGGTCCCGTCCTCGATGAGGGCAACCGGCTCTGCCTTCCATCGCTGCAGGATGACTTCGCTGATCCGCTCTGCCTCGTCGCCCTCGTTCGGCGCCAGGCGGAAAAGGGGCCAATCTTCCCGCAGCGCGTCTTCCATCAGAATTTCGGAGCGAACCGAGAGGGTGATGGCGGGAATGGCGGCCGTCGAAAGTTGTGGGAGGGCTATGGACAACGTCTCGCTGCAGAGGAAGCCAATGGCGGCAACCGCCTGCGCTTCGATCAGCTGATCGGCGGCCGAGGGGCTTGCTTGGTCATCGCAGACTTCGTTGATCTCGACCAGCGTATCGCCGGTCTCTTCAGCCGCAGCGCGGGCGCCGGCGAGAACCTGCGCGCCGAGAAGTGCATAGGATCCGGAAGTCGGGGCGACGACGCCGATGGTTGCCGACGTCGCGGGACCGGCGGCCAGACCGGAGAGGGCAAGCATCGTTGCAAGGAGCCAGGGTCGCATCATCTTTTCCGCCTTTGTGCCGTGTGTCCACATTTAGCCTGCTCACCGCGGGCGTCAAAGAGAATCGGCCCCGTTCTCACCGATCCGAAAACGGCTGCGGGGCGTAGACAAGCCAAGCCGGCCTCTCCATATGCCGAGGTGAGGCAAGAAACCGGCGTCCCACGGAGATGCATTTGACGCAAGAGCAGCAGGTCGACCCCGTCGCATATCGCAACGGGATGGCGCGTTACGCAGGTCACGTGCAGGTGGTGACAACGGAGCATGAGGGGTTCAGACGAGGGTTGACCGTGACGGCTGCCTGCTCGGTCTCCGACGACCCGCCGAGCCTGCTCGTCTGCCTGAACCGCAGTAACCCGAACAACGAGATCTTCCTGAAGAGCGGCTGCTTTGCCTTGAATTCGCTGGCCGCCGGACACCAGTCACTGGCAGGTGACTTTGCCGGTTTCGGAGAGGTTACGGGCGCGGAGCGCTTTTCCCGTGCCTCCTGGACAACCTTGTCCACCGGCGCACCGGTCCTCTCGGATGCTCTGATCTCGTTCGACTGCCGGATTACGGACATCAAGCCCGTCTCGACCCACTTCGTGGTGTTCGGTGAGGTGGTTGGGCTCCACTTCGGACCACAGAGCGAAGCGCTCATCTATCTGGACCGAAAGTTCCGCGCGCTCTAGAGTGGCCACAGGAGGCGCCATGACGGATGACAGCGCAACAGCGGTCCCCTCGTCGATCGACGAAACCGCCGCTCTTCTGGAGCGCGAGGACTATCTTGCCGATCGGCGGCTGGCGACGGTGGTGTTCCTCGCCTTGAAGATGAAACGGCCGCTGTTTCTCGAGGGGGAAGCCGGCGTCGGCAAAACGGAAGTGGCCAAGACGCTGGCGAAGGCCTTGAACCGGCCTCTGATCCGGCTGCAGTGTTACGAGGGCCTCGATGTCTCCTCCGCCGTCTACGAGTGGAACTATCCCGCGCAGATGCTGGAGATCCGGCTGCTGGAAGCGAGCGGCGTGCGTGACCGGGAGCGGCTGGAGACGGATATTTTCGCGGAAAGACACCTGATCCGTCGCCCGGTACTGCAGGCGCTCGGCCAGGCGGGGATGGCTGCTCCGGTCTTCCTCATCGACGAACTCGACCGCACCGATGAAGCCTTCGAAGCCTTCCTGCTTGAGGTTCTCTCAGACTTCCAGGTGACGATCCCCGAACTGGGGACCATAAAGGCTGCCGAACCGCCGATCGTCATCATCACCACGAACCGGACGCGCGAGATCCATGATGCGCTGAAACGGCGCTGTCTCTACCACTGGGTGGATTATCCAGACGCCGAGCAGGAACTGGACATCGTCCGCCGCAAGGTGCCAGGATGCAGCGAACGGCTTGCGGCGCAGGTGGTTTCCTATGTCCAGAAGCTGCGTGGCCTCGACCTCTTCAAGAACCCGGGTGTGGCCGAAACGATCGACTGGGCGACCGCTTTGACGGAGCTGGATCGGATCGCGCTGGACCCCGAGACGATCGCGGATACGCTATGCACCCTGCTCAAGTACCAGGACGACATCGCGCGCGTTCAGGGCGGCGAGGGAGAGCGACTGCTTTCCGAGGTGAAGGCGGAACTGCTGGCCGCGGGATAGGCGATGCAGCAAGCTGATCAAAAGGAAGAAAGCGAAATCCCGTCGTCACTGAACGTGGATGGGCGGCTAGCTGATAACCTCGTGCACTTCTCCCGGGTGCTTCGCCGCGCCGGCATCCGGACCGGTCCCGGCGCCAGTGCCGATGCCATCAATGCAATCGAGGCGATCGGCATCGGATCGCGTGCCGAGTTCCATGCCGCCCTCTCGGCGGTTTTCCTGCAGCGGCACGAGGACCAGCCAGTCTTCGACGAAGCTTTCGACCTTTTTTGGCGCTCTTGCGACCTGGTCGGCAAGATGATCGCGCTGACGTCGCCCAAGGCTGCCGACCACCGCAAGCCCGAGAAGCCGCGGGCGGGCCACAACAGGGTTTCAGAGGCTTTGACGGCGGACCGGCAGCCTCCGGAACGGAAGCAGGAGCCGCCGACTGTGGATGTGGACGCGACGCTCACGGCATCGCAGCGGGAGCTGGTCAAGCGCCTGGACTTCGCCCAGATGAGTGCGGCGGAGCTTGCGCTTGCTCGGCGGGAGATCGCGCGCCTCGCGCTGCCGCTCGATCGAACGCTCACGCGGCGCTGGCAGCCTGCCGCTGCTTGCGGCCGCATCGATCCGCGGGCAACGATGCGCGAAGCGATGCGCAGTGGCGGCGATCTGATGCTGCCGCATTTTCGCAAGCGGCGCCACGCACCGCCGCCCTTAGTGGTGCTCGCCGATATCTCGGGTTCGATGAGCCAGTATTCGCGCGTCTTCCTTCACTTCCTCCATGCACTGACCGAGAAACGGACACGGGTGCAGACCTTCCTGTTCGGGACACGACTGACGAACGTGACGCGGCAGATGCGGCGGCGCGATCCAGACGAGGCCATCGCTGCCTGTTCCGATGCCGTCGCCGATTGGTCGGGGGGCACACGGATCGGTGCCGCGCTGGCGGACTTCAACCGCCTCTGGGGGCGGCGCGTCCTTGGGCAGGGAGCGATCGTCCTGCTGATCACGGACGGTCTGGAGCGGGAAGGGGTGGAGGAACTGGAAAAGCAGATGGATCGCCTGCACCGGTCGTGCCGTCGCCTGGTCTGGCTCAATCCTCTTCTGCGATTCGAGGGATTTGAGCCGCGTGCCCGAGGTGTGCGGGCTATGCTGCCGCATGTCGACGAACTTCGTTCGGTCCACAATCTGCAATCGGTGGCGGACCTTGCTTCGGCGCTCTCCGATCATACATCTTCGCAAGGCGATCCTCGCCGCTTTCTTTCAAGGAGTTCGGCCGCATGAGCGATCTCGATCCGCTGGACCCTCTGCTGATCGCCGAAGACTGGCGCTCCCATGGACGCTTTGTCGCGATCGCAACGGTCATAGACACCTGGGGCTCGGCGCCGCGTGCTGCGGGCTCCCATCTCGTGATCGACCACGACGGAAACTTCGAAGGATCAGTTTCCGGAGGATGCGTCGAAGGCGCGGTGATCGCCGAGGCACAGGACGTGATTGCCACCGGTCACCCCAAGATGCTGGAGTTCGGCGTCGCCGACGAGACCGCCTGGCGCGTGGGGCTCTCCTGTGGCGGGACGATTCGTGTCTATGTCGAGAGACTCGGCTGATGGACCTCACGTCGCTGCGCGCTCTGAACATCGCGCGGAAGGGTCGGCACGCCGCCGTCGTCGTCACGGATCTCGATGCCGGGGGCGAACGCGTCATCCTGGAAGGGGAGACGGTGGCCGGAAATCTCGGCGATCACGTTGCTGAAGCTTTCCGCTCCGGCAAGGCGGCTGCCGTCGATGTCGCGGGACGCCATCTTTTCCTCAACGTCTACCTTCCGCCACCGCGGATCGTCGTCATCGGCGCGGTTCACATTAGCCAGGCGCTTGCGCGCATGGCACCGCTGGTGGGCTACGACCTCACCATCGTCGATCCTCGAACAGCCTTCGCCACGCCCGAACGATTCGCCGATGTGGATCTCGTTGCCGATTGGCCGGAGGATGTGCTCGGGCGGCGACCGCTCGACGCCTACACCGCGCTGGTAGCCGTCACGCACGACCCGAAGATCGACGACTTCCCGCTGATGGATGCGCTGCGCAGGAACTGCTTCTATGTGGGCGCGCTCGGCAGCCGCAAGACTCACGCCAAACGCGTTGAACGGCTGTGCGGGCAGGGCCTGGACGAATCAGCGACCGCACGCATCGCAGCACCTATCGGTCTCGACATCGGAGCGGCGACGCCGCAGGAGATCGCGGTTGCGATCCTCGCCCAGATCGTGCAGGCTTTCCGCCGGCGCGACACTGTCACCACGGCGTGACAATGCAGTTCGGGGAGGTCGACACTCATGATGCAAAAGGCTGCCTCCTGGTTCACAGCTTGCGTCTGCCGGGTGGACGCCTTTCCAAAGGCACCTTGCTGACGGAGGAGCATATCATCGCGCTGGCAGCAGAGGGTATCGACCGCGTCACGGTCGTGCGGCTGGCAGAGGACGACCTGCTGGAAGATGAGGCCGCAGCCGCAATCGCGGCTGCGGTGCCTCAGATAAACTTTTGCACGACAGAAGCGGCCACAGGCCGCGTGAACCTTCATGCAACCGCGGAGGGCCTGTTTGTCGCCGACCGCACGCTGGTTGATGCCTTGAACCGCCTGGATCCGGCAATCACCATTGCAACGCTTGCCGATCACGCCTCGGTGCGCAGCGGCGACATGGTCGCCACGGTAAAGATCATTCCGCTCGCTGTCCCGCAAGCCGCGGTCGTGCGGGCGGTCAGCCTTCTGAAGGAAGATATACCATTCCAGGTGAAGCCCTATCGGCGGCACAGAGTGCTGCTGATCGCCACCGAGCTCCCATCGCTCAAAGGCTCCGTCATGGACCGGACGGCAATGCTCCTGCAGCGCCGCCTTGATCCATCGGGAAGCAAGGTGACTGAGGAGGTGAGGATCCCGCACGACGAGCGTATGCTGACCGAGGCGTTGTGCCGCGGCATGGCGGCGGGAGAGCGGCCGGACCTGATCATAGTCTTCGGAGCGTCCGCGGTATCCGATCCACAGGATGTCATTCCTGCTGCAATACGGGCAGCCGGTGGTGACGTGGAGCATGTGGGCATGCCGGTGGATCCGGGCAATCTCCTGGTGCTGGGACGCCTGCAAGACATACCTGTCATCGGTGCGCCGGGTTGCGCTCGCTCACCCAAGGAAAACGGCTTTGACTGGGTTCTGAGCCGCATTCTTGCCGGAGAGAAGCCAACGGCGCAGGACATCACTGGGATGGGTGTGGGAGGATTGCTAATGGAAATTGCCAGTCGGCCGCAGCCCCGGGAAGCTTCCGCCGTCACGGAGGAAGCGCCTGCACGGGTGGGTGCTGTGCTGCTAGCAGCAGGCCAGGCGCGGCGCATGGGCCAGGGGGCGCCACACAAGCTGCTTGCGGAGTTCGAAGGCGTTCCGCTCGTCAGGCGAAGCGCGGAGATGCTGTGCCGTTCGCAGGCGCAGCCGGTCGTGGTGGTGACGGGTCACCGGCGCCACGAGATCGATACTGCGCTCTCCGGTCTCGACGTAACGTTGGTCTTCAACCCGGATTACGCCACCGGCCTCGGCGGCTCCCTTGCCACCGGATTTTCGTTGCCGCAAGTGGGCGAATGCCAGGGGGTGCTGGTCATGCTGGCCGACATGCCGCAAGTCACGGCGGACCATGTCGACCGCCTGATCGAGGCATTCCGCCAGACGGACGCCGCCTCCGTTGTCCGCGCCTCTCACAACGGCAAACGA
Source organism: Pseudorhizobium tarimense (assembly GCF_022968135.1). Classification (GTDB taxonomy): domain Bacteria; phylum Pseudomonadota; class Alphaproteobacteria; order Rhizobiales; family Rhizobiaceae; genus Neorhizobium; species Neorhizobium tarimense. The sequence goes on from NZ_JALJRA010000003.1 coordinate 213,966, forward strand.
GGCAACCCCATCATCCTGCCGCGGGCAACATATGAAGCGGTACGTCGATTGCAGGGTGATGTGGGCGCACGCGCGATAATCGAGAACTCCGGCCTGCCGATCATTGACGTGGAAATCGGTCCCGCCGCCCATCTTGACGTCGATACGCCCGACGCCGTCCAGGCCGCCGGCGGTGTTCTGAGGGGTTAGAGAAATGGACAACGCCGCCATCGAGGAGATGTTCGAGCCGCTCGGCCCCGTCTCCATCCGCCGTATGTTCGGGGGCAAGGGAATCTATCGCAACGGGCTGATCCTCGCCCTTGATGTCTATGGTGAGATCCTGCTCAAGGCTGATCCGGTCAGCGCGCCGCTCTTCGAGGTAGCGGGGGCAAGGCAGTGGGTCTATGAAAGCAAGAAAGGCAAGCCTGCCGCCATGCCCTACTGGAGCATTCCAGAGGAAGCGGTTGACGATCCGGATGTGATGAAGATCTGGTTGCAGCTGGCCTATGAGGCGGCGGTGCGGTCGCAGAAGTAAATGGTCAGCGTTGCTGCAACGCTGCCATCGCCTTGGCTGTGAAGACCGAAAGGGGCGCCGGCAGGGCCTCGGGCGAAAACCAGCCGAAGTCGGAGAGCTTGTCCGGCTCCGCAAGCCGCGGCTCTCCGGTGAAGTCATCCGTGACGTATATCAGCGACACCCAGTGCTGCCGGTCGGCAGGGATAATCTCTTCCGTGGCGCAGAGGAATTCGACATGTCCGATCCGCAATCCCGTCTCCTCCTCGGCCTCTCGGCGGGCGGCCTCGGCCGAGGTTTCCATGGCATCAACCTTGCCGCCGACAATGTTCCAGTGACCAGCTTCCGGCGCTTTAATACGTCGATACAGCAGAATTCTGCCATCGCCACGTCGGATCACGAGCCCACTGCCAACGCCAGGAAAATCGACGCCGGGCCTCATAGTCATGGAGAAATCAGGCCTTGCCGACGTTTGCCACGACGAGCATGAAGGCAGGGATGTCGTCGCCGAAGCCGACCGGGGTCGGGCCGTCGTCGTGATCGCGATGCCGGTTGCGGCGCTCACGGCGGTCGTCATTTGCCGGGTGCTGGCGATCACCGCGACCTGCAGGCTGCTGGCGGCGTTCAGACCGGCGCTGGGGAGCTGCCGTCACATTCTCTGCGGGTGCTTCCACCACGACCTCTTCCTGTGTCTCGTTATCGGCGACCGCTGCCGCCTTCGCCTGCGTCTCGTCGCGCTTGCCGCGGCTGCGGTCCCTGTCACGGCCACGAGCCTTGTTGCGGCCACGTTCGCCCGTGTCGTGGCTCTCCATCGGAGCAGGGAGAGCGGAAAGATCGCCGTTCAGCCACTCGATCTTTTGGCCGATCAGCTTCTCGATCGCATCCAGATATTTAGTGTCTGAACGTGTCACGAGCGTGAAAGCCTTGCCCGAGCGACCTGCGCGACCTGTACGGCCGATGCGGTGGACGTAGTCTTCCGCATGGATCGGAACGTCGAAGTTGAACACGTGGCTGACATCCGGGATGTCCAGACCGCGCGCCGCAACGTCGGACGCGACCAGAAGCGTGATGTTGTTGTCCTTGAAGTTCGCCAGCATGGTCGTGCGCGACCGCTGGTCCATGTCGCCATGCAGTGCGCCTACCGAAAAGCCGTGGCGATCGAGCGAACGGAAGAGATCTGCCACATCCTTCTTGCGATTGCAGAAGATGATGGCGTTCTTCAAGTCGTCCTGCTGCTTGATCAGGTCGCGAAGCACCGCCCGCTTCTCGTAGTCCTTGTTGTGGGACGCGACGAGCCGTTGCGTCACGGTCAGCGCAGTCGAGGAAGGCTTGGCAACCTCGATCCGCTCCGGGTTCTGCAGGAAGCGGTCGGCGAGCTTCTGGATTTCCGTCGGCATGGTGGCCGAGAAGAACAGCGTCTGCCGGGTGAACGGGATCATCTTGGCGATCCGCTCGATATCCGGTATGAAGCCCATGTCGAGCATGCGGTCTGCTTCGTCGATGACGAAGATCTCGACGCCGGTCATCAACAGCTTGCCGCGCTCGCAATGGTCGAGCAGTCGGCCTGGCGTGCAGATCAGGACGTCCGCGCCACGTTCTAGCTTGCGGTCCTGCTCATCGAAGGAAACGCCCCCGATCAGCAGCGCGATGTTTAGCTTGTGATTCTTGCCGTACTTCTCGAAGTTCTCCGCGACCTGTGCTGCAAGTTCGCGTGTCGGCTCCAGAATGAGCGTGCGCGGCATGCGAGCCCGGGCGCGTCCCTTTTCCAGGAGCGTCAGCATTGGCAGCACGAAGGAGGCTGTCTTGCCGGTTCCCGTCTGGGCGATGCCGCAGATGTCGCGGCGCTGAAGCGCAGGGGGAATGGCACCCGCCTGGATCGGCGTGGGTGTCGAGTAACCCGCGTCGGTGACAGCAGAGAGGACTTTCTGGCTCAGGCCAAGATCAGCAAAAGTTGTCAAAGGGAGATCTGTTTCCGTTCTGGTTCTTCATAGAACACGAGCGTCGGTCCGCTATGCGTGGCCAACAGTTGGCTGCCAGATAGTGGGAAACAGTTGGAAAGTCAAGGAAACGGCCTTGAGAACCGGGATTTGGTAAACATGGGCCCCATTATCGGGGCGCATCGGAAAGTTCTGCCTCAGTTGAGGTAGGTGTCGAGCTTCATCCCCGCGTTCAGGAAGTGAACCGGATTGACCGCGTTGCCGTTGCGGCGGACTTCATAGTGCACGTGCGGACCGGTGGAGCGCCCCGTCGATCCGGCGCGGCCGATCACCGCTCCCGCTTCCACCTCGTCACCCGCTGAAACGAGGATGCGCGAGAGGTGCCCGTAGCGGGTGGTAATGCCATGGCCGTGATCGATCTCGACCAGATTGCCGTAGCCGCCGGAGAAGCCGGCTATGATGACCTTGCCCGCACCAGTACTCATCACCTTCTCACCAGTCTGGGCTTGGAAGTCGATGCCGGCATGCAAAGCAAGCCTTCCAAGGAACGGATCGATCCGGTTGCCGTAGCGGCTGGTGACCGGCTGACCGGGCGCTGGGTTGCCGTAGGGGAGTGCCTTGGCTGTATCACGGATAGCTTCAAGGCGGCTGAGCGCCGCATCAAGCCCGCTCACAGACTCGTCGAAGGTGGAGCTTCCCGTTTCCGGCTCCACGAAGGGTCCGCCAAGGCCGTCCTCATCGTCGACGATCAAATCGACGTCCACGCCCGTCCGTTTCATGATCCCGGCGATCGCGTCCGCCTTTTCGGCAGCATCAAGGGTTAGGTTTGAAATCTTGCGGAGCTGCGCGCGCTCGATATCTTTGAGGGACGAAGTAACTTCCGAGACGAGTTTGTCTGCCCCGTCGGACATGCCGTTACGCAACGGCGCATAGGCGAGGTCAGTCGTGGCGGTGTCGCCGCCCTGCCGGCCGAGCAGGGCGCCAATGGCGCCGACCGACGTCCCCGTGTATGCTGCCTGCTGGCTTTGCACGGCCTGGGCATTGGTCTCCACAGTCGGCATCAGGCCCGATTCCTCCGCACGTTCGTAAAGTGGATCGAGCTTGCCGTGACGCGAGACGAGCGCCTGCTGCTGCTTGAGCAGCTTTACGACCTTCTGCTCCAGCGCCTGCTGGTCCACCAGTTGCCGCGAGGTAACCCGATCGAGTTGCTGGCGAAGGGCGGAGATCCGGTCCTCGTATTCATGCTGAAGTCTGGCCTGGCGTGAAATGGCGCCGCCGATCAGATCGTCGCGAACGAAAAGATAGGTTGTGGCAGCGAGGTAGCCGACCGAGAAGATCGAGACGATGCAGAAGCCGAGGGCGGCCATCCATGGCCGTATCGTCATGTGGCGAACCTTGTCGCCACAGGCGAGGATCACAATGTGTTCCGGCCGCTTGCGGCCGAACGATTTTGTTTCCGCCCCCTGAGCCACCCTTACTCCCCAGTACCCGATTCGCTGCGTCTTCGTTCGCGCGATTACATATGGTTAAGGTTAACGGAGGCTTTAGGCGCTGAGAGTTTCGGTGGAATTAGGTACCTCTGCTCAGCTTGCAACGGCCTGGAGAACCTCTTCGGCATGGCCGGCAACCTTCACCTTCGGCCAGACATGCCGCAGGTTCCCGTCGGGTCCGATGAGGAAGGTCGAGCGCTCGATGCCCATATAGGTGCGCCCGTACATGCTCTTCTCCTTCCAGACGCCATAGGCTGATGCCACGTGGTTGTCCTCGTCCGAGGCGAGGATGACCTTGAGTCCGTGCTTGGCGGCAAATTTCGTATGCTTCGCCACTGAGTCAGGAGACACGCCTATGATGGTTGCTCCAGCCGCCTCGAACTGCGGAAGGAGCTCCGTGAATGCCACGGCCTCGGTCGTGCAGCCGCTCGTGTCGTCCTTGGGGTAGAAGTAGAGGACCAGGGTCTTGCCGGCGAAAGCCTTCAACGTGACCGTTCCAAGTTCGGCTGCTGGAAGTTCGAAGTCTGGGGCGGGGTCGCCGGCTTTCAATTCTGTCATGGTTGTCCTTTCTTTCGCCAGTATCTTGGAGGATGAGCGCGCAAATCATGTATATTGATTGTGCCGGCCAACGGATCATCCGTCGGCAGCAGAGGTGAGTTCATCCATTAATGTCGGAAATCCGCGGCGAAAAGGTCAGCTTCGGCAGGAATGAGATCACGCCGCTGCATATGATGCCTTCGGCGCAGGCCGAAGATCCAATCATCGTGCATTGCCCGCCGAGACGTGGCCGGACCCAGAGGATTGGTCGGATTCTCGTCATTTTGGTGCTCTTGCTTCTTGCCGCCGCCGGCAGCGCTTTCTTTGCCATCGAGGGCGGCGCAGTCGACGGGACGCTTTCTGCCCGTGCCAACGATGCCCTGAATAACGCTTTGGGCCTGCGCTACCGCGCAACGGTGGGATCGGCGGCCATCCGGTTCGATTCTGATTTCCGCCTGGCTCTCGAAGCGCGGGATGTTCACATTATTGAACAGGCTTCGGGCCAGCACCTGTCGCAGGCGGCCGTCCTGCGCATGGCGGTCGATCCTCTGGCCCTTGCCGCAGGACGTATCTCGATCCGCCATATGGAGGCGGGCGGCATACAGCTCGACACCGGCGCTCTGCCGCAAGGCGATCCGATGGTGCTGGCGAAGGTTCGGGTCGATGCCCTGCCCGAGGCCCTGGAGCAGGCATTCCAGCGTCTCGACGAGGCCCGCGGCCTGATGGAGCGCACCGGGACGGATACGATCAGCCTGTCCGGCATCAACATTCTCCTGCCCTCCGCACCGGGTCGCACGCCCGTCGCTCTTGAAGTGTCCTCGCTTGATCTCACCCGTGCCGCTCCGGGCGAGATCTTCGTGCGCGGAAGCATTTCACTGGACGATCAGACGGCGGAACTGCAGGCGACGGCGGCGGTGATCGACGGCGTGTCATCATCGTTGACCGCGAAACTCAAAGGCCTCGATGTGACCCCGTTCCTGCTTCGGCGGGCGGACGACGGGGCACCGCGCGACGGCGTGCAGGGGACAGTCGATGTTGCGCTGTCCGCGGTCCGCGACCGCGAGATCACGGCCCCGGCGATCAACCTCACGCTCACACAGTCGCCCGGCCTTTTCTATTTCGACGGCATCGATCAAGAATTGTCTGGCGGCGTCATCAACGCCACATTCGATTTCGACAAGCAGTCGCTGGAGCTTGTTGATTCGGAGATGCGTTTCGGAACGACTGTGCTTCCGCTCAGCGGTGCCATCCTGGACCTCAACCGGCTCGATGCTACCGAGACGCGACCCGGCTTCGGCGTCAGCCTTCTGGTCAGCGGCGGTACCGCAACGGCTGCTGGCTCGGGCGAAGCACCCGCGATCTTCGACCTGAGAGCCGCGGGCAAATATCTGTCGGCGGAACGGGAAGTGGAGCTGAATGATATCCTGCTCTCCAGCCCGCTCGGCTCGGTGGCCGGCTCACTGATGGTGCGCTTCGGCAATGCCTCGCCTGAGATCAGCTTTGGCGGCCAACTGCCGGTGATGCAGGTTGCGGGCGTGAAGCAGTTCTGGCCCTTCTGGATGGCCCGCAAGCCGCGCGAATGGGTGCTAGAGCAGCTCTATGGGGGAACCGTGACGAACGGCTCCATCGCCGTGTTCATCCCCGCAGGTCGTATGCAGGGTCCCGGCCATCCTCTCGATCTCGACGCCAATGAACTGCGGATCTCCTTCGGCATCGACGACGCCCGCATCAACCTGCCTGGAGACATTCCTCCACTTCGTGATGTGAACGGCATGTTCGACCTGAAGGGCGAGGTCATGAAGGTGCAGGTGAAGAAAGCCGCTTCCTACTTCCCCTCCGGCCGTTCCGTCTCCGTCTCCGACGGGACCTTCGATATTGCGTCGACCTACAGCAAGCCGCTGATGGCGGATCTGTCTCTCAACGTTTCCGGCCCTGCGGATGCGGTGGCAGAGCTTGCAAACTTCCACCCGCTCAACGGGCTCAAGAACACAGAATTCAAGCCTAAGGACTTCTCCGGAACCGCCAGTGCAGCGGTCCATGCGCGTCTCGGTCTGATCTCCGATCATGACCCACCGGAGCCGGTCTGGAGCGCCGATATCGCCCTGACGGATGTGGCGCTGGGGCCGGAATTTGCCGGGCGACAGATTAGCGACGTCGACGGCAAGCTTAGTGTCGACCCTCAGGCGGCGAGGCTGACGGCGAATGCCGCCATCGATGGCGTTCCAGCCCAGGTGACGCTGGTGGAGCCGGTGGGAAAGAATTCGCCGGTGGCGAAGGAACGGATCATCAAAGCGGTTCTCGACAATCAGCAGCGCGAAAAGCTGGTGCCAGGCCTCTCCGATATCATTGACGGGACGATTGGAGCGGAGATCACGCGGCTCGATGAGACGCGGCAAAACGTTTCGCTCGACCTGACGCGATCGGCGCTTTCCGTGCCGTGGATCGGCTGGACCAAGGGAAGCGGCATTCCAGCGAAGGCAAGCTTCGAGGTCGCCAGTGACGGCAAGACCGACAGCATCAGCAACTTTAAGCTGGATGGCGAAGGCTTCGGTGCTGATGGAGAGATGATGCTATCTGGCGGATCTCTCCAGTCCGCGCAGTTCTCGCGCCTGAAGCTTTCACCCTCTGATGATTATCGCGTGTCGTTGAAGCAGAGCCGCGGCGCCTTCGACGTCTCGGTGTCCGGCACGTCGGCAGATATGAGGCCGGTGCTGACCAAGCTGCGCTCCACTGGGGGAGGTAACGGTGACGACAAGGGCTCTGGGAATGCCAGGATAAAGGTCGACCTAGACCGGATGATCGGTTTCAACGACGAGCAGCTCCTGAACGTCTCGATACTGTTCGAGACGAAGGGTGATACCATCGCCACCGCAGATTTTTCTGCGGTCACCACAAGCGGTGCCGCTGTCGTCAGCCAGATGGTCAAAGGCAACACGATCTCGATTACCAGCGGCGACGCCGGCGCAGTAGCGCGCTTCACCAACCTCTACAACAGGATCAAGGGCGGGCTGCTCAACGTGGCGGTGAGGGCGCAGTCCAACGACCTTTGGAGCGGCTCGGTGGACCTACGCAACTTCTCGCTGATCAACGAATCGCGGCTGCAATCCATCGTCTCCACACCTGTGGGCGAGCAGGGCCGCAGCCTGAACGCTGCGGTAAAACGGGACATTGACGTCAGTTCGGCAAAATTCCAGCGCGGCTTTGCGCGTGTAGTCTACCGCGATGGGGTGCTATCGGTCGAAAACGGGATCGTCCGCGGCGAACAGATCGGGGCGAGCTTCCAGGGCGTGGTGCGTGATGCCGCCGGGAGTATGGACATGACGGGAACCTTCATGCCAGCCTATGGCCTGAACCGGCTGTTCGCCGAACTGCCGATCATCGGTGCAATCCTCGGCAACGGCCGCGACCGCGGCCTACTCGGCATCACCTTCAAACTTGAGGGGCCGTTCGAACAGCCGCGGCTGACCGTCAATCCCCTGTCCATTATCGCACCCGGCATCTTTCGCCAGATCTTCGAGTTCCAGTGAGCCCGATATGGAAGACCCGGTAGGTGGCCGGGTCTTTCAGATCCTTTTCTGTGCCGCCAGTTAGGCCGGGCGGATGAGCATGTGCTTCTTCTTGCCGAGAGACAGCTTGACAACACCGTCGGCGGTGACTTCGCCTGCCCCGACAGTCATCCGCTCGTCGGATACGGCTGCGTCGTTGATCCTGACTGCGCCGCCTTGAACATGCCGCCGCGCTTCACCGTTCGAAGCAGCGAGGCCAGCGCGAACGATGAGCGCCAGAAGGCCGATCCCGGCTTCCAGTTCGGCGGCCGGCACCTGGACCGACGGCAGGTTGTCGGCAAGCGCACCCTCTTCGAAGGTCTTGCGCGCTGTCTCGGCAGCCTCTTCGGCAGCCGCGCGCCCGTGCAACATTGCCGTCACTTCGGTGGCGAGAATCTTCTTCACCTCATTGATCTCCGAGCCACCGAGCGCCGACAGGCGCGCGATCTCGTCCATCGGCAACGTGGTATAGAGCTTCAGGAAGCGCGAGACGTCGGCATCCTCGGTGTTGCGCCAGTACTGCCAGAAGTCATAGGCCGACAGCATATCCGGATTGAGCCAGACGGCACCATTCGCCGATTTGCCCATCTTGGCGCCCGACGAGGTAGTCAAGAGCGGGGAGGTCAGCGCATAGAGCTGCGGCGTCCCCATCCGGTGACCAAGATCGATGCCGTTGATGATGTTGCCCCACTGGTCGGAGCCGCCCATCTGCAGCCGCACGTCATAGCGCTTGTTGAGCTCGACGAAGTCATAGGCCTGGAGGATCATGTAGTTGAATTCCAGGAAGGACAGTGACTGCTCCCGATCAAGGCGCGTCTTGACGCTCTCGAAGGACAGCATGCGGTTGACCGAGAAATGCCGGCCAACGTCGCGCAGGAACTCGAGGTAGTTCAGGCCGCGCAGCCAGTCGGCGTTGTTGATCATCAGCGCGTCCGTCGGTCCATCGCCGTAGTTCAGGTAGCTGGAGAAAACGCGCTTGATCGAAGCGATGTTGCTCTCGATCGTGTCGAGTGTCATCAGCTGCCGCGCCTCGTCCTTGAAGGACGGGTCACCGACCATACCAGTGCCGCCGCCCATCAGGGAAATCGGGCGGTGACCGGTCTTCTGCATCCAGTGCAACATCATGATCTGGATCAGGCTGCCCGCATGCAGGCTGGGTGCTGTGGGGTCATAGCCGATATAGCCGCTCACGGTTTCCTTGGCGAACAGTTCGTCGAGACCTGCCTCATCGGAGATCTGGTGAATGAAGCCACGCTCGTCGAGCGTGCGAAGGAAAGCGGACTTGAACCTGGACATGAATGATCTCTGGAGAGGGATTTTCTGGTACGGGCGGGCGTCTAGCACTGTTTGTGCGCATAATCACTTCAAAATTGATTCTGGGCGTCATCAATGGATGGAATGAAAACGGCAATTGGCCTGATGAGCGGGACCTCGATGGACGGCATCGACGTTGCTCTGCTGAAGACGGACGGCGAGCAGCGGGTCGAGCGGGGAGCCTTTCTCGGGGTCCGCTACGAGCCCGCGTTCCGCCAGATGCTAAAGCTGGCGCTGGAAGACGCGAAAGAGGTTGGCGAGCGCAGTCAGAGGCCGGGACAGCTGCGCGAGATCGAGGCGGAGCTGACGCGCCGGCACGCCGATGCTGTCTCGCAGTTCCTCCACCAGAATGGCCTGAAGCCCTCCGATATCGATGTCATCGGCTTTCACGGACAGACGGTACTGCACCGTCCCGATCGGGCGCTGACGGTTCAGCTGGGAAGCGGGCAGCTGCTTGCAGATTTGACTGGCGCTCCGGTGGTCTATGACATGCGCGCGAATGACATGGTTCATGGCGGGCAGGGCGCGCCTCTGGTTCCGGCCTATCACGCGGCTCTGGCGGAAAACCTTCCGCTTCAGGAGCGGCCGGTATGCTTCGTCAACATCGGCGGCATCTCCAATCTCACTTTCGTCGGCCTCGACGGATCGATCATCGCCTTCGACAGCGGGCCTGGCAACACGCTGATCGACCAGTGGGTGGAAGCGCATGCAGGCGTTCCGTTTGACCAGGGAGGAATGATCGCCTCTGAAGGACGGGTCGTTTCGGCTTTGGCGGAAGGGTATCTCTCCAGCTCGTTCTTCACCGCGTCCCAACGACGTTCGCTCGACCGCAACGATTTCCTTCCACCGAAGGGCGATGATGCGGAGCTGGCGGATGGTGCCCGCACCTTGGCGTATGTGGCGGCCGCCTCCATCATCCGCTCTGCGGAGCATCTGCCGCAGCAACCGGCGCTTTACGTCATTTGCGGCGGTGGCCGTCTCAACAGCGTCCTGATGCGTGATCTGTCTGCGCTCGCGGCGGCGCAGGGGTCACGCGTCGCTTGCGCCGAGGAGGCAGGTCTGGACGGCGACGCGATGGAGGCTGAAGCCTGGGCCTATCTCGCCGCGCGCTCGCTTAAACATCTTCCGCTCACCTTTCCGGGCACCACTGGGGTGCGGCAGCCGGTTACGGGCGGTGTGCTCCGTTATCCACATAAGAAGGAATGATCTGCAGCTGGTGTTTTTGGTCTTAACCTTTGGTTGGGGCAGGGGATATAGATCATGTGGTAGCGCAATCAAGGGAGAAGCCTGCAGCTGACTGCAGGCGCGGACGATGAACGGCACCAATTTCTTCCTCGGGATGAACTTCCTGATTGCCTTGTCCTTCTGCGTCGTCTTCCTTGTCGTCTCGACCCGTAGCCGATCAAAGTCCGCAGTTCGCTGGATCGCTGCTGGCTTTGCGGTGGCTTCATTCTCGACGCTTTGCGAGCTTGCCGTTGCGCATACGGATTGGGTGCGGTTCTCGGCGATCGCGGCATTTGTGAGCGTTCTTGGTGGACTCCAACTGCTGCGCATCGGCATCGCGCGACTTTACGAGGATCGGATCAGTCTGCCGGATCAGGTCATGTTTTTCCTGTTCTGGGTGATCGTCGATCTCTTGATTTATGATCTTCCGCGCGGGACGCTCCTCCACTCCTTTGCGTATCAGACGCCCTTCGCCATCCTAGGCTTCAACGGTGCGCGCTCTGTGATGCGCAGCAAACGCCGGCTTCCCGTGGATTACGCCCTTTGCCTGCTCCTCACATTCACCGGGCTGCATTTTCTCGGCAAGGCTTGGCTCGCCGCTGCCGTTGGCGCAGGTACAACGGCGAAAGACTACATTCACACCAACTATGCCGTCATCTCCCAAAGCGCGACCGGGATCATGGTGGTAACAGTGGGCCTGATGCTCCTGGCTGTGCTGGTTCTGGAGATCATGGCGGACGAGCGCAGCAAATCGGAGACGGATCTGCTGTCGGCGCTTCTCAACCGACGAGGCTTCGAGCAGCAGCTTGTCCGCTGCATTGGTCGCCATCACCAGGGATCGCACACGCTGATCATGTGCGATCTGGACCACTTCAAGAGCATCAACGATACCTACGGCCACTATTGCGGCGACCGGGTCATCGAAGCCTTTGGCCAACTGCTGACGGAGCAGGCGCCGAAAGGTGCCGTCGTCGGGCGTTTGGGTGGGGAAGAGTTCGGCCTCTTCCTGCCGCGCATGAGCTTAGAAGCTGCGATCCCGCTGGCGAACGCAATTCGCACAATGATGGCAACCTTGGCGGTGCCGGGGCTGCCGCGGGAGTTCCGTGCCAATGCAAGTTTCGGGGTTGCGCCCTGGAATGACCGGTCGACGCTTCAACAGAACATGCAGCAGGCGGATGCCGCCCTCTATGAAGCCAAAAAAGCCGGGCGCAACTGCGTCAGATGGGTGGTGCGAGAGCCGATAGAGGCTTCCGTCGCCGCGCAGTAGCGCAGCGACGGAGATAGGCGTTATAGAGCACGAACCAAATCAGCGGATGCGCTTGGCGGCCGGCTCTGGCACGAGTTCGCCTTCCAAGCGACGGTCCAGATAGTCCTCACACTGCGCCATCAGGTTATCAACCTGACCGTTGAAGAAATGGTTCGCCCCTTCGACGGTACGATGGGTGATGAGAATGCCCTTCTGGGTCTTGAGCTTCTCGACGAGCCCAACCACGTCCTTCTCCGGAGCGACCTTGTCCGCATTGCCATGAATGATAAGGCCGGAGGACGGGCAGGGCGCAAGGAAGGAAAAGTCATAGGTGTTTGGCTGCGGAGCGATCGACATGAAGCCTTCGATCTCCGGACGGCGCATGAGAAGCTGCATTCCGATCCAGGCACCGAACGAGTAGCCGGCCACCCAACAGTTCTTTGAATCGGGATGCAGGCTCTGCACCCAGTCGAGCGCCGAGGCCGCGTCTGACAGCTCACCGGCACCATGGTCGAATTCGCCCTGGCTGCGGCCGATGCCACGGAAGTTGAAGCGCAGCGTCGTGAAGCCGCGCTTCTGGAACATGTAGAAGAGCTGGTAGACGATCTGGTTGTTCATTGTGCCGCCGAACTGCGGGTGCGGATGCAGGATGATGGCGATCGGCGCGCTCTTTTCCTTGGAGGGCTGGTAGCGGCCTTCGAGGCGGCCGGCAGGGCCGTTGAAGATGACTTCGGGCATCGGTACTCCGGTCACGGGTTCAGGTCGTACCCTGAGCGCCAAGTAGAGACTTGACGAAGCTTGTCAGCTTTTTTAAAACTCAGTTTAGAACCATTCGAAACTTCGGGGCCGCCCAGCGGCCCAGCTGACGTCTCATAAGGCAAGGCTGTTCAAAATTTCAAGGAAAATGCGGCTGCTCCGGCACTGCATGGACTAGTCGGGTATCTAGAAAGGAAAGCAGGTGGGACAATGGCGTTCGCACGCGTCTATATGGATTGGAACGCAACGGCTCCGCTTTCCGACGCTGCTCGCCGTGCCATGCTCGATGCTCTGGCGCTTTCCGGTAATGCATCCTCCGTCCATTCGGAAGGTCGTGCGGCTCGCGCTGCCGTGGAAAAGGCCCGCCGGCAGGTGGCGGCGCTCGTCGGTGCCGAACCCGCCAGTGTGATCTTCACCAGCGGCGCAACCGAGGCAGCCAACCAGGTGCTGACGCCGGATTTCCGCATGGGACGCTCGCTGCTTTCGATCGGCAGGCTCTACGTCTCCGCGATCGAACATCCGGCCGTCAGAGAAGGCGGACGCTTTCCGGCGGAGCGGGTGACGGAGCTGCCTGTCACGAGGGCCGGGGTGCTGGACCTTGAGTCGCTCGAGGCCGCACTCGAAAGCCATGAGCTAGCGTCCGGGATAGCTATGGTGGCGCTGATGCTGGTCAACAACGAGACCGGCATCGTTCAGCCCGTTGCGGAGGCCGCGCGGCTTGTGCACCAGCACGGCGGACTTCTTGTCGTCGATGCAGTCCAGGCCGCAGGGCGTATGCCGATTGATATCGCCGCGATCGATGCGGATTTCATCATCCTGTCCTCCCACAAGATTGGCGGACCGAAGGGTGTCGGCGCCTTGATCGCGCGTGGCGAGGCGCTGATGCCGTCGCCGCTGATTCGCGGCGGCGGCCAGGAGAAAGGTCACCGATCGGGGACAGAGAATATCCACGGGATCATTGGCTTCGGTGCTGCGGCTGAAGTAGCGCTTGAAGGACTGGTGGAGCACCAGGCGCACGTATCCGAACTGCGGGACCAACTGGAAGTGGGGGTGCTTAAAGCTGCCCCGGACGTCATCATTCATGGGCGCGACGTCGAGCGGGTAGGCAACACCTGCTTCTTTACGTTGCCGGGCCTCAAGTCGGAGACCGGTCAGATTGCCTTCGATCTGGAAGGGATCGCGCTTTCCGCAGGCTCTGCCTGCTCCTCCGGCAAGGTCGGCCAGAGTCACGTATTGACCGCTATGGGCTTCGATCCGGAGGTCGGCGGCCTTCGCATCTCGATCGGTCGGACCACCACGCAAGAGGACGTGTCTGCGGCCATCGCGGCGTTCAAGAAGATCTTCGGCCGGCGTCTTCCGCCGGGTGAGGCCGCGTAGACGGCAAGAAACTTGCGGAAAGGCAACTTTCCGCTTGCCGGGAGGTGTGAAACCCGCCTTTTGGCGACTACATAGGGGCGGTAATTCCCGTCCGAGCAAAGAGGTGCCGGCTTGGCTGCCGGCTGAGAGTTGGAGAACGCGCATGCCTGCCGTCCAGGAAACGATTGATCAGGTCCGAGGGATCGACATCGATCAGTACAAGTATGGCTTCGAAACCATCATCGAAGTCGACAAGGCTCCAAAGGGGCTTTCGGAAGACATCATCCGCTTCATTTCGGCCAAGAAGCAGGAGCCGGATTGGATGCTGGAATGGCGCCTGGACGCGTATCGCCGCTGGCTGACCATGGAAGAGCCCACCTGGGCGCGTGTCGACTACCCGAAGATCGACTTCAACGACATCTACTACTACGCGGCGCCGAAGAACGTGACGGGTCCGACGTCCCTGGACGAGGTCGATCCTGAGCTTCTGAAGACCTATGAAAAGCTCGGCATTCCGCTTCGCGAGCAGGAAATTCTGGCGGGCGTGAAGACGTCCAAGGTTGCCGTCGATGCCGTCTTCGACTCGGTATCGGTCGTCACGACCTTCAAGAAGGAGCTCCAGAAGGCCGGCGTGATATTCATGTCGATCTCCGAGGCCATCCGCGAGCATCCGGATCTGATCAAGAAGTATCTCGGCTCGGTCGTTCCGACCACCGATAACTATTATGCGACGCTCAATGCCGCAGTCTTCACCGACGGCTCCTTCGTCTTCGTACCGAAGGGCGTCCGCTGCCCGATGGAACTGTCGACCTACTTCCGCATCAACGAGAAGAACACCGGCCAGTTCGAGCGCACGTTGATCATCGCTGAAGAAGGCGCCTACGTCTCTTATCTCGAAGGCTGCACGGCGCCGCAGCGCGACGAGAACCAATTGCACGCCGCTGTGGTCGAACTCGTCGCTCTCGACGACGCCGAGATCAAGTACTCCACCGTGCAGAACTGGTTCCCCGGTGATGCACAGGGCAAGGGCGGCATCTACAACTTCGTCACCAAGCGTGGCGATTGCCGTGGTCATCGGTCGAAGATCTCCTGGACGCAGGTCGAGACCGGTTCGGCGATCACCTGGAAGTATCCGAGTTGCATTCTCCGCGGCGACGACAGCCGCGGCGAGTTCTACTCGATCGCCGTCTCGAACGGCCACCAGCAGATCGACTCGGGTACCAAGATGATCCACCTCGGCAAGAACACGTCGAGCCGCATCATCTCGAAGGGGATCTCAGCGGGCAGGTCGCAGAACACCTATCGGGGGCAGGTCTCGATCCATCGTCGGGCAGAGAACGCGCGCAACTTCACCAATTGCGATTCGCTTCTCATTGGCGACAAGTGCGGCGCGCACACCGTCCCTTACATCGAGGTGAAAAACGCGTCGGGTCAGGTGGAGCACGAGGCGACCACGTCGAAGATTTCCGAGGACCAGAAGTTCTACGTCATGCAGCGCGGCATCCCGGAAGAGGAAGCAATCGCGTTGATCGTCAACGGCTTCGTCAAGGACGTCATCCAGGAACTGCCGATGGAGTTCGCCGTCGAAGCTCAGAAGCTGATCGGCATTTCGCTTGAAGGGAGTGTGGGATAGGACGATTCACACCGTCGTCCTCGGGCTTGTCCCGAGGATCTGCTGTCGCGGGATAGAGGATGAGTGGCTTGGTCTACATGATGTCCGACAAACCGCGAGGAGTGATCTACACCAGTGTGACAAGTGACCTCCATGGTCGTGTATCGGAACATCGAGATGCGGTTCAGGAAGGATTTACCCAGAGGTACAAGGCGAAAAATCTGGTCTGGTTTGAACGCCACCCGAACATCGTCCTCGCAATACAGCGGGAAAAGTCTCTGAAGCGCTATCTGCGTGAATGGAAGATCAGGCTCATAGAAGGTTTGAACCCGACCAGGGTCGATCTCTACGAGCGGATCAACGACATTGAGAATATGTATCGCCCGCATCCGAATATGGATGGGTGGAGCAACTACAACTGACGGCTTAGATCCTCGGGACAAGCCCGAGGATGACGGAAATCGAACGGACCTCGCTGTCCAAAGGTCTATCGGGCGGCCCTTGAACCGCCTTATAAATGGGAAAACGAAATGCTTGAGATCAAGAACCTGCACGCTCGCATCGCCGAAGACGGCACCGAGATCATCCGTGGCTTGAACCTGACGGTGAAGCCAGGTGAGGTTGCCGCCATCATGGGCCCGAACGGCTCCGGCAAATCGACGCTGTCCTACATCCTGTCGGGTCGCGAAGATTACGAGGTGACCGAGGGCGACATCCTTTACAACGGCGAGAGCATTCTTGAACTCGACCCGGCGGAGCGTGCTTCGAAGGGCATCTTCCTGGCGTTCCAGTATCCGGTCGAAATCCCTGGCGTGGCGACCATGCAGTTCCTGAAGATTGCGATGAACGAGCAGCGCAAGGCGCGCGGCGAGGAAGAGTTGACGACGCCGGACTTCATGCGCCGGGTCAAGGAAGCAGCGGGCGAACTGAAAATCGATCCTGCCATGCTGCGTCGCCCGCTCAACGTCGGCTTTTCCGGCGGGGAGAAGAAGCGCGCCGAGATCCTGCAGATGGCACTCCTCGAGCCGAAGCTCTGCATTCTCGACGAAACGGATTCCGGCCTTGACATCGACGCCTTGAAGATCGTCGCCGATGGCGTCAACGCACTGAAGTCGCCGGACCGCGCCGTCATCGTCATCACCCACTACCAGCGCCTGCTCGAATACATCGTGCCGGATAGCGTCCACGTTCTCTACAAGGGGCAGGTCATCCGGTCCGGCAGCAAGGACCTGGCGCTCGAACTGGAAGCCAATGGCTACGCCGACATCATCGGGGAAGCAGCCTGATTCCCGGGAAGGATGTGGACATGAACATTCAAACGACAAAGCGCATGACCGCTGCCGAAGTGGCGCTGGTCGAGGCTTATACGGAGCAGGTCGGCGACCTGCCGGGCGATGCCTCCGTGACCAGCACCCGTGATCGGCTGCTGGACGACATCAAGAACACCGGGCTTCCGACGCGTCGGGTTGAGTCCTGGCACTACACAGACCTGCGCACATTGCTGCGCTCCGTACCCGCGCCTGTAGCGGCCGCGCCGTCGCTCGAGACAATAGCGCCCTTGGTGGACGGATCGAAGGTTCTGCCGGTGCTCCAGGGCTCTGCCAGCGCATCCGCGTCTGTCGAAGGCGTTGAGGTTTCCAGCTTCGCCGACGCTCTCTTGAGTGGAGCCGCCGCGTCTGGCCTGATGGCCCTCGACCGCGACGATGCCATCGGCAAGATTAACGGCAGCCTCGTGCGGGACGGCTACGCGCTTGCGGTCCCTGCGGGTGCCGAGATCGAGACGCCGATCGAGCTGCAGGCACTGCATGGCGCCGGCCAGGTGCACACCCGCTTCCCGGCAGTGTTCGGTGCCGGTTCCAAGGCGACTATCATCGAACGTCACCGCTCGGCGACAGGCGAAGCCGCGCTCGTGTCGAGCATCAGCGACGTGACGCTGGAAGATGGCGCCGATGTCGTCTGGGTGATCATGCAGGAGCAGGGCGCAGACGATACGCATCTCGGCCAGATCCGAGTCCGGTTCGGCGCGGATGCGAAGCTGAAGCTCTTCGTCGTCAATGCCGGCGGCAAGCTGGTACGCCAGGAGCTGCGCATCGACGTCGAAGGCGAAGGCAGCGAGCTGACGCTTCGTGGCGTCAATTTGCTTGGCCACGAAACGCATACGGACGTGACGCTGGTGCTCGGCCACAACGTGCCGCACACCAACTCTACGGAGATCATCCGCAACGTGGTCTTCGATCGCGCCCGGGGCGTTTTCCAAGGGATGATCCGCGTGGCGCCCGATGCGCAGAAGACCGATGCGAAGATGGCGTGCAACACGCTGCTTCTCACCGATGATGGCGAGTTCTCGGTCAAGCCGGAGCTCGAGATCTTCGCAGACGACGTGATCTGCGGCCACGGCGCAACGGTTGCCGACATCGACGACAACCATCTCTACTACCTGAAGTCCCGCGGCATTCCGGAGAACAAGGCCCGCGCCATGCTGGTCAACGCCTTCGTCGCCGAGGTTGTCGAGGAACTCGAAGATGAAAAGCTGGTCGAGGCGCTGGAAAGCGTGATCTCGGCCTGGCTGGAAAAGCACGCCTAAGATGGACCAGATCACACCTGCGACCGGATATGACGTTGAGGCCATCCGGCGGGATTTCCCGATCCTGTCGAAGGAGGTCTATGGCAAGCCGCTGGTGTATCTTGACAATGGCGCTTCGGCGCAGAAGCCGCAGGCGGTGATCGACGCCATCTCGTACGCCTATGCGAACGAGTATGCCAACGTCCATCGCGGCCTGCACTTCCTGTCGAACGCCGCAACGGATGCCTACGAGGGGGCGCGCGAAAAGGTGCGTCGCTTCCTCAATGCACCGTCGGTCGACGAGATCGTTTTCACCAAATCCTCCACCGAGGCGATCAACACGGTCGCCTACGGCTGGGGTATGCCGAAAATCGGACACGATGACGAGATCGTCGTCACGATCATGGAGCACCACTCCAACATCGTGCCCTGGCATTTCATCCGCGAGCGCCAGGGAGCCAAGCTGGTCTGGGTGCCGGTGGATGACGAGGGGGCATTCCATATCGAGGAATTCGAGAAATCCCTGACGGACAAGACGAAGCTCGTCGCCATCACGCACATGTCGAACGCGTTGGGTACCGTGGTCCCCGTCAAGGAGATTTGCCGGATCGCGCACGAGCGCGGTATTCCGGTGCTTGTCGATGGCAGTCAGGGCGCCGTTCACATGCCGGTGGACGTGCAGGACATCGACTGCGACTGGTACGTCATGACCGGCCACAAACTCTACGGCCCGTCCGGCATCGGTGTGTTCTACGGCAAGAAGGAACGGCTGCAGGAGATGCGCCCGTTCCAGGGTGGCGGCGAGATGATCGTCGACGTCAGCGAGGACGAGGTCACCTACAACGATCCGCCGCATCGCTTCGAGGCCGGCACGCCGCCGATCGTCCAGGCAATCGGACTGGGTTACGCGCTCGATTACATCGACAAGATCGGTCGCCCGGCGATTGCAGCCCATGAGGCCGATCTCGTCGCCTATGCGACGGAGCGCCTGCAGGCCATCAACTCCCTGAGGATCATCGGCAATGCCCCCGGCAAGGGAGCGATCTTCTCGTTCGAGCTTGCCGGCATCCACGCGCATGACGTGTCAATGGTGATCGATCGGCGCGGCGTTGCCGTTCGGGCCGGCACGCACTGCGCCATGCCGCTCTTGAAGCGCTTCGGTGTAACCTCCACATGCCGCGCATCGTTCGGCATGTACAATACCCGTGCCGAGGTCGATGCGCTCGCCGATGCGCTCGATTACGCCCGTACATTCTTTGCCTGAGGATTTTTGCCATGGCCGTGGAAGACAGCGAACTGAAGTGGGATGCTCGTGAGGGCATCGTCCAGTCGGCAATCCCGCAGGAAGAACTGGCGCGCTTGAGCGATGACATCATCGCGGCGTTGAAAACCGTCTACGACCCGGAAATCCCCGCCGACATCTTCGAGCTCGGCCTCATCTACAAGATCGACATCGAAGACGACCGGATGGTCCGGATCGTCATGACCCTGACCGCCCCGGGCTGCCCCGTGGCCGGCGAGATGCCGGGCTGGGTGGAAAATGCCATCGGCGCCGTCGAGGGCGTGTCGGGGGTCGAGGTCGAAATGACGTTTGATCCGCCGTGGACGCCGGAGCGGATGTCCGAAGAGGCACAGGTGGCCGTCGGCTGGTATTGATCCGGTAACCGGCGGGACTTACATTTCATCCAACAACACCGGTCCTTGAAGCCGGCTGTAGAAGGAGAAAAAGCCCATGGGCTTTGCAGTGATGACCATGACCGATGCGGCGGCTGAACGCGTCAAGGCGATCGTCGACAAGTCCGGCCCCAATGCAAAGGGCGTTCGCGTCGGCATCAAGAAGGGCGGCTGCGCCGGCATGGAATATACGGTCGATCTCGTGACCGAACCCCATGCGAAGGATGATCTCATCGAGCATGCGGGCGCACGCGTGTGGGTGGAGCCGTCCGCCGTACTCTACCTCCTCGGAACGCAGATGGATTTCGAAACGACCAAGATGCGCGCCGGCTTCACCTTCGTGAACCCCAATCAGACCTCCGCCTGCGGCTGCGGCGAATCGGTGGAGCTGAAGCCAGCGGATCTGGCAGCTCTCGCCAAAGAACGCAAAGCACAGTCGCACGCGGGCTGAACATCCAAGGTGTTGCTAGAGGAGGGGCCGTCATGGCCCCTTTTTTTTGTCACTCGTGACGAAGCGCGTCGATGGGGTTCATCTGCGCTGCGCGCCGTGCTGGGAAATAGCCGAAGATCACGCCGATGGCGGCGGAGAACAGGAAGGCCACGAGGATGACGGAGGGGCTGGCGACGAAGGGCACGTTGAGCAAACCGACGGCTCCATAGGCGAGGGTAAGACCGGCCAGGATTCCGGCTACGCCGCCGAAGATCGACAGCATCACGGCCTCGACGAGGAACTGCGTCAGCACCTGTTTCTCAAGCGCGCCAATCGCCAGACGGATCCCGATCTCCCGCGTGCGTTCGGTCACAGACACCAGCATGATGTTCATGATGCCGATGCCGCCGACCAGAAGACTGACGGCGGCGACCGCGCCGAGGAGGCCGGTCAAAAGAGTCGTTGTGCCCGTTATGGCCGCCGCCATCTGCGCCATGTCCGCGACGTCGAAGTCGTCGTCACGACCGATGCCGATCCGCCGCCGCTCGCGCAAAAGGCCTTCCACGTCGGATTGCACCTTGGCGGTGGAGACACCGTCCTGTGCCGGCAGGATGATGCTCGAGATCGTCGTGGTGCCGCCGATGCGCCGCTGATGGAGCTTCAGCGGCATGATGACAGTATCGTCCTGGTCATCGCCCATTCCGGACTGACCCTTGGCTTGAAGCAGCCCGACGACTGGGCAGGCGATATTGCTGACACGGATGATCTGCCCGACAGGGTCGGTGGCGCCGAAGAGCTCCCGCCGCACCGTCTCGCCGACGATGCAGGCCGGCTGGCCCCGTTCCTCGCCAGGCAGGAAGGTGCGGCCGGACGCCAGATCCCAGTCCTGCGCGATCAGATAGTCGTTCGTCGTGCCGATGACGCTGGATGAGCGGTTTTCCCCACCGGCGATGATCGTGGCGGAACCGCGGTTCATCGGAGCAACCGCACGAAGACCGGAGATCTGGTTGCGGATCGCCTCCACATCGCGATCCTCGAAGCGCTTTGCCTCCGTGCTGGCGCGTCCGGGACCCAATTGGCCGGGGCGGACGAAGAGCGTGTTGGTGCCGAGCCGCGAGAGCTCCGCCTGGACCTGAGCCGTCGTTCCATTGCCGATGGTGACCATGGCAATCACCGCCGCGACACCGATGACGACACCGAGCACCGTCAGGAAGGAGCGCAGGAGGTTGCGGCTGATGGCACGCGAGGCGAGCTTTGCCGTCTCAATGAACATGTTCCGCCTCCCTTACCCGCATCTCGTCGCTCGTCAGCCGCCCGTCGACAAAGCGCAGCAGACGCTTCCCGTAGGCCGCAATGTCCTCTTCATGCGTCACCATGATCACGGTAATGCCGCGGTCGCGATTGAGCCGGGAGATGAGGTCCATGATCTCGCGACTGGTCTTCGTGTCGAGATTTCCCGTCGGTTCGTCGGCGAGGAGGACGGCCGGATCGGTAACGATGGCCCGCGCGATCGCCACACGTTGCTGTTGTCCGCCGGAGAGTTCCTGCGTCGTATGCCCCTCGCGCCCCTTGAGGCCGACCTGCTCGAGCGCCTGTAGCGCACGCTTCCGCCGCTCGCGCGGCGGCATTTCGCGGTAGACGAGTGGAAGCTCGACGTTCTCCACGGCCGAGGTGCGCGCGAGCAGGTTGAAGCCCTGAAAGACGAAGCCCAGCATGTGCCGCCGCAGCAGCGTCAGCTGCGTCCGCGTGAAGTTCGTGGTCGGGATGCCTTGGACGAGGTACTCGCCGGAGGAGGGGACGTCCAGCCCACCGATGATGTTCATTGAGGTCGACTTGCCCGAGCCCGACGGGCCCATGATAGACACGAACTCAACTGCCCGGATCGAAAGATCGACTCGGTGCAAGGCCCGGATCATGGCTTCGCCGCGTCCGTAGAATCTCGAGACCTGTCTGAATTCCAGGAGAGGGGCGTCAGCCATCGCGATCTTACCTGCTCCGCGCGGTTGCATCGGTGATGACGAGATCGCCTTCCTGAAGCTCTCCGGATCGAACCACGGTCGACTGCCCGTCCGAAGGGCCCGTCTCCAGCGAAACCTGCTGCGGATTGCCGCCGTGCATTACCCAGACGCTGCGGCTTGCGCCGCTACCGGTCGCGTCACGCGTGCCGCGGATCCGTGGCGGGCGGAAGAGGCGCGTCAGGATGCTGCCGCCGCCACCGCTCTCAGCAGCCGGAGGTGAATAGCGCAGCGCCGCATTGGGAACCAGAAGGGTATGTTCCACCGATTCAACGACGACATCGGCCGTTGCAGTCATCCCCGGGCGCAGCAACAGGTCGTTGTTCTCTACCGTCAGGATTGCCTTGTAGGTGACAACGTTGGAAACGGTCTCAGAGGCGAACCGGATCGTCTGGATCTTCGCCGGGAAAGTGCGGTCGGGATAGGCATCGACCGTGAACGTCGCCTCCTGTCCCTCCTGCACCTGACCGACATCCGCCTCATCCACGGCAACTTGAAGCTCCATCTTTCGCATGTCGCCCGCAATGGTGAAGAGGACTGGAGCATTGAGCGAGGACGCAACCGTCTGCCCCGGTTCAACGTCCCTTGTAAGGACCAGGCCATCGATCGGTGAGACGATCTTCGACTTGCCCAGATTGACTTCCGCAAGCCGCAGGCTCGCTTCCGCCGATTGCACGGCAGCAGCGCTGACCGCTTCGCGAAAGTATCCTGAGCCAGGTCAAGCCGGGCCCTCTGTTCTCCCAGATGGCGCGGAGCGAAGGTCAAACCAACTTAAACTTCCGTAACATGGCTAGGCGCGGGCTCACGAGGCGTTGCCGGCCCGTTTCGGTCTGCTATGGAATAGGCGCCCAATCATGGGCTGGGGAAAAAAATGATGAAGTACAGGACCTATGCGGCCATGGGCGGATTGTTGGCGGTGTTTGCGTCTGCGGCGCCGTCTCGGGCGGGAGATCTCACGTTCACGTTGATCAATTCGACCGGTTCGACGCTCGAGCGCTTCTATTCATCGCCCGTTGGCGTCGATGAGTGGGAGGAGGATGTTTTCGGCAAGGATGTGCTTGAGCCGGGGGAGAGCATCGAGATCACGATCGCCGACGGACGCACCGTGTGCGAGTACGACATGCGGTTCGAGTTCTCCGAAGACTCCGATCTGGAGACGACGGAGGATTCGCAGGATCTCTGCGAGCTTGGCTCCTACGAAATTCACGAGTAGGCGTGGAACGCTCCGCATCGCTGGAGGTTGACGCAGGTCATCAATCCAAAAGGAGAACCTCAATGGTCGATGCAGGTATGATCAAGGAACATGCGAAGGTCATCGGTGCGGATGGCGCGCCCGTCGGCACGGTCGATCGTGTAGAGGGTGGCCGCATCAAGCTCACCAAGTCCGACAGCGGACAGGGTAGCCACGAGGGCCATCATCACTTCATCCCTCTCGATCTTGTCGCCGATATCGAAGACGGCACCGTCCGCCTCAGCGCCAACGGCGATGTTGCCGTAACGTTCGAGCAAGAAGAGGGCGGACGTTCGGTCCACTAGAATGCGGAAAGGAGAGCGCGCTGCCTGCGCTCCCCTTTTCTTTGCCTGAAATCCCCACTTTTTGAATAGAGGAGCCGGAGGAGCACGCCTGGCACTCCTCGTCTTTGCCCTCAATCATCCTGCGGGATGTGGGTGTCGATGCCAGCAAGCCGCAGGTCATTGACGACGCGCTGCACCCCCTTGATGCCTTGAACGGTGCGGGTGACGCACGAAGTGGGTTCCGGTGTTGAGGGTATGCCGAACCGCTCGTTGAAACGGCCGTCTCTTCCGTGCCTCCTGCGAGCCGCGCGGTTTTATCTGCCATGGTCGGCGATGCGGGCTAAAGGAAGACGGCAATGATAGACCAGCATCGCCGCCGTGACGGCTGAGATCGTCGTCCTTCGAGGTATTCCATTCGCCTTCCGCCTTCGACCCGCGGATAGCGCATCCGTGGCCTACCAGTTATTTTCAGCCGAAAGCTCCATGGGTGAGGCCATGAGATCGGATTCGCCGATCGAATGGTCGACGTACTTGAAGGCGAGGATGCTCAGCACAGAGGCGAGCATGACGACGAAGATGATGCGCATGTGTAACTCCTTGGGCCTGATAACTCGCGGAGTGGAAACTGGTTCCTCCCGCCGCAAAGCGCCGTGGGAACGATGCCGTTTCGAGGGAGCTCGGAAGCAGACGCTCCCGAGCTCGGTTTGCCATCATGCCGCTTGATAAATGCGATCAATGGCCTTCGCCGTCACCGCATATTCGCGGCAGGATGGATCGAAACGGCTCCCCGACCTGAGTCTACGTGCCCAGTCTATGGCTGCCCTTCCACCCCAGTCTTCAGGCGGTTCGACCAGGATTTCTCTCGACGTGCCGCGAAAGCGTTCCGCCTTGAAGGCGTAGAAGGAGCCGTTGACATTATGAATTTCAGCACCGCCGGCGGTGCCATAGAAGCTTGCGCCGATGATAGCATCACAGCCGGCCTGAAGGCGCCAGGAGCAGGTGAGGCGTGCCACGGTGCCGCTTGCAAGTTCGATAGTCGCCGTGGCGAAATCCTCCACCTGATCTGCCGTGCTGGAAATGCGCTGGCCCTGGTGGAACAGCTGGGAGGTCACCTTCTCGATCTTCGGAAAATCCAATGCCCAAAGTGCAAGGTCGGCGAGGTGGATGCCGAGATCCATGACGCAGCCGCCGCCGGATCGGGACTTGTCGTAGAACCACTCCTTGTCCGGGCCATAGGCATTGTGGAAGACCAGGTCGACGGCGTGCACATGGCCGAGCTCGCCATTCTGCAGCAGGCTGCGGATCTGCTGCATGCCTTGCGTATAGCGATAGGAGAGGTCGACGCCAAGCAGGCGATCCGCCTTCTCCGCGGCGGTGACAACCGCTTCGACTTCACCGGCATCGCGACCCAGCGGCTTTTGGCAGAAGACAGCAACACCGGCTTGCAGGGACTGGATCGACTGGGCGGCATGTTGGGCGCTTGGCGTGGCGATCACGACCCCATCGAGGTCGTGGCAGAGCAGATCCTCCAGGCCGGACGCAATGGCGGCCTGCGGCGCAAGCTTTCTCGCTTCCTCCGACATCTCAGGTGAGGCGTCGGCAATGGCGACGGCTTCTCCGGCTCCGGAAGCGAGAATCGCTTCCATGCGGTGGCGACCGATCCAGCCGACACCAAGGAAGCCGAGACGGGCCGGCTTGGTGGTTGCGGACAGCGTGCGGTCTAGAACAATCTCGTTCATCAGTAGGTCACCAGTGCCTTGAGAAAACCATCGGGACGGTCGCGGGTGGTATCCAGCGCTACGTCCAGCTGCTCCAGCGGAAAGCGATTGGTGTAGAGAGAAGATGGATCGAGCCGACCGCTGGCGACTGCTTCAACCGCGTCCCGAATGCCCCGGATGTATTCGGCGGGATCGCGCTCGTGGGCGTTGATCACGTCGAGGCCGCGCCAGTTCCACAACTGCATGTTCACCTGGCGGGCACCGTCCTGGTGATAGCCGGCGACGACGAGGCGTCCACGTTCCTTAGTCAGTTCCGCGGCGAGATCGAGCGGCCACTGCTTGCCCACCGCTTCGATGACACAGTCGCACATCTTCTCATCTGTCAGGCGCTTTACTTCCTCGATGATCTGCCAGTGATCTTCCATCGGGATGCACTCGGCCGCACCCATGCAACGCGCGACGTCCAGCGAAAACGGGCGGCGGGAAATGGCGATCACCCGCGCACCGGCAGCGGTTGCGAGCTGGGTCAGCAGCGCGCCGAGGAACCCGATTCCGATGATGGCGACCGTCTGCCCGGCATGAATGTTGCTTCGGCGGAAAATGTTCATCGCGCAGCCGAGGGGTTCGCCCGGGAACGGCATCCCATCAAGTTCGGCGGGAAGGGGGACCACCTTATCAGCGTCGGCAATGTCGTGTGTCGCATAGGCATGGAAGGAGAGGGCTGCGACACGGTCGCCCGCTCTCAGTCCTTCGACACCCTCGCCAACCTCGTCAATATGTCCCCAGCCTTCGTGGCCGAGCCCGCCGGGCTCGGTGGGGAACTGCATCCACTCCGGTCCCGCCCATGGCGTCAGGTTGGACGCACACACGCCGCAGCCTTCCAGCTTGATCCTTACCTGACCATGTCCGGGTTGCGGCAGTGGCCTTTTCTCGGTTACCATCGTCCCTGGTCCGGTGATGATGGCAGCCTTCATGAGGCTGGTGTCGGTCATGGTCATCACATTCATCTTCGCGTGTCTCCCTCATTGAATGCAGGCTGCCGCGCCTCTGCAGCAGGCGCAGCATCGGGGCTTTAACTCCGCGCAGGAGGAGGAGTTCCTGAAGAAGATGAAGAAGATGATGATGATGCTGGGCTTCCAAACCCTCTCCACATCGACCTCGCTGCCCCGCGCGAATCTGCGTTCGCTACGACGCATGCGCGAAGGGGGCATGCCAACGTTTTGCCTTCGAAGACATTGGCAAGAGGGCAAGCCGCCCTATCGTTGAAACCGGAGCCGCGCTTACCGCGTCGTGCGAGGTCACACCCCTCGGTGTCGTCCCCGCTTGCTGCAGACGCGTTCGCCAGCGTCGATGCAGTTCAACAGGTTTCCCGCCAAAACTGGTCGCGGACCGTTGATGAAGACATTGATGACAAAGATGTTCTTGAAGAAGGAACTTTTCGCTGGCGCACGGGTTCACATCGCAAATCGCAATTTTGTTCCAGCCAAGAGTGATCACATGTCAACAATTCTAGTAACGGGTGGGTGCGGGTTCATCGGCCGCCACGTGGCCGAGGAGCTTCTTGCCGCGGGGTACCAGGTGCGCATCCTTGACGCCATGATCGAACAGGTTCACGCGGATGCGGAAGCCGACGTTCCGGAACAGGCAGAGGTCATCCGCGCCGACGTTCGCGACAAGGATGCCGTGACGCAGGCACTGCAGGGCGTCGACGGGGTGGTCCACCTTGCGGCCGAAGTCGGCGTGGGTCAGTCGATGTACGAGATCGCCCGCTATGTCGGCGGCAACGACCTCGGAACAGCCGTGCTACTGGAGGCGATGATCGGCCTGCCGGTCCGCCGCATTGTCGTGGCATCCTCGATGAGCGTCTACGGCGAAGGACTTTATGCAACCGACAACGGTGAGCCGATCGGCTTCATCCGCCGCAAGCCCGCACAGGTTCGGCAGGGCCGCTGGGAGCCGCAAGGCCCAAATGGCGAGACGCTGACGCCGATCGCGACAGACGAGAACAAGCCGGTCGATCTTGCTTCCATCTATGCGCTGACCAAGTATGCGCAGGAGAAGCAGGTGTTGATCTTCGGCGAGGCCTACAACGTGGAGGCGGTGGCGCTTCGCCTGTTCAACGTGTACGGCGCCGGCCAGGCGCTCTCCAATCCCTACACCGGGGTTCTTGCGAATTTCGCATCGCGGCTTGCCAACAATCAGCCGCCGACGATCTTCGAGGACGGCCAGCAGCGCCGCGATTTCGTCCATGTCCGCGATGTCGCCCGCGCCTTCCGGCTGGCACTGGAACAGCCGAGCGCGAACGGCCACGTGATCAATATCGGCAGCGGCCAAGCCTACACCGTCGAGGAGGTCGCCACGCTGCTCGCGGAGGCCATGGGGGTTCCCGAGATCAAGCCGGAGATCATGAACAAGGCGCGCTCCGGCGATATCCGCAACTGCTTTGCAGACATTTCGAAGGCGCGCGATCTCCTCGGCTTTAAGCCGCAATACAAGCTGGAACATTCGCTGGGTCCGTTCGTGGAGTGGGTGCGCGGCACCGGCGCAATCGACCGCGGCGCAGAGATGCGTCGCCAGCTTGAAGAGCGGGGACTGGTATCATGAGCAAATCGGACACTTCGGCCAGCAGCATCGGGTCGAAGCAGTTCGGCTTTGTCGAATGGTTTCGGCCGGGAGAATACGAGCGGACGGAGGAGGTGTTGCCGCGCCTGCTCTCGTCGGGCGCATCCTATCTGAGGACGCATCTGTCCTGGGCTGAATATCTGGCCCCGGGTGGCGAGGAGTGGTTCGACTGGCTGATCCCGCAGATCGGCTCGAAAATCGACCTGTTGCCCTGTGTTCATTACACCCCACCCTCGATGTCGCGAACGGGCCGTGCATCCGGCGCGCCGAAGGACCTGAAGTCCTACGCCGATTTCATCGATCACGTGCTGACGCGCTACGGCAAGCATTTCCGCCACATCGAGTTGTGGAACGAGCCGAACAATCTTCTCGACTGGGACTGGCGCGAGGACGGCGACTTCCAGCTGTTCTGCGAGATGGTGGGTGGCGCCGCCTATTGGGCCCAGCAGCGCGGCTTCAAGCCAGTCCTCGGCGGCCCTTGCCCCTTCGACCCTTACTGGCTGAACCTGATGGGCGAGCGCGGCGTGCTGGGTGTGGTCGATGCCGTTGGTTTCCATGGTTTCCCAGGCACCTGGGACAGTGAGGAAGGCAGCTGGGGCGGCTGGGACATGCATCTGGGCGAGATGCGCCGCATCCTCGACCGCTACAATGCGAAGACCGAGATCTGGGTGACCGAAACCGGCTATTCGACCTGGCGCAAGGACGAGATGGAGCAGGTTCGTCGATTTGCGAAGGCGCTCGAGGTGCCGGCGGACCGCCTCTACTGGTATGCTTGGGCCGACGTGCCACCGAATGTCGCAGTCCAGGAAGGTCTCTGGTTCGACCCGCGTCACTATCACCTCGGCGCGGAGACCCATGACGGACAGCCAAAACTTCTCGCCCGTCTTCTGACAGAGGGGGGCGTCGAGCGTGTGCGCGAGGTGACAGAGTTCCCGGCGCCTCGCATCGCCAATGGCGCTGCCCCGATCGTCATCACGGGCGGCAGCGGCTTCATTGGGTCCAATCTCGCCGACAGCTTCCTGAGTGAGGGCGCGGATGTCGTTATTCTGGACAACCTCGGCCGGCCGGGCGTCGACCAAAACCTTGCGTGGTTGAGGGAGCGTCACGGCGAGCGGGTGCATCCTTATCTGGCCGACATCCGTGACATGCGCGGGATCGAAGCTGCCTTTACCGATGCCAAGGCGGTCTTCCATCTGGCAGCACAGACGGCGGTGACGACGAGCCTTGTCCACCCGATCGATGACTTCGAGGCCAATGCCCGTGGCACCATCAATGTCCTTGAGGCCGTCCGAAAGGCCGGCAAGCAGGCGCCGGTGATCTTCGCCAGCACCAACAAGGTCTACGGTGCACTGGAAGACCTCCAGATGCTGGAGCTGGACGACCGGTACATTCCGGCAGACGAGGCAATCAGGGCGCACGGCATCGATGAGCAGCGGCCGCTTTCCTTCTGCACGCCTTACGGCTGCTCCAAGGGGGTCGCCGATCAGTATGTGTTGGACTACGCCAAGTCCTTTGACATCCCGAGTGCGGTGCTCCGGATGAGCTGCATCTACGGGCCGCGTCAGTTCGGTACGGAGGACCAGGGCTGGGTTGCCCATTTCCTGATCCGTGCTCTGGCTGGCGATGCGATCTCGGTCTATGGCGACGGCAAGCAGGTTCGAGACATTCTTCATGTCGACGATGCCGTGGCCGCCTACCGTGCCGCCCTCGGCTCCATCGAGCAGGTGAGGGGACGCGTCTTCAACCTCGGCGGCGGCCCGCATAACTCCGTGAGCATTCTGGGTGTGCTTCGCGAGATCGAGAAGCTGACCGGCCATCCGTTGCAGACGTCATTCGGCCCTTGGCGCGCCGGCGATCAGTTCTTCTTCGTCGCCGATACGCGGAAGCTCGAGCGCGATCTCGGCTGGCAGGCGAGGGTGCGCTGGCGGAGCGGCATGCGCCACCTGGCTGAGTGGTTGGTCGAGCATCGCTTCGGCGGACGTCCCATCCTCAGCGAACAGAAGAGGATCCCGGCGTGACGCAGCAGATGCCTTCCCTGAACGGCATGCGGCTTCTCATGACGGTCGACGCGATCGGCGGCGTCTGGCGCTACGCGATGGATCTGGCGTCCGGCCTGCGGCGGCTTGGGGTGGAGACATTGTTCGTCTGCCTCGGCCCGGCGCCCTCGGACGATAAGGTGGAGGAGGCGAGCCGGATCGGTCGGCTGGTCCACCTCGACGCTCCACTGGACTGGCTGGCAGCAGACAGGCAAGCGCTTGCAGATCTACCGGCTCGCATTGCAAAACTGGGCTGCCGCGAGCGGGCAGAAGTCCTTCATCTGAACCTCCCGTCACAAGCTGCAGATATCGCCACAGATATTCCAGTTGTGACCGTTTCGCATTCCTGTGTCGTCACCTGGTTTTCAGGCGTCCGCAACACCTCGGTGCCGGAGGATTGGCGGTGGCAGCAGGAATTGAACCGTGCAGGCTTCGACCACGCCGCTGTCGTTGTTTCACCCAGCGCGAGCCATGCAGCAATGCTGGACGCTGCCTATGGCACGATCCCTCAGTTGAGGGTCGTCTATAATGGCAGCCGCCTCGAAAACGCTTTAGCGGAAAAGCAGGATCTCGTCTTTGCCGCCGGCCGTTGGTGGGATGACGGCAAGAACGGCGCAGTTCTGGAAGAGGCCGCGCCCTTAATCCGCTGGCCGCTGCTGATGGCGGGTGCAAATGCCGGGCCGAATGGCCAGCATCTGCTGATCGAGCACGCGCTGCATCGAGGAGAGCTCACGCACTCGCAGACCGTCTCGCTGATGCGCGAAGCGAAGATCGTCGTCTCCCCCTCGGTCTACGAGCCATTCGGTCTTGCGCCGCTGGAGGCGGCGCGCGCTGGCGCAGCACTCGTTCTCTCGGACATCCCGACTTATCGCGAGCTTTGGTCAGACTGCGCATGCTTCTTCGATCCGCACGATCCCCAGGCACTTGCCGCCGCCGTCAACCGGTTGGGGGAGGATGCCGACCTGCGCGCCGGGCTCGCGGTGAAAGCTTACGACCGCTCTCTCGACTTCACGATTGATGCACAGACGCAGGCGATGGCGAGGATCTACGCCGAACTGCGCACGCAAAACAAAACACTGACTGCCGCGGAGTAGACATGCGCTTCATCTTCTATACCCACTCGCTCGTTTCCGACTGGAACCACGGGAACGCACATTTCCTGCGCGGCGTGATGCGCGACCTCATCCGCCGCGGGCATGAGGCCGTCGCTCTGGAACCCGAAGGTGCATGGAGTCGCGAGAATCTTGTTCGCGATCAGGGACAGGCGGCGGTTGATCGCTTCTATGCCACCTTTCCTGAGTTGAAGAGCGAGATCTATGGCACGCACTTTGACCACGAGGCTGCTCTGGACGGAGCTGACGTGGTCGTTGTCCATGAGTGGACGGATCCTGCGCTGGTCCAGCGGGTCGGGCAAATCCGTCGTGACGGCGGGCGCTTTACTCTGCTCTTTCACGACACTCACCATCGTGCAGTGTCCGCCGAGGAGGATATCGCCAGCCTCGACCTCAGCGATTACAACGGCGTGCTCGCCTTTGGCGAAACCTTGCGGGAGCGCTACCTGAAGGCCGGCTGGGGGCGCAACGTCTTCACCTGGCACGAGGCGGCCGATGCAAGCCTCTTCAAACCCATGCCGGATGTCGGAAAGACCGGAGATCTGATCTGGATCGGAAACTGGGGCGACGGTGAGCGGACGGCCGAGATCGCTGAGTTTCTGGTGCGCCCGGCAAAGGAGCTTGCGCTGAGGACGACCGTGCGCGGTGTCCGCTATCCAGAGGCAGCCCTGGCGTCGCTCAGCGATGCTGGCATCAGTTACGGCGGCTGGATCGCCAATGCCGACGCTCCGCTGGCGTTTGCCCGCCACCGGGTGACCATGCACATCCCGCGGCGGCCTTACGTACAAAACCTTCCGGGGATCCCGACCATTCGGGTCTTCGAGGCGCTGGCATGCGGGATACCATTGATCTCAGCGCCCTGGGACGACGCCGAGCAGCTCTTCCGCCCAGCGAAGGATTACCTTGTCGCCCGCAACGGCGATGAAATGAAGCAGAGCCTGAAGCGCGTTCTCGAGGATCGGGAGCTGGCACGTGAGCTATCCCTTTCCGGGCTGGAGACAATCCGGGCGCGACATACGTGCCGGCACCGGGTGGATGAACTGCTGAGCGTGCTTGCCACCTGCGGCACCGCCGGAGTTACCCGGCAGATCGAAACGCCGGAGGCTGCGGAATGAAGATTGCTTTCTACGGATCAAGCCTGGTTTCAGCCTACTGGAATGGTGCCGCGACCTACTACCGCGGGCTGCTTCGGGCGCTTGCCGCAAAGGGGTATGACATCACCTTCTACGAGCCTGACGTCTATGACCGACAGAAGAACCGTGACATCGACCCGCCGGAGTGGTGCAAGGTCGTCGTCTATGACGGCACGATCGATGCGCTGAAGGCGGTGACGGCGGAGGCCGCAGCAGCGGATGTCGTCGTGAAAGCGAGCGGCGTAGGCTTTGAGGATGATTTTCTGCTCGAGGACCTGCTGCGCCATGCCAGTGCCGATGCTCTGAAGATCTTCTGGGATGTCGACGCACCGGCTACGCTTGCGGAGGTGCGGGCGGCGCCCGACCACCCGCTGCGGGCCGCGCTCCAACAGCTGGACATGGTGCTCACCTATGGCGGCGGCGATCCTGTCGTGGACGCCTACCGGTTCATCGGCGCACGCGATTGTATCCCGATCTACAATGCGCTGGATCCGGACACCCACCATCCTGTGCCGGCGGACCGACGCTTTGGCGCCGACCTCGGCTTTCTCGGAAACCGCCTGCCGGATCGCGAAGCTCGCGTCGAGCACTTCTTCCTCGAGCCCGCGGGACGTCTTCCTGACCAGACGTTTCTGCTTGGCGGCTCCGGCTGGCAAGACAAGCCGATGTCGGGGAACGTGAAGTATACCGGTCACGTCTCGACCCGCGACCACAATGCCTTCAATGTGACGCCCAAGGCGGTGCTCAACATTTCCCGCGCGAGCATGGCCGAGAACGGGTTCTCCCCCGCGACCCGCGTCTTCGAAGCGGCCGGTGCGGGCGGGTGCCTGATCACCGACTATTGGGAAGGCATCGAGCTTTTCCTGAAGCCGGACGAAGAAGTGCTGGTTGCCCGCGACGGACAGGACGTGGCGGATATCCTTGCCGATCTCTCGGATGAGCGAGCAGACATGATCGGACAGCGGGCACTGCAACGGGTTCTTTCCGAACATACCTACGCTCATCGTGCCCAGACGGTCGACACGCTCTTTCGGCACCATGCGGCGAAACTGGAGGCGGCCGAATGACGAAGCAACTCGATATCGTCATTCTGGGTCTCTCGCTCTCGTCCTCCTGGGGAAACGGCCACGCAACCACATTTCGCGCTCTTCTAGGCGGGCTCCACGAAGACGGACACCGAGTGCTGTTCTTGGAAAGAGACGTGCCCTGGTATGCAGGTCAACGCGATCTGCCGGAGCCGGATTTCTGCGACCTGCAATACTATTCAAGCATTGAGCAGCTGCTTTCTCTCTATGCGGATCGGATCCGTTCTGCGGACGCTGTTGTCATCGGGTCCTACGTTCCCGAAGGGGTGCAGGTCATCGACCAGGTCGCTTCACTTTCTCCGCGACGGTTGTGCTTCTACGACATCGACACTCCGGTGACGTTGGCTAAGCTCGATCGCAGTGACGAGGAATATCTGGCGCGGCGTCAGATCCCTCTTTTTGATACCTATTTCTCCTTCTCCGGAGGAGAGGTGCTGGATCGGTTGGAAACGAATTATGGCTCGCGCAATTCAGTGGCCCTCTACTGCTCGGTCGATGCTTCGCGATACGGCAACAGCGGCGAACCATTCGAATGGGAGCTCGGCTATCTGGGCACCTATAGCCCGGACCGGCAACCGACCGTCGAGCGGCTGCTTGTCGAGGTAGCGCGCCGTATGCCGGAGAAGCGCTTTGTCGTGGCTGGGCCGCAATATCCGGATGACATAAACTGGCCGCAGAATGTCGAGCGGATCGATCATCTGCCGCCGGCCGAACATGCTTCCTTCTATAGTCGTCAGCGCTTTACGCTGAATGTCACCCGCGCCGACATGATTGCCGCCGGCTGGTCGCCGAGCGTGCGGCTGTTTGAAGCCGCCGCCTGCGGCACGCCGATCATCAGCGATTACTGGCGCGGACTGGATGAGCTCTTGCCGCATGGCGAGGCCATCATCATCGCTCACGGGACGGAGGACGTGGTGGAAGCGCTCTCCAATATCGACGAGCAGAAGCGCGACGCCATTGCCGGCTCTGCACGCGACATTGTGCTTCAGGGGCATACCGGATTGGCTCGGTCGCGCGAACTCGTGGAGGCGCTGCGGGCGCTTCAACCGCAGCCGAGGGTGGAACAAGCCGCCCGGCAACGCATTTCAGCATAAAAGGGGCAAAACATGTTGCAACGGACTCACTCAGGACGTGCTGGAACAGCGTTGGTGGCAGGCGGCGCCGGTTTCGTCGGCTCGCATCTCTGCGACACGCTGCTTTCCCGCGGGCAGCGCGTCATCTGCGTCGACAGCTATCTGACGGGATCGGAGGCGAACATCCGGCCGCTGATGAACCACCCGGGCTTTCGGATGGTGGAGAAGGACATCTGCGAGAAGATGTCCTTCGACGAGCCGCTGGACTATGTTTACAACTTGGCCTGCGCAGCCTCTCCGCCACAGTATCAGGCTGACCCAGCGCATACGATGATGACCTGCGTCGTTGGGACCGGCAATCTTCTGGCGCTTGCAGAGGAGCACAACGCGTCGTTCCTGCAGGCGTCCACAAGCGAGGTCTATGGCGATCCGGAAGAGCATCCGCAGCGCGAGGATTATCGGGGCAATGTCAACTGCACCGGACCGCGCGCCTGCTACGACGAAGGAAAACGGGCAGCCGAAGCCCTTTGCTTTGATCTATTGAGGGCAGGGCGGGTCGACGCGCGCGTCGCGCGCATTTTCAACACCTATGGGCCCCGCATGCAGCCGAACGACGGCCGCATCGTCTCAAACCTCATCGTTCAGGCTTTGTCCGGCACGCCGTTGACCATCTACGGTACCGGCGACCAAACGCGTTCGTTCTGCTACGTCACGGATCTGGTGGAGGGTCTGATCGCCCTCATGATGGTGAGGCCGAACCCGGAAGTGCCGGTCAATCTCGGCAATCCCGACGAATTCACCATCAACGAGCTGGCGAAAAAGGTTCTGGAGATGGTTCCGTCCGCCGCAGGGCTGGTCCAGAGGCCTCTGCCGAAGGATGATCCACAGCGTCGCCGGCCGGACATTTCGCGCGCCAAGGAGCTGCTCGGCTGGGAGCCGACCGTTCCGTTGGCCGACGGGCTGAGGCAGACGGTCGACTGGTTCTCGGCCAATCTTGCGCCGACACTGCGACCAGAACCGGTTGCGGCCCTTGCCGGCGCGAATCGAACAGCAGCAGAAATGAGCATTGGGGTTTGACGGAATGGATGCACGGAGTGGCCGTGGAGAAAACCTGAAACGCGAGATTGAAAGGCTAGGGCCTTGGTTTCAGAACATGCGGATCGGCGGAATCGAGACCGCCCCGCAGCATTTCCTGGGAGATTATCCGAACTTCAAGTGGGAAGGCTTTAAGCACATCGTCCCTGACGATCTTGCTGGCCGGAGCGTACTCGATATTGGCTGCAATGCAGGCTTCTACACAATGGAAATGAAGCGCCGCAATGCGGGGCGGGTGGTCGGTATCGACTCAGATGCGCGGTATCTCGAGCAGGCGCGGTTTGCCGCCAAGCATGAAGGCCTCGACATCGAGTACCGCCAGATGTCAGTCTACGAGGTGCCGCAGCTGAAAGAGCGTTTCGACCTCGTGATCTTCATGGGCGTGCTTTATCATCTGCGCCACCCGCTTCTCGCGCTTGACCTGCTTTACGAGCATGTGGTCGACGACATGATGCTCTTCCAGTGCCTTCAACGTGGCGACGAACGGATCCCGGATCTGCAGGAAAACTACGATTTCTCCGAATGGTCCCTCTTCGATCAGCCGGACTATCCCAAGCTTTTCTTCGTGGAGGAGCGCTACGCCAGCGACCCCACCAACTGGTTCCTTCCCAACACCGCCGCCATGGAGGCGATGTTGCGCAGCGCGGGCTTCGTGATCCGCGAGAACCCGGAGCGCGAGGTTTATTTGCTTGGGCGCGGCAAGCGGCACTATGCCGTCGAGCCGCCGAGCTTCGTAAAGCAAAGCTGAGCGGCGACCAACCAACTCTGCAAAATGGATCTAAGCCGAGGAAACGGCAGTGGTCGGTCTGCTTAACGCCTTCGGCCGCATGAAAATTATGTAGGCGAAGAGCAGCACGCCTGCGAACGTTACTAGGGAAGAAACGGCCACCAGCGGCTCCATGCCGGGATTGCCGGAGAGGAGCAAGTAGAGGCTCGAGATCATGACGGTGACGCCCGCGGTATAAACCCAGTATTGAACAATCGCGAGCCGCGTTTCCGCCTTCGCCGGGTTGAGTGCATAATACCCGCCGAAGATCGCCATGGTGACCCAACCGAGCAGGTTGTTGTGTGCGTGCGCCCCGGCGACCTGATGCTGATGTGTGATCGACATCTGCAGACCCATGGCGATACCGAGTATCAAGAAACAGATCGCTGTCTTGAAGTATAGATGTGCGAGACGTGGCATGACATTCCCCTCCTGTCAGAGATAACTTGACAGCGACGACTATACACCGCCGCACGCAAGTTGTAACCGAGGATCATCTTCGCAAAAACGAGCGCCAGCCCGCGAGAACACCCAGAGACGTGGGCGAAAGGTGAACTCGGTCCTACCGCGAAGGTATGAGCGCCGCCAGGTGATGCTCTCGCCGAACACCATGCACAAACAGGTCGATGAGGAGGGCGGCGACCTCGCGAGCTTCGCAGCTTCCTTTTGCGAGGCGGCGCACACCGCAGGTGCGGTCGAGGACCCGTTGCAGCATTGCAAGATCTACCGGCTCAAGGGCGCTAATTCTGTTCGACATGCCTCCAACACTAAACGCTGGAACCTGAAGCGCACATGAACCATGGAACGCGCGGCGGGGTGCAAGCCACATCTAGAAAAATGATCGCCGCGCGTTCCTGCGCCCTTGGGGCGCGCCCGCACAATGAAACACGACGCCAGAGGTTCCAGACCATATGATCGGCTTTATCGAAGGTTGACGGGTACCTGGAGTCCCTTCGGCAAGGTCGGGCGCTTCAACATGGCAACCTGGATCCTCTCGAAAGCTTGCTTGCGCTCGCGTTCCTGCCGCTCGCGACGCGCGCGCGACGCTGCCACGGCGGCCATAGCCCGTTCAATAACTTCTTCAGTGCGCTTCATGTTCACACCTCTCGTCTGTTCTCTATATGTTCCATGCGAGAGCAAAAGTCAAGGCGCGGCTCAACCGGTCTACGAGGTAAAGGCAGATTCGCGAAAGAGTGCTCGAACGTTCTTCGGCTCTAAGCCGGCGGGGGAAGAATGAACCAGAGCGCAACAATTACGGCGCCGACGACATATCCGATCCCCTGGAGCTTTTCCACTGTATTCATGTTCGCCTCTCAAAGGCTGCCTGGCAACGGGCGAGACCGGCGCCTGCTTCAGCTTCACTCTCTAAAGTCGAACTCTGCGTTGCGACGTTCGACGTCATCGCGGAACTCCTGATCCCAGGGATCAAACAGCTCCACCTCGTCCCCCTGACGCGTCCCATGGTCGTCGCGTTCTTGGTCTTTTGTCGCTTCAGGCATAACCATTTCCTCCACGGCCGCAGCATCTTGATGCGCACGCTATTGGTAAGCGAATGCCTAATCCCAACCGTCAAATGCCGCAAATGAAGAGTCGTTACAGGGTGTAACAGAGATGCAGTGGCGTTGCTTTGGTTACGGAGGCCGACCGCTGCAACTCAAATGTGCGGTGACCAGATGGTGAGAGCGCAGGGGTTCGAACCCTGGACCTACTGATTAAAAGTCAGTTGCTCTACCGGCTGAGCTACGCTCTCCCTTGGCGGGCGCAAGGCCCTTTGGAAGTGCGCGGAACATATGCAGACGCCTCT
The DNA here is from genome assembly GCF_022968135.1 of Pseudorhizobium tarimense. Lineage (GTDB taxonomy): Bacteria > Pseudomonadota > Alphaproteobacteria > Rhizobiales > Rhizobiaceae > Neorhizobium > Neorhizobium tarimense. The sequence goes on from NZ_JALJRA010000003.1 coordinate 252,114, forward strand.
TCCGGGTCAACCGCAAAAACGGCGAAAATTGCGGCGGATCGACGTGAGTGGCATTTCCCGCGAAAAGGTGATTGGCATTGCAGGTTGCACGTGCTTTAGGCAGGCAAGCTTTGCTCTGTTGAGCCGTGTTGCTGGAGACGATAGTTGTCGATCGCCGAGATTTCGCTGTTGAGCGCCCTGCTTGCCGGGGCGTTGTCCTTTCTTTCCCCGTGCGTCCTGCCGCTGGTGCCACCCTATCTGTGTTATATGGCCGGGATTTCGGTGGACCAGTTCCGGGGTGAGGGCAACCCGGTTGCGGCAGTGAATACGCGGAAGGCAGTCCTCGGAGCAGCGTTCTTCTTCACGCTCGGTTTTGCCACCGTCTTCGTGGCTCTTGGGGCAGGGGCCTCAACGATCGGTGTGATCCTTCGCCAGCATCTCGACCTCCTGTCGAAGGTGGGCGGCCTGATCATCATCATCATGGGCCTGAACTTCCTTGGAGTTTTTCGGCTCGGGATCCTATCGCGCGAAGCGCGCTTCCAGGGCGGGGGCAAGCCGGCGACGCTATCGGGCGCCTATGTCATGGGGCTCGCCTTTGCCTTCGGCTGGACACCCTGCATCGGGCCAGTGCTGGGCGCCATCCTCGGCGTTGCGGCATCTCGGGAGACGGTCGGTGATGGGGCGACGCTGCTGGCGATCTATTCGCTCGGGCTTGCCGTGCCGTTCTGGATCGCGGCCGGCTTTTCCGGCGCCTTCATGCGCTTTCTCTCCCGCTTTCGACGCTACCTGGGTGCGGTCGAGAAGGCCATGGGCGCGCTTCTCGTGCTGACCGGCTTTGCGTTCATGGTTGGCTTCGTCAGCGACGTCGCCATCTGGTTCCAGCAGACCTTCCCAATCCTGACGCAAATCGGCTAAGGCGGACCTTCGCCTGCCGCAACGCCGCATGTCTGGGAACAGATGGCCAATATCGTCGCGCTGCTTTTGCCCTTCTTCGGGCTGATCCTGATCGGCTTTGCCGCCGCCCGACTGACGAAGCAGCCGGCAGAGGCGCTCGGCTGGATGAACACCTTCATCATCTACGCAGCGCTTCCGGCCCTGTTCTTCAAACTCGTTTCGCGCACGCCGATCGAGGATCTCGCGCGTATCGATTTCATCGTCTCCGACATCGGTGCGACCTACCTGGTCTATTCTGCGCTCTTTGCCATCACCTACTTCCTGCGTCGAGCGACTTTCGCCGATTCCACCATCCAGGCCTTCGCGGGCGCGTACGGCAATATCGGCTATATGGGCCCGGGGCTCGCGCTGCTTGCCTTTGGTGAAGCCGCGGCCGTGCCGGTGGCTCTGATCGTCTGCTTCGAAAACGCCATGCATTTCATCGTCGCGCCTGCCATGATGGCGGTGGCCGGTGGTGATCGGCGGCCGCCGTTTAAACTAGCGGCGGATGTTTTGCGCAAGGTGGTGCTTCACCCCTTCATCCTGTCTACCGCGCTCGGGTTCCTCGTTGCGGCCAGTGGCGCAGAAGTGCCGCTCGCCGGCCAGCGGCTGGTGGATTACCTGGCCCAGGCGGCTGCTCCATGCGCTCTGTTTGCGATGGGGGTCACTCTGGCTCTGCGGCCACTGAAGAGGGTTCCGGTGGAGATCGGTTATCTGTCGATCGCCAAGCTCGTTTTGCTGCCGGGCACGGTCTACATCGTGCTGTCGCTGGCTGGAGACTTCGATCCGGTCTGGGTCTATTCGGCGGTCCTGCTCGCGGGCCTGCCGACGGCCACCAATGTCTTCGTGATCAGTCAGCAGTATGGTGTCTGGCAGGAGAGGGCGTCGGCAACGGTGCTGATCACGACGACCCTTTCGGTGCTGACGCTGCCGGTCCTGCTTTACCTGATCAACGCGCGGATCCTACCGCCGGACCTCTTCCCTTAGGCTGTTGACGAAGGCCCGGAAGCCGCGCCCTGGCTCAACGCCTTCGCGCATGACCAGATTGCGAAGCGGTGGAAGGGCTGAGAGCAGATGCAGGCCTGCAGTGCGCATCATCTGGACGGGAAGAAATTCCGATAGCAGCGAGCGGTTCAAAACGTCGACGCCGAAGGTGCGGCTCATGATGTCGGAGCGGCGCCTGCGGTTGAAGCGGTCGCCGGCATCGCTCGGGACAGGGCGGTCCGGATTGTCGGATAGAACCTCGACCAGCTCGATGATGTCGCGCAGCGATAGGTTCAAACCTTGCGCGCCGATCGGCGGGAAGGCATGAGCCGCTTCTCCTACCAGTGCGAGGCGGCCCTTTCCGAACCGGTCGGCCATCAGGCTCGACAGCGGCCATGACTGCGCTCCGGGCTCAATAGTAACCTTGCCCAGCATCGACTGCATGCGTCGCTCGACTTCGTTCGAAAGAGCCTCGAGCGGCAGCGCCAGCAGGCGTTTGGCCTCCTGCGGCTTCACCACCCAGACAAGGCTGGACCGCTGACCGGGGAGGGGAACCTGAGTGAAAGGACCCGTCTCGGTGTGGAACTCGATTGAGACGTTGCCGTGAGGTAGAGTGTGCTGGAAGTTTAGGACCGCCGCCGTCTGCGGATAGGCCCAGCGGCGTGTGCCGATGCCTGCGCTTTCCCGTGTCTTAGAGCTGCGGCCATCGGCTGCCACGACGAAGGAAGCCGAGATGGTCTCGTCGTTCTCCAGCGACAGCACCGCCTGCTCGGCCGAGAAAGATGCGGTCCGCAAGGTGCTTGTAATGCGGGTGATGTTCGGCTCCGCAGCCACCGCCTCCTGCAGTGTCTCCAGCAGAACGCGGTTCGGAATATTGTAGCCGAAGGCGTAGAGACCGACATCGGCCGCACGGAACTGCGCCGTCGGCGCACGAAGAAGCCTGCCGGTGCAGTCGATGATCTGCATGACCGAGAGCGGCGCTGAACTGGGCACAATCCTATCCCAGAGGCCGAGGTGCTCCATGAAGCGGATGGAGTGGTCCATCAACGCCGTGGTGCGCTCGTCGCGGCCTTGCGCTTCGGGTGCAACAAAGGCGACCTTACTGCCTGCCCGCGCGAGTGCGAGAGCCGCTACCGAGCCGACCAGACCACCGCCCACCACTGCAATTTCATAGTCGTGCATGTCACAATCCTCGTCAGCAGCCGTTCTGCGCTATGTAGAGCCTTCTCGATCGGTTATCCATGGGACGAGGCAGCGCAGGGGCAATTCTTGCGCAAGACGCGGGAGAGCAGCATGGGAGCGGTTGCAATACCGCCGGTTTGGCCGCATAGCTCGGCAACAGCCAAGTACGGAACAGCGCGTGATCAGACGAATTTTCAACTACCGAAAAGTCCCCTATGCCGAAATCCGTGCCTTCTCGGTCCATCTGCTGACGGCCTCCGGATCGTTTCTCGCCTTTCTGGGTGTGGTTGCTGCCGGCGAGAACCGCTTCGTCGACATGTGGTGGTGGCTCGGCCTTGCCCTTTTTGTCGACGGCATCGATGGCCCGATCGCGCGGAAGGTGAAGGTGCGCGAGGTGCTGCCGAACTGGTCTGGCGACATGCTCGACAACATCATCGACTACGTGACCTATGTGCTGCTGCCGGCCTTCGCGCTTTACCAGAGCGGCATGATCGGCGAGCCATGGTCCTTCGTAGCGGCAGGACTAATCGTGATCTCCAGCGCCATCTATTATGCCGATACGGGCATGAAGACGGAGGAATACTTTTTTTCGGGCTTCCCGGTCGTCTGGAACATGGTGATCTTCACGCTCTTCGTGATTCAGGCGAGCGAGGTGACAGCCTTTATCGTCATCCTCGTGTCGGTGATCCTGACGTTCCTGCCGATCGATTTCCTCCATCCGGTTCGGGTGAAGCGGCTCCGCCCTCTGAACCTCGGGATATTTCTGGTCTGGTGCGTGTTGAGCGGCTACTCGCTCCTCTTGCATTTCGACTCGCCCTACTGGCTCGTGTACGGCGTGGTGGCCTCCAGCCTTTACCTCTACTTCATCGGGGCCATCATGCAGCTATTCCCAAAACTCGGGGCTCGTACCTAAGCTGTTGGCAGGCCATGTTTTCTGTTGTGCGGGGCAACAAATTCGCTATCAATGATGGACGAGCGAGCGCCACGTTCTGGCGCTTGCGCGCAAGCAGGACGCGCCGGCATCCTTAGTCAAGCCTCGAAAGAAGGTGGGACGGCGTGAACAAGGGGGTTCAGTGACTGTTTCGGAGGGGCCAGCGGGTAATCCGCTCTTGTCGGTCCGACAGCTGACAAAGTATTTTGGCAGCTTTGCCGCATGTTCCGGTATCGATCTCGACATCGCTCCGGGAGAGATCCACGCGCTGCTCGGCGAAAACGGCGCCGGTAAGTCGACGCTGGTCAAGATGCTCTTCGGCATATTGGAGCCCAGCGAAGGGGCAATCCTCTGGAACGGAAAGCCGGCGGTCATACGCTCGCCGAGCGAGGCACGGTCGCTCGGAATCGGAATGGTATTCCAGCACTTTTCGCTGTTTGAGGCGCTAACGGTGGCCGAGAATATCGCGCTTTCGCTTGATCCGAAGATCTCGCTTGCCAAGATCTCGGACGAAGCGGCCATGCTTTCGCAAGCATACGGGCTTCCACTCGATCCCAAGGCGCATGTCGCTGATCTTTCCGTCGGTGAGCGGCAACGGATTGAGATCGTGCGCGCACTTCTGCAGAACCCCAAGCTCATCATCTTGGACGAGCCGACTTCCGTCCTGACGCCGCAGGAGGCGGACAGGTTGTTCGAGACGCTCTTCAAGCTAAAGGCAGAAGGACGTTCCGTTCTGTATATCAGCCACCGCCTGGAGGAGGTCCGCCGAATCTGCGACAGTGCGACCGTCCTGCGGCACGGCAAAGTGACCGGCACCTGCGATCCGAAGCAGGAAACGCCGGCTTCACTCGCGCGGATGATGGTCGGAGCCGACGTCTCCGACGTATCTCGCGGTACGGGGAGCCAGCTCGGCGACGTGCAGATCGAGGTGGCAAGCCTTTCTGTTCCCGCCCGCACGCCGTTCGCTGTTCCCCTTCGTGGCATCGACATGCAGGTGCGGGCTGGAGAAGTGCTGGCAATTGCCGGCGTCGCAGGGAACGGTCAGGGCGAGCTCTTCGACGTCCTTTCAGGCGAACACACGGTGGCGGACAATGATGCGATCCGCATCAGGGGCAATGCGGTGGGCAAAGCCGGCATCAACGCGCGGCGCCTGCTCGGCGCTGGCTTCGTTCCGGAAGAGCGCCATGGGCATGCGGCCGTCTCGGAGATGTCTCTCTCCGACAACCTCCTCCTTGCCCGCAGCCAGCCGGATCGGCGAGCACTCCTTTCGGGCGGGGCGCTTTCCGTCATCCGCCATGGCGCCGTGCGATCAGCGGCCAGACGAATTTGCGAGGAGATGGACGTCCGCAAGAGCGGCGATGACCCTGCGGCGGGTTCGCTGTCGGGTGGAAACCTCCAGAAATTCATTGTCGGCCGCGAACTCGACCGCCAGCCGGTCGTGCTCGTGGTTAACCAGCCGACCTGGGGGGTCGACGCCGGCGCGGCGAGCCGCATCCGGCAGGCGCTTGTCGACCTGGCGCGCGCAGGTTCGGCCGTCGTGGTGATCAGCCAGGATCTGGATGAGATCTTGGAGATTGCAACCAATATCGCGGTGATCTCCGAAGGCAGGTTGTCGCGGTCCTTCGCCGCCGGCGACCTCAGCCTGGAGAAGATCGGTCTGATGATGGGCGGTATCCACGACTCCACGCATTCGGAGGCCGCCCATGCGCATTGAACTTCAGAGGCGGTCTCAGTCCTCCCGTCTGTTCTCGTTCGTGTCGCCGCTGCTGGCGCTGGTGCTGACCCTGTTCTTCGGTGGCATCATGTTCTGGATGCTCGGCAAGCAACCGCTGGACGCCCTTTACAGCTTTTTCGTGGAGCCGCTTCTGGAGGTCTGGTCGCTGCATGAGCTGGCCGTCAAGGCAGCGCCGCTGATCCTGATCGGCGTCGGCCTGTCGATCTGCTATCGCTCCAACAACTGGAATATCGGCGCAGAGGGGCAATTCACCATCGGTGCCATCACCGGCTCCATCCTGCCGGTACTCTATCCGGAATGGCACTCTCCGATGATCCTGCCGCTGATGCTCGTCATGGGTATGGTCGGCGGTGCGCTCTATGCCGGAATTCCTGCGCTTCTGAAGACGCGCTTCAACACCAACGAGATCCTGACCAGCCTTATGCTGGTCTATATCGCGCAGCTCTACCTCGATTGGCTGGTGCGCGGACCATGGCGTGACCCTCAGGGCTACAATTTCCCCCAGACCAAATCCTTCGTGCCGGAGGCCGTGCTGCCGGAGATCCTGGAGTCCGGCCGCGCCCATCTGGCGATCGCGTTCGCTCTGGTTGCGGCCGTGGCACTGTGGTTCATGATGCGCTTCATGCTGAAGGGTTTTGAGGTCACTGTGCTCGGGCAATCGGAGCGGGCAGGGCGTTTCGCAGGCTTTTCCGCCAGACGGATGGTCTGGTTCTCGATGATGCTTTCCGGGGCGCTTGCCGGGCTTGCGGGCATCTCCGAAGTCTCCGGCTCCATTGGCCATGTGCAGCCGACGATTTCCCCGGGCTATGGCTTCACTGCGATCATCGTCGCCTTTCTCGGGCGCCTCAATCCGCTCGGAATCATCGCGTCGGGGTTCGTCTTGGCGCTGACGTATCTTGGAGGCGAGGCGGCCCAGCTTTCGATCGGTATTTCGGACAAGGTGAGCAGGGTGTTCCAAGGCCTGCTTTTGTTCTTCGTGCTCTCCTGCGACACCCTCATCCACTACCGGATCAGGATCGTGACGCAAAAGCTGCGGGGAGGGGCTGCGCATCATGCTTGAGGCGATCCTTCTAACCGTCATCACGGCGGCCACGCCGCTCGTCATTGCTGCCCTGGGCGAACTCGTGACGGAACGTTCTGGCGTCCTCAATCTCGGCGTCGAGGGGATGATGATCATGGGGGCGGTGGTCGCATTCGTCGCGACGCAGACCACTGGTTCCCCTTACATCGGCGTGGTTGCAGGCATCACAGCCGGAGCAGCATTCTCGCTCCTCTTCGGTTTCCTGACGCTGACGCTGGTTGCAAACCAGGTGGCGACGGGCCTTGCCTTGACGATCCTCGGCCTCGGGCTGTCGGGTCAGATCGGCGAAAGCTATGTCGGCCAGCCCGGTATCAAGCTGCAGCCGATCAATATTCCGATACTCGGCGATATCCCATTCCTGGGCCCGCTGCTCTTCCGGCAGGACCTGATCTTCTATCTCTCCATCGCTCTGGTGATTGGCATCCACTGGTTCCTGTTCAGGAGCCGGACTGGCCTCAAGATGCGCGCGATCGGCGACAACCACTCTTCCGCTCATGCGCTGGGGATCAACGTGATCCGCACCCGCTACCTCGCCGTGATGTTCGGCGGTGCCTGTTCGGGTCTCGCGGGCGCTCAGCTTTCACTCGTCTATACGCCCCAGTGGGTTGAGAACATGGCGGCAGGCCGTGGCTGGATTGCGCTCGCTCTGGTGGTGTTCGCGTCTTGGCGTCCGCTTCGGGTTCTCGCGGGCGGCTATCTCTTCGGCGCCGTCACCATCGGGCAGCTTCACGCACAGGCGTTTGGAATCGGGATACCATCACAATTCCTTTCGGCTTTGCCTTATGTCGCCACTATTGTCGTGCTGATCATCATCTCGCATAATCGCCGCACGACGCTGATCAACACCCCCGCATCGCTCGGAAAGCCTTTCGTTCCAGAGAGATGACCGGACCTGCATCGAAGTCTTAGAGCCAACAGAGGTTACAAGAAATGAAGAAACTCATCATCGCACTGGCCGCCACGGCCGCCCTTCTGGGCGGGATCACCGGCGGCGCCCAGGCGCAGGACAAAACCAAGATCTGCTTCATCTATGTCGGCTCGAAGACCGATGGCGGCTGGACGCAGGCGCATGACATCGGCCGTCAGGCTCTCCAGGAGCATTTCGGCGACAAGATCGAGACGCCGTTCCTGGAAAACGTTCCTGAAGGTCCTGATGCGGAACGCGCCATCGAACGCATGGCCCGTTCCGGCTGCGCGATGGTGTTCACCACCTCGTTCGGCTTCATGGATGCGACGGTGAAGGTTGCGCAGAAGTTCCCGGACGTGAAGTTCGAGCACGCGACGGGCTTCAAGGCGGCTGAAAACCTCGCCACCTACAACTCGCGTTTCTACGAAGGCCGCTACATCCAGGGGCAGATCGCCGCGAAGATGTCAAAGAAGGGCGTCGCCGGCTACATCGCTTCCTTCCCGATTCCGGAAGTGGTCATGGGCATCAATGCCTTTCTTCTCGGCGCGCAGTCCGTCAATCCGGACTTCGAGCTGAAGGTCGTATGGGCGAACACCTGGTTCGATCCCGGCAAGGAAGCCGACGCTGCCAAGGCGCTGATCGACCAGGGCGTCGATATCCTGACGCAGCACACCGATACGACGGCACCGATGCAGGTCGCTGCCGAACGCGGGATTCTGGCCTTCGGCCAAGCTTCCGATATGATCGCGGCCGGCCCAAATACCCAGCTCACTGCGATCGTCGATACCTGGGGCGCCTACTACATCAAGCGCGTTCAGGCCCTGCTCGACGGCAATTGGAAGTCGGAGCAGATCTGGGACGGCCTGAAGGATGGCATCCTGACCATGGCGCCCTACACCAACATGCCCGACGACGTGAAGGCGATGGCCGAAGAAACCGAAGCCAAAATCAAGTCTGGCGAACTGCATCCGTTCACCGGGCCGGTCAACAAGCAGGACGGCACCCAGTGGCTGGCGGAAGGCGAGAAGGCTGACGACGGCGCGCTTCTCGGCATGAACTTCTACGTCGAAGGCGTCGACGACAAGCTGCCGCAATAAACAGTCTCAAAGAGTGTGAAGAAGGCGCCCTTCGTGGCGCCTTCTTTGTTGCAGGACGTCACAAGCCGTTTATCGCATCTCAATCACCTTGTTGCTAAGAACCGCCAGCCTGTCTGAGGGAGAGAGTTCCGATGAGCCGTACATGCCTTGCCGTCATTCTTGCTGCCGGCGACAGCACCCGGATGAAGTCGTCGATGTCGAAGGTGCTGCACCCCATCGCGGGGCTGCCGATGATCGGCCATGTCATGCGGGCCGTTTCTTCGGCCGACATCGCGGACGTAGCGCTGGTGCTGGGCCGTGACGCCGACGCCGTCGCCGAGGCGGCGAAGGTAGGCGATGTGAACATCCGCACCTTCCTGCAGACGGAGCGTCTCGGGACCGGCCATGCCGTGCTGGCTGCTCGCGAAGCAATTGGGGAAGGTTTCGACGAAATTCTCGTCACTTATGGCGACGCTCCGCTCGTCACGGCAGGCCCTTTTGCAGCAGCTCGTGCGCAGATCGCAAACGGCGCCGATGTAGCCGTCATCGGCTTTCACACGGACCGGCCGACAGGATACGGACGCCTTCTGGTAGAGAACGGTGAGCTGATTGCGATCCGTGAGGAGAAGGATGCAAGCGAGGAGGAGCGCAAGGTCACCTGGTGCAACAGCGGGATCATGGCGATCAACGGTCGCAAGGCGTTGGACCTCCTGGAGCGGATCGACAACAAGAACGTCAAGGGCGAATACTATCTGACTGATCTCGTGGAGATCGCCCGGTCTGCCGGCGGTCGCGCGGTCGCGGTGGACGCGCCCGAAGCCGAAATGGCAGGCTGCAACAATCGCGCCGAGCTTGCCGTTCTCGAGCGCCTTTGGCAGGAGCGCCGCCGGCAAGAGATGATGATCTCGGGCGTCACCATGATCGCACCGGAAACCGTATTTCTCGCCTTCGACACCGTGGTCGAACAGGATGCTGTGATCGAACCGAACGTCGTCTTCGGACCTGATGTGACCGTCGAGAGCGGCGCCGTGATCCACGCGTTCTCGCATCTGGAAGGGGCGCATGTCAGCACGGGCGCGACCATCGGTCCGTTCGCGCGACTGCGCCCTGGCGCCAAGTTGGCCGCGAACGCCAAAGTCGGGAACTTCTGCGAGGTCAAGAACGCGGCGGTGGGCGAGGGCGCCAAGATCAACCACCTCACCTATATCGGCGACGCGGTGATCGGCGCGCAGACCAATATCGGCGCCGGCACGATCACCTGTAACTATGATGGCGTGAACAAGCACATTACCGAGATCGGCGCTAACGCATTCATTGGATCCAATTCGGCTTTGGTGGCTCCGGTTTCTGTCGGGGACGGTGCGTATGTCGGATCAGGCAGCGTCATCACGGAAGATGTTCCCGCGGATGCGCTGGGGCTCGGCCGCGCGCGCCAGGAGAACAAGCCAGGCCGTGCGGCGGTGATCCGCGAGCGTGCGCTGGCTCTGAAAGCGGACAAGAAGGTCAAGGGCGGAGACTGACCGGTTACGATACGACACGGAAAGTTACCGACTGAGGAATTGCAGCAACGCCGGCATCGGCTAGAAATCCCGCCAGATCGTCGGGAACAGAGGGGTATCTGAATGTGCGGGATCGTAGGGATCGTCGGCAAGGAGCCGGTGGCAGAGCGTCTGGTCGACGCGCTGAGGCGGCTTGAATATCGGGGTTATGATTCCGCGGGTGTTGCTACGATCGACAACGGTGTGCTGGCGCGTCGGCGGGCTGAGGGCAAGCTGTTCAACCTCGAAAAGAAGCTCGCGGAAAATCCGCTTCCCGGCACAATCGGCATTGCTCATACCCGATGGGCCACGCACGGCGTGCCGAACGAGACGAACGCTCACCCGCACTTCGTCGATGGTGTCGCGGTGGTCCACAACGGAATCATCGAGAACTTCTCCGAACTCAAGGAAGAGCTGATCGGCGAAGGCGTAACGTTCGAGACGCAGACGGACACTGAAGTTGTCGGCCAGCTGATCGCGCGCAGTCTGCGCAACGGGATGGGGCGCCGCGAGGCGATGCAGGCCATGCTGAAGCAGGTGACGGGTGCCTACGCGCTGGCTGTGATCTTCGCGGATGATCCGTCGACCATCATGGCGGCCCGCTCCGGTCCGCCGCTTGCGATCGGCCATGGCCGCGGCGAGATGTATCTCGGCTCGGATGCGATCGCACTTGCACCCTTCACCAACGAGATCACTTACCTCGTGGACGGCGACTGGGCGATCCTTGGTCGCGACGGTGCATTCATCTTCGACCATGACGGCAATAGCGTCGAGCGCCCGCGCCAGATCAGCCAGTCCGCCGCCTACATGGTCGACAAGGGCAATCACCGGCACTTCATGGAAAAGGAGATCTACGAGCAGCCGGAAGTGATTTCCCACGCGCTCGCGCATTACGTTGATCTCGGCGACCACACTGTCGAGACCTCGATCTGCGGAGCGATCGACTTCGCCTCGCTGCGCAGCCTCGCGATTTCCGCCTGCGGAACGGCCTACCTCTCAGGACTCATTGGCAAGTACTGGTTCGAGCGTTATGCGCGGCTGCCGGTCGAGATCGATGTCGCGTCGGAATTCCGTTATCGCGAGATCCCGCTCGCGAAAGATCAGGCTGCGCTCTTTATTTCGCAGTCCGGAGAGACGGCCGACACGCTTGCATCACTGCGCTACTGCCAGGAGGCAGGCCTCAAGATCGGTGCGGTCGTCAACGTCAAGGAATCAACGATTGCGCGGGAATCGGACGCAGTTTTCCCGATTCTTGCCGGCCCCGAAATTGGTGTGGCGTCTACGAAGGCCTTCACTTGCCAGCTGACGGTGCTGGCGTCTCTCGCCATTGCGGCAGGGAAGCTGCGGGGCACAATCAGCAGCGATGAAGAGAAGCAGTTGGTCAGGAGCCTTAGCGAAATGCCGCGCCTGATGAGCGGCGTCCTCAACGCCATCGAGCCGAAGATCGAGGCGCTGTCGCGCGAGCTGTCGAAATACAAGGATGTGCTTTATCTCGGCCGTGGCACGAGCTACCCGCTGGCGCTTGAAGGCGCGCTGAAGCTGAAGGAAATCTCCTACATCCATGCCGAAGGTTATGCAGCCGGCGAATTGAAGCACGGTCCGATCGCGCTCATTGACGAGAACATGCCGGTCATCGTCATCGCGCCGTTCGACCGCTTCTTCGAGAAGACAGTGTCCAATATGCAGGAAGTCGCTGCCCGCGGCGGCAAGATTATCTTCATCACGGACGGGAAGGGCGCTGCAGCATCCAAGCTCCCGACGATGGAAACGATCACGCTTCCCAACGTGGCGGAGATCATCGCGCCGATGGTCTACTCGCTGCCGATCCAGCTCCTCGCTTACCATACCGCTGTCTTCATGGGGACGGACGTGGACCAGCCGCGCAACTTGGCAAAGTCGGTCACGGTCGAGTGAGCGGGTCTTCGGCGGCTGGCCGAGCCTTGCATCGGTTGGCCGCATCCGGCATGCTGCACGCCAATGCCGCTTGCCGCGGTGCAACACGACGACCCGCTTTCCATGAGTGACAATCCAGACCGTATTTCGTTTGCGGGCCGTCTCCGGAACAACTTCCTGACCGGCCTGATCATCTGCGCGCCGCTGGCCATCACGATCTGGCTGACCTTCAGCTTCATCCGCTGGGCCGACAGCTGGGTGAAGCCGTATATCCCCGCGCGCTATAATCCGGAAAACTACCTCAACATCGCCATGCCTGGGCTCGGCATGGTGATCGCGATCTTGCTGATCACGGTCATCGGTTTTCTCGGCAAGAACCTGATCGGACGCTCGATTGTCAGCTTTGGCGAATCGGTCCTGCACCGGATGCCTCTGGTGCGCACCGTCTACAAAAGCCTGAAGCAGATCTTCGAGACGGTGCTGAAGGAGCAGTCGACCTCCTTCAAGAAATGCGGGCTCATCGAGTTTCCGAGTCCGGGCACCTGGGCGCTGGTCTTCATTTCCGGTGATGCCAAGGGAGAGATCGCTGCGCGTCTGAACGACAATGGAGACGAGCTCGTGTCGGTATTTCTCGCGCCGACACCCGTCCCCACCGCAGGCTTCCTGATGTTCGTGCCGCGCAGCAAGATCATTATGCTGGACATGACGCCGGAAGAGGGTGCACGCCTGCTGATCTCGGGCGGCCTGCTGGCGCCCGACTACAAGCCGAAGGTGCTGCAGCCAACCGTTGTGCCGAAGGCGGTCAACCCGCTCCCAGGAACCTGACCGCCTCGTCGCGCCGATGCAGGTATAGTAGTACCCGGACATTTTGTCCGCGTTCGCCGGTCAGATCCGGATCCTTGTCCAGGAGATAGGCCGCATCCTTGCGCGCGATCTCCAGCAGGTCCGCATGTGCCTCCAGGTTTGCAATGCGAAAACCGGGGGTCCCGGATTGGCGAGTCCCCAGCAACTCACCTTCGCCGCGCAGCTTCAAGTCCTCCTCTGCGATGAGGAAGCCGTCTTCGCTGTCGCGCAGGATCGATAAGCGCGCATGTCCCGTCTCGCTGAGGGGGCCCTTGTAAAGCAGGATGCAAGTCGAGGCCTCGGCACCGCGTCCGACGCGGCCGCGAAGCTGGTGCAGCTGCGCCAGGCCGAAGCGTTCTGCATGTTCAATCACCATGATGGTGGCATCCGGCACGTCAACACCAACTTCAACGACCGTGGTGGCGACCAGCAGGCGGATTTCACCTGCCTTGAACGCAGCCATCACCGCGTCTTTCTCCGCTCCCCCCATCCGGCCGTGTACTAGACCAACGTCGCGGCCGAACTCTTTTGCCACGACCGAGAAACGCTCCTCTGCTGACATGAGGTCGGAGACATCCGATTCCTCGACGAGCGGGCAGATCCAGTAGGCCTTCTTGCCTTCGGCGAGCGCCGTTCGTAGCCGCGAGACGATGTCGCCGGTGCGCTCGATTGGAATCGTCACCGTCTGGATCGGCTTGCGACCAGCTGGCTTCTCCGTCAGCTTCGAGACGTCCATGTCGCCGAAGGCAGCCAGCACCAGCGTGCGCGGGATCGGCGTGGCCGTCATCACCAGCATATGCGGTGAGATGCCCTTGGCCGTGAGGCGCAGGCGCTGGTGGACGCCAAATCGGTGCTGCTCGTCGACCACGGCAAGCGTTAGGTTGCGGTAGTTGACCGCGTCCTGAAAGAGGGCATGGGTGCCAATGACGATTTGCGCCTCGCCGCTTGCGATCCGATCCAATATACCGTCCCGCTCCCGTCCTTTCGTGCGGCCGGTCAGCACTTCTACGGTGATCCCGGCATTCGCGGCGAGCTTGGAGATGGTCGCATGATGCTGCCGTGCCAGTATTTCCGTCGGCGCCATCAGCACCGCCTGTCCGCAGCCTTCTATCGCCGCTGCCATCGCCATCAGGGCGACCAAGGTCTTGCCGGCCCCAACATCCCCCTGCAACAGCCGCAGCATCCGGTCTTCGCCGGCCATGTCCTTGAGGATGTCGGCGATCGCCGCTTGTTGGCTACCGGTTAGGGAGAAGGGCAGGGCGTTGCGGATGCGATCCGCAAGCTCGCCCGTGGGGCGAACCGGGCGGCCGGGCACTTTGCGGAGGCGCTGGCGCACGAGCGCCAACGAGACCTGGCCAGCGAGGAATTCGTCGTAGGCCAGCCGGCGGCGTGCTGGCGACCTCGCATCGACATCGGCTGCGTCGCGCGGATCGTGCAGCCGGCGGAAACTTTCTGCCACGGAAGCAAATCCCTGCCGCTGCGTGAGCGTTTGATCGACCCATTCCGGCAGTTCCTGTAGTCGCGAGACAGCGCCCTCAATCGCTTTCCTCAAGACCTTCGGTGAGAGGCCGGCGGTGAGGGGATAGACGGGCTCGACTAGCGGAAGGTTGGCAGCTTCGGTCGCTTTGACCATGAAATCCGGATGGACCATGGAAGGGCGGCCATTGAACCAGTCCACCTTGCCGCTGACCATGATTGTCTCATCAACCGCCAGTGCCTTTTCCAGCCAGTTTCCCTTCACACGGAAAAAGGTCAGCGCCAGTTCGCCAGTGTCGTCGTGCAGGAAGACTCGGTAGGGCATGTTCGGCTTGCTGCGAGGCGGTGGCTGATGGCGGTCGACACGTCCCTGGATGGTGACAATGGCGCCCTGAGGTGCAAGCGCTATTCCGGGCCGGTTGCGGCGGTCGATGATCGAAGTCGGCGCGTGGAAAAGCAGGTCCACAACCCGGCAGTCATCCGCATCCTCGCGCCCCGTCACGCGAGCAATCAGATCCGCGAGTTTCGGGCCGACGCCCTGAGAGTTGGCAACGGGCGAGAACAGAGGATCAAGAATAGCAGGGCGCATGGCTGGCAAAATGCGACGGAATTCGCAGGCTTTGCAAGGTGACGAAGTTGAAATTGCGTCCTATATGAGCCTCGCCACACAAGGACTTCTTACATGACCGGACTCTCGCGCTCGAGCGCGGACCTTTCACCCCGCCGCCGCCGCATCCTGTACCGCTGCCGGCATCGCGGCATCCGAGAAATGGACCTCGTCTTCGGACAGTTCGCCGAAGATGAAATTGCGAGTCTTACGGACACGGAACTCGACGAATTCGAGGCGATCATGGGAGAGGACGACCACGATCTGCATGCTTGGATCACCGGTGCTAAGCCGCTCCCCGATCACCTTCGGACAGAGCTTTTCGCTCGCATTTCCGCCTATCGGCCGGATTCCGATCCCGTCACAGCGGCCAGCCTGAAGGCGAAGGCAGAGCATTAAGAATGATTCCAGGTTTCGATGCGAAGAGAATAGCAGCGGCCACCGCTCCGCTGACCATCGGCAACGTGCCGCCAGGCATGGAAGCGCTGCTGCTGGCGGAGATGGCACGCGCAGGGCAGCCGGTCGCCTATGTCATGTCTGACGGACAACGAATGACGGACCTTGAGCAGATGCTCGGGTTCGTTGCGCCCGACATTCCGGTGCTGACACTGCCGGCTTGGGACTGTCTCCCTTACGACCGCGTCTCACCGAGCGCTGATGTCTCTGCACGGAGACTTGCTGCCCTGTCGGGTCTGATCGCCCATGCGCGCAAGCCGCATGCGGCCATCGTGCTGGTCACCGTCAACGCGATGCTGCAGAAGATCGCGCCCTCCGAGGTAATCGAGAGTTTGGCCTTCTCGGCAAGACCGGGTGCGACGATCCGTATGGATGACATTGCGGCGCGTCTGGAACGCAACGGCTTCGAACGTGTGCCGACGGTGCGTGAAGTCGGCGAATTCGCAGTCCGGGGCGGCATCCTCGATGTCTTCGTACCCGGCACGGAGGAGCCGGTGCGGCTCGACTTCTTCGGCGACACGCTGGAGACGATTCGTACCTTCGACCCCGCAAGCCAGCGCACCACTGGACAAGCGCGTTCCCTCGATCTGAACCCGATGAGCGAAGTTTCGCTGACGCCTGACACGATCAGCCGTTTCCGCAAGAACTATCTTTCGCTTTTCGGTGCCGCCAATCGCGACGATGCGCTCTATCAGGCGGTCTCCGAAGGGCGCCGCTACGCAGGTATGGAGCACTGGCTGCCGCTCTTCTACGAACGGCTGGAAACCGCCTTCGATTACCTCGAGGACTTCCGGATCGTCACCGACCATACTGCGCGCGAAGCAGCAATTGAACGCTCGAAGCTTGTCACTGACTATTATGAATCCCGGCGCGACAATGGCAGTACAGGCAAGGGCACCTCGGCACAGGCTGCCCCTTACAAGCCAGTTCCGCCTGGGCAGCTTTATCTGGACGGAAGTGGTTTTGCCTCAGCGCTGGATGCTGCGACGGCCATCCGTCTCACGCCGTTTAACGAGCACGACACGGAAAGCCGCCGCGTCATCGAACTGGATGCGCGGGTTGGGCCCCGCTGGGCCAAATCTCAAGCGGAACGAGACGAGCGGGATGAGCGTGTTAACGTCTTCGATCTTGCAGTGAAACATATCGCCGACAAGCGTGCCTCGGGCGCAAAGGTGCTGGTCACCGGCTGGTCGGCAGGCTCACTTGATCGCCTCCTTCAGGTGCTCGAGGAGCGAGGGCTCGAGCGCGTCAAGCAGATCGACAGCTTTGCAGAACTCGACAAGCTGAAGAAGGGCGAAGCGGCGGCCGCCGTACTTAGCCTGGAAGGCGGGTTCGAGGCCGACGGCATCGTCGTCATCGGCGAGCAGGATATTCTCGGCGACCGGATGGTGCGTCGGGGTAAGGGGCGCAAACGCGGTGCAGACTTCATTTCGGAGATCTCCGGGCTCGACGAAGGCTCGCTGGTGGTCCACGCCGAGCACGGGATCGGTCGCTTCGTGGGCCTCGTCACGATCGAGGCCGCAGGTGCACCGCGGGCTTGTCTGGAACTGCATTATGCGGACGAGGCAAAGCTCTTCCTGCCGGTGGAAAACATCGACCTTCTGTCGCGCTACGGTTCGGATGCCGCCGAAGCGGCGCTCGACAAGCTCGGCGGCGGTGCTTGGCAGGCCCGGAAGGCCAAGCTCAAGAAGCGCCTGCTTGACATGGCCGATGGGCTGATCCGGGTGGCTGCGAGCCGTATCACCCGCCGAGCGCCAGTTCTGGCCGCACCAGACGGCCTCTACGACGAGTTTGCGGCGCGCTTCCCATATGATGAGACGGAAGATCAGGCCAATGCGATCGATTCCGTCCGCGACGACCTTTCTGCCGGCAAGCCCATGGATCGACTTGTCTGCGGCGATGTCGGCTTCGGCAAGACCGAAGTGGCGCTTCGCGCTGCTTTCCTCGCGGCGATGAATGGTGGGCAGGTCGCCGTGGTGGTGCCCACGACCCTCCTTGCGCGACAGCACTTCAAGACCTTCCGCGACCGCTTCCGCGGCCTGCCGATCAAGGTGGCGCAGGCTTCCCGTTTGGTGCCTGCGAAGGAGCTGAAGCAGGTCAAGAATGACCTGTCCGAAGGCAAGGTCGATATTGTGGTCGGCACTCACGCCTTGCTCGGCAGCGGCATCAACTTCGCCAATCTGAGCCTGCTCATCATCGATGAGGAGCAGCATTTCGGGGTGAAGCACAAGGAGCGCCTCAAGGAACTGAAAGCCGACGTTCACGTGCTGACGCTTTCGGCGACACCAATCCCGCGGACGCTGCAGCTGGCAATGACGGGCGTGCGGGAACTGTCGCTGATCACCACGCCACCGGTCGACCGTATGGCGGTACGCACCTTCATCTCGCCCTTTGATCCGCTGGTAATCCGTGAGACATTGATGCGCGAGCACTATCGCGGTGGCCAGAGCTTCTATGTCTGCCCGCGTCTGTCCGATCTTCCCGATGTGCAGGCGTTCCTGCAGTCGGACGTGCCCGAGCTTAAGGTCGCCGTCGCGCATGGACAGATGGCGTCCGGCGAGCTCGAAGACATCATGAACGCCTTCTACGACGGCAAGTATGATGTGCTCCTGTCGACGACGATCGTGGAATCGGGCCTCGACGTGCCGACGGCAAACACCCTGATCGTGCACCGGGCTGACATGTTCGGGCTGGCGCAGCTCTACCAGTTGCGCGGTCGGGTCGGGCGTTCGAAGGTGCGGGCCTTCGCTCTCTTCAATCTGCCGGTCAACAAGCAGCTGACGCAATCGGCTGAACGCCGGCTAAAGGTGCTGCAGTCGCTCGACACGCTGGGCGCGGGCTTCCAGCTTGCGAGCCACGACCTCGACATCCGTGGCGCCGGCAACCTGCTTGGCGAAGAGCAGTCCGGGCACATCAAGGAGGTCGGCTTCGAGCTCTACCAGCAGATGCTGGAGGAGGCGGTAGCCGAGGTGCGTGGCGACGACGAGATCATCGACACCGGGTGGTCGCCGCAGATCTCTGTCGGCATTACTGTCATGATCCCCGAAGACTACGTGCCGGACCTGCATCTGCGCATGAGCCTCTACCGCCGTCTTGGCGAGCTCAAGGAGCTGTCGGAAATCGACGGCTTGGGCGCCGAGATGATCGACCGTTTCGGTCCGCTGCCGGTCGAGGTGCAGAACCTGCTGAAGGTCGTCTACGTCAAGTCGCTCTGTCGCGTCGCCAATGTCGAGAAGCTGGATGCGGGGCCGAAGGGGATCGTTGTGACCTTCCGCGACAAACAGTTCCCCAATCCGGCAGCGCTGGTGCAGTACATTGCCAAGCAGGGCACGATGGCCAAGATCCGCCCGGACCAGAGCGTCTTCCTGACGCGCGATCTTCCGACGCCGGAAAAGCGGCTGACGGTCGCTGCGCAGATAATGAAACAGTTTGCAGAACTGGCAAAGCAGCCGAGCTGATCAGCGTTCCGGATCAGTCTCGGCGGTCGCCATGGCACCGGCCTGCGGGTCGGCAGCGACTGCGGGCGGCAGCGGAACGCCGCGCACCCGTTCGCGCGCGAGTGTCAGCAGTCCCGACCCAATGATCAGGATGATGCCAATGACCATTGGCAGATCGATCCTGTCCCCGAAGATCAGGTAGCCGAAGAGCACGGCCCACAGCATCTGGCTATACTGCGTCGGCCCGACGAGGGCCGCAGGAGCATAGCTCGTGGCATACATCAGCAGGATCGTTGCCAGCGCCGCCAGCAGTCCGTAGCCGGCCAGCATCAGCCAGTGCGGGAGGCTCGGCCATTGGAAGCCGGGGATCGCCAGCAACCCGCACAGGACGAGCGAGCCGATGATGCCGGCACCGTAGAGCGAGATGCTTTTTTCGCGAGGACCTACCGCGCGATAGACGACGATGGAGATCGCGCCGCTCAACCCTGCGAAGACGGCCCCCACATGACCGACGGACAGCTCGCGAAGTCCCGGGCGCAGGACAACGAGGACACCGACGAAGCCGATCACGACGGCGCTCCAGCGTCGGATGCCAACCTCCTCCTTAAGGAAGACCACCGACATGATGGTGACGAATGAGGGAAGCAGGAAGATCAGCGCGAACGCCTCCGCCATCGAAAGATGGGTGAAGGCAGTCACGCTGGCGATCGTGCCGAAGGCGGCGGCAAAGGCTCGCAAAAACCAGAGCGGGCGGTTCGTGGTGCGAACCATGTCCAGCACGCTGTCGCCGCGCTTCATCACGAAGGGGAGGGCAGTGACGCCGAAGAGGGCGCCGAGGAAGGACATCTCGTAGGGACTGAGAGCGCCTTCGATGAGCTTCACGCTGGCGTCGCTGAAAGAGAACGCCGCAAAGGCGGCGAAGGCAAAGAGGACGCCCTTGAGCGTTTGATCGGTCGACATCTGCTGCGTTGGGCGCCTAGATCATGCCCTTGCGGGCTTCAGCCTTCATCCGCGCAATGTCGCGCAAGGCGTTTGCGAGCACATCCGGAGTCTGTGCACCACTCACGGCATATTGGCCGTCAAAGATCAGGAAGGGAACGCCGTTGACGCCCATCTTCTGGGCCGCATCGATCTCGGACAGCACGGTGTCCTTGTCGGCGTCGGTTGCCAGGAGGTTGCCGATCAGGGCGGGGTCCAGCCCGCATTGCTCCGCAATCGCCAGCAGAACCTGATGGTCGGCAACATTCAGTCCTTTCTCGAAGTGAGCCTTGAAGAGGGCAGTCGCGACGCGGTCCTGGATGTCCTGCCCTTCGATGCGGGACCAATGCAGCAGGCGGTGCGCATCGAGCGTGTTGGCGCGAACCTTAATGTCCTCGAACCGGTAGGTAATGCCAATTTCCTGACCCTGTCCGCGCAGGTTGTCCTGCATCTGATCCAGCCGCTCGGCGCTCCCGAATTTGGCGACGAGGTGCGTGCGGTAGTCGCTCCCTTCGCTGGTCGCGTCGGGGTCAAGCTGGTAAGGCCGCCAGTTGACATCCACCCCCAGTTCGTCCTGGACCTCTGCAATCGCCAGCTCCAGGCGGGCCTTGCCGAGGTAGCACCAGGGGCAGACGACGTCGGACACCACGTCAATTGTTACGCGCTCCATGGTCGCGTCCTTTCTAAGATGGGCAGTCACTTGTTTGGCTGGTTCAGTCCTGCGCCCGCGTGTCGAACCAGACGGGCAGCTGGTAGCCGTAAAGAGGTGTCTTGTCTGGATAGCCGATGTAACTGCGCCGCGCCACCCATTGTTCCGGCACGTGGTAGAGGGGCACAAGGTAGTGGCCCGAGATCAAAAGGCGGTCGTAAGCGCGCACCGCCGCCTCGAAATCTTCCCGGGTGCGGGCGGCCAGCATGGCATCGATCGCGCGGTCGATCGCCGGATCGGCAACGCCTGCGAAGTTGTTGCTGCCTTCGCGATCGCGTGAGATCGAGCCCCAGCGTCCGACCTGCTCGATACCAGGGGAAAGCGACGAAGGGTAAGACTTGACGATCATGTCATAGTCGAAGGTGCCGGACCGCGACTGGTATTGCGCATCATCAACGGTGCGAACGGCAACGTCGACGCCGATCATTCTGAGCGTTCGTTGATAGGCGATCGCGAGCTTCTCCTGATCCTGCGTCTGCGTCATGATCTCGAACCGCAGCGGGCTGCCATCTTCGTTCGACATCCTGCCGTTCTTGATCGTGTAGCCGCCTTCCTTCATCAGTTCGACGACACGGCGCAGGATCTTCCGGTCCCCGCCCGACGCATCCGTTTGCGGAAGACGGTAGCTGCCGTCGAGAATGGCCGGATCGATCGCATCCTTATTTGTTCCGAGGATCTTCAGCTCCCGTTCCTCGGCCGGCTTGCCTAGAGAGGAGAGCGAGGAGCCCTGCCAGAAGCTCTCTGTCCGGGTGTAAGCACCTTCGAAGAGGTTCTTGTTCGCCCACTCGAAATCGAAGGCGAGAGCCAGTGCCTCGCGCACCTTCTGGTTCTCAAAGATCGGGCGCCGGGTGTTGAAGACGAAGCCGAGCATGCCCGTCGGCAAGTCAGGCCGGAAGGTATCCTTCACCACCGCGCCACTCTGGACATCCGGAAAATCATAGGCCCTTGCCCAATGCGTGGGGCTGCCGTCCAGGTAAATGTCGACCACGCCTTTCTTGAAGGCTTCAAAAAGCGTGTTGTCCTGCAGGAAGTATTCGACCGAGATCTCATCGTAGTTGTCGAAGCCGACCTTGGCGGGGATGTCCTTGCCCCAGTAATCCTTATCGCGTTCGAAGACGATCCGCGCGCCCGGATTTACCGACTTCACCAAGTATGGACCAGATCCAATGGGCACCTCCAGCGACGACTGCTCGAACGTTTCGGGATCGGTTGCGTGCTTGGCGAGGATCGGAGTAGCAGTCGCCAAAATCAGCGGAAACTCGCGGTCCGACTTCTCGTTGAAGGTGAACCGGACAGCGTGCTCGCCCACCTTCTCCATCTTCTCAACAGGGGTCAGCCGACCGCTGAAGGGTGTGCGGCCCTTGTCGCGCAGCAGCTCCATGGTGAAGATCACGTCTTCAGGAGTGACCGGCTCTCCGTCCGACCATTGCGCTGCCGGGTTGAGATTGAACTGGATGAAGCTGCGCTCCTCGTCCATCTCGATTGACTCGGCCAATAGCCCGTAAAGCGTGAAGGGCTCGTCGGCCGATCGCTGCATCAGCGGCTCGAAGACGAGGTGGCCGAACTGCGGATCCCACATGCCGCGCGCGGTGGTGCGCATGCTCTTCAGAATGAATGGGTTAAGGCTGTCGAACGTGCCGACAACGCCGTAGCGGACCCTGCCACCTTTCTTCACGTCCGGCTTCACGTAAGGAAAGTGCTGATAATCCGCCGGCAATGCCGGCTTGCCGTGCATAGCAATGCCGTGACGCGGCTCCGCGAGTGCCGGCGTCGACAGAGCAGCCACGAGAAGAAAAGGGAGGAGGCGGCGCATGAGCGGTCCTTCGGCTCGATCATAGTGATTCGGCGCAAGTTACCCTAACCGCAGCGACCGACCAACCGCCGCAACCACCTCCAACCCCTGCTGCCGATGGCGCCTGATCAAAAAATCATCAAACAAGGACTGGATATCCCGGCAGCGCCGATGTAACAGGTGGACGACTATGCGGGTCATTCAATTGCCTCATTTCGCCGACAGGTGGAGCGCAGTAGGACACCCCGAGGGAGGACGGTTGAAGCCGTACCCGGACGGATTTCAGGAGACGGATTTCGTTATGAAACTCAAGGCAAACAACGCTCTGCGGACGGCGATGTCCGCGCTGGCCGTGTCTTTGGCGGCTGCGTCCGCACCGACAGCAACATTCGCGCAGGGCGCCCCCGCAGCGAGTGGCCCCGGCGCCCCGCCACTTGGCTGGTTCAAGACATGCACCAAGCAGGATGACAGCGATCTCTGCGTTGTCCAGAACATCAACCTGGCCCAGAACGGTCAGTTGATCACGGCCGTCGGGCTCATCACGGTGGAAGGCAAGGTCAACCGCAAGATCCTACAGGTCTCGGTTCCGACCGCTCGCCTCATTCCTCCTGGCATCACGATGCAGATCGATGGCGGCAAAGGTGAAAAGCTCGACTACGCCGTATGCCTTCCCGACAAGTGCACGGCTGAAGTTCCGCTGACCGATGCCATGATCGCCAACCTGAAGAAGGGCGGCGAGGTGGTCTTCACCTCGATCAACTTCCGCCGCGCGCCGAACCCGATCAAGATCTCGTTGAACGGCTTCACCGGCGCGTTTGACGGAGAGCCGATCTCGCAGTCGCAGCTCGCCGAAAGCCAGCGCAGCCTCCAGGAAGGCATGCAGAAGAAGGCCGAAGAAGCGCGCAAGAAGCTTGAGGACGCGCAGAACGCTGCCAAGCAGGGCCAGTAAGCCTCACGAGCCAGCTTGACCGGCTCAAGAAAAAGAAAGCGCCGATGAAATCCATCGGCGCTTTCTTCATTTGCAGTCAGTGAGCGAAGACCATCTTCGGCTTGAGGCGGCCAGACGGCCCGGCATCGAAGATTTGGTAGACCTGCGGGTTGCGCAGCGGCATTTCGCTCCCGTCATGTTCCAGATTCTGCTCAGAAACATAGGCGACATACTCGGTGTCATCGTTTTCGGCGAGCAGGTGGTAGAACGGTTGGTCCTTGCTCGGGCGGATCTCGGCGGGGATGGCATTCCACCACTCCTCAGAGTTCGCGAACTCCGGATCCACATCGAACACGACCCCACGGAACGGAAAAACCTTGTGGCGGACCACTTCCCCGATGGTGAACTTTGCGTTTCGTTGCTTCATGGTGCGACTTCCTTTCGCAGCCTGATGTGGGAATAATTGCACGGCACATCAAGGGCATAATGCGAGCGGGGTGCCGGAGTTCCGGTACGTCACGCTTGTGAACCGCAGTTGATCGAGCCGCAATCTGCCTTGCAGAAACGAAAACAGCGGACCAGGAGTGGCCCGCCGTCTTCAGTGGTTGGCCTTCGCAGCCCTTACGCCGAGTAGTACATGTCGAATTCGACCGGGTGCGGCGTCATCTCGAAGCGCATGACCTCGATCATC
This sequence comes from Pseudorhizobium tarimense, assembly GCF_022968135.1. Taxonomy (GTDB): domain Bacteria; phylum Pseudomonadota; class Alphaproteobacteria; order Rhizobiales; family Rhizobiaceae; genus Neorhizobium; species Neorhizobium tarimense. Next base: position 276,270 of record NZ_JALJRA010000003.1, read on the forward strand.
TTCAGCTCAATATAGGCGTCGATCTGGTCGTCGTCGAACACACCGCCGGCAGTGAGGAACCTGCGGTCCTTGTCGAGGCTCTCCAGCGCTTCGCGCAAGCTACCGCAGACGGTCGGGATCTTCTTCAGTTCCTTCGGGGGCAGGTCGTAGAGATCCTTGTCCATGGCCTTGCCTGGATGGATCTTGTTCTTGATGCCGTCAAGGCCGGCCATCAGCATCGCCGCAAAGCCGAGATAGGGGTTTGCCGTCGGATCCGGGAAACGGACTTCGACGCGCTTCGACTTCGGACCCGAGCCGAACGGGATACGGCAGGATGCGGAACGGTTGCGGGCCGAATAGGCGAGCAGTACAGGAGCCTCATAGCCGGGGACCAGACGCTTGTAGGAGTTGGTCGACGGGTTGGTGAAGGCGTTGATCGCCTTGGCGTGCTTGATGATGCCACCGATGTAATAGAGGCAGCTCTCCGAAAGGCCGGCATATTCGTCGCCGGCGAAGGTCGGCTTGCCGTCCTTCCAGATCGACTGGTGCACGTGCATGCCCGAGCCGTTGTCGCCGAAGATCGGCTTCGGCATGAAGGTCGCCGTCTTGCCATAGGCGTTTGCCACCTGGTGAACGACGTACTTGTAGATCTGCATCTTGTCGGCGTTGCGCACCAGCGTGTCGAACTTGACGCCCAGTTCGTGCTGGGCCGCTGCCACCTCGTGGTGGTGCTTCTCAACGACAACGCCCATCTCCGTCAGGACGGTCAGCATTTCGGAGCGCATGTCCTGCAGGCTGTCGACCGGCGGTACCGGAAAATAGCCGCCCTTGATGCGGGGACGGTGGCCGAGGTTGCCGGTCTCGTAATCGGTGTCATCGTTCGACGGCAGCTCGGACGAGTCGAGCTTGAAGCCGGTATTGTAGGGGTCGGCCTTGTACTTGACGTCGTCGAAAACGAAGAATTCCGGCTCGGGACCAACATAGACGGTATCACCGATGCCGGAGGCCTTCAGGTAGGCTTCAGCCTTCTTGGCCGTACCACGCGGGTCGCGGTTGTAGGACTCGCCGGAGATCGGGTCGAGGATGTCGCAGAAGACGACCATGGTGGACTGTGCGAAGAAGGGGTCCATATGGACGGTTGCTGGATCCGGCATGAGAACCATGTCGGACTCGTTGATTGCCTTCCAGCCGGCGATGGAGGAGCCATCGAACATGACGCCGTCGGCAAACATGTCTTCATCGACGGCTGCGACGTCCATCGTCACGTGCTGCAGCTTTCCCCTCGGATCCGTAAAGCGCAGGTCCACGAACTTGACGTCGTTTTCCTTGATCTGCTTCATGATTTCGCTTGCGGTCGTCATTTATACGCTTCCTTGAATGAGATGACGGTTGAACCTGCCGCGGAGCGGCCAATGACGTTAGATTGCGTCTACACCGGTCTCGCCGGTACGGATGCGGATGACTTCTTCAACGTTCGATACGAAGATCTTGCCGTCGCCGATGCGACCCGTCTGGGCCGCGTTGCGGATGGCGTCGATGACAGCGTCGACGTTTTCGTCGGCCAGAACCACCTCGACCTTCACCTTCGGCAGGAAGTCGACAACGTATTCTGCGCCACGATAAAGCTCGGTATGTCCCTTTTGGCGCCCGAAGCCCTTCGCCTCCGTCACAGTGATGCCCTGCAAGCCGACTTCCTGGAGAGCTTCTTTCACTTCGTCCAGCTTGAATGGCTTGATAATGGCTTCGATCTTTTTCATGAGAAACAATCTCTCCCCTGACGCAGCCGTGAACCGGCTCGCCATACTAATGCAGGTATCATGCCAGCCTGAAAAGCCGCTTCGGCAAAAAATGGGCAGAAAATTCGCCCTCGATGCCTAAAGATCTGCCCTGATTGTGCAACGGAAGCGGTTGCAACGCCCTTCTTTTCGGCGAACTGGTGGTGTCAGATCCAAGGGAGGTTGTTCCTGCCGAGGCGGCCGCGCAAGTGATAGCGCCTATAATAGGCATGTGCATAAATGTTGTTCAGGTCCTCGCCTCCAGCCGATGCTTGTTAATTCACTGGCTTTGGGTTCAATAGCGCAATGAACAGTGAACCGAAGACGCTACTGCTGACGCCGGCGGAAATGACAGCGGCGGATCGTGCCGCGGCTCAGTCTGGCATCGCCTCCTATGGCCTCATGGAGAAGGCGGGGCAGGCTGTCGCAGCCTCGGCGCTTCGCCACTATCCGCAGACGCTGCGGTTCGTCGTCCTCTGTGGGCCGGGCAACAACGGCGGCGATGGCTACGTGGCAGCGCAAGCGCTGCTTGAAGCGGGCGCCAGTGTCGCCGTCTTTGCTCTGGGCGATCCCGAACGACTGACTGGCGACGCCCGTCGCGCCCGAGCGCGATGCCTGGTTGAGCAGCACCCCTTGTCGCAGTTGGAGTTGAAGAGCTGCGATACCATCATCGACGCTGTCTTTGGGGCAGGCCTGAGCAAGCCGGTTTCGGTAGGACTGCAGCACGTCATGGAACGGGCCGCGATGGCAGGTCTGCCGGTCATCGCCGTGGATCTTCCGTCAGGCCTCTGCGGTCAGCGCGGCATTCCGCTGGACCGGGCTTTTCAAGCGACACACACCGTTACGTTTATGGCACGAAAGCCGGGACATCTGCTGATGCCCGGGCGGTCTCTCTGCGGTGACATCGAAGTTTTCGACATCGGGATCCCGTCCCGCATCATCCGGGCCGCCGCAGGAAATCTCAGAGCGAACCATCCGGTGCTATGGCAGGATCACCTGCCCTCGCCCGATGCGCAGTCGCACAAGTATCGACGCGGCCACCTTGCCGTGTTCTCCGGCGGTGCCTCCCATACGGGTGCGGCCAGGTTGTCCGCTGCGGCAGGACTTGCGGCAGGCGCCGGATTGGTGACTGTTGCATCGCCGAAAGAAGCCATGGCAGTCAATGCCGGCCAGCTGACGGCGGTCATGTTGCGGGAAACGGAGACCGGCACACAGGTTCGGGAATGGCTTGCGCGTGCCAAGCTTTCGGCATTTGTGTTGGGGCCTGGCTTCGGAGTGGGGGAGAAGGCACGTGAGTTCGCATTGGCCCTAGAAGGGCGCCCTTTGGTGCTGGACGCCGACGGGATCACCTCATTTCGAGAAAGCCCGGCACGCCTTTTCGAACCATACAGTGGAGATGTCCGCCTGGTGTTGACACCTCACCACGGTGAGTTTTCCCGCCTGTTTCCGGAGATCGCCGAGAACGACCAACTCGGCAAGGCGGAAAAGGCGCTTCTTGCTGCCGAGTCATCAAATGCTGTGATCGTCTACAAAGGCGCGGACACGGTCATTGCCGCCCCGGATGGGCGAGCAGTCATCAACGAGAATGCGCCGCCCTGGCTTGCAACCGCAGGCTCTGGCGACGTGCTGGCCGGAATGATCGGCGCGCTTCTCGCTAACAGGACGCCAGCCTTCGAAGCCGCGGCGTGCGGCGTCTATCTCCATGGCGAAGCAGCTTTGCGTGCGGGCGAGGGAATGACGGCCGAGACGCTGGTCCGGCACATCACGCCGCACGTCTGGCACTGATCAGCCGTCGATCAATGCCTGCAGGGCCATGGCACCCTGCGGCGCATTCACCTTGCCCTCGTGAATGAAGAAGGCATAGACGTCGCGCGGCTGGCGCTTAGGCTGCCGGTCCGGATCGATCAGCGGCAGGTCATTGGCGACTCCGCCCTCGCCCCAGGTCTCCAGCCGGCCCTTCCAAGCCTGAAGCTCGCTCTCGGGATAGCAGGTGGCGACGTCGTCGGATCCCTTCTGCAGGCGCGCGTAAACGAAGTCTGCCGTGACGTCGGCGATCATGGGGTAATCATGATGTTCGGCGCAGACCGGAGCGACGTTGTGCTCAGCCAGCAGGTGGACGAACTCCGGTACCTTGAAGCTGTCGTGACGCACCTCGACGACGTGCTTCAGTGGCAGCCCCTCTACCGTCTCCGGTAGAAGTTTCAGGAAAGCTTCGAAATCGTCCGGCTGGAATTTCTTCGTCGGCGCGAACTGCCAGAGGATAGGCCCGAGATGTGGCCCAAGCTCCGTCAGTCCCTGCGCGAAGAACCTCTCGATAGACTCGCCGGCCTCGGCCAGAACCTTCCGGTTCGTGGTGAACCGGCTCGCCTTCAACGAAAAGATGAATCCTTCCGGCACCTCAGACGCCCATTTGGCGAATGTCTCCGGCTTCTGTGAGCCGTAATAGGTGCCGTTGACCTCGATGACCTTGAGCTTGCTGGCGGCATGTTCCAGCTGCCTCTTCTTTGCGAGCTTCTCCGGATAGAAGCTCCCCTCCCAAGGCTCGAAGGTCCAGCCGCCGATACCCACGCGAATGTTGCCGCGACTGGTCATATACCCCTCCGATTGCCGCTATTCGGCCGCTTCGACCGTTCGTGCAGGCCGGCGTTCCAAGAGTTCCTTGAGGAAGTGCCCGGTATAGGAACGCTTCTCCTTGACGATCTGCTCCGGCGGGCCAACCGCCACAACTTCGCCGCCGCCGGTGCCGCCTTCAGGTCCGATGTCGATGATCCAGTCGGCGGTCTTGATGACCTCGAGATTGTGCTCGATCACCACCACAGAATTGCCTTGCTCCACCAGCTCGTGAAGCATTTCGAGGAGCTTGGAGACATCGTGGAAATGCAGCCCGGTCGTGGGCTCATCGAGGATGTAGAGCGTGCGACCCGTGGAGCGCTTGGAGAGCTCCTTGGCCAGCTTGACGCGCTGCGCCTCACCACCCGACAGCGTGTTCGCCTGCTGGCCGACCTTGATGTAGCCGAGGCCCACATTGAACAGCGCCTGCAGCTTGTCGCGCACCGCAGGCACGGCCGAGAAGAACTCAACGCCTTCCTCCACGGTCATGTCGAGGACATCGGCGATCGACTTGCCCTTGAACTGCACGTCCAGCGTTTCGCGGTTGTAGCGCTTGCCGTGGCAGACGTCGCAGGTGACGTAGACGTCTGGCAGGAAGTGCATCTCGATCTTGATGACGCCGTCCCCTTGGCAGGCTTCGCAGCGGCCGCCCTTGACGTTGAACGAGAAGCGTCCCGGCGCATAGCCGCGCGCCTTGGCTTCCGGCAGACCGGCGAACCAGTCGCGGATCGGCGTGAAGGCGCCGGTATAGGTGGCCGGGTTGGAGCGTGGGGTCCGCCCAATCGGCGACTGGTCGATGTCGATCACCTTGTCGATGTGCTCGAAGCCGTCGATTTTGTCATGCTCGGCCGGGATTTCCCGTGCACCCATAACGCGGCGTGCAGCTGCCTTGTAGAGGGTCTCGATCAGGAACGTTGACTTGCCGCCGCCGGACACGCCGGTGACAGCCGTGAAGACGCCAAGCGGCACCGATGCGGTCACGTTCTTTAGATTGTTGCCACGGGCCCCGACGACCTTGATCTCCTTGCCCTTCTTCGGCTTGCGCCGGTCGGCGGGCACGGCAACGCCGAGCTCGCCGGACAGGTATTTGCCGGTCAGGGACTTGGAGTTTGCCATGATCTCCTGCGGCGTGCCTTCGGCGACGACTTCGCCGCCGTGGATACCCGCAGCCGGGCCAATGTCGACGACATAATCGGCCGTGAGGATTGCATCCTCGTCATGCTCGACGACAATCACCGTATTGCCGATGTCGCGCAGGTGCTTGAGCGTGTCGAGGAGGCGGGCGTTGTCGCGCTGGTGGAGGCCGATGGAGGGCTCGTCGAGCACGTACAGCACGCCCGTGAGGCCCGAACCGATCTGCGAGGCCAAGCGGATGCGCTGGCTTTCTCCACCGGACAGCGTGCCGGAATTGCGCGACAACGACAGGTAATCCAGGCCCACGTCGTTGAGGAAACGGAGTCGTTCGCGGATTTCCTTGAGGATGCGCACCGCGATCTCGTTTTGCTTTGTATTCAGCTGCTCCGGCAGCGCCTCGAACCAATCACGCGCCACCTTGATCGACATGTCGGTAACCTGGCCGATATGCAGCTTGTTGATCTTCACCGCCAATGCTTCCGGCTTAAGGCGGAAGCCGTTGCACGCAGGGCAGGGGGCCGCCGACATGTAGCGCTCGATCTCCTCGCGGGCCCAGGCGCTGTCGGTTTCCTTCCATCGGCGCTCGAGGTTCGGTACGATCCCTTCAAAGGTCTTGCTCGTCTTGTAGGAGCGGGCGCCGTCGGCGTAGTGAAACTCAACCTTCTCTTCCGTGCCGTGCAGAATCGCCGCCTGTGCTTCGTCCGAAAGCTCTGACCAGCGGCTGGAGAGCTTGAAGTCGTACACCTTGCCGAGCCCTTCCAGCGTCTGGTTGTAATAAGGAGAGGTGGACTTCGCCCAAGGCGCGATTGCGCCATCGCGCAGCGTCCGGTTCGGCTCCGGCACAATCAGTGCTGCGTCGATCTTCTGCTGGAAACCAAGACCGTCACAGGTCGGGCAGGCGCCGAACGGGTTGTTGAAGGAGAAAAGCCGCGGCTCGATCTCCGGAATGGTGAAGCCCGAAACGGGACAGGCGAATTTCTCCGAGAAGAGCACACGCTCATGCGTCTCGTTCAGCGACTTGTTTGCCGAACCTCCTGCGGCAGTCTCTGCCGGGGGCAGGGGCTTGTCGGCGAATTCCGCAACAGCAAGGCCGTCCGCCAGCTTTAGCGAAGTCTCCAGACTGTCCGCCAAACGGGCGCCGATATCGGAGCGCACGACAAGGCGGTCGACCACCACGTCGATGTCATGCTTGTACTTCTTGTCGAGCGCCGGCACGTCAGCGATTTCGTAGAACTGGCCGTCCACCTTGACGCGCTGGAAGCCCTTCTTCATCAGCTCGGCGAGCTCCTTCTTATACTCGCCTTTACGGCCGCGGATCATCGGCGCCAGGATATAGAGGCGGGTGCCTTCTTCATAGGCCAGGATACGATCGACCATCTGGCTGACGGTTTGGCTCTCGATCGGCAGCCCGGTTGCTGGCGAATACGGTACACCCACGCGCGCAAAGAGCAGGCGCATGTAGTCGTAGATCTCGGTCACCGTGCCGACCGTCGAGCGCGGGTTGCGCGAGGTCGTCTTCTGCTCGATGGAGATCGCCGGAGAGAGGCCATCGATCTGGTCGACATCCGGCTTCTGCATCATCTCCAGAAACTGCCGTGCATAGGCCGAAAGGCTCTCGACATAGCGGCGCTGGCCCTCGGCATAGATGGTATCGAACGCCAGGGAAGATTTGCCGGACCCCGAAAGGCCGGTCATGACGATCAGCGAGTTGCGCGGCAAATCGAGATCGATACCCTTCAGGTTGTGCTCGCGCGCACCACGGATGGAGATCGTCTTAAGTTCGCTCATAAATCTGCTCAATGGGGAGAATGGAAGTCCATATGTAGTGAATGAAGTGACGCTGTGAAGGCAGAAAGACCATCTGCCGCTACAGAATGCGAGTCGCTTGACACGATCATAGAGTACAAATAGAACAAATAAAGAACAAAAACACTGTGGATTGCTGGATGGCAGACACCAACGCCGCGGTCTTATCGTCTAAGCTACTCCACTCTATGGATTAGGCCGCTCTCAAGCGGCGGACAAGGTGAAGAACATGGCTGGAAGCGTCAACAAGGTAATTTTGGTCGGTAACGTCGGCGCCGATCCTGAAATCCGGCGCACGCAGGATGGCCGCCCGATCGCCAATCTGCGCATCGCGACCTCGGAAAGCTGGCGCGACCGCAACAGCGGCGAGCGTCGCGAGAAGACGGAATGGCATACCGTCGTAGTGTTCAACGAGGGTCTCTGCAAGGTCGTCGAGCAGTATGTGAAGAAGGGTGCCAAGCTTTACATCGAAGGCGCGCTGCAGACCCGCAAGTGGCAGGACCAAAACGGCAATGACCGCTATTCGACCGAGGTCGTGCTGCAGGGCTTCAACTCCACACTGACCATGCTCGATGGCCGTGGCGGCGAAGGCGGCGGGCAGGGCAGCTACGGCGGTGGCGGTGGTGGTCGCGTCGGCGGCGGAACCGATTATGGCGGCGGCAACTTCGGCGACGATTACGATCGTCCGGCGTCGGGCGGCAACCGCGGTGGCCAGGGCGGCGGTGGCGGCGGCTTCTCCCGCGACCTCGATGACGACATCCCGTTCTAGGCACTTACCGTGCCGGGCGCATAGGCGCGCCTGGCACGCCGCTTGCGTGATCCCGCACGTTACATCACGCAGGACCCAAAGATGAAAATCCTCAGCCTTCTCTTCCTTTCATTCTTCTTCGCAAGCCAGTCGCCGGCCGCCGACCTTCTCGACGCCAAGCCGCGGGTGGCCATCATGTCAGCCTTCGAGCCCGAATGGTAGGCGCTTCTTTCAAATATCTCGGATGCCGAGGAGCACGTCCTCAACGGGCGCCGCTATCTGACGGGCACCTTCGCCGGCAGGACGTCGTGGTGTTCCTCAGCGGCGTCAGCATGGTCAATGCCGCAATGACCACACAACAGGCAATCGACCATTTTGACATCACCTCGGTCGTGTTCTCTGGCATCGCTGGCGGTGTCGATCCGTCCCTTTCTATCGGTGACGTGGTGGTCAGCGATCAGTGGGGGAAATATCTGGAAGCGATCTTCGCGCGGGAGACGAACGGCACCTTCACCGTACCGCCGTTCCTAGATACCCAGTTTCTGAACTTCGGAATGATCTTTCCTAACGAAACCGAGGTCCTGCGGGATGGGCTGAGCGAGCCTGAAGACCGCTTCTGGCTTCCGGTGGACGCAAAGCTACTTGCGACGGCCCGCGGTGTTGCCACCAAGGTCGAACTCTCAAAGTGTGCCGGCGAAGGCAAGTGCCTCTCGCACCAGCCGAAGGTGGTGGTCGGCGGCAACGGCGTCTAGGGTCCAGCCTTCGTCGACAATGCAGCTTTACGTGAGTTCACCTACAAGACCTTCAATGCCAAGGTGCTCGACATGGAAAGTGCCGCCACCGCGCATGTCGCCTACAGCAACAGCATCCCCTTCATTGCCTTCAGGAGCCTGTCGGATCTCGCGGGAGGAGGAGAGGGCGCAAACGAGATGGGCGTTTTCTTTGCGCTCGCCTCCGAAAACTCCGCGCGCTTCGTCAAAGCCTTCCTGGCAGAGCTTGCCTGAGAGCTGGCTCGGTTAGACCGGGCAAGGCTAGAGCTGGAAAGCCGAGCGGACACCATCGACGACGAACTGCACCGACAAGGCTGCCAGGATGACGCCGAGAAGACGGGTGAGGATCGCCCGTCCCGTAACGCCCAGAAAGCGATCCAGCCGTTCGGCGATCAGCAGCATGGCAAGCACCAGCCCCATGCTGAGCGCAAGAACAAGGATCAGTAACGCCCGGTCCCATGGCCCAGACAGCGTGCCGGCCAGCAGTACGGTCGCAGAAATCGCGCCAGGCCCCGCAATCAGCGGCAGGGCCAGGGGGAAGACAGCGATGTTGTGGATGTGGTCTACCGTGACGGCCGCCTGAGACGTCTTCTCCTTGCGCTCCTGCCTGCGCTCGAACACCATCTCGAACGCGATCCAAAACAGGAGTAGTCCGCCGGCGATCCGGAACGCGCCCATCGAGATGCCGAGCGTGCCGAGCAGGCTTGCGCCGAGAAGGGCGAATATCGCAAGGATACCGAAGGCGATCAGCGAGCCGCGAATGGCGACCTGCCGGCGCTGAATCCGGGTCATCCCGACCGTCATGCCGAGGAAGACCGGCGCCAGGCCGGGCGGGTCGAGCGTCACCAGCAGTGTCGTGAAGGCATTCACTAGCGTGTCGGCGCTCGCCATCCTATATCCTTGTCATGTTCCAATTCTTGCGGATCCCGCAGGGGATTGTTAGGACAGCAGGGCAGCCAAGGGAAGAGCAGCGCTTCGGCCCCGCCTTTGGCAGCAGCCTCTCTGCAAAGGCGGCTGGACCGCTTGAAAGCTGTTTACAACTACCGCAGAAATTGGCGCTCCGGACCTCTTTCCGATATAGAAACACAACTGATTCCGAACAAAGATCGTGATCCGATTTGACTGAGCAAAGCACTCCCGGCGGCGGAAAGCTGCCCCCAGGCATCGAACCCATTTCCATCATGGAGGAGATGCAGCGGTCCTATCTCGATTACGCGATGAGCGTGATCGTCAGCCGCGCGCTTCCAGACGTGCGCGACGGACTGAAGCCGGTGCATCGGCGAATTCTCTTCTCCATGAACGAGATGGGGATCGACTGGAACAAGAAGTACGTGAAGTCCGCCCGCGTCACCGGTGACGTGATGGGTAAATACCATCCGCACGGGGATGCGGCGATCTATGACGCGCTGGCGCGCATGGCACAAGATTGGTCCCTGCGTCTGCCGCTGATCGACGGTCAGGGTAACTTCGGCTCAATCGACGGCGATCCGCCAGCGGCTCAGCGTTACACGGAATGCCGCCTGCAGAAGGTGGCGCATACGCTCCTCGACGATCTCGACAAGGAGACTGTGGACTTCCGCGACAACTACGACGGCACGCTGTCGGAGCCGGTTGTGGTGCCGGCCCGCTTCCCCAATCTGCTCGTCAACGGCGCGGGTGGCATCGCGGTCGGTATGGCCACCAACATCCCGCCGCACAACCTGACTGAAGTGATCGACGGCTGCATCGCGCTGATCGACAATCCGGCGATCGAACTGCCGGAGCTGATGCAGATCATCCCGGGCCCGGACTTCCCGACTGGCGCGCTCATCCTCGGCAGGGCAGGGATCAAGTCGGCCTACGAAACCGGCCGCGGCTCCGTCATCATGCGGGGCAAGGCGCACATCGAGCCGATGCGCGGCGACCGCGAGCAGATCATCATCACCGAAGTCCCCTACCAGGTGAACAAGGCGACGATGATCGAGAAGATGGCCGAACTCGTGCGCGACAAGCGAATCGAAGGTATCTCCGATCTGCGCGACGAATCCGACCGCCAAGGTTATCGCGTCGTCATCGAGCTTAAGCGCGACGCCAATGCCGAGGTCATCCTCAACCAGCTCTATCGCTACACGCCGCTGCAGACGTCCTTCGGCTGCAACATGGTGGCGCTCAACGGCGGCAAGCCGGAGCAGTTGACGCTGGTCGACATGCTGAAGGCTTTCGTGTCCTTCCGCGAGGAGGTCGTTAGCCGGCGTACGAAGTACCTTTTGCGCAAGGCTCGCGAGCGTGCGCACGTCCTGGTTGGCCTCGCCATTGCCGTTGCCAACATTGATGAGGTGATCAACCTGATCCGCCGTGCGCCCGATCCGGCGACCGCGCGCGAGCAGTTGATGACGCGCCGCTGGCCGGCACATGACGTCGATGCCCTGATCCGCCTGATCGACGATCCTCGCCACAAGATCAACGAGGATGGAACCTATAACCTGTCCGAGGAACAGGCGCGCGCCATCCTGGAACTGCGTCTTGCCCGCCTCACGGCCCTCGGCCGCGACGAAATCGGTGACGAACTCAACAAGATCGGCGCCGAAATCACCGACTACCTCGACATCCTGTCTTCGCGCGTTCGGATCTACCAGATCGTCAAGGATGAGCTCGCTGCTGTTCGCAACGAGTTCGGCACGCCGCGCAGGACAGAGATCCTCGAAGGCGGTCCGGACATGGACGACGAGGATCTGATCGCGCGGGAAGACATGGTGGTAACTGTCTCCCACCTCGGCTACATCAAGCGCGTGCCGCTGACCACCTACCGTGCCCAGCGTCGCGGCGGCAAGGGTCGTTCCGGCATGGCGACGCGGGACGAGGATTTCGTCACGCGGCTGTTCGTTGCGAATACCCACACGCCGGTGCTGTTCTTCTCCTCGCGCGGCATCGTCTACAAGGAAAAGGTCTGGCGTCTGCCGATCGGTAGCCCGACCTCGCGCGGTAAGGCACTCATCAACATGCTGCCGCTGGAGCCCGGCGAACGCATCACGACGATCATGCCGCTGCCTGAAGACGAGAGCACTTGGGACAACCTCGACGTCATGTTCTCGACGACCCGGGGTACGGTACGACGCAACAAGCTGTCTGACTTCATCCAGGTCAACCGCAACGGCAAGATTGCAATGAAGCTGGAGGAGGAGGGCGATGAGATCCTCTCCGTCGAAACCTGTACCGATCGGGACGACGTGCTGCTGACGACCGCCCTCGGTCAGTGCATCCGCTTCCCAGTCGACAGCGTCCGCGTCTTTGCCGGCCGCAACTCGATCGGCGTTCGCGGGATCACGCTGCAATCGGGCGACCGCATCATTTCGATGACGATCGTCGGACACGTAGACGCGGAGCCGTGGGAGCGGGCAGCCTACCTCAAGCGTTCAGCGTCCGAGCGTCGCGCCATGGGTGTTGACGAAGAGGATATTGCGCTGGTCGGCGAAGAAGTCGAAGCCGAAGGGGAGCTGAGCGAGGAGCGTTATCAGGAGCTCAAGGCGCGGGAACAATTCGTGCTGACGGTCTCCGAACGCGGCTTCGGCAAGCGCTCGTCTTCCTATGACTTCCGTACGTCGGGCCGCGGCGGCAAGGGGATCCGCGCCACCGATACCTCGCGCACCAACGAGATCGGCCAGTTGGTTGCAGCCTTCCCTGTGGAGGATTCCAACCAGATCATGCTGGTCTCCAACGGCGGCGTTCTCATCCGTGTTCCGGTAGATGGTATCCGTATCGCCAGCCGCGCAACCAAGGGCGTCACGATCTTCTCGACCGCCAAGGACGAGCGCGTCGTCTCCGTCGAACGGATCAGTGAGCCGGAAGGTGAAGATGAGAACGGGACGGTCTTGCCGGAAGAGATCATCTCTGAGACAGGCGATCTTGGGGCCCCGGCGGAAGCCGAAGCCCCAGACGAAGCGCCCGACACGGAGTGACGGGGAAAAAACCAAAACAAAAAACCGGGCGCTTCGCCCGGCTTTTTTGTGGCTGCGCGGAGGACGTGGTCGTCGGCGCACCCCGCTACTCTGTTGTTAATTAGAAAGGGACGTGACGTTTTGCGAAGACCTTCATTTCCTCGCTTTCACGGCGAAGCTCGGCGATTGTCGAGGCCACCGATGCTACGAACATAATGCTGATCAAACTCGCCAATACCGTCAACGTCACGAACATGTCCTGCCTCTTTCGTCAGTACCGCTCAGTAGAACGACAGGTCGTGGTAACGTCCCGTCATCTGCGGATAGTTTAACTCGGCCCACTCCGACCGATCCTGATAAAGGGTCACTGTGGCCGTGAGCATCGCCGCTATCATTGCTGTCCAGACCATGTTGATCATGGAGATCTTGTCCAGCATGATCGGCTTCCTTCTCTCGATCATCTCAGTTGTCCTTCTTGCTGCCAGAACGCCGGTTTCGCAATCTGGTTCCAATTTGTCTGGAAAGCTGTCGGTGCGCCTTATGCTTTTGCCCGTCTTAAGATCGGTCAGATGGGCTGCACTGCCTGCTTTCCGGCTCGGTCTCCCGCCCCGTGTCCGCATAAAATCACAGGCGCAATGAGCTGGTCTTGAACAGGCCGTTCATCTGCCGTTCATCTTCGCGATACTTGAAGTGAAACCCCGAGCATGACAAAACGCGGAAAAACCGGCGGGATCTTCATGTCGATCGCTTTCTACCCGGGATCCTTCGATCCCCTGACCAACGGTCATCTCGACGTGCTGCTGCAAGCACTGCAGGTGGCGGAAAAGGTGGTGGTCGCCATTGGTGTCCATCCAGGAAAGGTGCCGATGTTCACCTTCGAGGAGCGGGCGGACCTGATCCGAGAATCGCTGCTGGATGCACTGCCGGAAAAGAGGCGGGATATCGAAGTGGTGTCCTTCGACAATCTTGTTGTCGATGCCGCGCGGGCCTACGGGGCGCGACTGCTGATCAGGGGCCTAAGGGACGGCACTGATCTCGACTACGAGATGCAAATGGCCGGGATGAACCGCCAGATGGCGCCGGACATCCAGACCGTGTTTCTGCCCGCCGGGGTCGCGTCGCGGCCCATTACGGCCACATTGGTTAGGCAGATCGCCGCAATGGGCGGCGATGTCGGCGCATTTGTGCCAGCACCCGTCCTCCTGGCCATGAAGAACAAGCTCAAACGCTGACTTCCCATATGGAGATCCTATGAACCCGATCCGTTTCGCCGTCGCAGGCGCTCTCGCACTCGCATCTCTGGCGTTCCCGGCACTCGCAGCCGAAGACGACTTTCTCACGATCCAGTTGAAGGATGGCCCGGTGGTCCTTGAACTGCTGCCGGAGGTGGCACCTAAGCACGTGGCGCAGATCAAGAAGCTGGCCGCCGAGGGTGAATACGACAATGTTGCCTTCCACCGTGTGATCGAAGGCTTCATGGCACAAACGGGCGACGTTGAATTCGGCGACATGGAAGAGGGCTTCGACCCAAACCGTGCCGGCACGGGCGGATCCGAGCTGCCTGATCTCCCTGCAGAATTCTCCGACCTCCCGTTCGAACGCGGCACGGTCGGCATGGCACGCTCGCAGGATCCGGACTCGGCCAATTCGCAGTTCTTCATCATGTTTGACGAAGGATCCTTCCTGAACGGCCAGTATACGGTTGTCGGCAAGGTTGTTTCCGGTATGGAAAACGTCGACAAGATCAAGCGCGGTGAAGGTGGAAACGGCGAAGTTGCCGATCCCGACCGCATGATCGAGGTCACCGTCGGGAAACCGAACTAATAAAGGCGCCTGGCGTCGGATAAGAAAAAGGAGAAGGCCATGGCCGAGATCAAGGATCCGGAAAACACCCTCATCATGGAAACCACCAAGGGCAAGGTCGTCATCGCCCTAATGCCGGACCTCGCGCCGGGCCACGTGGCCCGTATTAAGGAACTGGCTCGCGAACACGCCTATGACGGCGTTGTCTTCCACCGCGTCATTGCCGACTTCATGGCGCAGACCGGCGACGTTCAGTTCGGCAAGAAGGGCGGCGAGAACTTCAACCCGTCCCGCGCTGGCATGGGCGGCTCCGACAAGCCGGATCTGAAGGCTGAGTTTTCTTCGGTCCCGCACGTCCGCGGTACGTGCTCGATGGCGCGCTCGCAGAACCCGAACTCAGCCAATTCGCAGTTCTTCATCTGCTTCACCGATGCACCGTGGCTGAACAAGCAGTACACGGTCTGGGGCCAGGTCATCGAAGGCATGGACAACATCGACCAGATCAAGAAGGGCGAGCCCGTCCAGGATCCCGACTCGATCGTCTCCATCAAGGTTGCTGCCGACATCGCGGCCTGACCGCTGCGCAACGAAACTGCGAGGCGCCTCGGTCATGCCGGGGCGCTTTTCTGTTGTGCCGTCTCCCACTATCTGCGAAGGCCTAACCCGATAGCCAAACTGATCTCGATAGCCCAATGCGCGTAGACCTCTTCGACTTCCACCTGCCTGACGAAAACATCGCGCTGCGCCCAGCGAACCCGCGTGATAGCGCCAAGATGCTTATCGTACGTCCCGGGCATCAGCCGGTCCTGGCGGATCGCAGCGTCCGCGATCTGCCCGACATGCTCCGGCCGGGCGACGCGCTCGTCTTTAACGACACGCGCGTGATACCGGCGCAACTTGAAGGGCGGCGGGTGCGGGAAGGGGGTGCCGAGCTTCCGGTCTCCGCCACGCTGCACATGCGTGTGGGTCCGGAACGGTGGAAAGCCTTCGCAAGGCCGGGCAAGCGCATCAAGGTCGGTGATCGCATCCTCTTCGGTCACGGCTGCGATGCGTGCCTCCTGGGGACACTGAACGCGACCGTCGAGTCCAAAGGGGAGGGCGGCGAGATCACTCTCCTGTTCGACCTCGCCGGACCGGCGCTGGATGAGGCCATCATGACGGTGGGCCACATCCCGCTGCCGCCATATATCGCCGACAAGCGGCCGGAAGACGAGCGCGACCGGCAGGACTACCAGACGATCTACGCGCGGGAAGAGGGCGCAGTTGCGGCCCCCACCGCCGGGCTGCACTTTACGCCGGAGCTTTTTGTCGCATTGGAGGCGGCAGGCGTTGAACGGCATTTCGTCACGCTGCACGTCGGCGCGGGTACCTTCCTTCCGGTGAAGGCCGAAGACACCGTCGAGCACAAGATGCATTCCGAGATCGGATATGTTGGTCCTGAGACGGCGGACGCGCTGAATGCAGTACGGGCGAGAGGTGGGCGGATCGTCTCCGTCGGAACGACCTCACTGCGGCTACTAGAGAGTGCTGCAGCCGAGGACGGAAAGATCCAGCCGTGGAGCGGTGCCACCGACATCTTCATTACGCCCGGCTACCCCTTTAAAGCCGTCGATATGCTGATGACCAACTTCCATCTGCCTAAATCGACGCTGTTCATGCTTGTCTCCGCCTTCAGCGGTCTGGAGACGATGCGAAGCGCCTATGACCATGCGATAAGCACCGGCTATCGCTTCTATTCCTACGGCGATTCCAGCCTCCTCTTCCGGAAACCAGAATGACAGAGACGTTCCAGTTCAGCCTCAAGGGCACCGACGGCGGCGCGCGCCTGGGCGAGGTTACCATGCCACGGGGCACAATCCGAACACCGGCCTTCATGCCGGTGGGCACGGTCGGCACCGTCAAGGCCATGTATCTCGACCAGGTAGGCGAAACGGGCGCTGACATCATTCTCGGCAACACCTATCACCTGATGCTGCGGCCAGGCGCGGAGCGCGTCGCCAGGCTCGGGGGCCTGCACAAGCTGATCCGATGGGAGCACCCCATCCTGACCGATTCCGGTGGCTTCCAGGTGATGTCGCTTTCCGGGCTGCGCAAGCTCGATGAAAAGGGCGTGACCTTTAAGAGCCATATCGACGGCTCATTGCATCACATGTCGCCCGAGCGCTCGATCGAGATCCAGGGGCTGCTCGGCTCGGACATCCAGATGCAGCTCGACGAATGCGTCGCACTGCCGGCAGAACCCAAGGAAATCGAGCGGGCGATGGAGCTCTCGCTGCGCTGGGCGGAGCGCTGCCGCGTCGCCTTCGGCGATCAGCCCGGCAAGGCGATGTTCGGCATCGTCCAGGGCGGTGACCAGCCGGATCTTCGTGTGCGCTCTGCGGAAGGTCTGAGGCAGCTCGACCTCAAGGGATATGCGATTGGCGGTCTCGCCGTCGGCGAACCTCAGGACGTAATGCTGCGAATGCTGGAGACGACGCTGCCGGTGCTGCCGAACGACAAGCCGCGCTACCTGATGGGTGTCGGCACGCCGGACGACATTCTGAAATCCGTCGCGCGCGGGATCGACATGTTCGACTGCGTCATGCCGACCCGATCCGGCCGGCACGGGCTAGCCTTCACTCGACGGGGACGGATCAACATCCGCAACGCCCGTCATGCGGAAGACATGCGTCCGCTCGACGAGGAATCGACTTGCCCGGCAGCACGCGACTATTCCCGTGCCTACCTGCATCACCTGGTGCGCTCAGATGAGGCGCTGGGTGGCATGCTGCTCTCCTGGAACAACCTTTCCTACTACCAGGACCTGATGAAGGGAATCCGGGCGGCCATCGCTGAGAGGCGCTTCGCTGACTTTTACGCCAAGACCCAGGAGGAATGGGCGAAAGGCGATCTGGAACCGGTCTGACGGGCAGGGGGCTGCGTCTTCTAGATCCCTTCGCTGGTGGTGTTGCGCTTCATGCGCACGCCGTTGACCTTATAGGATCCGTCATCCATCAACCGCATCTCGTACACGGCCGTCCAATCTTGGCCCTCCTCGCCGCTGATCAGAACCTCCTGCAGGACAAGCTCTCCGCCACCTACCAGCTTGGAGCGCCCGAAGGCGTAGTTTCCCAGCTTGTAGACGGGAGGATAGTTCTTGCGCACCATGTCGAGGAACTGCGTCTCACTGCGATAAATGCTGCGGATGTTAGGAGATGCGAAAGAGTAGGCAGTTTCTGCATCATCCGATGCGAAAGCGCTGAGTTGGTTTGCGATCACAGCCTGGGCTTCACGGACGGGATCCTCGGCGCGCGATACCCCAGAGAACAGGAGCATGCTCAGCAGCAGGCAGGCGAATCGAAAGAACATCGGCTATCTCCTCTGGCTCAATGAATAGAGCTAGCGCGTTTTGCGAAAGGGAGGAAATCACACCTTCCGATGTCCGGGCGGAGTGGCGGATGCACGAAGACGGCGAAGACAGTGCTGATGGCGCGAATATGGATTTGGAGCCAACGCCTCGGATGCTGGCCTGGGCGAAGAATTCTGCCGCCTACCGGCTTTCTCGTCGGATGATGACGGAGCATGAGCTGGCGGATACGATCCGGCGCAAGGCGAAGCAGAAGTTCGAGGACATCAGCCAGGCACAGATGGACGTTCTGGCCCAGACAGCGGTCGATTTCGGCCATCGCGCCGGCGCGCTGGACGACCAGTCTTACGCCGAAGTCAAAGTCCGTTCTGGTATCCGCGTCGGAAAGTCGAAGCGGCTGATTGCGCGCAAGCTCAAGGAGAAAGGTGTGCCGGCCCAAACCGCGACAGAGGCGCTCCAGGAAGCGGACGACCACATCGCCGCTATCGCATTTGCCCGCAAGCGCGCCTTCGGCCCATATCGACGTGCACCGTTGAACGAGAAGCGCCTGTCAAAGGAGATGTCTGCCTTCGCGCGCAATGGCTTCAGCTTGGAGCTGGCAAAGAAGGTGATCGACACGGACGTGGACGATGCCGACGAGGCGCTTTCGCAGCGGCCGCTCAGTTGAACGGCGGGAGCGGGAATGGGCCGACCGCATAAACATGGCGGTGTCAAAGCCGGTTATAGACGCGTGCCCACTAGCCAGTTAGAAACGCGACACTGGCGCTGTCGATCAGCCCCGATCTGAGCGG
>NZ_JALJRA010000040.1 GCF_022968135.1 Pseudorhizobium tarimense
CCGCTCAGATCGGGGCTGATCGACAGCGCCAGTGTCGCGTTTCTAACTGGCTAGTGGGCACGCGTCTATAACCGGCTAGTGGGCACGCGTCTATAACCGGCTTTGACAATATCTGTAGGAGGGTACATTCAATTTCCAAGTGCGACATGCCAGTAATCTCAATGGCTTCACTTTGGAGATTTTGGCATGTCTCGATGCTATACGCAGATCACCCTTGCCGATCGCCGGCGTCTTCATCATCTGGTGGCGGCAAAGGTTCCGGTATATCCGCTCGGCACCCGCTACAGGATTGCGCACGGCATCGCCAATGCGTTGATCTTCCCCCATGTTTTTGCCGTGAATGCCTCGGCCGTGCCGGAGAAGACGGAGATGATCTGCCGGGCAATGGGCTTCGACGCTTCATGAGAGGCAAAGATTAGAGCGAGCGCGAAAGCATTCTGCGAAGGGCTCGGGCTTGACATGTGGCTCCGTGCCCATGGTGTCGTCGAGAAGGATTTCGAGGACATGGCGCGCGAAGCCCATGCGATCAGGCGTCTGCTTGAATGGAATCCTGTGGACCTGACGAAGGAACAGATCTTCAAGATTTATCAATCTGCCTGGTAGCCGTCCGTGGTCGAGCTGACCACGTTCGAAGTTGGTGTTAAGACGGCGAGGTTTCACCTTGTCCCATAAGATCACGTGGGCTGGAAGCAGATCGATGAGCCTGTTCTCGCAGTATCAGAAAGCCCAGATTTTCATCCTCGTGCGCGACCGAAAACCGCAGGATGTGACCGCCTGAAGCTAGATGAGATGCAACGACGTAGCGAGTGCGGTTGCCTGCGGCAATGTAACAGCGTTAAGCTTGCGCTTTGCCTCATCTAGCGCTGATCGGACCGTCGCCCACTTAAGACCCAGAAGTTCAGCGATCTCAGGCATATTTTTGCCCTCAGCTAACCATTTCAGGCAGACCGTCTCCTGCGGTGACAGCTTAGGAGCAGCAGGCGAATGGTTGCGCCCGCCCCGCACGGTTATGAATGCGTGGATGATGCAGGCTGCAACAAAAGCCTCCTGAGGGTCGATATCATTTGTATGATCTTCAACGTCATCGGCGCCGGCGAAGGTGATGATGGCCCTATGGCCGAAGCCGGTGGGGAGCGGAATAGAAATGCCTGAGCATATTCCGAACGTACGGGCCTCCTCGATGAAGTGACGACGCTCATCCGAGGTACCGTCCGTTGCGTTGGCGAGCGACCAGCTGAAGAGCCCACGTTCGTGGTGAGCCATCCAGATCACAGGATCAATCCTTTCATAGCGCTGACGGAGATAACGGCGCTGCCATTCCTGCGGGTAATTCGAAACCGCATAGGCGCCGCTTGTCTTCAGGCTGAGATAGGCGAAGTGGGCGAAGCCGTGCTCGGCGGCAAACCGACGAAGCGATGCGCGAATGTCACGTCCCTCAAGGGAAACCACAATACGATCGATCAGGCTGTCAAAATCCCAACTCACCGTCCTGCCCCACCATTAACGCGCAACCGATAGCGAAGCTGAAAGTCGAAGCTATGGCCTTGGCTTTCTTCTCCGTACACCTAATGCGCCACCGCCAATAGATAAACTGATTCCCCCTCACTTTTGTAGAGGAAGCAAGTCCGCCTTTTTGATCAGATAGACCAAAATGGAGGCGAAGATGAAGATTCTCGAATTGAAGGCGGATTCACCTGCAGTGAACGCAAAACTCCTGGACGACATGTATCGCATGCGCGCAAGGATTTTTAGGCAGAGATTGGGATGGCAGGTGACAGTTGAGCGCGGGCTAGAAAAAGACGAGTTCGACGATCACAATCCAACCTATCTACTCGTCGTGGATCCTGAGGGTGAGGTATGTGCAGCTGTCCGGCTTTTGCCGGCGGTCGGGCCGACCATGCTGCAAGTGGCGTTTCCGCAGCTTCTGGCTCAGCCTCCGCTACGCGTACATTCGGCCATGGTGGAAAGCTCGCGCTTTTGCGTCGATACCGACCGCCTCGCAAAGCGCGCCTCGGGTCCAGCAAGCGAGGTCACTTATCATCTTCTGGCTGGAATTCTCGAATGGTGTCTCCTGAATGGATATGAGGAGCTCGTCACCGCCACGGATTTACGAATGGAGCGGATTCTTCGTCGGGTTGGATGGCCGATGGAGCGTCTGGGCGATCCGGCCGAGATCGACACAACCATTGCAGTTGCTGGGCTGCTCAACATCGATGCTGAAACATTTCGGCGTTTGGTCCCGGCTAACTACCAGAGCAGCTTGTTGCCCACCACCAATCAAAGCCGCGGCGCATCAAGGATACGATTATGAGATTGCGCTGGATCAGTTGCGGCAGATCGCCTTGATCTCTTAGGCAAGCGGCTACCACTACGCCATTCTGTCCGGTGAACACGCGCGTGCAGACGAGCATTGATGGTCGTCACTTTGCAATGCGGTCAAAGGCGAGTATGTTCCGTTTTTGTTCGGTGAGCCCTTGTCCGGTCTCATTGGCCCAAGACCAGAGAGACGGAATGACTGCAGCCTACCTAGAAAAGCTCAACGACCGGCAGAGGCAAGCGGTCGAACATGGAGTGGCCTCACCCGATGGCGCAGTCGGTGGTCCGCTCTTGATCATCGCTGGCGCAGGCTCTGGCAAGACGAACACGCTTGCTCATCGCGTTGCCCACCTCATTGTCAATGGCGCCGATCCTCGCCGTATCCTCCTGATGACATTTTCTCGCCGGGCGGCTGCCGAGATGACGCGTCGTGTGCAGCGGATCTGCCGCCAGGTGCTCGGCGAGAATGCCGCTATCATGACCGACGCCCTTGCTTGGGCGGGGACCTTCCACGGCATTGGCGCGCGGCTCTTACGCATCTACGCCGAGCAGATCGGCCTCCCCGTCGACTTCAGCATCCATGACCGAGAAGATTCAGCCGACCTGATGAACCTCGTCCGGCATGAGCTCGGCTTCTCGAAGACGGAAAGCCGCTTTCCTACCAAGGGCACCTGCCTCGCCATCTATTCGCGTGTCGTCAACTCGGAGAGTTCAATTTCCGATGTGCTGAAGGTGTCCTATCCCTGGGCCGTCAACTGGGAGAAGCAGCTTAAGGAGCTGTTTGCAGGCTATGTTGAGGCCAAACAGGCCCAGAAAGTCCTCGATTACGACGACCTCCTGCTCTACTGGGCGCAGATGGTATCCGATCCGGACCTCGCCAATGATATCGGGAGCCGCTTTGACCACGTCCTTGTGGATGAATACCAGGACACCAACCGTCTCCAGGCGTCGATACTGTTCTCCCTGAAGCCTGGCGGCCGTGGATTGACCGTCGTTGGCGATGACGCGCAGTCGATCTACTCGTTCCGGGCCGCAACGATCCGCAACATCCTCGACTTCCCGAAGGAGTTTTCGCCAAAGCCGGCGGACGTGATCACGCTGGATCGGAACTACCGGTCGACCCAGCCAATCCTGGCGGCCGCGAATGGTGTCATCGATCTGGCGCGCGAGCGCTTCACCAAGAACCTCTGGACCGATCGTCAGTCCGAGCAGCGGCCCCTGCTGGTGACGGTGAAGGATGAAGCCGATCAGGCAAACTATGTTGTCGAGCAGGTGCTGGCGAACCGGGAGGTCGGCGTGCCGCTGAAGAGCCAGGCGGTCCTGTTCCGTGCCTCCAGCCACAGTGGCAGCCTGGAAGTCGAGCTCACGCGCCGCAATGTCCCCTTCGTCAAGTTCGGCGGGCTGAAGTTCCTCGACTCCGCACATGTGAAGGACCTGCTCGCCGTGCTGCGCTTCGCGCAGAATCCGCGCGACCGCGTCGCCGGCTTTCGACTTTTGCAGATGCTTCCGGGCATAGGTCCGCAGACAGCTGCCAAGATACTCGATACCATAGGCGCCGATCCGGAGCCGCTCCAGTCGCTGGCTGAGATCCCTCCCCCGCAGAAGAGTGGCGATGACTGGCCGGGTATCGTGACGCTTCTGACGGCGCTGCGCAAGGCTGACACGGGATGGCCGGCCGAGATAACGCTGGCGCGCGATTGGTACGAGCCGCACCTCGAGCGTATCCATGAAGATGCCGACACCCGCAAGGCCGACCTCCTGCAGCTTGAGCAGATCGCAAGCGGCTATCCCGGTCGCGAACGTTTCTTGACCGAACTGACGCTCGATCCTCCGGATGCCACCAGCGATCAGGCTGGCGTGCCGCTGCTGGACGAAGATTACCTGATACTGTCGACTATCCACTCCGCCAAAGGACAGGAGTGGCGCTCCGTCTTCATGCTGAACTGCGTCGACGGCTGCATCCCCTCCGACCTTGCCACCGGCACCACGGCTGAGATCGAGGAGGAACGACGCCTTCTTTATGTAGGCATGACCAGGGCGCGCGATAGCCTAACGCTTCTCACCCCGCAGCGTTTCTTCATAGGCGGGCAAAACAGCCAAGGCGACCGTCATGTCTACGCGTCCCGCACACGCTTCATTCCGGCCACGCTCCTGCAGTTCTTCGAAACCTCCACCTGGCCACAGGTGAGTGCGGCAGCAGGAGAGCGGAGCGCAAGGCAGGTCCGTATTGATGTCGGCGCTCGGATGCGCTCGATGTGGAAGTGATGGGCGGGGCTCACCTCCAACAGCCAGAGCCTGTTCGCAAGATCATCCACGTCGACATGGATGCATTTTATGCCTCGGTTGAACAGCGCGATAATCCTGACCTGCGTGGCAAGCCAGTCGCCGTGGGGGGCGGCGAAGTCCGCGGTGTCGTGGCGGCTGCAAGCTATGAGGCTCGAAAGTTCGGCGTTCACTCCGCCATGGCTTCGGTGACCGCAAAACGGAAGTGCCCGGACCTCGTCTTCGTCAAGCCGCGCTTCGAGGTCTACAAGGCAATCTCGCAGCAGATCCGGCAGATCTTTGCGGATTATACGCCCCTCATCGAGCCGCTGTCGCTAGACGAGGCCTATCTCGACGTGACTGAGAACCTGAAGGGCATCGAGCTTGCGACTGAGATCGCCGAGGAGATCCGCGCAAGGATCAAGCAAACGACGGGCCTCACCGCATCAGCCGGTGTCTCCTACAACAAATTCCTGGCCAAGATGGCAAGCGACCAGCGCAAGCCAGATGGCTTGTTCGTTATCACGCCGAAGAACGGCCCCGCTTTTGTCGAAGCGTTGCCAGTGAAGAAGTTCCATGGCGTGGGCCCGGCGACGGCTGAGAAGATGCACCGGCTGGGCATTGAGACCGGAACTGACCTGAAGGCAAAACCCCTCCCCTTCCTGCAGCAGCACTTCGGCAAGTCCGGGCCCTATTTCTGGGGCATCGCCAGAGGCATAGACAACCGTCAGGTGAAACCTGACCGGGTCCGCAAGTCAGTTGGTGCGGAGGACACGTTCCGGGCGGACATCCACCTGCTCGAGGAGGCGCTGGATAACATCGACCCGTTAATCGACAAGGTCTGGCGCTATTGCGAGGGCAACGGCATTCGCGGACGCACGGTCACGGTAAAGATCAAGTTTGCCGACTTCAAACAAATCACACGCAGCCGCTCCACCGCAATGGCGATCGGCTCCGCAGAGGAAGTGAGAGACCTTTGTCGGATGATCCTGCTGGAACAGTTCCCAGTCGAGAAGGGCGTGCGGCTTCTGGGCGTGACCCTCTCATCTCTTGAAGCCGGCCAGCCTCGACAAGTCCAGCAGTTCGTCCTGGAATTATAGAGGCCGGTGGCGCGGCTGTGCAGGCGCATGGTTTCGCGCCACACGAGAGCGAAAGTAGGCTTTGCTATCTTTATTTGAAAAAGCCCTCCGCTTTGCTGCTTAGCGATGGTCGCACTGGCGCTGACGAGGTGGTTCTGCGTCTCGTCAAACCGATTCAAGCCTCGCCCTCGGATCTGATCCCTCCATTCAGGATCTCCCGCTTGCCCACGTGATTTGGTGGACCGACCAGGCCCTCTCGCTCCATCCTTTCAACCAGCGATGCGGCTCGATTATATCCAATAGAAAGGCGTCGCTGGATGTAAGAGGTCGAGCACTTGCTGTCGCGCTGCACCACCTTGACCGCGCGCGCATAGAGATCGTCCGATGCCGCCTCGTCGCACATCTCGCTTTGATCAAATACGGCTGCGTCGCCATCTTCGTTAGAAGCCGGCTCAGTGTCTTCAGTGACTCCACCAAGGTAGGAAGGTTGTCCCTGTGACTTGAGATGCGCCACCACTTTCTCGACTTCACGGTCCGACACGAAGGGACCATGAACGCGCGCGATGCGTCCACCGCCCACCATGTGCAGCATATCCCCCTGCCCTAGCAAGTGTTCGGCGCCTTGCTCTCCGAGGATTGTACGACTGTCAATCTTTGAGGTCACCTGAAAGGAGATCCGCGTTGGGAAGTTGGCTTTGATCGTGCCGGTGATAACGTCGACCGATGGCCGCTGTGTGGCCATGATCAAGTGGATCCCGGCAGCGCGGGCCATCTGAGCAAGACGTTGAATGGCTCCTTCGATTTCCTTACCGGCGACCATCATCAAGTCGGCCATTTCGTCAACGATGATTACGATATACGGCAGGGCTGAAAGATCGAGCTCCTGCTGTTCGAAAAGCTCCTGGCCGGTTTTGGGATCGAATCCGCAGGGCGCAGAGACAAGGATTGTCTCCCCCTTTCGGCGGGCTTCGGCCACCCGTTTGTTGAAGCCGTCAATGTTGCGAACCCCAAGGCGCGACATCTTGCGATACCGCTCCTCCATCTCACGGACCGCCCATTTAAGGGCCAGTACCGCCTTCTTCGAGTCTGTCACAACCGGTGTCAGGAGATGCGGGATGCCGTCATAGACCGATAGCTCAAGCATCTTTGGATCGACCATAATCAAGCGGCACTCGTCGGGCCTGAGGTGATAGATCAACGACAGGATCATCGTGTTGATGGCCACTGATTTCCCAGAGCCGGTCGTTCCAGCCACCAAAAGATGCGGCATTTTCGCCAACTCGGCGACTACTGGCTCACCTCCAATGGTTTTGCCGAGGCATAATGGTAAGCGATAGTCCGTCGTGAGATAATCTTGGCTCTCGAAAAGTTCTCTTAGGAAGACCGTTTCGCGCTCCGGATTCGGCAGCTCGATCCCAATGACATTGCGGCCCGGGACCACCGCAACGCGCGCCGACAACGCAGACATTGACCGCGCAATGTCATCAGAGAGGTTGATGATGCGCGACGACTTGACGCCAGGCGCTGGCGCGAACTCGTATAGCGTCACCACAGGTCCAGGCCGCACATCGATGATGTCGCCCTTGATGCCGAAATCTTCCAGTACGCTTTCTAGAAGCCCTGCGCTCTTCTCAAGCGCCTCGTGGCTCATTTCCGACGAGTGGCGGAGGTCAACAGGCTGCAGGAGTTCCACCGAGGGAAACAGGTAGTCTGCTGCGCCGTGGCACTGTTCATAGGTCGGCTGAGCGTCAACAGTATGAGCGACTGCCGGCTTATTGATAGAGTGCTTGGTTGTATGCGGCGTTCGCTCGACGCTCTCGCACGAGGAGACCGCCTCCGGCTGAACAGTGACAGGAGGCATGCGACGGATCTCGACCTGCCGGTACAGCCGAACCAGTGAAAAATCCTCCGGCTCGGGAGTGTCATCGGCGGGATCTTTTTGAAGTGCCGACAGATACCGCTTGGGCGCTGGTTCGTCAGTCACGCATGACTGCCCCTCCAGAGGTGCCTCGTTTGAGCCGAACAAGCTGTCATCACACCACAGCTCTTGCGCACAATCCTGAAGATCGGCTGCGCCTAGACTAAGCATCTCCCAAAGCAGGTGATCAGGCACGAAGAGCCCGGCATCAGCTCGACGCGCGTTTCCTTCAGGCGGAACAGGCCGGTCTTTTCGGTGATGTGTGGCATCTGGATTGTTTGCCCCTAGCGCATGCACCACGGCGAAGCGAGGCGATGCGGGAGCGTCCGGCGCGGACGATGATTGTGGCACAACATCATTTTCCGCCCGATCGAGTGAGAGCTCAAGGCGCTGCTGCAGGCATCTGGCAGGAGATCCGGCGTCGGTGATGTTCGACACGTCGGCCGAGCTCATTGGCTCGACATCTTTGACAGACTGAGTTGGCAGCGTCCGAGATGGCGATGAGCTTCTCGAAGGTGTGCGTGTAAAACGTACGTTTGGCCCGAGCACAAACGGGCGCTGCCAAGAAGGCAGTCGCTCCGGGTCGAGGACGATGGCATCAGCGGACCCTTCTCGGGGACCTAAAGAAGGCCCAGCAGGGCGGGGCGTTTGAGGACTAGTTGAGGGGGATGTCGCCGCCTCGGTTTGCTGGATCTCGTCAGCTGTGGCCGGCGAAAATGAGGTTCGGGAAGGCTCTTGCATGTTACGCGGAAACCATAAATTGAGCTGTCACACCCGAACGGTTAATAGAAAGAAAACCTTAACCAGATGTTGCCGGCTCTCCTCATAAGTTGGAATCCGTTGCACGGAGACCCTGACCTTTGGGATGAAAGAGTCTTCAGCGAACGACAATCTCCGCGCCGATCGCCGATGGCCAATGCCGCGCACGACGCACTATGGCTTCCGTCCTTCCTCTTAGCCTAGTGCGTCAATCATCGCTTTGACACGGCCCTCGATCGCTGGGCGGATATCACCGCGCTGCAGGGCGAAAGCAAGGTTAGCGAGAATGAAGCCGTCCTTGGCGCC
>NZ_JALJRA010000041.1 GCF_022968135.1 Pseudorhizobium tarimense
CAAGCGAACCAACAAATCAATGAAGGGGGTCAGTTCTTCGTTTCGCCTACGGGGTCAAATCTTCACTTCGCTTGACAAGATGCGCACGGCTGGCGCAAAAGGAGACGTTTAGTTTCCATCATCGGAGCGTGTCACCACGGTAAGGCGGGCGAGAGAGTCGCCGCCAACGGGACATTTCCATGACCGTTAGAAGCGTCTATCTGCTACTGCGCGTTAGTCTCGATCATGCAAAAGCCACCTCCACTGAGACGATAGCAGGCGTTCTGCGGCACTGGGAGTTCCAGCATCTCGTGTTTTGACAGACCTGCATAGATGCCGCGGATGATTCTGCCGAACAAGCCATGGGAGATGGCGATCGTCGGACCTTTGACTTCTGCAATCCAATTTTTCGCACGACTACAAGCGTCTTCGAAGCTCTCACCGTCCGGAGATCTGAAGTACCAGTTGAAGGCATCTGCCCCGTCAAGATAACCTGGAAACTCGGAGTCAATCTCGAACTTGGTCATCCCGTCCCATGAGCCGAGGGTGACCTCCATTAGCCGAGCATCTTCAACGATCGGCAGTGAAAGAGCACGTTGTATCCTGGCGGCGGTCTCGCGAGTTCTACCCAGAGGGCTCGTCCGCATTTCGAATGAATGCCAGCTCTCAAAGAGCTCGCGACAAAGTACGGAAGCGACGCCATCTGCCTGCTTCAGGCCGAATTGTGTCAACGGGGAATCCATCTGACCCTGGAAGCGTCCGAGACTGTTCCACACAGTTTCCCCGTGCCGCAAGAGATAGATGGTAGACATGCCTATGATCCTACTGCCAAGTCTCAGCGATCAGGTGGTTGCATAGCTTGGCGACACTTTCATGAAGCATCCAGTCATTCTAAGGATGGTCGATCGTCTTTCGACCTCATCAGGTTGACTACAGGGACCTTCTGTGTGACGCGACTTTGTTCCTGACTTTCGACGTAGCGAAGTGCGTTCTGCCATAGCCGTACGGTACGACCGCTTATGGCGCGTTTTCGCCAAGGCGGTAGTCGGCCCGAAGCGGACCGTGGATCAAGCGATCGCCAACAGTGCTATGAAAAGAACGGTCCACGGTATCAGCCCAATCCATCCCGCCATCGGTGCTTGCAGAAGAAAGCCCCCGCTTTCGTTACGCTTGAACCCCGCCCAGTTGAAATCCGTCTCATCCGACGAAACTCGCTGAACCCGCACGCTTCCGAACGTGATTATCGGAACTAAAATCCGCGCCGTTGTGTACCCGATGATCTCTAGGATGAAATCCACAACCATCATGTTGCATCCTCTTCCGTACGACGATCAAGAGTTGTCGCCTAAACATCAACGCCGCAACCTAAGATTTTCTTACCCAAACGAGGTGCAACGTGACTTCTGTCAATGACCGCTTGTGGCGCATCCGACGAGCTTGTTGGATCGCGGGCACGAAGACGGAGCAGATCAAGCAGATCGGCAACGCCGTCTCGGTCGCGAAGATGAAGGCTTGTGTCGGCGCGCTCATGGCCGACGCGGCGCCGAAGCCGAAGGCCCAACCGGTTGAAGAGTTTCTGGAGGCAGCAGAATGAACGAGTTCAGCGGATACGCACATCCGATCCGTGGCGGCTGGTGGGCCATGACCCGCTTCGCCGCGATGCCAAGCCTAAGCCCATAATGGGGAAGGGCGAGAAGCCCCTGATGTTTCCCGACGAGCTGTCGGCCACCAAGGCGGCGCTGCAGCACGTGCTGGCCTACTTCAACGGCCACCTCGTCTGCTCTCACGAGATCGAAGGCGGCAGCATCAAGCAAGCCAAACGGAAGGCGGCGGAAAAGCTGTTCCGAGGAGGCAGGGCAACAGAGCTCGAGCGGAGCAAGGTCGCATGATCGACGCCCGCGTCTACAGCATTTGTGAAGAGTACGGGATCGAGGTCATCGACGGCCGTGCCTATCCTGATGTTCGTCAGACGAGGGCGGTGGCGACCATGGATAGAATCCTGCGCAATCGAGGCGAGGCGCACTTCCGCATGGTGATGTCCACCCTGGCAGAGACAGAGAACAACCAGGGCAGCTCGACGAGTATCTGTTCTGGGCGGTGAGCGACCTGGTTGAGGCGTGCCAGGCAATCATTGAGGAGCGGCCGACAGAATGGCTGGAGTGCTTTGACAAGACGCCTGTGGGGCAGCTCCAGTTCATCGCTAGAGATCTCAGCGGGATTACCCATCAGCGCCACGCGATCGCGGGCATGCTGTATGAGAGGGTAGTTCGAGTGTTTGGTTCCAACGCGGCGCAGGGGGACCTATTCGACGAGAGACGGAGAACGGCATGAGAGGGAAGAGATCACGGAGCTTTTCATTCGGGCAGCTGAGACAGATCGCCGGCTCCCGTTCGGCGATGGGCCGAAGCCGGTGAAGGCTCAGGCTCTGCCGTACGTTCATGATGCGGCAGACCAAGCAGGGTGGGGCGGTGAGCGCTATGCGGAGGAGCGAGGGAGCTTCTGGGAGAGCAGATCAACCCGCCTCCGCGCATCGGATGTCACTGACTGGGAACACTGCCACCAATTGATCCTCGCGGTGGAGGACGAGAGCGAGAGACGTTGCCTATGGCACTGGGCGATCGGGCGCGCCGGCGGCCGACCGTTCAAGCACTAGTGTCGCGACGAAGGTATCCATGTGGAGACCGGAAGGCGTCGGAAAGAGCGGGCGATTACACACATTGCGTTAGGTTTCACTCGGGACGCGTTGCAAAATAACGAGAACACCAATCTTGACCTGTTGCGTGTTGCCCCGGAAATCGAGCATATTCCTGTCAACATCGAAGAACCTACGCACTCACTAGCCTGGATGGACGACAGCGCGTTTTGCCCTGTTGGGGTGCCGGAGCTTCGAGACTTTACATGGGCTCAGAAGAGGAATGAGCGTCGCCGGCAGCGTGAGGCGAGGAAGAAGGACGCCGCCTGACTTGTTCGTCTCCTTGTTGGGAATGGATGATCGATTGCAAGCCTGACGATGGCGGGCAGGCGCAACGTCTTTGCCTCAGCAGCAGTACACGAATGCCCTAACGCGTCGCCGCCTGGCGAGCCGCTCATCAGCGGCCGACACTAGCGGTCGAGGAAGCTGTGTAGGTTTTCAAATTGGTTGATGGCAGTACGTATGATGCTCCTGCGGCGAGCACGGAAACCAGTAATGAAATCGATATCAGAGCGACCTTCATGGGTTCCTCCTTCCATCGGTTGTGCGGAAACTGATGTAGTCGCGGATCGTTCCGATGCAATGCTGGATGCAGAGGGTGCAAGCAGGAAGATCGGAAACGCCAGGAGGCGGCATGATTGGCGAGAGGTTCTTTAGCTTATTCTTCTTCTGGGTGCTCTTCTGCGCCCAGTTTGGGAGCTGGTTCATTTATGTGCGCAATGCGCTCAGGGCAGAGGCAAGGGGAGTAAGAGTTCAGGGGATGTACTATCTGTTCGCGGACATCAATGACCACCTCTGCACGGCTGAGATCAGACGCACGTACCATTGGAGCAGGATGGGGATTATGGTGTCCGGCCTCTTGTTGATGGGGTTCCTCATCTTAATTTGAGGCCAAGGCCATGGAGAGCGGTCCTACCGGCGTCATGCCGGACTAATCGAGAGAGTGGTGTTGAGGGCTGCGTGTGTTCAGATGACGTTCACGTGTAGGAACCGAACATGTTCGGATTAGTTTTCGAGAATGTTCAACGAGAGGATCGTACATGTTTGGAATCGCTAAGACATTGACGGCTGGGGCGATGAGCGCTCTGCTGTTAGCAACGTCAATCGCTCCCGCAGGTGCCGTCGTGCTCCCTTCGGTAAAGGCGCCGCAGGCATCATCCGCTGTTGAGCTTGTGCAATACCGGGATCGGGACCGTCGCTTTGACCGAGATGACCGTCGCCGCTGGGACCGTGACCGTGGTGACCGCCGCGGCTACTATCGTGGGCATAGAGGCTCGCGAGAATACCGCCGTGGCTATCGCCGCCACAATGATGGCTGGTGGTACCCGCTCGCTGCCTTCGGCGCAGGTGCGATCATCGGCGGCGCCATCACCAATCAGCCGCGTCCGGCGCAA
The DNA here is from genome assembly GCF_022968135.1 of Pseudorhizobium tarimense. Taxonomy (GTDB): domain Bacteria; phylum Pseudomonadota; class Alphaproteobacteria; order Rhizobiales; family Rhizobiaceae; genus Neorhizobium; species Neorhizobium tarimense. The sequence continues at coordinate 4,066 of NZ_JALJRA010000041.1, forward strand.
GCCCTGCCAACCAGGCATGTGCAGTGGTGCTCTGATCGCTACCGGACCTATCGCGCGTCGGACAACACTTACGTACCGCGTGTCGGAGTAAGGGCGTACTGCAACTCACCTTACTCCCGATAACAGTTGCAGTCCGCGTCAGACCAGCCCCGTCAGCAATGGCGGGGCTTTTCATATCCGCGCCCGGCGGTACCGGGTCAACAAAAGAGAAGACGCATGAGCGTACCAGCAAAGTTCCTGTGCACCGGCACGGAGGCGAGTTGCGTCAACCCTCGCCTCCGTGCCGGTCATTCAGGTTTCACTTTTTGGTCCGAACTGATCGTGGACTTTGAGTAGTTGGCGACAAACCATTTCTCCACCGTTATTGGACGCCCAAATCTGCTTCAGCAGTGGCTTTTACAGACTTGAATGCTTTAACGGCTGCTTCTTGGAGAACTCCCCAACAAACCACATACGGGGTACGACCGTTCTTTGGACGCTTTGGCTTCATCGACCGATTAACGCCCTTCAATGCCATCTCGGCTTGATGTCTACGCACCTTGTACGAGAAGTGCTTCAGTCCAATGGAGCGGGCGATGAGGTAGTCGAGTTTGGCAATCAAGCCGCGCAGCTGCTTGGCTCTAGTTTTCTTCGATCCTCCGAAGGCAGCCCTATTACGTTTCACCATCCTCGCCCCCAAGGTTACCATGCCAGTCCTGAAAAACTCCCGGCACGAGACGTTCGCGCAAGAGCTCGCCAAAGGCAAGGTGATCAGTCTGATGACGGTGGCGTTGGTGGTGTCCTGACAAGCGATAGGACACGGGGTTTGGATGGGGCATCTAGCCAGTCCATCCATTTCTCTCGCTCTTCGGCCGTGTCGAAGAACCGCCAGAGTTTGTATTCGTCCTCGGTCGTCTCGAGCATCTCGCCCACAGTCACGAGTTCCAGCGGTAGCGTCACCTCATTCCCGTCGAAGCGCACGAAGTACACACCTTCGGTGGCTCTTCGGATGACCTGTCCCGTTCCGTAGCTGCCGTCAGGGCTGTCCAACGTGAAGAACATTCCGGTGAGATTGTCGACGCTCGTATCTGCCATGTTTCAATGCCGGTTCTTGGAGTGAAAGTGCCCTGAAACTCGCCCATGGATCTGCCAAAGGCAAGCGATGACAGTCAGCCGCCCACAGCCCCCAGAGACTATGTTTGAGCTTGGCGCGCCGACCTTTGTGCCAGCACCTAATGTCGCTGAGTGGGTAGAGGAAACCTTCCTCGACGATACGTCCCCGGTTTTCAACCCGGATCATGAGCACCTGGCGCATGCTCACATCGGCTTCCTCTGGACCGTGATCGAGAACAATAGCAAGGGCCGCCGGGTGATCGGTCAGTGCGAGACCGGATCACCACAGGGCGCGATGGGGAAATGGTCCCGCGCCCGCGCAGTCCAGCAGGTCACCGACTGGTTCGGCCCGTTCCGGACTTCATCATCACCCTGGATGCCGATTACTGCCGGCAGTGTGGCGATGCCGAGTTCATGGCGCTTATCGAGCACGAGCTCTATCACGCAGCTCAAGATGTCGATGCCTTCGGCGCCCCGAAGTTCAGCAAGAGCACGTGTTCTTTCGTCGGTCAACGGTGCAGGTCCGGAACGAGGGCGGTCTATGTGACGAGAGCGAGAAGCTCTACCCCTCGATCGGTGCCAGCCCGAAAGAGCACGTGCTGCAGTGGAGCTTTCCATCAGGAGCTTCCGTCTCGTTTGCTCACCTAGAGCATGACAAGACCGTCCTGAACTGGCAGGGCTCGCAGATTCCGCTGATCTGTTTCGACGAGCTGACGCACTTCAGCGCGAAGCAGTTCTGGTACATGGTTTCACGTAACCGCTCAATGTCGGGCGTGCGGCCGTACATCAGGGCGACGTGCAACCCAGACGCCGACAGCTGGGTGGCTGAATTCATCAGCTGGTGGATCAACCAGGACACTGGTTTGCCGATACCGGAGCGCGCCGGCGTCCTTCGCTGGTTCGTCCGCATCGGTGACGCGATTATCTGGCCTGACAGCCCGCAGGACCTGGCGCGCCACACTGCTCCTAACGAGGATGGTGTAGAAGCGCCGATCCCGCCGAAGTCGGTGACCTTTGTACCCGCAATGCTCAGCGACAACCGCGCGCTGATGGCCGCTGATCCGAGCTACCTCGCCAACCTTATGGCTCTGCCGACGATTGAGAGGGAACGGCTACTCGGCGGCAACTGGAAGATCCGGCCTGCAGCCGGTCTCTACTTCCAGCGCGCCTGGTGTCAGGTCGTCGAAGCCGCACCGCACGACATTCGGTGGATGCGCGGCTGGGACTTGGCGGGGACGCCGAAGACCGAGAGCAACGATCCGGACTGGACGGCGGGAACGCTGCTGGGAAAGACGCCCGACGGCCGATACTTCGTTGCCGACCACCGACGCGACCGCTTGTCACCAGCTGGTGTCGAGCGGATGATCAAGAACACGGCGGAGGGCGACGTTCGACAGGTCGCAATTTCATTGCCTCAGGATCCGGGGCAGGCGGGCAAGAGCCAGGTCGCAACCCTAACCAAGATGCTGGCTGGCTTCAGCGTTCGCTCTTCACCGGAGAGCGGCGACAAGATCACGCGCTTCAGCGGCTTCTCTGCTCAGGCAGAGGCCGGCAACGTCTTCGTGATCCGCGGCCGGTGGAATGAGGATTGGTTCACCGCCTTGGAGAGCTTTCCTGAGGCGACCCATGACGACGACGCCGATAGCACGAGCCGAGCGTTCAATGCTCTCTCTCGTCGCCGCCGGTGACAACTACGACGACGGTGAAGGGGCTCTACTAGCGCTAGGCGTCTCCGACGATCACCGTAACCGTTCCGGTGCCGCCGCAATCAGGACAGGGTCTACCGCTTTGCTCGCCGCTGCCAGCACAGGCAAGACAGATGTCTTCCGCCGACTGCTTTGAACCGGGTTCTGTCTCGTCTCCTGGCAGCCTCTGTGACGTCTGGTTGATGGTTTGATCATTGCCTGTCATCGCCGACTCCCTGATTTGCACCAGCAACAACAAATCTCCCGGCATTGTTCCGGGCACACGAGGTTCTGAACCTGATGACCGATGCCGTCGACACCAAGCACCCAACTTACATTGAGCGTGCTGACGAATGGTCGCTGATGCGCGACACCACCGCCGGCGAGAAGGAAGTAAAGGGGGCGGGGACACAGTACCTTCCGCAGCCGTCCGGTTGGCTGCCATCACTCCAGCTCCGGTCTGCGATGAAGTCTATGGTGCTTCGCCCGTGCGGGATCTGATAGAGCGCATACGTCTCTAGAAGGCTCGCGGGGATGAAGTGGCGCTCTGGCAAGTTTCATCGATAAATAGTTCAGCCCTTGCGACCTTGCAGCAGTCTTCCAACCAGACTTGGATCGGCTGCGGAGCAGGATGACCAGAATGACATCTTTAAAGTTGCCAATGGCGTGTCAGGCGAACCGTCCAGGGTGACTAAGTCTGCATCCGCGGTGGCGGGTAAGTTCGCGGTTGATACCGCCGCCGCCACAGGAAAGATCGTTGTTGCGGGACTAGGCAGTGCTGACAGTTGGGAGGAGTTGGAAGAGCTTGTTCGTAACAATGATACCTTCAAGGATGCTGCGCGAAAGCATGCTGCTGATGTTCTCGTTCAACGCGTACCGGTACCAGCCTTCTGATGACCTGGCGGTCGTCGCCTTCAGTCTGCAGGCACTGGTGGGCCTGTTCATGACCCTGATGGTCTTCGCACGCTTCCTAGCACTTCTCTCGTCGCCCAAGAGCATGGACGAGTTCGATAGCTGAACGGCCGGTGACGCCTCTCAGCGAGGTCAATGCGTTGAGCCTAAGGGGATGTTAAGCACGTTTGATCGGAGTTCTACGCCTATCGAACAAGGCGTTTGCTGAACTGCCCCCCGTTTCGACCGGACAGTCGGCATAAGCAGAAAGGCTCAAGCACAGGCTTGGGTATAGGCTTATGT
>NZ_JALJRA010000042.1:0-3361 GCF_022968135.1 Pseudorhizobium tarimense
CTTATTGCCCGGAAGGGAGTTTGTTTTCGTGTTTATGAGAAGATTGTTTTGATTGCCTTTAGCAGACCTGGCAGCGACCTACTCTCCCGCGTCTTAAGACGAAGTACCATTGGCGCTGGGGCGTTTCACGGCCGTGTTCGGAATGGGAACGGGTGCGGCCGCCCCGCCATGACCACCAGGTCGGCTAAGGGCAATGAACCAACATTTCTGTTGGCGTTTGTTGAGAAGCTGGTGACTGAGGGCTTAGCCAATGGGCAGTAGCCAATAGTCTTTTTTGAACACGTCGTTTGATTCATTTCGCGTGGCACCCGCAGCCGGCAGAGCCGAGCCGCCGGTTGTCCGACGCGCCGTCCGCAGCGTAGCGATCGCAGATCGCGTCAGCGTGAGGACAAGAAGAGGCATCATTGTCGCGGCGTTTGCCGCGATGATGAGCATGAACAATGAGAACGATCAAGTCGATCGGGCTATTAGTAAGGCTAAGCTTCATGCATTGCTGCACGTCCACACGCCTCCTATCAACGTGGTCGTCTTCCACGGCCCTGATAGGGAATACTCGTTTTCAGGTGGGTTTCCCGCTTAGATGCCTTCAGCGGTTATCCCTTCCATATATAGCTACCCTGCTATGCCGTTGGCACGACAACAGGTCCACCAGAGATATGTCCATCCCGGTCCTCTCGTACTAGGGACAGATCCTGTCAATATTCCTACACCCACGGCAGATAGGGACCGAACTGTCTCACGACGTTCTGAACCCAGCTCACGTACCGCTTTAATTGGCGAACAGCCAAACCCTTGGGACCTGCTCCAGCCCCAGGATGCGATGAGCCGACATCGAGGTGCCAAACAACCCCGTCGATATGGACTCTTGGGGGTCATCAGCCTGTTATCCCCGGCGTACCTTTTATCCGTTGAGCGATGGCCCTTCCACGCGGGACCACCGGATCACTATGACCGACTTTCGTCTCTGCTCGACTTGTCAGTCTCGCAGTCAGGCGGGCTTATGCCATTGCACTCGACGACCGATTTCCGACCGGTCTGAGCCCACCATCGCGCGCCTCCGTTACTCTTTCGGAGGCGACCGCCCCAGTCAAACTACCCACCATACACTGTCCCGGATCCGGATGACGGACCGCGGTTAGACATCCATGACGATAAGGGTGGTATTTCAAGGATGGCTCCACGAAGACTGGCGTCCCCGCTTCAAAGCCTACCACCTATCCTACACATGCCGACACGAATGCCAGTGTAAAGCTATAGTAAAGGTGCACGGGGTCTTTCCGTCTGACCGCAGGAACCCCGCATCTTCACGGGGAATTCAATTTCACTGAGTCTATGTTGGAGACAGCGGGGAAGTCGTTACGCCATTCGTGCAGGTCGGAACTTACCCGACAAGGAATTTCGCTACCTTAGGACCGTTATAGTTACGGCCGCCGTTTACTGGGGCTTCGATTCAAAGCTTGCACCTCTCCTCTTAACCTTCCAGCACCGGGCAGGCGTCAGACCCTATACGTCGTCTTTCGACTTCGCAGAGCCCTGTGTTTTTGATAAACAGTCGCTACCCCCTGGTCTGTGCCACCCCAAAAAAGTTGCCTTGATTGGGGTCACGCTTCTTCCGAAGTTACGCGTGCAATTTGCCGAGTTCCTTCAACATAGTTCTCTCAAGCGCCTTGGTATACTCTACCTGACCACCTGTGTCGGTTTCGGGTACGGTCTATAATGATGGAGCTATTTCCTGGAACCGCTTCCCTGCCACCCCAATCCAATAAGGGGAAACAAGTTACGCAATCCGTCACTACCACCAGGCCCACGAATATTAACGTGGTTCCCATCGACTACGCATGTCTGCCTCGTCTTAGGGGCCGGCTAACCCTGCTCAGATTAACTTTAAGCAGGAACCCTTGGTCTTTCGGCGAGAGGGTCTCTCACCCTCTTTGTCGTTACTCATGTCAACATTCGCACTTCCGATATCTCCAGCAGCCCTCACGGGTCCGCCTTCACAGACTTACGGAACGCTCCGCTACCACTCCCAAAAGGGAATCCTCAGCTTCGGTGCATGGCTTTAGCCCCGTTACATTTTCGGCGCAAAGACCCTTATTTAGACCAGTGAGCTGTTACGCTTTCTTTAAATGATGGCTGCTTCTAAGCCAACATCCTGGTTGTTTTGGGATCCTCACATCCTTTCCCACTTAGCCATGACTTGGGGACCTTAGCTGGAGGTCAGGGTTGTTGCCCTCTTCACGACGGACGTTAGCACCCGCCGTGTGTCTGCCGACTAGTACTCCCCGGTATTCGGAGTTTGGTTAGGATCAGTAAGACGGTGAGTCCCCATAGCCCATCCAGTGCTCTACCCCCGGGGGTATTCGGTCGACGCTCTACCTAAATAGATTTCGCGGAGAACCAGCTATTTCCGAGTTTGATTGGCCTTTCACCCCTAGCCACAAGTCATCCCAATCTATTGCAACAGATGCGGGTTCGGCCCTCCAGTTGGTGTTACCCAACCTTCAGCCTGCTCATGGCTAGATCACTCGGTTTCGGGTCTAATGCAACGAACTAAAACGCCCTATTCAGACTCGCTTTCGCTACGCCTCCACCTATCGGCTTAAGCTTGCTCGTTACACTAAGTCGTTGACCCATTATACAAAAGGTACGCCGTCACTCTTGCGAGCTCCGACTGTTTGTAGGCATCCGGTTTCAGGTTCTATTTCACTCCCCTTGTCGGGGTGCTTTTCACCTTTCCCTCACGGTACTTGTTCGCTATCGGTCATGCACGAGTACTTAGGCTTGGAGAGTGGTCTCCCCATGTTCAGACAGGATTTCACGTGTCCCGCCCTACTCAAGGACAATGAGTGTTCTACGCTTACGGGGCTATCACCCACTCTAGCCAGGCTTTCCAACCTGTTCAGCTTTATTCCTCATTGCCACTGGCCTGGTCCGCGTTCGCTCGCCACTACTTGCGGAGTCTCGGTTGATGTCCTTTCCTGCAGGTACTTAGATGTTTCAGTTCCCTGCGTTCGCTTCTTATCCCTATGTATTCAGAATAAGATACCTTATCACAATACCTAGAAACCTAAACCGTCCAAACGGGCGGCTTAAACTTTCTAGGTATCTAAGGTGGGTTGCCCCATTCGGAGATCCATGGATCAAAGCTCATTCGCAGCTCCCCACGGCTTATCGCAGCGTATCACGTCCTTCTTCGCCTGTGCATGCCAAGGCATCCACCAAATGCCCTTACGACACTTAATCGTTCTCATTGCCAATGCTCATCATCTAGCTTCCGCCAAAGACGGAAACGACCGGGTTACCTTTTACAACCCAGCCCACTCAACAATGCCATCGACGTGTTCGATCGGTCCGCTTGATG
>NZ_JALJRA010000043.1 GCF_022968135.1 Pseudorhizobium tarimense
CGCTTCATCTGTCCGTCCTTCAAATCGAGGCCGGACTCTAACTCCAGGTGGAGGAAAAAATCAGTAGCAGGTCACGGGTAGTAGGCATCTTCGTTGCCACGGTTGGTTTCCTAGCGTCCACGATTGGAGTGCTTCAGTTTACCCAGACCCAAGTGCGCAAATCTGCCGACCTTGAATATCGCTTGCCCCGCCAGTTCTACGACGGCGTTTCTGATGAATACTCCGAGCACTTCCAAGAGCGTGAGGTGGGTAAACTGATGTCACTATTGGCCTGCGAGACGCTGCGGTGACCTGAACCCATACCGGCATGATGCAGATGTGCGAACTGCCGCAACAAAAGGTCTGGCTCCTTTTTCTTTGCTACTCAAGGTAAGATTACCGAGATTTTGGCGGTTCCAGTTGAGTGTGTCATCACGCGCAGCAGGCTGAAACCAATACGAAGGCAACATGTCGTGGTCAGACTTGTTACTTTCTTGACATAAGCAACGATGATCGGAGCTGTCATGACACTCGGAAAACCTCATGCCGATCTTTTTTACTGCTTGGAAACCAGCCTCCATCGTCCCGAGGTCAGAAGGTCGCCGCAACAGACTGCAGGCCTTTTGGCCGACGAATTTGTAGAATTCGCAAAATCGGGACGAGTCTACAACAAAGAAGTCACAATTGACGCCCTCGCAAACGAAGGTTCGTCTGGATCGAGTATGGTGCCGCAGGTTGCGGACTTCTTCGTCACTGCGCTCTCGAATGACGTAGTCCTAGTCAGGTACAGAAGCGTCCGAGCTGCACCCGACGGACATAAGACTTTCGAAACCTTGCGAAGCTCGATCTGGAAATCCAATTTGGGCCGTTGGCAGATGGTTTTTCATCAGGGGACGCCTATCCCGCACGAATGACAGCCCCCGGCCCGACTGCCGTCATGGCGCAGAAGCGCCAACAGGAGACATCCGGCTCTCTCAGGTGCCATGCAACATCCCGCGCCACTAAGGCCCGACCAGCCCGGCAGCCTTCACCCCGCTGGTCCAAGGCTCGCTTCCAGATGATCCACCACCGCCCGCACCTTTGCTGACGGCCTCGGACCGGCCGGAAAGACAGCGTATACTTCTGCCGGATCGAGCCGCCAGGGTTGGAGGACCTGTGTCAATTGACCTGATCTCAGCTCCTCCCCCGCCATCACACGTGTCGCGAGTGCGATGCCTAGACCCGCGACTGCTGCCGCCAAGACCCCTGGCGCCGAGTTAATCCAGATCCTGGGTTGGACACTGACGGAAGTGACCGTCTTGTTGCGCGTAAAGCGCCAGCTCTCGCCTCCGAACGAGCCATGTTGAAGAATACAGTCGTGTTGTGCGAGGTCTGCCGGTGTGGCCGGAATGCCATGGGATGACAGGTAGGCCGGGGCCGCGATCACCAGTCGCTCAACCAGCGCCAGCTTACGCGCTCCGAAAGTAGAATCGTCTAAAGGTCCAAGATTGATCCGGATGGCCAGATCGATGCCATCAGTGATTAAGTACTGTCTGTTGTCACTCATGACGAGCTCGACCTTCAAGTCGGGATGTCGGGCCAGGATTGGTTTGAGGACCGGTATGATTGCACGGGTGCCATACATCAGCGGCATCGCGAGGCGGATCATCCCGTGGAGTGAGATCCAGCCCCCGCGTCGCTTGCTCGGCCTCCTCCACCTCCGCAAGCAGGCGCTTCGCCTGCTCCAGGTAGAGTCCGCCGGCATCCGTCAACGAGATGCTGCGGGTAGTGCGCAATAGCAGGGTAGTACCTAATCGCGCCTCCAGCCCCCCGACGATGCGAGACACCGAAGGCTGCGAGAGTTTTAGTTCGCGCGCGGCGCGTGAGAGGCTGCCGGTGTCCGCTACGCGAACGAACACAGTCATCTCCTGCCAGCGATCACTCATTCGAGATCCAAATAAATGTTGTTCGAGTCGAATGGATACACCGTACGCACCCGAGGTGGGCCACCTTGTAGGAACTGTCGGATCTGGCACTGACTGTCCTTATTGACGTCAATACGGACAGTGCGGAATGGAACGACTTGAGATTGTCGATAGCGGCCGACGGCGTCGCTTCAGCAAAGAGATGAAGCTGCAGATCGTCGCCGAGAGCTATTCGGAACCTGGCTTGTGTGCGACGACGGCGCGGCGACATGGAATATCGCGCTCGCAGTTATATGAATGGCGCCGGCTCGCACGAGCGTGGCAACAGGATGTTGCGTCGCCTGTGAGCGGCTTTGTCCCCGCGCTGCTTGTCCCAGAGGTAGAGCCAGCAGCCGGGTCGTTTCCGCCCGTCGGCCGGATGGAGGTTGTCAGCGCGAATGGTCGTCGCGTGATCGTGGACCGCGATGTCGACGTTGAGGCGCTGCTTCGGATCCTGCGCGGATTGGAGGCGCTGCGGTGAATCCGTTTCCGATGGGAACAGGGGTCAAGGTCTGGCTCTCGACGGGGTTCACGGACATGCGCTGTGGCTTTCCCTCTCTGGCACTTCGGGTGCAGGAGGTTCTGAAGCATGATCCATTGTCAGGGCATCTCTTCGTCTTCCGGGGGCGTAGATCGGATATTGTGAAGATCATCTGGCATGATGGTCTGGGTGCTTGCCTTTTTACTCGGCGGCTGGAGAGAGGCCGTTTTATCTGGCCGAATATGGAGGGCGGCGCGGTAGCGATCTCACCGGCGCAATTGTCCTATTTGTTGTCCGGGATCGACTGGCGCAACCCGCAGGAAACCTGGCGCCCGACGCGCGTCGGATAGCATCATAACCTTGAAAAGGTTGAGTGAATCTGATCCAATGGCTTCATGACTTCGAAGCCTGTAGATATTCCTGCGGACCTTGCAAGCGCCTATCTGGCGCTGCTTGGAGAGCATGAAACCTTGCAGGCTAACACGCGATCGCAGTTGCGGAAGCGGCCAAATGCGCAGGCCATGCTGTCGAACAACGAGGCGCTGATCGTTGCTCTGGAATTGAAGATCGAGAAGCTCAGGCGCGAGTTGCGGGGCCAGCGTTCTGAGCGCACGGCGCGATTGCTTGGCCAGATGGAATTGCAGCTTGAAGAGCTGGTGATGGCCGCGACAGAGGATGAAGTCGCAGCGCAGGCGGCTGCTGCCAAGACCGCGAGCGTACGTTCGTTCACACGCAAGCGGCCGGTGCGAAAGCCGTGGCCGGAGGATGTCGAGCGCAAGCGTGTGGTCATCGATCCTCCCAGCACCTGTGCATGCTGTGGCGGATCGCGACTTTCCAAGCTGGGCGAGGATGTGACCGAAACGCTGGAGGAGATCCCGCGCCGGTTCATCGTGATCGAAACCGTACGCGAGAAATTTAGCTGCCGGGACTGCGATAGGATCAGCCAGGCGCCGGCACCCTTCCATGCGACACCGCGCGGCTTCATCGGTCCTCATCTGCTGGCGACGATCCTCTTTGACAAGTTCGGCATGCATAGCCCGCTCAACCGCCAGAGCACCCGGTTCAAATGCGAGGGCATCGAGCTTTCGACCTCGACGTTGGGCGACCAGGTCGGGTATGGAACGGCCGCGCTCCTGCCGATCTTTGATCTGATCGAAACACATGTCTTCGAGGCCGAGCGGCTTTTTGGCGACGACACCACCATTCCCATTCAGGCCAAAGAAAGTGCACGACCGGACGCATATGGACTTACGTATGCGATGACCGGCCATTCGGGGGAACGGCGCCGCCAGCCGCAATCTATTATGCGTCCAGTGACCGGCGCGGCGAACATCCCCAGAAACACTTGGCCAGATACGGCGGCATTCTGCAGAGCGATTGCTATAATGGCTTTGAGCCGATCGCTGTTGCCGAAAAGAAAGCGGTACCGATCACCTTCGCCTTTTGCCATGCGCATGCGCGACGCAAGTTCTTTGAACTGGCCGATATCCAGAAAAATGTCCGCAACCGCAAACGCAAGGGCAAGCCAATCTCGCCGATCGCCCTGGAGGCCGTCCAACGGTACGACGCGCTGTTTGAGATCGAGCGCGAGGTCAATGGATTGAGCGCCAAAGAACGACTGGCCGCGCGGCAGGAAAAGAGCAAGCCGCTGTTCGACGACATGCACGAGTGGCTGAAACGGGAGCGCGCCACGCTCAGCAAATCGTCCGAGGTGATCGAGCCGATCGATTACATGCTGAAGCGATGGGATGGCTTTGCCCGTTTCCTCGAAGATGGCCGGATTTGTCTCACGAACAATGCGGCCGAACGCGCTCTGAGAGGAATTGCACTCGGGCGTCGAAACTGGACCTTCGCCGGTTCCCAGCGTGGGGCCGATCGTGCCGCCATCATGCTCTCCGTCATTACGACTTGCCGTCTCAACGACGTCGACCCAAAGGCGTGGCTCGCCGATGTGTTCGCTCGCATCGCCGACCATCCTGTCACGCGCCTGTACGAACTGCTGCCCTGGGAGTGGAAACGTGCATCGGCGGCAACCGTCATGCTGGCGGCCTGACGATGGTGACTTCCGTCGTCCGCCTGAAGGTCACCCTCGATCATGTCGAGCCGATAGTGATGCGTCGCGTTGTCGTGCCGTTCACCATCAGGCTCAGTCGGCTGCACGAGGTATTGCAGGCGGCGATGGGCTGGACCAACAGCCACCTTTACGAATTCCGCATGCGTGACGTCGGCTTTGGTTTGCCTGACGAGGAATGGGGGGATGGTCCTATCGATGCCCGCAGGGTCTCGCTGCTGTCGGCAGTCCAGGACACCGGTGTGAAATCGTTCAAATACCTTTACGACTTTGGCGACGGCTGGGAACACAGCATCAAGATCGAACGCACCTTTCCTGCAGTCGGCACGGAAGGGCCGATGCTCCTCGAAGCAACCGGACATTGCCCGCCCGAAGACGTCGGTGGTCCATGGGGTTATCAAGAGTTCCGCGAGGCGCTTGCAGACCCGGCGCACGAGCGACATGGCGAAACCCTCGAATGGTGGGGCAGTAGCGATTATGATTCCGTCGCCAACTTCGCGCAGCTCAACAAAGCCGTCGATGACCTGGCTGCAAAATGGGCCAGAAAAGCGCGCCGAAAAACCTGAACGCCGGGCCCTGGGCGAAGGCGCAAAGCTCGTTGTGGAGCGTCAGCCATAACAGTGCCAGGACCGCGTCATCGATTTTGTCCTCGTCGATCTCCATTCTGCTATGCTACCACCCGCGAGAACCCAAGTCCCGCGGTTCTCCTCGGATGGATACGATACACCCACTTTCGTTGATCGCCTAGCTTCCTGCTAACGGCACCTTCGCCAACACGGGAAATAAGTGATGACGCTCCAGAGCAAACTTGATGCAATGCGCGAGGGCTTCGAGAACGGGCGCTTTCCACTGGTGCCTACCGAGGCACAGCTCGATACCATGCGGCGCGCGACCCAATCGCTGATCGCCAGCAGGCAGGCCGATAAGGCTCTTCAGGCGGGCGACACGGCGCCGGAGCTCAACCTTCAGGACGCTGACGGCAACAACGTAAGTTCGCCGTCGTTGCTCTCCCGGGGTCCGCTGGTCGTGACCTTCTATCGCGGCGTCTGATGTCCGTATTGCAACTTCGATCTTCAGGCTCTGGAGGAAGTCCGGCCAGAGATCGAGGCACGTGGCGCCACACTGATCGCCATCTCACCCCAGACCCCGGCGAACAGCCGCAAGTCGCAGCGGATCAGATACTCAGAAGCAACGCGGTTCTGTCAGTGTCGAAATTGGCGAAGGCTGCCGCCGAGGGCATCTTTGCAACCAAAATGTGGTGGGAGTGACGACTCGGAATGACCGGTTCGGGCCGATTTCGTTGAAAAACTCGTAGGATTGGCTGCTCATCCGCCCATTTCTGTCTTTGGTCGGATTGAGCATGTCCCTCTGCCCCCGCGCCGCAGCGCAGGGTAGTAGTCTATGCCGCTCTCAAGCGGCAATTACGCTTAGTGGCCTGAGTTTGGCCAGCCTCCTGAGGTTCTGTGCAGTTGCTGCAAGCAGGAATTCATCTCGCGCACCACACGGCCCTCGGAGCCTTAGCCGCGCCATCCGCAGGAGGCGCTTGAGGTGAGCAAAGAGCATCTCAACCTTCTTTCGGCGATGCCGTGACTGCACGTAATCGGGTGTTGCGGCTATCGCTCGGGCGAC
>NZ_JALJRA010000044.1 GCF_022968135.1 Pseudorhizobium tarimense
GATCTAATATAGACGGATGACAGCCACTCCGGTCAAACCGGCCAAGTCAATGCGCATGGAAATGAGCGCTTACGGTAGAGGCGCGCCACCAGCTGATCAGTCAGCACTTGGCGCGAGTTGACGCTCGTCTTGGTCTTGAGCAGCACTGCGCTTCGATTGAGAATATCAACCTCTGCCCATCGCAGCTCGATTGCCTCGCTCACGAGCCGCTGTCTGGCTCATGAACATGACCAGTGCCGCGACGTGCGGCAGTCCGTCATTGTAGCTCACCGGATGAATGCTGCAGCCATGCCTGCGATGCGGTCTTCCGCCTCGCAGGCGGATCCTCCTTGGAATTCCTTATCCTAAGCACCGGTCCCCATCCTCGCTCGTAGGCATGGGAGAAGACTGCTCGGGCCGGCGTGATGGCCTGGCGGTTTTGTGTCGAGGCTGAGTGGGTCGGGTAGAGGGCAGGCGACATCTGCTTGATGTCGAAGGGAACGATGTCGGACATCAAGCGCCCGTTGAACTGCTCGACGATCGGCGACAGGAACCGGTTGCATCCGCGGTGTTGGAGGTAACTGTCTGCAGCCTCTGTGAAGGTGCGGATGGTGCCAGGAAGCTGCGGTGCTGGGGCAGGGTCAGTCGCTCTGTAAGTCACGTCCATTGCAGCCTCCCGCGTGGCCTGATCGGCAGGAACGGATAGCAAACATCGCGTGGGACTTTGGTGGGACTCTCTGCTCCGAAACGCGCGTTTCCGCCCGTTCCTTTCCCTTTTTCTTCTGATGCTCCGATTTTCCCCTTGCTTAGGAATGGCCGAAAGACTAGGGAAATCTTGCTCACAGAGCGTGACGGAATGTAGCGCAGCCAGGTAGCGCACTTGACTGGGGGTCAAGGGGTCGTGGGTTCGAATCCCGCCATTCCGACCAATTGGGCGCCATTTGTCGCCTGTTCTTTGGAGCCAGCTGAACTGATTCAGCTGGCTTTTTTCTTGGGGCGGCGTAGAGCCGGGGCTCAATCCTTTCGTTTGGCACGTTTGGGTTGTGCAGCAGAGATGGTGCTGGAACAATCGCGGACGTTGCCGTTTTACCCTCTGAACGAACGGAGGGGAAAATGGACAGACCGGAGAAATCGGCGGCAGCTGCATTCATCGGCGGTATAGTGGCTACGCTTGCGGTGCTTGGTGGCGTCCCAGTCTTTGTTGCCTATTCGGGGAAATACAACATCGCCGCTACGGAAGAGCACACATCGTTCACACGGTGGATCTTCGACACCACCTTCCACAACTCCATCCAGTCGTACGCGGATCAGGAAGCCGTGCCGGAACTGACGGCTGCGATGGCTGCCGCCGGCGCTCAACCCTACAAGGAGATGTGCCAGCACTGTCACGCAGGACCTGGGGTCGAGCGTGACGAATGGGCGCAAGGCATGCGGCCGCGTCCGCCGCATCTGGCAGAAGCGGCGGCGGAGTGGAGGCGAGCGAAGTCTTCTGGCTCGTCAAGCATTGGCGCCAAGATGACTGGCATGACGGCCTTCAGTCAGACGCATACCGATAAGCGTCTGTGGGAGATCGCGGCCTTAGTCAAGCAGCTGCCAGCAATGACGCCGGACGAACACGCCGTAGCCGGGGAGGGCGGTTCAGGCGAAGATGCGGAGACGACTGAATCGAGAGGTTGGCAGAGCCATTGCCGGAGGCCTCTCAGGGAGCGGTTCAGAATGGCGCAGACGGCGCGTCGGCAAGTGATGCGCAAGAGCCTGCTTCCGATGCGGGAAGCCCTCCCCAGGTCGAGGGTGTGATTACGCCCGTGCCGCAGCAGCCGCCGGCGGATCAGTGAGCGAAAAAACAGGAGAGACCAAAGCAATGGGTATGTCCTACTGGCGCTTCGCCGCCATGATCGCCACCTCCACCGTCGTCATGTACGGCCTTATGTACCTCAACACCTATGCTTGGGAGCATGTGTTGTGGAGTGAGACGCGTGCTTGGATGGCGCTCGTCATGGGTGCCACGATGTCCGTCATCATGCTCGGCTTTATGCTTGGCATGTACAAGAACAAGATGCTCAACATGGCAATCTTCGGCGGCTCAGTCGCCGTCTTCGCACTTTCGCTCTGGCTCGTCCGGGGACAAGCGACGGTAGACGATGCCGAATACATGAGCGCCATGATCCCCCACCACTCGATCGCCATCATGACCAGCGAGCGCGCGCAGATCTCCGACCCGCGGGTGCGAAAACTTGCCGATGAGATCATCGAGGCGCAGGAGCGTGAGATCGCCGAGATGAAATATCTGATCGAAGATCTGGAGGCCCGCGACTGATGAGGATGAAAAGCAGGAGCCTCCCTCTCACTCTTGCCGCTCTGCTCGCCGCTTCCACGCTGCTGAGCGCCTGTGGTGACGATATCGCCGATGATGTTCCTAACCCCCGCAGCGGCCGTCAGGTGGCGACGGTTGTGCCGGCAAGCGAAGCCCTCGCCAATGCCGATATCAGCACGCTCGACCCCGCTACCATGGTGGATGCCGAGATGTCTAAGGTTCTAGGCGGGTCGCCAACCTGCTACTTTCTTTACACAAGCTTCGGCGAGCCGGTCGCGGCTCTGCGGACGATGGCAATGGTGAACTTGCCGTCGGCGTCGTGAAGCTTAATGGTCATCTTATCGAGTTCCAGACGACAAGGGCGGAGGGTTCGATCGAGATGAGCGCCGGGAACGTCCAACTGGTCATCGCACCGGAAGGTGACGACGATGAGGCCGCGATGGTCTTCAAGGTCGGCGAGGGCATGAAGGTTGGCTATCGCGGCTACTATCGCTGCGACGGGTAAAGCTTCTCGCCCCAAACGGGAAGGAGGTCTCATCGGAACCCTCGATATCTCCCTGTTTTAGGCCAATACAGTCTTTCATAGCACAGAATTGGTAGGACATGTCTCAGACCGTAAGCGATTCACCGTCTCACGCCTGCACGCCTGGGGCGTAAGACGCATGTTCGGTTACCCGGGCGATGGGATCAATGGCGTGTTCGGCGCCCTCAACCGGGCGGATGGCAAGATCGAGTTCACCCAAGCCCGCCATAGGAAATGGCGGCCTTCATGGCCTCGGCCTATGCCAAATTCTCCGGCGAACTAGGCGTTTGTATCGCCACCTCCGGTCCCGTGCCGCCCACCTCGTAACGGGTCTTTATGACGCTCGCCTGGACCATTAGCCGGTCCTCGCGATCGTTGGGCAGCAGGCCCGCACGAAAATCGGCGGACATTATCAGCAGGAGGTCGATCTGGCCTCCCTGTTCAAGGATTTCGCCGGCGATTCCGTCCATCAGGCCGCCGCACCCGCGCAGGTCAGGCATCTCGTGGACCGTGCTGTACGCATCGCGCTTGCCAGCAAGACGGTCACGGCGCTGATCCTGCCGAATGATCTCCAGGAATTACCCTATCAGGAGCCGCTGCGAAAGCACGGCACCGCTCATTCCGGTATCGGCTATCGCGCACCGAAGACGACGCCGCATGCAACCGATCTCGATGCTGCGGCCGAGATCCTCAACGCCGGCGAGCGCGTTACAATGCTGGTCGGTGCCGGTGCGCTGGGCGCAACGGAAGAGGTGATCGCGGTCGCCGACCGGCTGCAGGTGGCCGTTGCCAAAGCACTGCTTGGCAAGGCGGTGCTGCCTGACGATCTCTCCTGGGTGACCGGCTCCATCGGCCTGCTCGGGACGAAACCGTCCTGGGAACTGATGCGCGATTGCGACACGCTGCTGGTCGTCGGCTCAGGCTTCCCCTATTCGGAATTCCTGCCGGAGGAGTGGCAGGCGAAGGCGGTGCAGATCGACCTGAAGCCCTCCATGCTGTCGCTCCGCTATCGATGGACGTCAATCTCGTTGGTGATGCCGCAGAAACGCTGAAGGCGCTTTTGCCGCGTCTGCAACAGAAGCAGGGCGATTTGGCGGGGCAAGATCGAAAACAGTGTCTGTGACTGGTGGGAAACCCTGGATGGCCGTGCCCACGCCGAGGCCAGCCCGGTGAATCCGCAGCTGGTGGCCTGGGAGCTCTGTACGCTTGCCGGATCGGGCGATGATCACCAGCGACTCCGGTTCTTGCGCAAACTGGTTGCCGGCGACGTGAAAATGCGGACCGGGATGATGTCTTCGCTTTCCGGCAGGCTGGCGTCGATGGGGCAGCCGTTCCCTACGCCATTGCCGCCAAATTCGCCCATCCCGACCGCCCCGTCATTGGTCTCGTCGGCGATGGCGCCATGCAGATGAACAACATGGCTGAGTTGATTACAGTGCCAACTACTGGCGCGACTAGGCCGACTCACGTTTCGTCATCTGCGTCTTCAACAACGAGGATCTCAACCAGGTGACATGGGAGCAGCGCGTGATGGAGGGCGATCCCAAATTCGAAGCCTCGCAGCGCATTCCGAACGTTCCCTACCACAAGTTTGCCGAATTGATCGGGCTTGGCGGCATCTACGTCGGCGATCCGAAGCAGGTCAGTGAAGCCTGGCAGGCAGCGATTACCGCCGACTGGCCGATAGTGCTCGAGGTCCAAGACCCATCCTGAAGTGCCGCCGCTGCCGCCACATGTGACCTAAAGCAGATGAAGGCGCTGTTGAAGGGGGATCCACAGGAAGCCGGCGTCATCAAGGAACGGTGCGCCAGGTGCTCAGCAGCATTTTGCCGGCCGGAGCGAGTAGCCAAGACTTGTGATCGGTAAGACATCAACGGGACAATTTATTGGCTGATCAAACCTCGTCCTACACCGGGCGCGTCCAACGGCACCCAATCGAGACTTTAGCAGGTTCTCAAGTGGATCGCGGCTTGCGCCCCGGGCGCAAGGATGGAGGGCGAGGGGCGCTGTCGGCGACATCCGAGAAAAGTTCTCTTACCTCGATGCGCAGTGCACAAGCCAAAGCTTCCAATGCGGACACGGTGACATTCTCTTGGCCGCGTTCGATTCTGCCGACATACGACCGGTCAATGTTTGCGTCCAACGCTAGGCGCTCTTGAGAAAACCCCTTCTCGACGCGGAGCCTGCGGAGGTTCCAGCCAATGATCTGCCGTGTGTCCATAGCCCACCATGCTTTATTGGCGGCTTGACAATCGACGGACTGTAGGTCCCTAATTGAGCATAGGTGATCATGGCTTGGAGAAGCCTCCCATGGAACTACGCCAGCTTTCCTACGTCGTGGCAGTGGCCGAGGAGCCGCACTTCCGCGGAGCGGCATGCCGGCTGTGCATTTCCCAGCCGCCGCTGAGTACGCAGGTCCGGGTGCTCGAGAAGCAGCTGCTGCATCGCACGACTCGAAGTGTGGAGCTCTACCGGCCCACCTTTGGCTTTCTTCCGGGCAACAAAGGAGCGGGACGAACATCCTCTTGGTCGGGCACCTTAAAAAACTCGGTGACGTCGACTGAGAGTGCAGCCGCCAACCGATCAAGAAGATCTACTGAGGCGTTATGCTTACTCCTCTCCATGTCGCTGATAACGCTGCGATCAACGTTAGCGTCGACCGCTAAGTGCTCCTGCGTGATTTTCTGCTCTGATCGCAGACGTCTAAGGTTCCAGGCAATACGAGCGCGAGTTTCCATCAGTCATGGGCATCACCTTGCGTCGAGTTAATCCATCGGATATAGCCTACATAAAAGTCTCGTTGTTCCGATCTCGCATGCAGGGTCACACGTTTGCCTCAAGAGAGGGTGTCATGGAACTTCGCCAGCTTTCCTACTTCGTGGCAGTGGCCGAGGAGCTGCATTTCGGCAGGGCAGCAGCGCGGATGTGTATTGCCCAGCCGGCGCTGAGCACGCAGGTCCAGGCGCTGGAGAAGCATCTGGGGGTGCAGCT
>NZ_JALJRA010000045.1 GCF_022968135.1 Pseudorhizobium tarimense
TCAACTGCGCCCGTACGCTGTCGAGTTCGAGATGGCGGTCGATCCCGCGCAGCAGGTGATCCGCAGGAACGTGATCATCAAGGCAGAAGTCGTAGAAGAGCTGCGCCGGAGCTGCTTGACATCCCATCATCGCTCAATCCTCCGCAAATCCATGCGGCGATTGAATCACGGCCGTCTAGCATGCGCAATGCGGGTTCAAATTCTTCCTGCGTCGAGTTAGAGGCAATTTACGTGACCGGCAGCAACATCCGCCGCAAGGGTACTGGCGATCAAGCCAACCGTAACGGTCATGCCATGCGCCGCGCCAACAAATCCCCAACTCTGTCGTAGTGCGGGCCGGAAAATGGAAATCAACAACACCAGCAAGCTACCTAAGGCCGTCGCCGCGAGTAGTAAGGCGGCGGGCGGGGAATAGGTCGGAATGACCTTCCAACAACTGGCAAGCGTGTATGGTCCGGCAGTTGTGTAGGCTGCGAAAGCCAAAGCGGTCCAAACCAGCGCGTGAGCTACTAGCAGCCATCTTCCCCAATGCCTCATTCGTTAATTCCAACTCTGCACTGCTGAGTACCAGACCAGCTCACGTTCCAAAAACTGCCGCTCGATAGATATCGGACCGCCGACGGCACCGTACACCGCACTGGCTGGAACTCGATACTGTCACTTTGCAGAGTTTTTCAACGGTATCCGCCGGGCTCCGTCATGACGTCCATGCGCCAACACCGGACATTGACCTTGCGACCTTTCGCTTTAGGCTACGTCACGTGACCTTGGGCTCGGGCTTGAGTTGCTCGATGAAATTGATGGAGACCTGATCTCTGGGAGTTGAACGGAAGAACGCGGTAAACAGGGACCTTCGATTGCTCCGCCGCCTGCTGCGCGCCAAAGACCGAATAGACGCAGAACCGCATCAACTATGGACGGTCTCGCGACTCGCAAAAGTTAGCGGCGTGTCTGAAGCCCACTTCGCTCGATCTTTCCGTGAAGCGTTCGGCATTCCTCCGCATCGCTACCTACTCACTCGGCGGGTCGAACGCGCCGCCGCCCTGCTGAGGGATACGGAGCTGCCTGTTATCGAAATTGCGATGCAGGTTGGGTGGGACAGCATAGGGACCTTTGGTCGTACATTCCGGGACATAACGGGAGAGAATCCCACCGCCCTACGTCGTCGGCTTAGAGCCCACGATGATGCACTCGAGTGGGTGCCCCATTGCTTCCTGAGCGCTGCTCATCGGCCCCATCTCAAAATGGCAGTTTCGGAGAAGCGTCGCTCAACGAAAGGCGCTAGTCAGGACGCTTGAAAAGGAGGTTCTCATGAAAAACGGTGTTCAAGTTGTCGGGCTTTATGTCCATGATCAGGATGAGGCGTTGCAGTTCTACTTCGATAAAGTCGGCTTTCGTGTGCACACGGATGCCCGCAACGGAGACTATCGTTGGCTTACTGTCCAGCACCCAGACCAGCCAGATTTCCAACTCGGGCTGTTTCGCCCCCAGCCACCCATTGTCGATGAGGCGACCGCGCAAGGACTAGAGGAAGCGGTAGCCAAGGGAGCGATGCCCCCGCTGGTTCTCGTCGTCGAGGACTGTCAGGCAGCCTACGATGGGATGAGCAGCCGCGGCGTCGAGTTCGTTCAGGAGCCGGTAACCCGTTATGGCTCTGTGGATGCGAGCTTTCGTGATCCTTTCGGGAACGGATGGAAGCTCGTCCAGGCGCGGTGACGCGCTCATCTGCTACTTTTCGACTTGCATACTCCCACGAGGAACTCATGATCTAGCGAAGCTGGATACGCCAAAGTCATCGGTGGCTAGGGATTGTACTTACACTCACCATCGCAGCGAATTTTGTCGCTATGGCGCTTGGACCGCCCCCCGTCATAATCGACTACGCACAACTTCCCCCTCTCAGTCTTCTGATCCTCAGCGGCCTTTACATGTTCTTCCAACCCCGTCCCGGTAACTTTCGGCACAGAAGCGGTCATAGCGGCAGCATCCGAGTCTCTGGTTCGTTCTGCTGCGGAAATGGCACTAAATGAGAATTTAGTCGCGGTGCGTTAGGGGAATATTTACATGCCCAATGATTAGCTGAGTCTGACTTAGATTTGTGAGACGCATGACGCTCGCTTTTTTTGAGCATCCTTCTGCGATGAAGCAACGGGATGACTAGGAGATTGGCAATGCTCTCAGTTTCATCAATCAATAGTCCATCCCTTGCGATCTTGCAGCAGTCTTCCATCAGACTTGGATCGGTTGCGGAGCAGGACGACCAGAATGACATCCTTCAGGTTGCCAATGGCGTATCAAGCGAACCATCCAGCGGGACCAAGTCTGCATCCGCGGTGGCAGGTAAATTCGCTGTAGATTCAGCGCTGCCGACAGAAGGAAGAATCGTCGTAGGAGGGCTGGGAGCCGCGGACTCATGGGAAGAGTTGGAGGAGCTCGTCAAAAACAATAAGACGCTGACAAACCGCGAGAAGAAAGAGTGGTTGGTCAAGCTGTCAGAGATGCAGGAGCTTGCCGAAAGCGTGTCTGCTTACATCAATTCGTCTGAGTTCGCTGAAATCAAAGCCCGGGCCCAGCAGTTTTCTAGTAGTTCAGATACAAGGGGCTCGAGCGAAGCCCACAAAGCCATCAACAGTCTTTCCGAAAAGCTCGGCCGCGAAAGACCTTTCCGTGAGTTCTGATATATTAACGCGAATTCTTGCGTATCAAGGGTAACACCCCCTCATGCGGCATTGGCCGGGAGCGGCTTGCCGCTTCGCGCCATTGGCCGCCGAGAGCCAGACTTTTGCATTCGGAGTGTCTTTTGACTACTCTTCAACCGATAAGCGGAGCATGAAGCTCAGACTCCTGTATGACTTCCGGCCACGATGTTTGGGGAGGCGGAGGCACAAAGGAATGATCCATGACGTCAATAGCATCCGCAAACAGTGCGGCCTTGCTGATCTTGCGGCAGACCAATGATGCATCGAATGCCGGGAACAGCAGTAACCAGACATCGCCGGCAGATGACCTGACTTCGACGGTGAACGGCGTTTCAAGCGAAAACAGCCCTGCCAAGACCAAGGCATCATCTGCCATCAACGGCGCGCTCCTCGATTTAAAGGAGAAGCAGGACAGCACTGTTCAGGCGGCGCTTGACTTTATCGACTCCGACAACTTCAAGGCCAGCGATCTGACGCTGAAGGATACGTTGAAGAAGCTCATCAGCGAAAACGGCGAGGATTTCGCAAAGAAAGTTCAGGCGTGGCAAGTCAGAGCACCCGGCATCTCTCTGGAAAACGCCCTTATTAACGCAGTCAAGGATACGATCACCGATAACCGCGAGCAGTTCACCTCAGGCGAAATCATCCTTGGAATAAAGTTTCC
Organism: Pseudorhizobium tarimense; assembly: GCF_022968135.1. Lineage (GTDB taxonomy): Bacteria > Pseudomonadota > Alphaproteobacteria > Rhizobiales > Rhizobiaceae > Neorhizobium > Neorhizobium tarimense. The sequence goes on from NZ_JALJRA010000045.1 coordinate 3,364, forward strand.
AAGCGGGGGAGCTGCCGGCCTCACAAGCATCCCGGCGCTTGATGGCAGCAGCGAGCATGGCACTTTGATTGACGCGCGGAAGGCGGAGCTTGCTGAATTCTCCGCACGAATCCGAGCGGGCGAGACTGAATTCAAACCAGATGATGGAAGCCATCATACTGCGATGCAGGACTGGGCGAACAAGTGGTTCGATGAGTTCGGTTGGGATGATGTTTCTTTGGGCAACTAGTGTACGAAGCTCTTCGGCGCAAAGCCTCCACGAGAGCTTCAGGCACTGGAACTCACTTCCGTCGATCGACGTGACAGCAACGCCGGAAATCGCACAAAGCTGTTGTTGGCGCTATCGGATGTTATCTGACCGTTGCAGCGCTTCCTATTATAGCCCTGAGCACAGTGGCGGCTTTGGGGCCGAGTGGCGACGAGACGTGTTATCATCCGGCAGCCTGATGGAGGCGACGAGGTAGGAGGAGCGGTGGAGGCTTAGGCATGGACACCGCCATACTGCGTACTCGCCATTCGTGGAACAAGAGAACACGTAGCCTGAACGTGTGATAAGACTGCATTCGGTCACGCCCGCGTTGGCAATCAGTCTATCGAGGCCAAGCACGGATCGAGTAGAATATGCTTGCTGTCTTGCACCCTCATTGCGCCCCGCACGGTGACACGGTCCCCAGCTTGCATCCCATTGTCGGAGTAGATGACGCACAACACACGCACCCCAGGCTTCCGGCATATACCAATATACCAGAGTACTCGGTCTGTATCGACGATCGAGACAGGTCCCGTGGCCCATAGGTCAACCCGCTCATAGGAAGGAACCTGCAGGTCCTGAATGGTCGCGGCCAAGTCAGCGCATGAAGCCGTGCTCTCAGGCGTACCCTCAGGGAATGCTAACCCTCTTCGCCCCGGATAGGGATTTTCCTGAGCCACAGCGAGCGGCGCAGAGAGTATTATCATGACAGATAGGCTGGTCTTCATGAAGATGTGGATCATCGACCGGTATCCGTTCAGAGGTGGCTTAAACGTATTCATGTCAGCGACGATCTAAGATTGATAGATTCGGACGAGCCACCAATTCTGGCTTGGGCCGATAGCCCTCATGGCGCAGAAGCGCCGATACCGTTGAAAAACTCGTAGGAATGGCTGCTCATCCGCCCATTTCTGTTTTTGGGCGGATTAAGCATGTCCCTTTGCCCCGAGCCGTAGCGCAGGGTAGCCCATGCCGCTCTTAAGCGGCAATGGCGCTGTGTGATGGCCTGAGTTTGGCCAGCCTCCTGAGGTTTTGTGCAGTTGCTGCAAGCAGGAATTCATCTCGCGCACCACACGGCCCTCGGAGCCTTAGCCGCGCCATCCGCAGGAG
>NZ_JALJRA010000046.1 GCF_022968135.1 Pseudorhizobium tarimense
CAAGCGAACCAACAAATCAATGAAGGGGGTCAGTTCTTCGTTTCGCCTACGGGGTCAAATCTTCACTTCGCTTGACACCGACCTTTCTCGAGCCACGCCGCATGGCAGAGAAGGCCCTGACGGCCGTGATCCAAGAAGCATACATCCAAGGGATCTCGACCCGTTCGGTTGATGATCTCGTCAAAGCGATGGGTATGAGCGGAGTGTCCAAAAGCCAGGTATCGCGACTTTGCGAGGAGATCGACGATAAGGTCAATGCTTTCCTCGAGCGGCCTATTGAAGGTGACTGGCCATATCTTTGGGTGGACGGCACCTACCTGAAGGTGCGTCGCGGCGGACGCATCGTGTCCGTCGCGGCATCATTGCGGTCGGCGTCAACACGGACGGCCGCCGTGAGGTGCTTGGCATGGAGGTCGGCACGTCGGAGGCAGAACCAATCTGGACCGAGTTCCTGCGCAAGCTGACGCGGCGAGGCCTGCGTGGCGTCAAGCTGGTTATCTCCGATGCTCACGAAGGCGTAAAGGCTGCTGTTTCCAAGGTCCTGTGCGCCACCTGGCAAAGATGCCGGGTTCACTTTGCCCGCAATGTCCTGGCGCACGCAGGCAAGAGCGGCAGACGCGTCGTCTCAGCCTTCATTGGCACAGCCTTTGCCCAGGAGACACCCGAGGCTGCGAGTGCCCAATGGCGCACTGTTGCCGACCAGATCCGCCCCAAGGTCCCTAAGCTCGCGGCAATCATGGATGAAGCCGAACACGACGTCCTCGCCTACATGAGCTTTCCCAGGCAGCATTGGGCCAAGTTGCACTCTACAAATCCAATCGAACGTCTAAATGGCGAGATAAAGCGGCGCACCGATGTCGTCGGTATCTTTCCCAACGACGACGCAATCGTCCGACTTGTTGGCGCATTGTTGCTAGAGGCCAATGACGAGTGGGCCGTACAACGGGCTCGTTACATGACGCTGGAAACCATCGGCCAAACGAGCGATGATCCGCTCATCAGTTTGCCCGCAGTGGCAGGCTGATCTGCCCGGCCAATGCCGGAGAGTGCGGCGACCAATGCCGTCACCTACACCCAAAGGGGCACGATCGACCCCGTCGCACCCAACGCGCTCGCCTAATCGCAATGAACTGTTTTTGATGCGAAAAGGTCTCCCTCGTTCAACGAGCACAGAAGTTAAGATGCTATCATTTCGGGAAAGCTGCTGTTTAGATTTGTACGGCACAAGGGCGGAGCACGGAGCAATCGATGAAACAGAGCCCAGATCGCAGGCGGAACCCGCGAAATATCCAAGTATGGAGCGGACGTCTGCTCGTTGATGGCCTAATTCTAGACTGCGCCGTCAGCAACGTCGCCGAGAAAGGTCTGAAGGTGATCACTGAAACGGGCATCGATCTGCCGGAGGAAGCCATCATCGAATATCCCGATGGCTCCACCCGCCGATGCTCTGTCAGATGGCGAAGGCAGAACGAGGTTGGGCTCAGATTGCTCGATTGAGTGCTACGTCCTTAGCCGACCCTTTTTCTGACGAGGCGATGGCGCATTTAGACCCGTACGCGCCACTACTAATACTTCTAATGGTGCCCTCGCTCAGGAATTGAACCTGGATCTCCTGCAAACGAAGCAGTTGCTCTGACATTGAGCTACAAGGGCAGAGCCCGCCAATGTCACGCCCGTTGGCTTGCATCAAGTCAGTTTTCGGGCAGTGGTTAACGGCCAAACGGGACCCGCCTAATCGGGCTTCTTGATTGAGCCGTACAAGCGTCTTATTCTAATCAGGAAGGATCACATTGCTGTCTGTGCGATCCTTCGACGGCTTCTCCCCGGGCACATGCGACATTGTGCGGGTCCGGCTCTGAAGTTCGCCGTCCTTTACGCGCGTCTTGGTCTGCGATTTGCTGAAGGTGCCCTGGTCCATCGCCTGAGCCTTGGATTGGGCCTTCAACTGGTTCGGGTTCTCGTTGATCTTCGTGCGGCTCTGCGTTTTGCCGGCGGCAGCAGCGGCACTGCCGCCCGATGCAATCGAGGCGGTGGTCCCGTCGTCGGTCACGCAAGCGCCGGCTGTTCCAATCGTGCTTGCCGATGTCCCGTCAGCCGCAGCGCTTCCGCCTGTTCCTACCGTTCCCGCCGCGTCACATTCTTGAGCTTGTGCCGGAGACAGGCCGATGAGGGCAAACGCCGCTGCAGATGCAAGGAGGCTCGTTCGATACATGATAGATCCCTTTCACTTCGTCGGTTTCGTGATGTCGCAGGTGCCGTCTGACCGACGGGTGATGATCGTTCCGTCTGGCTGGACGATGCTCGCGGTGGAAAAGGCGTGACCGCCGGACGAGCTGGAACTGGATGTCGTCCCACTTGAGGCTGATGAACCGGCAGTGGATGACGTTGATCCCGCGCCGGTCGTCGTCGTGCTGGTTTGGCCGCCGACGCTTGTCGAGGACGTGACCTTGCCGCCACCCACAGTGACGGACGAGGATAGACCGCCTGCAGCACCAGCCTCGCTGTTGTCGCTGTGGATGATCGTGCAGGTGGTGCCGTCCTCCAGCGTCACCTGCTCGGATGACGCGGCGACCGCGATGCCGGCGACCAGGATGAGCGGCAAGGCAAGCGGCTGACCCAAAACTCTATGGAATAACGTCATGATCTCCTCCCTGGAGAGGTTGGTCCCGGTGACCCGGAACCAACCAGAGACTTGTTAGCAGCTGCCATCGTCCTTCTTGGCCTGGCCAGGAGGGCAGTCCTTGTTGCTCACGTCGTCCTGAGCCGCGCCAGCAGCGCTTCCGGCAGTTCCGACAGAGCTGCTGGAGGTTCCGCCACCGGCGCTCGTGCCACCGGTGCCAAGCGTGGAGGCCGACCCGGAACCGCTTGCCGAGCCTGCAGCGGATCCACCGGTGCCGACAGAGCTGCTCGAAGTGCCGCCGCCGGCCGAGGTGCCACCCGTGCCGAGCGTCGAAGCAGAGCCGGCGCCATCGCTGGATCCGGCAGCGGATCCACCGGTGCCGACAGAGCTGCTCGACGTGCCGTCGCCGGCCGAGGTTCCGCCGGTGCCGAGCGTGGAGGCAGATCCCGAACCGTCACCGGAGCCAGCCGCCGAGCCGGCAGTGCCGACGGAGCTGCTGGTCGTGCCACCACCTGCCGATGAACCCCCGGTACCAAGGGTGGATGCAGAGCCAGAACCACAATCGGTGGCGCCCGGAGCACAATCTGTGGTCCCAGCAGAGCTGCCGCCTGTGCCGATTGTGCTGCTGGAGGTCCCGCCGCCCGCGCTCGTGCCACCGGTTCCGACGGTGCTACTAGTCTGAGCGTAAGCTGAAAGCGTCGTCCCGGCGAGCAACGCCGTCGCAAGTGCAAGTGGGGTCACAAACTTCATGGGTGTTTCCTCCTGATTTTTCATACGCCCTGGTCGAATGCCGGAGCTGCAAACGGAACACCTAGCCGTGACCCCTGTTCCCGCCTGAGGCTTCAGTCGCACGAGCGTTAAGACCTAAGTCTGATGCCGGGGAGGGTGGGAACGGATTGGGAGCCGTGCGACCCAAGATGTGTTCAGAAGCAGCTGCGGAGGGCGGGCTCCCTCACCACTGTCCTGCATCAATGGCGGTCGCTTGGCCCGAACGTGCGAGCGCAGGTCATTCCATCGATTAGACCTGGCCACCCTCCGTTGTTGCAAGTGCGCACGGGGGAAGGATAGCATTTTTGCGTTCGCAACTGCGGCCGCGATCTCTCTGGTTGATTTCTGGCCCTGATGCAGCTCTCACCGGTCATTCAGCAGGGAATGGCCGCTGCCAACGCGGAAGTTGCCTTTCACATAGAGCCGCCTCACCGTCGGAGGCTTCAACGCTAGGGCACAACTGAAGATTGACGTAAGTTTGGAGGAGCAAGATACTGGCTCAGTCCCGGTATCCCATCCAGCAACGGCGTGAGATAATCAATCTCATAACAGAACTGTCTGTGGAGTGCCGCTTGGTTCGCCAGGACTGCCGTCATCAGCGCTAGCGTGAAGCCGAGGCCAAGGCTGACTATGGTAACCCATGTGATTGCGGATACCGCCACATGCGCCCACAGAGCAGGCTCTTGGGCTGCCGGCGCGATCTTGATCCTTGTCTTGTCCATAGCGGAGAAGCTCACGATAACGAGCTTTTGAATGCCAGTTGAGAGACCGCGAGGGCAGACGACAGCGTTTCCTCTAGTTCCTTTGGAGAGAAGGGCTTGCTCAGCACGGGAGCATCGGAGAGCTCAGCAGGCAAACCGTTCCTTCCGTACCCGGTACTGAACATAAAAGGCACGCCGCGGTTGCGCAGGATCTCAGCGACCGGAAAGCTCCGCTCCCCACCGAGGTTGATGTCGAGGACCGCCAG
>NZ_JALJRA010000047.1 GCF_022968135.1 Pseudorhizobium tarimense
TTTACGATGTTGAGCCCGATACCGGTCCCGGCGATACCAGTTGCGCTGCGGGCGCGGAAATAGGGCTGAAAGAGCCGAGGCAGGTCGTCGGCATCCATGCCAATGCCTCCATCACGAACTGAGATTATGGCCACTCCATTCTCCTGCCAGCCGCGAACATATACATCCGGTGCATGGGGCGCATATTTGACGGCATTGGAGAAGAGATTCGCAAAGACCCGATCAAAGGCTACCGGATCAAGATCCAATTTGTCGGGAAGATTGTCCAAGTCCAGGTGGAAGCAGTGTGTGCCGCTGATCTGTTGCCGCTTGTCTGCACACTCGAGCACCAATGCCGAAAGCGAGGTTTCGGTTGTCGTGATCTCGATCGTACCACTTTGCAGACGTCCGGCTGCCAAGATGCTCTCCATCAGCTCGACCATACGAGCGACGGCACCCTTTATCTGATCCGACTTCTCAGCCAGGTACTCGCTCGTGACAGCAGACTTGGTGCGTGTCAGTCGCTGTGCCGCACTATCGATGATCGCTAGCGGTGTTCTAAATTCGTGAGATATCATCGCCACGAACCGACGCTGGAGAGCGTTCGCTTCCCGCTCCTGCTGTAACAAGCGATCCAGTTCAGCATTTTTCTGTTGGACTTCCGCGGTGCGCAGCTCGACGAGCTTCTCCAGCTGGTCGCGATGTTCTCGCAACTTCTGTTCGCTCTGCCGAAGAGCTTGAAGCGCAAGCTGGCGCTCGTGAACGTCCTCAAGTAGCCCGTACCAGCGTACGATGGCGCCGTTTTCCGAAACCCTTGGCGCAGCACGACTCCGGTACCACCTGTAGCCGCAATTGGCCGATCTAATGCGAAACTCAATGTCGAAAGGCTGACCTGATCGAACTGCTTCCCTCCAAGCCCTTTCAGCACGGTCCCTATCGTCAGGGTGAACGGAGCGTATCCAGCCCCTTCCTGTTGCCTCAGTCACAGGGTTGCCCGACAGCTTCGTCCACTGCGATCCTACCTCGATGACTTCACCATCGGCGCTTGCTATCCAAGGCGTCTGCGGATGAAGTTCGATCAAAGAGCGATGGTGCTCTTCGCTCTCGCGCAGCACTCGCTCGGCCGTCCGTAGTTCCGTTACATCCTTAAGTTCAGCCGCGATCAGATCGACTTCTACGCCATCAAGAAGCCAACGGATCCGCCGTTTGTGGGTCACGAGCGTTCGCCCTGTGCCATCCCGACCCGTGATCTGTTCCTCGAACAGCTCCTCCCCTCCGGTCGCCAAGATGTGGACGTCCATCGCCCTTATTGCGTCCGCTTCTTCCTTAGGAAGTAAGTCGTGATCCGTTCGACCATAGACCTCGTCGCAATTCACACCAATCAGTTCGCAGGCTGCGTCGCTGAGGAAGATGAACTTCGATTGATCATCCTTAACGATGACCGGATGTGGCACGCGCTTCAGGATCGTGGAGAGGGCTTCGCGGAGTCCGACGTTGATTGAAGCTATTTCTGGCATGTCACTTCTCAGTGCGTATTCGTATCCGCATCACCGACCGGATATGTGCAAAGGATACGACAGACATATCCACATCATCTAAATCGCGCCGCTAAAACTTTAGCATCCCCTTATGAACTGTCATGGGTAAGAAATAGTAGAGGTAGACAAGCCGCCTAGCTGTGGCGTGGGAGGTAAGCCACGCAGCTGTCGCCATATTAGAGAAATGCTCTGTGATCCCAATTGACAGGAATCACATTTCATGTCACATGATGCGTCGTCAAATTGCGGAGCTCCTCGTGCAGACCAAGCGCGCCTACAACAGTCCACTTCGTGAGAAGAGAGCACGCGAGACGCGTGAAACTATATTGGCAGCGGTTCTGTCGCTGATGCATTCAGCGACCCCCCTGATGAAATCAGCATTGAAGCTATAGCTGCCGAGGCTGGCATTCAGCGCAGGACCGTCTTTCGGTACTTCGCCAACAAGGATGAACTGCTATCGGCGTTCTGGACATGGTTGAACGCTAAGATAGGCGCAGCCGTGAAGCCCGAAGCATTCCAAGACATCATTCTCGGTCCTGCAAAAACCTTTCCGCTCTTTGATTCGCATGAGGCGGCCATGCGCGCGGCTCTCCATTCCCGCACTGGTCGCCAGATGCGCATGGCGACCGTGCCGGCGCGGCGAGAGAGCTTTTCAGCGGCGCTTGCACCCGCCCTCTTATCTCTTCCTACGTCAGACGCTCGCAAAGTCGAGGCGCTGGCACACCTGCTTTATTCGGCCTCCGCATGGGAGGTCTTGAAAGACTACGGCGGTCTCGACGGCACCCAGGCCGGCGAGGCGGCTTCCTGGGCGCTCGAACTGATCTTGTCCGCGATCAGATCGGGCGACACTGCGGCGGACACAACCATCGCAGTCAAGGAGCTCAGCGATGAATATTGAAGTGACCAACGCTAACAATGCCGATTACCTCTGGGTCGTGGCTGACCGCATTCGTTTCCTCGGAGGTGTACCTGGATCAGATCTGGAACTGCTCGACATTGAAGTTCCACCCGGCTCGGGAACGCCTCCACATGTCCATGAATCACCGGAACTGATCTACATACTGGAGGGGGAGTTGACGCTCCGTCAGTTCGACGCCGACCTACTCCCACGGGAGATCAAAGCCGGTACCGGTACATCCGCGATGGTGCCGTCGCGGGTGCCTCACAACTATAGCAATGGGAGCAGCGCGCCGGTTCGAATGCTGGTGATGCTGGCGCCGTCAATGATTGCCTTTTTCTGCGACATCGGCTCCGAGCGGCCGGAGGGTGCTCCCGACTACGCGCGCATCGGCGCAGCCATGAGCCGCCATGGCATCGAAACGATATCATTGGCGGCCTAGACCGACGGTTGATGCTGGAGCTAGCTCGCTGAGCGGGCTCCAGCAGACCTCGATTGTCGGTGCCGCATTCAATTACCGCGAAGAACCGGGCAACGAACCAAGAATCCACGAGGGAGCGGCGTCGTTATCCACCAATGGGCATCGTAAAACAGAACTGCGTTTCCTTCTGGTCTGATCGAACCTGAAGGTTGCCCCCATGGCTTCGAGCAATCTCGTATGAGATGAACAGCCCCAGGCCAAGTCCCTGCTTCTCACCCGAGCTTGTGGCTCGAAAGAAGGGCTCGAACAGGTGATCCTTGACGTGATCTGGGATAGGCTCGCCCTCGTTGGCAACGGTTATGACGACCTCATTGAAGTCTGTTGTTGCAGTCACCTTCACCGGTCGATCAGGTGCGCCATGCGTTAGCGCGTTGCCGAGCAGATTAGACACCAACTGGGCGATCCGGCCGCCGTCGCAAGGGACCGGGCCTTCAATCTGGAGCGAGCTTTGGATGTCGCGCCCGGGATGAGCGGCGCGTAACTCCTCAACGACCTGCTCAAGTACGGCCCGTAGGTCGGTCGGCTTCGGGACGATGGCAATTCCCTGGCCAGCTCTGCAGCGGGCCAGATCGAGCATGTCCTGGATCAGGCCGGACATGCGCTCGGTGCTTTGGCTCATCATTGTCAGAACGCGCCGTGCCTTGTCCGACTGAGGCTCTCGCGAAAGGATGTTGAGCCCGCCCACAATCGACGCAAGCGGATTGCGCAGATCGTGCCCTAGAATGGCGACGAACTGCTCCCTCAAGCGCGCCACCTCCTTTTCCGCCAGTAGACCTTGCTCCAGTTGAAGCCGCTCGGCGACCCCCGCAGCGATGCGCTCTTCCAGGCTCTTGTTCAGCTCCTCCAGTTCCTTACGCGCTCTATCCGCAGTGTTCTTGGCATCCACGAGTTCCCGCTCATAGCGGCGCCGATCGGCTGCCTGGAAGAGCGTGATGCGGGTAAACTGCACACCTCCCTCGCTGGTCCGGCGCTCGGCGGCATTGGCCAGAACGGGCAGCCGCCGTCCGTCCGGCCCCACCAGGTCCAGTGCAACCTCGTTGAAGTACCCCTGCATTCGCAACAATGGCGCAAAATGCGTTTCGTAGAATATCTTCCCGGGAACATTCAGCAGGTCATAAAATCGCTTACCGAGCAGCTCGAAGCTCTGCGTACCCAGCCAGCCCGCCAGCGTGCGATTGGCTTTGACGATGACGCCGTCAGCGGCCAAAGATAGGTAGCCACATGGGGCATTCTCGTAGAGGTCTTCAAGATCCTCCATGATGCCCTCCAGTCCAGTTTGAACGTCCGCCTTACACA
>NZ_JALJRA010000048.1 GCF_022968135.1 Pseudorhizobium tarimense
GCAGCCCGGTAGCTCGTCAGGCTCATAACCTGAAGGCCGCAGGTTCAAATCCTGCCCCCGCAACCAACGTCCCAACAATCCCTCAACCCCCCGCAGCCGGGCTTCTTGCCTTCCTGAACGCCGGCGTTCGCGGAACTGCGAACCGTTCAAGCACGTCCGCCTCGGCAGCGCCGAATGATGTCGCGTACCCTTGCACGGACGAGGCGGACCATACATTTTGCAAGAAGCTCGCGGAGTGCGGCGGCGTCCAGCATCTGCTCGGCAAGCAGCTTCTTCGTGAGCGTCCGGTGAGCTGTTTTTGCTGATCGGGCAAATCAGGCGATGTTCTGGCATTCGAACCAGCATTAATGCTGACATTAATACCAGAACAAAGAGGTTTCATGGCTCGCATGGAGATCATGTCCGGTCCCGAACGCAGACGACGTTGGTCGGACGAGGCGAAGCTGAGGATACTTGCGGAAGCTGATGAGCCCGGTGCTCGCATTGGCGATGTGGCGCGCCGGCACGACATTCATCCGGGCCAGATCCGCTTGTGGCGGCAATCATTCAGCTATGCCGATCGACCGACGGTGTTTCTCCCGGTGGAAATTACCGAGGAGGTTGGCGTAAGCCAGTCGACTACGGCGGCAACGAGGCCGGCGATCGTCGAGATCTTGCTTCGAAACGGTCGGCGCTTGAAGGTTCCCGTTGACGTTGAGTTGAAGCTGCTTGGTCCGCTGGTCGCTTGCGTGGAGGCGGCATGATCGGGCCATCGGGGAATGTGCGGGTCTATCTGGCCTGCGGAGTGACCGATATGCGGCGTGGCATTGATGGTCTATCGGCGCTGGTCGAGACGGTGGTGAAGGAGGCCCCCGGCTCGGGCGCGATCTTCGGCTTCCGCGGAAAGCGAGCTAACCGGATCAAGCTTCTCTGGTGGGACGGTCAGGGGTTCTGCCTGTTCTACAAGATTTTGGAGCGCGGATACTTTCCCTGGCCGACGGCTAAAGAGGGCGTGGCGCACCTGACGCAGGCGCAGCTTTCGATGCTCGTTGAGGGGATCGATTGGCGACGTCCGGCGTGGACGTCAGCCCCCGGCCGAACAGGATAAAAGCTATATTTTGCAGGAACATCCGAGGCTTAATGCTGGCACGTCAGAGGCAAATCGGCTAAATTTGCGGGTATGGAAACAGCGCCGCTGGACAGTCAGGACGAGCTCACTGCTTTGCGCGCACTTGTCGCGGAACAGGCGGCAAAGCTTGAGAGCCAGGATGCCGAGGTCATCAAGCGTGACTCCATTATCGGACTTCTTCGCGCGCAACTGGAGCTGCTTCGACATCGGCAGCATGGCGCCTCTTCGGAAAAGATCGACCGGAAGATAGAGCAGTTCGAACTGATGCTGGAGGAGATTGAGGCCTCCCGCGCCGAGGCTGAACTGCGCTCCGGCAAAACTCCTCTGCCGGAGCTGGACGACGCATCCGAGAAGCCGAAGCGCAAGCCTCTGCCCGATGGTCTTCCCGCCGAAGAACTGGTCTATGCGGCTCCGTGCAATTGCCCGACCTGCGGTGGCACGTCATTCCTGAAGGCGCCCGACAGGGTGGTCCAGGTGCTCGAGCACGTGCCGGCGGCGGTCAAGATTGTCCGGCATGTCGAGAAGCGCATGATCTGCAGGGAATGCGATACGACAGTGGCTGGCGAGATGCCGACCTTGCCGATCGAGCGCGGCAAACCCGGGCCGGGACTGCTCGCCCATATCATGATCGCGAAGTTTGACGATCACATTCCCCTCTACCGCCTGTCAGAGATGTACGACCGGTTGGGAATAGACATCTCCCGATCTGTTATGGCCGACTGGGTCGGCCGGGTGTCCGCATTGCTGACACCACTCGTCTTGTTGATCCGGGCCCATATCGCAGCACTCGACCGAATACATACGGACGATATCCCGGTCGATGTTCTTGATCCCGGGCGGGGCAAGACAAAAACCGGCAGGGTGTGGGTGTACGTCTTTGACGGCAGTGGCTATCAATCCGCCACTCCCGCAGCCATCGCCTATTACTACAGCCCTGACCGCAAGGGCGCCCATCCGGCTGACCACTTGGCAAGCTTCAGCGGCGTCATGCATGCCGACGGCTATGGGGGCTACAAGAAACTCTACGGCAACCAGATCATCGAAGCCGCCTGCATGGCGCATGTGCGGCGCAAGTTCCATGATGTGATCAAGCTGAAGCCATCTCCGATCGCGGAGGAAGCGCTGTCGCGCATCGGGGCTCTCTACGATATCGAGAACCGTATCCGAGGCATGTCGGCTGACGAGCGGCGTACCCTGCGCCAAGAACATGCCCGGCCCGTTCTGAACGAGCTCAAGGCCTGGATCGAGGCTACGCTTTCTACGCTGCCGCAGAAGCAGAGGCTGGCGGAGGCGATGCGATATGCTCTGTCGCGATGGGCGGCCTTAAGCGTCTACGTCGACGATGGCCGTGTCGAAATCGACAACAACATCGCTGAACGAGCCATGAGACCGCTTGGAATCGGAAGGAAGAACTGGCTGTTTGCCGGTTTGGATAAGGGCGGTGAGCGCATCGCCAACATCCTGACCATCATCGAAACGGTCAAAATGCACGGCCATAATCCGGAGGTCTATCTGACAGATATCCTCACCCGGATCCAGGATCACCCTAAAGACCGACTCGAAGATCTGTTGCCCTGGAACTGGACGCCAGCAAACGCTCGATGCGAGGCCGCCTGATGGCCCGCTCGAGGTTCATCTACACACTCAGCCAAGTCGCCGGCATGATCGGCGAAAACCTCGAACTCATCGAAGAGGTGACCGCGAACTCGGACAACATCTCCGAGGGCGAACTGGTTTACGTCAGCGATGGCAGTGAAGATGGCACGAAGGGTCTGACCGAGAATGGCATGGAAGAACTCCAGAGCCTACTCGCCGACATCAGGACTTGGAACGGTGGTATCCGCGAGTTCCTCATCGACGCGCAGTGCGATCCCGAAATGATCGACCGCGTCATGGCCGATGAGATGAAACGCGTCCTATAGCTTCCATCACTCGACACCCGAAAATGCGTTTGCCGGACGCTCACGCTTCTTCAGCTTGGCGTTCTCCTCTTCGAGAGCCTTCAGGTGCTTCGCCTCGGAGACCTCCATGCTGACCTGCTACTGATTTTTTCCTCCACCTGGAGTTAGAGTCCGGCCTCGATTTGAAGGACGGACAGATGAAGCGGA
>NZ_JALJRA010000049.1:0-1353 GCF_022968135.1 Pseudorhizobium tarimense
AGGTAGACGGCCTGGTGCGCGCGGTGAAAGTTACCGACGCCGAAATGCAGGATGCCGGGCGTCAGCATGATCGGATCATAGGCGGGCACGGCCGCAGTATGCGCAATTTCGCCAAGCACGGCGGCGGAAAGTTTGACGGTCATTGGACACTCCACGCCGGCGTCAGATCGCCAGCCCTTGTTCGTCGAAGCGATGCAGCTTCGTTTCGTTCGGCGTCAGATAGATTCGGGTGCCATGGCGGGCCTGGAATTCACCATCGGTGCGGGCGTTGATCTGTCCGATCCCCTGGACCTCGACATGCAGGAAGGTGTCGGAGCCGAGATGCTCGGCAACCGTGACGACGCCTTCCCACAGACCTGCCTCATGCGACAGGTCGAAGTGCTCCGGACGCATGCCGACGGTCTTAGCGCCCTTGGACCGGGCAAAATCGCCCTCGATCAGGTTCATGCGCGGGGAGCCGATGAAGCCGGCGACAAACAGGTTGCGAGGCTTTGAGTAGAGGTCGAGCGGCGAACCGACCTGCTCGATATTGCCGCGGTTCAGCACGACGATCTTGTCCGCCATGGTCATGGCTTCGATCTGGTCGTGCGTCACGTATATCATCGTCGTCTTCAGCTGGTTGTGCAGCTCGCTGATCTCCAGCCGCATCGTGCCGCGCAGCGCCGCGTCAAGGTTGGAGAGCGGCTCATCGAAGAGGAAGGCCGACGGCTCGCGCACGATGGCGCGACCGATCGCAACACGCTGGCGCTGGCCGCCCGAAAGCTGCGAGGGCCGACGCTCGAGGTAATCGGTCAGGTTCAGGATGGCAGCGGCGTCCTTGACCTTCTGGTCGATGACGGCCTTGTCGAACTTCGCCATCTTCAGCGGAAAGGCGATGTTGTTGCGCACGCTCATGTGCGGATAGAGCGCATAGGACTGGAACACCATGGCGAGCCCACGCTGCGCTGGCGCATTTCCCGTGACATCCTTGCCGTCGATCAGTATCCGGCCGCCGCTGACATCCTCGAGCCCGGCAATGAGGCGTAACAAGGTGGACTTGCCGCAGCCGGAGGGACCGACGAAGACCACGAACTCCCCGTCCTGGATCTCCAGATCGATCGACGGGATGACTTTTGCTTCCCCGAAGGACTTCGAAACCTTGTCGAGCGTGATGCTGCCCATCGTCGTCTTCCTTACTTAACCGCGCCGAAGGTCAGGCCGCGAACGAGTTGCTTCTGGCTGAACCAGCCCATGATGAGGATCGGCGCGATCGCCATGGTCGAGGCTGCCGAGAGCTTCGCCCAGAACAGCCCCTGCGGACTGGAGAAGGAGGCGATGAAGGCGGTCAGCGGGGCAGCGGTCGTTGTGGTGAGC
>NZ_JALJRA010000049.1:1450-2805 GCF_022968135.1 Pseudorhizobium tarimense
GTCGGATCGTCCAGAAGCTCTCGTTCCAGGCCAGGATGATGTTGAGGAGAAGCGTCGACGCAATGCCCGGCACTGCCATCGGCGTGAGGACGTAGACGATCTCCTGCCATAGGCCTGCACCGTCCATGCGCGCCGCTTCCAGTATCTCGCCCGGGATTTCGCGGAAATAGGTGTAAAGCATCCAGATCACGATCGGCAGGTTGATCAGCGTCAGCATGATGGTGAGGCCAATGCGCGTATCGAGGAGGCCGAAGTCCCGGAACATCAGGTAGATGGGGACGAGCACGGCGACCGCCGGCATCATCTTGGTCGAGAGCATCCACATCAGCACGTCCTTCGTCCGTTTGGTCGGCGAGAACGCCATGGCCCAGGCGGATGGAATGCCGATGATCAGCGCGAAGATCGTCGAACCGACCGACAGGATGACGGAGTTGGTGAACGGCTTGATGTAGTCCCGCTGGGTCTGCACCGTCACATAATTCTCGAGCGTGAACGAAGGGATCAGGTTGAAGCCTTCGATCGCCTCCGGTTCCGTCTTCAGACTGGTGACGACGGTGTAGAGGATGGGAAAGAAGATCAGCAGCGCAACGGCCCAAGCGGCGGCGGTGGCGATGACCTTGTGACGGGTGGTGACGGAGCGTGCCATGGTCGTTCCTCTATCGATCCAGGTTCTTGCCGACGGCGCGCATCAGGAAGATCGCGACGATGTTGGCGAGGATGATGGCGATGATCCCGCCCGCGGAGGCACCGCCGACGTCGTAGCCGAGTAGTGCCGTCCGGTAGATGAGGAACACCAGGTTGGTGGAAGCATAGCCGGGCCCACCATTGGTGGTGACGAGGATTTCCGCATAGACGCCGAGCAGGAAGATCGTCTGGATCAGGACGACCACCGTCATGGCGCGCGCCAGGTGCGGCAGCGTCAGATAGATGAAGCGGTTGAGGACGTTCGCGCCATCCATCTCGGCCGCTTCCTTCTGCTCGCTGTCGAGCGACTGAAGGGCTGTCAGCAGGATGAGCGTGGCGAACGGCAGCCACTGCCAGGCGACGATAATGATGATCGCGAGCAGTGGATATTGGGCGAACCAGTCGATTGGCTGCAGGCCGAACAGCCGACTGATATCGGCAAGCACACCGTAGCTCGGGTGCATGATCATGTTCTTCCACACCAGCGCTGCGACCGGCGGCATGACGAAGAAGGGCGAGATCACCAGGATGCGCACGATTCCCTGCCCGAAAATCGGCTGGTCGATCAGAAGCGCAATCAGTGTTCCACCGACGATCGTGATCAGCAGGACCCCGCCGACGATCATCAGCGTGTTCCAGATCGACTGGAAGAAGGCGGGATCGGTGTAGAA
>NZ_JALJRA010000004.1:0-13442 GCF_022968135.1 Pseudorhizobium tarimense
ATCCATCTCTCCTCGTTGTGAAACGAGGGGGCAGTTCTTTATTTCGTTAGGGGGTCAGTTTCTCATTTCGCCTGACACATCTGATCGTTCTGCATGGACTGCATTTCTTTCGGACGCCGAAGCCACGCGGTTCATTGGCGGTCGCCAAGACGCCGCTGGGGCATGGAGGAACCTGTGGCTTTTTGCTGAGGCTTGGAGCATTCATGGGTACAGCAACTTTTCAGTAGTCGAGAAGGCAACAGCTCGCTGGGTGGGGCGAGCGGGCGCTTGGTCTCCTCCAGATTGGCCTGGGCAAGAAATCGGGTGGGCATTCAGCCGAGACGTCTGGGGAAGAGGGTATGCTACTGAGGCGGCCATTAGATGCTTGAAGTGGGCGTTCGATGAGCTTGGGTGGGCAGAGGCGGTGCACGTCATCCACCCTGAAAACTATGCTTCCATCGCAGTAGCAATAAAGATCGATGCGGTTCCCCGAGAAGTTGAGACTGCCGGGAACGACAGACTCTATGTGCCGAATGCCGTCATGACGCAGAAGCGGCCGTAGCATTGGAGAGCCCACTCGACCCAATGCAACCGTTGACGACGGATAGTCAGCAGCCTAGATGACGCCTTCGGTAGAAGGAGATTTATGCACAGAGGCAGTCATACTGGCCGCACCTAGCGGCATCGCCCGGCACTTAGAATAGTGGCCGGACCTCTTAGCAATCATTCTACGGAAGTTCACATGGCGAAAGATGAACTTGTAATCCGGCCTTCCCAGGCATCGGATACTAAAGCTCTGTCACACATTTGGCTCCAGGCGTCTCTAATTGCTCATCCGTTCATCGGCGAGCGTCGTTTGTTGGAGCAAGCTCACTTGTCGAAGACCAATACCTCCCGAGTGCGGAAACCTGGGTAGCGACTGTGACGGATCAACCGGTTGGCTTCATCAGCCTGCTAGACGCGTTCATTGGAGGATTATTTGTCTCCCCAGATCGACAAGGGCTTGGTTTGGGAGCCAGCTCATCGCTTACGCCTTGAGCTTGAAAGGTGAGCTTACTCTTGAAGTCTACACCTACACCATAAGGCATTGAGCTTCTACAGTCGGCTAGGCTTTCAAGAGCTTTCACGGCGCTCGGTCGATGACGAGGGCTTCCCATTCGAGAATGCGCGTTTGCGTCTAGCTGTCTAACGGCGGCCGGGCGGTGAAGCCGCCGCCCCATCGCTTCTTCCGTCGTTTGGGGCCGCTGGCCTGCTCGGCCCTATCACCAACATGCAGATCGACAAGTAACGGCGGCTTGGGTTCGAGAGTGGGTACGGCAGTGTGGTGCCGTTAGTGGCCATCATCTGCTTATACCTGTCTTCTGGAACTAGAACGGTGGAGCTTGGTTGCAGATCGAACGATGGAGGATACGTCATGAGCAACCGCAATCTCGCTGGCCTTGCAACAACGGCTCGGATCAAGGGCCATCCCCTGCACCCCCTCCTGGTCCCGCTACCAATAGGCTTCTTTGTCGCCACGCTCCTGTGCGATCTCGCATTTTGGTGGACTGCTGACCCTCTCTGGGCGACTGCCGGATTCTGGGCTCTTTTCGTGGCGATAGTTACCGCAGCGATTGCGGCGGTAGCGGGCTTGATCGACTTTGTCGGCAACCGCAAGATTCGGGCTCTCCGCGACGCTTGGCGTCACATGCTCGGAAACGTCGTTGCCGTCGTTGTGGCGATTGCCAGTCTCCTGCTCCGTTGGTCGGACGGACCTCCTTCGGTGGTCCCTTGGGGATTGGGAGCATCTATACTGATCTTCGTTCTCATCCTTTACACCGGGTGGAAAGGGGGCGAGCTATCCTACAGACACCGCGTAGGTATGCTGCCTGACGAAACGGAATCCCGCGATCCGAGGTGACCTCACTGGCATCTAGGCAGTAGTTCCGCCTAGCACCTTTGGCCTTGTTCCATCGTGATCTGAGCCTAGAACAGCGTAGTGGATGGACTGGAACCTTATCTTTCCATTCTCGATGACGAAGCTATCCGCTCCATCGACGGCTTCGAAGCGTGAGGAGGTTGCAGACCAGATGAGGAGGGCGTAGGGGCCGTGCACCTGCTTGACCTGATAGCTGAAGATAGCCTGAGGTAACTGCTGCGTCAGCGTCTGGCGGAATTGCGCAATGCGTCATGGCCCCTCATGTTCGAGTTGCTGGTGAGAAGCACCACGTGGGGGTCTGCCCGAAGCCGCAAGTGATCGTCCAACACTTCTTCAGGTGAGCGCGCATCTGCCATCTCTAGTGTACCTTCCTTCCTGACAACTTCATTCGTCGGAGTGCGATCAGAGCCTCTGATCTCCTCTACCGTCCGCTTGGCCGCCAAGGAGCCGCAAACGCGCATCCGGGCTATCTCCACCCGTCGGCCCCACCTTCTGATTTAATGGAGGACCCTCGCTGAAGCTCAGCGGCCACACCTGCTGCCGCTTCTCGCGCAAACATCAGCGTTTCCTGCAGAAGGTTCAACTGCTCATCAGGCTCCAACATCCCCACGCCCCCTTTGGACAGCGCGACAAACCCGCTAACCAAGGCGTCCTTCGTTAGTTCCGGGGGAACTTGAAAGCTGTAACGATCTGAAGCAGCTCCTTGCACTCGGCACCTCAAGACGTTGCGCCATCATGTGCGCGGAAAGCGTATGGTGGCGCTGCCATAGGAGGATCATTGGTGACTACCTTCTGCAGCAAGGCGTAAAGGTCTATCATCTGATGGAAGGCCCGAAAGTGACTCCGGCCAAACTCACCGAAGGCGCTGTCCTTCTCTATGAGCAACGGATCGTCTATCCCGGCATCACCAGCCAAGGCTGTTGTCAACCACTATAGCCGAAGGCAACAAGTCCCTCCCGCACCCTGCAGCGCTGTAGCAGCGGGTTACGAGGTACCAAGCTCACGCCATCGACCATAAAAACGGGGCGCTATTGATGATGCCTGCGCGGCGGATCAGCTTCCGCCGACCGTTGCCAGGACTAAACAGGAACTCTTGGTCACCAAACGCCCCGCAGCATCATTTCGGAGCCAAGAATAATGAGCGCGATCAGGAACCAGCGTTTGAACTTCGCGGGGCTGACAGATTGTCTTATTCGCTGGCCAAACCACATGCCGATCAGCGCGGGGCAACGGCGAGAGCTGAGAAGGCTACCCCGTTGAATTGGAACGCTCCACGCGATGCGAGCCCCACCACAAGCGCTATGGTCGACACCGTGAACGAGAGACCCAGAGCCTGAACCAGGCCGTCTTTATTGAAGCCCAAAGCTTGCACATAGGGCACAGCGGGAATGACGAAGACACCTGTGGCCCCGGTGACGATTCCGGTAGTCAGCCCGACCACGGGTGAAAGCCAACGCTCATGAGCCGGATTGATCGGCAGGGCTTGGCGAGCAGCGTATAGAGTGCATAGGCGCTGAGGGCGAGGCCGAGCGCGAATGTGCTTGCGCTGGTGCTCCCGGCCAACATGGATGCACTGGCAATCGTACCGACAAAGATGGCGGCCATCATCGTGGCCAGCCGCCTCACAATCGGCATTAGGTTTGGGCCAGCAACTAGCTGCCAGACGTTCGTCACGAACGATGGAATGATGAGCATGGCTGCGGCTGCAACTGGTGAAATCAGTGCGCCGAGGACACCCATCGCGACGGTTGGAAGTCCCAAGCCGGTGACGCCTTTGATCGTCCCGGCAACCAGAAACGTTGCTCCGATGATGAGTAGTGACGTGATAGACGGGTCGCTCATGACTTCTAGTAAAAGAACAGGGCGCGTCCTTGCCAGCACTTTCAACGCGTCGTCGGAACATTGCCTTCTGGGCCTTGTTCTCGCTGAAGATGTTGTCCCGGGAGAACGCGGATGAGCGGCGGTGGACGAAGCAGCGCGGTAGCAGATGTGCTGATTGGCGCAGCAGCCGGAGCGGCAGCGGTATGGGTCATGGATCGGGTGGACTGGTTCAACCTAAGGCACGAGGCTCCTGAAGCTCGTCGACGAACTCAAGCTGTTCGGCCCGGCGGGATGGACCCCGCACACGTCATCGTCAACACCGCAGCGCAGTCGCTGGGGCAGGAACTGAAGCCAAGGGAGGAGAATACAGTCGGCAAGACGGTCCATTACGGCCTTGGTACAATCTCTGGTGCCCTCTACGGCACGCTTCGCCACCGAGTGCCTGCCCTCACCACTGGCGCAGGCACTCTGTTTGGTCTTGGGATGTTCTTTTTGCAAGACGAAGGCTTGAACGCCATGTTGGGGCTTTCCGAAAAGCCAAGGCGATATCCCTGGCAGGCGCATGCGAGAGGTTTCGTCGCGCACGCTGTTTATGGCCTCGTGCTAGATGCAGCTCTGAAACGTTCAGATCATTTGCGCCGTCGATGACGAGTCTTGATCCGACGGGAAATGGGCGTGGCTGCTGGAGAGAGCATGAAGATTAGGCTGAAGCCGCTTCACGAGCAGACCATAGTCCTTACCGGCGCTACCAGTGGGAATGGTTTGGCGACGGCCAGAGCAGCAGCGAGACGCGGAGCAGCACTGGTACTTGCCGCTCGCAATCGAGACGTCCTGGAGGAAATCGCCGCCGACCTTCGCAAGGAAGGTGCAAGAGTCGTGACCTGCGTCGCAGACGTGGCGGATGAAAAGGCCGTCGAGCGCATATATGAGACTGCCATCGCGGAGTTTGGTGGCTTCGACACCTGGGTCAACGATGCCGCTGTCGGCACCTACGGCACGATGGAGAAGGTCTCGATGGAAGACCATCGGCGGATTTTCGACATCAACTACTTCGGTCTGCTGAAGGGCTCACTACTTGCGGCCGGACACCTACGGTATCGCGGAGGTGCCATCATCAATATAGGTTCCGTTCTTTCCGACCGCAGCTCGATCCTTCAAGGGGCGTATTCTGCATCGAAGCACGCTGTTAAGGCGGCCACGGATGCGCTTAGAATGGAGCTGGCGGAAGAAGGCGCACCGGTGTCAGTGACGCTGATAAACCCGAGCGCCATCCATACCCCCTTTCCTGAACATGCCCGAAATTACATGGAGGAGCCCGCCCGCCTCCCGCCGATCCTCTACGATCCAAGGCTCGTTGCCGATGCCATCCTTTTTGCAGCCGAGCACCCAAGGCGGCAACTATATGTCGGCTTCAATGGGTATCTCATCTCCCTGGGAGGCAGGTTCGCCGCAGGTTTCACTGACAAGCTGATGACGATGCTGGGTCGACGGTTACAGACTGATGCTGATCAAGCTGGCAGGCCCGCAGCCAAGGACAATCTTCATGAGCCAAAGGAAGATGGATCGGTAGAGGGGAGCCAGAGCTACTACGTGAGAAGAACGAGCGTGTGGCTTGAGGTGCAGAAACATCCCGCGCGGGCGCTCGCGACAGTCGCCTCGGTTGCCGCTGTGATGGCTGTCATTGCCTCAGCCTCTCGTCGCCGCCTCCGTTAGCCGCTCCAGAGTAAGCGGTGTTTTCCTCGCACATTGACCAAGCTCGATGGGCCATTCCGAAAAATGCCGCTAGGATGTTGATGGCAAGATGCGCCATAAGCGGACGAAGCGCCGGGCACAATACCCGACGCGTCTTTATCACCTAACGACGGCGTGGCGTTTTCGCCCGAAGGAAAGCCGGACGGGGGATGGCTGTACCAACACCACAAGATCGAGGTCTTCAACGACGCTCCCGTCAAGCCGCACTCCGCGACTTGCAATCGCTCTCCTTGCCTCACTCTTCGACGACGACAGCCCTGTACGGACTAGGAGATCAACGAGAGAGACGCCAGCGGATCGTTCCTCATCAACAAGCTGGAGTGTAGGCAGTCCCTGCGCGGCCTCACCATGTTCGAACGTCTGCTTCGCGGTAGCCGCTGCCTCCCTCGCTGCATCCATTCCGTGCGCGAGGCAGGTGGCTTCATGGGCAAGACGTTCCTTGACTGCGTTGAGTTCCACGCCCTTTGCGCGGCCGAGACGCTCGATCTCGTCCATCGGCAGGTCGGTGAAGAGCTTGAGGAAGCGCGCGACATCGGCATCCTCCGTATTGCGCCAGAACTGCCAGTAGTCGTAGGGCGACAGGCGGTCCTCATTCAGCCATACGGCTCCGGCCGCAGTCTTGCCCATCTTCACACCTGAAGACGTGGTGAGAAGCGGAGCTGTCATACCGAAGACCTCCTGCCCCTCGGTCCGCCGCACCAATTGAATGCCATTGATGATGTTACCCCACTGATCGGCTCCGCCCATTTGTAAGCGGCAGCCTGCGCAGCGGGATAGTTCGAGAAAATCGAAGGCCTGGAGGATCATGTAGTTGAACTCCAGGAAGCTCAGGTTCTCCTGCTTCTCCAGCCTTGTTCTGACGCTGTCGAAGGAGAGCATGCAGTTGACCGAGAAGTGCCTGCCGACATCTCTCAGCATGTCGATCCAGCGGATGTTGTCCAGCCAATCCGCATTGTTGACCATCACCGCATCCGTTGGGCCGTCACCGAAGACGAGAAGGCGGTCGAAGACCTTTCTGATCCCCGCGATGTTGCTGGCGATCTGCTCGTCCGTCACCCTTCCTCGAAGGCGGAATCGAGGCCAGCGAGGTCCGTCGCCTGGTTTACGTAACCGCGTTCGACCAGCGTCTTCAGCACTGGCGAACGTGGTTTGAATTGGTCAGTGGTGGTCTCTGAGTGTGTCACGAGAAGTCTCCTGGTTATGCCGCCAGGGGGTTCTCCAGAATGAACAAAGCCGCCTGACGGCGGCTTGTTTCAAGGCATGATCGAAACGCGCCGCTCCTTATGGAGAGGTCGCATAATAGATTGCGGCGATGAGCACGGTCTTGATCATGGGGCGGCTCATATATGAGTTTCCCTCTCGCCGCAAGGCAGGCTTCAATACCGGTTGGGCCGACTACCGCCTTGGCGAAAACGCCGCCACAAGCGGACGTGGCAGGCGAAGATTACACGGTAGACCACCCATCCAGGGAACAGCTTCTTAGAAAGCCGCAAGCAGAAATCTGGTCGTCATACAGTTTGCAATAGGGGTTCTATCGCCGCGACCACTTTTTCTCGTGACTTGCCCTCAAGCGGAAGAAGCGGCCGAGGTGGAGCTAGTCTTCTAAGTCCGATCAGCTCTACCAAGAGGTACATGACCCTGAGACTACCGAAGGTCTTGAAGGTGTCCCAAAGGGCTGCAAGCCGAGCGTCAATTCTACGTGCCGCATCGACATTCCCTGTCTGCGCGGCCCTCACCATCGCCACGACGGGATCAGGAAGCGTGCCGCCGAGAACACTGTAGAACGTGTCTGCGCCCGCTAGCATTGCATCTGCCGTGCCCCAATCGCCGCTATATCCAACGGCGAGGCCAGTTCGTCCGCGCAGGCTCGCTAATTCGCAGGCGAGGCCTCCGTCTGCGGGCAATGGCATTTTGGCGGCCTTGATCGTAGGCAGGCTAGATAGCCGCGCCAATAGGTCCAGACTGAAGCTGAAATGCGTGGTGCTGGGGTTATTGTAGATGCAGAGCGGAAGACCGGACGCCTGGGTGACGGCCCGATAATGCTCATATGCCTCGTCCTGGGTGAGCGGTGTATAGGAGACCGGGGCCAGGAGCATGGCATCAACGCCAGCGGCTTCAGCATCCCGCGCAAGATGTTGCGCCTCGTCCGTGCGTAGGGCCCCGACACCTGCGATCAGCGGCACCCTGCCACCAACGCACTCTACGGCCGCGTCGATCGTGCGACGCCGTTCAGCGCGAGTCAGGTAGGCGTAGATGCCCGTCGAGCCGAGTAGGCCGATGGAGTCCACTTTCGCTTCACAGAGGCGGTCCAACAGTTGCGCCAGAGTTTCTGTATCAACCCGACCATTCTCGTCTGCTGGCGTGATCGGAAAAGCGGAAAGCCCGTGGAAGGGTGATAGGCTATGCATTGTGGTCCCCAGAACGATTATCTTGAAAAGAGCAGTCGGATTCCAGCGACGGCAAAGAACACGGCAAGCACGCCTTCGAACCAACGTCTTGCCCTGGCATAGACCCTTGCCATCGGCGCTGTGGAGAACAAGAGCGCGTATCCGCAAAAGATGATGACGCCGAGAATGATGCAACCGATAAGCGCGACCGCAACAGTGGCAGGTGTCGCATCCGGGCGAAGCCCGAGTGACATGATCGCAAGCCAGGCGAACACAGCCTTGGGATTGCCTACATGCATGAGTAGGCCGCTACGATAGAACGTCCAACCGTTCGGCGCGGCAACCGCCGTCTGGCCCAACTTGATGTCATGTCTCGCGGCTGATCGTGCTGCTTTCAAGGCAAGCCACAATAGATAGAGCCCACCCGCCACCTTCAGGATCGTGATGGCGTTTGCATAGGTGGTTAGAACAGCCGAAACGCCCGTCGCAGCGATCGTTCCCCAGACGACAGACATGGTGACGACCCCTGCGGCCAAAGAAAGTCCGGACCTGCGGCCGTAGCGCATGGAAGCATTCATGATCGCCATGTTGCTCGGACCCGGACTAGCTACCGCGATGACGTAAGCTGCATAAACCATCATCAGGTCTGAAACGGTCATGATGGCTTCACCTCGCTTGGTTGAGTGCGCTCAGTACAAGCGACGCTGCAAGGCTTAGCATGACAATGCCCACGACTGCGTCCAAAATTCGCCAGGCAACAGGGCGGGTGAACACTGGCTGGAGCAGACGAGCGCCGTAGCCGAGAATGGCGAACCATGTGAAGCTTGCCGTTGCAGCGCCCACCGCAAAGAAGGGTCGTGATGCCTCAGGCTGCGCAGACGCAGCCGTTCCCATCAAGAGGACCGTATCAAGATAGACGTGGGGATTGAGAAAGGTGAACGCGGCACCCGTGACCATGGCACGACCGAGCGAAAGTCTCTCAGTCGCTGTCAATGACATGGCGTTCGTTGAGGTCATCCGGCGAAGGGCAGTGATACCATACCATGCCAGGAAAAGTGCGCCACCAACCGTCAGGATCGTCGCCAACTTCGGTAGAGCAGTCAGAAACACGCCCACGCCGCTGACACCGGCCGCGATGAGCAGGGCATCCGAGAGGCTGAAGAACAGAACGACTGCCCCAACGTGCTCTCCCTTGAGCCCTTGACGCAGTACGAAGAGGTTCTGGGCACCGATCGCCATGATGAGTGCGGCCGAAAGGGCAAAGCCAGAAACGAATGGGGTCACATGATTCATCATAGGCAACTCTGATGCCGTGATGGCTACGGTAAGTAAAACTTGTTTTTCTTCACCGCATAAAGCATTGCTTCATTCATGCTGGATTACCCCGCTCTTGCAGCCGTAGCCGCTGTCCTCCGGGAAGGCACCTTTGAACGGGCCGCACTCGCTTTGGGAATCACGCCCTCCGCTGTGTCGCAACGTGTTCGAGGTATGGAAGAACGCATAGGAGCCATCCTGGTGATACGGGGAAATCCGTGCCTGCCGACGAAACTTGGCCTTTCGCTTTGCGCCCACTTCGACCGCGTTCGTCTCCTGGAAACTGATCTCGCGCCCGATCTTGCGTTGCATGCGGACAAAGAACGCTCACGGGTTCCTCTGAAAGTCGCTGTCAACGCAGATAGCCTGGCGACATGGTTTCCTGAGGCAGCAAGGTCCTTTGGCAATACATCCAGCCTGCCGCTCCACCTGGTTCTGGATGATGAGGCTTACACTGGAGACCGCCTTCGCTCAGGGGAAGTAGTTGCCGCTGTGACTGCCGACGCCCGGTCTGTGCAGGGTTGTCGCCTGGTCCCGCTCGGGTCGCTGCGCTATGCCGCCTGCGCTAGCCCCGACTTCCTCGCTCGTTTCTTCCCTCATGGCATATCCGCTGCCCAACTGGCGGAAGCGCCTTGCCTGCGCTTCGATAGGCGGGACGGGCTTCAAGCAAGATGGGCGAGAGAAATGTACGGTATCGAGCTTGATGCTCCGACATATACAGTCGCCTCAACTCATGCGTTCATCGACCTGGCCGTGAACGGATTGGCCTGGGGCATGCAACCCGTCCAACTGGCTGAACCGCACATTGCAGACGGGCGACTGGTTGAACTCGATCCAAAGGTACGGATTGACGTCAAGTTGAACTGGATCGTTGCTGGTCTTCCGATAGCGTCTATCGATCATCTGACGAAGGCTGTTCGGTCGTCAGCGCAGAACGCGTTGTTTTGACGAGTTGCGGAACTATATGCTGGCGCTCTTGCCGACAGCTTCTCGACGCTTCCGACGTGCCGCCCAGTTGTCCCCTTTGGGCCGACGGCAGTCTCCCCCTTCGCGCCGACTGCTGACTTCTGCCTTCAGTCCGCCACGATGGGCCTGAGGAAGAAGCCGACAGCACTGTCAGATAACGGGAGATGCCCACTTCAAATTCAGCGGCTGGACCCTATCAGGCAGCGAGCGGACAAACCAATTCGGCAAGATCAATAGCAATTACAGTCGCTTGCGTGGATGAAAACATAAAGTGGCGACCCCGGCAGGATTCGAACCTGCGACCATTCGCTTAGAAGGCGAATGCTCTATCCAGCTGAGCTACGGGGCCGAGTGGCGCGGAAACGCCAGGATTTTCAATGGGTCCAGGGCTGGATACGGTTGTAGCGGAAGTTGTCCGTGTAGGACACGGCCTGGCGGACCACTTCCTTCGGCGGAATCACGCGGTAATCGATGCCTTCGCGCTTGGCATAGGCTTCCGCCTGCTCCTGCGTTTCGAAGGTTAGCCTGACCTGCTGGCGCATGTCCGAGGATGAGGTATAGCCGAGGATGGGATCGATGCGCCGCGGGGCTTCCTGATCGAATTCCAGAACCCAGAGATGGGTCTTGGCCTTGCCGGACTGCATGGCGTTTCGTGCGGGACGATAGATCTTGGCGGACATTCGCGACGACGCTCCCTGAATGGCCGGATTGTGTCCTTTCCGGCGCGTGGTCGGAGTGGAGAGATTCGAACTCCCGACCCTCTGGTCCCAAACCAGATGCGCTACCAGACTGCGCTACACTCCGTTCTCACGTTTACCAGCGAGATACACGCTTCCCCGCTGGCCTGCAACTGCAAAAATCGAACGTCCACCAAGCACCAACGGTTCCGTGTCACTTGCCGGCGTCGATGCGCTTGTTGATCACACGGTCCCCTACATCAATCCCCAGTTCATCAGCCCGACCGCCGTTCAACTCGAGCACATAGGCGACTGGGCCACGCGAATCGATGATCGTTTCGGAGAAAGGCACCGCCCTTTCGTAAATATGAGAGATCGTGCCGTCGCGCTGGATGAAGACCATGTCGAGCGGAAGGGGCGTGTTCTTCATCCACA
The DNA here is from genome assembly GCF_022968135.1 of Pseudorhizobium tarimense. GTDB lineage: Bacteria > Pseudomonadota > Alphaproteobacteria > Rhizobiales > Rhizobiaceae > Neorhizobium > Neorhizobium tarimense. The sequence continues at coordinate 11,250 of NZ_JALJRA010000004.1, forward strand.
TCGAGACGGGCCGGCTCTCGCCGAAATCGAAGAGCATCCCATGATCGGCAGGCATGCTTTCCCTGTGCATCAGGCCTTGCGATCGCTCCTGTGGTGTCAGGGCAAGCTCGACCTCGAACGTATGCGTCTTGCCGTCCTCCGTCTGGATCAGGAGCTCCTGCCGGTCGAACTGCTGCTGCGCCGAGACGGCATTCGCCAGAAACAGAAAAAGCGCCATGAAGGCGCTCTTCGTCATGAGGGTTAGCATTCTCATCAATGGGCCCTGCTGATCGGATTGGGGTTGTCGGGATGGATTTCCGCCGCCATGAGCCCCTTGTCGCCGGGCCCGAAGCGCACCAGCACCACTTGGCCGGGGCGAAGCTCCGTCAGCCCGAAGCGGCGCAGCGTCTCCATGTGGATGAAGATGTCTTCCGTCCCCTCGCCGCGCGTCAGGAAGCCGAAGCCCTTGGTGCGATTGAACCATTTCACCAGCGCCCGCTCTAGGCCGCTCGTCGGCGTCACCTGCACATGCGTGCGCACCGGCGGCATCTGCGAAGGATGCACCGCGGTCGACTGGTCCATCGAGAGGATGCGGAAGGCTTGGTAGCCGCGCTCACGCCGCTGAATGAGAGCGACGATCCGCGTTCCTTCCAGAATGGTCTGGTAGCCGTCGCGCCGCAGGCATGTCACGTGCAGCAGCACGTCCTGCATGCCGTTGTCGGGCACGATGAAGCCGAACCCCTTGGCAACATCGAACCACTTCACGACACCGGTAATCTCGATCAGATCGACAGGCTCGCCGGCGAGATCCTCGATCTCCACCATGCCCTTCGATGACAGTCTGTCAGCCATGTCTGTCGGCCCCTCGATTACGCGCTACGGCCCGGTTAACTGATTCTGAAGGATAGATTAACATCCTGCTAACGGTCCAGCGCAAGTACCCGCCTTGGATTTATCCGCACCGTTTCTATCTTCACTGGCTTGCCCGGAACTGGTGCCCTGGCACATATAGCGGCTGCCAAAACAGGAGATCACAAGCTGATGCGTTACCTTCATACAATGGTCCGCGTGAAGGACCTCGATGCCTCCATGCGCTTCTATACCGACCTGATGGGGCTGAAAGAGGTCAGGCGTACCGAAAACGAAAAGGGCCGGTTCACGCTGATCTTCCTGGCAGCCCCGGAAGATGTCGACGCCGCGCGCGACAGAGGGGCACCCTGCCTGGAGCTCACCTACAACTGGGATCCGGAAGATTACGCCGGAGGCCGTAACTTCGGGCACCTCGCCTATGAGGTGGAGGACATCTACGCCTATTGCCGCAAGCTGATGGACAATGGCGTCACCATCAACCGCCCGCCACGCGACGGCAACATGGCGTTCGTGCGCTCACCCGACGGAATCTCGATCGAGATCCTCCAGAAGGGCCCTGCCCTTGCGCCAACCGAACCGTGGTCCTCAATGGAAAACACCGGCAGCTGGTAACCGCCGCCTGCCTCGGACGCTTGCTCTCGCTCTGCGGCCGGGGCACGCTTCCTCCGACGATTCGCGACAACAGCCGGACGGGAAGCAGAATGCCTAAAACTTGGCACAGATGGCAGCGGCGGCATGTGGCCAATTTCATGGTCCAGGGCCTCTTGATCTTCGCGCTCGCCGGATGCGCGACCAGCGGCAAGAAGGAAGATGAAGACGGGGCAAGCGGGCAAGCCAAGCCTGCCGTGTCTGCGAAAGGACTTCTTGCCAAGGGCGGCACCACCGTCTCGAACGACTACGTGGATCCGGGCCTGGTCTCCGCCGCCTCCGTTGCCGAGAACGGCGCTCCGCCAGACGCAGGCCCCGCCATGGCGCAGGCGCAACCGGGCTTCGCAGAACTGGTCACACAGCCGACCGGAATCCGAGCGGGCAGCATCAGCATCTTCTCCGGCAGTGTGGCCACCACTGCAGATCCGGCTGCAACGGCAACGATCCCCGCGACTGCAACTCCCGGGCGGGTCAATGCCACGGCTGGCAGCGTCTTCAGCGCCCCCGCACCAGCTGTTATGCCAGCCACGCGCTCCTGCGGAACGGCTGCCGACGGGATGCCGCTAAGCTGCTGACTTTCCCCAGTTTTAAACCCATTTTCCGCCAATGATTCACCTGTCATTTTTTTGCAGAAAATAATGATTTCGCGCTTGCCGGTTCCAAATCGCCCCACTATAAGAGCGCTCACCGCACGCG
>NZ_JALJRA010000004.1:13537-288426 GCF_022968135.1 Pseudorhizobium tarimense
ACGCGCCCTTCGTCTATCGGTTAGGACGCCAGATTTTCATTCTGGAAAGAGGGGTTCGACTCCCCTAGGGCGTGCCACCTTCCCCTTTATTAAGCTCCTGATTTACCTCGCGCTTGCCTTCTCAAGCAGCGATGTCTTTGAACCTTCTTCCCCGTCTTCCTTTTTGTCTTTTTGTGACGAAAACCGCAAATTCCCGCTTGCGGGGAATCCGAGCCCTGACTATAAGGGCGCCACACCGCGCACGCGCCCTTCGTCTATCGGTTAGGACGCCAGATTTTCATTCTGGAAAGAGGGGTTCGACTCCCCTAGGGCGTGCCACTTCTTCTTGAAATTCAACGGTCAAGCGGCTGGCGCCGCATCCAGGATGCGCAGCTGTATGCGCCGGTTTCCCTGCCACTGATCTCCGCTCAAACAGCCTGCGACGTGCAGCTGAGTTCCACGCCCGTTCAAGAGCAGGTTGCCGAGCGGCGTCTCTGCTGCCCGGAAGGCAATCGCATCGACACAGGTACCGTCGGCCGCCTGAAGCACCGCCTTCACATGCGCGGTGCCGATCAGACGCGCGTCCTTCACCCGGTGCGCCGGCATCGCAAAGATCGGCTGCGGGTGACCCGAACCATAGGGCCCAGCCTGCTCCAGTTGATCAAACAGGTCCAGCGTTGCGCCGGATGCAGAAAGCGCTCCGTCTATCTTCAGCACATGATTTGCAACGAGGCCGGGAACGACTTCGCCTGTGGCCTCGTCGAAGAACCCGCGCAACTGACCGAGCTTCGGTTTCTCCACGGTCAGGCCGGCAGCCATTGCGTGGCCTCCACCCTTGACGAGCAGGCCTTGATCCACCGCAGCGCGCACCATCTTGCCCATGTCGAAGCCGTTGATCGACCGACCGGAGCCCGTGCCCTTGCCGGAAGGATCGAAGGCGATTGCGAAGGCCGGCCGCTTGAACTTCTCCTTCAGGCGCGCCGCCAGCAGACCGACGATCCCCGGATGCCAATTGTCGCGCGCCGTCACCAGCACGCTCGCCGTTTCCCCATCGCCATATTCCGCCATCACTTCGGCTTCGGCTTCCGCCAGCATCGCCTGCTCCATCGCCTGGCGTTCGCGATTGAGCTCGTCCAGCCGTCCCGCGATTTCCTCGGCTGCGGCAGCATCGTCAAGCGTCAGCAAACGACTACCGAGAGCCGCGTCACTGATGCGACCGCCAGCATTGATCCGGGGACCAACCAGAAAGCCAAAATGATAGGGCGTCACGGGCCCTCCAAGGCCAGCCTTCTTGAACAGCGCTGCCAGACCGGCATTGTTCATGTGGCGGGCCGCAATCAGACCCTTGACCACGAAGGCTCGGTTGAGACCCTTGAGCGGTACGACGTCGCAAACTGTCGCAAGAGCCACGAGGTCCAGCCAGCGCAGGAGATCAAGCGAGGCGGCCAACGGGTGGCCCCGCTCCCGCAGCATCCGGGCTGTTGCCACGAGCACCATGAAGACAACACCGGCGGCACAAAGATGCCCCTGCCCCGACAGGTCGTCCTCCCGATTCGGGTTAACGAGCGCATAGCAGGGCGGAAGCGCGTGAGACAACTGGTGATGGTCGATCACCACGACGTCACAGCCTGCCTCCTGCGCCGCCGCCAGCGCATCGTGGCTCGTCGAACCGCAGTCGACGGTGACGATCAGGCTCGCGCCGTTCGCAATCAGCTGACGGACCGCCGGCGGATTGGGGCCGTAGCCCTCGAAAATGCGGTCCGGGATGTAGATCTCGGCGTCCTGCCCGAAGTGCGCGAGAAACCGGTGCAGAAGCGCCGAAGATGACGCACCGTCCACGTCATAGTCGCCAAAGATCGCCACCTTCTCGCCTCGCTTGATTGCGTGCGACAGCCGCGCGGCAGCCTTCTCGCAGTCGGTCAGCGTGAAAGGCTCCGGCATCAACGAGCGGATTGTCGGGTCGAGAAAAGCCGGCGCCTTGTCGAGTTCGACGCCACGCCCGGCAAGAACTCTGGCGACGAGATCGGGGATACCGTGAACCTGAGAAATGGCGAGCGCCCGGTTCTGCGCTGCTTGGTCGAGACGCGAGACCCAGCGCTGATTGCAGACAGAACGCTCCACGTTCAGGAACGCGCGCGGTACCGGATCGACTTGAGTATCGGTCGAGGGAATGGTGGGAAGGTGCCTCACGGTCATGAAGCTTTACTAGACCATCCCCCGGAGAAACGGAATCACTTTAACTGCAAGACACACTCGCATATTGCTGATGATCTTGCGCGCGATGTCAGCAAACAGAACGAGGCTAGAACGCCTTCGGCCGCTCGATGCGGATGACCTGCGGCTCGCCGACGAGATAGCTCTCGCCCTTGATTGCCGTCACCGCGTTGCGAACCGATTCCTCCGTCGTGGCATGCGTCACGAGGATGATCGTCTTGGAGCCCGCCGCGGCCTGCGGCTGAGGGCTCGCGCGTTGGACGATCGATTCCAGCGAAATGTTGTTTTCGGCCATACGGCTGGCGACGCTGGCGAAAACGCCGGTGCGATCGGCGACGGTAAGGCGGATGAAGTAACCGCCCTCATGGCTTCTCATCCGCGCCTTTACATAAGGAGCCAGTGCCTTGGCGGGCGTCCCGAGAACCGGCACCCGCTGTTCCCCGGGACGGCTCTTGGCGATGTCGGCAATGTCGCCAAGGACGGCAGATGCCGTGGCGTCTCCGCCGGCGCCGGGGCCGACCATCAACAATTCGCCGAGGATATCCGACTCGATCGCCACGGCATTCGTTACACCGTCGACCTGAGCGATCACGGTATCGCGCGGCACCATGGTCGGATGAACCCGCTGCTCGATGCCACTTTCCGTCTTCTGCGCCACGCCGAGCAGCTTGATGCGGTATCCGAGATCCGCCGCCGCCTCGATGTCCTGGATCGAGATGTTGCTGATGCCTTCGAGATAGATCTCATCCGCCGCGATCTGCGTGCCGAAGGCGAGCGTCGTCAGGATGGCCAGCTTGTGCGCCGTATCGTTCCCCTCGATGTCGAAGGTCGGATCGGCTTCAGCGTATCCGAGACGCTGTGCTTCCCGCAGGCAGTCCTGGAAGCTCAGCCCTTCCTTTTCCATCCGCGTCAGGATGTAATTGCAGGTGCCGTTCATGATGCCGTAGACGCGCGATACCTTGTTTCCGGTCAGCGATTCCCGTAGCGCCTTGATGACTGGGATGCCGCCCGCAACGGCAGCCTCGAAGTTCAGAAGGACGCCCTTTTCCTCCGCGAGTGCGGCCAGCTCAACGCCATGCTTTGCGAGCAGCGCCTTGTTGGCCGTCACCACGTGGAGACCCCGCTCGAGCGCGGCCCGAACGGCTTGGTCAGCCGCCCCTTCAGCGCCACCGATCAACTCGACGAAGACGTCAATGTCGGCTTCGGTCGCCATCGCTTCGGCGGAGCCGAACCAGGTGATATCGGAAAGGTCCACGCCCCGGTCCCGCGACCGGTCTCTGGCACTCAATGCGCCGATCTCGATCGCCCGTCCGCAGGTCACCGCAAGCTCTTCTGCCCGCTCTCTGATGATCCGGACGAGCGAGGCACCGACGGTACCAAGACCCGCAATGCCGACTTTGAGGGCGTCTGCCATGATGAACTTCCTGGATATTGGGAGGCGCCCGTGAACCGGCCGCCGAGACTAGCGGCGGGTGTTGAGCGAAATCACGTTGTGCATGGTTTCGTCCGCCGTGGAGAGGAACTTCTTGATGTTGCGCGCCGCCTGGCGGATGCGGTGCTCGTTTTCCACCAGCGCCAGACGGACGTAGTCATCGCCCATCTCGCCGAAGCCGACGCCGGGCGCGACCGCAACATCGGCCTTCTCGACCAAAAGCTTTGAGAATTCGAGCGAGCCGAGATGGCGGAACTTCTCGGGGATCTTCGCCCAGGCGAACATCGTCGCCGCGGGTGGCGGCACTTCGAAGCCGGCCTTGCCGAAGCTCTCGACCATGACGTCGCGCCGGCGCCTGTAGACATTGCGCACTTCGGCGATATCCGAGCCATCCCCGTTCAGCGCATGGGTTGCAGCAACCTGGATCGGCGTGAACGCCCCGTAGTCGAGGTAGGACTTCACCCGCGTCAGCGCCGCAATCAGTCGCTCGTTGCCGACGGCAAATCCCATGCGCCAACCGGGCATCGAGAAGGTTTTCGACATGGAGGTGAACTCGACCGCAACATCCATTGCGCCCGGCACCTGCAGAACCGATGGCGGCGGATTGTTCTCGTCGAAGTAAATCTCGGAGTATGCAAGGTCCGACAGCACGATGATCTCGTGCTTGCGGGCAAAGTCGATCACATCCTTGTAGAAATCGAGCGACGCCACATGCGCCGTCGGATTGGACGGATAGTTGATGATCAGCGCCAGCGGCTTCGGGATCGAGTGGCGAACCGCCCGCTCCAGGGGGCCGAAGAAGCTCTCGTCCGGCTCGACGTTCATCGAACGGATCACGCCGCCTGCCATCAGGAAGCCGAAGGCGTGGATCGGATAGGTCGGGTTGGGGCAGAGAATCACATCACCGGGTGCGGTGATTGCCTGCGCCATGTTGGCGAAGCCTTCCTTGGAGCCGAGGGTGGCGACGACCTGCGTCTCGGGATTGAGCTTCACGCCAAACCGGCGGGCGTAATAGGCAGCCTGCGCCCGGCGCAAGCCCGGAATGCCCTTTGACGACGAATAGCGGTGGGTGCGCGGGTCCTGAACCACCTCGCACAGCTTGTCGACGATCGCCTTGGGCGTCGGCAGGTCGGGGTTGCCCATGCCGAGATCGATGATGTCGGCGCCCGCCGCTCGCGCGCTCCCCTTCAAACGGTTGACCTGTTCGAAGACATAGGGCGGCAGTCGGCGGACCTTGTGAAACTCTTCCATAAATCTCCCCGTGGAAGCACGCGCGGTATCTGACCGCGCGGGGATATCGCCCAAATCGGCGATTTCGTGGTTTGAAACCAAACCGCCCGAAAGGCAAGCGCTAATTGGCGATTGCAGCTTCCGCTTCGGCGGCATGCTGTGCCGCGAGCCTGCGCAGTTCTGCCAGCCGTTGTTGGTACTCCGCTTCCGACACATGTCCATTGGCACGTGCTTGCGCCAGCGCCGAAAGTTGAGCCTCCGTACCGGCCGCCTGCTCGTCCGCGATCTGCGTGTTGGCGGCGGTCAGCTGCGGGCCGAAGGTTGGATAGGTGCCCGTGTTGCGCTTGGCGAGCGGCCGGCCTTCGGGAGCGCCCTGCCCCGATACCACGATTGCCTGCGGCGCCGTGTTCGGTATCCCGTCGTCGAGCGCAAAGCTGTTGCAGCCCGCCAGGAGAATCGGCAGCGTGCCGACACACAGGAATAGGGGCAGCGAAGCCGCCCGGCGCCTCAGTTCTTCCATCGCATCCGCCCAATTTTCGGCGTTCAAAAAGTCGACGCGCGCGGCGTCATTCGCTGGCACTTGTAAGCATTTTCCGGCACTATGTACAAAAGAAATCAAACCACAAGAACACTTCTGTCGCGGAGGACCGGTTGACTGACAAGAGGGAGGAGAAGCAGTCGGGGGAGCAAACCTTCCCCGGCTTTGATCCGCAGTCCGTCGAAGCCTATATGGTGAAGGATCCGGCGGCGCTCGCCGTCAACCTGGCGCGTGCGCTCGAACACGTTGGTCAGGCCGCGTCCCAATGGCTGGATGCCCGTGAGGCCGGAGAGCCCACCGACCCCTCGGCCGATCCCGTCACCGATATGGTGAAGACACTTTCCGAGGTGGCGCAGTACTGGGTCTCGGATCCGAAACGGACGCTTGAAGCACAGTCGCTGCTCTTCTCCAGCTATATGGCGATCTGGACGCGGACCCTCTCGAAGTTTGCCGGTCAGGAGGTAGCAGAGCCCGAGAACCTGCCGCAGGACAAGCGCTTCGCTCACGAGGAATGGATCAAGAACCCCTTCTTCGCCTTCCTCCGACAGGTCTATCAGGTCACTGCATCCTGGGCCGAAAAGCTGGTAGCCGAGGCGGAGGGGCTCGACGAACATACGCGCCATAAGGCGGCCTTCTACATCCGGCAGATGACTGCTGCCCTGTCGCCCGCCAACTTCGCGCTGACCAATCCAGAGGTTTACCGCGAGACGGTGGCCAGCAGCGGCGCCAATCTCGTCCAGGGCATGCGGATGCTTGCGGAAGACATGGCGGCTGGCGGCGGCGAACTGCGGCTGCGGCACACCGACCATACGAAGTTCAAGATCGGGGAGAACCTCGCCCTCACTCCCGGCAAGGTGATCGCCCAGAGCGATCTCTGCGAAGTCATCCAGTACGACCCGAGCACGGAGACCGTGCTGAAGCGGCCCCTGCTGATCGTGCCGCCATGGATCAATAAGTTCTACATCCTGGATCTGACGCCACAGAAGAGCTTCATCAAGTGGTGCGTGGAGCAGGGACACACCGTCTTCGTCATCTCATGGGTCAATCCCGACATTCGGCACGCGGCGAAGGATTGGGAGGCCTATATCGAGGAAGGCGTCGATTTCGCGCTCGAGACGGTGGAGAAGGCGACGGGGGAGGAAAAGGTCAATGCCATCGGCTATTGCGTCGGCGGCACGCTGCTTGCGGCAACCCTCGCCCTGCATGTCCGCCGCAAGAACAGCCGGATTGCCTCGGCCACCTTCCTGACGACACAGGTCGACTTTACGCTTGCCGGCGATTTGAAGGTCTTCGTTGATGAGGAGCAGCTGACGGCGATCGAAAAGCAGATGCACAAGACCGGCTATCTGTCCGGGTCCAAAATGGCCACCGCCTTTAACATGCTGCGCGCCTCGGAGCTCATCTGGCCGTATGTCGTCAACAACTACCTGATGGGCAAAGAGCCGATGCCCTTCGACCTTCTCTACTGGAACGCCGATTCCACCCGCATGGCTGCCGCCAATCACGCGTTCTACCTGCGCAACTGCTACCTCGACAACACGCTGAGCAAGGGCGAGATGAAGCTCGCAGGCGAGGTCATCTCGCTGAAGGACGTCAAGATCCCGATCTACAACCTCGCCACCCGCGAAGATCACATCGCGCCGCCTCGCTCCGTGTTTAAAGGCTCCTCGCTCTTCGGCGGGCGTGTCGAGTTCGTGCTGAGCGGCTCCGGCCATATTGCAGGCGTCGTCAACCCGCCCGAAAAGCAGAAGTACCAGTACTGGACCAACGGAAAGCCGATCGGCGGATTCGATGACTGGGTGAAGAAGGCGCGAGAAACGAAGGGGTCCTGGTGGCCGCACTGGCATGCTTGGATCGAGAAGCGGAATGGGGTGCGCGTCGCTGCTCGCAAGCCGGGCGGGGATGCGCTCAACGCAATAGCCGATGCGCCTGGCACATTTGTTCTGGAGCGGGTATAGCCGCGGATAATGAGGTTCGATCCGCCGCTTGTACCCGCAACGCTCGTTCAGCGCTACAAGCGCTTCCTGTTTGATGCCGTGCTCGATGACGGCACGCCGATTACCGGCTCCTGCCCCAACACCGGATCGATGCGCGGCCTGACGAGGCCCGGCTCCCGCATCTGGATGTCGCTCCACGACAGCCCAACGCGAAAGTACCGCCACATGCTGGAGATGGTGGAGGCGGACAGGACACTGGTCGGCATCAACACCGGGCTGCCGAACCGTCTGGCCGAAGAGGCGCTCCTGGCGGGCCTTGTCCCATCGCTCGATGGCTACGGCACCCTCCGTCGTGAGCAACGATATGGCACGAATTCCCGCATCGACATCCTTCTGACGGAGCCTGGCCGCCCGGATGCCTATGTCGAAGTGAAGAACGTGCACTTCATCCGCAAGGCTGGTCTCGCCGAATTTCCGGATACAGTCACAAAGCGCGGCACGAAGCATCTGGAAGAGATGGCGCGGATGGTGACGCAAGGTCATCGTGCCATCATGCTCTATATCATCCAACGATCCGATTGTGATGCGATGAGCCTTTGCGAAGACCTCGATCCGACCTATGTCGAGGGCTTCCGGCGCGCAGCAAAGCAAGGCGTGGAAGCCTATGCCCTTCGCTGCCGCGTAGCGCCGCAAGAAATCGTCGCGACCGACCTGGTCGCAATAGACGAACTGCGGGCGTGTGCGTTATGAACGGTCAGGCAACGAGAACGAGCAGATGGTGAATTATATCGACGCGTTGGCGGCGCCGCTGAAGAATACGGGCGCAATTCGCCTCTACAGCGCAGAGGACTTTGCCGGCATGCGCAAGGCGAGCCTGCTGACGGCGCGCTGCCTGGATGAACTGGCCTCGATCGTCAAACCCGGGGTGACCACCAACGAGATCGACCGCTTCGTCTTCCAGTTCGGAATGGACCACGGTGCGCTGCCGGCGACGTTGAACTACCGCGGCTACAAATACTCCGTCTGCACTTCCATCAACCATGTCGTCTGTCATGGCATGCCGGACGACAAGCCGCTGAAGGAAGGCGAGATTGTCAACGTCGATGTCACCTACGTCCTTGACGGCTGGCATGGCGATTCAAGCCGCATGTATCCCGTCGGACAGATCAAGCGCGCTGCCGAACGCCTGCTGGAAGTCACCTACGAGTGCCTGCTGCGCGGGATCGCAGCGGTCCGGCCAGGTGCCCGGACAGGCGCCATCGGCCAGGCGATTCAGACCTATGCCGAGGCAGAACGCTGCTCCGTCGTCCGCGATTTCTGCGGCCACGGCGTAGGACGCCTTTTCCACGACACGCCGAACATCCTGCATTATGGCCGTGCCGATGAAGGACCAGAGCTGCGCGAGGGCATGATCTTCACCATCGAGCCGATGATCAATCTCGGCAAGCCGCACGTAAAGGTGCTGTCGGACGGCTGGACGGCCGTCACGCGCGACCGCTCGCTGTCGGCGCAATACGAGCATGCCGTCGGCGTCACCGCCACCGGCTGCGAAATCTTCACGCTTTCGCCAGCCGGCCTCGACCGCCCTGGCCTGCCGCCCTTGAAGGGATAGCCGATGAACAATCGTCCCGCCCCTCCCGATGACGGTGCAATGCCAGCCATGGATGAGGGCCTGGACGAACGCGGCTTCTTTGCGGAGCAGCCTCCGAAGCCCGCAACGCTGAACCCCGCAACGCTGAACCCCGCAACGCTGAAGCGCGGGCTGCTGGCAAAGCCGGAAGAGAAGCAGGCTCATTATCACGGGCATCGGGACCGGCTGAGGGCACGAACGGCGACGGCGCGCTGGCAGGCGTCTTCGGTGCCCTCACCTCGCTTCTCCAGGAGGTCGACGGCATCGGCGAAGCGGTAGCCCTCGATCTGAAGCTTGTTTCCACGGTCGCGCACCGGATGCTGAAAAGCGAGCTTCGCGGCAAGCAGGTTCTCTCCTCCTGGTCTCCGTCATCGACGGTTGCCACGCGCCCATCGTCTATGACTCGTGAGAACAGTTCCGGATCCTCTTCCTCGACAAGCGAAATACCCTGATAGCCGACGAGATCCAGGGGCGGGCACGGTGGACCATACGCCGGTTTATCCGCGCGAGGTGGTCCGCCGTGCGCTGGAGCTTTCTGCAACCGCCATCATCCTCGTCCACAACCATCCGAGTGGCGAGTCGACACCGTCGCGCGCCGATATCGATATGACCCGCACGATCATCGAAACGGCAAGCCGGCATCACCGTCCACGACCACATCATCATCGGCAAGGACGGCCACGCCACCCTGAAGCGGCTGAGGCTGATCTAAGGCTCCGCCCTCGCCTTTCCCAGCCGCAATGCGAACAAAGGCGGCCTTCGACCGTTTTCCTCCAGGCGCCTCAATCAAACCGTAAGACAAGCCTGATACTGATGCAGCAGCAGCGGCGGTCGCCGCCGGAATGACCAAGCGGAGCAATCCATGAATCACTACGACCTCATCGTCGTCGGCAGCGGACCGGCGGGACGCCGCGCCGCCATCCAGGCCGCAAAACTGGAAAAAAGCGTTCTCGTCATCGAGCGCGGCCGTCGCGTCGGTGGCGTCTCCGTCCACACCGGAACGATCCCCTCGAAGACGCTCCGCGAAACGGCCCTCAACCTCTCCGGCTGGCGCGAGCGCGGCTTCTACGGCCAGTCCTATCGTGTGAAGCAGGACATCAGCGCCGACGACTTACGCCGACGGTTGCTGATCACGCTCGACCACGAGGTCGAGGTGCTGGAGCATCAGTTTTCCCGCAACCGCGTGCAACACATCCGCGGCACAGCGAAGTTTACCGATCCCAACACGCTCGAGGTCGAGAAGACGGATGGCGAGGTCATGCATGTCAGCGCCACCTCCATCCTCCTGTCCGTAGGCACCCGCCCCTATAGGCCAACCAACATTCCCTTCGACGGCGCCGCGATCATCGACAGCGACGAGCTGCTGGAGATCAAGCAGGTACCGCGCTCCCTGATCGTGGTTGGCGCAGGCGTGATCGGGATTGAGTACGCCACCATCTTCAGTGCGCTGGACACGCAGGTTACCGTGGTGGAGCCACGCCAGAGCATGCTCGATTTCATCGACAAGGAGATCGTCGAGGACTTCACCTACCAGCTGCGCGACCGCAACATGAAGCTGATTTTCGGTCAGACGGTCGAGAAGATCGAGAAGGACGAGAACGGCAAGTGCCGGATCGAGCTCAGCAATCACCGGGTGCTGCAGTCCGAGACGGTGCTCTTTGCGGCCGGACGCATGGGCGCCACCGACACCCTCAATCTGCCCGCCGCTGGGCTGGAAGCCGACAGCCGCGGGCGGCTGAAGGTCGACCCCGAGACCTTCCAGACATCCGTGCCGCACATCTACGCCGCAGGCGATGTCGTCGGCTTCCCGAGCCTTGCCTCGACTTCGATGGAACAGGGACGGATTGCCGCCCGCCACGCTGTCGGCGCACCGGCAAGCGAGCCGCCGCAGTATTTCCCCTATGGTATCTACGCCGTTCCGGAGATCTCGACCTGCGGGCTTACGGAAGAGGAAGTCATCGAACGAGGCATCCCCTATGAAACAGGGATAGCCCATTTCCGCGAAACATCGCGCGGCCACATCATGGGGCTCGATACCGGCCTCCTGAAGATGATCTTTTCGCGCAAGACCCGTCGCCTGCTCGGCGTCCACATCGTTGGGGAAGGCGCGACCGAACTGGTGCACATCGGCCAGGCGGTGCTAAACCTGAAGGGAACGGTCGATTACTTCGTCGAGAACACTTTCAATTATCCGACGCTCGCCGAGGCCTACAAGATCGCGGGCCTCGATGCCTGGAACCGCATGGGTGAGGGCCCGAAGGAAGCGCCAGTCGCGACCGGCGAGTCGCTCGACAAGAACCTTGGCGTCATGAAAAAAGCCGCGTCGAGCTGACGCGGCTTCAATTCCCGGCCAAGGCCAGAAAGCGGGGCCCGATACCGGGCCCTTCTTTATTAGCGCGAGTAGAACTCGACGACGAGGTTCGGTTCCATTATGACGGCGTAAGGCACGTCAGAAAGGCTCGGAACGCGAACATAGGTGGCGGTCATCTTGCTGTGATCAGCATCGATGTAGTCCGGAACGTCACGCTCGGCGAGCTGAACAGCTTCCAGAACCGAAACCAGCTGCTTGGACTTCTGGCGGACTTCGATGACATCGCCAGCCTTGCAGCGGTAGGAACCGATGTTGACCTTCACGCCGTTGACGGTCACGTGGCCGTGGTTGACGAACTGACGGGCAGCCCAGATCGTCGGCACGAACTTGGCGCGATAGACGATCGCGTCGAGACGCGACTCGAGCAGGCCGATCAGGTTCTCGCCGGTGTCACCCTTGCGGCGGTTGGCTTCTTCGTAGATCGCACGGAACTGCTTCTCACGGACATCGCCGTAATAGCCCTTCAGCTTCTGCTTGGCGCGCAGCTGCACACCGAAGTCAGAAAGCTTGCCCTTGCGGCGCTGGCCGTGCTGGCCCGGGCCGTATTCACGACGGTTGACCGGGGACTTCGGACGGCCCCAGATGTTTTCGCCCATACGGCGATCGATTTTGTACTTGGACGACGCGCGCTTGCTCATCGTATTTCCTTTCAATGGTCTACACCAGGTCCTTAAGGAACCGGATCAAGGAAACACGCCCTCCTCTGAACCCCATTTTGGGGATCCTGACAGGTTTCTCACGAAAGCGTCCGGAGAAAACCACGGGACATGTCAAATGAAACACCGGGCGTTGCCACCCGGTGCTGGCGCGGTCTTTAGGGGGTCGTCATGAAAATGTCAACAGCGATGGGAGGAGAGCAACCGCCCAACACCCGAACGACAGGCTCACGGAAATTTATCGTGTCGTGCACTTGAACAACAATCGGCGTACCTCCAAGTGATCGCGAGCACCGGGCCCCTCTGACGTGTATCGCCGGATCGACCGTGATGTCGGTGCTTCTGATCAACCTTGATCCGGCATGGATATGTCATGGATTTCCTATGGGTTGATTTCCAGGGGGCCGCCGTCTGGATGTGGCTCGCCTTTGTCGCAGCCGTGATCGGACTACTCGCACTCGATCTCGGCGTCCTCCACAAGAAGAACAAAGAGATCGGCATCAAGGAAAGCCTCCTGATGTCGGGCTTCTACATGACGCTCGGCATTCTCTTTGCCGGCTTCGTGTGGAGTCAGTTCGGCCAGCAGGCCAGCCTCGAATATCTCACCGGCTTCGTCATCGAGAAAAGCCTCGCGATGGACAACATCTTCGTCATCGCGATGATCTTCGGCTATTTCTCCATCCCCGGCCAATATCAGCACCGTGTCCTGCTTTACGGCATCCTCGGCGTCATCGTCCTGCGCGGCATCATGATCGCGGCCGGCGCGGCCGCCGTCGACAACTACGGCTGGGTGCTCTACCTCTTTGCCGCCTTCCTGATCATCACCGGCATCAAGATGCTGTTCTCGAGCAGCGAGCCTTATGACGTGGAGAACAACCCGGTCCTGAAGCTGCTGCGCAAGCGCCTGCCGGTGACCGATCGACTGCATGGCGAGAAGTTCCTTGTCCGGGAGCCTAATCCAAAAACCGGCAAGCTGAAGACATTTCTGACGCCGCTGATGCTGGCGCTGATCCTGATCGAGTTCGCAGACCTTGTCTTTGCGGTCGACTCCATCCCCGCGATCTTCGCCATTACCACTGACCCGTTCATCGTTTACACGTCGAACATCTTCGCAATCCTCGGTCTGCGCGCGCTCTATTTCGCGCTCGCCGCCCTGATCCACCGCTTCGCCTATCTTAAGTATGCGCTCTCCGTCGTCTTGATCTTCATCGGTTCCAAGATCTTCGTGGCCGACATGCTGGGCCTGGCAAAGATCCCGCCGATGGTCTCGCTCGGCGTGACGCTCGCGATCCTCGCGGCCGGCATTATCGGCTCGCTCTGGGCGACCCGCGACAAGCCGGCTCAGATCAAGGCGGCGGAATAACCTGCCTATCCGCTCCGCGCCGGTTGCCCCGGCGCGAAGCATTTTCGTAAAGCGGCATTCCCGCCCACAGATCTGCGGTCTAAGCTGTCCGTCCATCACCTAAAGAACGGATCCCGTCCATGCCGCTTCCCAATGCTACCGTCCTCGACCGCTTCCTCCGCTACGTCGTCATCGATACGCAATCCAACGCCGCCTCGACATCTCAGCCCTCGACGGAAAAGCAGAAGAACCTCGGCCGGCTCCTCGAACAGGAACTGCGGGCGCTTGGTCTGGACGACGCCCATCTTGACGAGCACGGAAACGTCTACGCCACGATCCCCGCCAACACAGAGAAGGCAGTCGCAACCATCTGCTTCTGCGCGCACATGGACACTGCCCCCGATTTCACCGGCACCGGCGTCAAGCCGCAAATCGTGCGCAACTATCAGGGTGGCGACATTAACCTCGTTGGGGATCCGAACCAGGTCATCAAGGTTGAGGAGCATCCGGAACTGAAGGCGCAGCTCGGCCATGACATCGTCACCACCGACGGCACGACGCTGCTCGGTGCCGACGACAAGGCCGGTATCGCTGAGATCATGACGGCCGCGCAGTTCCTGCTCGCGCACCCCGAAATCAAGCATGGGCCGATCAAGCTCCTGTTCACCACCGACGAAGAGATCGGCCGCGGCGCCGACAAGGTCGACCTCGAGAAGCTCGGCGCCGACTTCGGCTACACGCTCGACGGCAGCACGGTCGGCGAGATCCAGAGCGAGAATTTCTCCGCCGATGGCGTGACGATCGAGATCTCCGGCGTCCCCATCCATCCGGGCACAGCCAAGGGCAAGATGGAGAACGCCATCAAGATCGCCAGCGCAATTGTTGCCCGGCTGCCACAGGATCAGGCCCCGGAGACGACCGAAGGCCGGGAAGGCTTCATTCACCCGATCTCGATCTGCGGTGCGATGGAGGGCGCAAAGATCAGCTTCATCATCCGCGATTTCGAGGAGGACGGACTGACGCAGAAGGAAGACCTGCTGAAGACGCTCACGGAGGAGGTTTTGGCGGCCTATCCCGGCTCGACTTACCGCTTCGAAGTCAAGCAGCAGTACCGTAACATGAAAGAAGTTCTCAACCGGCATCCGGAAGTGATGGAGAACCTGATGGAGGCCACGCGTCGAATCGGGCTGGAGCCGAAGATCGACAGCATCCGCGGCGGCACCGACGGCGCACGCCTTTCCTTCATGGGCCTCCCCTGCCCCAACATCTATACCGGCGGCCACGCCTACCATTCGCCGCTCGAATGGATCAGCGTGCAGGACATGGAGACCTCGGTCCGGGCAATTGTCGAACTGGTCAAGGTCTGGGAGGAGCGTGCGGCTTAGGCTGCTCTTCCAGATAAGGCAACGCGCGAACGCTTATTCCGCAGCGTCGCGCCTTTCCACCGGCTCCTCATCCGGCGCGTCCGGCGCGCCTGGTGATGTCTGCACGTCCAGATCCGGAAAGGCGACGATACGTTTGCCGGAGAAATCGGAGTGGACGACGATCAGCCCCTGCTCCTCGAAATAGCCGAGCAGGCGCCGGGCACGGCGCGCCGAATGGGTGCCATACGCCCTGGCAAGCCGCATATCCGGCGGGCATGGCTCGGCCAGCAGCGCCGCCTTCGCGAGCATCAGGAAGACGCCCTGCAGATCGTCGGACACGCGCACCGAAAGCTCGAGCGCCGTCTGCCAGCCGGGCGTCTCGGATGTTTCCTTGTCGACCCCTGCCCGCGAGATCGCCACGCGCCGACGAAACTCGCTCATCGCCATCGGCGGCCCGGGCAGCCGGCGCATGCGGGCACGCACGAGGAAATCCTGGTAGAGCACGGCGTCGGTGCGATAGGCAGCCTGCGGATCGTCAATGATTTCGGAGAGCACCGCATTCAGGCGCTCGTCTCGCTCCTCCGGAGAAAGCTCCGGCTGCGCGGGGCGTGAGGGCTCCGTCGCCATCGGAACCGCTGCAGGCGTCGAACGGCAAAGCTCAGCCAGGATGTCGGTGGTTGGACGCGGCGCGGGCGGCGCCCGCCGCGTGATGGGTCGGGTGAATTCCTCTGGATCGGGCGTGAAGATCAGGTCCTCGACGTCCTGCGGCGCATCCGGCAGCGGCATCAGCTTGGGGCTGGAGGACCGCGCCGAGGTTTCCACCGGACCGATTACGATCGGCAGCGGCCGGCGCGAAAGCGCAGGCCCGAGCGCCACGAAGTTTCCGCGCTTCAGGTCGCGGAACATCTCCGCCTGGCGGCGGTCCATGCCGAGGAGGTCGGCCGCGCGCGCCATATCGATATCGAGGAAGGTGCGGCCCATCAGAAAGTTGGACGCCTCCGCCGCCACGTTCTTGGCGAGCTTGGCAAGGCGCTGTGTCGCGATCACACCGGCCAGCCCGCGCTTTCGCCCGCGGCACATCAGGTTGGTCATTGCACCGAGTGACATCTTGCGCGCTTCTTCCGATACATCACCGCCGACGGAGGGCGCGAACATCTGCGCCTCGTCCACAACGACAAGCACCGGATACCAGTGCTCGCGATCGGCATCGAAGAGGCCGTTCAGGAACGTGCCGGCGGCGCGCATCTGCTCCTCGATGTCGAGACCTTCGAGCGTCAGCACGCAGGACACGCGGTGCTGGCGGATGCGCGTAGCAATGCCGGCGAGCTCGGCCTCGGTCCGGTCGCCGTCGACCACGATGTGCCCGTACTTCTCGGCCAGGGTGACGAAGTCGCCTTCGGGATCGATGATGACCTGCTGAACCCACGGCGCGGATTGCTCCAGCAGCCGCCTGAGAAGGTGGGACTTACCGGAACCTGAATTTCCCTGCACCAAAAGGCGCGTCGCCAGAAGCTCCTCGATATCGAGCTTGGCCGGGGCACCCCCGGTCACGGTGCCCATATCGATGCCGACCTGCAATGCACTAACCTCGTATGCTCAGTCTCGGCGGGGAATCGCTCGCCGCGCAAGGAGAAGGGCTATAGCACGGCTGCGGGTGGTTTTCGCCACTCAACACGACTTGTTCACAGGCGATATGGCCTCAGGTGACCGCCCGCCTCCAACCCAGCGTCAGAAGTCCGGCACCGATCATCAGCGTTCCGCCTGTCCGGTTGACCAGGCGCTGAACCGCAGGCTTGCGGATCTGGTTGCGCGCCAGCGATGCCAGCAGTCCATACAGCGCAGCGTTCAACGTCGCCAGGGTGAGGAAGGTGATCTCGAAGATCACCATCTGGACGAGCAGAGGTTCGTTGCGATCGAGAAACTGCGGAAGGAAGGCAACGAAGAAGATGATGCTCTTCGGATTGAGCGCCGTCACCACATACGCTTGCAGGAAGATCTTAAACGGGCGCTCGGACGTGACCTTGTCCTCACCTACGGCCAGATCATTCCGCGTCGGCGCACGCCAAAGTTTCAGGCCGAGGTAAATCAAATAGCAGGCGCCGATCCACTTCAGCAACGTGAACAGCGTCGCTGACGTTGCCAGCAGCGCGCCAAGCCCCAGCATGGAGGCCGTCATCGCGGTGAAGTCGCCGAGTGCCGTTCCGGCAACCGTCGCGGATGCAACGCGCCGACCATGGCTGAGAGCGTATGAGATCACCAGGAGGACGGTCGGGCCAGGGATTGCGAGCAGCACGGCGGACGCGGCGACGAAGGCAAGCCAGTTCTCGATAGGCATGGGTTCAAGCTCCAGACAGAAGGCCTGAGGAAGCCACCGAAGGACCCGATTTGCAAGATCCTATTGCGAGCTAGAGAACCCGCAGCCCAAAACCCTGCATCAGCCGCTGGATTGCCGGATCCGGCTTGCCCGAAGTAAAGCACGCGATATCAGGCTCGGAGGGAAGTGCGTCCGCACGAGCGTTCTGCGGCAGGAGCGACAAGGCTCGCCGCGCAATCGCCTCCGCGGGATCGATCCAGTCCACCGGCCATGGTGCGGTCTTGCGCATCCGGTTGACGAGGAACGGATAGTGCGTGCAGGCGAGCACGACGATGTCTGTTCGCAAACCGTCTTGCTCGATGAAGCAGGGCAGGATCTCGTCTCGTACCGCCTGCTCGCCGACGAAGCCTTCGCGCATGTAGGTTTCTGCAAGCCCCGCGAGGCGCTCGCTTCCCACAAGGCGGACATGCACCTTGGCCGCCCATTCGCCGATCAGGTCGCGGGTGTATTGCCGCTTCACCGTGCCGGGGGTCGCCAGCACCGAGATGAGACCGGAGCGGGTGCGCTCGGCGGCGGGCTTGATCGCCGGTACTGTGCCGACAAACGGGGTATCGGGGAAAGCCGACCTTAGATCCGCCAAAACCAGGGTGGAGGCCGTGTTGCAGGCGATGACCGCGATTTGCGGGTCGTGCTTGGCAATCAAGTCTGCGAACAGGCTGACGATCCGCTCGCGCAGCCTGCCCTCCTCCCAGCCACCATATGGAAAGGCTGCATCGTCTGCGACATAAACGAGCCGCCGCTCCGGCATCAGCACGCGCGCTTCGCGCAGCACGGTCAGGCCGCCGATGCCCGAATCGAACATCAGCACCGGTCTTGCACTAGACGTCGTCATTCTCCGGCTTCTCCCGCTCGCTTTCCGGCTTCTTGGGCCAGCGCCGCGGGAAGCGATCCAGCGAGGAGATCACGCCGCGAAGCACACTGATTTCCTGCTCGCTGAAGCCGCGACGGGAGATCACCGCGCGGAGGTTGTCAATCATCTTGGGCTTTTTCGCGGGCGGGTGGAAATAGCCGCGGGCATCGAGTGCCTCTTCGAGATGTTCGAACAGGCCGAATACCTGCTCCTTGGTCGACGGTCGCTGCTCGACCGGCTGGAATGGCGTGGCCGATACGTCCTCCAGCCCCGTCTTCATCCACTCGTAGGACATCAGCAGCACGGCCTGGGCAATGTTCAGAGAGGCGAAGGCGGGGTTGACCGGGAAGGTGACGATCTCGTCGGCCAGTGCCACCTCCTCGTTGGTAAGACCCCAGCGCTCGCGGCCGAAAAGGATCCCCGTCTTCTCGCCGGCACGAAACTTCTCGCGCAGCGTCGAGGCGGCGATCACCGGCGCCCGGACCGGCTTGAAGCCGTAGCGTTCGCGCGCGGTCGTCGCATAGACGAAGTTCAAGTCGCGGATGGCGTCGTCGAGCGTCTCGTAGACGGTCGTCTGGTCGATGACATGGTCGGCCTTAGAAGCAGCCGCCCGTGCCTTCTCGCTCGGCCAGCCGTCCCGCGGGTTGACGAGCCTCAGTTCTGCCAGGCCAAAATTGGCCATGGCGCGCGCCACCATCCCGATGTTCTCGCCAAGCTGCGGCTCGACCAGGATGATCGCTGGCCCTTCGGCAATGAGTTGGCGCTCGCTGTTGGTTCCTGACATTCTTCAATCCGATCCTTTGGCCGCCGCAATAGCGGCAGCCAAAGGGATCGGCAAGACCTCTCGCAGCGTCAGCGGTCGGCCAAAGCGAGCTTCGCGCCCATCGCAACGAAGGCGGAAGCGAACGTCCGCCGCATCCAGTTGACTACCGCCGGCCGCGAAATGACGTGACAGCGCATGGAGGCGGCAAATGTCCCGTAGCCGACGAAGACAATGAACGTGAGCGCCATGAACACGCTGCTCAGCGCCAGCATCATCGGAAGCGCGTTCGCCTGCTCAGGGCTGACGAACTGCGGCAGAAAGGCGAAGAAGAAGATCGAAAGCTTTGGGTTGAGGATGTTGATCAGAATTCCGGAGGTAATCGTTTGCCGAGCCGATCGTGGCGCACTTTCCTCATCGACGTTCAGCGAGCCGCGGTCTCTGATCGTCCGCCAGGCCATGTAGAGAAGGTAGGCGACGCCGAGATACTTGATGATCTCGAAGGCAAGTGCACTGGCATGCAGCACCGCAGCAAGTCCGGTCACCGCCGCGGCGATGTGCGGAACGATCCCAAGCGTGCAACCGAAGGCAGCCGCGATGCTGGCCCTGGCGCCACGGGAGAGCCCTGCAGCGAGTGTGTAGATCACGCCCGTTCCGGGCGAAGCCACGATGACGAGCGAGGTGAGGAGGAATTCGATGCTCACGCGTCACTTCCTTCGATTGGCCGGTCAGGTTTGTCTTAGGGGCGTGGCTGGTTCGGATCACATTTTGGCTTGTCGAGAACCTCCAGCCTGGAGAGGCTGCCGCTCAGCACGAAGTCACCATAATCCATGGTGAGATCGCGCGTAATGCCATTTTCATAGAGCTTGAAGGACATTGAGTAGACCGGAGTCGCATCCCCTGCCCCGCCTTCGTTGAAGTAGGCAATCGTCACCGGCCAATATGCCGCTTCTGAAAATTCCCCGGCCTTATCCGCGTCGTCGGATGCCGGTGCGTCCTTGGGCGTCTGCTGCGGCCCGATCACCGTGTTGGTGATCATGCTCTGGTCGCCATTCTCGGAGCCGTCGAAGATGCGCGTCTCGAAGAAGCGCTTGCCTTCGCGGGCGCTCTTGATGACCTCCAGCATGTGTTCGGTCGGAAAGGTACTGGACACCAGCTCCAGTCGGCGCGGATCCGGACGCTCTATCTCGACCTTGACCTTGGAATCCTCTTCCCGGGCTTCGCCTGCCACCTCCTTGTCCATTTGCTCGTCGGTGAAGGACTTGGTCTCGAAGCGGAATTCGCCCTTTTCGGTATCCTCGAAGGTCTTGGTCTGCTGGTCGGTCAGCCGCGTGTCCTCGCCGGTATTGATGCGAGTTACGAAACGGAAGTTGGTGGCGAAGCCGGTGCAGGCGGAGCCGGTGAACTCGTAGACCATCCGGCCACTCATGCCTTCGATGCCTGACCTGTCGGAGGCATCCTTCAGTGTGAGGTCGTAGACAGCCCGGTGCGGCAGCAGCCCCGCTGCTCCCTCCACGCCGGCCCAGGCCGGCACTGTCCCTCCGGCAGCGATTCCGAGCGCCAGGATCGCCGCGGGTCCCGAATAGTACATTCATTATCTCCTGTTGGACTCACCGCTGATGTTATAAGAACGCCATCCAGCAAGGTTAGGGCCTTGAATGCAGGATTTTTGAGACGTTGACAATAAAACTGGAGTGGAAGATGTCCGAAGCCATCGAGGGTCGTCTGAAGGAGAAGGGGATAACCCTTCCCGCAGCTGCAGCACCGGCTGCGAACTATGTCCCGTTCGCGATCAGCGGCAATATCCTCTACCTGTCCGGCCAGTTGCCGATGGAGAGCGGCAAGGTTGCGGTCACCGGCCTTGTCGGTCGGGATGTCGATGTCGCCGTGGCGCAGCGCGCCGCCGAACTCTGCGCCATCAACATCCTTGCCCAGGCGAAGGCTGCACTCGATGGCGACCTCGGACGTGTTCGCCGGGTCCTCAAGCTCAACGGCTTCGTCGCCTCGGTGCCTGAGTTTACCGAACAACATCTCGTCATCAACGGCGCATCCAACCTGATCGCGGACATCCTCGGCGATGCTGGAAAGCACGCCCGTGCAGCTGTCGGTATGGCAGCACTGCCGTTCAACGCCTCGGTCGAGATCGACGCAATTATCGAGATCGAAGCATGACCTCTGCCGACTGGATCAAGGACGTGCCGGTGGCCCACCGCGGCTACCATGACACGAACGAGACGGTTTGGGAAAACACCTTCTCCGCGTTCTCGCGCGCGATAGACGCCGGGTTCGCCATCGAATGCGACCTGCAGCTGGCCTCCGACAGCGTCCCGGTGGTCTTCCATGATCACACGCTTGAACGCCTCTGCGGCATCAAGGGTGATGTGCGGGAGCGGACATCCGCCGAGCTCCGCATGCTCGCCGTCGGCGGTACATCCGACCGCATTCCGACGCTCAAGCAGATGCTGAAGCTCGTCGATGGAAAGGTGCCGCTGGTGATCGAGGTGAAGGGCCGCCCGGGCGAGGATGACGGCTTCGTCGAGGCGATACTTGAGGACCTGGAGGGGTACGAGGGCAAGGTCGCGCTGATGAGCTTCGACCACCACATCCTGAAGGAGCTGAAGGCGGCAGGCACCTCCATCCCCGTCGGCCTGACGGCGGAGGGCGAGAAGCCGGAGGATTTCTTCCGTCATGACGAAGCCATGCGGCTTGGCCTGGATTTCATCTCCTACGCTCACGCTCACCTGCCCAACAGCTTCGTCACCGCGCAGAGACAGGCGGGCATACCAGTCATCACCTGGACCGTGAGGGATGAAAAGGCGCGAGACCATACCTATACTTATGCAGACCAGATGACCTTCGAAGGTTTCGACCCTCGGGAGATCGCTACCGCATAGGATGACCGGAACCCTTTCCCTTCGCATTGAGAAGACTTTCGCTGCAATCGACAAGGAGCGCTGGTCGCAGCTTGCCGGCACGTCCAGGTCTGCGGACGGATATTACAATCCGTTCGTCTCGCATGCCTACCTCTCGGCGCTGGAGGAATCCAGCTCGGCGACCGCCAAGACAGGTTGGCTCGGGCACCACGTTCTTCTGGAAGACGAGGATGGTAACCTACTGGGTGCCATCCCCGGCTACCTGAAGAGCCACAGCCAGGGCGAATATGTCTTCGACCACGGCTGGGCCGATGCGTTCGAGCGCGCCGGTGGGCGCTACTATCCGAAGCTCCAGTGCAGCATTCCCTTCACGCCGGCGACAGGCCCGCGGCTACTTGCAGCAAGCGGACAGCCGCAGGAAACCGTCCAGGCAACGCTTGCGGCCGGTCTCCAGGAGGTGACACGCCAGCTAGCCGTATCCTCCGCGCACGTGACCTTCCTGCCGGAGGAAGAGCTGCCATTCTTCGACGACACCGGCTACCTTCACCGGACCGATCAGCAGTTCCACTTCATCAACGAGGGCTATGCCGACCACAATGCTTTCCTGGGAACGCTCGCCTCGCGCAAACGCAAGGCCTTGAAGAAGGAGCGGCGAGCGGCGCTGGAGAACGGCATTACAATTGAGTGGCTGACCGGCAGCGACCTGACGGAAGACATCTGGGATCAGTTCTTCGCCTTCTACATGGATACCGGCAGCCGCAAGTGGGGCCGCCCTTATCTTACCCGCAGCTTCTACTCGTTGATCGGCGAACGCATGCCGGAAGACATCCTTCTGGTCATGGCGAAGCGGGATGGCCGCTACATCGCGGGCGCCATCAACTTCATCGGCTGCGATGCCCTCTACGGGCGCCATTGGGGTTGCACCGAAGATCACCCGTTCCTGCATTTCGAGGTCTGCTACCATCAGGCGATCGACTTCGCGCTCGCCAAGGGTTTGAAGCGGGTGGAGGCCGGCGCTCAAGGGGAGCACAAGCTCGCCCGCGGCTACCTGCCGGTCACCACCCATTCTGCGCACTACATCGCGCATCCGGGCCTGCGGAAGGCGATTGCGGACTATCTTGAGCGCGAGCGCCACGAGGTCGAGCAAATCGGCCAATATCTCGAAGCGCACAGCCCCTTCCGCAAGGGCGAGCGCCAGCATCACGTTAGACGAGACGACGACGGAGAGGAGAGCCAATGACTGCTCAATATGACGACAGCAACATCTTTGCGAAGATCCTGCGGGGCGAGATCCCATCCCATCGCGTCTACGAAGACGACCATACAATTGCCTTCATGGATGTGATGCCGCAGGCACCAGGACACCTTCTCGTCGTTCCCAAGACACCCTCGCGCAACCTTCTCGACGCAGACCCGGCGATCCTGGCCAAGACCATTCAGGTTGTCCAGAAGATGGCGCGTGCAGCGAAGGAAGCCTTCGAGGCGGATGGCATCACCATCATCCAGTTCAACGAGCCGGCAGCTGGCCAGACAGTCTACCACCTGCATTTTCACGTCATCCCGCGCCACGAGGGCCAGATGCTGAAGCCCCATTCCGGCACGATGGAAGATGGCGACGTCCTGAAGTCCAATGCCGAGAAAGTACGGGCCGCCCTCGCCGGCTGAACCCGCTGGTTAAGCGTTGTCAGACGCCGAGCCAGTAGAGGCCGAAACCGAGTAACAGCGTGGAGGTCACCACCGCCACGCCGACGCGCTGCCCCGCAAGCAGGAAGGCAAGGAAGCCGATAGCCGCCGCGCCGATGCGCAGCCAGAGCGGGGAACCGGCAAGGGTGCCGGTCGGGAAGACGACTAGCTTTGCCGTCACCGCCATGACCAGAGCGGTTGCGACCGCCCTCACCCATTGCAGCGCCTCGGAATCCTCGTCCAGCCGATTACCCGTCAGGACGCCCATCCAGCGCCAGATGTCGGTCGCCAGCCAGCCGGCTACCGCGATGACCACGTAGGTCCACCACCACTCACCGCTCATTCGCTACCCCCGACTGCGCAGCCTTTCGCGGTCTGATGACGAAGCGCTCCACCAGATAGGCCACCGTCCCACCGCCGATCCCCGCATAGAGGACGTCGAAATCCGGCGCCACCAGCGCCATCAGCGGACCTGCGACGACGCCGATGATGAAGGCAAGCTTCACCACTAGATGCCGGGCCGTCGCCCAGATCGACGCCAGGAAATAGACCGGCGTCAGCATGAAGAGCGCACCGGAAACAACCGGTGGAAACGCCTCCACCAGCCCGTAGCAGACGGCGACAATCAATGTGTTGGTAAGCGTCAGCGTGATGCCGAAGCCGGCGAAGAAGGTGGTGCGATATTGCCGCGGCACGTCCTTCAGCCGCTGGATTGCAAAGACCCAGGCGGTTATGGCGACGAAGTGGGACAGCACCAGCAACAGCCAGGTGGGCGTCTTCTCGTTGCGCATTTCCGGCACGATCGAAGCTACCATCGGCATCATCCGGATCGACGAAAGGGTGACGGCAAGGAAGCACGCGGCAACATGGGCACCACTCGCCATCATGCCCACAAGGATCATCTTCGCCGGCAGGGCCCAGATCGAGATCGTCATGAAGATCGCTTCGCTCCGCGTAATACCCGCCTCGAAGGCGAAGGCGCTGAAGCCGACAAAGGAGGTCATCAGGATCAGGGCAGGCAGCGACGTAATGCCCCGCATTCCGGAAAGAAACCAGAAGA
The DNA here is from genome assembly GCF_022968135.1 of Pseudorhizobium tarimense. GTDB lineage: Bacteria > Pseudomonadota > Alphaproteobacteria > Rhizobiales > Rhizobiaceae > Neorhizobium > Neorhizobium tarimense. The sequence continues at coordinate 37,831 of NZ_JALJRA010000004.1, forward strand.
ACGCAGGCTGGTGATCACTGCTTGGAGACATGAGATGCCGGGATCGAAAGCGGACAGGCCGCAGAATCAGAAATGCCGGGCCTATTGTGCCCGGCATTTCTCTTTCGCGATACGTTATTTCGATTTTGGTACCCGTGGTACGATACCGCCCTTGCGCGCCGTCGCCTTCGGCGCGTCTTCGAGAACGGTTACGTCCGTCTCCGCGGTCGCGCTGGCATCGCCGTCATCCTTGCCGGAGGCTTTCTTGCCCGACTTCGACTTCTTCGCCTTAGCTTTTGCATCTTCGGAAGCTTCTTCCACTTCGGCTTCGGGCTTCGGCTTCACGGGTGCTGCTTCCGGAACGCAATCCAGCAGCAGACCTTCGGAGCCATCGTCCTTCTTGCCGACCGTGACGTGAACCACGCCACCCTTGCGAAGCTTGCCGAACAGGATCTCGTTCGCAAGCGGCTTCTTGATGTGCTCCTGGATCACTCGGGCGAGCGGCCGTGCGCCCATCCGCTCGTCGTAACCCTTGTCCGCCAGCCACGCGACTGCGTAGGGATCCAGATCGAACGTGACGTTCCGCTCCGAAAGCTGCGTTTCCAGCTGCATGACGAACTTCTGAACGACCTGATGGATAACCTCCGTCGGCAGCGGCGCGAACGGGATCGTCGCGTCGAGACGGTTGCGGAATTCCGGCGTAAACAGGCGGTTGAGCGCCTCCTCGTCCTCACCGGTACGCTTTGAGGAGCCGAAGCCGATGGCGGCCTTGGCCATTTCCGATGCGCCCGCATTGGTCGTCATGATCAGGATGACGTTGCGGAAGTCGATCTTCTTGCCGTTGTGGTCCGTCAGCGAGCCGTGGTCCATGACCTGCAGCAGGATATTGAAGATATCCGGATGCGCCTTCTCGATCTCGTCGAGCAGGACCACGGAGTGCGGATGCTGGTCGACGCTGTCGGTCAGCAGACCACCCTGGTCGAAGCCGACATAGCCTGGAGGTGCACCGAGCAGGCGCGAGACCGTGTGCCGCTCCATGTATTCCGACATGTCGAAGCGCAGCAGTTCCACGCCGAGCGACGACGCCAGCTGCTTGGCAACCTCGGTCTTGCCGACGCCCGTCGGGCCCGAGAAAACATAGGCACCGATTGGCTTGTTCGGCTCCCGCAGGCCGGCACGGGCCAGCTTGATGGAGGTCGACAACGCCTCGATCGCCTTGTCCTGCCCGTAGACCACCGACCGCAGCTCCTTCTCCAGGTTGGCGAGAACCATCTCGTCGTCCTTGGAAACCGTCTTCGGCGGGATGCGGGCCATCGTGGCGATCGTCGCTTCGATTTCCTTCTCGGTGATCAGCTTGCGCCGCTTCGAGGTTGGCAACAGCATCTGGGCCGCACCCGTCTCGTCGATCACGTCGATTGCCTTGTCGGGCAGCTTACGGTCGGAGATATACCGTGCCGAAAGCTCTACAGCCGACTTGATCGCCTCGTTCGTGTAGCGAAGCTTATGATACTCCTCGAAATACGGCTTCAGCCCCTTCATGATCTCGATGGCGTCGTCGATCGAGGGCTCGTTGACGTCGATCTTCTGGAAGCGGCGGACGAGCGCCCGGTCCTTTTCGAAGAATTGTCGGTATTCCTTGTAGGTTGTCGAGCCGATGCAACGGATTGCGCCGGACGACAGAGCGGGCTTCAGCAGGTTGGACGCATCCATCGCCCCGCCGGACGTCGCGCCCGCACCGATGACCGTGTGGATCTCGTCGATAAATAGAACGGCGCCCGGGTACTCCTCGAGCTCCTTCACCACCTGCTTCAGGCGCTCTTCAAAATCGCCGCGATAGCGGGTGCCGGCAAGCAGCGTGCCCATGTCGAGCGAGAAGATCGTTGCATTCTGCAGCGCCTCGGGCACCTTGCCCTCGACGATCCGCTTGGCAAGGCCTTCGGCGATCGCGGTCTTGCCCACGCCCGGATCACCGACATAAAGCGGGTTATTCTTCGAGCGACGGCACAGCACTTGGATTGTGCGGTTGACCTCGGAGTTCCGCCCGATCAGCGGGTCGATCCTGCCGTCCTTGGCCTTCTCGTTCAGGTTGACGCAATAGGCCTTGAGTGCGTCTGCGGGCTTCTTGCCCGGACCTTCTTCCTGATCGCGCATGGGCTTGGCATCCGCATCGCTCTCTTCTGCACCGCGCGGTGGGCGCGAGGTCGAAGAGCCGGGGCGCTTGCCGATTCCGTGCGAGATATAGTTGACGGCGTCATAGCGGGTCATCTCCTGCTCCTGCAGGAAAAAGGCCGCATGGCTTTCCCGTTCGGCAAAGATTGCAACCAGCACATTGGCGCCGGTCACCTCTTCGCGACCGGAAGACTGGACATGGATCACCGCACGCTGGATGACGCGCTGAAAGCCGGATGTCGGCTTCGAGTCCTCGTCGTAACCGGTGATCAGGTTGGCAAGCTCGTTGTCGACGTAGTCGGCAACCGTCTTGCGCAGGGCATCCAGGTTGACGTTACAAGCACCCATGACGGCGGCTGCATCGGCATCGTCGATCAAAGCCAGCAGCAGATGCTCGAGCGTGGCATATTCGTGATGCCGCTCGTTCGCATAGGTCAGTGCCTGGTGTAGCGCCTTTTCGAGACTAGGCGAAAAAGTTGGCACGTGGGTTCCTCACTTCTTTTCCATCACGCACTGGAGAGGATGCTGGTGCTGCCGGGCAAAGTCCATAACCTGGCTCACCTTCGTCTCCGCCACCTCGTACGTGAATATTCCACACTCCCCCACGCCATGGTTGTGCACGTGGAGCATGATCCGCGTCGCCGCCTCAAGATCCTTTTGGAAGAACCGCTCCAGGATATGGATGACGAACTCCATTGGAGTATAGTCGTCATTGAGGAGAAGCACGCGATACAGGTTCGGTTTCTTCGTCTTCGGCTTGGTGCGGGTTATGACGGACGTGCCGCGATTTGCGTTGTCTCCGTCGCCGTTCTTTTCGTCTTGCATCAAGATCGGCCGTGCGATCATTTCATTCATTCCCTAATCATCCGGGTCCCTTTAGGTAACTGCAGGTGCCGGACATCAGTTCGCTCATAACTTAGTGCGTCCGGTGCCGATTTTAAGCCCCTCATGCCGGGGCGCAATCACTATTCCACGCAGCGGCCGTGTCGGCAGCAAAAAGATTGGCGCGCCGGAAACAGAAAGACCGGCAGGGCAACCCGCCGGTCTTTATTTGATTCACATTTAATTCACGTCTATGGACGGTCAGGCTGCATCCGCCGCCACTATCGCCGTAGAGGATGGGATGGGCGCCACCTTCCTGTCGTAAGGCCTACACGCAGCCTTCGCCAGATCGGCACAGAGGTCGCTCATCTTCGTCGCCTCGCTCACAAACGCGTCGTAGGACGACTTCATGTAGGTGGCCTGAAGCTGGTAGGCCTCTTCCACACTACGGACCGAAGTCAGCTGTTCCATGAAGGATGCCATGTCCTGGAAGGACCGGCGCGAAAAGTCCGTCGCCTCGGCGGCGATGGATTGGTAGCCGTTCGCAACTTCCGCGTAGCTCTTCAGCATCGCTTCCATTGTCTCTCTGCTCTTGCGGTTGGCATCATCGAAATTGAACATAGCGAGGCCCCCTGTCCATTCGGATTTGCTCATGAAAGGTCAGAGAGGCCGGCAAGTCAAGAGCATTGTGCGGCGCACAAAAATAACTGCTTTGGCGGAAATCAGAGATCGACGTCGAGGATTGCCATCGAGAAGTTGTAGGAGCGGTCGCCGTCCTCGTCGTCGACATAGACCACACCAAGGAATTCTTCGCCCAGATAGACCTCGGCGGAATCGTTCTTCCGCGGGCGCGCCTTGACCGTCATCTGCGGGTTGAACATCCGCTTGAAATAGCCGTCCAGCTTCTTGATTTCTTCTGGCTTCACTTCTTCTTCTCCGTCAGCGGTTCGGTTTCGGCGCTTGTGCCACGGCATGGCGGCGAAAGTAAAGGCGAGGTTGGCTGTCCGGCAGTTTTCGTGCCGGCGGCAAACGCGTCTCTATCGATGATTTTATTGATCAGCGCCGAGCATCTGGTCCATTAGGCGCGCCGGCTCAGAGCAGCCCGCTTCGCCCACGACCTTCGCCGGCACGCCCGCGACCGTGGTCTTCGACGGAACGGCCGTCAGCACGACCGAACCCGCGGCGACGCGCGAGCAGGAACCAATCTCAATATTGCCGAGGATCTTGGCACCGGCCCCGATGAGGACACCATTGCCGATCTTCGGATGACGGTCGGCGCCCTCCTTGCCAGTACCTCCAAGGGTGACGCCGTGCAGGATGGAGACGTTGTCGCCGATGACCGCCGTCTCGCCGACGACAAGGCCTGTGGCGTGGTCGAGGAAGATGCCCTTGCCGATCCGCGCAGCAGGATTGATGTCCGTCTGGAAGACGCTCGACGCGCGGCTTTGCAGGTAGAGTGCAAGATCCCGCCTGCCCCGCGCCAGAAGCCAATGCGCCAGCCGGTGCGTCTGGATGGCGTGGAAGCCCTTGAAGTAGAGGACCGGCTCGAGGAAGCGCAGGCATGCCGGATCGCGATCATAGACGGCTTGTATATCGACCCTCAGGACCGAACCCCATTCCGGCCAGTCGATCATCATCTCGGCGAAAGTCTGGCGAAGCAGCACAGCCTGCATGTCAGGGTGGTCCAGACGCTCGCAGATGCGGTGGATGACGCTGTCCTCAAGCGAGGAGTGATTGAGGACCGTGGAATAGAGAAAGGCGGCCAGCAGCGGATCGTTCTCGGCCGCCGCGCGCGCTTCCTGACGCATCGTGTCCCAGATCGGGTCGACGCTGGCCACGGGCTCGTTCGGTCGGATGTCGGTTCTTGCGGCCATGGCCGTCTCCTCGGTTGCGCAGAGCCATTATATAAAAGAACATTACAGGAAGACCAACGCCCGCAACATCGCTTTTCGCTGATGGTCAGCTTCAAGGGCAATTGATCTCGCTCAGAGCGCTCCGAAGAAATCGAGCACCGCCTGCTTGAATACCCGGTCGCCGACGGCGAGCATGTGGTCGCGGCCCGGAATGTCGAGGGGCGTCGCATGCCGCATCAGGGCTGCCAGCTTTTGCGGCGAACCGGCAATGTCATCCTTGGTTCCCACCGCAATCAGCGTTGGCGCCTCGATGCGGGCCATATCCTGCTCGGAGACAAGATCGCGTGATCCGCGGATGCAGGCGGCAAGCGCCTCGCGATCGCTCTTCGTCTGCTCCGCAAAGGCGCGGAACATCCGCCCCCGCTCGTGCGAGACATCGTCAAGCGACGGGGCGGTCAGCGCATCCGCGATCGGGTCCCACTCCCCGACCCCTTCGGTCATCCCGCTGCCGAGCCCGCCAAGCACCAGCGAACGCATGCGTTCGGGATGGTTCAACGCCAGGAACACGGAAATGCGCGCGCCCATCGAATACCCCATCACATGAGCCTCCGGGATCCGCACGTGATCGAGGAGAGCTGCGGCATCCTCCGCCATCACCCAGGGCCGATAGGCCTCCGGATCACCCGGCTTGTCGCTGCGGCCATGGCCGCGGTTGTCGATGCCAATCACCCGGTAGCCGGCCTCTCCCAGCGTCTTCAGCCAGCCTGGGTGGATCCAGTTGACCAGTGCGCTGGAGGCAAATCCGTGGATCAGCAACACGGGATCACCCGCAGGATTTCCCTCGTCGAAATAGGAGAGTTGGAGGCCATCATGGGTGAAGGAGGAAAATGCGGGGGTATTGAGGTTCATGAAGGGCGGCTTTCTTCTCGGGCCTTGGGAAGGTCTGCGGGATGTAAGCCGGAGGTGGCCTCGTTTCCATCCCCGCTGCGGCGGTTTTTCCACTACACATTCGCCCGCTTGGGCGATAATGTCCGGCGCAAACTTAAAGCATTGGAGACGATTATGGCTGGGCACGGCATCCCACACTTCCAGAACGACGGCGGTCACCGGGTGATCCAGATCGGCGTGAAGGAGTTCATGTGCACCGGCGCGTCCGTCCCTTACGACCACCCGCATATCTACATCGACATGGGTGACGACGTGGAAAAGGTTTGCTCCTACTGCTCGACGCTCTACCGCTACAACCCGGCCCTGAAGCCGGAGCAGACCGACCCTGCGGGCTGCGTCTTCCACGTCAAGGCGGCGTAAGCGGACCGTCCGGCATTTGAACATGCCGACGGAAATCGTCACGATCATCGGAGCGGGGATCGCCGGCCTTGCGGCCGCGCTTTCATTCGCCCGTAAAGGCATTGCTTGCGAAGTCGTCGAGCAGGCGCCGGCGCTCACCGAGGTGGGCGCGGGACTGCAGATCTCGCCCAACGCCTCGCGCATCCTCGGCACGCTCGGAGTTCTCGAAAAGGTGGAGCGGGTCTGGTGCGAACCGGATCACATCAGCCTCGTCTCGGGCACCAACCTTCGCCCGATTGCACAGGTTCCCGCGGGCGGCTTCGCGCGAACGCGCTGGGGCGCGCCCTACGGCGTCCTGCATCGCGCAACGCTTCAAGCGGCCTTGCTGGAAACGGTACAGGCGCAACCGCTCTGCACCCTGACACTCGGTAGCCAATTGTCTGCCGGCGACGTCGCCGAAAGGTGCTCGCAAGAGAACCATCTGCTGGTCGGCGCAGACGGCGTCTGGTCCGAGACGCGCCACCGCATCGCCAACGGCCCCGAGCCGAGTTTTTCCGGCAACGTCGCCTGGCGCTTCACGATCGCGACAGAGGAAGCACCATCCTTCCTTTCGCGCAACGCCGTCTGCGCCTTCCTCGGACCGTCCGCGCACCTCGTCTGCTACCCGCTGAACGACCTCGGCGGCTTCAACATTGTCGCCATTGCCTCTGGGATAAGCCCCGGCGAGACCTGGGAGGCGAAATCGTCCGAAGTACAGCGCCGCATGCTGCTGTCGCAGTTTAGGGCCTGGGACAAGAGGATCCTTGATCTGCTCGCCGATGCCCCTGCTCCAACCTTCTGGCCGCTCTATCAGATGATCCCCGGCCGCTGGCACAACGGCAGGGACACTGTCCTCATCGGCGATGCCGCGCACGCCATGATGCCTTTCGCCGCCCAGGGCGCAGCGATGGCAATCGAGGACGCGTTTGCACTCGCCTCCCATGCGGGCAGTGCTCTTATGCTTCCCCAGGCGCTCAGCGCCTTTGAGGGCGAGCGCGTTCCGCGCATCACGCGCGTCCGCTCCCGCGGCATGTTCAACCGGTTTGCCTATCACGCCCGCGGTCCGACCCGCCTTGGCCGCGATATCGTCCTTTCCCTGCGTCCGCCGCAATCGCTCGCGGCGGATTTCGACTGGCTCTACGGCTATCGCAGCGGCGCCTGATCAGGCCGCCGCGGCGGCCGCAAATCCCGCCTTCAGGTCCTTCTTGAGATCGGCGACATCCTCGAGCCCGATCTGCAACCGGATCACCGGCCCGTCGGTCGGCGCCCTGCGGATCCTGCGGTCCAACAGGTTCACCGGCACCGCAAGGCTTTCATAGCCGCCCCAGGAATAGCCCAGCCCGAAGAGCGTCAGCGTGTCCAGAAGTGCATGTGCCTTCGCTTTGAACTGGCTCGGGTCATTGACCTTGAGCACAAAGGAGAAGACGCCGCTCGCGCCCTTGAAGTCGCGCTTCCAGATGTCGTGGCCGGGAAAACTCGGGAGCGCCGGATGGAGGACGCGCGCCACGTCATCCCTGCCCTCAAGCCAATGGGCAACATCGAGGGCGCTGCGCTGGTGGTGCTCGAGGCGCACGCCCATGGACCGCAGTCCGCGCAGGATAAGATAGGAATCATCCGGCGCGCCGCAGATGCCCATGGTCAGTGCCGCATCCTTCAGCTGCGGCCAATGTGCCGCATTGGCCGACACCGATCCCATAATGATGTCCGAATGGCCGGACGGATATTTGGTCGTTGCGTGGATCGACACATCGACGCCGAAATCCAGCGGCCGGAAGTAAAGCGGCGTCGCCCAGGTATTGTCCATCGTCACCACACAGCCATGGCGATGAGCAGCGTCTGAAATTGCTCGGATGTCCTGCATCTCCATGGTGTTCGAACCAGGCGCTTCGGTATGGACGAGCCTCGTGTTCGGCTTGATCAAGGTCTCGATGCCGGCGCCGATCTCCGGATCGTAATACTCGATCTCGACCCCCATCCGCGTCAGCATCGTGTCGCAGAACTGCCGGCACGGTGCATAGACCGAATCGACGATCAGCGCGTGGTCGCCGGCCGACAGGAATGCGAGGAACGGCACGGAGATCGCCGCCAATCCGGACGGAACAAGAATGGTGCCTGCAGAGCCCTCGAGCTCATCCAGAGCCTCGCACAAGGCATCCGTCGTCGGCGTCCCGCGCGTGCCGTAGGTATATTTCTGGTCGCGCTTCTCCATCGTCCGGCAATCCGGAAACAGGACTGTGGAGGCGTGGACGACCGGGGGATTGAGGAAACCGTGATAGGACTGCGGGTCGTGCCCGATATGGGCCAGACGCGTGTTGACGCCTGCGTCGCCGGACAGGGATGCCTTGTTTTTCATCTGCGGGAGAGCTCTCGTTTCATCGGAAGGCGGCGATGTTGCTATCTCATCCGAACCAGGTCAAGCCGTTGAACCGGCAGTTGATCTTGCTTAATGGCCATGGCGCCGCTCCGGAGCTGCCGCAGCTTTCGGCACCTCTCGCCTAAAATTTGGAACTTTGTCGGAAGAGCGAGCAGATTAAGCATGAAGGACGCCTTTTGGCCACATTCTCACGACCGCAGGCTTGACCATGACGTCGTTTGCGACTGTGATAGCGCTTCCCGCACCGGGAGGTTAGCGGGACGTTGCACTATGCTCACTGGGGGCGCAGGGGCGGCGAAATTAAAAAACACAAGATAAAGGTTGGGAAAATGAAAAAGACGCTTCTGTCAGCCACGATTGGCGCAGCAGTCCTCGGCTTGGGCTCCGCTGCCTCGGCTGCCACACTCGATGACGTCAAGGCGAAGGGTTTCGTCCAGTGCGTGGTGAACACGGGTCTAGCAGGCTTTGCCGCGCCGGACTCCTCGGGCAACTGGACCGGCTTCGACGTCGACTATTGCCGCGCGCTGGCTGCCGCCATCTTCAACGATCCGTCCAAGGTGAAGTTCACCCCCACCACCGCTCAGACACGCTTCACGGCCCTGCAGTCGGGTGAAGGCGACGTGCTTGCCCGTAACACCACCTGGACGATCAGTCGCGATACCTCGCTCGGCCTGAACTTCCGTCCCGTCAACTACTATGACGGTCAGGGCTTCATGGTGCCCAAGGCGCTCGACGTGAAGTCTGCGCTTGAACTCTCCGGCGCTGCCGTCTGCGTCCAGTCCGGCACCACCACCGAATTGAATCTCGCGGACTACTTCAAGGCGAATAACCTCGACTACAAGCCGGTCGTGTTCGAGAAGCTTGAAGAAGTGAACGCCGCCTACCAGGCCGGCCGTTGCGACGTCTACACGACGGACCAGTCGGGTCTCTACTCACTGCGCCTGTCCCTGTCGAACCCGGACGATCACGTCATCCTGCCGGAAATCATCTCCAAAGAACCGCTTGGTCCGGCCGTCCGACAGGGCGACGACCAGTGGTTCGACATCACCAGCTGGACGCATTATGCGATGGTTCAGGCCGAGGAGTTTGGCATCACGCAGGAAAACGTCGATGAGATGAAGAACTCCGAGAACCCGGACATCCGCCGCTTCCTCGGCGTCGAGGCTGACACGAAGATCGGCACGGACCTCGGCCTCACCAACGACTGGGCTTACAACATCATCAAGCAGGTGGGTAACTACGGCGAAGTGTTCGAACGCAACATCGGCATGGAGACGCCTCTGAAGATCGAGCGCGGCCTTAACGCCCTGTGGACCAAGGGTGGTCTGCAGTACGCTCCGCCGATCCGCTGATATAAGAAGTTCGGGCGAGGCGGTCTCCGCCTCGCCCACAGATGTAAATAAAATAAAAGAAAAGACCTCAAAAGAGGTCGCAAGGGGACAGGGCCGGCATGACCGATCACGCTGTAACTGCGCCGCCCGCAGGTCGAACTTTGGCATCCTACATCTACGATCCCAAATTTCGCGGGCTATTCTTCCAGGCGCTGACGCTCGCCATCGTACTCATCGTTGGCTGGTGGATTTTCGACAATACGACTGAAAACCTCCGGCGTGCCAATACCGCTTCGGGCTACGGCTTCTTGAGCGGCCGCGCCGGCTTCGACATCGGCCAGACGCTCATTCCCTACACGAGCGACTCGACCTATGGACGCGCGATCCTCGTCGGCTTTCTGAACACGCTGCTGGTCGCCTTTCTCGGCATCATCACCGCCACGATCATCGGCTTCATCATCGGCATCGGCCGCCTGTCGCACAATTGGCTGATCGCCAAGCTCTGTACTGTCTACGTCGAGATTTTCCGCAACATCCCGGTGCTGCTGATCATCTTCTTCTGGTACAAGGGCGTGCTCGGAGCGCTGCCGCAGGTGCGCGAATCGCTTGAGCTACCCTTCAGCAGCTATCTGAACAATCGCGGCTTGGCCTTTCCAAAGCCCATCTGGGGCGACGGCGCCATCCTCATTCCGATCGCCCTTGTCATCGGGATCGTTGCTGCGCTCGCCATCGCACGGTGGGCAAAGGCGCGGCAGGCCGCTACCGGTCAGCAGTTCCGCACTGTCTCCACCGGATTGGCATTGATCGTCGGGCTGCCTGTTCTCGCCTTCTTCCTCGCCGGCATGCCGCTTACTTTCGATTATCCGGTCGCCGGGCGGTTCAACCTCACCGGCGGGGGCAACATCGCCCCGGAATTCGTGGCGCTTTATCTCGCCCTCTCCTTCTACACCGCATCCTTCATCGCCGAGACGATCCGTGCCGGCATCAAGGGCGTGCCGAAGGGACAGAGCGAAGCCGCGGGTGCGCTCGGCCTGCAGCCGTCGAAAATCACGCGCCTCGTGGTCGTGCCGCAGGCGCTGCGGATCATCATTCCGCCGCTCACCAGCCAGTACCTCAACCTGACCAAGAACTCGTCGCTCGGCGTCGCAGTCGGCTTCCCGGAACTCGTTTCCACCGGAGGCACGACGATGAACCAGACCGGACAGGCAGTCGAGGTGGTGTCGATCTGGCTGGTGGTTTATCTCAGCATCAGCATCGCCACCTCGCTGTTCATGAACTGGTTCAACGCCAAGATGGCGCTGGTGGAGAGGTAAGAGCATGAGCACGCAAGAAATCGGGTTCGTCAGAGCCGACCTTCTTCCACCGCGGCCGGCACCTCAGCGCTCGGGCAGTGCCATCGGATGGATCCGCGCCAACCTGCTGGCAACGCCCATGGACGTTGTCCTCACGGTTCTCGCCGTCGCGCTTCTCCTCTGGAGCGTGCCTGGCATGCTGAGCTGGCTGTTCTTCGAGGCCGTCTGGAGCGGTGAAAACCGCGAAGCATGCTTGACCATGGCCCAAGGCGGTGTCCAACCTGACAGCTGGAACGGCGCCTGCTGGGCCTTTGTCGGCGACCGCTTCCAGCAGTTCATGTTTGGCCGTTATCCGATCGAGGAGCGCTGGCGCCCGATCCTGGTGACGGTGATGTTCATCGGCCTGCTGGCGCCGATCCTCACGCCGCGGCTGCCCTACAAGGGTTGGAACGCGCTGGCGCTCTTCGTGGTCTTCCCGATCCTCGCCTTCTTCCTGCTACATGGTGGGACCTTCGGCCTGGAGAGGGTAGAGACGCCGCTCTGGGGCGGCCTGATGGTAACCCTGATCCTGTCCTTCGTTGGCATTGCGGTGTCGCTGCCGGTCGGGATCCTGCTGGCGCTTGGCCGAAAATCGGACCTCCCGGTGATCCGCCTCTTTTGCGTGACCTTCATCGAAGTCATCCGCGGCGTGCCGCTGATCACCGTCCTCTTCATGGCCAACGTGATGCTGCCGCTCTTCCTGCCGACGGGTTGGACGATCGACAACTTCCTGCGAGCTCTGGTCGGCGTGGCGCTGTTTGCCTCCGCCTATATGGCCGAAGTGGTGCGCGGTGGCCTGCAGGCCATTCCGAAGGGGCAGTACGAAGGCGCCGATTCGCTGGGCCTCAGCTATTGGCAGAAGATCCGGCTGATCATCATGCCGCAGGCGCTGAAGCTCGTGATCCCGGGCATCGTCAACACCTTCATCGGTCTGTTCAAGGACACCTCGCTGGTTTCGATCATCGGCATGTTCGATCTGCTCGGCATCGTTCGTCTGAACTTCACCGACACCGACTGGATCACGCCCGTCACGCCGATCACCGGCCTCATCTTCGCCGGCTTCATATTCTGGCTGTTCTGCTTCGGGATGTCGCGCTATTCCGCCTTCATGGAAAGCCATCTCGAAACCGGCCACAAACGATAAAGATCAAAGGGGAAAACAATGGCTGAAGCCCAACCCAGGACGTCTTCCGTCTCCGCCACGGATGCCGCCGTTGACATCATCAAGATGAACAAGTGGTACGGTGATTTCCACGTGCTGCGCGACATCAACCTCAAGGTAATGAACGGCGAGCGCATCGTCATCGCAGGCCCATCCGGCTCCGGCAAGTCGACGATGATCCGCTGCATCAACCGCCTGGAGGAGCACCAGTCGGGTACCATTATCGTCGATGGCATCGAGCTTACCAACGATCTGAAGAAAATCGACGAGGTTCGCCGCGAGGTCGGCATGGTGTTCCAGCACTTCAATCTCTTCCCGCATCTGACGATCCTGGAGAACTGCACGCTGGCACCGATCTGGGTCCGCAAGATGCCGAAGCGGGAAGCCGAAGAGATTGCCATGCACTATCTGGAGCGGGTGAAGATCCCCGAGCAGGCGAACAAGTATCCCGGCCAGCTCTCCGGCGGTCAGCAGCAGCGCGTGGCGATCGCCCGCTCGCTCTGCATGAGCCCCAAGATCATGCTCTTCGATGAGCCGACTTCCGCCCTCGACCCGGAAATGATCAAGGAAGTGCTCGACACGATGGTCAGCCTTGCGGAAGAAGGCATGACCATGCTCTGCGTGACCCATGAGATGGGCTTCGCCCGCCAGGTCGCCAACCGAGTCATCTTCATGGACCAGGGCCAGATTGTCGAAGAAAACGAACCCGCTGCGTTCTTCGACAATCCGCAGCACGAGCGCACCAAGCTCTTCCTCAGCCAGATCCTGCACTGAGGTTTGGGCACATCGCCGATCTCTGAAAAGGGCCGGTACAGATCGCGCACCGGCCCTTTCGTATGTTCGCAGTCTGCGATCGGGTCAGCGACAGATCACCGCCTTCCGGAAAGATGCCGACGCCCCCTTCCCTTCGCGGCACCTCCCTTAAGAAGACACCGGCGGCATCGGCTTCTTCGGCGTGCCGTGTAGCCGCGGATCGAGCTGAGAAAGCTCGGTCACCTCTTCGCCAAGCGGCTGCGGATCGGCGAGATATTCGAACTGCCCCTTGCCGTCCGGCGTCGGGCCTTCGGCCCACTGTCCCTGTCGGCTCTCCGTGCCTTCCGAGCAGTTCCAGAACTGATACGCCACCTGGGACAGCTCCTTCTCCTGGGGAAAGCTCATTGGCGCTGGCGTCTGATCGAGGCCGTCTTCCTCAAGTTCCTTGATAGCTGCCAGCCACTGGTTCTGGTGCATGGTATCGCGCGCGATCAGGAATGACAGCATGTCGCGCACGCCGGGATCATCGGTCATCTCGTACAGGCGGCACACCTGCAGGCGACCTTGCGATTCGGCTGTCACGTTGAAGCGGAAGTCGGCCAGCAAATTACCGGAAGAGATGGTGTAGCGTGCATTCCAGGGATAGCCGACGCTGTCGGTTGGGGTGGCCCCCATGCCTGCTACGATCGCATGCTGCGGGTTCATGCCGCCGACAATGACGTCCTCCACCCGAGCACCGCCCATGACAGCGCCGATGACGGAGTCCTTCGCGGCGTCCTCGCGCACCTCCACCGGAGACGTCTCCAGAAGGCGGGCAATCATCGTCGCCAACATTTCCACATGCGCGATCTCTTCCGTACCGATGTCGAGAATCATGTCACGGTACTTGGCCGGAGCTCGGCAATTCCACCCCTGGAAGAGGTAGGTCATCATCACGCTAATCTCGCCCCACTGACCGCCGAGAACCTCCTGCAGCTTCTGTGCATACAAGGGGTCCGGTGCCGACGGCTTCGCATTGTACTGGAACTTGTTGGTCCTGAAGAACATCGCAGTCTCCTCTCTCGTTAGGCTGTTGCGCCCCGCGAACAAGCTGCGTGTAGGAGAGTTCCCGCCCTTCTCTCCGCTCCCCGGAAAAAGTTTCACCGGAAGCTCATCTTTGTAAATTGAGGAGCATGACAAGTCGAAGAAGTTGAGCGCCAGCCATCAGCGAGATACACGGAAATAAGACGCAAAGAACGTCGGAACAAACGTCTGATCGCTGCGGACCAGCGATCGGCGCTGAGCCCTACTTATCAACTTCAACGAAGAGATTGGTGGGTAATGTAGGGCTCGGAACCTACGGCCCGCTGATTAAGAGTCACATCGCACCGAATTCGACAGCTGTGGACAGCGCATTGCGGCCAAGTTCATCTCGCTCTCCGAGTGGCGGCACATGGAGAGCCAAGGTCTTCCTCCGCGCTTACGTCAATTCGCTGAACGTCGGAAGACCGAATAACCCGACGCAGGCTGCGCCGGGCTACAATTGCGATCTACGGCCGGATCAATCCAGTACCTGGACCACCGTATAGGTCTGCGGGTCGACGATCACACGGCGTTCGTTGACGTAGGTGTAGGCGTATTGAGGCGCCTCTGGGATCGGCGTCAGCACAACAGTCTGTGGAAGCGGCTGCCCAACCACGACCTCTGTCTGCACCATTACAGGCTCAGCTGGCATCGGTTGTTCACGAACATAGGTAACAACACGCTCCGGTGGCGGATCGATGGCCGTTCCAAGAACCGCACCTGCAATGCCGCCGACAGCTGCACCAACCGGGCCGCCCACGATGGCGCCCGTAACTGCACCACCTGCTGCGCCGCTTGCGGTGCCTTCTTGCGCGATAGCTGCGGTGCCGACGAGAACAAGCGACGCGGCTGCGATGATAATCTTCTTCATGGCCATCTCCTCAGGTTGTGGCTGGCAACTCAACGTGAGCTTGCCAGTCCCGTTCCTTGATCAGACCTTTGCAGAGGCGCCGTAGGACTTAAGTCCCTGAGCATCCCGCTGCGGTTCATCTGCCGTTCATGTGGCGCCGCCCAAAGTTCGCACTATGCTAAAGCACCTACCCAATCAGAGACCCCTTTCTCCTTCTGACCTGGATGTCCTCGCACGGGTCCTCGACGCAGCTTGCGATTGGCGAGGGATCGAGCGATCGGACGTAGACGCGCAGCATATCGCCGCTGAGCTTGTTGAGCTTTATGAGCACGGCGTGAGGCAGGAGATGGAGCTTAGAGCGCTGATTAGTTGATTAGCGCGTGGGCTCGTCTGTCCACCCGCTCACGCAGCAGCCGCGCTACAGGCCATCGCAGCGGCGAGCAAAGCTGTGGGTGAATGGCCCGTGCTTCCGATACAATCCATTCCACGTCGCGACTTCGAGTCCGGAGGGCCTGAAAAGAGCCATGTAAAGCAACCGCTTGAGAGAGCAGTTAGCCACAATTGTTTCCGCAACGTTCCACCTCATGGCCAACTTTGAATGGAACTTGGGGAGAATACTACTCCGCTGCGACTATGCCCGCGTTGCCACTCGTACGCAAGTGATCTGAGCGACGTTGAATGGGCGCTGATCGCGCCGCAGACCTGCGCCAAAGCCGCTCGGACGGCCGCGACTAGCAAACCTGCGCGAGGTGGTGAATGCGATCCTCTACATGGCCGCGACCGGGTGCCAGTGGCGCATGCTGCCGAAGGACTTCCCGCCCTTCACCACGGTGCAGAACTACTTCTACGCCTGGCGCGACATGGGCGTGCTTCGCGCCATCAACAACACGCTCGTCACGGCGGCCCGGGAGCAAGAGGGCCGGGAGGCAAGCCCGTCCGCCGGCGTCATCGACAGCCAGTCCGTCAAGACCACCGAAAGCGGCGGCATCCGGGGCTTCGATGCCGGTAAGAAGATCAGCGGCCGCAAGCGCCACATCGTGACCCACACCAGCGGGCTCTTGGTCGGCTTGGTCGTCCACAGCGCAGCGATCCAAGACCGCGACGGTGCCGCAGAGATCCTCAAGTCCATCGTGAAGCGATGGCCGTGGCTTCGCCATGTCTTTGTAGATGGTGGCTATGCTGGCCCGAAGCTGAAGGGTGCGTTTAAAAGGATCGGACGTTTTGCGCTGGAGACCGTCAAGCGAACGGATAAGGCAAAGGGCTTCGAAGTGCTGCCGCGCAGATGGGTTGTGGAGAGGACTTTCCCATGGCTCGGGCGATGCCGCCGACTGGCCAGAGACTTCGAGAGAACGATCGCCTCAGCCGAAGCCTGGATCCTCGTCGCCAGCATCCGCCTGCTCACGCGGCGGCTCGCAAGACAATGAAATCCAAGCGATCATTATGATTCAAGCCTTATATACCGCCTTCTCTAGCTCCGCAACCACGGAGAAACTCGCTTCAAGATAGTCGTACACTGGCGGGTCCAAGCGACTGCCCCCACCGTGAGCACCGGAATTCCGCACTGCGTAGCAAAGGGCCAGGCGGCCGAAGTAGTCCATCCGGTCGACAAGCCCGTTCTTCCCGCCGTTGATCTTGCGGGTGATCGTCTCGATGTCGGTCTGGTCTGACCAGGTGTTGAGCTTGCGGCTCGTCCAGAGCGCCGCGAGCGGCAGCCCATCCTTCGTCGCCTTCTCCCAAAGTGGCTGCATTGCCGCCGGCATTTCGATCTGCGCCTCGGTGCGGTGAATAACCCAGCCATGCCGTGGATTGTCGGATGAACGATCTCCGGAAACTGCGCCCGCTTCTGGTAGGCGCGTATAGCGCCTGGCCGCCGTCATCCTGGGCCTTAAAGCCGGACGGCTGCGGAAGGTACTGTGTCCCCGCCCTCCCCGCCCCCTTTACTTCCTTCTCGCCGGCGGTGGTGTCGCGCATCAGCGACCATCCGTCAGCACGCTCAATGTAAGCTGGGTGCTTGGTGTCGACGGATAGGTCATCAGGTTCAGAACCTCGTGTGCCCGGAACAATGCCGGGAGATTTGTTGTTGCTGGTGCAAATCAGGGAGTCGGCGATGACAGGCAATGATCAACCCATCAACCAGACGTCACAGAGGCTGCCAGGAGACGAGACAGAACCCGGTTCGAAGCAATCGGCCGAACACATCTGCCTCGCGTTTGCTGCCAGCGGCGAGCAAAGCGGCAGGCCCTGCGCTGATTGCGGCGGCACGGGAACTGTGACGGTAATTGTCGGAGATGCTTAGCTAGCATCATGTCTGTGTTGTTTATGCACTCAGGAGAGAAACACCTTGAGCATCGGTTTGCTAGGACTTTTGGACGATGTTGCTGGCCTTGCTAAAGTTGCAGCCGCATCAGTCGACGACGTCACCGGAATGGCAATGAAGGCCGGCATCAAGGCCACGGGCGCCGTCATTGACGACGCCGCCGTCACTCCTCGCTATGTCCAAGGCTTTTCCGCCGATCGCGAACTGCCGATTGTGTTTAAGATCGCCAAGGGCTCGATCAAGAACAAGCTCCTGTTCCTGCTGCCCGCGGCGCTCGCCCTTGGTTACTTCCTGCCATGGGCCATCACCCCGTTGCTGATGATCGGCGGCGCCTACCTTTGCTACGAAGGAGCCGAGAAGGTCTATCACCTCCTGCTGCCACACCAGGCGCATGAGCACGAAGCGCACTTGGCGTCGGCAGCGGTAGATCCCAAGACGCTGGAAGATGAGAAGGTTGCCGGCGCAATCAAGACGGACTTCATCCTGTCTGCCGAGATCATGGCCATAGCCCTTGCGGAGTTACCCGACGAAAGCCTCATCGCTCAGGCGATCATCCTGGTCCTTGTAGCCTTCGGCATCACCCTCGCTGTCTATGGCGTCGTTGCGTTGCTTGTGAAGGCTGACGATTTCGGGCTCTCGCTCGCGGCCAACAATGATGGTATCGCTCGCAGTCTCGGCCGTGGCTTGGTCAAAGGCATGCCGGTCTTGATGTCAGGTCTGAGCGTAGTGGGCACCGCCGCGATGATCTGGGTCGGCGGTGGTATCATTGTGCATGGGCTTGAAGGCTTTGGCCTAGCCGGGATCGGTCAGTTTATCCACCACACAGCGGAAGTAGCTGCGCATGCAGTGCCCAACGCTGCAGCTGTGCTTGCATGGGCGGTGGAGTCGGCCGGCTACGGCTTGGTAGGGCTAGCAATTGGCGCTGCACTCATACCCATTGCCGGCTACGTCTTCTCACCTGCCTGGCGTGCCATCAAAGGCCAAAGGGAGGCGGAGCCTACCGCTCACTGATCAGTACAGTCCCTTCAACGAGGTCGTTGTGGTTTTTGACTCTCGATTGCCCACAAGCCTGCCAAATGCCCCTGAGGTGGCATCCACCTGGTCCTTAAACGCCCCGCCTGAGAAGAGGCATAGCTCGTCGCGATAGGCCTCGTTCCATGCTCCCTGCACTAGATAGCACGTTGCGGCTTCGCACTGTATGAGAATGGCTCCGCTCTCGTCACCTTGTCCTCGGTCTCCGGATCGGCTTTCACCATCCACCCCGGCGAGCATCGAAACGTAATCCTTTGCCTGCACCTTGCCGAGCTGCCCCGGGTCCTGCGGCAGACTGATCATCACGTCCGTTCCGTCGAGCTCCGCAGTCGTCTTGATCAGGTCGGCGAACCGCGTCGCCCTCATCTTGTGTGGTGACGACATGGCCGACAACGTAGGAGCCGTCAGGCGCCTTTCCCAGCTTGGCACCGGTAGTTCTGGCAGCTGTCGTTTTCTTCGTAGCTGCAAAGTCCCAGTGCCTCACCCAGCGGGTACCGGGTGGCGCCTGCCGAATGATCTTGTCCTCGAACCACTGACGCTTGAACAGCCCGCCCTCGCGTGCCGTCGGCCGCTGCTGGTATTGGCCAGCATAGCCATAGGAGCCCTTGAACACCTTCAGAGCCTCGACCGCCTCACGGGTGAAGCGCTCCGGCAGCAATAGCTCCCCATCAGTCGTGCGCGGATCCACGAGGCCAATGCGCGTCGGCTCCGTCGGATCAATAATCCGCCCGCTCGACCTGTACGGCTTCGGGTCGTACTCCATCGACAGGCACAGGTGCACATAGCGCAGGCCAAGTCGTGGCTGTGTGAGGTGCTGGAGTGCTCGGTCGAGGATCTGGGAGGGCGGGCCGGTGGCTAGCGTGCTGGCACCCCCTCACCCTCATCACAAGTGGTGGGTCATCATCCAGCGGCTCCACAACCCGTTAATCCGAGTTCATCGAGTGCAACCGCATGCAGTACCGTGAAAAGTTGTCGCTCCAGATCGGGATCGAAGGGGATTTCAGCGTCTGCTGTGGCGACAAGCGCTGCTCGCTGGGCGATCCGCTCAGCGATCGTGTCATCAGGAGTGTATCGCTTCGCCCAGCGGAGAAGAACTTGCTTCAACTCAGCAGAGGTGGAGGCGCCTGCAAAGGTCGAGGCAACCAACACCGCACCTCCCTCAACACATCAGCCGGAACAAAAACCAAAGCCGCTAGCCGCCGGCACGACTACGGCCGACGCCAAAAGAAAATTATCACTCGGCGAGACATTGTCTATGTCCGCCCCCGTACCGAATCTGGGGGTCAAAAAAAGCCCGCCTTGTGGGCGGGCTAGACTGGAGACTATTCATGAGGTCTTTGATGAACATCACGGCGAGCAATCAGTTCCGGGCGGCCAAGTTCCCCACACGCTCATGGGGGCGTCAGTCGAGCCGGAGAACCGATCGAAACGGCACCGCTCCGAGCACGGTTCCGTCCTCAGCGGTGATTTCAAAGGACTGCCCGTCTATAACGTCGTCGGACAGAACCTTTTCAGCGATTATCTCCCGAGCGGCCTGGACGGCTTCATTGCGGGCGGCTTCGAAGGAGGGGAGTTCAGCTCCCTCGGGATCTTTGTCAACTGCATCATGGCTTCGGACGTTGAAGTAATACCTGGGCATGTCTTTTCCTATCATCCTATCGCTCCGAACTGTGAAATAGGAGACGCGTTCCCACCTGCTCCCTCGCTGAAATCGACGGGCACATCAGTGGAGGCTCTGGTGGGTATCGACGCCTACAAGGCGGAAAACGCTAAGCACGGCTGGCGGCTGGACTGGCCGACAGTTTGGAATACAGGGCGCGCACCTATCCTTGGACCGGAACGGCAACGCAATGGTCCTAAGGAGGAAGACCTGCAGTACGACGAGAGGGGCCCGTTCGTCGCCCTGGCAGCCTCCGAAGTAGTCGAGCTTCGCGATTATCTGGTTGACGCCCTTCCGCCCGCCGCCACCACGGAGGGCCCGGAAGGATGAGCCGCCAGGTCAACCGAGATCTCAGAGACAAGGCGATGGATCACATCGACCACGCCCTTGGCAGGCCTGTTGATCCGCTGGTCGTGAGCCATCGGAACCGTTTTGCCGTTGATCCTGACAGCAAGACAGCGAAGGAGTATGAGGCCTCGCCGTTCTGGAGCCGGAACGGCAAAGGCGCGCCTGGCGGGATGGCGTTTTATCACGTCACTGCAGAGCGACGGCAAGCTCTCAAGCAGCACCTGAAAGAAATCGGCGATCAGCACCGGATCTATGCCGCGACCTATCTGGGCCAAACTCAGACGGTCGTCGCCATCTCAGCCGCCAAGGCGAAGTACAGCCTTTTGCTCGAGGTCTCCGACTGCTTCTGTGACCTGCCTTTCGGCAAGTTTTCCCGAGCCGCAACCGTGAGAAAAGCAGCATGATTGAGAGGCTTACGAAGTGCCGGGCATGCAGCGGGCGCGGCTATCATGATTGCGCTTGCTGGCCGGGGGATTGCATCTGCGGCTACGGCGACGAGACCTGCGAAGAGTGCGGTGGCGAAGGCATCATAGATCCCAGCTACGACGACTTCGATACGGCCCCCGCCCTCCAGATGAGTGAGGAGAGTCTAGTGCCAGGTTTTGCTCTCGAAAGAAGGAACGCGGTAAAACATCAATCCAGCCAGCGCTTCGGCAGTGTCAACGCGCGCGAGAACGCGGCCGCCACCGTCACAAATCTCGATGCTGGAAACCGTCAGCCCCGTTTCCGCTTCAAGTTGGGCGTCGAACGCAAATTCTTGCAGAATTTCACAAGCGCCGCGCTTCGCTTCCTCCAAATTGGGAGCCTCAACGCCTTCGTGGTCGACCACGTAGTCATCCAGGAGAAGGAGATTGAAAAAGTATCGCGTGGTCAACGGCCCCTCCTGTCTGTGCAGGGAACTTATCGCACCGCAGACGGAGCGCCAGACCTCTGCCCGACTATCCACAGCTCAGTCGATTTAACGTGCGATCCGACCCACCGTTCGGATGTTATGATGACGAAAATGTCGCCTCCAGGGCGGGCAGGTGGGGGAAGCAATCATGGGATTGGAGAACTTAATTTCCGCGAATTGATTCCCGCCGGCCGACGGCCCCAATCGAGGGCGTCCGGGGACGAGGCCTGTGGAAACAATATGGACAGACGCCCATGAGCCAAGCCCGCACTTACACCAAAATCGAAACAGCCGATGCTGCTGCCGCGGCGGCGATGCACGGCGTCCGGGTGATCATGCACCCAACGAGTGAGATTGAGTTCTCGCCCAACGGCTTCGCCTTTAAGAAACAGGAAGAAGACACTCCAGAGGCGGAGCTGCAGAGGTGGGTAAATGCAAGGGAAGCTCGTCGGCGTGCATAAGGTGACGATCAGGAAGAAGGGCCAGGAGCCGCTCGTCTACTACTATGCGTGGCGGGGCAAAGGCGCCCCACGCAAAATGGCGAAGCCAGGCACAAAGGCTTTTACCAAGAAATACATCCGACTGACGAAGGACTGGCAGAAGGAAGCGAACGCTGGCACGATCGGCTCGCTGGTGGACGAATTCCTCCAGTCGCCTCACTTCACGCGCCTTCCCCGGCGACACGCCGCGACTATGAACGACAGCTTGGAGCGATCAGGCAGGAGTTCGAGACGTTCTCGATCCGAACGATGGAAGCCCGCGGCAGCCGGAAGATCTTCTTGAACTGGCGCGACACGATGAAGGATGCCCCGCGCTCAGCAGACATGCACATCGCCCTCCTCTCCCGCATCTTCGCATGGGCCAAAGGTAACGAGGTAATCCTGAGAAACCCACTAGAGCGCGTCGAGCGGCTGCATGAGGGCACGAGGCGGGACATCATCTGGTCGGATGCCAGTTGAATAAACTCCTCACGCAAGCCGCTCCGCACATCGGGAAGGTGGCGCAGATCGCGCTGTGGACCATGCAGCGACAAGCAGACATCCTGACGATGCCGATGCTGACTTTCGATGGAGAGCGGGTATCGATCAAGCAGGGAAAGACGGGAGCGCGGGTGCGCGTGGTAGCGGCGCCGGACATCATGCCGGTGCTGCGAGACGCCAAGGAGAAGAACCGACAGCGGATCCTTGTGAACTCATTCGGCCAGAATTGGACCTCTAGCAGGTTCAGGGCGTCATGGGGGAAGGAGATGGCGAGGCTCTACAATAAGGGCGTCACCTTCCACGACTTGCGCGGGACGGCGATCACCTACGCCTATGCGAACCTCGGCAGGTCGCACGCTGAGAAGTCAAGCTGGTATCGGAGATTTCAGGCGATTCGCAGGATGATGCCGAATCGATCATCCGCAAGCATTCTTTGGCCGGCCAGGAGGTCATCGACGCCATCCGTCGCGAAACGAAGACGGAATAAAACTGTAAAGATGGAGAAAGCTGTAAAACAGCTGGAGAGAACGGCACCTAAGCGCTTGAAATGGTGGGTGATGTAGGGCTCGAACCTACGACCCGCTGATTAAGAGTCAGCTGCTCTACCAACTGAGCTAATCACCCGAGAGACCGTCCGGAGCGCCTCAGCGCCCGCCGGTGTGAGCGCGTATAAAGGGGAACGAACGGCTTGTCCAGCGCTTCCTTCAAAATAATTGGCGCATGCGAAATCGGCTCATCCCGCCGTCATTGCACAGGAAAATCAGAGCTCAAGCGTACCGCGCGCCAGCCGCACCGCCTGCCCGCCGATGCGCGCCTTGGCAATCAGTCCTTCCTTCACATCGACATGCAGGTGGATGTAGGAGGGCCGCCCCATCTCCACGCCCTGCTCGACCAGGATCGGGTGGTGCCCATCCGGGAGCGCATCGAACTGGTGAATGGCGCCGGCAAGCGCCGCGACTGCAGATCCGGTCGCCGGATCCTCGGCAATGCCCATGTCCGGCGAGAACATGCGGGCATGGAAGCGGGCCTGATGGTTGACCGCGCCTCGGCAGTAGACGTAGGCCGAAGCCAGTCCGCCCTCGACAAATGGGGCCACCTTTTCCCACAGCGACGCGTCGAAGTCCAAGCTCTGGACACTGGTAAGGTTGTGGACCGGGATCATCACGAACGGCACCCCGGCACTCCAGACGGACACGAGATGGTTCTCGAAACCTATCGACCCGGCATTGAGGCTGAGCGCGTCCGCCAGCCCCTGCCGGTCGAGCGGAAGGTCGATCGGCACCGGCGTCTTCGGCAGGTCGAATTCCGCGAAGCCGGCGCTCTGCCGGCGAAGGCGCACCGCACAACGGACCGGCCCCACCTTTTCCTCCAGCACGCACACCATGTCGATGTCGCCATCGCTGCCATGCTGGAGTTCCCCCAGTGCAACGGCAGTCCCGACCGTCGGATGGCCGGCAAAGGGCAGCTCTCGGGTGGGCGTGAAGATACACAGCTTTGCGGTATGGGCCGGGTTTGCCGCGGGTTGGACGAAGACGGTTTCCGAGAGGTTCATTTCCCGCGCGATGGCCTGCATCGCCTCGTCATCCAAGCCTTCACCGTCGAAGATCACCGCCAGCGGGTTCCCCGCCAGCATCTTGTCGGTGAACACGTCATAGATCCCGTAACGCCGCGCCAAAGCCCCCTCCTGTCATTGCTGCTCTGACCCAACCTGCACGACAGCGACCTCATGCGCAACCGCCTCGTCCGCTCCTGCCCATGAACCCAAAGAGGTATTCAGAGCGCCAGATCGACCACCACCGGGCAGTGATCGGACGCCTTGGGCCGATCCCAGCCGATGCGGGGATAGCGCTCCACCTCCTGGCCCGGCGGAAACGGCGTGCGGCAAGGCTGACCGTTGCGGATGATCTCGGGGATCATCTTCGCATTGCGTGAGGCCAGCGCAGGCGACAGCCAGACATAATCGAGCTGGCAGAGATGCTGCTCCTGCGGGCCGCGCGAATGATAGAGCGTCCACCGGTCCATCGCATCGCGCCTCTGTACGACGTTTTCGGCGAAACCGTCGCCGCTGAACACGTTGAGCGCGCTTTCCTCCTCGCTCTCGTAGTCGAAGGAATGACCGGAGCGGCGCGTGCCGGAGACCACGACCTTCTCCTGATAGTCGTTCATGTCGCCGCAGATGGCGAAGTTTGCTTTCGCCGTGCGGTCTTGGCCAAACTTCCGCTCGATGATCCGGCGCACCGCCTTCGCCTCGGCCTCGCGCACGGCCATCGTGGAAAGGCGCCCGTCACTCTCGCCCCGAGCATTCCCCATAGACTTGAAATGGACGACATAGAGCGAGAGAGGCCGGCCACCGATGCGGATGTCGAGCTCCAGGCAATCCCGTTTGAAAAGCTTGTCGTGGCGGTTGAGCGAGCCTGCAGCCAGCGCGTCGTTGAAGAGGTCGAGATCGTCATAGGTCAGCATGGCATGGCTGCAAATGTCGACGAGCTCGATCACCTCCCCGGTCCTGGTCTTTTCGCGCATCAGCACGGCAACGTCGATGCCGCGGCTGTCATTGCCCTCGATCAGATATTTCTGGATATAGCCGTTGCCCACCATGCGGAAGAGATAGCCGTATTCGAAGGCGTGCAGCGCCGGCATGTTGTCCACCTCCTGCAGGCACAGGATGTCGGCGTCCGCATCGGCGATCGCCAGCGCCGAAAGCTGCCGCGTATCGTCAGTCGAGGCAATCACCCTCGCCTGCTCCATCTGCTTGTAGGCTTCCTTGTCGTTGACGTCGTAGAGGCGAAGCACCCGGTCCTGCCGCAACTGGTTGCGGAAGCCGGAGAAGTCGAAGCGGGTGATGAGATTTTCGATGTTGAAGGTGGCAAGGCGAACGGACATGCGACGATCCCGGATGTGAGGCAGCCGTTATGCCCGCTGCCGCCCCGCCTCACAACCGCCAGCCCGCCTGCAGGACGACCCCGACAGCATCCCCTTGACGGACCGGCTGGCGAGAGAAGGCGCGCAGGGACTGACCGTCTGCAAGCTGGATCCGTAGAGCATAGCGCTCCCCCTCGAAGAAGGAGGACGTGACGCGGCCCGTAAGTCCAGCGTCGTCCAGGAGCACGTCCTGCGGCCGCACCAACACATGCGCTGGCTCGGTACCCTCTGCCACAGAACCATCCAGGGCCACCCGCAGGCTTGGCCAATCGAGCGATCGCGAAGACGTCCTCGGCAATGCCAGCGACAGGATGGACCCCTGCCCCACCAGCCCACCGATCACCAGCCCCTCCGGCCGCGCATAGATCTCCTCTGGCGGTGCCATCTGCAGCAGCCTTCCTTCCGACATCACCGCAACATCCGTCGCCAGTGCCATGGCCTCGCTCTGGTCATGCGTCACATAGATCATCGTGGCACCGGAACGGGCATGGAATTCCCGGAAAGTTTCCTCCATCTCCTGGCGAAGATGGCGGTCCAAATTGGCGAGCGGCTCGTCGAGCAGAACCACGTCCGGCTCCGTCACCAGGCAACGGGCCAGCGCCACGCGCTGCCTTTGCCCGCCGGAAAGGGCCGCCGGCCGCCGATCGGCATACGCGTCCAGCCGCACCGCCGACAGCGCCTCGCGCACCTTCTGCCGTGCCTTTTCCTTTGCGACCTTGCGCACCTTCAGCGGATAGCCGACATTCTCCGCCACCGTCATATGCGGCCACAGCGCATAGGACTGGAAGACCATGGCCATGTTGCGCCGCTCGGGCGGCAGCATCGTCGCCGCATCGGCCAACAGCCGCTCGCCGAGCAGGATTGATCCATCGCTCGGCTGTTCGAAGCCGGCGATCATCCTGAGGACGGTCGTCTTGCCGCAGCCGGAGGGACCGAGCAGTGCCAAAAAGCGCCCCTCCTGCACGGTCAGCGAAAGATCGCGCACCGCCGGCGCACCGCTGCCGAAGCGCTTCTCGAGGCTGTTGAGGATCAGCGGCGCCATGGCAGGGCTCCCACCGGCAGCCGCCGGGCCATCAGTTCGAGCGAAAGCATGAGGATCACCACCATTACCACCACGAGCACCGAAAGGGCGGCAGCCAGGTCGAAGCTGCCGCTGTCGTCCAGATTGTAAATCGCAACGCCGAGCGTCTGGGTGCCGGCGGACCAGAGGAGCGCGGAAACGGTCAGCTCATTGCAGGCGATCAGGAAGACGAGAATTACGGAAGAACCCGCAGCCGGCGCAATCAGCGGCACCGTCACGTCGCGCATGCGCCGGTAAAAACCCGCCCCCGAAAGCCGGGCCGCTTCCTCCAACGACGGATCGAGCTGCCGGTAGGCGCTGACGACGGGCTTCAGGCTGACGGCAAGGAAGCTCGACAGGTAGGCGATAAGGATGATCCAGATGGTTCCGTAGATGGACACGCCGAGGACCGGCAGGGGCGCGGCCAGAAGCAGGATGAAGGACACCGCCAGCACGATCCCCGGCAACGCATAAGGGATCTCCGCCAGCGCCGCGATGAACCCCGCCATGCGGCTGCGGGATTGCACGATGTAGTAGCCGAGGAGGACGGAGATGAGCAGAAGACCGAAGGCGCTCGCCAGCGCCAGCGAGATGGAGTTGGCAAAGGCGGTCCGCGTCACCGACTGGCGAAACAGCACCTCCTCATAGGCATGCAGCGTCGCCGTCTCCGCCGTCAGCGGTACGCCATAGGCGGGCGCCAGCGAGCCGGCCAGGAGCGCCAGGAACGGCAGCGCAAGAATGACAAAGGTTACGAACCAGAGCAGGAGCTCCGCGGGCAGCCGCAAAGGGCCGAGCCGGAAAAGCGCTGCCTGCCCCGAGGGGCCGATGGTCCGGAACTCCCGCCCGCGCAGCACCCGTGCCTCGACGGAAAGCCCTCCGACGGCGAGGAGCGTGATCAGCGCCGAGATGATGGATATGTCGGAGAAGGTCGCCGGCCCGAAGCTCGCGAATTTCGAGTAGATGAGCGTCGGCAGCGTATAGATCGATGCCGGGATGCCGAGGATCGCCGGAATGCCGAAATTGCCGACGCCGGAAACGAAAGCGATTGCAGCCCCGGCCACGAGGCCCGGCATGGCAAGCGGCAGGACGATGTCGAGAAGCACCCGCCACCAGGAGGCCCCCGCCAATCGCGCAGCCTCCACGCCTTCCCTCGGCAACGCCAGCAGGCCGACGCGCATGGCAAGGTAGACGAGCGGCGCATGCTGCACGCCAAACAGCAGCGCAATTCCGCCGATCGAGTAGAGCGGCTGCGGGCTGCCAAGCGGCGGCGCCATCCCGATGGCTTTCAAAAGCGTGCTCGAGGGTCCCGTCAGCCCGATCCAGGACAGCGCCGTAACCTGCGGCGGAATCATCATCGGCAGCATGAACAGAAAGCCGAGCGCCGCCCTGCCCCGCACATCGAAGAGCGTCAGAAGGATCGCGAAGCTGCCGCCAAGGATCACGGCTGCGTTCATGCCGAGGAAGGAGGTCGTCAGCGTGTTCAGCGCCGCATCCCACAAGGCAGGGTCGGCAAGCAACTGCCCGGCGTCGCCACGCAGGGCCGATGTGAACCCGGTCGCCGCCAGCCTGGCCAGCGGCAGCACGCTGAGGATGAATATGACGGTTGCCACAAAAGGAAACAGCCAGCGCGGCTGGCTGCTTCCCGACATCTTGTAGGATGGCATCTGCGGGTGCCGGATCAGCCGGCGTTGCCGAAGATCTCGGTGAACCGCTTCAGGTCCTCATCCGAGTTTTTCAGGGCTGCGGCCGGATCGAGCGGCAGAATCTTGATCTCCTCGCGTGCCGGGAAACCTTCCGGAACGCCGAGTCCGTTGCGGGCTGGGATGTAGCCGAGATCGAGCTGCACCTTCTGGCCCTCTTCGGAGAGGATGTAGTCGATGAACTTCTTGGCGGCTTCCTCGTGCTTGGTCGAGGACAGGATGGCGACCGGTTCCGTAACAGCCGACACACCCTCTTCGGGGAATACGAACTCGACCGGGGCACCCTTGGCCTTTTCGCGAATCGGCAAGTAGTCGACGACCATGCCGTAGGCCTTCTCGCCGGAGGCGACCGACTTCAGCACGCCGCCATTGCCGCCGGAGGCAACGGCGCCATTGTCCTTCAGGTTCTGGTAGTAGTCCCAGCCGAGGCTGTCGACGCCGGTCAGCGTCTGGGCATGGATGAGCGCTGCACCGGACGTCAGCGGGCTCGGCATGGCGACAAGGCCCTTGGCTTCTGGCTTAGCAAGGTCCTTCCAGCTGGTCGGCTTCATGCCGGCTTGGGTGTTGTACATGATGCCGGTTGTGATCAGCTTAGTGGAATAGTAGTTGCCGTCGGCGTCATAGAGGGCCGCGTCGAAGTTTTCAGCCTCCGGCGACTTGTAGGCCATCAGCTGGCCGGCCTGCTTCATGCGCTCGAGCGTCACCGTGTCCGCGATCAGCAGGAGATCGGCAACCGGATTGCCGGCCTCGATCTCGGCCATCAGCTTGGCCATGATCTTCGGCGTTCCATCGCGGACCCATTCGACGTCGAGATCGGGATTGGCGGCCTTGAAACCATCGACGGTCGCCTGGGCGTCCTCGTTCGGCTGGCTCGTGTAGATCACGAGGTCCGCGGCTTCGACGGTACCGGCAACAAGCGCCGTGGCGGCGAGAACGGACAGGGCGGAGACAATCTTCTTCATGGGACAATCCTTCTGCTGGGTTGTCCCTCGCTAAACCACAGCCGTCTAACAGCTATGTGACAGCACGATCATATGCTGTGGAGCGGGGAAAGCGCCCGCTGGCGCTTTCCCCTTTTTTGATTGTCAGGCGGCCTCCGCCACGGCGTTGCTCACCAGGCGGCCGAGGCGGCTGATCCCCTCCTCGATCATCGCCTCGTTGGCGCAGGAGAAGGAAAGCCGCAGCGTATTGCTGTTGGAACCGTCGGCATAGAAGGCACGGCCGGGAACGAAGGCGACCTTCTCGGTCTGGATCGAGCGCGCCAGAAGTTCTGCCCCATCCATGCCGACCGGCAGCCGTACCCAGACGAACATCCCACCTTCCGGCTTCGTCCAGCTGACACCGGCCGGCATGTGACGGGAGAGCGCCGAAAGCATGCTGTCGCGACGGGCGCTGTAGGCCTTCTTGATCTTGGCCACCTGCTCCGGAAAGATCCGCTGCGCAACGGTCGCGACCGCCATCTGATTGATGGTGGAGGAATGCAGATCCGCCGCCTGCTTCATCAGCACCAGCTTGCGGATTACCGGCATCGCCGCGACCACGAAGCCAACACGAAGACCAGGCGCCAAGGTCTTCGAGAAGCTGCCACTATAGATCGTGCGGGTGTTCTCAATGCCGCCGTTGCGAGAAATGTCGAGCGCCATGATCGGCGGCACCGGCTCGCCGTCGAAGCGCAGGTTCTGGTAGGCGGCATCCTCGATGAGGGCAACGTCGAGCTCGTCGGCGAGGTCGAGCAGCTTTTTACGCGACGCGCGATCCACTGTCTCTCCCGTCGGATTGGCGAAGTCCGGCGAAAGATAGGCGAACTTCACGGCGCCACCGGCCTTAGCAGCAGCTTCGCGGTAGCCTTCCGGCGTGCGGTTGCCATTCAGCGACAGCTGGTCATAGGTCGGCTCATAGGCATTGAACGCCTGCAGCGCACCGAGATAAGTCGGCCATGTCACGAGCGCCGTATCGCTCGGCGACAGGAAGAGCTTGCCGAGATAATCCAGCGCCTGCTGCGAACCCGAGGTGATGAAGACGTTGTCGACGCTGCACTCGATGCCGATCTTCTGCATCTCGCCGACAAGCCATTCGCGCAGCGGCTTGTAGCCTTCGCTCACGGAGTACTGGAGTGCTGCATTTACCTGCGGCCCGGAGAAGATCTCGGAATAGGCATCCTTGAACGCGGCATCGGGAAACAGCGCCGGGTCCGGAATGCCGCCGGCGAACGAGATGATGTCCGGCTGCTCAAGGAGCTTCAGCAGCTCCCGGATTTCGGACGCACGCATCCTGGAAGACCGCGTGGCAAAGATATGTTCCCAATCAAGCACCGGATGTTTCCTCATGTTTCAATTTTGTTGCCGCCAGCACTACTTTATTTCCGATAGGTAAGCAATACTGACCTATCGGTCCGAATGAAATTCAACGGTTCACTTTTCATGCCGCGTAACATGTATTATCTTACATAAAGCGCATCGATCTAGCCAAAGTAAGACAGTGGCCACAGCAACCCTCTCGTCGAAGTTTCAGATCTCCATCCCGAAAGAGGTGCGCGATCGACAAAATTGGAAACCTGGGCAGAAGTTCGTCTTCGTCCCGGAAGGCAAGGGCATCGTCCTCGTACCGGTTCCGACGCGCGAGGAACTTCACGGCATCGCCGAAGGCGCCGACACCTCAGGCTATCGCGACCGCGACGATCGCTACTGATGACGCTCGTCATCGACAGCTCCGTCTGGATCGAGTGGCTTACCAAGACCGACCTGGGCCGCATGCTGAATCCGCAGATCCCGGACATCACCGACTGCATCATTCCGACCATTGTTCAACTGGAAGTCTTGAAATGGCTAGAGCGGGAGCGCGGCAGCAGCGAGGCGCGCACCTTCCTCGCCTACAGCACCTTCGGCCAAGTCGTCGTTCTCGACACCAGTGTCGCCAAGGAGGCTGCCCGGTTATCGCTCGAGTTCAAGCTGGCGACGGCCGATGCCATCATTTACGCAACGGCTCGTCTGCAGGACGCGGACCTTCTGACCTGCGACGCACACTTCGAAAGCCTGCCGCACGTTACCTACGTGCCGAAGCCGGAAGCGAAGCGCTAGCTCCGCTTCCGATCCTTGGTCTTAGTTCACCGTCTTGTCGACCAGCTTGTTCTTGCCGATCCACGGCATCATGCCGCGCAGCTTTTCGCCGACTTCCTCGATCTGGTGGCTGTCATTCATGCGGCGGATGCCCTTGAAGCGCGCCATCCCGGAGCGGTATTCCTGCATCCATTCGGAGGTGAAGCGGCCGGTCTGGATGTCCTTCAGCACGCGCTTCATCTCGGCCTTAGTTTCTTCCGTGATGATGCGCGGTCCGGTGACGTATTCGCCCCACTCGGCCGTGTTGGAGATCGAGTAGTTCATGTTGGCGATGCCGCCTTCGTAGATCAGGTCGACGATCAGCTTCACTTCGTGCAGGCACTCGAAGTAGGCCATTTCCGGCGCGTAACCGGCTTCGACCAGCGTTTCGAAGCCAGCGCGGATGAGCTCGACGAGACCGCCGCAGAGAACGACCTGCTCCCCGAAGAGGTCGGTTTCGCACTCTTCCTTGAAGTTGGTCTCGATGATGCCCGAACGCCCACCGCCGACGCCGCAGGCGTAGGAGAGCGCGAGTTCAAGAGCATTGCCGGACGCGTTCTGGTGAACCGCGACCAGGCACGGCACGCCGCCGCCCTTCTGATACTCGCCGCGAACCGTATGGCCCGGGCCCTTCGGCGCAATCATCACGACGTCGACCGAAGCCTTCGGCTCGATCAGGCCGAAATGGACGTTCAGGCCATGGGCGAAGGCGATTGCCGCACCGTCACGGATATTGCCGGCGATGTCGTTCTTGTAAATGTCGGCCTGCAATTCGTCCGGCGTTGCCATCATCATCAGGTCGGCCCACCCGGCAGCCTCGGCAACCGTCATCACCTTGAAGCCGTCGGCTTCTGCCTTCTTGGCGGTGGGAGAACCGGCCTTCAGCGCGATCGCCACGTTCTGTGCACCGGAATCCTTCAGGTTCAGCGCATGGGCGCGGCCCTGGGATCCGTAGCCGATAATGGCGACCTTCTTCGACTTGATCAGGTTGAGATCGGCATCGCGATCGTAATAGACGCGCATCGTGTTTGTCCTTCCCTATGCGTGTTCGTTGTTGCTGGTCTTCATCGTCCCGAAGAGAAGCGCAACGCCTCCCCCGATTCCTGTCGAGCGCCGTGCAGCGAAAGGAAGGCCGAAACCGCCCTTTCCGCCTGCCGGGCATTGTCCTTCAGCCCCGGCTCCCCAAGCAGCATGCGCACATGCAGGTCGGAAACCACCAGGCCGTAAAGCGTGTGATAAGCGTCGTCGGCATCATCGAAGCGCAGCAGGCCTTCGCGTTTGCCGGCGTTCATCAGAGCGATCGCCCGGCGATCGATCTGCCGGCGGCCGTGCTCAACGAGCAGCTTGCCAAGCTTGGAGCCATCGCGGCTGGACTGCCCGATTGCCAAGCGGTTCAGCGCCAGCGAGATGTCCCCCGAAAGCACCTCGAGCAGGTCGCGCGCGAAGGTCTCCAGATGCTCGCGCAGGTTCTCCGCCGTCAGCCGCTCCTTGCCGCGCTCAAAGGTGCGGACCTTGCTCGCTTGATGGGCGATCATCGCCGCCAGCAGCCCGTCGCGGTCGCCGAACCACTTGTAGAGGCTCTCCTTCGAGCAGTTGGCCGCCCGCGCCAGCCCCGACGTCGTCAGAGCCTTGTCGCCGCCCTCCACAAGCAAACGCAGCGCCTGCTCCAGAACCTCGTTCTGGCGCGGCGTAAACTCCGGCATCTGGCCAGCATCGGAAATCACGGCACTCACTCCACTAGGTACCGTACGGTACGGTTCTTGCGCTAGTTATGGTGAAATGGGTGTTGTGGGTCAAGCGAAATTATGTGTCACTGCTGGTGAAATCGCTGGTGAGCTTTGCGCTCTGAGGCGAAGCAAGCAATTCATCCCACGGAGAATCTGCCGAATGTCATCTCCTGCATCATTGGCGTCCATTGCTGTGGCATTTAGCATTGCCCTTCCCTCACTTGTGCTCGCTGCAGAAACCCGGTGCGGCTGGATCGACAATCCAACTCCGCGCAATTGGTGGCTGGAGGACAGTCAAAAAAGCTGGACGATCATGACGCAGGATCCTGATCGCCCCGAAGGCCCGGAGGGAATGGAGTTGATCCCGGATTTAACTGAGGGTGAATTCATCGAGATCAACGGCCCCTCTTACGGCTACGCCTGTGTCTGCATGTCGGTGGAAACCGACGGCGACGAAAGGATCACGAGCATCCTGTCCGTCGACCAGCTGAGGCTTGCCCAATGCCGCAGCGACAAGGCACTGCCTTCGCGGGACTGAGGACATGCTCCGCCCCGGCAGCGTGAGAGAGGGCAGAATGTTGACGAAGGCGGCGTTCGGCTCTCTTACACTATCCTGCGCAATGCCTGGTATGCAGACAATTACCTGATGTCGATGCCGCATAATCTGCAGACCGGCACCTGGCACAGCGCGATGGGAGACGGTAAACTTTCCAACATCTGGCGGGACGACTGCGCATTGGCGGCCGCCACGGCACTGGCGAACCCGCCAGCCGGCAATGCGATCCTGACGCTCACGGGACCCGAGAGTTTTTCAGCAAGAGACATTGCAGCGCTCGCATCGGCATCGACAGGCAAGCCGCTTCAGGTGGCAGATGTGACGAATGAGCAGTTGAAGCAGGGTCTTGCGGCAGCCGGCCTTCCGGATTTCGTCGTTACCATGCTGGCATCGGCCGAGGCAAATATCCGGGCCGGTAACTTTGACCTAGTGACGAACGACTTCGAAACGCTGACCGGCCGTAAGCCCCGGTCTCTGAAGAGCTTCTTCGAAGAGAACAAGAGCGCTCTGGCCTGAGCCTTCGGGCGGCTTCCCGGACCGGGAGCCTCCCGACTTACTCGGCGTAGTCCACCGGCAGCGCCTCACCGCTCTTCAGCACCTCCATCGAGATGAAGGCGGAAACGTCGAAGAGCTCGATCCGCTTGACCAGCCGGCGATACACGACGTCGTAGTGCTCCACGCGCGGCAGCACGACCTTCAGGATGTAATCATAGCTCCCCGTCAGGCGGTGTGCCTCGACGATCTCCCCGATATCGCTGATCGCCTTGCGGAAGCTCTCGATCCAGTCGTCGGAATGATGGGCTGTCTTTACCAGCGCAAAGACCGTCGTCGGCACCCCCAGCTTTTCCCGGTCCAGAAGCGCCGTCCGGGCACGGATATATCCGGCCTCCTCCAGCCGCTGAATGCGCCGCGAACAGGCCGACGGCGAGAGTGAAACCTGCTCCGCCACGTCGGCTATGGGGGTGGATGCATTCCTTTGCAGCAGCTCCAGAATTTTGCGATCGCGCGTGTCAAGCATTCCATTCCCTCGGAGTTCTGCTTCAGAAGTGCACGATTTCTCCTAAGCACGCAACCTAGGTGCGCCTGGACGTGATGGGATAGTCAAATTTGCACGCTTCAACCGACGAAAGCGCCATAGGATCATCGTCATCACCAGAGGGAGAAACGGCATGAAGAGCATTGGACTGGTCGGCGGGATGAGCTTCGAAAGCACGGCGGTCTACTACCGCCTGATCAACGAGATGGTTCGCGATCGCCTCGGCGGCCTCGCCTCGGCCGACGTGCTTCTCCATTCGGTGAACTTCGAGCACATCGTCGCGCTGCAGAAGGCCGGCCGCTGGGATCTCGCGGCGGAAGCGTTGGCGGGTAGCGCAAAGCGCCTCGAGGCAGCCGGTGCCGATTGCGTGCTGATCTGCACCAACACCATGCACTTGGTCGCGCCGCCGGTCGCGGCAGGCATCGGCATCCCGCTCCTCCACATCATCGACGAAACGGCAAAGGCGCTGAAGGCGCGGCAGCTGAACCGCCCTCTCCTGCTCGCCACCCGTTATACGATGGAGCACGGCTTCTATGCGGAGCGGATGAAGGCACTTGGCCTGGACGTCCTCGTTCCCGATGCCGAAGACCGTGAGGCGATGCACGACATCATCTTCGACGAGCTCTGCGCCGGAAAGGTGAAGGGGAGCTCCCGTGGGCGGGCTCTGGCGATGATCGAGAAATCCAAAAGCGAAGGTGCCGACAGCGTCATTCTCGGCTGCACCGAGATCTGCCTGCTCCTCGATCCGGACCACCTGCCGCTTCCTGGCGTCGATTCCACCGCGGTCCATGCCCGCGCAGCTGTGGAATTCGCTACCAGCACCTTCAATCAAGAACAGGCGGCCGCTTGATTTGATTGACTCGGTCAAATAAAGGGAGGATGAAGCCTCTACTGAGGAGGCTTCATCAATGTCCGCACTTGACGCCATAGATACCATTCGCGCCTTCAACCGCTTCTACACCAACCGGATCGGCGTTCTGGCGCGGGACTATCTCGACACCCCCTACACGCTGACCGATGGCCGCATCCTCTATGAGCTTGCTGCGCACCAGCGTATCTCGGCGACGGAACTCAATCGCGATCTAGGTCTCGACCCTGCTTATCTCAGCCGCATCCTGAAGAAGTTCCGGCTGGCAGGCCTGGTGGACAGCGCACCCGACGAGACCGACCGCCGCAGTCAAATCCTGTCGATCACGGAGCGCGGGCTCGACGTCTACAAGACGCTCGCCGCCCGCTCCCGCGCCCGGATCGAGGAGGATCTGACGCAGCTAGACAAGAGCAGGCAAGCCGAGTTGATTGGCGCAATGCAGACGATCGAGACGCTCCTGGCCCCCGCCGCCGCAGTGCCGGCACCGATCGTGCTGCGGCCTTATCGCATCGGCGACATGGGGTGGTTGATCGAAACACAGGCGGTCGCCTATGCGCGAGAATACGGACTGAACGAGAAGTTCGAAGGATTGATCGCGGAGGTCGCCGGCAAGTTCATCGCCAGCTTCAACCCGAAGCGAGAGAGAAGCTGGATCGCCGAACAGGACGGCGGGCGCGTCGGCTCCGTGCTCTTGGCCGATGGTGGCGGCGACACTGCCAAGCTGCGCCTGCTCTACCTCGACCCGCAGGTGCGCGGCCAAGGGCTCGGGCGAAGGCTGGTCGAGGAATGCATCCGCTTCGCCACAGCTGCCGGTTACAAGACGCTTTCGCTCTGGACCAACGACATGCTGACGGCGGCGATCCACATCTACGAAAAGGCCGGCTTCAGGCTTGTCTCCAAGGAGAGACACCGCATGTTCGGTCCGGAATGTGTCGGGCAGACCTGGGAATTGGAACTCACCAAAGCGAAGCTGGTCTCGGCTTAAACCGTCTGGCCGCAGGCGCGGCGGAAACGACGGACGGTCTCCGCCATGCCGAACTCCAGTGCGTCCGCCGTCAGCCCGTGACCGATCGAGACTTCCGCAAGGTAAGGGATGCGCTGCACCAGCATCGGCAGGTTGGCGACCGTCAGATCATGGCCTGCGTTGACGCCCAGACCTTCCG
This sequence comes from Pseudorhizobium tarimense, assembly GCF_022968135.1. GTDB lineage: Bacteria > Pseudomonadota > Alphaproteobacteria > Rhizobiales > Rhizobiaceae > Neorhizobium > Neorhizobium tarimense. The sequence continues at coordinate 74,199 of NZ_JALJRA010000004.1, forward strand.
CGTGCGCGGCGTCCGCCGTCTGGCCGAGCTTCTCGACGATCTCAGCCGCCCGCTCCGAGCTATCGTAGCAGCCGCCATAGGGGCCCGTGTAAAGTTCGATCCTGTCTGCGCCGGTCGCCTTCGCCAGCCGCACCACCTCCACGTCGCCATCGCCGTCGGCGAACAGGGAAACCCGCGTGCCCTTCGCCTTGAGCCGCGCCACGATCGGCTTCAGCATCTCTCCCTGAGCGCGGAAATCGAAGCCGTGATCGGAGGTCGCCTGGCTTGGATCGTCCGGCACCAGCGTAACCTGCTCCGGCTCCGTCCGCTCGCACAGCGCCAGGAAATCCTCGCTGGGATACCCTTCGATGTTGAATTCGGCCTGGGGAAACTCGTCGTCGATCAGCGCCCGGATCACAGGAAGATCGGAGAAGCGGATATGCCGCTGGTCCGGCCGCGGATGTACCGTCAACCCGCTCGCACCCGACTGCAGCGCGATTCGCCCCAGATGCTCCAGACTTGGCCACGGCAGGTCACGCCGGTTGCGCAGCATGGCGACGGCATTGATGTTGACGGAAAGGGTGGTGGTCATGGCAGGAATTCCATTTAGAACAATACCTTCTGCTTACGCCAACGAACCGTCGGAGACCAACGGCTTTCGCAGATCGGGCCACTCAAAGTTTTGATGCCCGCTCACTTGACGCCTGCTCACTTCACGATGGTGATCGTCTCCGCCGCACGGGTGATTGCGGTGTAAAGCCAGCGCTCGCGGGCGTCGCGGAACGCCCAGCTCTCGTCGAAGAGCACGACATTGTTCCACTGCGACCCTTGAGCCTTGTGCACCGTCAGCGCGTATCCATAATCGAACTCGTCGTAGCGCTTGCGGGTCGACCATGGAATCTCCCCGTCGACATCCTCGAAGGCCGCCTTCAGGAGTTTGATCTTCGCAGCACCTCGATCCATGTCGTCGTCTTCCGGCCGGATCATCAGGTTGATGCCGGGCTTCACCGTTTCCCGCGACGAGCTCATCACCTGCCAGAGCGAGCCGTTGAGAAGCCCCTTCACCTGGTCGTTTCTCAGGCACACCAGCTTGTCGCCGGATTGCGGGTGACCTGTGCTGAAACCCTTCAGCTCTCGGAGCCGCTGATTGTAGCGCTTGCGTGTCTTGTTCGTGCCGACCAGCACCTGGTCCGCCTCCAGCACCAGCGACTGGTTGACCTCGTTGCGCGAGATCACCTGTGCGGTGCCGTAGTCGCCATACATGATCTCGTTGCCCTCGCGGACGTTCATGGCGAGCTGGATGATCGGGTTGTCGCGTGCCTGCCGGTGAATCTCCGTCAACAGATAGTCCGGCTCCTGCTCGGTGAAGAAGCCGCCGCCGGAAACAGGCGGAAGCTGACCGGGATCGCCCAGCACCAGGATCGGCGTGCCGAAGCTCATCAGGTCGCGGCCAAGCTGCTCGTCGACCATGGAGCATTCATCGATGACGATCAGAGCCGCCTTGGCGACCGGGCTCTGCCGGTTGATGGTGAACATCGGCGACATCGACGTCTTGCCGGTCTCCTCGTCCTCCACCGTCTCCTCGCCCCGCGGCCGGTAGATCAGCGAATGGATCGTCTTGGCGTTGCGCGCGCCGCGTGAACGCAGCACCTGCGCAGCCTTGCCGGTAAAGGCGGCAAACATTACCTCACCATCGACATTCTCGGCGAAGTGCTTGGCAAGCGTCGTCTTGCCCGTGCCGGCATAGCCGAAGAGCCGGAAGACCGGCTGGCGCCCGTCCTTCAACCAGCGGGAAACGGCCTTCAGGGCCTCGTCCTGTTGCGGAGCGAATTGCATGGCTGCGACATGGCAGGATTCTGCGCCTCACCGCAACTGAAAAGAACGAAAGAGGATCAAATCGGGCGGGACAACGGATCATTGGCAAGCGCGATTGGTGCGCCATGCGGCGTCGCCTCCGCCGCGCGCTGCCAGCTTTTCTGTAGACCAAAGATGGCGTCAGCGTCGGTCACGCCCTTTATCACCAGAAGCCCCGACAGCGCTTCCACCCAGCAGTCGAAATAATCGCTGCCGTCTTCTGCTCGCCCGGGCTTGTGCACTTCGGCTGAAAGAGCCTCCGCCCACTCGCTCCAGGAAAAGACGCCCTTCTCGTGCAGGTGCACGGTCATGGCGAAAGCTTCCGCCGTCCAGGGTTCCGGAAACACCGGGTCGCCTTCCGCCGAACGCGGCAGCCCCGGTGACTGGGCGAGCTGAGACCTCACCTCACACGCGCTCAAGATAACTGTCCCACGCATCGATCGAGACGGTCAGCGATGGATCGGCGCCCTCGCCCCAGATCTCTCCCGCATCGAACACCACCGTGTAAACCCACTGCGGGTTTTCGCCTCGGCCATGGGCGTTGTCGTCGGCAAACACGAAGGAGCCCTGCACCGCCTCCACCACGCCGGACTTTCCCCGTGCGTAGCGCGGCAGCCGCGTATGGGTCTCTGGATTGAAGTTGCGCGTCCGCACCCGGTCGCCCGCAGCAAACCGCGGCGCGGTCGCCACCGGACGATCACACGGGCCGCCCCGCGCCAGGACGCCCGGCACCATCTCCGCCGTCAGCACCCGCTTCGGCCTCGGAGGCTCCTGCAGCTTGTGGCCTGCTTCGATTTCCTGCGCCGTCGCAAACCCATGCCGCTCCAGCAGCGTCTCCAGTGCGCGGATCCAGATCTCGTAATAGCTGGCCTTCAGGTAGTCGCCGGGCGGGACGTTCTCCCGCGCATGCCGGCTCTCGTCGATCATCCAGGCGCCGAATGCCCCGCAGGAGAGCGTGATCCCTAGCGCACGCTTCTCCCAATTCGCATGGAAATAAGGCTCATCCGGCTCCGGCGCGACGGGGCCGAAGCCCATCTGCCCGCCGAGATCGTGTGGACCGTTCATCGCGCATTCTCAGGAGCGAGCGCTAGCCCGGTGCCGATCATCGAGTCACGCGTCACCAGATCGGCAAGCTTCTCCTCGTCCAGGCCTTCGGTTCCCGACGGCCGCATCGGCACCACCAGATAGCGAAGCTCTGCCGTCGAATCCCACACGCGGATCTTCGTATCCTCCGGCAGCGTGACGTCGAATTCCGCCAGCACGCTTCGCGGATCGATCACTGCCCGCGAACGATAGGCCGGGGCCTTGTACCAGACCGGCGGCAGGCCGAGGACAGCCCAGGGATAGCAGGAGCAGAGCGTGCAGACGACGAGGTTGTGCGTCTCCGGTGTGTTGAACACCGCCCGCATGTGCTCCCCCTGCCGACCGGTGAAGCCGAGGCTGGCGATGGCGGCCGTGGCGTCCTGCTTGAGCCAATCCGAAAAACCCGGATCGCTCCAGGCCTTTGCGACCACCCGTGCCCCATTGCGCGGCCCCACCTTGGTTTCATAGGTCTCGACGATCGCATCGATCGCCGCCGGATCGATCAGCCCCTTCTCGGTCAGCACCGTTTCCAGCGAGCGCACCCGTGCCTGCATGTCGGAATAGCGGTTGTCATGATGGTGATGGTGATCGTGGTCGTGATCATGGTCCTGATGGTGGTTGTGCATCACAGCCTCCTTACTTGAGCATCGGCCAGAGGCTGATGACGAGAAGCACAGCCATGGTGATGTTGAACCATTTCAGCCGCACCGGCACCGACAGCCAGTCTCGCAGCGCAGAGCCGAAGCCGGCCCAGGTGGAAACGCTCGGAAGATTGACGAGGGCGAAGGCAAATCCCACCAGCAGTACCGTCGGAATATAGGCTGCCGGATTGGTATAGGTCGCCATCGCGGTTACCGCCATCACCCAGGCCTTCGGGTTCACCCACTGGAACGCCGCCGCACCGAGGAAAGTCATCGGGCGTGCACCCGTTTTGCCCTCGGACAGGTGCCGCGACGTGCCGATCTTCCACGCGATCCAGACGAGATAGGCGCCACCGGCAAACTTCAGCAGCGTGTAGACGATCGGCACGCTCTGCATCAGCGCGCCGAGGCCGAGGCCCACGCCGATCAGGAGCGAGAGGAAGCCCACCCCGATACCCAGCATGTGCGGGATCGTCCGGAGGAAACCGAAGTTCACCCCTGATGCAAAGAGCATCATGTTGTTGGGCCCAGGCGTGATCGAGGTCGTGAACGCGAACAGGACCAGGGCCAGAAACGTTTCCAGCGACATAGTTTCTCCGGGCGCCAATCAGGTTGATGTCTTGCACCACCTCTTTTCACGGGCGGCGTTGGGCAGGTTTTAGGCCGGATTCGCCAAAGCGGCAAGCCGGCTTGGCAGCTTGCCCTTTCGCCTTATGTAACGCGGGTATCGACCGAAAGAGGACTCGCAGATGGCCGCCGATTTCCCCCTCACCGTCACCCTTAGAAACGGCGTCACCGTCCCCTCCCTGGGCCTCGGCACATGGAAGATGGGCGAGGACCCGCACCTTGGTGAACGGGAGATCGCGGCGCTGAAGGCCGGCCTCGACATCGGCATGACACTGATCGATACGGCCGAGATGTACGGCGAAGGCGGCGCCGAGCACGTGGTCGGCGAGGCGATCGCCGGCCGTCGTGACGAAGTCTTCCTCGTCAGCAAGGTCTATCCCTGGAACGCCAGCCGCGACGGCACCATCGCCGCCTGCGAACGCAGCCTGCAACGATTGGGTACCGACCACTTGGATCTCTACCTGCTGCACTGGCGGGGGCAATATCCGCTTGCGGAAACGGTGGAGGCATTCGAAGAGCTTCGCCAACAGGGCAAGATCGGTGCCTGGGGCGTCTCGAACTTCGACCTCGCGGACATGCAGGAACTGATGGAAGTTCCGGCCGGCGAGAACTGTGTCGCCAACCAGGTGCTCTACAACCTGTCGCGGCGTGGCGTGGAATACGAGCTGCTCCCATGGTGTCAGGAACGAAACATCGCCGTGATGGCCTATTCCCCGATCGAGCAAGGCCGGCTGATCCGCAACGACACGCTGGTCCACATCGCCAAGGCCTACCAGGCCACGCCAGCGCAGGTGGCGCTCGCCTTTCTGCTGGAACGCGAGGGCGTGATCCCGATCCCGAAGTCCTCGCATCCGCAGAGGATTGAGGAGAATCGCGACGCAGCCTACCTCGAGCTCACGGACGAGGACCTCGAAGCGCTCGACGCGGCCTTCCCGCCACCGAGCCGCCCCACGCCTTTGGAGATGATCTGACTACATCCCCTGCGGGCCGCGGTTCATCGCTGCGATCCCGGTACGGCAGATCTCGATCAGCCCGAGCGGCTTCAGAATCGCCACGAACTGGTCAATCTTGGAGGACTTTCCGGTAATTTCGAGGATGAAGTGCTCGACGGTCGCATCCACCACCTTTGCCTGGAAGGCATCGGCGAGCCGCAGCGTCTCAGCGCGGTGTTCTCCCGATCCCACCACCTTGATCAGCGCCACTTCGCGCTCGATCGGCCGCTCCTGGCCAAGGCTCTGCGCCCTGACCGTCAGGTCCACCACCCGGTGCACCGGCACAATCCGCTCCAGTTGCGCCTTGATCTGCTCCAGAACAGCCGGCGTGCCGCGCGTCACGATGGTGATGCGCGACAGATGCGCCTCGTGCTCCGTCTCCGATACCGTCAGGCTCTCAATGTTGTAGCCGCGGCCCGAAAAGAGGCCGATGACGCGGGCAAGCACGCCAGGCTCGTTGCTGACGAGGACGGAGAGCGTGTGGTTCTCCGCCTTGGCCGTCTCCGGCGTGATGAAGTAGGCTGAGCCCGTCGGTTGTTGATGCGCGTTCATTGATTTGCGTCCACTATTTCAGGAATGACTCTAACAAGAGGAAGGCTCAAACGAGCTGCCGCCCCTTCGCGTCGATTGCCGAAGCAACGGCTTCGTCGGTGGCCTCGTCGGGCAGCAGCATCTCGTTATGCGCCTTGCCGGACGGGATCATCGGGAAGCAGTTGGCGAGGTTGGCAACGCGGCAGTCGAAGATCACCGGCTTCTTCACGGCGATCATTTCCTCGATCTTCTCGTCCAGCTCCTTCGGATCGTCGCAATACATGCCGATCGCGCCATAGGCCTCCGCCAGCTTGACGAAGTCCGGCATGGCTTCCGTGTAGGAGTTCGACAGCCGGTTGCCGTGCAGCAACTGCTGCCACTGGCGCACCATGCCCATGTACTGGTTGTTGAGGATGAAGATCTTGACCGGCAGATTGTACTGGATGGCGCAGGACATTTCCTGGATGCACATCTGGATGGAGGCGTCTCCGGCAATGTCGATGACGAGGGCGTCCGGATGCGCCACCTGCACGCCGATCGCTGCCGGCAGGCCGTAGCCCATGGTGCCGAGGCCGCCAGAGGTCATCCAGCGGTTTGGAGCCTCGAATCCGAAGAACTGCGCCGCCCACATCTGGTGCTGGCCGACTTCGGTGGTCACATAGGTCTCGCGGCCCTTCGACAACTCGTAGAGTCGCTGGATCGCGTGCTGCGGCATGATGACGTCGTTCGATGGCTTGAACGCGAAGGAGTTACGCGCCCGCCAACGGTCGATGCTCTCGTGCCATTCCTGCGTCTGGCTCTTCTCCGGCTTCTTCGGCAGCGCCCGCCACAGGCGCACCATATCCTCCAGCACATGTCCGACGTCGCCCAGGATCGGGATGTCAACGCGGACATTCTTGTTGATCGACGACGGATCGATGTCGACGTGGATCTTGCGGGAGTTCGGCGAAAACGCGTTCAGCCGCCCGGTTATGCGGTCATCGAAGCGCGCGCCGATGCAGACCATGACGTCACAGTCGTGCATGGCCATGTTGGCCTCGTAGGAGCCGTGCATGCCGAGCATCCCCAGCCAGTTCTTGCCCGAAGCCGGATAGGCGCCGAGCCCCATCAGCGTCGACGTGATCGGGAAGTTTGTCAGCTCTACCAGCTCGCGCAGCAGCCGCGAGGCTTCCGGTCCTGAATTGACGACGCCGCCGCCGGTATAAAGGACCGGCCGTTTGGCGCTCGCCATCAGCTCGACCGCGGCCTGGATGGCATTGAGGTCGCCCTGCATCTTCGGCTTGTAGCTCTTGTTGACCGGCGTCTCGCCGAGCGGTGTGTAGGTGCCGGTGGCGAACTGGACGTCCTTCGGGATGTCGACGACGACTGGACCCGGGCGCCCCGTCTGTGCGATCCGGAAGGCCTCGTGGATGATCCCCGCCAGCTCGTTGACGTCCTTCACCAGCCAGTTGTGCTTGGTGCAGGGCCGGGTGATGCCGACCGTGTCGCATTCTTGGAAGGCATCCGAACCGATCAGCGTCGTCGGCACCTGACCGGACAGGCAGACCAGCGGGACTGAATCCATCAGCGCGTCCTGCAACGGCGTGACGGCGTTCGTCGCACCGGGACCGGAGGTTACCAGCATGACACCCACTTTGCCGGTCGAGCGGGCATACCCTTCCGCCGCATGGCCAGCACCCTGCTCATGGCGGACGAGGATGTGCTCGATATCGTCCTGCTGGAAGATCTCGTCGTAGATTGGCAGCACAGCACCGCCCGGATAGCCGAAGACATGCTCCACGCCGTTATCCTTCAACGCCCTCAGAACGATCTCCGCGCCGGTCATCTGATTGTTGCTATCCGTCATGTCTCGGTCCACTTGCTGCTGTCTGCTCTTGGGATTTATGGCTTTGCATCGGGCATAAAAAAAGGCCCCTTGAGGAGCCTGTCTTTCCGCGCATGGGTGGCTAACGCCGGATGGTTACACCATCCTGCCCATGCGCGTTCCCACCACGATAAGTGCGTTTGAAATCGTCATGAGGCGAAGTGTTAGACAGATTGTTGCGCTTCGTCAACGCAAGTTGCACCGAAAATTGCCCGATCCGCCCGCTTCTGCCTCGCCTCGGAACAAAAAACCAAGGCTACACCACTTGTTAAGCGCCATACCCTAGCCTGCGGGAATGTTTGCGATTCGGCGGGGTGGCTAACGCCATGCCGTCACCCGATGATTGGGGGACGTCTTGCTGAACAACGATCTTCATCGCTCCGTGTCCGCTGGGGAGCATGACCGCCGGGATGCCAATCGGGCGGGTAACCGCATGCTCGGCCGCGTCGTCGCCTGCAATGGCGCCCGCGCCACCATTGCGGCCGTGGCGGAGCTCGGCGAAACCGATCTGACGGAGCTCTGGTCTGTCGGGCGGCTCATCTCCATCAATGTCGGGCGCAACCGCGTCGTCGCGCTCGCCTATTCCATGCACACCGAAAAGGATACGTGGGGAGAGCGCGAGAACAACGGCTTCCAGATCGAAACTGAGCTTTTAGGTGAGGTTCGCGTCGGCGAAGACGGCCGCGAGGAATTCTCCGGCGGCATTTCCCGCTATCCCTATCTCGGCGCCGTCGCCCACCGCATTCGCGGGGCGGACCTCCTGCGAATCTACGACACCGGCAAGAACGACACCTGCGTCATCGGCAAGCTGACCCAGGACGAAACGATCGACGCAGCGATCCACATCCCCTCCATGCTGTCGAAGCACTTCGCGATTGTCGGCTCCACCGGCGTGGGCAAGTCCACAGCCGTCTCACTGCTCCTCCACAAGGCGATCGAGGCCGACCCGAAGCTTCGGGTGCTGATCCTCGATCCGCACAATGAATTCGCCGCCGCCTTCCCGGAACATGCCGTCGTCATTGACACCGACACGCTGGACCTGCCCTTCTGGCTGATGAAGCTCGAGGAATTCGCCGAAGTTCTCTATCGCGGTCGCCCGTCTATCGCCGAGGAACTGGATATTCTCCGCGATCTGATCCCTGAGGCCAAGCGCGCCTTCCGCGGTGGCGATTCCGCCCTCATGCGTCGCAGCACCGAAAAAAGCTCCATCACCGCAGACACGCCGGTCCCCTACCGCATGGCCGACCTCCTCGCCCTGATCGACGAGCGCATCGGCCGCCTGGAAGGCCGTGGTGAAAAGCCGACGCTGCGGACGTTGAAGATGCGCATCATGTCGGCGATCAACGACCCGCGCTATCACTTCATGTTCTCCAACAACACGATCCAAGACACGATTATGGAGACGATCGCGCACATCTTCCGCATTCCGGGCGGAGACAAGCCGATCTCGACCTTTCAGCTGGCCGGCATCCCGTCGGAAGTCGTTAACTCGGTCGCCTCCATCCTCTGCCGGATGGCCTTTGAGCTGGCGCTGTGGAGCAATGGCGCGATCCACGTGCTCGTGGTCTGCGAGGAGGCGCACCGCTACGTGCCCGCCGATCCGGATCGGGGCTTCTTCCCGACACGGCAGGCGATCGCTCGCATCGCCAAAGAAGGCCGTAAATACGGGGTGTCGCTTGGTGTCATCACGCAGCGCCCGGGCGAGCTCGACCAGACGATCCTGTCGCAGTGTTCGACGCTCTTTGCCATGCGTCTCTCAAACGACCGGGATCAGGAGATCATCCGCTCGGCGATCCCGAACTCCTCGATGTCGACAACCAGCTTCCTGTCGTCGATCGGCAATGGCGAGGCGATCGCCTTCGGCGAAGCCATCTCGGTGCCGATGCGCATGCGCTTCTCGCGTGTCGAGCAGAAATATCTACCCAAGGCCCATGGCGTCGCCAACAAGGGAGACGAAGACACGCCCGATACCGTTGACCTGCGGACGGTCGTGGCGCGGATGCGCTCCATCAACGGCCCGGACATTAACGCGTTCAAGCAGAGCTTCGAGGACCGCAACTACGACGATCGCGAAGACTTCAGGGAAGACACGTCGGGCCTCTCGCCCGTTCCCGCGGAAACCGAACTTGACCGCTGGGCAAGCGACGTCAATCACCGCCGCGAACCGCGCCCCTCACCGATCGATCCGGCGGCGCCGGAGCCCTATCGTCCCGACATGCTGCCGCGCACCCGCTTGACTGAAGCCCCGCGGCCCTCGCTCTACGATCGTCCGTCTAGTGTCTCGCCGGAGGAGACTCAAGATCGCCCGTCCACGGGCTACCGCTCCTTCGGCAGCGAGAGCGGCCTGCGCTCCAATTCCCTTCGCCGCGAGGGATCACTGCGCGACAGCCTCCTGAAGAAGCCGCTCAACAGCCTCTATGACAAGGAATGAGGATCGGCAGGATCAATCCTCGTCCAGCCGTCGTCCATCTGGTTGCGGAACCACGTCTTCTGGCGTTTGGCGTACTGCCTGGTGAGCGCTGAAGCCCGCTCCACGACCTCCTGCGGCGTCATCCGGCCCGCAAGCATCTGCGCGACCTGCGCCACCCCGATTGCCTTCATGGCGGGAACGTCCGGATCGGGATGAAGCGCCAACAGGGCCTTTACCTCGTCAACTGCACCGCTGTCGAACATCTGCTCGAAACGCTGATCAATCCGCCGTCGCAGGACCTCCCGGTCCGGCAGCACGACGATCTTGCGCGCCCGCTCCGGGTCGATGATCACCGGACCGGTCTTGCCATGAAAATCGGAAAGCGAACGCCCCGTCTCCTGCAGCACCTCGAGCGCCCGCACGATCCGCTGGCCGTCGCCCGGCTCCAGCGCCTCCCCCATGCGAGGGTCGCGTGCGGAAAGTTCGCGGTGCAGGGCGTCGGCTCCCTCCTCCTTCAGCCGCAGCCTGACCCGGCAGCGGATCTCCTGCGAGATCTCCGGCATGTCGGAGAGCCCCCCGGTCAGCGCCTTGAAGTAGAGCCCGGTCCCGCCGACGAAGACCGGCAAGCGCCCCTCGGCTTTCAAGCGCGGCAGGACCGTCGCGACATCCCTCAGCCATGCTCCGGTCGAATGAACGGTCGTGGCAGGCACGGTCCCGTAGAGATGGTGCGGAATGCCGCCCATCTCCTCCTCCGAAGGACGCGCCGTCAGCACTCTCAGCGTATCATAGACCTGCATGCTGTCGGCGTTGATGACCACGCCATCCGTCTCGGCTGCCAGCCGAAGCGCGAGCGCCGACTTGCCGCTGGCAGTCGGGCCCGTTATCAGGATCGCGTCACAGTCTCTTGCAAGGTCGCTCATATGGCTCTCGTTGCCACGCTCATCGCCCATCCGTCAAACCCCGTTCTCTCCTCCTCCCTCGGGGAGCGTGCTGCCGAGGCGGTGCAGGCGGCGGGGCTCTACTGGCTGGCAGACGGCGTGGCCTGCGATATCGTCCTCCGAGAGGGAGGGGACGCGGCTGCCGCCGAGGCAAATCTGCAGGCCTTGATTGCGAGTCAACCGATCGATCTCGTGCTGCAGGACGCCGAAGCCCGCCGCAAGAGCTTCCTGATCGCCGATATGGATTCCACCATGATCGGCCAGGAGTGCATCGACGAACTTGCCGATGTGGTCGGGCTGAAGGACAAGGTCGCCGCCATCACGGCACGCGCCATGAACGGCGAGATCGCCTTCGAACCGGCGCTGCGCGAGCGCGTGGCGCTGCTCGAGGGCCTGCCCGTCTCCGTCGTCGACGACGTCATCGCCAAGCGCATCACGCTGACCTCCGGTGGTGCGGAACTCATCGCCACGATGAAGGCGAAGGGTGGCTACACCGCGCTCGTCTCCGGCGGTTTCACTGTCTTCACCGATCCGATCGCCGCCCGCCTCGGCTTCGACGAAAACCGCGCCAATATCCTGCTCGCAGAGGACGGCATCCTCACCGGTGAAGTGGCTGAACCAATCCTCGGCAAGCAGGCGAAGATCGATGCCGTCAACGACATTTCCGCCCGTCTCGGAATCTCCACCGATGACGTCATCGCCGTTGGCGACGGCGCCAACGACCTCGGCATGCTCAACCTCGCCGGCTCGGGCGTTGCCCTGCACGCCAAGCCGACGGTGGCCGCACAAGCACGTATGCGCATCGACCATGGCGACCTCACCGCGCTGCTCTACATCCAGGGCTACCGCAAGACGGACTTCGTTGTACCATGACCCTTACCGACCAGCCGTCGATCATCCTTGAGACCGAACGACTGCTGGTCCGCAGCTGGATCGAGAGCGACCGCGACCTGTTCCGCGAGATCAACGCCGACAGCAAGGTCATGGAGTTCTTCGCCTTCCGCCGCAGCCACGCGGAAGCCGATGCGCTTCTGGAAAGGATCAACGGCTCCATCCAGGACACCGGCCTCGGCTTCTATGCCCTTGAGGTGAAGGACACCGCCGAGCCGATCGGCTTCTGCGGCCTCTCACTCGCCAACATGCCCGAGATTTTTCCGGCGGAAACGGTTGAGATCGGTTGGCGGCTCGCCACCCGCTTCTGGGGACGGGGCTATGTCACGGAAGCGGCCGGCGCACTGCTCCAGCTTGCCTTTCGGGAGAAGTCCATCCCGGCCCTGCTAGCCTTTGCCGTCGAGTCGAACCGGCGCTCGACCTCGGTGATGGAACGGATCGGCATGCGCCGATGCCGCGACATGGATTTCATCCACCCCCGGGTGCCTGACACGCATCCGCACCTGAAACGCCACGTCGTTTATGCCGCCGTGGCGGAGGGTGTCGCTACCGGCTGATCATTCCACCGGAACGGCCACGAACCGGAGCGCGCCGGTCGGATCCGCGACCATCAGATGAGCATTGCGCCGCCCCTCCGACTTCAATGCATCAACTCGTTCGCTCACTGCCGCCGGCGCGTCGACGAAATCCTGGCCGACCTCGACGATCACGTCGCCGGGCTTCAACCCCTTCTCGGCCGCTTTCGACCCGTCCTCGACGGCTGTTACCACCACGCCCTCGACGCTTTCGGCGATGCCGAACGCCTGGCGCTGCTCCTCATCGAGCGCGGCGAGCGTCATGCCGAGAATTTCCACCGGCCCCTGCTCGGCCCCATCCTGCTGTTCCGTCCCGTCGTCTTCCGGCGCCTGGCCATCTTCCGGCTCAACGGTCTCATCCGTCTCAGCAACTTCGTCGGTGCTGTCCTCCAGCCGGCCAAGGGTCACCTTCACCGTCTGCTCCTTACCGTCGCGCAGGACCACGACGTCGACCTCCTTGCCGACCGGGCTCTCGGCGACGGCGCGCGGCAGGTCCCGCATCTCGCCGACCGCCTGTCCGTCGAAGCGCAGGATCACGTCGCCCGCCTTGATCTCACCGTTGGCGATCGGACCGCCCTCGACCACGCCGGAAACAAGCGCACCGCGTGCACGGTCGAGCCCCAGACTTTCTGCCACCTCGTCCGTTACCGGCTGGATGCGCACGCCGAGCCAGCCGCGGCGCGTTTCGCCAAATTCGATCAACTGGTTGACGATGTTTTCCGCAAGCTCGGTCGGAACGGCAAAGCCGATTCCGATCGAACCGCCGGAAGGAGAGATGATCGCGGTGTTGATGCCGATGACCTCGCCGCGCATGTTGAACAGCGGCCCGCCGGAATTGCCTTTGTTGATCGCGGCGTCCGTCTGGATGAAGTTGTCATAGGGACCGGCATTGATGTTGCGGCCGCGCGCCGAGATGATGCCGAGCGTGACCGATCCGCCGAGGCCGAAGGGGTTGCCGATCGCCATCACCCAGTCGCCGATCCGCATCTGGCGCGAATCACCGAAATGCACCGCCTTCAGGGGCGCCTTCGGCTCGACCTTCAGGACGGAAAGATCCGTCTTGGTATCGGTGCCGACGAGTTCTGCCTTCAGCTTGCTGCCGTCCGGGAACACGACCTCGATGTCGTCCGCGTCTTCGATGACGTGGTTGTTGGTAACGACATAGCCGGAAGGATCGATGACGAAGCCGGAACCGAGAGAATTGACCTTCTGGCTACCCTCGGGTCCCTCGCCATCGAAGAAGTCGTCGAAGAACTCCTCGAAGGGTGCGCCCTCCGGTACCTGCGGCGTCTGCGGCCCCGCACCCTGGTTGGCAACGCTCTGGGACGTGGAAATGTTGACGACGGCGTCCAAAAGTCCCTCGGTCAGGTCGGCGACGGACGCCGGACCGGAGGCGATTGCTGGCCCCGCTGACGGCTGGACGTTGACAGTGGGCGCTGCGGTCGGCGGCGCGGGCAACATCGCCTCCGGCTCGATCCCTTCCTGGGCGATGGGGGGTTCGACACCCTGCGGGCTAGGTGGGGCGGCATCGGGTGCCGGCGCAGCCGGAGCCTGCGTCGTCGCCGGCGGTGCGGGCGTCTGCGCCAAAGCGCCCCCGGCCATTCCGACCATGGAAATTACCGCAACCGACTTCTTCAACGACAATAGAACCGACTGAGCCAATCTGGCCTCCCCTTCAATGCCTGCCCCGTTTCGGGTGACTGCGCTTCTGGATCGCGCGGAACTGTCGCCACAAGATAGGGCGGAATGAAGACCGGCGAAATTACCTTTTTGTGAGACAGCCCGAGCCCATAGGCTGCCTCTTCAACGAAAGAGGCGGCCGAAGCCGCCTCTTTGATCCTTATCCGCCTGTGCCGGTCCCGGCCGGCGCCGCCGTGCTGCCGGATACCGGAGGTGCCTCCGGCGCCGGTGTCGCGGGGGCCGGTGCCGGAGCCGCCGGCGCCGCAGGATTTGCCTGCTGTTCCGGCGAAACCCGAGCCGCAGCAGCCGCCACGTTGGGGCTGTTGAGGAACTTCAGGAACGCAGAGTCCGGCGACAGCACCAAGGTGGTGCCGCTGTCGACCAGCGAGGCGACATAGGCGCGCATCGAGCGGTAGAAGTCGAAGAAGTCCGGGTCGCGGCCGAAAGCGTCGGCAAAGATCCGCGTGCGCTCGGCATCGCCTTCGCCTCGGATGATTTCCGAATCGCGCTGGGCCGCGGAAACGATCTCGACGACCTGACGATCGGCGATCGCGCGCCGTGTCTGGCCCTGCTCGTTACCGCGCGCACGAATGAGCTCGGCTTCCGCAAGACGCTCTGCCCGCATCCGCTCAAAGGTCTGCTGCGAGACCTCTTGCGTCAGATCCGTGCGACGGATCCGGACGTCCCGGACGGTGATTCCGAGGGATTCCGCTGCGTCACGCAGCTGCGAGTGCACTTCCTGCATCATCTGCGAGCGCTCGTCGGAAAGCGCGGCACTGAAGTTGCGCAGACCGTAGACGCGGCGCAGGGCTGCATCGAGACGGGTACGAAGACGGGACTCGGCTGCCTCGCGGTCACCGGAGACGGTCTCCCGGAAGCGCCGCGGATCGCTAATCTCGTAGACGACGAAGGCGTCGACTTCGTAGAATGCGCCGCCGCGCACCTGCACGCGGATGTCGTCCAGGTCGAAGCGCAGCGCGCGGTCTTCGACATACTGCACGCGGTCGGCGTCAGCGAAGGCGAAGGGCAGCTTGAAGTAGATGCCGGGTTCGGTCTTCACATCCTGGATCTCACCGAAGCGGACGACGATCGCCTGCTCGCGCTCGTTCACGACGAACACTGAGGAGTAGATCAGGAAGAAAACGATGGCGATGCCGATCAGGATCGCCGGGAGACGGTTCGGACTCATTGGTTGCCTCCCTGCTGCTGGCCGGCTGCGCGGTTGATCTCATTGAGCGGCAGATAGGGAACGATGCCCTGCTGCTCGTCGATGATGATCTTGTTGGAGTTCTTCAACACAGCTTCCATCGTCTCCAGGAAGATGCGCTGGCGCGTCACTTCCGGCGCCGTAGCATATTCATTGTAGATCGAGACGAAACGCTGCGCTTCACCTTGTGCCTCGTTGACGACGCGGTCCTTGTAGGCGGCCGCCTCTTCGCGAACCTGAGCCGCCTGGCCTCGGGCCTGACCGAGCTGCTGGTTGGCGTACTGATTGGCTTCTTCCACGAAGCGATCCTCGTCCTGCTCGGCGCGCTGCACTTCTTCGAACGCATCCGCAACCTCGCGCGGCGGAGCCGCGTCTTCGATCGGCACCGCGTTGATGGAGATGCCAGCGCCGTAAGTGTCCATCGTTCCCTGGATGATCGCCCGCACCTCGGTCGAGATACCCTCACGATCGTCGCGGAAAATGTCCTGCGCAGGGCGTCGTCCGACGACCTCGCGCATTGCGCTTTCGGCCACCTGCTGCAGCGTACCCGCTGGGTTTTCAAGGTTGAACAGGTAATTCTTCGGCTCGTTCACGGTGTAGAGGACCGAGAACTGCACGTTCACGATGTTTTGGTCACCCGAAAGCATCAGCCCCGCAGAGGACTGCGCACTGCCTGCAGCGCCGATGTTCTGCTGCTGCTCCGTCACCTTCACGATCTCGACCGTCTCGAACGGCCAGAAGTGGAAGTGCAGGCCCGGCATCGAAATCTCTTCCTTCGGCTCACCGAAGCGAAGCTCGACGCCGCGCTCGTCTGGCTGCACCGTGTAAACGGACTGGATCGCCAGGAACGCGATCACGACCAGGATGATGATGACGAACACGCCGCCGTTGAAACCGCCGGGGACCACGCTCTTCAGCCGGTCCTGGCTGCGTCGGATGATATCCTCCAGATCCGGGGGGCCGCCGTTGCCTCCGCTACCGCCGCCGCGCGGGCGATTCGGACCACCGCCGCCCCCCCAGGGCCCTTGATTATTTCCGCCGCCGCCGCCCCACGGGCCGCCGCCGCCATTCTGATTGCTCCAGGGCATCAAAACCTCTTTGATTGTCGCTCCCACCGCACGGGAGCAGCAATGCTCCCCCGCCTGTCTGCCCCCGTTATAGGGAGCGGAACAGGCGCTTTCAACGACGCCTCATTAACTTCCGGGTGTTTGGTAACGAAATGTTTCAGTTTGCCGCAGCGCGGCGGACATAAACGGCGAAACGCGTCGGGAAGTTGTCCTTCTCACCCGCAGGATATGCCGCTTCCTCGCGCTTCTCAAAAATCGCGGGATCGATCGGGGGGAAGGTCGTATCACCATCGGGAATGGTGGTATCGACATGCGTCACATAGAGAATGTCGGCCACATCGAGAGCCTGATGATAGATCTCTCCGCCACCGATCACGCTCACCTCGGTCGCATTGGTGTCGGCCGCTATCTGCTGCGCCACGGCAAGAGCGTCCTCCACCGACTGCGCCCGCACAGCACCGTCGACGGCAAAATCGGCATTTCGGGTCACCACCACATGCGGCCGTCCTGGAAGCGGCTTGCCGCCGAAGGACTCCAAAGTCTTCCGCCCCACGACGATCGGCTTGCCCATCGTCAGCGCCTTGAATCGCTTCAGATCGGTCGAAAGGCGCCACGGCATGCCGCCGTCGCGACCGATCACCCCGTTTTCGGACACTGCGACGACGATGGAGACTGGAACGCGGCTCATACGGCGATCGGTGCCTTGATGCTGGGATCGGCCTCGTAGCCTTCCAGCGTGAAGTCCTCGAAGCGGAACGCGAAGAGATCGGTAACGTCCGGGCTGATCCGCATTTGCGGCAGCGGCTTCGGCGTCCGGGTCAGTTGCAGCTTCGCCTGCTCGAAGTGATCGGCGTAGAGATGCGCGTCGCCCAGTGTGTGGACGAAGTCGCCCGGCTCCAGCCCAGTCACCTGCGCCACCATCATCGTCAGCAACGCGTAGGAGGCGATGTTGAAGGGCACGCCGAGGAAGATATCGGCCGAGCGCTGGTAGAGCTGGCACGAGAGCTTGCCGTCCGCGACATAGAACTGGAACAGGCAGTGGCAGGGTGGCAGCGCCATCTCGTCAACTTCCGCCGGGTTCCATGCCGAGACGATGTGCCGGCGCGAATTGGGGTTCTTGCGAATGCTCTCCACCACATTGGCGATCTGGTCGATGCGGCGCCCGTCCGAAGCTGGCCAGGACCGCCATTGCGCCCCGTACACAGGCCCGAGATTTCCTTCCTCGTCGGCCCATTCGTCCCAGATCGAAACGCCGTTCTCCTTCAGATACTCAATATTTGTGTCGCCGCGCAGGAACCAAAGCAGTTCGTGGATAATGGAGCGCAGATGCAGCTTTTTGGTCGTCAGCACCGGAAACCCCTGCTGCAGGTCGTAGCGCATCTGGTAGCCGAAGATCGAGCGCGTGCCGGTCCCCGTCCGGTCGCCCCGGTCGATGCCATGCTCAAGGACGTGTTGAAGAAGGTCGAGATATTGCTTCATGCTGCCGCCGCCGATTCTGCTGTCGCAGCACTCTAGGCTTTCCCGCCCTCCGCTCCAAGCTCACAGGCTGCTCGTGACAACTTATCCCCGCGATCCTCCAGCCGTCATGGGGACAAGCGTGTCTCAGAATTCGGCGCCGATCCCCTTTTCAGCCGATAATCAAAGTCCTATATCTGGCTTGCCGGATTTCGGTCCGGCTATGGCAATAAATGGTCGGTGTAATAAACCTATTGGACCCGGGGGCGGTACCCGGCGCCTCCACCAAAAACCGGTCGGTCTTTTCAGACCGGCTTTTGATGGGGGCGAAATAGGATCGACAAGGGTGTAAAGATCGTACTTTTGCTCGGCATGATTCCGCCGTTATCGGGTCAAAATTGTAGTTGCAAACGACAACTATGCGGAAGCTCGTCTCGCTGCCTAATGGCGGTGTGACACTTCAAATCAAGCCCTAGGGGGTCGCACTTCTAGGCGGGGTCCGAAGGCACCTGGCAACAGAAGCCTTCACCTTCTCCCTTTCGATTAATTTATGTACAATGACAATGCTGCGAACGCTTTTCCGCGCTTCGCCGGCGTGGCATAAGCAAGCTTCGATACTTAATGAAATGAGAGAAGAACCGCATGGGGCAGGATCACATCCGCTATGATATCTTGGCACAGGACGCACTGCGCGGCGTCATCCGCAAAGTATTGGCGGAGGTCGCGGCAACGGCTCGGCTGCCCGGTGACCATCATTTCTTCATCACCTTCCTGACCGGTGCACCGGGTGTGCGCATCTCGCAGCATCTGAAGTCGAAGTATCCGGAGCAGATGACGATCGTCATCCAGCACCAGTTCTGGGACCTGAAGGTGTCCGACACGCAGTTCGAGATCGGCCTTTCCTTTTCCGACACGCCGGAGCGTCTGGTGATCCCGTTCAACGCCATCCGCGGCTTCTACGACCCGTCGGTGAACTTCGAACTGGAATTCGAGGTGCCGCTGACGGAGGAGGACGAACAGTCCGACGCCGAGATCACGGCGATCCCGGTCGAAGCCGCCTCGCGCGCCGAGGCAGGCGAAGCGGCCGCCGGTGAGGAAAAGAAGCCCGCGTCCGTCGTCTCGCTCGATTCCTTCCGCAAGAAGCAGTAGCGACGGCGGCGGCCATGAGCGGCGATGTCGTCAACCTTCGCCAGTTTCGCAAGACGAAACAGCGCGGGGAAAAGGAGAAGCAGGCGGAACAGAACCGCCTGTCCTTCGGCCGCACTAAGGCCGAGAAAACGCTGACGAAGACGCTTAACGACAAGGCGGAGCGGGCTTTAAATCAGGGCCGCCTGGAAAAGCCGGCGGATCGGGACTGAAAGACGGCAGCGCAGGCGCCGCAGGGCTGAATGCTTGAATGGTGAGAGTAGCAGCTTCGCTTCGAAGGGAGGCGCTGGTGATACGCAAACATTCTGCAACGCTCCATGGGCATCGCACCAGCTTCTCGCTTGAAGACGAGTTCTGGGACGAGCTGAAACGTATTGCCGGTCAACGCAATCTCAGCATTGCCGGCCTGATTGCGGAAGTCGACGACGACCGCGCGTCCGACAGCAACCTGTCATCGGCACTTCGGGTCTACGTCCTGCGCTGGCTGAAGGGCCAGCAGAGCCAGGCGGAGAACGCTGTTTAAGGCTGCACGCCCGGCAGGTTCTGAATACTGGGCGTCGTGGTCAGCGGCGGCAGGTCCTGGCGGAACACGTCCTGCGTGGGCGGCACGCTCAAGGCCGGCGACCTCTGCTGCTCCTGGCGCAAACGCTCTTCCTCGGCCGCCCGTGCGGCGGCAGTCGCCCTCTCCTCTTCGGCCCGTGCGGCAGCCTCCGCCTGGCGCCGTGCCTCCTCTTCGCGCCGCGCCTGCTCCTCTGCCTCGGCGCGCAGACGTGCAGCCTCGCGCTCGGCGGCCTGATAGCGGTAGAGCGCCACCTCGCGGCGCAGCCGCTGCTTTTCCAGGACGCTCGCCTGCAAAGCCTCAACACGACGGCGCTCGCGCTCAAAGGCCCGCAGCGACAGGAAGTTCGTCAACGGCGCGACGCTCATCTGAACCGCCGGATCGGACACATTGCCCGAATAGGTGAGGCGCACCGCCGGCTCCCCGCCGGCAAGCCCCTCGTCTCCCGGAGCGTAGATCACGGCAAGCTCCCCGCGCAGCGCGTCTTGGAGGAGGTCGATCCGGACCTCGCCGGCCAACCGCGTCTCGCCGGCTGCGGCGGCGACATTCTGTGCCCTCACCTCGCCCTCGGTGATGGTGAAGGGCACCGTGACTGAGCCAAGCCTTGCCTCTCCGGTGCGGACGAGCTGCTCGACGACCGGCCGTACCTTCTCTTCCGTCAGCTCACCCTCGATCTGGTCGACCTGTACCAGCACTGCCGGGAGTGCGGCGGGCTCGATCCCCTGGACAACCAGATCCGAGAGCTGCAGCTCGCCCGAGCCATTGAGCGCGCCCATCAGCTGCGCCGGCGATTGCGCCGTCGCCTCGGCCGAAATGGTGCCGTTCAGCCGGCCGGTGGCAACCGGCGCATCACCAACCTGCCATACCATGGAGGCAAGATCCGCGTTCTCGATGGCAAGGCGCGTCTGGAAGATGCCGGTCCCCTCGCCGTTTGACATGGCAAGCCGGCCGGAGATGCGCCCACGCTGCCATGAGCCTGAGGCATCCTCGATCGCGATCCCGCCGTTGCGATGGGTGATGGTACCCGCAAAGTCGGTAACATCGCCGAGGGCCCCGGGCCTGAACGTGTTCGCCTGAACCTGCAGCCGCGCTTCGGCCGTTCCGAAGATCGGCAGGGAGAATGGCTTGTCTGACAGTGCTCCGGTCGCCGGATCGGCAAGCGCGCCATAGGCAGCCTCGCCGAGCCAGGCGAGGTCGAGCGTGTCCACCGAAAGATCCCCGGCAAGCGTCGCCACGCTGGCGGTGCGCTCGATCACGAGTGACTCGCTGGCAACGGTGTTTCCCGCCACCTGGCCCGCGAGCTCGAGCACGTGAACGGCCTCCGGCGTCACCGCCAGGTTTGCAGCGAGCTCCACCGGCCACCCGGTGCCGAACTGCGGCAGGCCGAAGCCGGTCATCAGCAGATAGGGCTCGAGATCTTGCGAGCGCAGAGTCACGCTACCCGTACCGGTGGCGAAATTTTGGGCTGCCAGGTTGAAGGAGCCGTTCAGATCAAGATGCGTCGTGTCAGTGTCATAGCCGAGGGCAACTGTCGCCGGAGCGTCGCCTTCCTGGCGGACATCGAGCGACAGCCGCCCGGCGCCATCCTCGCCGAGCGGCAGCGGCTCCAATCCCGCCTGACCGAACAAAACCGAGGCCTGCTTGTTCTGAAGCTGCATCGAAAGCGAGAAGTCAGTGCCGGCCGTCACGTCGAACAGCGTCGGCATGGCAAGCTCGGCCGAAACCGCACTGCCATTGCTGGTGCCAGTAATCCGAGCGGCCGCCCCTGTTGTGTCGCCACCGACGGTGATGTCCGCCGAAAGCTCCGTGCCGGAGTACCAGCGCGCGCTTTCCGCCAAGCGCTCGAGAAGCGGGTGTCTCGGAAGCTGATTGCGTAACATGACCAGGAATAGCGCAGGATCGGGCGCGCGGAACGTCACCGATCCGGTGCCTTCATAGGCCAGCAGGGAGCCGGAGAGATTGCCGCTGGCGGTGATGGCCGCTCCGGCCAGGTCGCCGACCGACAACCGCTCAAGCGACAGCGCGCCTTCAAAAAGCTTGAACACCGTGTCCACATCTTCGGCCGCGATCCCAAAGGCCGTGAACCGCTCCGCCTTCAGGCTGGCGGCGACCGTATGGTCCAGCACGTCTGCGCCCGCATCGTCGCCGGTGATCAGCGAGGCGAGCGCTCGCATCGCGTCGAGATCGATCTCATTACCTGCGAGATCGACGGTCAGAGATGGTGTCGCCTCCGGCGGCGCGTGCCGTTCGACGCTGCCGCGCAACGTCGCAGGACCGATCGCGAGTTCGAGATCCTTGAAGCGCTGCAGTTCGGGCGTGAGGTTCACGCGCGCCGACAAGCCGGCGCTGCGCAGCTGCCGGATGGCCGGGTCCACCGAGCCTGACAGCCAGTCGGCAAGCCCGGACGGCTGGTTGGACGCCAGCAGCATGTCGCCGACGAAGGAGATGCGGTCCTCCAGCATCAGCGCGCCCTTGGCCTCGACCTGGGTTCGGCCAGGAAGTGTTGCCGCAAATCTGTCGACCGTCCAGCCGGAGCCTGCGGGACGCACTTCGATCTGGATATCTCGGACGGTCGTATCGTTTGCCACGACCGCAGGCAGACGTAAGCTTGCGCGACCCGGCACCTGCGGGATCGGGATCTGGGCGGCAATGTCGATGAAGGCCTGAATGCGGCGTTGAGCGGAGGCAGCTGCATCGCGTCCAGTCTTGGCTCGCCCACCCTTACCGAGCCGGTTGACGTCGATCTGCTGGCCGTCCGCCGTCAGCAGGAACTCCGGCTGCTCGCCGGTGTCGAGCGTCGCCTCACCGGTGACGACGTAAGGATCGTTCAGCGGCCCCACCTCAAGCCGGTATTCCGGCACCCGGATTCGCTCATTGGTCAGTTCGAATTTGCCCTTCAACCGCGGTCCCGGTGGCGGCGCTTCCATCGGTTCCGTCTCGTCCTCTTCCTGCAGGAAATCGAGGGCAAACCGGCCGTCATAGGCCGGCCGGTCTTCAGAGAGCGCGAGATCGCCATCGAGCGTTAGCGCGATGGGTGCCGCGTCCGGCAGGAGCCTGAGCCTGAGCGGCACGCTCTGCTCCGTCCGGTCCGCCTCCCCCGTCGACAGCGTGAATGCCGCCTCTTCGCCATCGAGCGATGCATATCCTTCGCCGCGCCACGGACCGGCGAGCGAGCCGGCCGACAGGTCGGCGTTCAGGCCCTGCAACTGGCGCGTCTGGCCGCTCTGCTCGTCGATCAGTTCGATCGAGCCGCCGGTGATATGCACATCCTCGATCACCACGGTGCGCAACGGTATGTCGGCCCGGCTGCCGCGCATCCAGTCCAGCGTCCCGTCTTCAAGGATGCGGACACGCGCCTTCGGCTGGTCGATGCGCATGTCGAAGATGCGCGCCTCGCCGGAAAGGAAAGGCGCAAGCTCCATGTCCATGGAAAATTGCTCGGCCGACGCCTGCGGCTGGCCGTCCTGGTCCTGCCCGACCCGCACATCGTACAGCGTCACCGATGGAAATGGAAGGATGCCGGCCTCGACCTCACCATGGACCGTCACCTTCTTGCCGAGTATGCGGCTTGCCCGCTGCTCGAACTCCACGCGGAAATCGCTCCAGTCGACGAAGAACGGCGCCAGCAGCGCGGCAAACAATGCCACGACCAGGAGTCCGCCGAAGGTCAAGAGGATGCGCCCCAGCAAGGCCTAAGCTCCCTGTGTTCCGGAAAACACTAGTTTCATCCGAGGCATAGGCGAGTCAAGCATCGGCAATGCCCTCGGCCGGCGCAAAGATCTTGCCGGGATTGAAGATGTTCTGCGGATCGAGGCTTTTCTTGATCGCCCGCATGAGATCAACCGCACCGCCGAGCTCCTGTTCCAGAAAGCTCATCTTGCCCTGGCCGATGCCGTGCTCGCCGGTGCAGGTGCCGCCCATGGAAAGCGCCCGGGCGTTCAGCCGCGCGACAAAGGCCTCCGCGCGAGCGACATCGGCTGGATCCTTGTCGTCGAACAGGATCAGCACGTGGAAATTGCCGTCCCCAGCATGCCCGACGATCGGCGCCAGGAAGCCGTGCTCCTCGATGTCCGCCTGGGTTTCGACCATGCAATCGGCCAGCCGCGAGATCGGAACGCAGACGTCGGTCGACAGGCCGTTCAGCTGCGGCGCCAGCGCCCGCGACGCCCAGTAGGCATCGTGTCGGGCTTTCCAGAGGCGGCTACGCTCTTCCGCATTGGCGGTGAAACTGAAGCTTTCGCCACCGCATTCCCGGGCGATCACGGAAAACTGCTCCGACTGCAACGCCACCGTCTGCTCCGTCCCATTGAACTCGACGAAGAGCGTCGGCTTCTCCGCATAGGAGAGGCCGGAATAGGCATTGCAGGCGCGCATCTGCATCTGGTCGAGAAGCTCGATGCGGGCGACTGGGACGCCCATCTGGATCGTCATGATCACCGCGTCGCAGGCAGCCTTCACCGTGGGGAAGGCGCAGACGCCGCCGCCGATCTTCTCCGGGATCCCCTGCAGGCGAAGCGTTATGGAGGTGATGATGCCAAGCGTCCCTTCTGAGCCAACGAAAAGCCGCGTCAGATCGTATCCGGCGGACGACTTGCGGGCACGCCGCGCGGTGCGGATTTCTTCACCGTCGGCCGTCACGACGGTGAGCGAGAGGACGTTGTCCTTCATCGTCCCGTAGCGCACGGCGTTCGTTCCCGACGCGCGTGTTGCGGCCATTCCGCCGATCGACGCATTGGCACCGGGATCGATCGGGAAGAAGAGGCCGGTGTCGCGCAGTTCGGTGTTGAGCTGTTCGCGGGTGACGCCGGGTTCGACCACCACGTCGAGATCCTCGGCATTGACGGCGAGTACGCGATTCATGCGGGAGAAGTCGATCGAGATGCCGCCGCTCGGCGCATTGACCTGCCCCTCCAACGATGAGCCGGTCCCGAAGGCAATCACTGGAACGCGATGGGTGGCGCAGGCGCGGACGATCGCCTTCACGTCCTCGGCGCTTTCGACGAACACGACCCCGTCCGGAAGCTGCGACGGCAGATACGTAGTTGTGTGCGAATGCTGCTCGCGGAAGGACTGGCCCGTCTGGAAGCGTTCGCCGAACTGCTGCTTCAGAAGCCCGAGGACCGTCGCGATCCCCTCCTCGTTCCTCACCCCCGGCCGAACATCCTTCACCGCCATCGCATCGTCTCCCCGCATGCACTTCTGCTCAGTGGTTAGGCGACGTGGGGGTGTTTGTCCAGAACAGCGCAGGGGCAGGCGCGAATGCCGTCGTGACCGTATTTGGACCTGGAGGATTCTTGATTGTGGCTGGACAGGACACACTCGTCCCCTGTCCTCGGGTCTCACTGCGTTCGCCCAAGGATGACGGCAAGACACACTCCTCCCTTGGCGATCTCCGAATTCCAAATCGGAAGGGGCGCTGAAAGCTGCCTCGTAAGATAATTTTATATTGCACCTCTCAGCGCCCGGTTCGGCGGGTTTGTGCCCGCGACTTCGGTCTCTCTGCGATGGCGGGGTTTGTGGGACCAGTAACGCCGCCTTCCGAGGAAGGGTCATGGGCGCCCTCAGCTTACGCAATTCATGCCATGACTGCCCTTGAACTTCGTCATCCACCTGCGCCGCGCGACCGTAAAAGTGTTTCCACCCGTCGAACGCCGCAGGGCGCGGCCCCGTCATCCTGTGTTCCTCACAGGCACGCCCGGCGCGATAACGGGAATCGGAAGAACGTCGGTCCGACTGCGCTTCTTCCGCCCCGGCCGCCGGAGGGAGACCATTTTCCGCGGACCCTGGTGATGAAGGTGCACGTCGTCCCTTCACTATCAGCGCCGGCCCCACCTCGCCAGGACGCCACCTGGTGTATCCGCGGCGGGACGGGGAGTATGGGCCCAGGTTGAGGTGAGGTGAATCTGGATGGGGTTAAGTGGTTGATATACGGGTCGGGGTGCTGTTTTGGCTTACCCTCATTGTCATCTTCAATTCGTCTAGAAAAGCGGACTGCAGGTCGAGTAACAGGAGCGTGCTGTGCTTCGACCGGTAGACGCCGAAACGCGCCACTCAAAACTGCCGAAGATTGGGCAGCGGTAGACCGTGCTTCTCGATGTGTTCGTTTTCCGCGCAGATCCCCGCGGCATTTTTGCTCTTCCACAGCCGTTGCTTTTCAGCAGTGGCCGCGCGGGCGACCCCGTCCTCCGCCGCCCGATTGACATCAAGCTTCAGAGCCTATGCCTCCGAAAGAAGAGAAGCGTCAAGGGACACACTAGCTGCAGTGTGCTCCTTTGGCTTACGACATACTAAGTCCACAAGCGTTGGACGGCAAGCGAGGCGAAATGGGTAGCGCCACATGCCGCCCGCTGTCTTGCAGCATCCTTGACTGAATCACGCAGCCAGCGTGCACGGGCCCATTGCGACCTGCCCTCGCTTGTCCCGCTCAGCTATAGCCGCCGTCGGCGCGTTGTTCGGCGGCCTCGCGTTGCGCTTCCACCACCTCGTCGCGACCGGCTTCGCCGCCCTGGCCTTGCGAACCTGCGGAAGCAGCGTTTCCGTTCCGTGTAGAGCCTGCCGCATCGCCATTGCCGCTACGGGTGTGGGCGTTGGGGATGTGGCGGGTGTCGAAATAGGTGCGGAACGCTATGATCTTGCCATCGGCCTCTTCGATCACGCTGACGCCGTCATAATGAAAGGATTGGCCGTCAATCGAGCCTTCGCTGTGCCACTCGAGGAAGGCGACGCCATCCGTGTCGCGGACGCTCCTGAAATCGGAGCGGATGTCATCGAAGGCGTCGCGATACTGCGACCAAAATTCCTTGGCGGCACGTGCTCCGCCGTTTTCGCGATGGATCAGAGGATTAGCCACCTCTGCATCCTCGGAAAACAGGGATGCCATGGCGTTTAAGTCGCGATCTCCTTCCAGCCGGTGGAGGGCGTCGATGAATTGGTCCGTCAGCTGTGACATGAAGAACTCCTGTTGGTTCGCTTGTCGCCAACCAACAGGGTCAGACTATGTTCCGCAGATGTGATCGCCGGCCGATCAACTCATTCCGCGGCAAGCAGCGGCCGCTCGCCATCTTCGTTCGCCTGCGCCCGCGTCGCCGTCGCCAGTTCCTGGTGGAGGCGCCGCTCCTCATGGACATGCGGCTTGGCGAAGCGGGCAATCAGCAGATACGTGACCGGCGTGATCAGAAGCGTCACGGCCGTTGCAAGCCCAAGGCCGCCGACGATGACCCAGCCTAGCGCAATACGCGCTTCCGCCCCCGCACCCTGCGCCAGGATCAGCGGCACGCCGCCGATGACGGTGGCGATCATCGTCATCATCACCGGACGCAGACGAATGCTGCAGGCCTGCTCGATGGCCTCACGCACGCCCGCCCCGCGATCGCGCAACTGGTTGGCGAACTCGACGATCAGGATGCCGTTCTTGGCCATGACTCCGACGAGGAGGACGAGGCCGATCTGGCTGTAGACGTTGAGGCTGGAGCCGGTCAGCACCAGCGCGAAGACGGCACAGGCAAGGCCGAGCGGCACCGTCGACATGATGATCAGCGACGAGAGCACGCTCTCGAACTGCGCGGCCAGCACGAGGAAGATGATGGCGATGGCAAAACCGAAGGTCATCAGCATGCCGGAGGAGTTTTCCTCTAGCGTCGCCGCTTCCGCAAGCGGCATCAGGCGTGAGCCCGGCGGCAGCAGCGGCTCAGCCATTTCCTCCACCGCCTGCACCGCTTGCCCGAGCGTCACGCCGTCCTTGAGGTTGCCGGAGAAGGAGACGGCGGCCAGCTGCTGCTCGCGCGCAAGCTCGGGCGCAACGGCGCCTTCCCGCAGTGTGGCGATGGTCGACATCGGCACGATCCTGCCGTCGCCGGCCTTCAGGAAGATGTTTTCAAGATCCGTCGGATCGTCGATCGGTCGGGTATTGGAGGTGAGCTTCACCGGCAGCGCTTCGCCGTCGACGAAGACATCGACGATCGAGCGGCCCTCGAGCAGCGACTGAAGGGCGGCTGAAAGCCCGGTGATGTCAATGCCGAGATCGGAGGCGCGCTCGCGGTCAAAGGCGACGGAAAGCTGCGCCTGGGTCGGCTCGTTGGACAGCCGGGGCGTATCGAACAGACCGCTGTCCTCCATCTTGTAAACGAGCTGGATGGAGGCTTCCGTCAGCTTCTCATGATCGCTGCCGACCATAGCCATCTGCAGTCCATTGCCGGCGCCGCGGATGCCCAGGCTGTTCGACTGGATGGCAAATCCGCGCAGCGCCGGCACTTTCTGGGCTGCCGCATTCACGTCCTGTGCGATCTCGTTCTGGCTGCGCACGCGCTCGTCCCAGGGCGCGAGCGTCAGCACCATGAAGCCGCTATTGGTGCTGCTGCCATAGCCGGAGATGGAGAAGATGTTCTCAATCTCGCCGGAATCACGAAGCGGCTGAAGGTTCTCCTCGATCCGCTGCAGCTGGTCGCGGGTATAGTCGATGCTGACGCCTTCCGGTGCCGAAAGCCGCAGCATCACCATCGACCGGTCTTCCTGCGGCGTCAGCTCGCTACGCACGAGGCCGAAGGCGCCATAGGCGGCGGCCGAGATAATGACAGACACCACGATCACCAAGAGTGGTGCATCGAGGCAGCGGCGCAGCACCCCGGCATAAAGGCTCGCAAACTTGCCGCCGAGCCAGCCGAGTGCGCCGCGATTGCTGTCCTCCATCGGCTTTGCTAGCATGCGCGACGCGAGCATTGGGCAGAGTGTGAGGGCGGTGATGGAGGAAAGCGCCACGGCAAAAGCGAGGACGAAGCCGAACTCGCGGAACAGGCCGCCCATCTGGCCGGGTAGGAAGGAGAGCGGAATGAAGACCGCTGCCAGCGTTGCCGTGGTGGCGAGCACGGCGAAGAAGACCTCCTGCGTGCCCAGCACCGCGGCGGCCCGCGGCCCCATGCCTTCCGTGCGGCGGCGCACGATGTTCTCCAAGACCACGATCGCGTCGTCGACGACGAGGCCGGTTGCGAGCACGATGGCGAGCAGCGTCAGGATGTTGATCGAGAATCCCACCAGATAGATGGCGACCAGCGTGCCGATCAGCGCGACCGGCATGGTGAGCGCAGGGATCAGCGTCGCGCGCCAGTCGCGCAGGAAGAGGAAGATGACGATCAGCACGACGGAAGCCGACAGCGCGAGCGCAATCTCCACCTCGTGCAGCGCACCCTCGATGAAGACGGCGTCGTCGCTCGTCACGGCAATACGCGTCCCCTGCGGCAGATTCTGCTGCAGCTCGCCAACGGCGGCGTGGACACCTTCCGAAATACTGAGCGTGTTGGACTGGGCCTGACGGATGATGCCAAGGCCGACGCCCTGGACCCCGTTGGCGCGCAGCACGGTCGACCCGTCATCCGGTCCGAGCGTGACGGTCGCGACATCCCTGAGGCGGATATTATCTTTGATCAGGACGTTCTCGAAGTCCTCCGGCGTCGTGAGGTCGGCGGTGGCACGCACCACGATATTCTGCCGATTGCTTTCCAGCGACCCGGCCGGTACGTCGAGAGCGGCCGTTGAAAGCGTCGTTGAGATGTCCTCGACCGTCAGGCCACGGCCGGCAAGGGCCGCTTGGTTGATGTCGACGCGGAAGATCTTTTCCTGGTCACCATAGAGCTCAACATCGGCCACGCCGTCGACGGCGGCAAGACGGTCGGTCACCTCATTATCCACCAGAAGCGTAAGGTCTTCCATCGACATGGTGCTGGAGGTGACGGCGATGCGCATGATCGCTTGGGAATCGGCGTCCGCCTTGACGATCCGCGGCTCATCGGCATCGTCCGGCAACTGGTTGGTGATGCCGCCGAGCGCATCGCGCACGTCGCTGGCGGCGACGGCAAGATCGGCCGTGTCGGAAAACTCCAGCGTAACGCGGCTGGAGCCGAACTGCGATTCCGACGAGATCGATTTGAGCCCGCTGACGCGTGCCACGGCCCCTTCGATGATCTGGGTCAGTTCCTGGTCGATCGTCTGCGGCGAGGCACCGTCATAGGTCGTACGCACGGTAATGACCGGCTGGTCTACATCAGGAAGTTCACGCACCTCCACGCCGAACAGCGCGGCAAGGCCGGCCACCACGAGAAGCGTGTTAAGAACGGCGGCAAGGATCGGGCGCCGGACGAAGAGTGCGGTAAAGCTCTGGCCGGCGGTCTCGGCCTTCTGAGTTTCGTCATTCGTCATTGGCTGGCGACCTCCGCCTTGTCCGGCTGCCCGGCGATTTGGACATTGCCGCCTTCGCGGACACGCTGCAACCCCTCGATCACCACCGGGTCTCCGGTGGAGAGGTTGGCATCGACGAGAACCACATCAGGGTTGCGCTGGATGATCCTGACCCGCGTCTTGAACGACTTGCCGTCCACCACCCGCCAGACATAGGAGCCTTCCGCATCCCACTGCACGGCGAGCGGATCGACCGCGGGATAGGTATCGCCAGCAAAGCGCATGCCGACATCGAAGGCCATGCCGGCGCGCAGCACGTCGTCCGGATTGTCGATGCGGGCGCGGATGCGAAGCGTGCGGCTGGCGGGATCGACGCGGTTGTCGATTGCATGGACGACGCCGGTGAAGACCTGGCCGGGGCGAGCAATCGACGTCGCCTCCACTGGATGATCGACCGAGACTGCGGTGGCGAAGCGTTCGGGGGCCCAGAAATCAACGAGCAGCGAGGAGCGATCGTCGATGGTGACGATGGCGGTCTGGGTGGTGACGTTGTCGCCGACATTGACCGGCACGATGCCCGCCACGCCATCGATCGGGGACAGGATCTCGCGGCGCTTCAGGTTGAGCTCCGCGGCCGCAAGCTCCAGTTTTGCGGTTTCCTCCGCGATCTGCGCATCGAGCACGTCGAGGCGCGACACGGAGCGGAGATTGCTGAGCGATTCCGAGCGTTCGGTCGCGCTGCGGAGCGCAACCTGTGCCCGGTCGCGGGCAATCACCTGCTCGTCGTCGTCGAGCCGCGCCAGCACATCGCCCTTGGCAACTTTCTCGCCGGCCTCGACCAGGATCTCCTCGATCGTGCCGGCGGCCTGCGGCATAACAACGACGGATTGGATGGCCACGCCGCTACCGATAGCCGAAAGTCGGTCGTTGACCGTGCCGGTTGCGACATCTTCGGTGACGACCGTCGTTGCCCGTCCGCCGCCGGGGCCCCTGCCCTGCCCGCCACCTTGTCCGCCACCCTGGCCACGTCCAGCCCCCGCGCCTTCAGACGCTCCATCGGCCACCTGCGGAGAAAGTGCGGCCAAGATTGGCTGCGGCACGCCCATCTTGGCGAGCGTCTCACCGGCGCCCGGCACCAGTAAGGCCCAGAGACAGAGGGCGACGGCAATGACGACGAGGCTGAGCAGCAGCTGCTTCCAAAGGCGCATGAATGTCTCCGGTGGAGGAAAATAAACAAATGAACCTGCTATATGTCTTGGCCGGACTATACATGCAATTCGGGGTCTGCATCCTTACGGATTTGTAACCTCCCGGTATTTCACGCAAATGTCAGCATTGCGGCGTCCGCGTGCAGAAGACATTGCGGCTGCATAGGGTGGTCCATCTTCATTGCGCCATGCCCGGATGGGACCACAGGAATGAAAGCAGAACATCTTTTCTGGCCTTTCAGGTTAGAATCACTACATTGGCCGCATGAGTAACGTATTCGACGACATTCCGTTCTTCGACGAGGAGCCGGAACAGCGCCGAGCGTCCGAGCCAGCCGCCCCGCCGGCTGCCGGAGGCCTCGGAATCGCCGCCCGCGCCATGGCTGCGCGCGACCAGAACCGTGCCGCACCCGATTATCTCTCCGGCCTCAACCCGGAGCAGCGGGAAGCCGTCGAGACCGTCGACGGGCCTGTTCTCGTGCTGGCGGGCGCCGGCACCGGCAAGACGCGCGTGCTGACTACCCGCATCGCCCATATCCTCGCAACCGGCCGCGCCTTTCCAAGCCAGATCCTTGCCGTCACCTTCACCAACAAGGCGGCGCGCGAGATGAAGGAGCGCATCGGCGTGCTCGTCGGCGGCGCCGTGGAAGGCATGCCCTGGCTCGGCACCTTCCATTCGATCGGGGTGAAGCTCCTGCGTCGCCATGCCGAGCTTGCGGGTCTCCGCTCCGACTTCACCATTCTCGACACCGACGACGTGATCCGGCTGATCAAGCAGCTGATCCAAGCGGAGGGGCTGGACGACAAGCGCTGGCCGGCCCGCCAGTTCGCCGGCATGATCGACAACTGGAAGAACAAGGGGCTGACGCCGAAGGACATTCCCGAGGGCGATGCCCGCGCCTTCGCCAACGGCAAGGGCCGCGAGCTCTACCGCGCCTACCAGGATCGGCTGAAGACGCTGAACGCCTGCGATTTCGGCGACCTGCTGCTTCATCCGATCGCGATCTTCCGTGACCACCCGGACATCCTCAAGGAGTATCACGCGAAATTCCGATACATCCTGGTGGACGAGTACCAGGATACCAACACCGCCCAGTACATGTGGCTGCGGCTCTTGGCGCAGCGGCCGAAGGGCGTGCCGCAGAACGTCTGCTGCGTGGGCGACGACGACCAGTCGATCTACGGCTGGCGCGGCGCCGAGGTAGACAATATCCTGCGCTTTGAAAAGGACTTCCTGGGCGCCAGGGTGATCAAGCTGGAGCGCAACTACCGCTCCACCGAACACATCCTTGGCGCCGCCGGCCACCTGATCGCCCACAACGAGGGGCGGCTCGGCAAGACGCTTTTCACCGACCGCAGCGACCCGGACGACGAGAAGGTGCAGGTGCATGCCGCCTGGGATTCTGAAGAGGAAGCCCGTGCCGTCGGTGAGGAGATCGAGCGGCTGCAGCGTGGCGACGCGGACGGCAAGAAGCATGCACTGAACGACATGGCTATCCTGGTTCGCGCCTCCTTCCAGATGCGCGAGTTCGAAGACCGCTTCGTGACCCTCGGCCTCAACTACCGTGTCGTCGGCGGCCCGCGTTTCTACGAGCGGCTCGAGATCCGCGATGCCATGGCCTATTTCCGCCTCGTGTGCCAGCCAGCCGACGACCTTGCCTTCGAGCGCATCGTGAATACGCCCAAGCGCGGCCTCGGCGACACCACGGTACGCACGCTGCACGACTACGCCCGCGCCCGCGACGTGCCGATGCTGGCCGCCGCAAGCGAGATCATCGAAACGGACGAGCTGAAGCCGAAGGCGCGCAAGGCGCTATTCGACGTGATTCAAAGCTTCAGGAACTGGCAGGAACGACTTGAGAAGACTCCGCATATCGAGCTCGCCGAACAGATCCTCGAAGAGTCCGGCTATACCGACATGTGGAAGAACGACAAGTCGGCAGAAGCTCCGGGGCGGCTGGAAAACCTGAAGGAACTGATCCGGTCGATGGAAGCCTTCGAGTCGATGCGCGGCTTCCTCGAACACGTTTCGCTCGTCATGGACGCCGAACAGAACGAGGACCTCGACGCGGTTTCGATCATGACGCTGCATTCCGCCAAGGGGCTGGAGTTCGACACCGTCTTCCTACCCGGCTGGGAGGAAGGCCTCTTTCCGCACCAGCGGGCGCTGGACGAAGGCGGCCGCTCGGGACTGGAGGAGGAACGCCGCCTCGCCTATGTCGGCATCACCCGCGCAAAGCGCCGCTGCCACATCTGGTTCGTCTCCAATCGGCGCATCCATGGGCTGTGGCAATCCACCATGCCTTCGCGCTTCCTCGACGAACTGCCGGCCCATCATGTCGATGTCGCGGCTTCGGAGAGCAACTACGGCGGCTATGGCGGGCGCGGCGGCTACGGCCAGTCACGCTTCGACAAGGCAGATCCCTTCGCCAACACCTATTCCACCCCCGGCTGGAAGCGGGCCCAGGCCAACCAGACGAATGCCACCCGCGACAACTGGGGCACCCGCTCCGGCCACGCGGTGGAGCGCATCGGCTACGGCGAGAACGGCCCGCGCGGCCGCACCATCGAGGGCGAACTGGTGGCGAAATCCGTCGCCGAAACACCCTCGCAATTTACGCTTGGCGACCGCGTCTTCCACATCAAGTTCGGCAACGGCAACATTGCCGCGATCGAAGGCAACAAGCTGACCATCGACTTCGACAAGGCCGGGCAGAAGCGGGTGCTGGAGGGGTTTGTGGAGCGGGTGTGAAGGGGATTTCTACCTCGCCAGGAAGCCCACCACCTCCGTTACGCGTCCCTCCGCGTCCAGCCGTGCCACATCCATCCCGCGCGCGACCTCGTCGCCGGCAGGCGAGACGAGGGTCCAGGAGAAGCGGGTGAAAGGGCCGTGGCCATCGGGGGTGCCGAAGAAGTCGAAGCGGTGGCTGGGGAAGTGGCTGCGGGCGGCTGCGATCATGGCGGAAATGCCGGAGGGGCCCTCGCCATGCATCAGCGGCTCGGTATAGCGGGCATCCGGGGCCCAGGTCTCGGCAAGCGCCGCGGTGCGGGCAGCGTGGTCCGCCTCATTCCAGAGGGCGATATAGGCATTGGCGATGGCAAGGTGGTCGGTCATGCCGTGTTCCTTTCTTTGATCAGGATCTAAAGGCTGGCCCGGCTGTCGGCACCGAACAATTACCCCGGAGGTAATCGCATTCGGTTGCGCCTCTGCTAGGGTCGACGCATGACCAAGGAAGACCCTTTAACCAGCCCACCCTCCCCCGTCGGCACCGTCTTGCGCGAATGGCGAAGCCGCCGACGCATGAGCCAGCTCGACCTCGCGCTCGACGCCGAGATCTCCGCGCGGCACCTCAGCTTCGTCGAAAGCGGGCGGTCATCACCGAGCCGCGACCTCTTGCTCAAGCTAGCCCAGCGGCTCTCCATGCCGCTTCGCGCCCAAAACCGCCTGCTGCTTGCCGCGGGCTATGCACCTCGCCATCCAGAAGCGTCCTACAAGGCGCCGGAACTCAAGGAGATCCGGCAGACCGTGCAGGCGATCCTCGCCGGACACATGCCGTTCCCGGCCATTGCCGTCGATGGCGGTGGACGCTGCTCCAGGCGAACGATGCGGCAACGGCCCTGTTCGAAGGGATCGACGCTGCGATGCTGGCACCCCCGCTCAACGTGCTGCGGCTGAGCCTCCACCCGCAGGGACTTGCGCCACGGATCGCAAATCTCGGCGGATGGCGCCATCACGTGCTGGAGCGATTGCGGGTGCAGATGGATGGGTCAGGAGACCCTGTGCTTGCGGAGTTGCTAGCGGAACTTTCCACCTATCCCGCGCCGCCAGCACCAAAGGAGACAGGCGGCCATTCGCTGCTCGCAGTGCCGCTTGAGCTCCGGCTGCCGGACAGCGACCAGGTGATGCGTTTCATCTCCACTACGACCCTGTTCAGCACCGCTACCAGCGTCACCCTCTCGGAATTGGCGCTGGAGTGCTTCTATCCCGCGGATGCAGAGACACGGGCGGCCCTGATGCAACAGCAAGCGAGGGACGTCCGATGAGCGTCACCTATCTGATCGAGTTCGACGTGAAGCCAGCCGAGCTCGACCGTTTCCTGAGACTCTTGAATGGCGTGCTGGACGCTATGCGCCACGAGGCGATGTTCGTCAGCGCTAATCTTCACGCCGCTCCAGAGAACGACAATCGCTTGCTGTTGCACGAGACATGGCGGAGTCATGGCGATGTGTTGCAGGTGCAGCTTGGCCGCTCTTACCGTGAGGAATGGCATGCGGCGCTCCCGGATCTGCTGGCGAGCGACCGGAAGATCTCGGTCTGGCAGCCACTGCGCGACGATCACGTGCCAACGCCTGCCTAGCCCTGCCCTTCCCGCTCGCGAAACGCCGCCCGCGCACTCTCGATCGTCGCGTGGTGCTTTTCGGCCCATATCCACACCCCGCAGAATGCTTCGCCGAGGCTGTGGCCGAGGTCGGTCAGGGTATAATCCACATGCGGCGGGATGACGGGGTGGACGGTGCGGGAAACGAGGCCGTCGCGTTCCATGTCGCGCAGGGTCTTGGTCAGCATCTTCTGGCTGATGCCGCCGACATGGCGGCCGACTTCGGTGAAGCGGAGCGTTCCTTGCTCTTCGAGCGTTTCCAGGATCAGCATGGTCCACTTGTCTGCCACCTGGCCGATGATGCCGCGCACCAGTTCCTCGATCGCCGGATCGACTTCCTCCGGGATTTCGCGGGTGGAGCGAGAACTTTCTTTCCCAGCGGCGCCTTGCGACACAGACACTTCCCTTTTGGTGCGTATAGAACTTCCAGGTGCCTTCTTTCTAAGGGAAAGCATGCGCCATATCTTCCCGTTACGCAACCACGAACGGAGACAGACGCATGAAGACAACAGGCAACACCATCCTCATCACCGGCGGCAATTCCGGCATCGGGCGGGCGCTGGCGGAAGCCTTCCACGCCCGCGGCAACAAGGTGATCATCACCGGTCGACGCCAGGAAACGCTGGAAGAGGTCTCCGCCGCCAATCCCGGCATGATCGCCATGACGCTCGACATCGGCGATGCAGAGGGCATCAAGGCCTTTGCCGAGCGCCTCGTGCGCGAGCACCCGGACCTCAATGCCGTGATCAACAATGCCGGCATCATGAAGCGCGAGGATCTCACGACGGCGCCCGACTACCTGCAGACGGCGGAAGAAACGATCGCCACCAACCTGCTTGGGCCGGTCCGCCTGACCGCAGCCCTCCTGCCGCATCTGCTCAAGCAGCAGGATGCGACCATCCTCACGGTCTCTTCCGGCCTCGCCTTCGTGCCCATGGCGGCGACCCCCACCTATTCCGCGACCAAGGCGGCGATCCATTCCTATTCCATGGGCCTGCGCCGGCAGCTCAATGACACGAGTGTCGAGGTGATCGAGATCGTGCCGCCTTACGTGCAGACCACCCTGATGAGCGAACGCCAGGCCAACGACCCGACCGCCATGCCGCTTGCCGACTTCATCCGCGAGGTGATGGACGTCCTTACCAACCAGCCGGAGGCGCAGGAAGTCGTGGTCGAGCGCTGCAAGCCGCTGCGCTTCGCCGCCGAGACCGGCAGCATGGGCAAGATGTTCGAGATCGTCAGCGGCCTCGACCATTGATGCCGCAGGGCAGGCAAAGAGAGAGTATTCAGGCCCCTTGCCCGCTCTCCCTCCGCCGCTAGGTGAGGCCCCTCGATCTTTCTGCCGAGGAGTTTCCCATGAAAGCCATCGTCACCGCGCCGGGCGGCCTGGACGCCCTGAAGCTTGTCGACCTGCCCGATCCCGGCAAGCCCGGCCCGGGTGAGATCCGCGTCGCGCTGCATGGCAGTTCGATCAACTACCATGACCATGGCGTCGCAAGCGGCAGGATGCCGAGCGACGGCCGCGTGCTGTTGGCCGATGGCGCCGGCGTGGTGGAAGAGGTCGGCGACGGGGTAAGCGAGTTCTCCCCCGGCGACCACGTCGTCTCCTGCTTCTTCCCCGACTGGCAGGACGGGCCGCCGATCTCCGGCGACTTCTCCCGCGTTCCGGGCGACGGCATCGACGGTTTTGCCTGCGACTACGCCGTGCGCCCGGCCACCGCCTTCACCCATGCGCCGCAGGACTTCTCCCACGTCGAGGCCGCCACCATCACCACGGCGGGACTGACGGCCTGGCGGGCACTGGTGGAGCTCGGCAACCTGAAAGCCGGCGACACGGTGCTGGCGCTCGGCACCGGCGGCGTCTCGATCTTCGCCCTGCAGATCGCTCGTGCAATGGGTGCCCGCGTGGCCATCAGCTCCTCCTCCGACGAGAAGCTGGAGCGAGCCCGCCGGATGGGCGCCGAGTTCACCCTCAACTACACGCGCGACGAGAACTGGGGCAAGAAAATCATGGACTGGACCGGCGGCCGCGGCGTCGACCATGTGGTCGAGGTCGGCGGCCCGGGCACGCTTTCGCAGTCGATCCAGGCGGTGGCGCTCGGCGGCCGCATCACGCTGATCGGCGTCCTGACGGGACGCAGCGGTGAAGTGCCGACAGCGACGCTGATGGGCAAGCAAGTGATCCTGACCGGCATCATCGTCGGCAACCGGCGCCACCAGAAGGGTTTCGTCCGCGCCCTCGATACCGGCCTCTTCAAGCCGGTGATTGACCGCGTCTTTCCGCTAGAACAGCTGACGGATGCCTTCCGCTACGAAGAAAGCGGCGCGCATTTCGGCAAGATCGGCATCGAATGGTAGAATGCGAAGCCTGCCGCTTGCCCTGCCCGACCTGCCCCATTACCTCTTGCTGACGGGCAATGGAGGGCCGCCATGTTTCTCACCAACCGCGATATCGTTGAGCTGACCGCCTGGCGGCAGAAGCTGCATGGCATGCCGGAGGTCTCCGGCGAGGAAGTGGCGACCGCCGCGGAAGTGCAGGCCTTCCTGGCCAACACGGCACCGGACAGGGTGATCTCCGGTCTCGGCGGCACCGGCGTCGCGGCCGTGTTCGAAGGTGAGGAGAGAGGGCCGACTGTGCTGTTCCGCTGCGAGCTCGACGCGCTGCCGATCGAGGAGATTTCCGACCTGCCGCACCGCTCCCGTTTCCCGGGCAAGGGTCACATGTGCGGCCATGACGGGCATACGGCAACGATTGCGGCATTGGCGTGCGGCTTTGCCAAGGAGCGGCCGAAGCGGGGACGCGTCGTTCTACTCTTCCAGCCGGCGGAGGAAACTGGGGCCGGCGCGGCAGCGGTGATTGCCGACGAGCGTTTCGCGGAGATCCGGCCGGATTATGCCTTTGCCCTCCACAACCTGCCGGGTCTACCGCTCGGTCATGTCTGGCTGAAGGAAGGGATCGCGAACTGCGCCTCGCGCGGCATCAAGATCGCGCTGGCCGGCAAGACGGCGCATGCCTCCATGCCGGAAACCGGAACGTCTCCCATGCGGGCGATCGCGAGCCTGATGCCGGCGCTGACGGATCTGAGCCGCGGTTCGGTGAGCGGCGGAGATCTGGTGCTTGCGACTGTCGGCCATGTCCAGCTCGGCGAGCCGGCCTTCGGCATTGCGCCGGGGTATGCGGAACTTTGGGCCACGCTGCGGACCACGACGAACGACCAGATGCAGGCGCTGGTGGATTCCGCCGAGCGGCTGGCAAGGGAAGCGGCAGCGAAGGACGGGCTGGCGGTAGAGATTAGCTATCAAGAGATCTTCAGCCATTGCGACAATGATCCGGAGGCGGCGGACCTGTTGCGGGCGGCTCTGGACGCGGAAGGCATCGCTCATGAAGCGGGCGAGGCACTGCGCGCTTCAGAAGATTTCGGCCTGTTCGGCACCGTCTCGAAGTCGGCTATGTTCTATCTTGGTGCGGGTGAAGCGCACCCCGCCCTGCACAACCCGGACTATGATTTTCCGGACGATCTTATCCCGATCGGCGCCCGCATCTTCATGCGAACGGCGCGGGATCTTCTAGGCTAGGCGTCCTTGCCGCCGAAAAGCTTGACCAGCAGGTTGTTGCTCTTGCCTGGCAGACGGTCGTTATATTCCGGCACGATGACCATGTGGGTAATCTCGCCGCGGCGGAAGGCCGCCAGGAACTTGTCGTAGTTCTTGAAGGCAACGCAGCCATGCGAATCGCCGGGGCGCGAGCGCAGGAGATAGGTGTGCGCCAGAAGACCGGTGCGGCCCTGCGGATGGGTGCCATCAACGGAAGTCAAACGGATGGCCGCCACGCCGTGAAACGGCTTTTCGCGCATGGAGAGCTTGTAGGTCCCGGGCGGGGTCGGGCCCTTCATCTTCACATGCGTGTACTTCGGATTGTCGCGCATCTTGCCGATTCCGGAATGGGCTTCGAGCTTGGTGCCGTTCGGCATGTGCACAACGCCGTTGGTGATGTCGTAGATCGCGATCTTCTTGGTTCCTAGATCCGGGATCGGCGATGCCTTCGGCAGCGACTTCACCGGATTGTCCGGCCGGGCATAGGCGAGCACTGTCGCAGCAGACTCTTCGACCTCTTGCTCGGCCTCCGGTTTGGCCAGCTTGGCGACGGCCATTGCCTCCAGCGCCTTGGCGGCCGTTTGCGGGCGCGACGTCGGTAGCGGACCTTCCATCGGCAGCGTATCGTCCATCAGGGCCGCGACTTCCGCGGTCCGGCCAGCTTCTTCTGCCTCGATCGCAGCGGTCTCGATGGCGCTCTCATCCGACAGGTCCTCTTCCTCGGTGATGTCGGCGGGAATGGAAGCGGTGACAATGGAGGCTTCCGGCAACTCGACGCGCGGCGCAAGCGCCACCGTCTGGTTCATCGCCTCGCCCAGCATCTGCTTGACGACGTCCGCCTCAGGACGAAGGGCGGCGATCGTTTCGAACTTCTCGTCCTCGGCCGCTGAGGCGAATGCGGCACCAAGGGCAGCGGCGAGCGCCTTCGGGTCAGGACGCTTCGAAACCACGGCGGCGAGCTGCGCACCCTCAAGGCGAGCGGCCTTCGGTGCTGCCGGCTGCTGGTAAAGGCGTTCAAACTTGTTGATCTTCAGGGCAACCGCGGCTGGCTCGTCCACTTCCGCTGGCTGTGGCGCTACTACCGGCTTCAGGGACAGCGCCAGATCGTAACGAGGCTTTTCCGGCAAGGACGACAAGGAAGGCACGAAACTGCTGACGGTCGAGGTGGCGGCAAAGATCCACAGGCCACCGAGCGCTGCGGTCGAAAGCACCATCTTTCCGGCGAACGCAAAGCGCGAGGGGCGCGTGCGCCGGGGTGTCGGATGGGAGAAATCGGAGGAGGTGTCGAACGTGTTGATCTCTAGCGCCATGATACTCATTACCCAGTCATTCTGCCAAAGCCGCGCCCGCGACCATGTCCATCTGCATTGAACGGCGGCTCGAGAAGCCCATGCCGTCAGGCGATTGGATTAGAGAATGACGAAATGTGGTAACCAATATCTTTACGCCCCGCCCCCTGAATTGCTGCTTTGCCTCTAGAAGGCAAACCTGCCGGAAGTTTAGCGGAAATGCGGCAGTGTGGTGGCGGCGTCAGAAAGCGGCCTTCCCGCACCACATGAGCGGTGCGGGAAGCGGTGGCAGGATCAGCCGTCGACGCGGTGGACGGCACTGCGTTCCAGGAAGAACCAGGGGCGCAGCTTGACGCCGAGCACGTTGCCAGCAAAGGCCGCAACCGCCCAGAGATAGCCGTGCAGGCTGCCCGAGGCGATGCCGGAGAAATAGGCCCCAATATTGCAGCCATAGGCGATGCGCGCGCCATAGCCGAGCAAGAGGCCGCCGGCCACGGCGGCAAGGATGGAGCGCAGCGGGATGTTGAGGTTCGGCGCAAACTTGCCGGCAAGCGCTGCGGCAAGCATGGCGCCGGCGATGATGCCGAAATCCATGGTCGAGGTGACGTCGGCAAAGACGCTCTGCGACAGAGCCTTGGCATTGCCCGGCGCCTGCCAATAGGCCCAAGCGGACGGATCAATGCCGATCAACTGCGCGCCCTTGGCGCCCCAGAGCGCGAAGGCCGAGGTAATGCCCCATGGGCGGCCGGCAAGCGCCAGCGTTGCGAAGTTCAGGAGCGCCAGCGCGATTGCGCCGGCCACCAGCGGCCAGGGACCGCGCAGGTAACGGGCAAGGCCTTCGCGCGGCGCGGCCGGGGTCTGTTCAAGGCTGCCGTAGCGGCGCTTTTCGACCCTGAGCGTCAGCCACGCGATCGCCGCGAAGATCGCCAGCGAGATGGCGATCCCGGTGACGGGGCCGAGGCTGGTCAGCGACATTGGCGGCAGCGCCGGCAGGCTCGTCCACCAGTCGAAATGAATGGTGGCAAGCAGAGAGCCGACGATGAAGAAGAACAGCGTCACCAGCATGCGGGCATTGCCGCCGCCGGCGGTAAACAGCGTGCCGGAGGCGCAGCCGCCGCCAAGCTGCATGCCGACGCCGAACATGAAGGCGCCGACGATCACCCCGGTGCCGGCAGGCGAAACGAACCCGCGAGCCTCGTGGCCGAACAGCGTGCCCGACGCGAGGAACGGAAAGAACAGGAGGACGGTGAGCGCCAGCAGGATCATCTGTACGCGCAAGCCCCTGCCCCGGCCTTCGGAAATGAAGACCCGCCAGGCGGAGGTGAAGCCGAAGGCAGAATGATAGAGCGAGATGCCGAGCGCGCCGCCGACGAGGAAGAGCGCACCATGCGCCGGCCCGTGAACGGCGCCGAGCGCCAATGTGCCACCGATGAGCACGATGAGTGCGGCAAGGCCGGGAACGCCGAGCGGCGGCAGACTGCCGGCTCTCGGCTTAAGGGATGAGGATACAACGGACATGGGATACTCCGATCGTTTGACACCCATATGGGGCACCCGCCCGCAGCCTTCGAGGAACTGCGTTCTATAGGATGAGCAGCCTGTGGAAATTCCGTTGCAGCAGCTCAGCTTTGCAGACCAAGGCTTGTCCCGCAGCCCTCGTCACGGCAGTCTTCCGCCTCAAGTGCGATGTGCCGAGGGAGCATGCTTGGCGGCTCGCCCGCGTGCGGCATCGATGGCTGTTCTCACCTCCTCCGCACGCGCCAAAATTGCCCGCCGGTCGAACTCGTCGATGCCGTGAGCGGCGTCCAGAGCTGCATCAAGCTGACCCCAAGAGCATCGCACTGTTCCGGAAGCCTGACATGGTCTGCGATGCGGAGAATAGCCTCGATGAGATGCAGGATCACAAACGACTTGCCGGCGGCGTCCTGCCGGATCAGGTTGAAGGCCGCCCCGATAACGGTGGCATAGGTCGAACTGGGAACGGCGATCCGCAGTCGTCCATCTGCGCCTGTGATGAAGGATTGCGGCAGCGCGCGCTTCATGAGATGCGCCAGGCCGGCGGAGAGCTGCGCCAGCACCGCTGCCGCCGTATAGGGATCATTGACGCCCGGCGACGAGGCTCTCACCACCATCTCCACCAGATGACGGATGGCGAACCCCGGATCCTGGCTGGCGGTTCGCCGGGAGCCGGTCGCGATCATCCTGCAGACGCGCTCCTGAAGCTCGGCGTGCAGTTTCGGCCCGGGCAGACGCTGATGCCGCCCCCGTCAGAGATGACATAGTCGCCCGGTCGGAAAGCGAATGCGATAAGAACATCGGCACCTTCGGCGAGCTCCTTTAGCCCGTCCAGGTCGATGCTCTGGACAAAGCCTCCGTACGCGGACCTAAGGAGATCGCCTCTCGCTCGAAATCCTCTGGCAACGCCCCTGCCGTCCCTTGATTGCGATCCTCGGGCAGGTCATCGAGTTCGGCGACCATGTCCGCGACCTCCGTGCCGAGCCGCTTGATCAGAGTTTCCGAGACAATCGATCACGCCAGAAATTGGAGCAAGGACACCAGGACGAGGACGCTTACAGCATCAGCAGAAGCCCCAGACTGACGCTCGGGAACACCTGCATTCTGTCGTGGATGGTCGATCCGACCGATCCGAGTTGGATCAGGCAGTACGTGGACGTCATGATGAACGTCCCAGCACGAACTGCGTGTGCGGGCTCGACATGAAGCTGCGGATCAGACGCGGGTCAAACTGGTTAGCTGCCAGCGACAGCACGACCATGGTGATAGAGAAAATCAAGCTGGTCATCGTGATCATGGATGACAGCAATGTCGAGAGCACGTCCCGCGCGCCGTTGGTCGTGCTAACAAAGACGAACACCGGCATGCCGGCAGGATCCGCGTGGATCAAGAGACGGTCGGCCCATGTGGCCGCCATGGCCAGGACCCCCGCTGCGGCCGCCATTAGAGTTGGAACCAGCCAGAAGCTTGTTCTGAGTTTCTCCCATGTCACTCGAATGGCCGGGTCATGCCCGCCGAGATGCGCCTTACCATTCACCGCTGCGGATACCTCCATCAACAAACTCGTCTGACGATCTGCCGCTGCTACGGCAGCTGACAAGGAAGGTTCCGCCGCCGCGCCCAGCAGCCTGCGACAAGCCTACACCGGCTCCCAGGGCATATCCTCGCTGAACGAAGGTTATTGAGGTACTTCGCGCCCTTCCATCCCGCTTAGGCTTGTCCATCCACCTCTCCTCGGTGTTTAATTGCGAAAAAAGATGCGAAGGGAGAGACGACCTATGAAAGCCTTGCTGCTGGTCGATATCCAGAACGGCTTCTGCCCCGGTGGCAACCTCCCGGTTCCGGAGGGGGACAAGGTGGTGCCTGTGGCAAACCGGCTAATCGAGGAAGGTGGGTATCACGTGATCGTCGCCTCGCAGGACTGGCACCCGGCCGACCACGGCAGCTTTGCCTCACAACACCCGGGCAAGAACCCATTCGAGATGGGCGAGTTGTGCGGCCAGCCGCAGATGCTCTGGCCGGACCACTGCGTGCAGGAAACGCCCGACGCGGAATTCCATCCGGACCTCAAGATCGACGACGTCGACTACATTCAGCAGAAGGGCGAGAATCCGGCCATCGATAGCTATTCCGCCTTCCGCGACAACGACAAGGCGGCGGTGACCGGCCTTGCCGGCTATCTGCGGGCCCAGCAGATCAACGAGCTCGACATCTGCGGGCTGGCAACCGATTACTGCGTCAAGTTCTCCGCGCTCGATGCCGTGGAGATGCTGCCCGGTGTGCAGGTCTGCTTCATCGAGGATGCCAGCCGCGGCATCGACCCGAAGGGCGTGAAGGCGGCGATCGAGGAGATGCGGGAAAAGGGCGTTGGCATCGTCAAGAGCCGGCAGATCCTGAAGGATTAACCGCGCCGCACCTCTGATGCTTCAGGAAAATCGATCCACCCATCAGCGCAATTGAATTGTGCCTCTGCCTGCACGCTCCTAAGGCTGGGTGGAAGAAGGATCTCCCATGAACCGCTATGACTTCAAACAGGGCCTGAAGGGCGGCGCCATCATCGCCCTCTCGTCGGCTCCCTTCGGCGTCCTGTTCGGCGCCGTCGCCATCGACAACGGGCTGAGCTTCCTGGAGACCTGGCTGATGAGCGCCACCGTCTATGCCGGTGCGAGCCAGCTCGTCGGCATCGAGCTCTTCGGCCAGCGCGTCGAACCGTGGCTGGTGGTGCTTTCCGTCTTCGCCGTCAATTTCCGCCACATCCTTTATTCGGCAGCCCTTGCAAAATTCATCCGCGGCTTCACGACGCTGCAGAAGGCGCTCGCTTTCTTCCTATTGGTCGATCCGCAGTTTGCCGAGGCCGTACGTCGGGGCGAAAGCGGCAAGGGCGTCAGCTTCTCCTGGTATTTCGGCTTCGGCGT
Source organism: Pseudorhizobium tarimense (assembly GCF_022968135.1). Classification (GTDB taxonomy): domain Bacteria; phylum Pseudomonadota; class Alphaproteobacteria; order Rhizobiales; family Rhizobiaceae; genus Neorhizobium; species Neorhizobium tarimense. The sequence continues at coordinate 118,765 of NZ_JALJRA010000004.1, forward strand.
CGTAATCTATGCGTCATGGAGTATCGCGACGATGGTCGGCGCCTGGTTCGGCAAGATGATCGGCGACCCGGCGTCGATCGGCATCGACATCCTGCTGCCGGTCTATTTCCTCGGCATGGTGCTCGCCTTCCGCAGCCGCTGGGGCTTTCCACCCGTGGTGCTGGCAAGCGCCATCGGATCGGTCGCGGCCTATCATTTTGTCGGCTCGCCCTGGCATGTCAGTCTCGGTGCTGCCGCCGGCATCATCGTCGCGACGCTGCTGCCGCTGAAGCCCAGGCATGAGCCGGATGCCGCAGTCGCCGGCGTGGAGCGCTGAGATGAACGGATCGCTCGATACCGGGACCTTGCTGCTGATTCTGGCTGCCGCCGTGGCAACCTATCTCACGCGCATTGGCGGCTATGTACTGATAACGCGGATGAGAAGCATTCCGCCACGTATGGAAGCGGCTCTGAACGCCGTCCCGGCGGCCGTTCTGACGACGCTGGTAGCACCAGCCTTCTTCGAGGGCGGCTGGGACGTCAAGATCGCGATGCTCGTGGCGCTTGCTGCTGCCCTGCGCTTCCCAGGGTTGATCATGCTGGCGGCCGGATGGGCTGCAGTGGTGATCTGCCGCCACCTGCTCGGCCTTTAAGGGCTCGTTCAGCCAAGCGGCTCGGTTGCCTTCACGAGCCAGTCGCGCACAGCCGCATCCTCGATCAGCGGCATCAGCTTTTCGCGCGTTTCCTTGTGGTAGGCATCCAGCCAGTCGCGCTCCTCTGCCGTCAGAAGATCCACTACCATCAGGCGGCGGTCGATCGGGCACCAGGTGAGCGTCTCGAAGGAGAGCATCGGCATGTCGCCGCCCTCGGTCTCTGTCGCATCCTTCACGAAAATCAGGTTCTCGATGCGAATCCCGTATTGCCCCGGGCGGTAATAGCCCGGTTCGTTGGAGAGCATCATCCCGGGCAGGAGCTCCTGCGTCGACAGCCGCGAGATGCGCTGCGGTCCCTCATGCACGGAGAGATAGGAGCCCACGCCGTGACCCGTGCCATGGGCGAAGTCACCCCCTGCCTTCCAGAGGGCAATGCGCGCCAGCGGATCGAGATCGCAGCCGCGCGTGCCCTTCGGGAAGCGGGCCGTGCTGATGGCGATCATGCCCTTGAGCACGAGGGTGAAGAAGCGCTTCCGGTCTTCCGGCACCTCGCCGATGGCGACCGTGCGGGTGATGTCCGTGGTGCCGTTGATGTATTGCGCGCCCGAATCGATGAGGAAGAGCTCACCTTCGTTCAGCCGCCGGTCGCTTTCCGTCGTCACCCGATAGTGCATGATCGCGGCATGCTCGCCCGCACCGGAAATAGTGTCGAAGGAGATGTCCTTGAGCGGGTTCTGCATGCGCTCGCCGACCCTGACGCGGGCGTTTTCCAGCGCATGGACGCTGCCAATTTCTGTGACGCTGCCGGCAGGCTGCTGATCGAGCCAATAGAGGAACTCGACCACCGCCGCACCGTCCTGCAGATGGGCCTTTGCAGAGCCCTGGAGCTCGGTCGCATTCTTGCAGGCACGTGGAAGCTTGGCCGGATCGCCCGCCTCCATAACGCGCCCGCCGACTGCCTCGATCGCGATGCTGAGCGCCAGCGGCGCGAGATCTGCGTCCAGCATGACCGATCCGCGTTTCGCCGCATCCTCCAGGCGCGCCAGGAACGCATCCGGCGGCAACTGCTCGGCGAGCTGCGCCAGATAGGCGCGCACCTCGATGCCGGTCTTGCGCTCGTCCAGGAAGAGCTGAGGCTTGCCGTCCGCCGAGATGATGGCGCGCGCTAGCGGATGCGGCGTATGCGGCACGTCGGCGCCGCGAATGTTGAAGATCCAGGCGACCGACGACGGATCGGTGATCACCACGGCGGCGGCCCCCTTCTCCTTCACCTGTGCAGCGATCACTGCGATCTTCTCGGCTGCAAGCGTTCCCGCATGCTCCTCCTTCTGGATCGTAACCGCTCCCATCGGCTCTGCCGGACGATCGGACCAGATGTCATCGAGCGGATTGGCGTCGAGGAAGACGAGGGAGCCGCCGATCTCCTCCACCGCCTTTCTGAGGCGCCGCACTTCGGCCGCCGTGTGCAGCCACGGATCGATACCTAGACGGAAGCCCTTGCTGCCGTTGCGCGAGAGCCAGAGATGCGGCGGCTCGTTGACCAGATCCCCACCGGTGATCACCTTAACGTCCACCTGCTCCCGAAGCTGGGTGGTGTAGCGTCCATCAACAAAGACGATTGCCTGGGAGCGCATCACCAACGCCACACCCGCCGATCCCGTAAAACCGGTGAGCCAGGAGAGACGCTCCGCCGACGCCGGCACATATTCCCCCTGGTACTCGTCCGCACGGGGCACGAGGAAGCCGTCTATGCCGAGATCATCGAATCGGGCGCGCAGCGCCGACAGGCGCTCACCTGCAAACTGAGGAGAGGACTTGGTGTCGAAGGACTGAAACATGCAGCTGATCCGGATGGTGATGAAAAAGGAAGGAAGCAGACACTAGACCATTCGCGGCTGATTTCGCCAGAGGGCGCCCGATCTGCACGGCGATTGTGCATCTGCTAACTGCCACTGATGGCTAAACGGGCGGCCTATGCGCGAGACGCATAACACCGTTGAGGCAAGCCCTCTGACTAAGCACGATCGGTGGAGCTATATTCCCATCATCGAACGGGACGACAACAGCGCCCGCGATGAAAGGATCAAGAAAATGGCTACCTCATTCTTCCGCACTGCCTTCGAACGCGTCGTCGCAGCGCGTGAACGTCAGGCCAGCCGTTACGTCAACGGCGTTCTGATGAACCTCGACGACCAGACGCTCCACGGCATGGGCACCAGCCGTGAAGAACTGCGCCGCAAGGGCGTTTCGACCTCCGTGTTCTGATCAACAGCCCGGAGCCGGTTTCTCCTCCCTCCTCCGTTCCAGGCTGCAGAATACGAAGTCTCCGCTTGAGCCTCTCCTCCCAAGGCTCGCGGACAAGATCAGGGGTACCTGGTCTCAAGGCGGCACCTTCCGGTGCCGCCTTTTTCTTTGCCTAGCGCTTTCATCCACTGGTGCAGCCGTGCAACTGGCACAATGCTGCAACGCAAAAAGAACCGGCCTAGCCGTGCTGCAGGTGGATAGTAACCCAGCCGTTACGCCACAGGGTGCGGACGTGGCGAAGCTTGACGCCGTTATAAGCAGCCAGGACCTTCCACCGTTGAGCGGCAAGGATGCCCGACAGGATGACCGAGCCACCGGGCGCAAGATTTGCGGCAAGCTGCGGCGCCATCTTGATCAGCGGACGCGCCAGGATATTGGCGATGATGAGGTCGAACGGCCCCTCTTCGGCGAAGGCCGGCGAATGGAAGCCTGGCGCCGTCACCAAACGCAGGCCCCTCGCAACGCCATTGCGGCGGGCGTTTTCCTTCGCGACCTCCACGGCGACAGGATCGATGTCGGTGGCAAGGATCGGAATATTGCGGATCTTGCGCAGCCCGATTGCCAGGACACCACTGCCCGTACCGAGATCAAGCGCATTGCGGACGGGCCGCGAGCGCGCGACCGAATGGATCATCTCCAGGCAGCCTGCCGTCGTGCCGTGGTGTCCCGTCCCGAAGGCCTGCCCGGCGTCGATCTCGATCGCGACGTCGTTGACCTTGACCTTGTGGCGGTCATGCGAGCCATGGACGAGAAAGCGGCCAGCGCGGACTGGCTTCAATCCTTCCAGCGATTTCGCAATCCAGTCGACGTCCGGGATCACTTCCCGCTGGATATCCTTGTCCGGATAGGTCTGCGCGAGCCCCTCCTCCACACGCCGACGGACCTCATCCTCTTCATCTGCCATGAGGTAGACGGAGGCTTCCCAGAGGTCGCGCTTCTCATCCACCTCGGTGGTGCCGACGACATAATCTTCCTCGCCGAAGACTTCCGAGAGGATGGCGAGGATGCGCTCGGCATCCCGTTCGCTGGCGGTGACGTAGAGGCGGATTTCACTCAAGGGTCGGATCTTTCGGCAATTGTAAATAGGCTCGGATGCCACAAAGGCCCGCCTCCTTCAAGTAAGCCGAAACGACCGATCAGCTCTTGATCAGGTTCTGCAGCTTCTTCACCGCCGTATCCGGGTTTTCGCCATAGGAGATGGTGCCGGCGAAGCGGCCTTCAGCATCCAGCAGGAAGACGGACGCCGTGTGGTCCATCGTGTAGTCGCCGTCCGGATCCTTCTCGTCGAGCGGTACCTTCTTGAAGTATACCTTGAAGCCCTTGGCCATCTCAGTGACCTTTTCCGGCGGACCAGAAATCCCTGTGACGCGATCGGTGACGTTGGATATGTACTGGCCGAGAAGTTCTGGCGAATCGCGCTCCGGGTCCACCGTGACGAAATAGCCGGCGAGCTTGGTCCCATCCGGATCGACCTGATGCATCCAGCCGTTCAGTTCAAAAAGCGTCGTCGGGCATACTTCTGGGCAGTGCGTGAAGCCGAAGAAGAGTGCCGTGGGCTTTTGCCGGAACGCCTGCTCGGTGATCGGCTCCCCGTTCTGTGCGACCAGCTCGAAGGGCACACCGAAGGGCGCCTCGGCGATCTGCTCCTGGGTGCGCGTAACCTGGAAGGTGAGCCAAGCCAGCACGCCGCCAAGGACGACGACGGCAGCCCAAAGGACGATGCGCAGCGTTTTCATGGTTTGACCCGACCTTACATTGATAACAGGCGTTCTATTGCTGCCCGCTTAGGCGAAACATCCGCTGCTGGCAAACGCTTTGCCCGCTCCTGCCGGAGTTTGCGCTGATTTGTCTCAAAGCAAGGAGGCCCTCAAAGGCAGCCGGACAGTCCAAGATCGCCGAGTGTCAGCATCATCAACGACCCGTGGGCGATCCAACCATAGAAGGCTGCCGCGGTAAGCCCCGTGATGGCAAGCGCGACGAGAAGCGCGATCGGCAGGCGATGACCTGATGGCGAAACCTGTTCCATGGGCAGATCCTAGCCGAAATCGGCATCGGCGCAAAGATCCCTCTCTCGGCATTAGCGGAAGCTTAACCCCTCCATGGCACGCTGATCGCGCGAAGGTGGATTTGAGAGAGTACGTCTGCTCTGCGACGAAGAGCAAGGCGTCAGCCGAAGCCACGCCGACATGACGTCACCGAGACCTTCTCGCCTGCGCATCACGATCCGACAATCCAAGGCAGCCTGAATGGCGGCATCTGCGGCACGAGCCGCGGGCCCATTGGCAGGTGGGGGAACAGACATGAGCAACGCCATCAAGCAATCGGGAGCCTATCTCGAAATCGTCTCCTTCCATCTCGGGGACCAGGAATTCTGCATCGATATCATGGCGATCCGCGAAATTCGCGGCTGGGCGCCGGTGACGCCGATGCCCCACACCCCCCCTTATGTGCTCGGTCTCATTAACCTTCGCGGCGCCGTCATTCCCGTGATTGACATGGCCTGCCGCCTCGGCATGAAAATGACGGAGCCCTCCGAGCGTTCGGCGATCATCGTCACCGACATTGCTGGAAAGCTTGTCGGCCTGCTGGTCGAACAGGTCTCTGACATGATGACCATCCGTTCCGAAGACCTGCAGCCGGCGCCGGAGATCATTCCGGAACAGCAGCGGGCCTTCTGCCGCGGCATCGTGGCGCTAGAAAAGACGATGGTTTGCTTCCTCAACCTAGACACCGTCATTGCCGACGAACTGACGCGCGAAGCGGCCTGATTGAGCCGCTCTGATCCAACCGTCATCTCCGGTCGCTAACAACCCGAAGATGACGGTTTCGATATGTGCACGTGAAGTCTTCTCTGATTCGTTCTGGAACGATCCGGCCCTGCCGTGTTCCTCTAGTGTCCAGCGGACAGCGAATTGTTCGGCTAAGCCAAAGGCTGGTCGGTCGGAACCCGAACAGGGAGACTTACCATGAAAAACGCCGTAACGCTCGCTATCGCCGCTGCTCTTTCCACCGCTTCGCTCGGCGGCATTTCCTACGCCCAGACGACAGCATCGACGACCGCGACATCGGACATGAACGACATGATCCGCATCGTCCGCGTCGATGCCAACGCTGATAGCGACGACGCCAACAACCCGATCCCGCAGATGTTCCGCAGTCCGACCGCTGACATGACGGCGGATGCCCAGGCTCCGGTCCAGGCGGATCCTGCTCTCATGGCAGAACTGCAGGAAAACAGCATTGAGCTGGACAATGTCCTGGCAATTGACACGGCAGCCAGTGGCGGCAAGATCCTTTACGTCAAGCAAGCGATCGATATCCTCTCAAGGATTGAAGGAGCCCGCGTTATGGGCTCTTTTCGTATGGGGGCGGACAAGGGTTGTGATTTTCCTTCCGTTGGGTGGAACGGTCAAATGCCGGAGGGCGGATAGAGATCGCCTGTGACTGAGGGGGAGGACGAATGTCAGAGACAGCGGATGTGATTGTGATTGGCGCCGGGCTGTCGGGCCTGGTGGCGGCGACGGAACTGGCAGACGCGGGCAAGAGCGTCGTGATCATCGACCAGGAGCCCGAGCAGAATCTCAGGGCCCAAACCTTTTGGTCCTTTAGCGGCCTCTTCCTCATCGACTCCCCGGAGCAAAGGCGGATGGGCACGCGACAACCTTGAGCTTGCCCGCCGCGACTGGTTGGGAACGGCAGCCTTCGATCGCCCAGAGGATTTCTGGCCGAAAGCATGGGCGGACGCCTATCTCGCCTTCGCCGCCGGCGAGAAGCGAGAATGGCTGCAGGCCATGGGCCATCGCTTCTTCCCGTCGTCGGATGGGCGGAGCGAGAGGCGGCTGGTCCGCAACCTCTCAAGGCAATTCGGTTCCTCGGTTTCATATCACCTGGGGAACAGGTCCCGGCGGCGTCGAGCTGTTCGAGCGCCGCGTGCGCGAGGCCGAAGCCGCAGGACAGCTGCGCTTTCGCTGGCGCCACCGGGTGGACCGTCTGATCAAGACGGGTGATACGGTCACCGGTGTGGCCGGTAGCGTGCTTGAATCTCGTGCGACACCGAGAGGTGCCGAAAGCTCGCGCATTGTCACTGGCGATTTTGAGCTGAGCGCACAGGCGGTGATCGTCCGTCCGGCGGCATTGGCGGCGATCCGGAGCTTTTCCGGAAGAATTGGCCGGCCCGCCTGGGGCCGGCGCCGAAGACCATGGTGGCCGGCGTGCCGAAGCATGTCGACGGTCGTATGTTGGGCGTTACCGAAGAGGCCGGCGGCAGGATCATCCACCGCGGCCGCATGTGGCACTACACCGAAGGCCTGCGAAACTGGAATCCCATCTGGGGAGAACCATGGCATTCGCATCCTCCCCGGCCCCTCCTCTCTCTGGTTAGACGCAACCGGCAAGCGCCTGCCGGCCCCGTTCTTCCCCGGCTACGATACGCTGGGGACGCTGCAGCACATTCTTGCTACCGGCTAAGACTACAGCTGGTTCATCCTCAACCAGACCATCATCCGCAAGGAGTTCGCGCTCTCCGGCTCCGAGCAGAACCCGGATATCACCGGCCGCGACTGGCGCCTGACCGCCCGCCGCGCGATCGGACGCCGGACAACGGCGCCGGTCGAGGCCTTCAAGGAGCACGGCGAGCATTTCGCCGTCGCATCCAACCTAGCCGAACTCGTGCGCGGAATGAACAGGGTGGCGGGCGGCGGCCTGCTGCGCTTCGACGAGATCGAGCGGAAAATTGCCGCACGCGACGGCCAGATGATGAACCCGTACGCAAAGGATGCGCAGGTGATGGGCATCCACAATGCCCGCCGCTCGCTCGGCGACAAGATGATCCGCACGGCGCGGCCGCACCGCATCCTTGATCCGGCACACGGGCCGCTGATTGCGGTGAAGCTCAATATCCTGACGCGCAAGACACTGGGTGGTCCGGAAACCGACCTTTCCGCGCGCGTGCTGGATGCTGGCGGAGAAGTGGTGCCCGGCTCTACGCCGTGGGCGAGGCCGCAGGGTTCGGTGGTGGCGGCATGCACGGCTACCGGGCGCTGGAAGGCACCTTCCTCGGCGGGTGCCTGTTTTCCGGACGGGATCGCAGGGCGGCGGCTGCGGCGGCCGTCGCCTAACGCCTTACGGCTTGCCGTTCGTCCAGGTCACCTCTTCGCCATAGAGCGGGACGGTGGAGACCGACATCTTCGCCGAGCCCTCAACCACCTGGCGCGAATGGGCGAGATAGATCAGCGTGTCGTTTGCCTTGTCGTAGATCCGCTTGACGAGCAGATCCTTCCAGATCAGCGAGCGCCCCTGGCGAAAGACCTCCTCGCCGCCCTTCGACAGGTCGATGTCGCCGATCTCGATAGGCCCGGTCTGGCGGCAAGCGATCGAGCTGTTGGAGGGATCCTCGAACCAGTTGCCCTGCTTCAGCCGGTCGATGATGGAGCGATCGAAATAGGTGACGTGGCAGGTGACACCATTCACTTCCGGATCGGCGACAGCCTCGACGATGATGTCGTTGCCAATCCAGTCGACGCCGACTTCACCTACGACTTCAGCCATGGAGGGTGCGGCGAGAAAGCCGCAGGACAGGGTGGCGGCGAACGAAAGAAGGGCAACGCGTTTCATCAGCAACATTCTCCGGTAAACCATCTGTGATCAGAGATAAGCGCGCGGTGACAGGTTGCAAGCCGTGTCGGCCGACTTGCTACTTCAGCCGGCAGGTGCAAGGGGCATAGCCGCCGTCAAACAAGCGCCCGACCTTCATGTTAATCATCGCCGGGATCTCCCGCACATGGGAGACGCCGAGCGACCTGCCGATGGCGATGGCCGCGCGCGCACAGACGGCGGCGTCTTCCGCGGCATTGTGGTGCAGAAAGCTGAGCCCGAGATGTGCCGCCAGCGCATTCAGCCGATGGGAACCGAGATGCGGCCAGACCTTCTGGGCCATCTTCACGCTGCAGAGATAGGAAAGCTCCGGATAACCGCGCCGGTAGAGATCGAGGCAGGCGCGCCAGACGCTGAAGTCGAAGGCGGCGTTGTGGGCGATCATAGTGGCGTCGCGAAAGTCGTCGGCAAATTCATCCATCACCTCCGGAAACGCGGAAGCATCCTCCACATCTTCCGGGTGGATGCCGTGGATCGCGATGTTGAAAGAGGAGAACCGCATGTCGTGCGGCCGGATCAGCCGCTCTTCCACCCGCACCACCTCGCCGTCCTCGATCCACGCCAGCCCAACCGAGCAGGCACTGCCGCGCGTTTCGTTGGCGGTTTCGAAGTCGATGGCAATGGTTTTCAAGCGGTCGGTCCGGATGATGTTTTCTCCTTGTAGATCCCGCGAAATGATTCCGCAAAGAGCGTGAGATATCGCAGCTTGATCTTTGCCAGGATTTCCCCTCTCCTACCGACATGATCAGCTTCGCTGCGCCCATGCATCTTACCGTGACCATTCGCCCTGCAGGGCGCGTGGCGGTCTTGGCGCGTTAGTCGATCACTCCGTCCCACCCTGCCGACAAATGGCAGGGATGGACATTCCGCTCTGCCTCAACAAACCCAAGGAGAGCGAAATGGACAGCATACAAAACGACATCGATGACAAGCCAGCGAGACCGGCAAGGCTCGAGGGCCTGACGATCCGTGCTGCCACTCCCGCGGATGCGGAGGAGATCACTGCACTCGCCAACCTGCCCGGTTATCGCTACGGCACACTGCGCCTGCCGTTCCAGCGGGTGGCGGAGACCCGCAAATGGCTGGATGAGGCTAGCGCCGGATCGATCAGCTTGGTGGCCACCTACCAGAACCAGATCATCGGCAACGGCGGGATCAACCGTTTCCTGGAACGAAGAAACCACGCGGCTGCTATCGGAATGGGCGTCCATGATGATTACCGCGGGCGCGGGGTCGGCAGCGCTCTCCTGAAAGAATTGGTCGGGGTGGCGTACAATTGGCTGAACATCCGTCGGATCGAACTGACGGTTTACACCGACAACGACGCTGCCGTGGCGCTCTACCGGAAGTTCGGTTTCGAGATAGAAGGCCGCCTCCGCGATTTCGCCTTCCGCAACGGAAGCTATGTCGATGCCTTCACCATGGCGCGGCTTAAACGCTAACCATCACCCGCCGACAACGCCAGCCATTCGTCCTCGTCCATCACCTGGACACCGAGCTCCTTCGCCTTGTCCAGCTTGGAGCCGGCGCCGAGGCCGGCGACGACGTAGTCCGTCTTCTTGGAGACAGAACCGGCGACCTTCGCGCCGAGGCTTTCGGCGCGCGCCTTGGCTTCCTCGCGGGTGAACTTCTCCAGGCTGCCGGTGAAGACCACGGTCTTGCCCGAGACGGGGCTGCCGCTGGTCGATACCTGCTCGGCGGCCTGCGGCGTCACCTCCTCCAGAAGCCGGCCGATGACTTCAAGATTGCGCGGCTCTTTGAAGAACTCGACAATGGCGCGGGCCACAACTTCACCGATGCCCTCGATGTTGTTGAGGTCGGACCAGGCGTCGCCGGCAAACGAAGCCGCCTCCGTCATGGCTGACTGGAAGGCGTCGTAGGTGCCATAGTGGCGAGCCAGCAGTTTTGCCGTCGTCTCGCCCACATGACGGATGCCGAGAGCATAGATGAAGCGGGCGAGTGCGATCGGGCGGCGCTCGTCGATCGCATCGAACAGCTTGCGGACGCTGACCCGGCCAAAGCCTTCGATGTTTTCAAGCTTCGTGAGCGGCGAGGCTTCCTGCCGCTTCTTCAGAGTGAAGATATCGGGCGCGGTCTTGATCGTCAGCGCCGGATCCTCCGCCTCGAAGAAGAAGTCGATCTGCTTGGACCCCAGCCCTTCGATGTCGAAGGCGTTGCGGGACACGAAATGCTTGAGATGCTCCACGGCCTGCGCGCGACAAACGAAGCCGCCGGTGCAGCGGGTGACGGAGTCCAGCTTGCCGGTCTTCTCGTTCCTTTCCCGCACGGCATGGCTGCCGCAGACGGGGCACTTCTTCGGAAACTCGTAAGGCACTGCGTCCGCCGGGCGCTTCTCCATCACCACGTCCAGGACCTGCGGGATGACATCCCCTGCCCGCTGCACGATGATGGTGTCGCCGATGCGGATGTCGTGGTCGTCTTCGCGGATCCGCTCACCGGAATTGCCGATGCCCTTGATGTAGTCCTCGTTGTGCAGCGTCGCGTTCGTGACGACGACGCCACCGACGGTCACAGGGGTCAGCCGCGCGACAGGGGTGAGCGCACCCGTGCGTCCGACCTGGATGTCGATCTTCTCGACCTTGGTGAAGGCCTGCTCGGCCGGAAACTTGTGGGCGGTTGCCCAGCGCGGTGAGCGGGAGCGGAAGCCGAGCCGCTGCTGCAGGTCGAGCCGGTCGACCTTGTAGACGACGCCGTCGATCTCGTAGTCGAGATCCGGGCGCTTCAGGCCGATCTCCTTATAGTGCTCGATGATGTCCTCGACGGAGTTCAGCCGCTTCATCAGCGGATTGACCGGGAAGCCCCAATCCTTGAACGTCTGGACCATCTCGTACTGCGTCTTCGGCAGGTCGTTCGGTTCGGAAATCTCGCCCCACGCATAGGCGAAGAACCGCAGTCTGCGGCTCGCCGTCACCTTCGGGTCGAGCTGGCGCAGCGAGCCGGCAGCCGTGTTGCGTGGGTTGACGTAGGTCTGTCTGCCTTCGGCCGCCATCTTCTCGTTGAGCGCCAGAAAGTCGCTCTTCGTCATGTAGACCTCGCCGCGCACTTCCACGACTGCGGGAACGCCCTTCGGCAGCGTGTTCGGTATCTCGTCGATGGTCAGGATGTTGGCGGTGACGTTCTCCCCGGTCGTGCCGTCGCCGCGCGTGGCGGCATTGGCAAGCCTGCCGTTTTCGTAGCGGATCGACATGGAGAGCCCGTCGATCTTCGGCTCCGCCGTGAAGGCGATCGAGCCGTCCGGCAGTTGGCCGAGGAAGCGGTAGACCGAGTTGATGAAGTCGCGCACGTCCTCGTCGGAGAAGGTGTTGTCGAGCGAAAGCATCGGCCGCGAATGCGTGATCGGCGCAAATGTGGGTAGCGGCGCAGCCCCCACCTTGAGCGACGGACTATCGGCGCGGCGCAACTGCGGAAATCTCGCCTCGATCGCATCGTTGCGGCGCTTCAGGGCGTCGTATTCGGCGTCGGAGACTTCCGGGGCATCGTGCCCGTGGTAGAGCTCGTCGTGACGCGCAATCTCCGAGGCAAGAAAGGCAAGCTCTGCGGCCGCCTCGTTCTCGGTCAGCGTCTCAACGGGTGTCTTGTCGGCGGCCATGCTCGTCTCGCTCCACGGTCTTGCTTATCCGTTTTAGCGCAGATTCCCGGAAAGCAAACAAGCGGTTGGCAAAGAACGCCTTGTCAGCGCGAAGACAGCGCGGGTAGATAGTCGCAAGCTGAGGAACGCGCCATGGCGATCGACATTTCCACTCTGCGCATCCTCGAACCCTATCCGGGCATCTTCGCCTATTACGACGGGCGTGTTCTCGGGAAGCGGCTCTATTCCGACAAGCCGAACTGGCTGGACGATGGCGCCTATGAGCTTGGATCGGCGTGCTATACCATCGTCGATGGCGGAGAGGCCGTGGTCTATGACACGCACTTGTCGCTTGAACATGCGCGGTTCGTTCGCGATCATCTGGAAAGCCTCTGTGTCACCACGATCCGTGTCGTTCTCAGCCACTGGCATGCCGACCACGTTGCCGGCAACGCCGTCTTCCAAGACTGCGAAATCGTCGCCCTTTCCTTGACAGCAAAGACTCTCGAAGAGAAACGCACATCTCTCGCGACCCGTGAGCCGCCGATCGATCCGCTCGTCATGCCGACGCATACCTTCGAGACGAGCCTCGCCCTGACGGTCGGCAGGCGCCGCGTCAAGCTGCACCATTTCAACATCCACAGCGCCGACGGCAACGTGCTCTGGCTTCCCGATGACGGCCTGCTGCTGGCGGGCGATACTCTGGAGGACACGGTGACCTATGTCTCGGAGCCGGAGAACATTCCGGTCCACATCCGGGAGCTTCGGCGCATGCGCGAGTGGCCGATCCTGCGCATCCTGCCCAACCACGGCTCCGCCGAGAGAATAGCCGCGGGCGGCTACTCCATTGACTTCATCGAGGCGAACCGGCGCTATCTCGAAGCGATCACCGGCACAGGTCCCCTGCCCGCAACTTTGAAGGAACTGGTGGCGGAGGACGTCGCGGCCGGGATAATCGATTACTTTGCGCCGTATGAAGCTGTTCATCGGCGCAATCTGGAGGCTGCCCAATCCCTACGCTAAAGCAAGCCTGATCAGTCCGCCCCGGCCAGCAGCTTCTTTGCCGCCGCGCGTGCCTCGTCGGTGACGGATGCGCCGGCGAGCATGCGTGCGATTTCTTCCGCGCGGTGTTCGGGCGCCATGGTGGCGACGCGCGTGGCGATCTTCTCGGATCCGTCGCCGGCCGGTCCCTTGGAGATAAGCAGATGCGTGGCCGCACGCGCTGCCACCTGCGGCGCATGCGTGACAGAAAGCACCTGAACCTTTTCCGACAACCGCTTCAGCCGCTGGCCGATCGCATCCGCCACGGCACCGCCAACGCCGGTGTCGATCTCATCGAAGACGAGTGTCGGAGCAGAGCCGCGATCGGCAAGGGCGACCTTCAGCGCCAGCAGGAACCGCGAAAGTTCGCCGCCGGAGGCGACCTTCATGATCGGGCCGGGCCGTGTGCCGGGGTTGGTCTGCACGTGGAATTCGACGGTATCGATACCTTCGGCCGTCGCCGCTTCCGGGTCGATGGTGACTTCAACCATGAAACGCGCGCGCTCCAGCTTCAGCGCAGGCAGTTCCGCCATCACCGCCTCCGCCAAAGCCGTGGCGCCATCGCGCCTTTTTTCCGAGAGCGACAGTGCCGCCGCGTCGAAATCCGCCTTGGCCGCAACCGCCTGCGTCTCCAGTTGGCCGAGCTTCTCCTCGCCCGCATCCAGATCGGCAAGATCCGCGACCATCTTCTCGGCCAGCGCCGGAAGATCGGCAACAGCAACGGAATACTTGCGGCCAGCAGCACGAAGGGCAAAAAGTCGCTCCTCGACGCGCTCCAGCTCCCGCGGATCGAACTCCGTCTTCCGCAGCGCCGCTTCCACCTCCATCTGGGCGTTGGAGAGGCTGTTGAGCGCCGCATCGAGAAGCTCGACCGTCTCCTCCAGCAGTCCGGGCGCCTCGTGGCTCTTGCGTTCGAGACGCCGCACCATCGAGGCGATCAGCGGCACCGGCGAGGCGTTGCCGTTAAGGAAGTCGGACGCCTCCGAGATGTCGCCGGCAATCCGCTCCGCCTTCTGCATCTGCGAGCGCTGCTCGGCGAGCTCCTCTTCCTCGCCGTCGCGCGGGCTCAAGGTTTTCAGCTCCTCGACGGAGGAGCGGATGTAATCGGCCTCTCGCGCGGCCGCCTCAACCTTGGCCCCATGTGCCTTGAAGACACGTTGGGCATCCTTCCAAATGCGGTAGAGGCCGGCCACCTTCTGGCTCTCGTCCTTCAGCCCGGCAAAGGCATCGAGCAGCGTGCGGTGGGTATTGGTGTCGGTGAGAGCGCGGTCGTCGTGCTGGCCGTGGATCTCGACCAGCACCTGCCCTGCCTGACGCATGAGCTGGACGCTGACCGGCTGATCATTAATCGAGGCACGGGTACGGCCATCGGCCGACTGGATGCGGCGGAAGATCAGGTCGCCGTCGTCATCGATGCCGTTTTCCCGCAGAAGCAGTCTTGCGGGATGCTGGCCGGAAACGTCAAAGACGGCCGTCACCTGCCCCTTGTCCTCACCATGGCGCACAAGTCCGCCATCGCCGCGCCCGCCAAGGGCGAGCGAAAGGCTGTCGAGAAGGATGGACTTGCCCGCCCCGGTCTCTCCCGTCAGCACCGACAGGCCAGACTCGAAATCGAGATCCAGCCGCTCGATCAGGACGATATCGCGGATCGAAAGCTGGACGAGCATCGCTTAGGCGCCGATGAGCTTGGCCCCGGCCCGCGAGATCCAGGAGCCGCGGTTTTCCCGCGGCTCGACGCCGCCCGTCTGCAGCAGCTTATAGGAGTCCGCATACCACTGGCTGTCCGGGTAGTTGCGGCCCAGAACCGCCGCCGCCGTCTGCGCCTCTTCAACGATGCCCATCGCATAATAAGCCTCGACGAGGCGTGCGAGCGCTTCCTCGACCTGATTGGTGTTGGAATATTCCTCGACGACCACGCGGAAGCGCTTGATCGCGGCAAGATATTCCTTGCGCTCGAGATAATAACGGCCGACCTGCATTTCCTTGCCGGCGAGCTGGTCGCGCGCAAAACGGATCTTCGCCTGCGCATCCTCGACATATTCGGAATCGGGATAATCCGTCACCACCCGCTGCATCGCGTCGATCGTCTGCGATGCGGCCTTCTGGTCCTGGGTCACGTCGGCAATCTGCTTGGAATATGACAGGCCGACGAGATACTGGACGTAAGCGGAGTCTTCCGAATTCGGGTACTGCTTCAGGTAGCGGTTGCCCGTGCTGATCGCCTCGTCATTGCGGCCGAGCCGATACTTGCTGAAGGTGCTCATCACCAGCGCCTTGCGACCCCACTCGGTGAACGGGTGCTGCCGGTCGATGGCGTCGAACTTGCGGGAGGCTTCGGCGATGTTGCCCGCCTTCATGTTCGCCAAGCCCTGATTGTAGAGCAGCTCCGGCGGCTCGCTTTCGAAGCCCAGCTTGGTGATGTCGATGTCCTTGTCCGACTGGCAGGACGTCACGGCGGCTCCGGCAACGCCAAGTGCCAGGCACATTAAGGCAATCCTCGCCGCTTTCTTCATCACAACAGACTTCGCATAAACCATTCGCAAGTTCCTGATCGTCACGCGCACAAGTGCCGCAGCTCAAGTTGGCCTTCTAGCCTTACAAGCAGGCTGAGAGCAACGCAATGCGGAGGCATTAACGCAATTTTGTGGCACAGCCTTCTTCACCGCCAGTTGATGACTGTTCCAATTTCTCCGTCGCCTACGTCCACACAAAGAAAAGCCGCCCACGAGGGGCGGCGAGTTGGACTGGAAGCAAGCGAAATTACGCAAATTCGGCGACGAACTCCGGCGCCTTGACCGGTACGAATTCTCCGGCACGAACACGATGGCTGCGCACCGGCGCCTCGACGATCTCGTAGGCAGTCGGATCGCTGAGCAGAGCCTTCAGCGCGTTGGCATTCATCTTGTGGCCACCGCGATAGGACCTGTAGCAGCCGATGAACTGGGCGCCCGCGAGCGCAAGATCGCCGACGGCATCGAGCGTCTTGTGACGCACGAACTCGTCCTTGTAGCGAAGGCCCTCGACATTGACGACGGTGTCGTCGTCGGAGATGACGACCGAATTTTCCAGGGACGAGCCCAGCGCATAGCCGGCAGCCCAAAGACGCTCGACGTCACGCATGAAGCCGAAGGTGCGAGCGCGCGACAATTCTTCCTTGAAGGTCGCAGCGGTCAGGTCGCCCTTCCAGCTCTGCCGGCCGATCAGCGGCGTGGAAAAGTCGATCTCCACCTCGAAGCGCGTGCCTTCATAGGGGCGGAACTCCGACCAGGAAGCGCCCGAATCGATCCGCACCGGCTTCACCACGCGGATGTAGCGGCGCTTGACGCCCAGGTTGACGATCCCGACCTGCTCGATGGCCTCGATGAAGGCAAAGGAGCTGCCGTCCATGATCGGCATCTCGCCGGCATCGACTTCGACAACCACGTTGTCGATGCCGAGCGCATAAAGTGCCGCCATGACATGCTCTATTGTCGCGATCCAGGTTGCCGGCGAACCACCGAGGATGGTGCAGAGATCGGTTGGGCCGACCTGCGAAGAAACCGCGCGGTATTCGACGCAGGTGCCGTCTGCCAAGGTGCGGCTGAACATGACGCCCGTTCCTGCGTCGGCAGGCTGGAAGGTGAGCGTGACCGGCGTACCCGAATGAACGCCGATGCCCGTCAGAGTGACGGGA
Organism: Pseudorhizobium tarimense; assembly: GCF_022968135.1. Classification (GTDB taxonomy): domain Bacteria; phylum Pseudomonadota; class Alphaproteobacteria; order Rhizobiales; family Rhizobiaceae; genus Neorhizobium; species Neorhizobium tarimense. The sequence continues at coordinate 135,656 of NZ_JALJRA010000004.1, forward strand.
GCAGCGATGCTGGTTTGAAATCCGAGAAGTCCGATCGTCATGTCAGTTGCCTTGTCATGTTCCCGCCACCCTGAAGCGGCGGGCAATTCCCTGCAGGCGTGTCGCCTAAGGCGAAGCTGCATCTATTTCATGGTCCTACATACGCAGCCTGGAACAACAATCCAAATCACTGTTTCTTTCGGATTGTTACGTCAATAACCGTTTGATTCGCTTCTGTAATTCCACCCGGAAATTCCGCGTACGGAAAAGGCCCGGATCCTGCGATCCGAGCCTTGCCTCTTCTGATGCTCCAGAAGTCGATCAGTTTTGCTGGCGACGCAGGAAAGCGGGGATCTCCAGTTGGTCGTCTTCCTGACGGGCCGGAGCCTGCGGGGCCGCACGACCGTGATCGTCAAGCTGACCGCGGCGCGGTGCATAGAGGCTTGCTTCAGCCGAGAGCGGACGACGCTGCTGCGGAGCCGCGGCGGGGGCCGGAGCCGCCATCTCGGCGTGACCCTGATCCTCGTCTTCACGACGGCCGAGCGAGTTGGTGATCCGCTTCAGGAGACCCATCGGGCCGCGCTCTTCCTGGACGTGCTGGACCTGGTGGGCGCGGTGGTCCATCTCGGCCTTGACGACCGGCGGGAAGTCCTCGACGCGCGGCATGCGGACCTGCTCGACGGTTTCGCGCATAACCGGAGCGGGTGCTTCCGGCTGAGGCATGCGCGGTGCGGCCTGCATCATCGGAGCAGGCTGAGCCTGCATCTGCGGTGCGGCAGCAGCGCGCAGAACCGGAGCTTCTGCCGGGGCAGCGGCTGCAAAAATGCGGCTCTGCGGGCGGAATTCAGGTTCGGCCTGCTGAGCAACCGGCTGCGGTGCGACAGGCTGCGGTGCGGCCGGACGGGGAGCTTCGGCGATTGCGAGTTCGCGTTCCATCTCGGCTTCCGCCTGACGGATCGTCTCAGCGACCGGATCGGCCTTCGGTGCCTGCATGAGCGGAGCAGGCTGCACTGCGGCCGGAGCCGGAGCAACGGCCGACGAAGGACGGATCACGGGACGTGCCGGAGCAGCGGCCTGAGCCTCGAAACCGCGGACATCGCCATGGTGGGCGCTGCGATCGATGCCAGTGGCGACAACCGAGACGCGGATGAGACCTTCAAGTGCTTCGTCGAAGGTGGCGCCAAGGATGATGTTGGCGTCCGGATCGACTTCCTCGCGAATGCGGGTTGCTGCTTCGTCGACTTCAAAGAGGGTGAGGTCGCGACCACCGGTGATGGAGATCAGGAGGCCCTGGGCGCCCTTCATCGAGGTCTCGTCGAGCAGCGGGTTGGCGATCGCTGCTTCCGCAGCCTGCATCGCGCGGCCCGGGCCCGAAGCCTCACCAGTGCCCATCATGGCGCGGCCCATTTCGCGCATCACCGAGCGGACGTCAGCGAAGTCGAGGTTGATCAGGCCTTCCTTGACCATCAGGTCGGTGATGCAGGCAACGCCCGAGTAGAGCACCTGGTCGGCCATCGCGAATGCGTCGGCGAACGTGGTCTTGTCGTTGGCGATGCGGAAGAGGTTCTGGTTCGGGATAACGATCAGCGTGTCGACCGATTTCTGCAGTTCCTGGATGCCCGATTCGGCAAGGCGCATGCGGCGCTGGCCTTCGAAGTGGAACGGCTTGGTAACGACGCCGACGGTCAGGATGCCCTTGCTGCGGGCAGCCTGTGCGACGACCGGGGCTGCCCCCGTGCCGGTGCCGCCGCCCATGCCTGCGGTGACGAAGCACATATGCGTGCCGTTGAGGTGGTCGACGATCTCGTCGAGGCACTCTTCAGCGGCGGCGCGGCCGACTTCCGGCTGCGAGCCGGCGCCGAGACCTTCGGTCACCTGCGCGCCCATCTGGATGATTCGCTCGGCCTTGGTCATCGTCAGCGCCTGGGCGTCCGTGTTGGCGACGACGAAGTCAACGCCTTCCAGACCGGCGGAGATCATGTTGTTGACAGCGTTCCCGCCACCACCACCGACGCCGAAGACGGTGATCCGAGGCTTCAGCTCGGTGATATCGGGCTTTTGCAGCTTGATGGTCATTGTACCCGTTCCTTCTCACTCTGGCCGCATCGCCGCCGGCCTGTTCATTGCCTATTCTTGAGCCCTACCCGCGCGGGGATCGGGTCAGAAACTTTCCTTCAGCCACTGTCCCATGCGGGACAATCTGCCGTTCCCATTGCCGAGGGAGGCGATCAACCCTCCCTGCGACGCATGTGTTTCCATGTCCGCGACCTGGGGATAGATCATCAGTCCGACCGCCGTCGAAAACGCGGGACCCTTGGCTGCCACCGGCAGGCCGGAGACGCCCATGGGGCGGCTGATCCGGACGTTACGGGCGAGGATCCGCCGTGCGGTCTCGGGCAGCCCCGTCAGCTGGCTGGCGCCGCCCGTCAGGACGACGCGCTTTCCGACAATCGGGCTGAAGCCGGACGCCTGGATGCGGTCCCGGATCAGTTCCATCGTCTCTTCGATGCGAGCCCGGACAATCCGCGTGACCAGGGCGCGCGGTACCTGCGTCGGCTGATCACGATCATCTTCGCCAATCGGCGGGATCGAGATCAGTTCGCGCTCGTCTGCACCGTTCGGGAATGCGGAGCCGTGGACGACCTTGAGCCGCTCGGCGTCCTCGATGCGCGTGGAAAGACCCCGTGCGAGGTCAGTAGTGACGTGATGGCCGCCGAGTCCGATGGCATCGGTGTGCACGAGCTTGCCTTCCGCGAAGACGGAGATCGTCGTCGTGCCGCCGCCCATGTCGATCGCCGCGCAACCCAGTTCGACTTCGTCGTCGACGAGTGCAGCAAGACCGGAAGCGTAAGGCGTTGCCACCATACCCTCGACGGAAAGATGCGCGCGGTTGACGCAGAGCTCGAGGTTCTTGAGCGTTGCGCGTTCCGAGGTAACGACATGCATGTCGACACCGAGAACGTCGCCGAACATGCCGAGCGGATCGCGGATGCCGCGTTCGCCGTCGAGCGAGTAGCCGGTGGCGAGCGAATGAAGGATGGCCCGATCCTGGCGCTGCGACTGCTGGCTGGCGGATATCAGCACCTTGCGAAGATCAGCGCCCTCCACTTCCTGGCCGCCGAGATCGATTGTCGCCGTGTAGACGTCGCTCGCCAGGCGGCCGGCCGAGATATTGATGATCAGACTGTCGACGGTCAGTCCTGCCATGCGCTCGGCGGCGTCGACGGCCAGACGGACGACGCTTTCCGCTGCATCCAGGTCTGCGATCACGCCGGACTTCACCCCGCGCGAACGCTGGTGGCCGATACCGATGATCTCGATGTTGTGCGTGCGGCCGGGCAGCACCAGGCTTTCCTGACGCGGCGTCAGGCGGCCTATCATGCAAACGACCTTGGTGGAGCCGATGTCGAGCACCGATACAACATGGCTGCGCTTGGAAGAGAGCGGCTTCAGGCGCGGGAGGAAGTGCGACGAACCGAAGAGGCTCATGAGTCCACTCCCGCTTTCTTGAGGGCCTTCGAACGCGCTTCCAGCGCTTCCTTGCGGCGATCCATGGCGCCGGCGGTCAGTTGAACGGTGGTGCGGTCGCCGAGACGAAGATCGATGGCGGCGATGTCGCGCTCCAGGATGCCCTGCTCCGCCTCGAGGCGTGAAAGCACGGCGAGCGCCTGATCTACGTTGCGCTCGGGAAGCTTCAGCACCACACCGTTGCCGAGATGCAGATCCCAGCGGCGACCGGCGACGCGGACATACGCCCGTACACGGTTCTTCAGCTCAGGCCAGCCGGCGAGTTCCTGCTCGAAGGAAGCCGCAGCGGTTTCAGCGTCACGACCGACGAAGAGCGGCAGGGTCGCGAACTTGCTGTCACGCAGCGGAGCGATAATCTTGCCGTTGCGCTCGATCAACGAAAGCTCGTCCCCGTGCTGCCAGATGCCGAACGCCTGACGCTCCTTGAGCATCACCTCGATCGTCTTCGGATAAACCTTGCGAACCTCGGCATACTCGACCCAGGGAAGCTCCGCGAGCTTCTTGCGAGCAGCTTCGATATCGAGCGCAACGAGCGACGTCGTGCCATCGAGGCCGAGCATTTGCAGGATGTCGATCTCGGAAGTCTGCTCGTTGCCGGATACGCGAACGTCCTCGATGGCGAAACCTGCAGACGCCGTCACGGACTGAGCCACCACTTCCGTGTGGCCGCCGACCGACATGCCGTAGAGACCGACGACGCCGAGGAAGGCGAAGGTGGAAACGGTGCCGATATGGCGCGGAATATAGATGCGGCCGGTTGCCAGCGCGACGGTGAAGCGGACGACGCGGCGCAGCGGGCGGGGCAGCACGCGGCGCTCATCTGCACCCGCATAGGACGCCTCGGCCCGATGGCCCGACCTGCCGGAGATTTTGCCGCTCAACGCAGACACGATGCGTCCTCCACCATCCAACGGACGAGTTCACCGAAAGAATAGCCGGCATGCGCGGCCATTTCGGGCACCAGCGATGTCGGGGTCATGCCCGGCTGCGTATTCACTTCCAGCCAGATGATCTCGCCATTCTCGGAGAACCGGTCGTCGTAGCGGAAGTCGGACCGACTCACGCCGCGGCAGCCCATCGCCTGATGCGCCTTAAGCGCATAGGATTGGATCTTTTGGTAAACATCCGGTGAAATTTGTGCCGGAATGACGTGCTTGGAGCCACCTTCGGCATATTTCGCGTCATAATCGTAAAAGGCGTTGCCGGTCGGGACGACCTCTGTAACGCCCAACGCCTCGCCGCCCATGACGCCGCAGGTCAACTCGCGACCATGGACATAGCGCTCGACCATGACCTCATCGCCATAGCGCCACTCGCTTGAAGCAAGGATCTGCGGCGGATGCGACTGATCCTGCTTGACGATGACAACGCCGAAGGATGAACCCTCGCGGACGGGCTTCACGACATAGGGCGGCTCGATCGGATGATCATTGCCGATATCAAAGCGGCTCATCACACGCGCTTCGGCGATCGGGATGCCGGCAGCTCGCGCAACATGCTTCGCCTGCCCCTTGTCCATGGACAGAGCCGAGGCGAGGACGCCGGAGTGGGTATAGGGGATCTCAAGATATTCGAGGACGCCCTGGATGGTGCCGTCCTCGCCATAAGGTCCATGCAGAGCATTGAAGGCAACATCCGGCGTCAACTCCGCAAGCACGGCAGCAACATCGCGGGACACATCGATGCGAGTGACGCGGTAGCCTTCCTGCTCAAGAGCGTCGGCACAAGCCTTTCCGGAAGACAGGCTTACGGGCCGTTCGGAGGAAATCCCCCCCATCAGAACAGCCACATGCTTGCCACTCATCGCCAACCTCCGGAAAAGGAACGCATCCCTGCCACACTTCACTTGCGCTAGGCTGACCGGACTGATTCCGCCTCTCCCCAACGCAGGACCCATACTGGCGGCATATGGTTAATGAACCGTTTACTTTCGTTAACCAGGCCGGATTCGTGTAAGAAATTCAAACGTCCAGCAGGCTTCGTCGCGGCTGAATCAAAGCAATAAAGAAGGCCGCCAACCCGTTGGGATGGCGGCCTTTTTGCTCAAAGTCATCTTCATTCCGTCGTCACCCCGTGGAACGGACGAACCTCACGACCGGGCATGAAGATGCCGAGGCGCTTGATCTCCCACTGGAGCTCGATTCCCGAGCTTTCAAAGACTCGCTGCCGCACCATCTCGCCGAGATATTCGAGGTCGTAGCCGCTGGCATGGCCGGTGTTGATCATGAAGTTGCAGTGAAGCGACGACATCTGCGCACCGCCGCAGACGAGCCCGCGGCATCCCGCTTCGTCGATCAGCTTCCAGGCGGAATGCCCTTCCGGGTTCTTGAACGTCGAGCCTCCGGTCTTCTCCTTGACCGGCTGGACGGATTCCCGGTGCTGACGCACGGCATCCATCTCCTGACGGATCTTCGCCCGCTCGTCGGAGTAGCCCTCGAAGATCGCGTGGGTGAAGATCAGGTCGGCAGGTGCGCTGGAATAGCGGTAGCTGTAGCCCATATCGGCCTTGCTCAAGACGTGCCGGTTGCCGCTGCGGTCGACCGCGTGCACCTCGACGACGCGGTCGACGGTTTCGGTCCCGTTGGCGCCGGCATTCATGCGAAGGGCGCCGCCGATGGAGCCAGGGATGCCGTAGTAGAAGGCAAAGCCGCCAATGCCATTGTCCATGGCCATGGCCGCGACATGCTTGTCAGGGCAGATCGCGCCGGCCTGGATGCGGTTCTCGCCGACAAGATCGACCTGACCAAAGCCCTTGGCGGAAAGCCGCAGAACAACGCCCGGAATACCCCCGTCGCGCACCAGAAGGTTGGAACCGACGCCCACCACCGTCAGCGGCACGTCTTCCGGCAGGATCTTGAGGAAGGTGGTGAGGTCATCGAGATCGTGGGGTTGGAACATCAGCTCCGCCAGCCCGCCGGCCTGGAACCATGTGACCCGGTCCATCGGTGCATCAGGCGTCAGCCGACCGCGTATGTCCTTGACGCCCTCACCCAGCGACGCCAGCAATCTTTCCCCGTTCACCTGTTTCATGCCTACTGTCCCGAAATGCTTTCCAGTTCCCGCGGCAGCGCTGCTGCCCACTGGGTTATATTGCCAGCCCCCAGAAGAACCACAAAATCGCCCGGCTTCGCAATGCCGGCGACGATCGGCGCCAGATCGGACTGCGCGGCGATAATGCGCGCATCACGGTGGCCACCAGCGCGGATCTGGGCGACGAGAGCCTCCGAGTTTGCGCCCCCGATCGGCTCTTCACCAGCCGCATAGACCGGCGCCAGAAGAATGCTGTCGGCGTCGTTGAAGCAGGTGGCAAAGTCGTTAAACAGGCTGGAGAGCCGCGTATATCGGTGCGGCTGGTGGACGGCGATGATGCGCCCCGAGCACGCTTCGCGCGCGGCCTTTAGAACCGCCTTGATCTCTACCGGATGGTGGCCGTAATCGTCAAAGACGGAGACGCCGTTCCAGGTTCCGGTGAGCGTGAAGCGCCGCTTGACGCCACCGAAGGCGGCGAGACCCTTGCGGATATCCTCTTCGGATATCCCGAGCCGGTTGGCGACGGCGATCGCAGCCGTGGCATTGGAGATGTTGTGGCGGCCCGGCATCGGCAGCGCCAGGTCCTTGAACGTGAATACGCGTCCGGTGCGCCGGCGGCGGATCTCGACGTCGAAGATCGACTTGGTGCCTTCCATGTGGATATTGGAGAAGCGCGCATCCGCCTGCGGGTTTTCACCATAGGTGACGATCTTGCGATCCTCGATCTTGCCGACGAGCGCCTGCACTTCCGGATGATCGATGCAGAGCACACCGAACCCGTAGAAGGGCACGTTCTCGACGAATTGGCGAAATGCCGCGCGAACCGCATCGAAGCTGCCGTAGTGATCGAGATGCTCCGGATCGATATTGGTGACCACCGCAACGTCGGCCGGCAGTTTCAGGAAGGTGCCATCCGACTCGTCGGCCTCGACGACCATCCACTTGCCCTCGCCCATGCGCGCATTGGTGCCGTAGGCGTTGATGATGCCGCCGTTGATGACGGTCGGATCGAGGCCGCCGGCGTCCAGCAGCGTCGCGACCATGGATGTGGTCGTCGTCTTGCCGTGCGTGCCGCCGATGGCGATCGCATTGCGGAAGCGCATCAGTTCGGCAAGCATCTCGGCGCGCCGCACGATGGGGAGCGAACGTTCACGCGCCGTCATCAGCTCCGGATTGTCCTTCTTAATGGCGGTCGAGACGACCACCACTTCCGCATCGCCAAGGTTCTCCGCCGTGTGCCCGACAAAGACCGGAATGCCCTTGTCGCGCAGGCGCTGAACGTTGGCGCCATCCGCCTGGTCCGAGCCCTGCACCCGATGCCCGAGATTGTGCAGCACTTCGGCAATGCCGCTCATGCCGATCCCGCCGATGCCGATGAAATGAACGAGCCCGATGGCCTTCGGCATCTTCATGGATGCTCTCCTTTATATTGCTGTACCGTCTGACGGGCGGACATAGAGACAACAAGGTCCGCGAGCAAGGCTGCAGCGTCCGGATGACCGGCCCGCCTGGCGGCTTGCGCCATTGATTGGAGACGTTCCGGCTCGTTCATCGCGGCGGAAATCATCTGTGCCAGACGCTCCGGCGACAGCTCCGCCTGCGGGACGACCTCAGCACCACCCCTGGCGACGAGCGCCGCAGCGTTCGCAGCCTGGTCGTGGTCCAGCGCATGGGGATAGGGAACCAGGATCGCCGGGCGTCCGATGACCGCAATTTCCGAAACCGTCGAGGCGCCGGAGCGGCAGATCACCAGATGCGCATCCGCCAGCCGCTCGGCCATGTCGCCGAAGAAGGACGAAACGTCTGCCGGGATATCCAGTACGTGATAGGCTTTGGTCACCGAGGCGGCATCGTCCGACCGCGCCTGCTGCGTGACGGTCAACCTTGCGCGCTGTGCCGGCTCAAGGAGGGCCACGGCCGCCGGAATGGCCTTGGAGAAGAACTGCGCGCCCTGGCTGCCACCGAACACGAGAAGCCGGAAGTCCTGGCTTTCCGTCGAGGGGCGGTAAACGGTCTTCGCCGCCTCCAGCACAGCTGGGCGCACCGGGTTACCTGTCGTGACCGTCTTCTGGCCGTGCGCACCGGTGCCCTCGGGCAGGAAGCCGCCGGCAATTGCCTGGACGCGCGAAGCGAGCGCCTTGTTGGCGCGGCCCATGACGGCATTCTGCTCGTGGATGAGAGACGGAATGCCCATCGACGTGGCCGCAAGCAGCGGCGGCACCGTCGGATAGCCGCCGAAGCCGACGACGGCGATTGGTTTCAGCCGCCCGATCAGGTGGCGCGCCTTGCGCAGGCCGCTCCACAGCGTCCAGCCGGTGCGCAGGAGCGCGATCGGGTTCTTGGAGGCAAAGGTCGCAGACGGCACGACGTGGATCTCATCAGCCGGAAATTTGCCGGCGAAGCGTTCTGCGCGGCGGTCTGTGACGAGGTGGACGGAATAGCCGCGCGAACGCAGCTCGTGGCCCAGCGCTTCCGCCGGAAACAAATGTCCACCGGTTCCACCGGCTGCAAGCAGGATGATGCCTTTGCTCATGATGCTACTCCGCCGGAACGCCGGACGCGACCCGGAACAGGCTGCGCTCCTGCGCACGCTTTTCCGGGCGATGACGAGTAAGTGCCAAGATGAAGCCGGCAGTGACGGCGATTGCGATCATAGAGGAGCCACCGTAGGAAATCAGCGGCAGTGTCATGCCCTTCGCGGGCAGCAGCTCGAGATTGACGCCGACATTGATCATCGACTGGATGCCGATCTGCAGCACCAGGCCCGCAACCGCGAAACGCGCAAAATCGTTGCGTTCCTTGAAGGCGTGGTTGAGGCCGCGCAGCACAATGAAGGCGAAGATCATCACCAGCAGCATGCAGAACAGGATCCCGAATTCTTCCGCCGCGACCGAGAAGATGAAATCGGTATGGCTGTCCGGGATGATGCGCTTGACGATCCCCTCGCCCGGCCCTTGGCCGAACCAGTCACCACGGATGATTGCTTCGCGCGCCGTATCCACCTGGAAGGTATCGCCCTCGCCGGTGAGAAATCGGTCGATACGGCCGGCCACGTGCGGCAGCATGTAATAGGCGGTGACGAACCCGCCGGCGCCCAGCGCGCCCAGCACGAGGATCCAAAGCCACGGCATGCCAGCCATGAAGAACATGCCGCCCCAGACGACCGAGGTTAGGATCGTCTGGCCAAGGTCGGGCTGCGCCACGAGCAGCGCGCCGACGATGCCGAACAGGATGATGGCGAACAGGTTGCCGGGAATTTCCGGCTGGCGCGCGTGCTCGGCAAACAGCCAGGCGCAAACGACAACAAAGGCGGGCTTCATGAACTCAGACGGCTGGATGGAAAAGCTACCGATCGAAACCCAGCGCCGCGATCCCTTCACTTCAACGCCGAAGAAGAGCGCAATCACCATCATCAGGAGCGAAACGGTCAGGAGAATCACTGCCGTGCGCCTGACCTGCCGCGGCGTCAAGAATGAGAGCCCGATCATCACCATCAGCGAGGGGGCGATGAAGACCGCATGGCGCTGCACGAAGTGGAAGCTATCGAGACCCAGCCGCTCGGCAACCGGTGGCGAGGCGGCAAACGACAGCATGAAACCGATGCCCATCAGCAGGATGAAGCCCGCCAGAAAGAAGCGGTCGATCGTCCAGAACCAGTCTGCCAGCGGTCCACGGTCAGCGCGGCTTACCATAGTCAGCTCTCCTTGTTCGTCCCGATCAGCATGGTGATACCGTCGAGCGCAGCGACATGGCCCACGAACGCATCGCCGCGGACCTCGAAGTTCTTGTATTGATCGAAGCTCGCGCAGGCTGGCGACAGCATGACCGCTGCAGCTTCACCGGCCGCGGCAGCATCCGTTCCGGCACGCGCGACCGCCTGCTCCAGCGTCCCCGAAATCTCGTAGGGGACCGCCTCTCCCAGGGTTGCGGCAAACTGAGGTGCTGCCTCTCCGATCAGATAGGCCTTGGCAATACGCGGGAAGAGTGGCGCGAGGCTTGCGATGCCGCCTTCCTTGGGAAGGCCGCCGGCAATCCAGTAGATCCGGTCGTAGCTCGACAAGGCCGGTGCCGCGGCATCCGCATTGGTTGCCTTCGAGTCATTGACGAAGACCACCTGCCCGCGCCGTCCGACCGGCTGCATCCTGTGCTTCAGTCCCGGAAAGGATCGCAGGCCTTCGCGGATATCATCTGCGATGACGCCGACGGCGAGGCAGGCGGCGATCGCCGCAGTCGCATTTTGGGCGTTGTGGCTGCCCTTCAGCGTGTCGATGCCACCGAGATCGACGAAGAGCGCGCTCGTCCCGCCGTTGGCGGCATAGATCCGGCTGCCTTCGGCATAGATGCCGTCAGCCACGACATTCCGCTTGGATATCCGCCGGACCGCCACCCCTGCCCGTTCAATCCGGTCGGCGATCAGCGCAGAGAAGGTGTCGTCGACGCCAACGATGGCGGTCTGGCTTCCCGCGACCAGCCGTTCCTTGATCTCGGCATAGTGCTGCATCGTGCCGTGACGGTCGAGATGATCGGGGGTGAGATTGAGGAGGATGCCGGCGGCCGGATCAAGCGTCGGCGCGAGATCGATCTGATAGGACGAGCATTCGACGACGTAATAGCGGTCGCCCTTCGGTGGATCGAGCGTCAGCACGGCCGTCCCGATGTTGCCGCCGAGCTGCGTGTCCCGGCCGCTAGCCTTGAGGATATGAGCGATCAGCGCCGTGGTCGTCGACTTGCCGTTGGTGCCGGTGATCGCTATGAACGGGCAATCAGGCGCATGAGCGCGACGCTCGCGCACGAAGAGTTCGATGTCGCCGATGATCTCGACGCCTGCGGCGCGGGCCAGATCGACCGTCCAATGCGGCTTCGGATGCGTCAGCGGAACGCCGGGCGACAGCACAAACGCGGCCTGCCCCGCCCATTCGATGCCGCGCAGGTCGGCGGTCTTCACACCCGCCGCTTCGGCCTTGGCGACACTGTCGGGGTTGTCGTCCCACGCCGTCACTTCCGCGCCGCCGGCAACCAGCGCCTGCGCCGTCGCAAGGCCCGAACCGCCGAGTCCGAAGAGCGCGATCTTCTTTCCGACAAATGTGGTGACCGGGATCATCGGCTCACCGCAGCTTGAGGGTAGAGAGACCGAGCAGCGCCAGCCCGACCGCAATGATCCAGAAGCGGATCACGACCTGGCTTTCGGTCCAGCCGAGCTTCTCGAAATGGTGGTGGATCGGCGCCATGAGGAAGACGCGCCGGCCGGTCATCTTGAAAAAGCCGACCTGGATGATGACCGACAGCGTCTCCATGACGAAGAGCCCGCCGATGATCACCATGACGATCTCGTGCTTCGTCGCCACGGCAACCGACCCAATGAGACCCCCGAGTGCCAGCGAACCGGTATCGCCCATGAAGATGGCCGCCGGCGGCGCGTTGAACCAGAGGAAGCCAAGGCCTGCGCCGATCACTGCTCCAAGGATGACGGCGAGCTCCCCCGTGCCGGGCACGAAGTTGATCTGCAGATAGTTGGCGAAGACGCCGTTGCCGGCGAGATAGGCGATGACCCCGAAGGAGGCGGCCGCGATCATCACGGGCACGATGGCCAGACCATCCAGCCCGTCCGTCAGGTTCACCGCATTGCCCGCACCGACGATGACGAAGGCGCCGAAGAACACGAAGAAGATGCCGAGATCAATGAAGAAGTCCTTGAAGAAGGGAAAGGCAATCGACGAGCCGAGGGTCGGATTGGTGGACTGGCCTGTGGCGAGCGCAATCCGCATCATGAAGAAGACGGCGATCGCCGCGATCAGGAACTCGATCCCGAGGCGCGCCTTGCCGGAAAAGCCCTTGTCCGTCTGCTTCGTCACCTTCAGGTAGTCGTCGTAGAAGCCGATGGCGCCAAAACCGAGTGTGACCAGCAGGGTGGCGACGACATAGACGTTCGAGAGGTCAGCCCAAAGCAGCGATCCGCCGATGATACCGGTGAGAATCATCAGCCCTCCCATCGTGGGCGTTCCAGCTTTCTTGAAATGCGTCTGTGGCCCGTCGGCGCGGATCGGCTGTCCCTTGCCCTGGCGCACGCGCAGGGACGAGATCATCTGCGGCCCGAACAGGAAGACGATGAGGGCCGAGGTGAACAGTGCTGCACCGGTGCGGAAAGTGATGTACCGGAAGAGATTGAAGAATTGGAACGAGCCCGCCAGTTCCACAAGCCAAATGAGCATTCATGGCCCTTTCTAGAAGCCGTATTAGTGTTGGCGGTCCGTGTCGGGAACTACCGGGTAATTGTCAATAAGGGCCGTGATGATCTTGCCGAAGCCGATCCCGAGCGACGATTTCACCATCACCACATCGCCCGGCAGTACGGAGCGGATCACGAAAGGCGTGAGGTCGTCGGTCGTCGCCCGATATTCCACCTGCACGCTCTCCGGCAGCGCATCGCGCAGTGCCGCCATCTCCGGCCCGGCGAGCCAGACATGCTCAATGCCGGCGGCCAGCAGCGGCCCCGCCAGCTCCTCGTGAAGCTTCTGTGAAAACTCACCCATCTCCAGCATGTCGCCGAGGATCGCGATTCGCCTTCCCGACGCTTCCGGCTCGGCGGCGGCAAGCAGCGCGATTGCCGCCCGCATCGAGGCGGGATTGGCGTTGTAGCTCTCATCGATCAGCGTCAGGAAACCTTCGCCAATGCCGAGGCGATGCTGTTCTCCCCGGCCCTTGACCGAACGAAGATCGGCGAGAGCCTGCGCTGCCTTGTCAAGATCCGCACCGACGAGAAGGCAGGCACCGAGCGCAGCCATCGCGTTCTCCGCGATATGGCGACCGGGCGAGCCGATGTGGACCTCCACCGTTTCTCCGCTTAAGGTTGCCCAGATGGTGGAGCTGTGCCCGTCACCCTCGAAATCTGCGAGACGGAAATCGGCTTTCGCGTGCTGGCCGAAGCTGTAGATCCGTTCGACGCCAACTTCCTGGGCACGTTCTTCCAGAAACGCGAAGTGCTTGTTGTCCCGGTTGAGGATGGCGGCACCGCCCGGCTCCACGCCCTCGAAGATCTCCGCCTTGGCAGCAGCAATTTCCTCGATGCTGTTGAAGTGGCCAAGATGGGCTGCCGCAATCGTCGTGATGATCGCCACATGCGGGCGCACCATCTTCACCAGCGGGCGGATCTCATTCGGGTGGTTCATGCCGATCTCGAAGACGCCGAACTGCGTGTCGGCCGGCATGCGGGCAAGCGTCAGCGGCACGCCCCAGTGGTTGTTGAAAGATGCAACCGCCGCATGCACTTTCCCAGATGAAGCTAGGACGTGGCGCAGCATCTCCTTGGTGGTAGTCTTGCCGACCGAACCGGTGACGGCGATGATCTGCGCCCGGCTCCGCTCGCGCGACGCCTCCGCCAGTCGTCCCAGTGCCGCGAGCACGTCGTCCACGACGATCATCGGGACGGTCAGGCGTCCCATTGCCGGCAGCTTCGCCTCGCTGACGACGATCAGCGACGCTCCGTTGGCCACTGCGATGCTGGCGAAGTCGTGCCCATCGACGCGGTCGCCCTTGATGGCGAAGAAAGCCTCCCCTGCCCTGATCGAACGGCTGTCGATGGAGATGCCGGTGATACCCTCGGGAGGCGTCCCGACGGGACGCCCCACCATCACGGAAACCATCATCTCGGTGGTCCATAGCCAGCTCAAGATCCCGCCTCCTCCAGTGCCTTTCGTACTTCCACGTGATCGGAGAAGGGCAAGACGCGATCGCCGATCGTCTGCCCTTCCTCATGCCCCTTTCCCGCGACGATTAACGTATCGCCCGAGTTCAGTATTCCAACCGCATGGCGAATGGCCTCGGCGCGGTCTCCGATTTCCATGGCACCCGGCGCTGCCGCCATGATCTCCGATCGGATAACTTCAGGTACTTCCGAGCGTGGATTGTCGTCCGTGACGATCACCACATCAGCGAACCGCGTTGCGATATCACCCATGATCGGCCGCTTACCCTTGTCGCGGTCGCCCCCGCAGCCGAACACGACGACGACACGACCTGTGGTGAAGGGCCGCACGGAAGCAAGCACGTTCTGCAAAGCATCCGGCTTATGCGCATAATCGACATAGGCCAGAGCGCCCTGCTTCGTCTGGCCGACCAGTTCCAGACGACCGGCTGCTCCCTGAAGCTTTTCAAGTGCAGCCATCGCAACGGCTGCCGGCGTTCCCGTCGAGATGGCGAGGCCCGCCGCCACCAGCGCATTGGCCACCTGGAAGTCGCCGGCCAGCGGGATGTCGACCTCGAAGATCTCGTCGCCGACATGGATTTCTGCCATCTGCTTATGGCGGAAGTGCTCGACGCGCTTGAGGCTGAGGTAATCCCCCCGGCGGCCGACTGTCTTCACGTCGAGACCAGATGCCTTCGCAACCCGGATAGCCTCCGCCGACCATTCGTCATCCGAGAAGGTGACAGCCGGCGCCCCTTTTGGCAGGAGCGAATCGAAAAGCCGCATCTTGGCGGCCATGTAGCGTTCCACCGTCGGGTGATAGTCCATATGGTCGCGACCGAGATTGGTGAAGCCAGCCGCCGCCAGCCGCACACCGTCGAGGCGAGACTGGTCGAGCCCATGACTGGACGCTTCCATCGCGGCATGTGTCACGCCTTCGGCGGCGAGTTCCGCCAGAAGCGCATGCAGCGCAACCGGATCCGGCGTTGTCAGCGAGCCGTACTCATTGCGCGTCGGAGACACGACGCCGGTCGTGCCAATCTGCGCGGCCGCCATGCCGGCATGAGCCCAGATTTGGCGCGTGAAGGAGGCAACGGAGGTCTTTCCGGCAGTTCCGGTGACCGCCACCATGGTCTGAGGCTGGGCGCCGTGGAACCGCGCTGCGGCAAGCGCGAGGAAGCGGCGAGGATTGGAAACGACGAGAACCGGGATCTGCGCCTCGACAGGTGCACCGGCCACGGCAGCAAGAGCGCCCTTGTTGGCCGCATCCGCAACGAACTGCGCGCCGTCTGCCTTGGTTCCGGCCATGGCGGCAAACAGCATGCCCGGCGCTGCCTTACGGCTATTGGACGTCAGACCAGCGATCTCTATGTCACCCGTCGGTCCGGCAAGGGTATTGTTGATCTCCGGGAAGTCGTTCCCCGCAAGCTCTCGCAATTTCATCGGCGGCACTTTCTTATCCGAGCGGATCTCAGATTCCGCGAATCGTCCGCCCGATTAGTTCTTGTTCAATAAGACACCAGCAGGGCAGACCCGTCATCGCCGAATTTCGGCTTTACACCGAGAATGGCTGCGGAGCGGCTGATGATGTCATGCGCCATCGGTGCGGCCGAGTTGCCGGCAAGGGCGGCACCATTGCCCTTGTCCGTCTTCGGCTCGTCGATGAACGTCAGCACTACATATTGCGGATCGTCGATCGGGAAAGCCGCAAGGAATGCATTGAAGTTCTTGTCGTGGACATAGCGGCCATTGACGACCTTGTCGGCCGTGCCGGTCTTGCCGCCGACGTTGAAGCCTTCGACACGGGCGTTCTTGCCGGAGCCCTTGACGCCGTTCCAGTGGAACAGGAAGCGCATGGAATCACTGGTCGAGGGCTTCAGCACCTGCTTGGCCACCTGATCGGCTTCTTCGCGCGTCCGCGGCAGGAAGGTCGGCTCGATCAGCTTTCCCCCATTGACGAGAGCCGCGCCCGCGACAGCCGTCTGCAACGGCGTCGTTGCTACGCCGTGGCCGAAGGAGATGGTGATCGAATTGATCTTCTTCCACTCGCGTGGTTGGCTCGGCTGGGCCACCTCTGGGAGCTCGGTGTCCATCTTGGTCAACAGGCCGAGCTTGGTCAGGAACTCCTTGTGCCCCTGGATACCGACCACGTCCGCCATCTTGGCGGTGCCGATGTTTGAGGAATACTGGAACACTTCAGGCACGGTCAGGAAGCGACCCTTCCCGTGGAAGTCCTTGATGGTGAAGCCGCCGATGCGGATAGGATAGCGCGCATCGAAGCTGTCATTCATGTTGACCTTGCCGGAATCGAGCGCCATGGCAAGGGTGAAGGACTTGAAGGTCGAGCCCATCTCGAACGTGCCGTTCGACATGCGGTTGAGCCAGCCTTCCTCGGCACCGGCGGCGGGATTATTAGGGTCGTAGTCGGGTGCAGACGCCATGCCCAGCACCTCGCCCGTGTGCACGTCGAGGACGACGGCACCGGCACCGATCGCGCGGAACTTGTCGATGGCGGAGTAGATCACTTCGCGCACGATCGACTGTACCCGAAGATCTATGGACAGCTTGACCGGCTCGAGCGGCTGGTCGGACGTCATGCCGACGGCTGCGAGATCTGCAAGCCCTTGGCCGTCCACGAAGCGTTCCATGCCGGCAACGCCGCGGTTGTCGATGTTGACGTGGCCAACCACGTGGGCTGCGGTCGCACCACCCGGATAGAACCGGCGCTTTTCGGGACGGAAACCAATGCCGGGAATACCGAGCGCCAGGATCTGGCTCTGCTGCTTCGGCGTCAGCTGGCGGCGCAACCACTGGAAATGGGACTTCGACGTCAATCGTCCATAGACGCTCTTGGCATCCAGATCCGGCAGCACCGTTGCGAGCTTCTCGATCACCTCGTCGGCGTCGACGATCTTATGGGGTTCGGCATAGAGCGAGACGGTGCGGATGTCGGTTGCGAGAACCTCTCCATTACGGTCCAGCAGATCCGGACGCGAAGCAAGAAGCCGATCCGCTGGCATGATGCTCGACGTCGTCTCCGGTTGCGCCATCCCGTATTGCACAAGACGGCCGCCGATGACGCAGAAGACGGCGGCGAACCCGACCATCAGGAGGCCGACCCGGTTGCGCGCCTGCGAGGTCTTGCGCTTAGCAGAGCCCTCAAAGGCGTTGCTGCGCACGCCGCGGCTGCCGCGCGTGCCGGCGGAAAGGTGTGCCCGGCTTTTCAACACCATGATGCGGGACAGAAATGACATCAGCGCTTCACCGATCCGGTTGAGATAATGTCCACAGGGAAGCCGCCGCGCGGGATCGGGACCGGTATCGCGGAGGCAGGCGCCCTATTGCGCGCCTCGTCGACGCCCTTGATGGCAGCCGCCACATTGCCGCCGGCGCTGGCGATCAGATCCTCGATGGTGGTTTCCGGCATCGGCAGCTGCGAGCGGGGCATCGGCAGCTCCACCGGCATCGCAAGCTGGGTCGGTGCGGTTGGCACGAGCTGCAGCTCGGACTGGTAGACATTTGTCAGCCGCTCCAGCCGACTCGGCTGCGTCAGAAGCGCCCAGTCGGCCTTCAGCAGGTCGATCGTGTCCTTCTCCAGGCGGATCTCGGTTTCGAGCCGCCGAACCTCCTGCAGCTTATCGTCGGCGCGATGCTTAATCGAATACGTCACCACCGCTGCGGCGGTCATCACACCGATCAAGACAAGATCGAAGCTTCTGAGCATGTTAGGCTCCCATCTTCGCGAGTGCTGTAAGGTCTGGCAGGTCGAAGATGGCGGCATCGGCTGCACCGGCCGGTGCGTCCGTGCGACGCCCCGCACGAAGCTTAGCAGAACGCGCCCGCGGATTGACGTCCGCCTCCGCCTCGCTGGCCGAAACCATGCCCCTACCGGTCGGCTCGAAGATCGCCGCCTTTTCGGCAACCATCGGCATGTGGCGCGAGCCGGAGGCCTTGCCGGAGCGATCCGCGAAGAACTTCTTCACGATCCGGTCCTCGAGCGAGTGGAAGGTGACGACGACCAGACGACCGCCGGGCTTCAAGGCCCGTTCGGCGGCAAAAAGCGCCTGGGCCAGTTCGCTCAACTCGTCATTGACGAAGATCCGCAGCGCCTGGAACACCCGCGTCGCCGGATGGATCTTGTCCTTCGCCTTGCGCGGGTTTACGCTCTCGATGAGGTTGGCGAGGTCGCGGGTGGTGGTGAAGGGTT
The DNA here is from genome assembly GCF_022968135.1 of Pseudorhizobium tarimense. Classification (GTDB taxonomy): domain Bacteria; phylum Pseudomonadota; class Alphaproteobacteria; order Rhizobiales; family Rhizobiaceae; genus Neorhizobium; species Neorhizobium tarimense. The sequence goes on from NZ_JALJRA010000004.1 coordinate 154,081, forward strand.
CGGTCGCACGACGCTTCTCGATCGCCCGCGCAATGCGTCCGGCATGTTTCTCTTCGCCAAGGAAACCGAAGATGCGGATCAGGTCACTCACCTTGGCACGATTGACGACATCGGCCGCCGAAACCCCGGCAGCCGACATGCGCATGTCGAGCGGACCGTTTTTCTGGAAGGAGAAGCCGCGCTCCGCCTCGTCGATCTGCATGGACGATACACCGATGTCGAGCACCACAGCATCGAGGCCCTCGGCCGGAGCATGGGCATCAAGATCAGAAAATTGGGAGTGAATCAGCGTAAGGCGCCCACTGCTAGACGCGACCAGTTCCTGCCCGGCAGCTACTGCCGTCGGATCCCGGTCAAGCGCGATGACGGAAGCACCGGTCTCGAGAATAGCTGACGTATAGCCGCCGGCACCAAACGTGCCGTCGAGGATCACCTGGCCGGGCTGAGGCTCCAGCGCCGCAAGCACCTCGGACAGAAGAACCGGAATGTGGCGAACAGGTCCGCCTTCGGCCTCGGTTTGCCCTCCGCCAATGCTCGCCGCCATTCCAATCCCCCGTCTCAAGCGGGGCGCGATGAAAAACGCGCCTCCCTCGCCGCCGCCTGCGCATCCTGAAACGCCTGCGGCTGCCAAAGCTGAAAATGATCCGAGCGCCCGACGAAGGTGACTTCCGTGCCGATTCCCGTGAAGTCGCGGATGAAATCCGTGACCATCAGCCGGCCCTCCGCATCGAGCCTCATGAAGACCCCGCCACCGTGAACCAGCAGCGACATCCTGTTCGCTTCCGGCGAAAACGGATCGACGGAGGCGATCTGCCGTTCGTAACGATCGAGCAGATCCGGACCGCCGACGCTGATCGCCGGATAGACAAAATCCTGGAGACAATAAAGCTCCTGGATTCCCCGCTCCACCAGAACGGACCGGAAGCCTGCAGGCACAGAAACGCGACTCTTGGCATCGATCCGATTGGTGGCATTCGACAGGAAACGGTTCGTTACGCCTGACATCCGCCCCGCTGCTCCTCAGGGCGACAACACGCCCCTGATACACGACTGAACCAGACAAGGCTTCGCCCACCAAACGGATGAACATCCGTTCGCTGCAGCGACCGAAACTTGATGATTGGCGGGCTTTCATTTGCCCTTGAACAGTACGTGAATGGGATAGCATGGGACCATATGGGCGTCAATGGGAAGAGGCCCCGCAGCAAGGCCGCAACAGCATTTATTTATGAGCTGTTAAATTTAACAAAGGGTTAGTGCGGGTCGCCGAGAAGGAGGTTCGGAAGTAGCGGCGAAGCGAAGTCAAACTTCCATTAAGCTACTGAACCACTATAAGTTTCGGGGATTCGACGAGCGCCAACGGGCCGCATAAGCGGCCGTTTGAATCTCGGATAAATGAAAGGAAAGAAGAGCCAGTTGGCCTGTAAGCCGGGTTCTGTATGGCCCCGGTGCAAGCACCGGAACGTGGCAGCCATTCATCTGGGACGATGCTTACACATCGCCTCGCGCAACCCACCCGGATGACTGGCCCGGAAACAGGCTGTAGCGCCGCAAGCGGCACCCGCGTCATCCCTATTCGGTCTTGCTCCCGGTGGGGTTTACCTTGCCGTTCCTATTGCCAGGACCGCGGTGGGCTCTTACCCCACCCTTTCACCCTTACCCCGCCACCTCTCCTGCTCGACGACAGAGCAGGACAGCAGGCGGGGCGGTTTGCTTTCTGTGGCACTTTCCCTGGGGTCGCCCCCGCCGGACGTTATCCGGCACCGTGTTTCCGTGGAGCCCGGACTTTCCTCACCTCACCGCCTTTCGGCATTGGTGAAGCGCGGCTGCCCGGCCAACTGGCAGGCGTGAGATAGTCGACTTCACCTGCAAACGCCAGCGGAAACCGCGCTTGCCCCGGTCAGACGAAGCGCGCTTCGAAGTCAGCGGCATAGCTATCGTCGCGTACCGCCCCATGCAGGAGCAGCTCGGCACCGAGCCGCCCTATCTCGTCGGAGCTCTTGGCGGCCGCGCCGCAACCGCCGGAGAGCACGCCGATGCGGCTCGATTCGGACATGGAGATCGCGGGATAGCCGGTCGGGGTGAAGGATGTGACGCAGGCGGCCATGGACGCGCGAGAAAGATCGAGCCGCGGCATCAGGCGCTCCATCACCTGCGTCAGGTGTCGGTGTGTGCTCTCTCGGCCACCGCTGCGGAACCAGCTACGGATATCGGATTCCCGCTCCAGCAGGACATCATCCGGATCACCGCCGATCTTCAGGTAGATCCGGTCATCCGGATAGCGCACCGGCGGCAAGAGGTAGATGCCGTCCACCTCCTCATTCCATTTCCAAATCAGCGACGGCACCGCCCCCCATTCGGCCATCGCGCTCTCGTCCACCTCGTAGAAGGCGACGGTCCGGGCATAGACGCTGAGGTCCAGCCGACGCGGCAACAGGGCGTCGTTGATCGAAAAGCCGCCTGCGGCCACCAGCACCCTGTCCGCCGGGTATTCTCCTCCTTCGGTGGTCGTGACAACGACGTGGCCGTCTTCGTCTCGAACGGAGCTGACGGTCTCGCGAATGAACGAGCAGCCCTGGCGCTCCGCCAGTACGGTCTGCGCTTCGACCAGCCGGCGCGGGTTGACGTGTCCGGCATTCTTCGATTCCCACACGCCTTCGCTGCCCTGCGGGAAGGCGAAGCAGGCAAAGCGTCGCGAGAGCTCGCCGTCGCTTAAGATCTCAGTCGCGACGCCGAGACGGTCTGCAGCCTCCAGGACATTGCCGACATAGGAAGGCGCCGCCGTCCTCTGTGGCCCGACCAGAAGGCAGCCGGCCTCGGTGTAGAATTCGATGCCGCTCTCTGTCGCGATCTGGCCGTAGCGGGCGATCGACTGGTTGGCGAGCCGCGCCCAGACCGGATCCGGATCGATTGTGCGGGTGATGCGGGCCTCGTCGTAGTGGCTGGCAAAGACGCCGTGGTGGCTGGTCTTGTCTTGGGGTTCTTGCGGCCCGATGAGCGCCACCCCGTCCGTCCACTGCGACAGATGCCGGGCCGCGGCCGCCCCCATCATGCCGGCGCCGATGATGATGTACTTGAAGTGCCTGGTCATGAAAAAAGCCTCACTGAAAAATCGGTGTCATGGCGCTGCCGAAATCTGCTTCGCCGAGGCCGCCCTCCCGCATCAGCAGCGCCCCCAGCCGCCCGAGTTCGTCGGAGGACTTTGCTGCCACAAAGTTCCCGCCCGTCAGAACCGCAACCTTCGAGGACGGCAGGAATCCTGCATAGGGATGCGCCGTTGGCGTGAAGGTCGCAACGCAGGGGGCCGACGTCGTGCGGCAACCGGAAAGCTCTGGCATCAACTGCAGGGCGGTCTCCGTGAGCCGGCGCGCTTCGGCAGGATCGCCCGAGCTTCGGAACCAGGTACGGACGTCGTCGAGCGAGCCCAAGCTGCCGCTTTCGATATCGCCGCCGAGCTTGAGATAGACCTTGCTGTCTGGATAACGTAGCGGCGGCAGGATGTAGACGTGGTCCTCTTCCCGCTCCGTGAAGACGATGGTCGACGGCATGGTGCCGAAGCGCTCGAGCCTTGCCTCGTCGAGCTCGAAGAAGACCACGGTGCGCGGCGCGGCCCTGAAGTCGAGCGGGCGGGGAAGGAGGTTGTGGAAATTCGAGAAGGCGCCTGTGGCGATCAATACTCGCTGCGCCTGGTAAACCACTCCGTCGGCAGTGTCTACCTGCACCTGCCTGCCCTCTTCCCGAACCGCCGTCACCACGGCGTCGATGCACCGGGTCCCCTGCTCGGCAGCAATTGCTTTTTGAGCACGGACCAGTGCTCGCGGGTTGATGTGACCAGCGTCGGTATCCTCGTAGTAGCCGAAGAGGTGCAAGGGAAATGCAAATTGGGGGAAGCGCGACGCGAGCTTTGGTGCCCCGAGCCGTTCGACGGCAAGCCCAGTGGCTTTGGCAACATCGGCGGCGCGACGAAGGTAGTCGGCGTCTGATTGCGGCTCAGGACCGGCAAACAGACATCCGGCTTCGGTATAGAAGCGAATGCCGCTTCGCGTCTCAATGTCCCCGTAGCGTTCGATGGAGCGGGCGGCGAAGCTTGCCCAGAGCGGGTCGGCGTCAAATCGGCGGGTGATCCGCGCCTCGTCATAGTGGCTGGCGAATACGCCCTGATGCGTGTGGTAGTCGGGAGGCTCCCCCTGCCCGATCAGCGCGATGCCATCAGCATGTTCGGAGAGATGACGTGCGGCAGCGGCACCCATCATGCCGCCGCCGATGACGATATACCTGAAATGCTCTGCCATGCCCTGCCGATAATCCCGAAGCCCGCTTCCCGACCGGAGTTCTAACCGGTTCGGGCTGCGGATGGCCAGCGGCAAAGCGGCGCAGAGGGATCAGGTTTCCAGAAGAGCGAGCACCTTGCCGCAATAGCGCTTGGAGACGGGGTTCATGCGCTTGGCGCCATGGCCGGCATTGTACTTCAGGATCGTGCCGCAGGTCTTGCCGCCGCCCAGTTCATGGGCTGCACCGAGATACTTCATGCCGAACTCGATGTTCGTTTCCGGATTGTAGAGCTGATTGACGCTGCCCTTGTAGCCCATCATCCGGGCGGTCGCCGGCTTGATCTGCATCAGGCCGATCTCGCCTGCCGCTCCCTTGGCCTTTGGGTTAAAGTTGCTTTCGACTTTGACGACGGCATGGGCCAGTTCGACGGGAACGCCGTATTCCTTGGCGTATTTGGTGATGATCTTCGAATAGGGATTAGTCGACTGCATGGCCGCAGCGAGCGTGCTCTTGGGCGAGGCATAACCAGGCTTGGTGACCTTGGATTGCAGCGCAACAGTCTTCGTCTTTGCCTTCTCCTCGGAAAACGCAGCCTGAGGAACAGCGGTAAGCATGACGACACATGCTGCAGCAGCAACAATTGCTCTTTTCATTTTCGAAAAAACTCTCCGGACGAGAGGTCTCATCTGGCCAAGCGCCAGCCCCTGCGCACCACGCCATGCCAGCGTTGCGGCAGTGGGTAAGACCCACGGTTCATTGATGTTTTGCAGCCCCCCCGTCCTTCGGTGGCGGCCACGTCGATGGAGGTGGTTTTAAACGGGGCAATGAGGAAATGATGTGGCAGGGTTGTTTTTTTGTCCCGCGGCGGCGGAACAAAACCTCTACCCGCGCATTAGGCGGGGTTGAACTTTGGCAACGAGACGATCAGCCGGTGGAGCGTATCGATGGTCGAGATATCGGCGATCCCGTCGATCCGCTGCTGGCGGAAATGGCGCTGGAAAGCTTCGATCACGCCCTTCGTTCGGTCACAGAAAATGCCATTCACTTCAATGGCATAGCCATAGATGGACAGCATCGACTGAAGTGCTTCGATCGGCTGCCCGCTCTCGCCTCGCTGGAAGAACCGGCCGCTACCGATCGGCGTCGGCTCCACCCAGTGCCCGACCCCTGCGGCGTGCAGTTTTGCCCAGGGGAAATTTTCACCGGGATCGACCTTCCGGATCGGCGCCACATCCGAGTGTCCCAGCACCCTCTCGGCCGGAATCACCCACCGCGAGCCGCATTGGCGACACAATTGCGCGACGGCATCGAGTTGTGCATCGGGGAAAGTCGGCAGTCCGCTGGGATGTCCGGCATTGGCAATCTCGATACCGATGGAGGCGGAGTTGATATCGCTCTCCCCCGCCCAGCAGCTCTTGCCGGCGTGCCAGGCGCGCGCGCCTTCGGGCACCAGCTGCACGACGCGCCCGTCCTCGTGAACGAAGTAATGGCTGGACACCTGGCTTTCCGGATTGCAGAGCCACGCAAGCGCCTGCTCGTGATCCGGCATGCCCGTATAGTGGAGAACGATCATATCGGGCGCGCGGTCACCCACGCGAGGCCCGAAGTTCGGAGAGGGTCTTACTATTGCGCCGGGATAATCGGCGGCAAAGTTATTCATGCAGCGCGGCGCTCTTTCTCGATCGCGGCATAAGCCGCGTTGAGCGCTGCCATACGTTCATTGGCCGCCGCATGCAATGCCGCAGGCACGCCGCGGGCGATCAGTCGGTCAGGATGATGTTCCGAGACAAGACGGCGATAGGTCTTGCGGATTTCGGAAAACTCATCCTCCGGCGATACGCCGAGCACGAGATAGGGATCCCTGCCCTCTAGATGCACATGACGGGCGAGGATGCGGCGGAAGTGTTCTTCGTCGATCTTGAAGATCTCGGCGATCCGCGACAGGAACGCCAGTTCCTTCTCGTGCATCAGGCCGTCGGCCTTGGCGATGTGGAAGAGCCCGTCGATGACGTTCTCGAGCATCGGGCAGTTCTCGTTGCCGCTGCCGCACAGGCCGGCGAGCTTCGTCGCATAGGCCTCGTAGCCAGCAATATCCTGGCGGGCGAGGTTGTAGAGCCGCGCGACATTTCGGGCTTCCTCGTCCGGAAAATCGAAGATCTGCCGGAAAGCATCAACTTCCTTCTCCGTCACCAAACCATCCGCCTTCGCCATCTTGGCGGAAAGCGCAATTATGGCGACTGAAAAGGACACTTGGCGGCGTGTTTCGGGTTCGCCTTCGAAGACGGTTCGGATCGCCTCAACCACGCGGCCAAGTACGCTATCAGCGGCATCGCCGATCGCGTTGAGCAGCCGGTCCCAAAGGGAGGAAATCTGGAAGCAGTTAAAATCAAAGATCATGACGCAAATGACCAGATAAATGGGTTGCACGCAAGGAGCCTCAGTATCCTGAAAAGGTTAAACTATGTTCATCTTTTCCGAACAACGACCCCAACTTCTCGCCGCCGCTGCGGTTCCGGAGAACTTGTTTTTCACCTTGCACAGCCCCATCGGAAGCCGGCAAGGAGAAAGGAGACGATGCATCATCGGTCTTACGCGAGTTTTTCCACAGACGGATCTCTTTCGGGACCTTCACTTGAAACGATTAGATCGACCCTCGCAGAGGCCGGTGCGCCGCAGGCGCTGGAAATGCCCGTTTTTCTTACAAAAAAATCCGCTTTACACCTGACCGCCGCTGCTCCACATCCTACCCTCACATTTGACGCGGGTGGCGCTGAAGGAGGGACAGATGGCGAAACAGAAGGTGGCGATGCTGACGGCCGGTGGATTGGCCCCATGTCTTTCATCCGCTGTCGGCGGGTTGATCGAGCGCTACACCGATCTCGCGCCCGAGTTCGAACTCGTCGCCTATCGGTCCGGTTACCAGGGTCTTCTGAAGGCAGATCGGATCGAGATCACTCCCGACATCCGCGCCGGCGCCCACCTTCTGCACCGCTATGGCGGCTCTCCCATTGGCAACAGCCGCGTGAAGCTCACCAACACGGCCGATTGCGTCAAGCGCGGCCTCGTTAAGGAAGGCGAAAACCCGCTCCAGGTTGCGGCAGACCGGCTTGCCGAAGACGGGATCACCATCCTCCACACGATCGGCGGCGACGACACCAATACGACAGCGGCCGATCTTGCCGCCTATCTCGGCGCCAATGGTTATGATTTGACCGTGGTCGGGCTGCCGAAGACCGTCGACAATGATATCGTGCCGATCCGCCAGTCGCTTGGCGCCTGGACTGCCGCTGAAGTCGGCGCCCACTTCTTCGACCACGTCAGCAACGAACAGAGTGCTGCGCCACGGACCCTCGTGATCCACGAGGTGATGGGGCGCCACTGCGGCTGGCTGACGGCCGCGACGGCTCGCAAGTACATTCAGCGCACCCAGCACAACGAATATTGCGAAGGCCTGATGATGAACACGTCGATGAAGAACATCGACGGTCTGTACCTGCCCGAGATGGCATTCGACCTTGAAAAGGAGGCGGAGCGCCTTCGTCAAGTAATGGACGAGCGCGGCTATGTGACCTTGTTCGTCTCCGAAGGCGCATGCCTTGACGCTATCGTCGCCGAGCGGGAGGCGTCTGGCGAGGAGGTCAAGCGTGACGCCTTCGGCCATGTGAAGATCGATACAATCAATGTCGGTAACTGGTTCCAGAAGCATTTCGCGGCCCGGCTGAATGCGGAGCGCTCGATGGTGCAGAAGTCCGGCTACTTCGCCCGGTCCGCTCCGGCCAATCCCGGCGATCTACGCCTGATCCAGAGCATGGTCGACCTTGCCGTCGACAGCGCCCTCGACAAGGCGTCTGGCGTCACCGGCCACGACGAGGATCAAGGCGGGCGCCTGCGAACGATCGAATTTCCGAGAATAAAGGGTGGCAAACATTTCGATCTGTCGGCAGAATGGTTCGGCGAGGTGATGGACTTCATCGGCCAGCCTTTCCAGGCAGCCTGATAGGGTCCGGAACGCGAGGAAGAGGAGGAAGCGATGACGGTCGAAACCTGGACAGCCTTCTGCGCTGCCTCGATCCTCGTCACCGCTCTGCCCAGCCCGCTCGCCAGCCTGGTCGCCCGCTACGCCACCCAGCGGGGCCGTCATACGGCTTTCGTCACCGTGCCCGCCATCGCCCTGGGCCTCGGCGTTGCGCTGACAGTCGCAGTGCTGCTGCTGCTCGCCATCGCCTGGGCCGCACCTTCGCTTCTCGAGCCCCTCTCCTGGCTCGGGCTCGCCTACCTGATGCTGTACGCTCTTTGGTCCTTTCAGGAGCCCTCCATCCGCTGTCAGGTCGCGGATAATGACAATCTGCCGGAACAGCGGGCGGTGAGGATCTTCGGTCGGCTTGTGGCCTCCTGTCTTAGCGACCTGCGCTACGTCGCGGTTCTCGGGGCGCTTCTTGCGCAATTCCCATTGCCGGTCCTCAAGGCTCCGGCGATCCTGCTTGAGATGCAGGCCGCATTCGTGTTGCTGGCCGCGGTCGGAGCGTTGAAGCACGTCGCCTTCCCGCAGCGAACCCTGCGCCGGTCGCGTCACGGCATCCGGTCGCGTCCAGCCTCGCACAAGATGGGGACGCGATTCATAGCGCGACGCGCCGTGACCGCGGGGTATCGCCGCATTGCGGCCTGAGCCCGGCTTGCCCGGCTCAAGGCGATAGGTTAATGAGATTCCAGTCTTAAGGCGTTTGGGCGGCTGGAAATCGATAAGATCATGAGGGCAACCCAATGGCGATGAACCGGTTCTTGAGCCGCACGGCACTCGTGTCGTTGGCCTTTACTTCGGCGCTGGCAGGTTGTTCGAGCGTGGAGCCGGCCGCAAAGAAGACAGCGCGGCTGCAGCAGGCTCCTGGAACGACCGAGCAAGCAGCCGTGGTGGACGGCGCAGCTTCTGAAGGTGCCTCCGCCGCGAACGCAACTGTTCTTGCCGCAGCCCCCGCCGAGACAACAGGCACGAGCGCCATGACGCTCACGAAGACCGGCCGCATCCAGTTGGCCATTCCCGATACCACTTCGGTCGCCGTGGCGCAGAATGCCGCGATGGCCCTTCCCGAGATGGCGCCTCAGGTCGCCTACGCGACGACCGATCCGGTCTCGGCAACGCGCGCTGCTGCGGCCATCACATCCGTGACGGAGCCTGCCCCAGTCGATGGGGAAACCGAAACCGCAAGCATTCCAACTGCTCAGCTTCGGGCAGAGGCGCTCGCGCCGGACGAAGACGAACTGACGCCCGACATGCAGGCCCTGCAATCTGTCATCCCCATTCCGCGCCCGGACCTGAAGGCGATGGCCTACGCAACTCCGGAGGCGCCGGCCGCCGTGGCGACCCTTCAGTCGGTTGATACGCGCAACCAGTTCCCGCCGGCCCCGGGGGATCCGCTTCCCGCGACCGCCGCGGAGGCTCCCGCGGACCTCGCGAAGCTCATCAAGCGCTATGCCGGTCTTTATGGCGTCCCCGAATCGCTCGTGCACCGGGTGGTCCACCGCGAAAGCCGCTACAACCCGAAGGCCTATCACAAGAACGGCTACTGGGGTCTCATGCAGATCAAGTATGCCACCGCGAAGTCGATGGGATATGACGGTCCGCCCGAAGGCCTGCTCGACGCGGAAACCAACCTGAAATACGCGATCAAGTATCTTCGCGGCGCCTGGCTGGTTGCCGATAACAGCAATGACAATGCGATCCGGCTTTATGCACGCGGCTACTATTACGACGCCAAGCGCAAGGGAATGTTGCACGTACTGCAGCAGTAGCCTCGCCCACCATCTCTAACTATTTGCTGAGTTCGACGATCCGGCGCACCAGCGGCGTTACGTCGTATCCGTCGCGGCGCGGCGTGAGGCCCAGCCTGACGACCGCAAGGTCGAGCGATGGAATGACTGCGATCGTCTGACCGTCATGTCCCTGCAGGAAGAAGGTGTCGGCCGGCAGGTCGGCTTCGTCCTCGCCGGGCAGCCATGTCTGCATCTTTGAATACCGCCCCCCTGACGTCCCGTTCGGTTCAGCCATTAGGCCGACAAAGCCCTCCGGCAAGATGCGAGTGCCGTCCCACACCCCGTCCCGAAGCAACAGGAGCGCGAACCGGGCCCAGTCCCTGCCGGTCGCGTACATGTAGGAGCTCCCGACGAACGTCCCTGCCGCATCAGTCTCAAGGACGGCGCTTCGCATGCCGAGCGGCCGGAAGAGTGCGTGATTCGGGTAGCGCAAAGCGACCATCTGATCGGCGAATGCGTTCATCCAGATGCGCGACAGAAGCACGGCGCTGCCGGAGGAGTAGCTGAAGCTGGTCCCGGGCCCGGTCACGAGCGGCGCGGCGGCGGCGAAGGCCGCCATATCGGGTTCGAGATAGAGCATCTGCGTGACATCCGTCACCGAGCCGTAGTTCTCGTTGAACGAGAGGCCATCCTCCATGGAGAGCAGATCGGCAAGCGTGATGTCCTCCCGGGGATCGCCCGACCATTGCGGCAGAAGTGCCCGCTGGTCGGGCTCCAGGCGTCCCTCGCGCATCAAGGTACCGATGATGGCAGCATTCACCGTCTTCGTCATCGACCAGCCGAGGAGCGGCGTGTCTGCAGAAAACCCCTCGCCATAGCGCTCGCCGATGATGCGTCCGTCACGGACGACGAGCACCGCTCGCATGGCCGATCCGGTGAAAGCGGCATCTGAAAGAACCGCTGCAACGGCCTGATCCGACTCAACGATGTCACCGTTCGGCCAAAAGGCATCTGGCCCACCGCCGGACGCTTGGCCTAGCGCAGAAGGAGCAGGGACCGCCGACACGTGTTCCGGTACCGCAGCACATCCGAGCCCCTCGCGATAAACAGCCTCATTGGACGCAATGAAGCCCAGCAGCGCCGCCCTCACCCGCTTCTCGTCACGATCGACCTCCACCTTCATCAGCTTGAGCAGCGGATGGCCCGGAGCCTGCACGTCGACGGTAAGCACCTCCTCGGGATCGCGTCCGGCGAGGAACACGTTTGAGCAGACGATCTTGGCGGTATAGCCGGCCCCGACCCGCAGCAAGGCCGGCGATGCAAAGTAGAGCCAAAGAAAACTGCCGATCAGGCAGAGGACGAGCACGGCGGCGAGGATCTTAAAAATTCGGGGGAGATAGGACATGGAGGCTTCCTGTTGTGCCGCAATGCAAGCAGCAAACCTCCGCTGAGGAAAGCCCCTCCAAGGTTTGCGCACAGGCCACGTCATCAATCTGTAGCATCGCCGGTCTAAATGGCCGCAAACCACGGCGGGAGATTGATTATGGCGGATGTTGCTCACCACCCAGGCGGCTATCTCGGCAATCGCAAGCTGAAGGACGCGCTGCTGCAGCACAAGGCGCTGTCGCGCAAGGGCCTGTCTGAACGGTTGTTCGGCCTACTTTTCTCCGGCCTCGTCTACCCGCAGATCTGGGAGGATGCCGATGTCGACATGCAGGCGATGGAGCTCGGTCCGGATCACAGCATCGTCACGATCGGCTCGGGCGGTTGCAACATGCTCGCCTATCTCAGCCGCGCCCCGAAATCCATCGACGTGGTCGACCTCAACCCGCACCACATCGCGCTCAACCGGCTGAAGCTCGCGGCCGTCCGCCACCTGCCGACGCATCTCGATGTCGTGCGCTTGTTCGGTATGGAAGCGGTCGAAAGCAACAGCTCGAGCTACGACACGTTCATCTCGGGCAACCTCGATCGGGCCACCCGCGCCTATTGGGAAGGCCGCCGGATGAACGGCCGCCGCCGGATCGAGGTGCTGAACGACAACATCTATCGCACCGGCCTGTTGGGCCGCTTCATCGGCGCGGGACACCTGCTCGCCCGCCTGCACGGTGTCGAGCTGACCCAGTTCGTCAAGGCACGCTCTCTGCGCGAGCAGCGGCAGTTTTTCGATACTGAGATCGCGCCTCTGTTCGACAAGCCGCTGATCCGCTTCATCACCGGCCGCAAGAGCTCGCTCTTCGGTCTTGGCATTCCCCCGCAGCAGTACGACGAATTGGCCCGCGATGCAGCCGGCAACTCCATCGCTCCAGTCCTGCGCCAGCGCTTGGAAAAGCTCGCCTGCCATTTCCCGCTGCGAGACAACCATTTCGCCTGGCAGGCCTTTGCGCGCCGCTATCCGCGACCGCATGAAGGCAGCCTTCCGACCTATCTTCGTCCGGAGAATTACCTGACGATCCGGGACAACGTGGAGCGCGTTACGGTTCACCACGCCAGCTTCACCGAGCTGCTCAGGTCGAAACCCGCCGCCTCGGTCGATCGCTATGTCCTACTCGACGCACAAGACTGGATGACCGATGAGCAGCTGAATGAGCTGTGGTCGGAGATCGACCGAACGGCAGCCCCCGGGGGACGTGTGATCTTCCGCACCGCCGCCGAGGAGAGCGTCGTCGAAGGGCGGGTGAGCCAGCACCTCCTGCGCCGCTGGAACTACCTGGCGAACCGGTCGACCGAGCTGAACCTGCGCGATCGCTCAGCGATCTACGGCGGCTTCCATATTTACGAGCTGCGAGCATGACGGAGATCCAGACGGCGGAGCCGCAGGAGATCCCGCACGCCGAACGCATGGATCGCATGTATCGCTATCAGCGGCACATCTACGACCTGACACGGAAATACTACCTCCTTGGCCGCGACCGGGCGATCGCCGATCTTCAGGTTCCGCAGGGCGGCCGACTGCTGGAAGTCGGCTGCGGCACAGGCCGTAATCTTCTGGTGGCGCACCGGCTCTACCCCACCGCAGGGCTCTATGGCCTCGACATCTCCGCCGAGATGCTAACGAGCGCGCGCCGCCACTTTGAGGGCAAGGCGCAGCAGCCGGTTCTCGTGCGCGCCGATGCCACCACCTTCCACGCGGGCGACTTCGGCATCGACGGGTTCGACCGCGTAATGATCTCCTACGCGCTGTCGATGATCCCGGATTGGGAGAAGGCGATCGATGCCGCACTGGCTTCGCTGGCGCCCGGCGGCTCTCTGCACGTGGTTGATTTCGGCCAGCAGGAGCATTTGCCCCGTTGGTTCCGGTCTACGCTGCAGGCCTGGCTGCAGCGCTTCCACGTGACGCCGCGCGCACTGCTGCAAGAGGCACTGGAGGACAGGCTGGAGCAAGCCGACGCGGATATGATCTTCGAAGAGATCGGCCGCGGATATGCTTGGCACGCCATCCTGCGCAAGCGCAGCTGAGGTCAGGCGCTTGCCATGATACGCATTTTGCGGCGTTATGGCATACGAACTGCGGCTTCACGCGAGGCTTCGGTCGCGCAGCACCAGCAGATGGACCTTGGATGCCACGCCTGCTCTTTGCACTTCTCGCCGCTATGCTCCTCACGAGCGGATGCAGCGCCGTAAGCTATGACGCGCTCAGCACCGCCTCCGTCGTCAAGCCGCGCTTCCAGGACAACGATCCGGTCGACTTCGGCCACAAGCATCCCGGTAGGCACGACATCCACGGCATCGACGTCTCCAAGTGGAACGGCAACATTGACTGGCAGGCGGCGAAGAAGTCCGGCGTCGCCTTCGCCTTCATCAAGGCAACAGAGGGCAAAGACCGCATCGACAGCGGATTCGAACCAAACTGGCGCGGCGCCGCCGCCGCCGGTCTGCCGCATGCACCCTACCACTTCTACTATTTCTGCTCGACACCGGACGATCAGGCAGACTGGTTCATCCGCAAGGTGCCTAAGGCCGCGGTCCGTCTTCCACCGGTGCTCGACGTGGAATGGAACCACGCGTCGCCCACCTGCAAGCTGCGGCCGCCGCCCGCGACCGTGCGCGCCGCCATGCAACGCTTCATGGATCGCATCGAAGCCCACTACGGCAAGCGCCCCATCATCTACACCACGGTCGACTTCCACCGCGACAATCTCGTCGGCCACTTCGAGGACTATCACTTCTGGCTACGCTCGACCGCTCAGCACCCGGAAGGCACTTATGCCTCCCGCCGCTGGGCCTTCTGGCAGTATACGGCAACCGGCGTCGTGCCGGGCGTCAACGGCAATACCGACATCAACGTCTTCGCGGGTACGGAAAAGAACTGGCACGTCTGGGTGGCTGCAGCCACGGAGTAAGACAGACCGCTGGCCAGGTGCTGCCGCCGCGCTTCCGTCACATTGATCATTGAGACCGGCACAAACCTGTTCCTGCGATGGAGAACCGTTATGCCGATCGCCCGCCGTCTCGCCATGTCCGCCCTGATGTCGACCTGTTTCGCCCTACCGGCGGCCGCCCAGACCTGCGGTGGCGACCTCGCAATCTTCCTTGATGGCATCAAGGCGGAAGCCGTCGCCAAGGGCATCCCGGCAGAGGCCGCGGACCGCGCCCTGGCCGGTGCGCGCGTCAACCAGAAGGTGCTGTCGCGCGACCGTGCACAAGGCGTCTTCAAGCAGACCTTCCTCGAATTTTCGCAGCGGACCGTCAGCCAGGCCCGGCTCGACATCGGGCGGCAGAAACTCAAGCAGTATGCAGATGTCTTCCAGCGCGCCGAGCAGGAGTTCGGCGTACCGCCGGGCGTCATCGCCGCCTTCTGGGCGATGGAGACGGACTTCGGCGCCGTTCAGGGCGACTTCAACACGCGCAACGCGCTGGTGACGCTTGCGCACGACTGCCGCCGCCCGGAACTCTTCCGTCCGCAGCTTCTGGCGTTGATCGAGATGGTGCAGCATGGCGACCTCGAGCCCGCAACCAACACGGGCGCCTGGGCCGGTGAGATCGGCCAGGTCCAGATGCTCCCGGAAGACATCATCGCCTATGGTGTAGACGGCGACGGCGATGGCCATATCAACGTCAAGGGCAGTTCGCCGGACGCGATCCTGACGGCGGCGAGGTTCATCCAGAGCCTCGGCTACCGCCCGGGCGAGCCATGGATCCAGGAAGTGACCCTTCCGGAGGACCTTGAATGGGAACAGACTGGCCTCGGCAACGAGAAGCCCGCTGGCGACTGGTTCGCGATGGGCGTTTCGCCGCGCGACGGCAACACTAACTTTGCTAACTTGCCCGCGGCTCTTGTTCTGCCGCAGGGCCGCAATGGCCCGGCCTTCCTGACCTATCCCAACTTCGGCATCTATCTGGAGTGGAACCAGTCCTTCATCTACACGACGTCGGCCGCCTATTTCGCCACTCGGCTGATGGGAGCGCCGGCTTACCAGAAGGGAAATCCGCAAGCGGGACTGGATGACGCGAGCATGAGGGCGCTGCAGACAAAACTGCAGCAGCGGGGCCACGATGTCGGTGAGATCGACGGCATTCTCGGTTCGGGCACGCGCCAGGCGGTCCAGAAGGAACAGGCGCGCCTCGGTCTGCCGGCAGACGGCTGGCCCACACGGGATCTGTTGAGCGCGCTCTGAGACGGCCTGCCGCAGGATTCGGGTGGCACACACGGGAGGCGCTCGCTATTGCTCCCGTGTCGGCAAAGGAGAATCGATGTGGCAGCACAACCGCAACAGAGACTGACAAGGACCTCCTGGAGCCTGCTGCTCCTGCTTGGCCTGATCTGGGGCGGCTCGTTCTTCTTTGCCCGCGTGGCCGTGCTGGAGGTTCCGCCCTTCACGCTCGTCTTCCTCAGGCTTTCGCTCGCGGCGGTCGCCCTGCACATCTACCTGCACGGGCGGCATGACCTCTACAACACGCTTCGACCCCATTGGCGTGCCTTTGCGGTGATGGGCTTGATCAACAACGCCCTGCCCCACGCTCATCTTCTTTGGCCAGACGGAGATCGGCGCCGGCCTTGCTTCCATCCTCAATGCCACCACGCCGATCTGGACGGTGCTGATCGCCAATCGCTGGACGACCGACGAGAAGCTGACGGCGGCGAAGATCGCCGGCTGCCTGACCGGTCTCGCAGGAACGGCCGTCCTCATCGGACCGGCCCTTGGATCCGCCACACATGCCCCCGTCTGGGCGCTCGTCCTACCCGTGCTGGCGGCCATCTGCTACGGGTTTGCCGGCACCTTCGGAAAGCGCTTCCGCGGCATCCGCGCCCCGGTCACGGCCACCGGGCAGTTGACGGCGTCGTCCTTGATGATGCTGCCGGTTGCCGTTCTCGCCGACCAGCCCTGGTCGCTGCCTCTCCCCAGCCTCGGCGCCATCTCGGCAATCCTGGGCCTCGCGCTGCTTTCGACCGCCTTCGCTTATCTGCGCTTTTCCGGATCCTCACGCTGGCGGGCGCAACCAACACGTCGCTGGTCACCCTACTCGTTCCACCGTCGGCGATTCTCCTCGGCACCGTCTTCCTGGGCGAGCGGCTTGAATGGACGGAGATGGCGGGAATGGCACTTATCGGGGTTGGGCTCCTGATCCTCGACGGGCGGCTTTTCCGCAGGCGCCCGGCTATCGCAGCGCGGTAGCGAATGCCCGTTCGCGCAGAAATCCGTCACGTGATGTTTCGCTTCTTAACGTCACGAGAGGAAATTTCAGGGATTATTCACCATACTCGTTAATCAGGAATTTCCTTTTTAATCAGGGTGATAGCAATCACATTCTGTATGGCTAATGGATCGCGCCGCTGCAGCGCAGCACAAAATCCGCTTTTCAAGAAGCTGGAAACCGACATACACTGACCAGGTCAGCACAAGGAGGCAGACATGGGACGTGCATACTCTCTCAATGTCCTGGTAGTCGGTGCAGCGTTTGTGTTCGTGGCTTCAATGCTCTTCATCTGAGCGCCACAATCTCTCCACTACGGGACATATCTGGCATCCGTGACACTCTGATAAAAGTTTGACAGCAAAAAACGCAGCTTCCGAAGAGGCTGCGTTTTTTCTTTCGTGCCTGCTTGTTTGACTCAGGCCGCGGCACCGGCCCGGGGTTGCTGTCGGGAGCGGCCAAGACGTTCGAGTACCGCGTTCACAAGCGGTGCGCGGTTCATCGTGTAGATGTGAAAGTCGTAGATCCCGCGGCGACGCAGGTCGTCCATTTGTTCGGCCGCAACGTCGGCAGAGACCTTCGCCCGCTCCGCCGGCTTCTCGTCGCAGCCTTCAAACCGTGCGTCCAGAAATGACGGAACGGACGCTCCGCAGCGGGAGGCGAACCGCTTCAGCTGTGTAAGGTTCTGGATCGGCATGATGCCCGGCACGATCGGTATGGTGATCCCTGCCGCCCGCACCTTCTCCAGATACCGCTCGAAGACGTCGTTGTCGAAAAAGAATTGCGTCAGCGCACGCGCTGCACCCGCATCAGCCTTGCGCTTCAGCGTCTCAATGTCGGCGGCCATGTTGTAGCTTTCGGGATGCTTTTCCGGATAGGCGGAAACCGAGACGTCGAAATCGCCAAGCGCCCGCAGGCCTGCGACCAGTTCGGCTGTATCGCCGAAACCTTCAGGGTGCGGCAGGTAGTTTGTACCGATGCCGCTTGGCGGATCGCCGCGCAGGGCCACGATGTGGCGCACGCCCAGCGCCTTGTAATCGGCAACCACCGCCTGCACTTCGTCGCGTGAGGCATCGACGCAGGTCAGATGTGCGGCCGTCACCAGCGGCGTCTCTTCGATCAGCCGCCGTACCGTCGCCAGCGTCGGCGCCTTGGTGGAGCCACCCGCGCCATAGGTGACGGAGACGAAGTCCGGGTTCCACGCGCGCAGAGCCTCGACCGTTTCCCACAGCTGCGCCTCCATTTCGGGCGCTTTGGGCGGAAAGAACTCGAAGGAGACGCTGAAAGGCTCCCGCGACTGGTGAGCAGTTCTCATGCTTTGTCTCCTAGGCAGCGGTGAGTTCGTCGGCAGAATTGGAGCAGGCCATCAGCAGGCGCTTGTCGCGCGCAAGCCAAACGGTCGCCGTCAGCGAAGGTGCCGCCTTCTGCGCCGAAGCCAGATCGACGACCTCCTGCACCTCCAGGCCGACCTTTTCCAGCCAGTCGGTGACGATCTGGTGCGAGAAACCGAGGCGCACATGGGCATGCTCGTCGCGCAGGTACTCCAGGTTATGGGGTGCCAGATCGACGATCAGCAGCCGCCCGCCCGGCCGCAGCACGCGCGCGGCTTCCGCGATTGCAAACTCCGGCTGATCGAGGAAGTGCAGCACCTGATGGATGGTCACGAGGTCGAAGTCCTGCCCCTCCACCGGAAGGTTGAGGATGTCGCCGTGCCGCACCGAAGCCTTCAGGATGCCTGCCTTGTCGAGATTGGCGCGCGCCACCGACAGCATGTCACGGCTGGCGTCGATGCCGACAGCCCGCCGGTAGACGTCCGACAGCAGCTGCAGGATCAAGCCGGTGCCGGTGCCGAGGTCGAGCAGCGAGTCAACTGGCTTCTTGCCGATCAGGCGCAGCAGGGCCTTCTCGACAGCAGCGTCGCTGACATGCAGGCGCCGCAGCTCGTCCCATTCGGAAGCGTTGCGACTGAAGTAGGCCTGCGCCTTCTCCGCCCGCGCCCGCTTGACCGTCGTCAACCGCTCGCCATCGCGCAGAAGAACAGGCTCGTCCTCCACCGTCGCAGCCAGCAGCGTCTGCACCAGGGCAGCCGCCTTCCCGTCCTGCTTCAGACGAAAATAGGCCCATGCGCCTTCCTGGTAGCGCTCGATAAGATCTTCTTCAGCGAGAAGCTTGAGATGACGCGAGATCCTCGGCTGCGACTGGCCGAGGATCTCCGTCAGGTCACTGACCGTCAGATCGCCGGCGGCAAGAAGCGCCAGCAGGCGAAACCGCGTCGGCTCCCCTGCCGTTTTCAGCACGTCCACCAAAGTGTCGAGCGAAAGTCCCATGCCCACCGATCCTCACAATCAAGATATAAAGATATGTTTATATCTTGAGAATGAGGGTGGCAACCCCTAAAAGCGGCAGGAACCAAAAAGAGGAAGGGCGGCACAACGGCCGCACTTCCGGAAGTCACTGACCTCCCTTTCGCTCAAAATCCCTGCCAGCCATCCGCAGGTGCGGTTGCCAGTGCTGCGTTGCCGGATGCCGCCTGCCGCGGCAGCGGCATTACCGGACGTGACGTCACTTTTGCTGGCACTTGACCGCCTGACGCAGGCGCCATCCTGGACCGACCACGCATCTGATCTGTCGCTCCACACAGTTGCTGAACGATGTCCCCTAGCTTGAAGCGGGAGAGGATAATACGCCGCCAGCGCCGGGTCGGAATAGCTAGCAGCGACGACATCTTGGTAAGCCTCGAGCAGCGCATCCTTGGTCTCATCGGTCGCCTTTCGCAGGGCCTGGCGCTGGTCAGCTCCTGCTCCGCTTTCCCCGGGAATAAGCACGGCAAGTTTCCCTCCAGCCCGGGCGAGGCGCTCCAGCAGTACCGCAATCCGCGTTGCGGCCCGTGTCTTGTAGGCTTCGTAAGTTACCACCCGCCGAAAGTGATGGCGGCTGCAAGGGGCGTAACCGTTAAGATGGTTAGAGACTGGCGAAACGAAAGGCGTTGGATCAGACCCATGCGAAACTCCTGTTGAGGTCTTCTCATGACGTCAATCGAATGGCACTGATCATCCGTGGCCCTGTGTCGGTACCGCAAGTTTTCTAATAATATGGATATACTCGCATATTCTCATATGAATGAGAGGCGAGGACGGGCCGTGACATGGCGGCTCGTCCTCTTGAGAAGGCTCGACGGCTAGCGCGTCAGGCGCTTGTAGGTCACACGCTTCGGATTAACCGATTCCGGGCCGAGGCGGCGGATTTTGTCCTGTTCGTAGTCTTCGAAGTTGCCTTCGAACCATTCCACGTGGCTGTCGCCTTCAAAGGCCAGGATATGGGTCGCCAGACGGTCGAGGAACATGCGATCGTGGCTGATGATGACGGCGCAGCCTGCGAAGTTTTCAAGCGCATCCTCGAGTGCCGACAGCGTCTCGGTATCAAGGTCGTTGGTCGGCTCGTCGAGCAGAATGACGTTGCCGCCCGACTTCAGCATCTTGGCAAGATGCACGCGGTTTCGCTGACCGCCGGAGAGGTTGCCAACCTTCTGCTGCTGATCGCCACCCTTGAAGTTGAAGGCGCCGCAATAGGCGCGAGAGTTCATCTCGAACTTGCCGAGCTTCAGCACGTCGTTGCCGCCGGAAATTTCTTCCCAGACATTCTTGTTGCCGTCGAGCGAGTCGCGGCTCTGGTCGACATAGCCGAGATCGACGGTATCACCGATGCGGATCTCGCCGTTATCCGGCTTCTCCTGGCCAGTGATCAGCTTGAAGAGAGTTGACTTACCGGCGCCGTTCGGACCGATGACGCCGACGATGCCACCGGGCGGCAGCTTAAAGGTTAGGTTTTCGAAGAGGACGCGGTCGCCATAGGACTTGCTGAGGTTCTCAGCCTCGATGACGACGTTGCCGAGCCGCTCACCGACCGGGATGATGATCTGTGCTTCACCGGGACGACGGTTTTCCGCCGCGGCCACCAGTTCATCATAGGCGCGGATACGAGCCTTGGACTTGGCCTGACGTGCCTTGGGCGAAGATGCAATCCATTCCTGTTCGCGCGACAGCGCCTTCTGGCGACTTCCTTCCTCGCGCTCTTCCTGTGCCAGACGCTTTGCCTTGGCCTGCAGATAGGCGGAATAGTTGCCCTCGTAGGGAATGCCGCGGCCACGGTCCAGCTCGAGGATCCAGCCGGTGACGTTGTCGAGGAAGTAACGGTCGTGGGTGACCATCAGGATGGCGCCCGGATATTCGCGCAGGTGCTTTTCGAGCCAGGCGATTGTTTCGGCGTCAAGGTGGTTCGTGGGTTCGTCGAGGAGCAGCAGGTCAGGCTGACGCAGCAAGAGCTGGCAGAGCGCGACGCGGCGCTTTTCACCACCGGAAAGATTCTCGACATTGGCGTCACCAGGCGGACAACGGAGCGCTTCCATGGCCATCTCGACCTGGCTCTCGAGGTCCCAGAGGTTCTGGCTGTCGATGACGTCCTGCAGCTTGGATCCCTCTTCCGCCGTCTCGTCGGAATAGTTCATCATCAGTTCGTTGTAGCGATCGAGGATCGCCTTCTTGTCGGCAACGCCTTCCATCACGTTTTCGAAGACAGTTTTCGACGGGTCGAGCTGCGGCTCCTGCGGCAGGTAGCCCAGCGTGGCGCCGTCGGCGAGCCAGGCTTCGCCGGTCCATTCCTTGTCCAGCCCCGCCATGATCTTGAGCACGGTCGATTTACCGGCGCCGTTCGGGCCGAGGATGCCGATTTTGGCGTCCGGATAGAAGGACAGATGGATGTTTTCGAGGATCTTCTTGTTGCCGTAAGACTTGTTCAGTCCGGCCATGTGGTAAATGAACTGGCGTGCCATTAGAAAAAATGCTCCGGCGTCTTGGGGTTTGGACGCTATCTAGGCGAAACGGGCGCCAGGAGCAATGCGCGAGCGGGAGGTGCGGGGAATGTTCGAGGGCATCAATCGGCAGGAAAGTTCGACCGGCGCCAGCCTCGCCTACCGACACCAGGCTGCCGTTGGCGCCGCTCGCGGTATCCTGCTGATCTGCCATGGGCTGGCGGAGCATTCCGGCCGATACGGTGAGTTTGCCCGATTCATGAGCGGCCGGGGCTTCCATGTCTATGCCCACGACCACCGGGGGCATGGCCACACTAGCGCACCAGACGCGACGGTCGGTCGGTTTGCGAGGCGCCACGGGGTCGGCAAGGTTCTGGAGGACGTGCAGGCGATACGCGATCTGGCCGCCCGCGCACATCCGGGCCTGCCGGTCATCCTCTTTGGCCATTCCATGGGCGGCCTTGCCGCTCTCAACGCCGCGGTCGACAACCCGGGCGCATTCGAAGGCCTCTCGATCTGGAACTCCAACTTTCATCCGGGTCCTGCCGGACGTTTCGCCCAAGGCGTGCTGTTGACGGAGAAGGCATTGAAGGGCGCAGACGTGCCAAGCACCATCCTGCCGATCGCGACCTTCCGCGCCTGGGGGCGGTCCATGCCCGAGAAGCGGACGGAGGCAGACTGGCTGAGCAGTCAGCCCGAGGAAGTCGACGCCTACAATGCCGACCCGCTCTGCGGCTTCGACGCCAGCGTCTCGCTCTGGCTAGATGTCTTTGCGCTGACCTTCCGCGGCCCGCGCCTTATAGACCGGCTGCCGAAGGACATGCCGGTCTATCTCGTCGGCGGCGACACCGACCCGGCGACGAACGGCGGTCGTGAGATCACCTGGCTTGCCCACCAACTGCGGAGCAAGGGCCTGACCCGCCTCACCAGCCGGATCTGGCCAGACACTCGCCACGAGACGCTGAAGGACAAGGTCCGGCACAAGGCGATGGAAGAATTCGCCTCCTGGGCTTCGGGGGCCCTCAGCCCGGCGGAATGATGCATTTACAATTCTTCAAGTGCCAGCGGATCGGCCGTTGGCTATAGGTTGAGCGTGGCGGCGGATGTCGGCCGCACCTCGTAAGAGTGGATCAGGATGAACGCGCCCGCCGGCGGCCTTGCCGCACCGAACACACCTTCTGCGGAGATCGTCAACGGCCTCCTCCTGATGCTGCTGGCGATGCTGGCGGCACCGCTCATAGATACCTTCTCCAAGCTTGCGACCAGCAGCAGCTCGCCGACGATGATCACCGCGGGGCGCTTCGTCTTTCAGGCGATCTTCATGCTGCCGATCGTCGTTTGGCAGCGCCTCTGGCGCAGCTTCTCCTGGCGGATGAGTGCGTTTCACGCCGTGCGGGCGGGCCTGATCACCCTCGGCATGATCTGCTTTGTCGCAACGCTCGCGGTCATGGAAGTAGCCGATGCGGTGGCGATCTTCTTTGTGGAGCCGATCATCCTGACGGTCCTTTCCAGCATCTTCCTGAAGGAAACCATCGGCTGGCGGCGCTACACCGCCTGTGGTGTCGGCTTCCTCGGCGCCATAATCGTCATCCAGCCAAGCTTCCAGGATATTGGTTACGTCGCCCTGCTGCCGATCGTCACCGCCTTCTGCGTCGCAATCTTCGCCTTGATGACGCGGGCGCTGGCGCCACGGGAAAACCCGTGGGCGATGCAGTTCCAGATGTCGGTGTGGGGCATCCCGATCTCGGCGGCACTTCTCGTCGTCGGCAACTGGAGCGGCATCGACTTCATCGCGCCCTCTATGCCGGGCCTGACGAGCACGTTCTTCATGATCGGCGTCGGTTTCTTCGCGGCACTCTCGGGAATCCTTGCCGTCTACGCCTACCGCGTGGCACCCGCCTCGGTTCTGGCGCCGCTGCAATACTTCGAAATCATCTCGGCGACGCTGTTCGGCTGGCTGGTCTTCGGCGACTTTCCGGATGCGGGCAAGTGGCTGGGAATCTCGATCATCATCGGCTCCGGCCTCTACATCATCTTGCGCGAACGCCGCGTCGCCTCAAAGCCAGTGACGACCGCCGACGTCGCAGTGAAACCGTGAAGCCCAGAGAATGAACAAGAAGACAGAAAAGCAACCTCCACTCGCCGGCATCCGCGTCATCGAGCTCGCCCGCGTGCTTGCTGGGCCCTGGGCCGGCCAAATGCTGGCCGACATGGGGGCTGACGTCATTAAGGTCGAGAACCCTGAGGGTGGTGATGACACCCGTGCCTGGGGCCCGCCCTTCGTGGAGAGCGACAACGGCGAAAACCTTTCCGCCGCCTATTACCACGCCACCAATCGCGGCAAGCGCTCCGTCGCCGTCGACCTAAAGACGGCAGAAGGCCAGGAGATCGTCCGCCGGCTCGTGGCCACCGCCGACGTCCTAATCGAGAATTTCAAGCAAGGCGGTCTAACGAAATACGGCCTCGACTACGAGCGCCTGAAGGCGCTCAATCCGAAGCTCGTCTATTGTTCGATCACCGGTTTCGGTCAGGATGGCCCCTATGCAGGCCTTGCGGGCTACGACTACATCGTCCAGGGCATGTCCGGCTTCATGTCGATCACCGGTGAGCCGGACGGACAGCCGATGAAGGCCGGGGTCGCCATCGCCGACATCTTCACCGGCATCTACGCAGTGACAGCCATCCAGGCGGCGCTGATCCACGCAATGAGGACCGGCGAAGGACAGCTTGTCGACATGGCATTGCTCGACGTGATGTCGGCCGTGCTTGCCAACCAGAACATGAACTACCTCATCTCCGGCACCGCCCCGACCCGCCTCGGCAACGCCCATCCGAATATCACCCCCTATGAAGTGATCCCGGTCAAGGACGGTCACATCATCCTCGCCGTCGGCAACGACGGCCAGTTCCGCCGGCTGTGCACCATCCTGGGGCTCGAGCCCTTGGCCGACGACGAGCGCTTTGCAACCAACCGCGCCCGGGTCTCCGACCGCCACCAGCTGCGCCGTCTCGTCACTACTGAAACCGCGAAGTGGACTAAGGCGGAGCTGCTTGCGGCCTGCGGCGAGAACGCTGTGCCGGCCGGGCCGATCAACTCCATCGCGGAGATGTTCGAAGACCCGCAGGTCCAGGCGCGCAAGCTGCGGGTCGACCTTCAGGCGGCAGACGGCACGATGATCCCAGGTGTTCGCACCCCCATCGTCCTCTCCGAAACGCCGCTGACCTACACCCGCTCGAGCCCGAAGCTGGGCGAACATACCGCCGACGTGCTGGCCGAATTGAACATCAACGAGATTAAGGGAACGAAATCATGAAAACCGGTGGACAGCTGATCGTCGAGGCGTTGAAGGCCAATGGCGTCGAGCGTATCTCCTGCGTGCCGGGGGAAAGCTATCTCGCCGTGCTCGACGCGCTCTATGACAGCGGCATCGACGTGCTCGTCTGCCGCCAGGAAGGTGGCGCTGCCATGATGGCAGATTGCTGGGGGAGACTCACGGGTCAGCCCGGCATCTGCATGGTAACCCGCGGCCCCGGCGCCACCAATGCTTCCGCTGGCCTGCACATTGCCCGTCAGGATTCCGTCCCGATGATCCTCTTCATCGGCCAGGTGCAGCGCGATGCTCGCGAACGCGAGGCCTTTCAGGAGGTTGAATATCGCCGTGCCTTCACCGAATTCGCCAAATGGGTAGGCGAGATCGACGACGCCCGCCGTATCCCGGAATTTGTCACGCGCGCCTTTGCCGTGGCGACCTCCGGCCGTCCCGGACCGGTCGTGCTGACCTTGCCGGAAGACATGCTGGTGGAAGAGGTCGAGGCGCCGGCCGCACAGCGTTATATGCCCGTAGAAGCGCATCCCGGTCCGAGACAGATGCAGACTTTCGAGGGCATGCTGAAGGATGCGCAGCGGCCGATGTTCATCCTCGGCGGCACGCGCTGGAACGAACAGGCCGTCGCCGAGTTCCAGGACTTCGCCAGCCGCTTCAAGGTTCCGGTGGGCTGCTCCTTCCGACGGCAGATGTTGTTCGACCACCTGCATCCGAGCTACGCCGGCGATGTGGGCATCGGCATAAACCCGGCGCTGGCGAAGGCAATCAAGGAGTCCGACCTGCTGGTCCTCGTTGGCGCACGCATGTCGGAAATGCCGTCCTCCAGCTATACGCTGATCGACATTCCCTACCCCGCGCAGAAGCTCGTTCACGTCTATCCGGACCCGGAAGAACTGGGGCGGGTGTACCGGCCTGATCTCGCGATCTGCGCGGCACCGGCGGAGTTTGCCTCTGCGCTAAAGCACCTCAACCCACCGGCAGCACCGCTTCGGGCGGAGCGCAGGTCGGCGATGCACGACGCGTACCTGAAGTGGTCCACGCCGCCGAAGACTGGCCCAGGCGCAGTGCAGATGGGCCCGATCATGGAGTGGCTCGACGCCAACACGAAGGACGACACGATCTTCACCAACGGCGCCGGCAACTACGCCACCTGGGTTCACCGCTTCCACCGCTTCCGCAAGTTCAATACACAGGCTGCGCCGACCTCGGGCTCCATGGGCTACGGTCTGCCTGCGGCGGTTGCGGCAAAGCAGCTTTTCCCGGAACGCGAAGTTATCTGCTTTGCCGGCGATGGCTGCTTCATGATGCACGGCCAGGAGTTCGTCACCGCGGTGCGCTACAACCTGCCGATCATCACGGTGCTGGTGAACAACGGCACCTATGGCACGATCCGCATGCACCAGGAGCGGGAATATCCGGGCCGCGTCAGCGCAACCGACCTCGTCAATCCCGACTTCGTCGCCTTCGCCAAGGCCTACGGGGGCCACGGTGAGCTTGTGGAGAAGACGGAAGACTTCGCCCCTGCCTTCGAGCGCGCCCGGGCGAGCGGCAAGCCCGCGATCATCGAGGTGAAGCTCGACAGCGAGGCGATCACGCCGACACGGACGCTGACGCAGATCCGCGAGAAGGCCTGAGACGAAAAAAGCAGGCGCATCAGACTGATGCGCCGGCTTCTGGATTCAGGGTGTCACAGCTCAGATGGCGGCAGTTACGGTAAACTCGACCTTGTACTTCGGTGCTGCGAGCTTGGCTTCGCTCGTTGCACGGGCCGGTGTGTTCGCCGGATCGATCCAGGCTTCCCAGACAGCGTTCATCTCGGCGAAGTAGGACATGTCGGAGAGGTAGATCAGCGTCTGCAGGATCTTCGACTTGTCGCTGCCGGCAGCGGCCAACAGACGGTCTACTTCCCGCAGCGCATACTCGCACTGTTCCTTCACGGATTCGCCTTCGCCGACCTGACCGGACAGGTACACGGTGTTTCCGTGCACGACGGCGCCGCTCATGCGGGCGCCGGGCTCGATGCGCTTGATGCTCATTAATGCTCCTGATTATCTTGTGTTTGGAAACGGTAGCCGGCTGGGCCGGCCGCGAAAGATGTCAGCCGCGAATGTGCTGGCTCTTTTCGTAAATTGCCGTCGAGCGCGCGCCGGATCGGCAGTAGCCGAGCATCGGCCGCGGCAGCTCGTCCAAGGCGTCGACCATGCCGTTGACGGCCTCTACGTCGACACCCATGCGCCCGACCGGCACATGCCTGATCTCAAGCCCAAGCTCTGCCGCCTTGGCTGAAATCTCGCCGAAGCTCGGCTGGCCCGGCTCTTCCTCATCCGGACGGTTACAGACGATCGACTTGAAACCCATCGCCTTGATCTGATCCAGATCCTCGGTGGTGATCTGGCCGGTTACGGCATATTCGTCGTTGATCTGTCGGATGTCCATGGCAATTCCTCCGGATGGGACGTGGGCCCTGCATTACGCTGCCACCGGCGGAGCGTCAATTGAGATGGTTTCAGGTGAACGAGAAGCGCAGTGCGTAATCGATGCTCTCGCCGGGCTTCAGCGGCTTCAGCTCGCCCTTTTCCGCCAGTTCCTTGCGGCTGACACAGCGATGGGAAACCGGCTCGATCCCCAGCACATGTGCCGGCGCCTGCTGATTGCGCCACACCTGCAGATGCGGAAGCGTGTCGGTCCGGAACTTCACCTTCAGCGTCGCGCCACCGATCGCAGCAATCGGGCCGAGGCTCACCTCGGCCCAGCCGCTCTCATCCGTCGCCGCAGGCACGCAGAACACGCCGCCCGGATCCTCGCCGAAATTCCAGGGCAGGCTGCCGTCCAGCATCTTGCCGTTCAGCTTCACCTCGCTGTCGAACAGCCAGGCGCCGATGTTCATGTGATACATCTGGACCGCCGGAAAGGGCTTGGTGCCGGTGTTGGTCACCGTGTCGAACAGACAGACTTCGCTGCTCTCCCCGTTGATGCGCCAGTGACGCTCCAGAAGCGCCCGCCCACCATCTGCGAGATCGACCGGGACCCTGGCGCGGCATTCCGCACCTCCGTCCTGCACATCCCAGAAAAGAACCTCGGCCGGATGGGACGAGAAGGAACCGTGCAGCGGGTAGCTCTTGCCATCGCGGCGCCCGGGGATCGGCTCGGGATGACGGATGTGATCCGGGCCGCACGTGAAGAGGAAGCCTTCCAGCGAATGGTCGATCCGCGGGTCGCCGTCGTCAGGGATCGCGCGTCCTGGCGCGACGTCCACTTCAGCGACGAAGCAGGAGCCGATATCCATGACGGAGGTCTCGTCCAGCAAAAGACGTGGCCCGGCGGCTGCGGAAAAAGCTTTCATTTCAACTCCTCACTCCCTAAACGACTCTGTTATCAGAACGTGATCGAAAATTAACGCCGCGTTCATGACGAATTCACCTTTTTCACACTAGCGTCAAAATTAGCTTGTCTGTGGCAGCTGATGCACGAGTGGAACGTTTCGCTGCCTCGGCAATTTCATCTCTGTTCAACAAGAAGGTCGGTGGCAACGTGAAAAGGCTTCTAACCGCTAGTCTCGGATTTGCCTTTCTGGCGACACAGGGCGCCTCGGCGGTATCAGCTCAGTCAATCTACGATCCCTACGCATCCGACACCATGCTGGTGGCACCGGATGGCGCGATCCTGGATTATATCCCCGAACAGGGTGACGTGGTGATCAGCCGCGATCGGGCGGGACGCCGCGTCCTGATCGACCGCTACGGCAACGTGGTGGCAACCGAAATGCGCAACGACGGTTATGCACCGCAACGGGTCGACCAGTATCCGCCCCGACCGGGCGGGTACCGCGAGTACCGTGACACCGCCGGCTATCGAGACTATCGCGAGTACCGCCCCGAGGAACCGGGCTCCATCACCGGCTCCATTCCTGGTCCCGGCTCCATCACGCGCCTGCCGCTCGACGAGCAGCCCTATCCGCAGGAGCAGCAGCCGCAGGATGATTACGCCTCCATCGAGCGCGAACAGCAACCGCTTCAGCAGCTGGAGCCGGAGAAACCGATCATCGCGGTAACCAAGAAGCCGCAGGCTGAAGTCGCCGCGCTGCAGGTCTTCCTCGATCGCGAAGGCATTTCGCCTGGCGTCATCGACGGCCATCTCGGCGAGAACGTCAACAAGGCCATTGCCGCCTGGCAACAGATGACCGGCGAGACGCTGGACCCGAACAACTCCGAAGAGATCTTGCAGCGCCTGAGCTACTCGGGCGGCCTGCCGATCGTCGATTACACCATCACGGCAGCCGACGCAGCCGGCCCCTATGTCGCCTCGATCCCCGACGACTATGCGCACAAGGCGCAGCTGCCGGCCATGGCTTATACCTCGACCAGCGAGAAGCTCGCCGAGCAGTTCCATATGGACGAGAACTACCTGAAGGCGCTCAATCCCGGCGTGGACTTCTCGATCCCCGGTACGACGATCAAGGTGATCAGCCCCGGCAACCCGAAGACCGGCGCCGTAACCCGGATCGTCGCCGACAAGAGCAGGGAACAGGTCTTTGCCTATGGCGAAGACGGCAACCTGATTGCCGCCTACCCGGCAACGATCGGCTCGAGCGACACGCCCTCGCCTACCGGCACACACACCGTGCAGCGGATAGCCCTGAACCCGGGCTATACCTATAACCCGAAGGTCAACTTCAAGCAGGGCAACAACGACAAGATCCTTGAGATCCCGCCTGGTCCGAACGGCCCCGTCGGCACCGTCTGGATCGCCCTTTCGAAGCCGACCTACGGCATCCACGGAACACCGGAGCCGTCCAAGATCGGCAAGACCAACAGCCACGGCTGCATCCGCCTGACCAACTGGGACGCAACCGAACTCGCGAAGATGGTTAAGCCGGGAACGGTGGTGGAGTTCTCCGAATAAAAAAGGCGCCTCCGGGCGCCTTCAGCTTGATAACAACCCCCCGCCCCACCTTCTCAAGGACCATGATTCACGGAACGTCTCTGAATCGAAAAGAGAACGGATCGGAGTCGAAGTAGCGCCAGCAAAGGCAAAGAGGACTTTGTCAGCAGTCTGAAGGCGCCTCCGGGCGCCTTTTTTTGATTGGACCTACATCGAAGATCGTCAGGCCGCGTTGCGGCCGAAGGGGAAAACGCGCAGGCGCGGCGAACGGATGATATGCGTCGGCATCAGGCGCATTACCTCCTGCGCGAAGGCGCCGGCATTCTCCTTCGCTTTGTCCAGATTACTGACCTTTGCAGCATCGAGCGAGTGAAGCGTGCCCCCGACCTCAAAAAGTTCCTTGAAGGCGTTCCGTTCGCCGATCGGCGTGTTGAGGACATTCACCCCACGTGCAGCAAGCAGGCCCTTGATCGTGATCAGCGCCTTGGTGGTCACCATCGAGGTGACGCGGGTAAGTACAACCGAATGCGGGATGTCGAGATTCGCCTTATCTTTCATCAGCGCCAGAAGGTCGAGAATTTGGGCGGCACCCTTGGCGTCCATGGCCGAGCCTTGGACTGGAATCATAACATGATCGGAGAGGCCGATTGCCGTCGTCACGAGCGCATCCTTGGCGCCGGCCAGATCAATGATGAAGAAGTCGACCTGAGTCGCCATTTCGCGCAGATGACAATGCAGTGATGCCACCGAAACTTCCGAGATGACCTGAAGATTGCGGACCGGACCGGAAATCTCCGCCCACTGGGTGATCCAGTGCTGCGGGTCGCAGTCGATGATGGCGACGCGGTAACCCTGGTGGGCAAGTTCTGTCGCAAGCAGAAGGGCAGCGGTGGTCTTTCCGGCTCCACCCTTGGCATTGGCAAAGGAAATTACGGGCATTCTCGGTCCTCAGGAGGGTATGAGCGGCATCGCTCCAAGCGGCACCGCCGAAGCATGGTGCATTGCCTGCATCCTCCTTAACCATGGTTAACAAAGGGTAAATTTAGCGATCCATGATGTGACCGGCGATTGTCATCGAGGCAGAGAAAAGGCCCCGGAGCGTCTGCTGCGAGGCCTTGATCATGCTGCTTGGGAACTTCAGAAGGAATCGATGAAGAGCTGTTTTGTATTCTCCAGCGTCATCGGAACGGGGTTCCCGCCGCAGCTCGGGTCCTCGATCGCCATTGCGGCAAGGTCGGCGACCCGATCCTGCTTGACCCCCATTGCGGAGAGGTTTTCGGGGACGCCAAGCTCCGAACGCAGGGACAGGACGTAGCCGTAGAACCCGTCGAAACCACCGCTGATGCCGAGGTAGGCCGCCGCACGCTCGATCTTCTCTTCGATCGCCGGCCGGTTGAAGCGCAGCACCGGCGGCATCACCACTGCGTTCGTCATGCCGTGGTGCGTGTTGTAGACCGCGCCGATCGGATGTGAGAGCGAGTGAATGGCCCCTAGACCCTTCTGGAAGGCCACCGCACCCATGGCAGCGGCTGCCATCATGTTGGTGCGGGCCTCGATGTCAGTCCCGTCCTTGTAGGCGCGCGGCAGGAATTCCTTCACGAGCCGCATGCCTTCCAGCGCGATTCCCTGGCTCATCGGGTGGTAGAAGGGCGAGCAATAGGCTTCTAGGCAGTGAGCGAAGGCATCCATGCCGGTGCCGGCGGTGATGGTCTTCGGCATGCCGACCGTCAGCTCCGGATCGGCGATAACCGCGCCGGGCAGGAACTTCGGATGGAAGATGATCTTCTTCACATGCGTCTGCGAGTTGGTGATGACCGAGGCGCGGCCGACTTCGGACCCGGTGCCAGCGGTGGTCGGCACGGCGACGATCGGGGCAATGCCGTCGGTGCTGGCGCGGGTCCACCAGTCGCCGATATCCTCGAAATCCCAGACAGGCCGCGTCTGGTCCACCATGAAGGCGACAGCCTTGCCGAGATCGAGGCCCGATCCGCCGCCGAAGGCGACCACGCCATCATGCCCGCCGTCGCGGAACGCCTTCACACCGGCCTCGAGGTTCTTCTCGTTGGGGTTCGGGTCGACGTCGGAGAAGATGGCGCGGCCAAGGTTTGCCTCGTCGAGGACGTCCAGCGCATGGGCGGTGATCGCCATCGACGCCAGTCCACGGTCGGTGACCAGCAGCGGCTTCTTCATGCCGAGCGACTTGCACGCATCTCCGAGTTCCTTGATCCGGCCGCGGCCCATCTTGATGGCGGTGGGATAGCTCCAGTTCGCGACGATGTTCATTGCGTGACCTTCTTCAGGTGGTAAGACTTCGGTCTGGTGAGGTTGTGGAAGCCGAGGACGGAAAGCGAGCCGCCGCGACCGGTTTCCTTGACTCCTGTCCAGCAGAGAGCCGGATCGAGGTAATCCGCGCGGTTCATGAAGACGGTGCCGGTCTCGATCTCGCGGCCGATCCGCCCTGCCCGCTCCGCGTCTTTCGTCCAGAGGGACGCGGTGAGCCCGTACTTGCTGTCGTTCATCAGCGAGAGTGCTTCCTCGTCGCTCTTCACCTTCATGATGCCGACTGCAGGACCGAAGGTCTCCTCGGTCATAAAGGCCATTGAGTGGTCGACGTTCACGAGCACCTGCGGGGCGAGATAGGCGCCGCCGTCATCCGCCGGGAAAAGCTTAGGATCCACCAGCGCCTTCGCACCGCGGGAAACAGCATCAGCCACCTGCTCTCGGACCACCTTGGCGAAGCGTTTGTTCGCCATTGGACCAAGCGTCGTCTCCTGCTCCAGCGGATTGCCGAGCTTGTAGTTGGAAACCCAGGCGACCGACTTTTCGACGAACTGTTCATACAGCGACTCGTGCACGTAGATACGCTCGATGCCGCAGCAGCACTGGCCCGAATTGTAGGTGGCGCCATCCATCAGCGTATCGACGGCCGCGTCGAGATCGGCGTCTTCCATCACATAGCCCGGATCCTTGCCGCCGAGTTCCAGGCCGAGGCCGGTGAAGGTGCCCGCCGCTGCCCGTTCAATCGAGCGACCGCCCTCCACCGAGCCGGTGAAGTTGACGAAGTTGAACTTGCTTGCCGCGATCAGCGCCGAGGTGGTTTCATGGTCGAGAAAGAGGTTGACGAAGACGTCCTCCGGCACGCCCGCCTCCACAAAGGCGCGCACCAGCCGCTCGCCGACGAGCAGTGTTTGGGAGGCATGCTTGATGACGACGGTATTGCCAGCCATCAGCGCCGGCGCCACCGTGTTAATTGCCGTCATGTAAGGGTAGTTCCACGGCGCGATCACGAAGACGACGCCGTGTGGCTCGCGCTCGATGCGGCGCTCGAAGCTGGCGCTCTCCTCCATGACCATCGGCGCCAGGGCGTCGGCCGCGATCGAGGCGACATAATTGGAGCGTTCGTTGAAGCCCTTGAACTCGCCGCCATAGCGGACCGGGCGCCCCATCATCCAGGCAAGTTCCGGCACAATTTCGTCGGCCATCTCATTGAGGCGTGTGACCCCCTTGAGCACCAGTTGCACCCGCTCCTCCAGCGGCCGCCTTGCCCAGGCCTTCTGAGCTTTGCGGGCGCGGCCCACGGCGGCAGATGCCTCTTCGAACCTCATGGCCTCCCGCTCGGCATAGACCGAGCCGTCGACCGGCGAGATGCATTGGATCATGGTCATGATCACAGTTCCTGTCGTTTATGATATTGTGGGTCGAGCACTAGGCCCTTTCGAAACCGCGCGCCACTTCCCAATCGGTGATGCGACGATCGTACTCTTCCTGCTCCCATTGCGCTGCCCGGGTGTAGTGGTCGATGACGTCATCGCCGAAGGCGGCGCGCAGCATCGTGGAGCCGGACATCAAGGACGTCGCATCACGTAGCGTATGCGGGATCTCCCGGATGTCCTTGCCGCCATAGGCGTCGCCTTCGAAGGCCGGCTCGAGCTCCATCTTCTTCTCCATGCCGTCAATGCCAGCCGCCAAAAGCGCCGCCATGGCGAGATAGGGATTGAGATCGGAGCCGCCAACGCGGCATTCGATGCGAATGCCCTTCGTTTCTTCGCCGCAGAGTCGGTAGCCGGCAGTGCGGTTGTCCTTCGACCACACGGCCTTGGTCGGCGCGAACGTGCCGGCCATGTAGCGCTTGTAGGAGTTGATATAGGGGGCGAGGAAGTAGGTGATCTCATCGGCATGCGCGAGTAGGCCGGCCACGTAGTGCTTCATCGTCTCCGACATGCCGTATTCATCGTCTTTGTCGAAGAAGAGCGGCGTCTTGCCGTCCGCGCTCCAAAGCGACTGGTGAATGTGCGACGACGAGCCGGCCGCATTGTAGTTCCACTTGGCCAGGAACGTGATGGCCTTGCCTTTCGACCAGGCGATCTCCTTGCAGGCATTCTTGATGACGACGTGCCGGTCAGCCATGGTCAGCGCATCCGCGTAGCGGACGTTGATCTCCTCCTGCCCCGCCGAAGCCTCGCCCTTGGAATTCTCCACCGGAATGCCCGCACCCTGCAGGCCGTTGCGGATCGCCCTCATCACATCCTCTTCCTTGGTGGTCTGGAAGATGTGGTAGTCCTCGTTATAGGTGCTGGCGAGCTTGAGGCTCCTGTAGCCGGAGGCCTGCGCCTGTTCATACGTCTGGTCGAACAGGAAGAATTCGAGCTCCGTTGCTATGAAGGCCTTCATGCCCATCGCTTCCAGTCGCCCGACCTGCTTCTTCAGAATCGCACGCGGAGAATGGGGCACCTCCTCATGCGTGTGGTGATCCAGCACGTCGCAGAGAACGAGTGCGGTGCCTTGCAGCCAGGGCACGCGCCGGAGCGTCGAAAGATCCGGCTTCATGGTGTAGTCGCCGTACCCCTTCTCCCAGCTCGTTGCCTTGAAGCCGGAAACAGTTTCCATCTCCATGTCGGTGGCAAGCAGGTAATTGCAGCTATGGGTCTCCTCGTAGGCGCTCTCGACGAAGAACTGGGCTTGGAAGCGTTTGCCCATGAGCCGGCCCTGCATGTCGACAAGGCAGGCGAGAACGGTATCGATGCTGCCGTCAGCCACATCGGATTTGAGGTCTTCGAAGGTGTAGTTGGCGCTCATAGAGAATGTCCGTCAGGGCAAAATGGATGCGAGGGGCGGTGGGCTCTCTGCCCGCCGCCCCTCATGACTCAGCTGTAGCGATAAGGCGGTCCCGCCTTCTCCATCGTCTCGCGATACTTCTTCAGGATCTCCACGACCTTAGCCGTGCGCGGGCTCGTCTGAGCAACCTCGTCCCAGAACTTCATGGCTTCCGCCTCCACCGTCTTCCACTCTTCTTCCGGAATGGTGGTCAGTTCGAGCTTTGTGCCTTCGACGCGCAGCTTCGCTTCCCCGCCCCAGTACCAGTGCTGCCGGTAGTAGTGCGACGAATCCATCGTCAGCTTGAACAACTCCTTCAGGTTGTCCGGCACCTCGTTCCAGCGGTCGGCATTGGCGAAGAACGAGCCGCACCAAGCACCGGAGATGTTGTTGGTGAGGAAGTACTTCGTCACGTCCGCCCAGCCGACCGTATAGTCTTCGGTGATGCCGGACCAGGCAATGCCGTCAATCTCCCCCGTCTGCATTGCCACCTGCACGTCTTCCCAGGGCAGCGTGACCGGAACGACGCCGAAGCGCGCCAGGAACTGCCCAGCAGTCGGGAAGGTGAAAATGCGAAGACCTTTCAGGTCTTCCAGGCTCTTCAGCGGCTTGTTGGTGGCGAAGTTGCAGGGATCCCAGGAACCAGCGGACAACCACTTCACGCCGACCTCGTTGTAGGCCTCTTCCCAGATTTCGTTCAGGCCGTACTGGTGAAACAGCGTCGGCACATCAAGGCTATAGCGCGAGGCGAAGGGGAAGTAGCCGCCGAACACCTTGATGTCGACGGGAGAGTTCATTGAATCATCGTCCGATTGCACCGCATCGATCGTGCCTGCCTGCATGGCGCGGAAGAGTTCGCCGGTCGGCACAAGCTGGTCGGCGGTATAGAGCTCGATCTCCATCTGTCCGTCGGCGATCTTGTTGAAGGAATCGATTGCCGGCTTGATGACGTGTTCGGCAAGCGCCGGACCCGCATAGGTCTGCAGCCGCCAGCGGATCGGTGCCTGGGCCTTCACGTAAGGGGCGGCCAGCATGGCCGGCCCGGCGGCGGCGGCGGTCAAGCCCGCCTTTTTCAGGAAGTCGCGTCTGTTCGTCATGTCTGTTCCCTCTGTTGCTGATTGATACAGTCACGCCGCACCGGCTCACCCGGTGCGAGATATGGCCCATTCATTCGGGCTCTTGTTCTTGGTGTCTTGAGTTCAGCCGCGCACATTGACGTGCTCCGGCAGCCAGAGTGCGATCTGCGGGAAGGCCATGATGATCGCAAGGCCGATCATCATGATGATCACGAAGGGCCAGACCGATCTGTAGATGTCGCCAAGCGATATCTGCGGCGGCGCCATCGCCCGCATCAGGAAGAGATTGTAGCCGAAGGGCGGCGTCATGTACGAGATCTGGCAGGTGATCGTGTAAAGCACGCCGTACCAGACGAGATCGAAACCGAGCTTGCCCACGAGCGGGATATAGAGCGGCGCCACGATGACGAGCATGGCCGTATCGTCGAGGAACATGCCCATCAAGATGAAGGACACCTGCATCATGATCAGGATCGTCCACGGCGACAGCTCCCACTCGTTGATCAGAAGCCCCTCGATCGCCCGCACGGCGCCCAGCCCGTCGAAGACTGCACCGAAGCAGAGGGCGGCCAGAATGATCCACATGAACATGCAGGTGATGCCGAGCGTCTGCTCAATCGTGCGGGTCAGGACGCCGTTGCCGAGACGGCGCTTGAAAGCGGCCACCACAAGCGCCGAGAGGGCGCCGACCGCAGAGCTTTCCACCAGGCTGGTATAGCCCATCAGGAAAAGCCCCATCATCAGGAAGAAGATCAGGAGCGGTAGAATGCCGGCGCGCAGGAGCTTCAGCTTATCCGCCAGCGGGATGTTGCGCTCCTCCTTTGGGAGCACCGGCCCAAGTGACGGATTGAAGTGGCAGCGGATAACGATGTAGATGACGAAGAGAGCGGCCAGCAGCAGGCCCGGGAAGGCTCCCGCCAGCCACAACTGCCCCACGGGCTGCCGCGCGATCATGCCGTAGAGCACCAGTACGACGCTTGGCGGCACGAGGATGCCGAGCGAACTGCCCGCCTGGATGACGCCGGTCACCATGGTCTTGTCGTAACCGCGCTTGAGCAGTTCCGGGAGCGCGATAGTGGCGCCGATCGCCATGCCGGCGACAGATAGGCCGTTCATCGCCGAGATGATCACCATCAGCCCGATCGTGCCGAGGGCAAGACCGCCGCGCAGCCCTCCCATCCAGACGTGGAAAGCCTTGTAGAGGTCTTCGGCGATGCCGGATTCCGACAGAAGGTAACCCATGAAGATAAAGAGCGGCAGCGTCAGCAGCGGATACCACTTCATCAGCTTCATCGCCGCCGAGAAGCCGAGTTCGAAGCCGCCGTTGCCCCACAGTACCGCTGCCGCGACCACGCCGACGAAGCCGATCACGGCAAAGACCCGCTGCCCCGTCAGCATGCTGAGCAGCATGGACGAGAACATGAAGAGAATGACCATCTCGGCGCTCATGCAAGCGGCCTTCCGAGTGCCACCGCAAGATCCTTGATCAAGATGGAGGTTGCCTGCAGCAGGGTCAGGAAGATGCCGATCACCATGATGATCTTGATCGGCGCCATATAGGGCGACCAGGACGAGTAGCTCGTCTCGTTGTACTGGAGGGCGTAAGAGGTACTGGAGATGCCGCCATAAAGCAGGAAGAACAGGTAAACGAACAGCATGAAGATGGTGACGACGTCGACGATTGCCTTCGTCCGGGGCGACCAGCGGCCATAGGCCAGGTCCATCCGGACATGCGAATCCAGCTGCAGCGAATAGGCCCCGCCGAGCAGGAAGTAGGCCGACATGACGAACTGTGCCATCTCCAGCGTCCAGAGCGACGGGAGGAAGAAGGTCTTGGAGATCGACGACCACAGCAGGATGCCCATCATCACGAAGATGAGGTACATGGTCACCCGGCCGACGCCGCGGTTGAAGCGGTCGACGATGCGGACATAGGTTTTCAGCGTCTCAGGCATCGGCAGGGCCCGACACGCCACTCACATGCGAAGACATCCTCTCATTCTCCCAGTCCGTTCCACCTCTTTACGCGCAGCCATTGTTGTTCTGTTTGGTCAGCGCACTGATGCTTTCCCTCAGAAGCTGGCTGAGGAAGTCCGCCGCAACGACCTGCCCTGCCTCGTCGGCGATGAGGTCGTTGCGGATCTCGATCATCACGTTCAAAAGTCCCGCCGGCAAGGCATGCAGCTCAAGTGTGTGGGTGACCCCATCGGCCGGGCCGTATGGCTCGTTGCGTTCCACACGGTAAAGATGCCTGCTTGCCGCAGCCAGCATGGCATCGGCCAGGCGACTGTCGCGGTCGTGCAGTATCCCGATTTCGACCTCTCTCTTGCGACCGAAATAGACCGGCGTGAAGGAATGTATGGTCACCAGCACCGTCTCGCGGCTATGCGCTCGCCGCACCGCGATCTCTTCGCGAATGCGCCCCTGGAACGGGAGGTAGAGCGACGACGTGCGCAGAGACCGCTCGGCATTGTTCAGGTTCTCATTGCCGGGAACGCGGAAGATCTCGCTGACGTCACGGATCGCAGCCGGCGATTCCGGCGGTCGGTTGCAGTCGTAGATGAGGCGGGAGAAGCGCTGATAGATCAGCGTGGCATCCAGCTGCCGCGCCATCAGTTGCGCCACTGCAAGCGCTCCGGGGTCCCAAGCGATGTGGGACGACAGGGCCTCTTCGGAGAGACCGAGCGTGCCATAGCGCTGCGGCAAGCGGCGGGACGCGTGCTCGCACACGAGTAGAACGTCTCCGGCTGCATCCGGATTGTCGACGGCGACGGCTTCGCCATCCGCCTTGCTCAACATCTCGGTCTGCGCCAGCACCACCAAAGTCGCCTCACCCCCTCGTTTCACGGAAGAGAATTCTTCATCTATGGCGGCACGTCAATGCAGTTCTGAAAATTTCTCTTCATTCTGCGCATTGACTCCGGAGGGGAAAGAACCTTTAAATCTTCTTCAACCGGCGAAGACCGGAGGGAACAGCTTCAGTGCCAACGACCGCACGCACCGTCTCGGATGCCATCCGCACACGTTACGACGATTTGACGCGTGCGGAACGCCAGTTGGCCGACAGGATTTTGGAGAACTATCCGGTGTCCGGCCTCGGGAGCATCACGGCCATTGCGGAGAATGCCGGTGTTTCGACGCCGACGGTGGCCCGCATGGTGCAGAAGCTCGGCTTCAAGGGCTACCCGGAGTTTCAGTCGCGTCTTCACCACGAGCTGGAAGAAACGATCTCCAATCCGATCGCCAAGCACGACCGCTGGGCGCTGAATGCGCCGGGCACCCACATCCTCAACCGGTTTGCCGACGCGATTACCGCCAATCTGCGCGAGACGCTGTCCGATCTCGATACCAAGACTTTCGAGGATGCCGCCGCCCTTCTCGGTGACCGCGACCGCAGCATCTATTTCGTCGGCGGGCGCATCACTTGCGCACTGGCGGAATACTTCTTCACCCACATGCAGGTGATCCGCCCGAAGACGACGCTGATCTCGACCAATTCCAGCTCCTGGCCGCAGCACGTGCTGAACATGAACCGGGGCGACGTGCTGGTGATCTTCGACATCCGCCGCTACGAGCAGGAGATGGCGACGCTGGCGGAGGTCGCCAAGTCAAGCGGAATCGTCATCATCCTCATGACCGATGTCTGGGGCTCGCCGGTTGCCCAGCATGCCCGCCATATCTTCCGCGTCCGCATCGAGGCGCCGAGCGCCTGGGACTCCTCGGTGGTTACCCTCTTCGTGGTGGAAGCGTTGATCGAGGCGGTTCAGAGTTGCGCCTGGGACAAGACGCGCCAACGCATGAATTCGCTTGAGGAACTGTTCGAGCGCTCGCGGCTCTTCAGGCGCCACAACCACCAGAAGCTGGAGTAACGGCGCCCACAGAACGGCGGATTTTCCCCGCTGCTAAATGAGCGCTACCTCACCTTCAACCCTTGTCACATACCGTACATGAACTGGTTCTACGAGCTTCGCCAACACGACCAACATCAGGAGGATATCGTGCTCAACAAGACCCACCGCCTGCTCTCCCTGACGACCGCGCTCGTCATCGCATCGGCAAGCTTTGCCGCTGCCGAACCGAGCGCGGAACTCGTCGAAGCTGCCAAGAAGGAAGGCATGCTGACGACCATCGCCCTGCCCCACAGCTGGTGCGGCTATGGCGACGTCATCGCCGGCTTCAAGGCCAAGTATCCGGAGATCCAGGTCAACGAGCTGAACCCGGACGCCGGCTCTGCCGACGAAGTCGAGGCGATCAAGGCCAACAAGGACAACAAGGGCCCACAGGCCCCCGACGTGGTCGACGTCGGCCTGGCCTTCGGTCCGCAGATGAAGGAAGAGGGCCTGCTGCAGCCCTACAAGGTTTCCACCTGGGATGAGATCCCCGACGACGTGAAGGACGCCGAAGGCTACTGGTACGGCGACTACTACGGCGTTCTGTCCTTCATCGTGAACAAGGACATGGTTGAAACGGTGCCGCAGGACTGGGCCGATCTGCTGAAGCCGGACTATGCCGGTCAGGTCGCACTCGCCGGTGATCCGCGCGCTTCCAACCAGGCGATCCTCGCTGTTCTCGCAGCTGGCCTCTCGAAGGGCGCAAAGTCCGGCGAAGAAGCCGGCGAGGCTGGGCTCGAATATTTCGCTGAGCTCAACAAGGCTGGCAACTTCGTTCCGGTCATCGCCAAGGCAGGCACCATCGCTCAAGGCGCAACGCCGATCTCCATTGCATGGGACTACAACGCACTGGCGTGGCGTGACGAGCTGAACGGCAACCCGCCGGTCGAAGTCGTCGTGCCGAAGACCGGCGTTCTCGCTGGCGTCTACGTTCAGGGCATCTCCGCCTACGCGCCGCACCCAAATGCCGCGAAGCTCTGGATGGAATACCTTTACTCCGACGAAGGCCAGAACCTGTGGCTGAAGGGCTATTGCCACCCGGCGCGCTTCAACGCCATGGCCAAGGCCGGCAAGATCCCGCAGGAACTGATGGACGCCCTGCCGCCGGCAGAAAGCTATGAAGCGGCCGTCTTCCCGACTGTGGAAGAGCAGAATGCCAACAAGGCTGCCGTCACCGGAGGCTGGGACAGCGTCGTCGGCGCGAACGTTCAGTAAGAACCCGACACAGCCCCGGACAGGACCTACCTGGCCGGGGCTTGCCATGTTCGACGACCCAGCCTTATTTTTGCCACAGACCGAAACGCGCCGACGAGGGGAAGCTGCCGCCATGAATCAAGCGCGACCTGCCCCCTGGCTGCGTCTCAACTTCACCTGGCTGGGGCTGATGCCCTTCGTCATCTTCGTTGGGCTGTTCCTGGTGCTGCCGACGATGCATATCGTCATCGGTGCCTTCCACACCCGCGACGGTAGTTTCACCCTCCAGAACCTCATCGATCTGAACAGCGGCACGATCCCGTCGAGCTACTGGATCTCGGTCAAAGTGTCCGTTGCCTCGGCAGCGCTCGGCTGCCTGATCGGCTTCGGCATGGCGGCAGCCGTGACATTCGGCGCCGTCCCTCGCTGGATCAGGTCGCCGTTGATGACCTTTTCCGGAGTCGCTTCGAACTTTGCTGGCGTGCCGCTAGCGTTCGCTTTCCTGGCGACCTTCGGACCTGTCGGCCTCGTTACGGTCATGCTGCGCCAGAACTTCGGCATTGTTCTGCAGCGCGACCTCGGGTTCAACATCCTGAGCTTCTGGGGGCTGACCATCACTTATCTGTTTTTCCAGATCCCCCTGATGATCCTCATCATCACCCCTGCCCTCGAAGGGCTGCGCCGCGAGTGGCGGGAAGCGGCCGAGGTACTCGGGGCAACGGGGCTGCAGTATTGGCGTATGGTCGCCCTGCCGATCCTCTTTCCCTCGCTGCTCGGCACTTTCGCCCTACTCTTCGCCAATTCCTTCGGCGCCGTCGCGACGGCGATCGCGCTCACCGGATCGAGCCTCAACATCGTGCCGATCCAGCTCTTTGCGCAGATCCGCGGGGATGTCCTCGGTAACCCTAACCTGGGTTATGCCATGGCCTTCGGCATGATCGTGGTGACCGCCATCGCCAACGTCGTCTACATCTGGCTGCGCATCCGCGCCGAGAGGTGGCTGAAATGAGCGTCTGGACCCGCATCGTCGGCTGGGCCGTCCTGATCTTCGGCCTGCTCTATTTCTTCGTGCCGCTCGGCGGTCTTTTTGAGTTTTCGCTGAAGGCGCGCCGCGGCGTCTACTCCTTCGATGCCTACCGCGAGGTCTTCGCCGACCCGCAATTCCAGGCAACCTTCAGCTATTCGGTGGTGATGGCGCTGGTGACGATCGTGATCGGCATCCTGATCGTCGTCCCGACCGCCTTCTGGGTGCGGCTGAAGATGCCCTGGGCTCGGCCATATGTCGAATTCGTCACGCTTCTGCCGCTGGTCATCCCCGCAATCGTCGTCGTGTTCGGCTATATCCGCCTGTACAACACGGCAAGCTGGTTGCCGTTGACCGGCTCTATCTTCGGCACCAACGCCCTTCTCGCCTTCGGATACACGATCCTGGCGCTGCCCTATATGTATCGCGCTGTAGATACCGGGCTCAGAACCATTGACGTCGCGACGCTCACGGAAGCCGCGCAGATCCTCGGCGCCGGCTGGTTCACGATCCTCCGCCGCGTCATTTTACCGAACGTCGTCCCCGCCGTTCTTTCAGGCGCCTTCCTCACCTTCGCAATCGTGATCGGCGAGTTCACGCTGGCGGCCCTCCTCGATCGTCCCGCTTTCGGCCCGTATCTCCAACGGATCGGCGCCAACAAGGCCTATGAGCCCTTCGCACTGTCCGTCATCGCCTTTGCCATCACCTGGGCCTGTCTCGCCCTCATCCAATTCGTTTCCCGTTTCAGCAAGGCCGCGCCGGCGCGCCACTAGGATTTCCGTTCATGTCGTTCCTGGTTCTCGATAACCTCCAGAAAAGCTTCGGCCCCGTTCAGGTGGTGAAAAACTTCAACATGTCGATCGAGAAGGGCGAGTTTGTCTCCTTTCTTGGCCCCTCCGGCTGCGGCAAGACCACGGTTCTCAGGATGATCGCGGGCTTCGAGGCACCGAGCGGCGGCACGATCAGCATCGACGGACGGGACCAGAGCCGCCTGAAGACCAACCAGCGCAATATCGGCATGGTCTTCCAGGCCTATGCGCTCTTTCCGAACATGAACGTCTTCGACAATGTCGCGTTTGGCCTGAAAGTCGCGGGTACACCTCGGGCGCAGATCGAGGCACGCGTCAAGGAGATGCTGGCGCTCATCCGACTGGAGCATCTTGCTGACCGTTACCCCTACCAGATGTCCGGCGGGCAGCAGCAGCGCGTGGCACTGGCACGGGCGCTAGCTCCAAAGCCCCAGCTCTTGCTGCTCGACGAACCGCTTTCCGCACTGGACGCTAAGATCCGCGTCTCGTTGCGCGAAGAAATCCGCCAGATCCAGCGCCAGCTCGGCATCACCACCGTTTTCGTGACGCATGATCAGGAGGAGGCTCTCTCGATCTCCGACCGCATCGTCGTGATGAACGCGGGCCGCGCCGACCAGATCGGCACGCCATCGCAGATCTACAACCGCCCCGCCACCCGCTTTGTCGCCTCCTTTGTCGGCACACTGAACATGCTGGACGCCACGGTGGTGGATCCGGCCCAGCAGACGGT
Organism: Pseudorhizobium tarimense; assembly: GCF_022968135.1. GTDB lineage: Bacteria > Pseudomonadota > Alphaproteobacteria > Rhizobiales > Rhizobiaceae > Neorhizobium > Neorhizobium tarimense. The sequence goes on from NZ_JALJRA010000004.1 coordinate 197,568, forward strand.
GCAAGTAGGCGGCCAGGTGATCACGCTGAAGGAAAGGCTCGACGGCAAATCTGCGGGCGACCCGATCGTCCTGGCGCTTCGCCCGGAGGCGGGCTCACTCGGCGGCCCCGGCGATTCGACGCTCAAGGGCGACGTGCTGTCCTCAAGCTTCCTCGGTTCGGTCGTTCGAACCAAGATCTCGGTTGCCGGCAGCCCGGTGTCATTCGACACCTTCAACGCGCCGGATCTCGCCATGCCGAAGCCGGGCCAGACGGTTGACCTCCGCTTCTCTTCCGGAGACCTGCTGGTCGTCAGGGACTAGACGGATGAGCCGCTAGGCCGCCTCGTCCTCCGCGCTGCCCGGATTGACCGGCACGTAGTTCAGCACCGGACCGAGCCAGCGCTCGATCTCCTCAACCGGCATGTGCTTGCGCGCGGCATAGTCCTGCACCTGGTCCCGCTCCACCTTGGCGACGCCGAAATAGTAGGCTTCGGGGTGGCCAATATAGAGGCCGGCGACGGAGGAGCCGGGCCACATCGCGAAGCTCTCGGTCAGCTTCACGCCCGTGGCGGCTTCCGCGTCGAGGAGGCGGAACAGAGTATCCTTTTCCGTATGGTCCGGCTGGGCGGGATAGCCGGGTGCCGGGCGGATGCCTGCATATTCCTCGCCGATGAGCTGGTCGTTGGCGAGCGTTTCGTTTGATGCATAACCCCAGAATTCCTTGCGGACGCGCTGGTGCATCCGCTCGGCGAAGGCTTCGGCGAAGCGGTCGGCAAGTGCCTTGACGAGAATGGAGGAGTAGTCGTCGTTCGCCCGCTCGAAGCGTTCGGCGATCGCCACCTCCTCGATCCCTGCCGTGACGACGAAGCCACCGACATAGTCCCGCTTGCCGCTCTCCACGGGGGCGACGAAATCCGACAGTGCGACGTTCGGGCGCCCATCGCGCTTGGAGAGCTGCTGGCGAAGGGTGAAGAAGGTTGCCAGCTCTTCGGCACGAGCATCGTCCGTGAACAGGCGGATGTCGTCGCCCACCGCATTCGCCGGCCAGAAGCCGATCACCGCGCGCGGCCGGAACCACTTCTCCTTGATGATCTTCTCGACCATCGCCTCGGCGTCTGCATAAAGCTGCCGCGCCGCCTCTCCTTGAGCCTCGTCCTCCAGGATCGCGGGAAAGCGCCCCTTCAGTTCCCAGGTCTGGAAGAAGGGTGTCCAGTCGATGTAGGCGGCCAACTCCTCGAGATCGTAGTCGTCGAAGACCTTCGTGCCCGTGAAGCTCGGGGCGACCGGATTATAGTCCGCCCAGTCGATCTTGTGGGCATTGTCGCGGGCGCGGGCGAGCGGCAGGCGCTTCTTTTCCGCCTCGCTACGGGCATGCGCTGCGGCGACCTTGGCGTATTCGCCCCGCACCGTTTCCACATATCGTGCCTTCGCCTCGTTCGAAAGAAGCGAGGAGACGACGCCGACGGCGCGGCTGGCATCGGTGACATACACCGCCTGGCCTTGCTTGTAACGCGGATGGATCTTCACCGCCGTATGGACGCGGCTCGTCGTGGCGCCGCCGATCAGCAGTGGCACGTCGAAACCCTGCCGCTCCAGTTCCGAGGCAACATGCACCATCTCGTCGAGCGACGGCGTGATGAGACCAGAAAGGCCGATGATGTCGACCTTCTCTTCCTTGGCCACCTCGAGGATCCTCGTCGCCGGCACCATGACGCCGAGGTCGATGATCTCGTAGTTGTTGCAGGCAAGCACGACGCCGACGATGTTCTTGCCGATGTCGTGCACGTCGCCTTTCACCGTCGCCATCAGGATCTTACCGGCCGACTGCCGCTGATCACCGCCGTTCAGACGCTTCTCCTCTTCCATGTAGGGCAAGAGAACCGCCACCGCCTGCTTCATCACGCGGGCTGATTTCACGACCTGCGGCAGGAACATCTTGCCCGAGCCGAAAAGGTCGCCGACGACATTCATGCCGGCCATCAGCGGTCCCTCGATGACGTGCAGCGGGCGCTCCGCCTGCAGGCGAGCTTCTTCAGTGTCGGCGTCGATAAATTCGGTGATGCCGTTGACCAGTGCATGCTCCAGCCGCTTCTCGACCGACCATTCGCGCCACGAGAGATCCTGCGCCCTGCCCTCCTTCGCGCCTGTGCCACGGAAGCGCTCGGCTATCTCCAGCAGGCGCTCAGTCGAATCCGTGCGGCGGTTTAGGACGACGTCCTCGCACGCTTCGCGAAGTTCGGGATCGATCGTTTCATAGACCGCCAGCTGGCCGGCATTGACGATGCCCATGTCCATCCCCGCCTGGATGGCGTGGTAGAGGAAGACCGCATGCATCGCCTCTCGCACCGGCTCGTTGCCGCGGAAGGAGAAGGACAGGTTGGAAACGCCGCCCGAGATGTGCACGAGCGGCATGCGCTCGCGGATGGTGCGCGTCGCCTCTATGAAATCGACGCCGTAGTTGTCGTGCTCCTCAATCCCGGTCGCCACCGCAAAGATGTTCGGGTCGAAGATGATGTCTTCCGGCGGGAAATTCACCTTCTTCGTCAGGAGCTTGTAGGCGCGCTCGCAGATTTCGACCTTGCGCTCGTAGCTGTCCGCCTGCCCCTGCTCGTCGAAGGCCATGATGACGACGGCGGCACCGTAATTGCGCAAGAGACGCGCCTGCTCCAGGAACTTCTCCTCGCCCTCCTTTAGCGAGATGGAGTTCACCACCGCCTTGCCCTGCACGCATTTGAGCCCCGCCTCGATGATCTCGAACTTGGAGGAGTCGATCATTACCGGCACCTTGGCGATGTCCGGCTCGGCCGCCACGAGGTTCAGGAACTCGACCATGGCGCGGCCGGAATCGATCAGGCCCTCGTCCATGTTGATGTCGATGATCTGTGCGCCGTTTTCGACTTGGTCGCGCGCGACCACGAGTGCGGCGGCATAGTCACCGGCGGTGATTAGCTTGCGAAACTTGGCCGAACCGGTGACATTGGTCCTCTCGCCGACGTTGACGAAGGGGATGTCCTTCGTCAGCACGAAAGGCTCGAGCCCCGCAAGCGACATCAGTGGTTTGTGCTCCGGCACCTGCCGGGGTGCGTGCTCGGCAACGGCTTCCGCGATGGCGCGAATATGCTCGGGCGTGGAGCCGCAGCAGCCACCAATCACGTTGATCAAGCCTTCGTGGGCAAACTCCGCAACCTGCCGCGCCATATCGCCGGGGCTTTCGTCATACTGGCCGAACTCGTTGGGAAGGCCGGCGTTCGGATAAGCGCAGATGAAGGTGTCGGCGACGCCGGAAAGCTCCTGCAGGTGCGGCAGCATCGCGTCGGCGCCGAGTGCGCAATTAAGCCCAATAGTGAAGGGGTTTGCGTGGCGCACCGAATACCAGAAGGCGGAGGGCGTCTGGCCGGACAGGGTACGCCCCGACAGATCGGTGATCGTGCCGGAGATCATCACCGGCAGATGGATCCCCTTCTCTGCAAAACGCTCCTCGCAGGCAAAAATCGCCGCCTTTGCGTTCAGCGTATCAAAGATGGTCTCGATGAGGATAATGTCGGCACCGCCGTCGATCAGGCCGTCGATCTGTTCGGCATAGGCCAGCCGCAGGTCGTTGAATGTCACCGCCCGGTAACCGGGATTGTTGACGTCGGGCGAGATGGAGGCTGTTCGGTTGGTCGGGCCAAGCGCCCCGGCGACGAAGCGGCGCTTGCCGTCCTCCTTCTGCGCCCTCAAAGCCGCGCGGCGCGCAAGCCGGGCGCCATCGCGGTTCAGGTCGTAGACGGCGTTCTCCATCTGGTAATCGGCCTGCGCAATCCGGGTCGAGGAGAAGGTGTTGGTCTCAAGAATGTCCGCGCCCGCCATTGCGTAGCGGTAATGGATGTCCTCGATCGCCTGCGGCTGGGTCAGGATGAGCAGGTCGTTGTTCCCTTGCTGATGGCAGGCACAGCCGGCAAAGCGATCGCCGCGGAAATGGTCTTCGTTGAAGCCGAGCCCCTGGATCTGCGTGCCCATGGCGCCGTCGATGATCAGGATCCGCTCGCGGGCAGCGTTCTGCAGCGCGGCGAGCACTTCGGTTCCGTCACGTGGCGCAGCCACCGGGCCAAACAGCTCGTCGAACATAGACATCTCCCTTTCCGGTTTGCGCCATAAGCGCATAAACATATCTTTATGTCAAACAATAAGCGGACGGTGCGGTGCCAACAAACGCCATGACAGGTTCTCGCTGCCACGCTATAGGCCCAAGGCTAATCGTTGACTTCCGGAGGAGTTTCATGAGCGAGCAGGGTACTATGCCACGGACGTGGACCAAGCGGGACTACCACCGGCATTGGCTGCTTCGCCAGGCCGACGGCCTGATGGACTTCTTCCAGTACCGTGCGCTCAATCCGAAGGGCGGCTTCTTCGATCTGAACGACGAAGGCTCACCGCTTGTCAGCGACAATCCGGTGCGCGGCATCCACGCCTCCGCCCGCATGGTCCACTGCTTTTCGATCGCCTATTTGCTCGGCCACCCCGGGGCCGGAGAGGTCATCGATCATGGGATGCAGTACCTCTGGAACCAGCACCGCGACGATCAGAACGGCGGCTATGTCTGGTCCCTGAATGACGACGGCGCTGTCGACGTAACGAAGCAGGGTTATGGCCATGCTTTCGTGCTGCTCGCCGCCTCTTCCGCCAAAGTCGTCGGCCACCCGCTGGCGGACCGCATGCTGGCAGACATCACTGAAGTGCTGCAGGACCGCTTCTGGGAAGAGCGGCATGGCGCCATCGCGGAGGAGTTCGATCGCGACTGGTCGCCGATCGAGGGCGGCACCTATCGCGGCCAGAACTCCAACATGCATCTGACCGAGGCGCTAATGGCTGCCTTCGAAGTCACCGGCGAGCGGCATTATCTGGAGAAGGCGGAAAGCATCGCCGATCTTGTCATCCGCCGCTGCGCGGGAAGCGTCGGCTTCCGCGTCGCCGAGCATTTCGATGCCGATTGGAAGGTCGACCTTGACTACTACCACTCCAACGAGATGTTCCGTCCTGCAGGCACCACCCCCGGCCATTGGCTGGAATGGTCGCGCCTCCTTCTGCAGCTGTGGTCGCTGGGCGGGAAGCAGCATGCGTGGATGCCGGACGCGGCCAGGGCACTCTTCGTCCAAGCCATGTCACTGGGATGGGACAAGGATGCCGGCGGCTTCTTCTACACGCTTGACTGGGACGACAAGCCGGCCAAGCGAAATAAGCTGTGGTGGCCGATGTGCGAGGCAGCGGGTGCCGCACATTTCCTCAACGAGCACCTGCCGGCGGACGATTTCTTTGAAGACAGCTACCGCCTAGTCTGGAGCACCATCGCCAATCGCTTCATCGACCACCGGAATGGCGGCTGGCACGAGGAGCTGACGGAAGACATGGTGCCGGCGCACACCCTGTTCCCGGGTAAGGGCGACATCTACCACGCGCTGCAGGCGTGCCTCATCCCCCTCTTCCCGGCGACCGGCAGCCTCACGCGCGTTGTGCAGGAGGCGGACGGCAAGCTCTGACCGCCGGCGCGGCGAACACGGGAGGTCGATACCGTCCGCGAGCGGGAACTTCCGGTTGCCGCCGCAGTTGTGAGCTGACAATCCTGTGACAGCGTCTGCACAATGATGGAAACCCTCTCCTCCGAGTTCTCCAACATGTCGCCGGTTAGCATGGGAGTCCTCTTCCTGCGGATCTTCGGAGCGCTCATCCTCTGCGGGATCATCGGCCTTGAGCGCGAGATCCGCAAGAATACCGCCGGCATTCGCACCAACATGCTCATCGGCCTTGCCGCCAGCGTCTTTGCGCTGGTGACACTTCAGATGCTCAAGACCTTCGGCGACGCAGATACCACCCGCATGGACCCGGTGCGCCTTGTGGAAGCCGTCACATCCGGCGTGGCCTTCCTCGCGGCCGGCGTCATCGTCTATGCGCGCGGCGACGTGCGGGGCCTCACCACCGGCGCCAGCATGTGGGTTTCGGCTGCGATAGGACTGACGGTCGGCATCGGCATGTGGTCGGTTGCAATCATCGCAACAGTCACCGGTATTCTGGTGCTGTGGCTGCTGCGCAAGGCAGAACATGCAGCAGGGATCAAGGGCGATGGCGATCCCTAGCTGCGCGGCGTGACCAGCGACTTGATCCGCGTTGCCAGCAGATCGTAGTCGTATGGCTTGGTGATCAACGCCGTCCTTTCCAGAACTTCCGATCCGGGCACAGCCCGGTCTCCAGTGGCGAAGATCACCGGCAGTTGCGGTAATGTCTCGCGCAGCTTCAAAATGAGGTCGAGCCCACTCATGTCCGGCAGGTGAACGTCCGTAACGAGGATATCGATCGGATGGCTCTGCGCCGCGGCAATAGCCTCGCCACTCGTTCCCGCCTCCACCACATTCATCCCAGCGTCTTGCAGGAAATCTGCCGTGGAGATGCGGATCAGCGCCTCGTCCTCGCAGAGCAGAACCGTGATCGGCAGATCCTGCGCCGCTGTGGCCTCCCCGGCTGGGGTCAGGCTGCTCGGCGGCAGCCCAGAGCGGTCACGGATCTGCTCCAGCACCTGCCGGATCTTCCGGGCCAGCGCTTCGCGGGTGTAAGGCTTGCTCAGCAGGTTGACGCCGGGATCAAGCCGCCCGCCGTGAACAATGGAGTTTTCGGTATAGCCGGAGGTAAACAGCAACCCCAGCATCGGCAGCCGCTCCTTCGCCTTGCGCGCTAGATCGCGGCTTCTCAGCCGACCAGGCATCACGACGTCGGTAAACAGAAGATCGATCGGCACTCCGCTCTCGACGATCGCCAACGCGCTGTCGGCGTCCCTGGCTTTCAGCACCTTATAGCCGAGTTCGCTGAGAAGGCTGACTGTGACCTCGCGCACGGCTTCGTCGTCCTCGACGACGAGGACCGTTTCCGACCCTCCGGTCACCGAGCCGGTCAGACTGTCGGTCACGACGTCTTCCGCCTCCATCGAGCGCGGCAGGTAGATCCGCACGGTGGTCCCGCTGCCTGGCTCGCTGTAGATCTTGATGTGGCCGCCGGACTGCTTCACGAAGCCGTAAACCATGGAAAGGCCAAGCCCGGTGCCCTTGCCGTCCGGCTTGGTCGTGAAGAACGGATCGAACACCTTCTCCAGGATGTCGGGCGTCATGCCGGTACCGGTATCGGTGACCGCGAGCATGACGTACTGGCCAGGCTTCACGTCCACGGCCTTGCGCGCATATTCGTCGTCGAGGAAAGCGTTGCCAAGCTCGATCGTCAGCTTCCCCTGCCCCGCCATCGCATCCCGCGCGTTGATGGCGAGGTTGAGCAGGGCGTTCTCGACATTGCTCGGATCCACATGCGTGTTCCAGAGCCCGCCGCCGACGATCGTGTCGATCTCGATTGACTCGCCGAGGCTGCGGCGAAGGAGGTGATCCATCTCCCGGATCAGGCGGCTTAGATTGATGACCTTCGGCTCCAGCGGCTGACGCCGGCCGAATGAGAGCAGCTGGGATGCCAGTCGCGCGCCTCTTGCGGCGCCAGCCAATGCACCTGCAACGCGTCGTTCGGCCGCTTCATTGCCGGACACATCACGGTTCAGAAGCTGCAGGTTTCCGGTAATGACCTGCAGCAGGTTGTTGAAGTCGTGCGCAATCCCGCCAGCGAGGTTGCCGATCGCCTCCATTTTCTGGCTCTGGCGCAGGACCTCCTGAGTCCGCTCCAGTTCGAGAGTTCGAGCTTCCACCGTCTGCCCCAGTGATTCAGCCAGGTATTCGAGCTGGGACTCCGTCTTCTTCTGCTCCTCGATGTCCGTGTTGGTAGCGACCCACAGAATGATGTCACCGTCGCTGTTCATGATCGGGGCCGCTCGACTGATGAACCAGCGAAACTCGCCGTCGTACCGACGCAGGCGCAGTTCCATCTCGAACGGCTGGCCGCTTCTCAGCGATTGCTGCCAACGCCGGGTCACCTCGTCGCGCTCCTCCACATGGATCATCACGGAACGTGAGGTTGCATCAAAGTAGAGGCTGTCCAGGCCGCTGTAGCGGTAGATCTGGTCGTTGCACCATTCGATCTGTCCATTCGGCAGCGCCGTCCAGACCTGGTTTGGCAGGGACTGGGCAAGAGTGCGAAAACGGTTCTCGTTCTCCTTTGCCGTTTCCTGCGCCTCACGCAGGCTGGTGACGTCGTGCCCCTGCACGAAAATCCCTGTAACAGCACCGGAAGCATCGCGAATGGGCTGATAAACGAAGTCGAGAAAGCGCTCTTCCGGCGCCTCATCCGATGAGCGGAGCAGGGAAACGCGCGCTGCACTTGCGGCGTAGGGTACGCCGGTCTTGTAGACCTGATCGAGGAGTTCGAAAAAGCCTTGCCCGGCGATGTCCGGTAGGGCTGAGCGGATCGGCTTGCCGATCAGGTCGCTGCGGCCCACGAGTTCGCGATAGGCCTTGTTGGCAATGGTGAAGACGTGCTCTGGCTCGCGAAGCACCGCCATGAATCCCGGGGCCTGCTCGAACAGGTTTCGCAGATACTCCCGCTCTTCGCCGAGGATACGGTTCTGGCCCTGCACGGCGGTTGCCCGCTGCAGCACGTCCGACTGCATCTTCCAGTCACCGACATCGGCTGCCTGCCGCAGGCGATGCAGCTCGGTCACGTCGACCGTGTGCTGCAGGATGAAATCCACCGCACCGTCGCCGCCCTTGATCGGCGTATGGGTCGCGCTCCAGTAGCGGTTCTCCATGACGCCGCCCGGCCCAGCGATCGGGTACGGGATCAGCGAGAGCTGATCCACCTCGCCGGTCTCCAGGACGCGAGCGAGCGACTGACGCAGCATCTTGCCATGCACGGAATCGGGATCGCTGGGAAACTCGTCGAACATCTTGCGCCCGAGCAATTCCGCCTCGGTCCGCATTGTGACGTTCAGATACGCCGCGTTCATCCCCACCATGCGCAGCTCCCGGTCGAGGAGAACGTAGGGATTGGGGGCAAGATTGAACAGCAGATTCAAGTCGATGTCGGTTAGCCCTGCCCGCCGAAACATACAAGATTCCCATATCAAAGCCGATAGGCGGTTATATCCCTTCCTGACGCGATGACAATCGCGATCGCCGGTGGTGCGCCGGTATCGTTAGTACAGCCTGAAAATCGGCGGCTGTGCGGGGAGAAAGACGGCAACGGCGACTTATGCCCTCTCCTAATGCGTGAGGCAGATAACATTAGGCGCTCCGGAAACTCGTGATAAACTACGGCTCATGGCGCAACCGCTGCAATCCCTGAGCGTTCGATTGAGCGTCTCGGCCTCTGGCTAACATCTGAGACACCATGGGAGGAAGACATGCAAGACGTGGTATGGCATCCGCCGGTGAGAACGCGGTCCGAAGCCGTCGCGAGCACCTTCGAGGCACTCGATTTCCTTGATCATCATTGGCCCAACATCAAAGGGCCGCGGTTCGTGAAGGCCCGTTACGCCTGCCTCGCCGCACTGGACGGCCGAGAATCTGCAGATGTCGCCCGCGCAAGGTTCGAGGATGCGGTCGCCGAAGCCCAACTGAACTAGTAAGGCCGCGGAAGCCCGTTCGGCATCTGGAACAACCAGCGAGTCTGACCGTTAAGCTGCGAACGCTAACGTAGGGCCCCGCTATGAATTCGCTCCCCAGGATCGATGCGCCGGTTTCACACGTCAGGCAGCCGCCGAGAATCTATTACGTTCATCCGCTGCAGTTGAACGGTCTCGCGGCGTGGCAAGAGACCTTCCGACACGCTTCCAGCCTAGGCTTCGACACCATTTTGAGCGCTCCTGTGTTCGAGCGCGGCAAGCACACCAGCGTCTTCACCTCCAAGAACTTCGACCGTATCGATCCTCAGCTTGGGCTGGGTGAGGATGTCGACGAGGTGTTGCAGGCCCTCGCCGACGCTGCCGGGAAGGAAGACCTCAGCCTGATGCTGGATCTTGTCATTGATCGAGTGGCGCGAAGGGATGAAGGCAGCACCCACATCGTGTCTGACCCGCGGATCGGGCCAGACGACAGCTGCGGCGAACTGATTGATCTCTCCCCCAGCGACCAGACCTTCCAGCATCTGGAAGAGTGGCGCCAACGGATCGCACGAATGGCCGAGGCTGGAATCGCCGGGTTCCGGTGCCTCGGCATAAACCGTGTGCCGGAAGAGGCCTGGGCATCATTGATCCGCCATGCCCGTTCGGATGGGCGTGATCTCCAGTTCATCGCCTGGACGCCGGGCACCGATTTCGGCCGACGTCGCGCTCTGGATGGCGCGGGCTTCGATGGATGCTGTTCTTCGCTCGCCTGGTGGAACCTCGAAGACAGCTGGCTGCCGGAAGAGCATCTGCTTCAAAGGAGCCTCGGCTATCAGATCGCTTTCCCGGAGGCTCCCTTCGCCAAGCGTTTGGCGCACGGCACGGAAAGCTGCGAGGTGTTGGAGCGGCGCGCCTTGCGCCAGCTGAAGCTTGCGGCCCATCTCGGCGGCGGCCTGATGATCCCGATGGGCTTTGAATACGGCGCATCGATGCCACTCGATCAGATGGGAGGCGACGGCCTCGGGCTTGCCGGCTTCCGGGATCAGTCAGGCTTTGACATCTCTGGCGAGATCCGCAGCACCAACGAAAAGCTGCGGCAGGATAAGGACGACTTCCACCGCCGGCCGCTGACCCTTATCTCCGGCAGCAGCACGCCCGCCGTGGCAATCCTCCAATCGGATCGGGAAGACCTGCGAACCTCGGAAATCGTGCGCGCCATCGTCGTCAATCGCGACCTGCGCCAAAGCGCTTCGCCGCCGCTCAACGCGATCCAGCAGGTTGCCTCGTCCTTCCTGCCGTTGAAGGAGATCGAAGGATCGACCGGCGCACGTTTGAAACCCGGGGAAGTCCGCATTCTCGAAGGACGGAGCTCCTCGCCGGTTCAATCGCAATCGCCCCTTCCCGATCTCGCAGCGGCAGCCGAAGCGCCGCGCCTGGCGATCGACAAGATCACGCCTTCCGTCGACGAGGGCCGGTTCTCGGTCAAGCGCGTCGTCGGTGACACCATCAGGGTTGAGGCCGACATCTTCGGCGACGGCCATGATCCTCTCGCTGCCGTGCTGCTGTGGCGCGCAGCGGACGAAGAAGAGTGGCAGGAAGTGCGCATGCAGCTTTTCGAGAACGATCGCTGGCAGGCCGAGTTCACGCCGCGGCGCATGGGCCGGCATGAGTACGCCGTGGAAGCATGGCGCAACCCGTTTGCAATCTTCCGCTACGAGTTCGTCAAGAAGCACGACGCCCGTCTCGACCTCAAGCTGGAGATCCAGGAGGGCATCAATCTCGTTGCGGCGGCTCTCGACAGTGCCGAAGGAGACCTCCGTCGCGCCTTGAAGGATCTGCTGGAGGATCTCAACCAGGCAACGGAGGCCCGGCGCACAGAGCTTCTGCTCGACCATCACACGTCCGAGCTGATGGCGAAGGCAGACCGCCGTCCGTTCCGCATCCGCTCGCAGGTCATGCCGCTTGAGGCGGAGCGCATCGGCGCAAGCTTTGCTAGCTGGTATGAGCTCTTCCCGCGCTCGCAAAGTGGCGACCCCAACCGCCACGGCACATTCGACGACGTCATCCGGCGGCTCCCCGCTATCCGCGACATGGGCTTCGACGTCGTTTATTTCCCGCCGATCCACCCGATCGGCAGCACCAACCGCAAGGGCCGCAACAACAGCCTGAAGGCGGCACCCGGCGATCCGGGCAGCCCCTATGCCATCGGCTCCGAGGATGGCGGGCATGATGCCATTCATCCGGAACTCGGCAATTTCGAAGACTTCAAGAGGCTTGTGGAAGCAGCGCAAGAACACGGTATGGAGATCGCGCTCGACCTGGCTATCCAGGCTTCGCCCGATCACCCATGGCTTAAACAGCATCCCGGCTGGTTCGACTGGCGGCCGGACGGCTCTATCCGCTACGCGGAGAACCCGCCGAAGAAGTACGAGGACATCGTCAACGTCGACTTCTACGCTAAAGATGCCGTCCCGTCACTATGGAAGGAACTGCGCGACATCGTGCAGATGTGGGTCGACCAAGGCGTCAAGCTCTTTCGGGTCGACAACCCGCACACCAAGCCCTTCCCCTTCTGGGAGTGGCTGATTGCGGACATCCGCTCGCGCCAGCCCGAGGTGATCTTCCTATCGGAGGCCTTCACAAAGCCGAAGGTCATGTACCGCCTGGCGAAGATCGGCTTCTCGCAGTCCTACACCTACTTCACGTGGCGCAATGCCAAGTGGGAGCTCGAGCAATACATGCGCGAGATCACCACGGAGGAGCCGAAGGATTTCTTCCGACCGCACTTCTTCGTCAACACGCACGACATCAACCCGGACTTTCTGCAGAACGCTCCGCGCCCGGCCTACGTGATCCGTGCGGCGCTGGCGGCAACGCTTTCCGGACTGTGGGGCGTATATAACGGCTTCGAACTCTGCGAAGGGCGCCCGGATGCCAAGCGCAAGGAATATGCCGATAGCGAAAAATACGAGATCCGCGCCTGGGATTGGGACCGGCCGGGCAACATCAAGCACGAGATCGGCCTGCTCAACCGCATCCGCAAGGAGAACGCGGCACTGCATTCCCATCTGGGCCTGACGCTGCTGACCGCTTGGAACGACAACATCATGTTCTTCGAGAAGGCGAGCCCGGGTCGGGAGAACGTCTTGCTGATCGCGATCAGCCTGGATCCGTACAACGTCCAGGAAGCGGATCTCGAAGTCCCGTTATGGTCATGGAACCTCCCGGACCATGCATCGCTTTCCATGGAGGACCTCATCTCCGGTCACAGGTTTAAGTGGACCGGAAAGTGGCAGCGGCTGCGGCTGGAGCCCGGCATGCCGTTCGCCATCTGGCGCGTGAGATAGGGAGATATGCATGGATACCCTGCAGGCGCAGGCGCAGAACCCGACGGGCACGGACCCGCTGTGGTACAAGGACGCAATCATCTACCAGCTGCACGTCAAGTCGTTCTTCGACGCCAACGGCGACGGCATTGGCGATTTCAAGGGACTTCACGAGAAGCTCGACCACGTCGCCTCCCTTGGCGCGACAGCCATCTGGTTGCTGCCCTTCTTCCCCTCGCCACGCAGGGACGACGGCTACGACATCGCCGACTACGGAGATGTCAGCCCCGACTATGGCACGGTCGAAGAGTTCAAGGCGTTCGTCGACGCAGCCCACGAGCGCGGGATCAGGGTCATCATCGAGCTGGTGATCAACCACACCTCCGACCAGCACCCGTGGTTCCAGCGCGCGCGCCATGCGCCTGCCGGATCGCCGGAGCGCGATTTCTACGTCTGGTCCGACACTGACCAGAAGTTTCCCGAAACGCGCATCATCTTCCTCGACACCGAGAAGTCGAACTGGACCTGGGATCCTGTTGCCGGCGCATACTACTGGCACCGCTTCTACTCCCACCAGCCGGACCTAAACTTCGACAATCCGGCGGTGCTGGAGGAATTGCTGGAGGTGATGCGGTTCTGGCTGGAGACCGGAATCGACGGGTTCCGGCTTGACGCAATCCCATACCTGATCGAACGCGAAGGCACGATCAACGAGAACCTACCCGAGACGCACGAGATCCTGAAGAAGATCCGTGCAGCGCTCGATTCGACGCATCCGGGCAAGATGTTGTTGGCAGAAGCCAACCAGTGGCCTGAAGATACGAGCGAGTATTTCGGCGACGGCGACGAGTGCAATATGGCATTTCACTTCCCGCTGATGCCGCGCATGTACATGGCAATCGCCAAAGAAGATCGCTTCCCGATCACCGATATTATGCGCCAGACGCCGGAAATCCCCGAAAACTGCCAATGGGCGATCTTCCTGCGAAACCACGACGAGTTGACGCTCGAAATGGTGACGGATGAGGAGCGCGACTACCTCTGGAACACCTACGCGGCCGACCGCCGCGCGCGCATCAACCTCGGCATTCGCCGCCGCCTCGCGCCGCTGATGGAGCGCGACCGACGCCGCATCGAACTGATGAATGCGCTTCTCCTGTCCATGCCGGGCACGCCAGTCCTGTACTACGGCGATGAGATCGGTATGGGCGACAACATTTATCTTGGTGACCGCGACGGTGTACGCACGCCGATGCAGTGGTCGCCCGACCGCAACGGCGGCTTCTCCAAGGCTGACCCGGCACGCCTCGTTCTGCCGCCGGTGATGGATCCGCTTTACGGCTACGAAGCTCTGAACGTCGAGGCGCAGTCCGCTGACGCGCATTCGCTTCTCAATTGGACAAGGCGAATGCTGTCGCTGCGCGGCAAGCACAGCGCCTTCGGCCGCGGGAGCCTGCGCTTCCTGGCGCCGGGCAACCGCAAGGTGCTCGCCTATCTCCGTGAATACAACGGCGAGACGATCCTTTGCGTCGCAAACCTTTCGCGCCTCCCTCAGGCGGTAGAGCTGGACCTCCACGAGTTCCAGGGACGCGTTCCGATTGAGTTGACGGGCATGTCGCCCTTCCCGCCCATCGGCCAGCTGAGCTACCTGATGACGATGCCGCCCTACGGCTTCTTCTGGTTCCAGCTGGTTGCGGAGGCGGATGGTCCGGCCTGGCGTACCGAACCGCCGGAGCAGATGGCGGATATGGTGACGATGGTCATCCGCCGCGACCTTTACGAGCTCGTCGACGAGCCGCGTCTGTCGGGTACGATGTCGCGCGAGATCCTGCCGGCCTATCTGTCGAAACGCCGGTGGTTCGGCTCCAAGGGTCAGACGCTGAAGAGCGCAAACCTGGTGGCGGCCACACCCCTACCCTTCGGCGGCAACATGCTGCTCGGCGAACTAGAGGCTGAGCTTGAGGGGCGAAGGGAAACCTACCTCCTGCCCCTCGCGCCGGCCTGGGACGAGACGCAGCCGCCAATTCTGGCGCAGCAGCTGGCACTCGCCCGCATCCGCCAAGGCCGCCGCGTCGGTTTCCTCACCGACGGATTCGCTCTTGAAACCATGGCACGAGCAGTCGTCCGCGCGCTTTGCGAACGGTCCAACGTATCCGGCCGTGCGGGAACGCTAGAGTTCATCGGTACCGACGAACTCGACTGCATGGAGATCACCGAGGACATGAACGTCCACTGGCTGTCTGCCGAGCAATCCAATAGCTCGCTGATCGTCGGCGAGCGGGCCATGGTGAAGCTGATCCGCAAGATCTTCCCGGGTGTTCATCCGGAAGTGGAGATGACGCGGTATCTGACGAAGGTGGGCTACAAGAACACGGCCCCGCTGCTCGGCGAAGTCGCGCGCACCGCTCCAGATGGCACGCGCTACACGCTGATCATCGTCCAGGGTGCAATCCGCAACCAGGGCGATGCCTGGACCTGGATGCTCGGCAATCTGCGCCGCGGCATCGACGAGGTCATGGTGACGGCCGAAGAAGATGAAGCGATTGCCGATCAGTTCCGGCCGCTGATCGACTTCGCCGGAACCGTCGGTCAGCGTCTGGGTGAACTGCATGTCGCGCTGTCGCAGTCGACCGACGATCCGGACTTCCGTCCGATCGAAGCCGGCCGCAGCGACGTCGATGCATGGCGGCAGTCGGTCATCGACCAGATCAACACCGGTCTCGACATCCTGCGTGATGAGAAAGATAGGCTGGAGCCGAAAACCGCGCAGTTGGTGCAGCCGCTTCTCGACCGTCGCGACGAACTCCTGGCATCCGTCGGCAAGCTCGCCGACGCAGGTGTCGGGACGCTGATGACCCGCCATCATGGCGACTTCCATCTTGGCCAGATCCTGGTCGCCGAAAGCGACGCCTACCTCATCGACTTCGAGGGCGAGCCGGCACGCGATCTTGCCGAGAGGCGCGCGAAATCGAGCCCATTGAGAGACGTTGCAGGCTTCCTGCGCTCGCTCAGCTACCTTTCAGCAACTGCCGATCTCGAGCAGGACGCGGTGGTGGATGGCGACCAGTCGCACCGTCACTCCATCGTCCACCACTTCGGCGAGAAGGCGGAGCAGGCGTTCCTGGAGCGCTACCGCGAAGCCATCAGCGAAAGCGGAGCGCTCGCCATGCCGGAAGAAACCTATCGCGCCGTGCTCGACCTCTTCCTGTTGGAAAAGGCGGCCTACGAGATTGGCTATGAGGCACGCAACCGCCCGAAATGGCTCCCGATCCCCTTGGGCGGCTTTTCGGAAATCGCAAAAAGGCTCACGGAGAATGCACGATGAACCTCGAGCGCGCTGACCTGCTCGCACACATCGACAACGGAGCCCTTCAGGCCATCGTTGATGGGCGCCATGGGGACCCGTTCTCGATCCTCGGGCGCCATCCCGTCGGGCAGACGAATGTCGTACGGGCGTTCGTACCAGGCGCCTCTGGCGTGGAGGTGATCGACGCGCAGGATGACAGCGTCATCGCCGACATGGAAAAGGTCTTCGGCGGCGGGCTCTATGCCGCCGACATCGGCGGACGCCGTAGCTATCGCCTGCGCATCCATTGGCCCGATGCAGTGCAGGAAACGGAGGATCCCTACTCGTTCGGCCCATTGCTCGGAGAGCTCGACCTGCACCTGATTTCGCAGGGCACCCATTACGATCTCGGCCGCACGCTGGGAGCCCAATCGATCGACATCGATGGCGTAGCGGGTGTCCGCTTCGCCGTCTGGGCGCCGAATGCGCGCCGTGTGTCGGTGGTCGGCGATTTCAACTCATGGGACGGCCGCCGCCACCCGATGCGCCTGCGCGGCTCTTCCGGCATCTGGGAGATCTTTCTCCCCCGTCTGGGTCCGGGAGAGCGCTACAAGTACGAGATCGTCGACCGTGACGGCCACACTTTGCCGCAGAAGGCTGACCCGGTTGCGCGGGCAAGCGAAGCCGCCCCGTCGACAGCCTCGATCGTCGCGTCCAACAATCCCTTCCGATGGACGGACGATGACTGGATGCGCTCGCATCAGAGCGCCCGCGAGGGCAAGGGCGCAATCTCCGTCTACGAGGTCCATCTCGAATCCTGGCTGCGTATCCCGGAGGAAGGCAATCGCAACCTCAACTGGATCGAGCTCAGCCAGCGGCTGGTCCCATACGTCGCAGATCTGGGCTTCACCCACATCGAGTTGCTGCCGATCATGGAGCACCCGTTCGGTGGGTCCTGGGGCTATCAGCCGCTTGGCCTCTTTGCCCCGACCGGACGCTACGGCACGCCGGAAGACTTCGCCTATTTCATCGACCGCTGCCACGCAGCCGGGATCGGCGTCATCTTAGACTGGGTGCCCGCCCACTTTCCGACGGATGTCTGGGGGCTGGCCCGTTTCGACGGCACCGCACTATATGAACACGAGGATCCGCGCGAAGGCTTTCACAAGGATTGGAACACGCTGATCTACAACCTTGGACGCAACGAGGTGAAGGGATTTCTCATCGCAAGCGCCCTGGAGTGGCTGGAGCACTATCACGTCGACGCACTGCGCGTGGATGCGGTGGCCTCCATGCTTTATCGGGATTACAGCCGCAATGCCGACGAATGGATCCCGAACAAGTACGGCGGCCGAGAAAATCTCGAGTCCGTCGAGTTCTTCAAGCACCTGAACAGCATCGTGCACAACCGCTGCCCGCATGCCTTCACCGTCGCGGAAGAATCGACGGCATGGCCTGGTGTCACAAAGCCGCCGGAGGAAGGCGGACTCGGCTTCGACTTCAAGTGGAACATGGGCTGGATGCACGACAGCCTGCACTACATGCAGGAGGACCCGGTCTACCGGAAGTATCATCACGGCATGATGACCTTCAGCATGGTCTATGCCTATTCGGAACGCTTCATGCTGCCGCTCTCCCACGACGAGGTGGTACACGGAAAGGGCTCCATCTTCGGCAAGATGCCCGGCGACAACTGGCAGAAGCACGCCAACCTGCGCGCTTACTACGGCTTCATGTGGGCGCATCCGGGAAAGAAGCTCCTCTTCATGGGCTCGGAGATCGGGCAGACCACGGAGTGGAACCACGACGCGTCGGTGGTCTGGGATCTGTTGGACAACCCTCAGCACGCCGGCGTCCAGCGCCTGATCCGCGATCTGAACCACATTTACGTCAACGAACCTGCGCTGCAGTTCAGCGACCTCCACCCGCAAGGCTTCGAATGGGCAGTGGGCGATGATGCGGAGAATTCGATCTTCGGTATGTTCCGCTTCTCCGAAGACCGTTCCTCCTGCGTACTGGCGCTGTCCAACATGACGCCGGTTCCTCGCCAGGGCTACCGCGTCGGCGTCTACAACGCAGGGCGTTGGGCGGAAATCCTCAACACCGACGCCGGGATTTACGGCGGTTCCAACCTCGGCAATTCCGAAGTCTGGACCGATGAGCATCCCTCGCACGGAAAGCAGCAATCAATCTCCGTGACGCTGCCCCCCTTGTCCACGATCTACCTGCGCTGGCGCGGCTGAGGAAGCCTAGCCGTTGCGCCAGAGCGATGTCACGCCCTCTGTTCCAAGGGGATCCGTCTTCGGCAGGGGAAGCGAGCTGATGATGCGCCTCCCGCTTTCGCCGGCGTCGTTCTTCCTCAGATCAGGGTCCTGCCCTTCGGGATAGGCCCCGATCACGAGGAAGTCGTTGCTGGCGCTGATCCGGCAGTGTCCGGTCCCGGCCGGCAGTACGAGGCAGTCTCCCCGCTTCACTTCAAGCTGTCTTCCGCCAGGCCCGCCGAGCACCACCCTCGCCTCGCCTTCCGCAATGCCGAGAACCTCATGGGCGGTCGTGTGGTAATGATGGTAGCCGAAAATGCCGTTGCGCCAGATGCCCTGCCAGCCGGCTTCGGCGAACCGGCTCTCGAATGTCTCAGCAAGCGTCCCACCCTCTGCCGCGACGCCGCTATACAGGATGACCGGCAGCCGCGGATTGTTCGGCACCCAATCGTTTTCATCCAGCAGGAAATGGTCGATGTTCATAAGCCTGATCCTCTTGTTGGAGGTTAGGCACATAGGACCGGCAGAGGCGGAGACCAGAGCCGCAGTTATTCCGCCGCGCTTTTGGCTTCGATTTCGATCTCGTAGGAATAGCCCTCGAGCATCTGATAGGCCTGCTCGATCGTTTCGATCTGCGCCTCCGCCTTCCGGATGGCATCGGTAATGGATTCGCTGCGTGCGCGCATCATGCTGCCCAGGAAGTCCGTCTCAGGACGGCGCCCGATGCGGTCCAGGTGATTGCGGATGCGGGCGCGGTGACGCTCAAGTTCCAGAATGTGGAAGCGCACGTTGACGATCTTGTCCGTCAGCTTGCGCCGCATGGCGGCGACGGGATCGAAGCTCCCCGGCTCCCGCTCATCGAGAATGAAATCGTTGATCAGCCCCTCAAGGACAAGCAGCCCTTCGAGATCCTTGGTGTCCGCGAGTGTGGGGTCATAGCCGGTCTCGTCGAATACTTTCCGACGAACCGGGTCGCACAGGAGCTCATAAGACATGGTGAGTTTGGCAAAGGTGTCGACGTCGCCGCCCGTGTCCGGGTGAGCGTTCCTGGCTCGCCGCCGATATGCGGTCTTGATCTGTGCGGCATCGGCGTCGCGTGCAACGCCGAGGATATTGTATGGATCGATCAACGTATCCCACCTGAATTCTGGTCGGCCGGTGCCCAGCCGCTCAAGGTCTAGAGGTTGGAGGCGCTTCGCTCAAGCGCAAACCGGTTTTCCCCATCCTCACATAGGCTTGCCTAACCCGGGGTTGGGGCAATATAGCGGCGGGCGATCAGCCAGCAGACAAGCGCCCACGTCGCACCGGCGCACCATCCCCCGAGAACATCCGTTGGGTAATGTACACCGAGATAAACCCGGCTCAAACCGATGATCAGCGTGAGAAACACGGCGACCCCGATCGTGTAGATCCGGGTGATGCGGCTAGGCTCCGCACGCGATAGCAGCACGCCAAGCGTGAGGTAGGTGACCGCCGAAAGCATCGCGTGCCCACTCGGGAAGCTGAGATCATGAACCTCGACGAAATGCGGCACGATGTCCGGCCGCGGTCGAGCGACGCCAAGCTTCAAGGCAGCACTCAGCAGCCAGCCGCCGACAACGGAAGCTAAGGTGAAGATTGCAATTGCCCGGCGTCGCGCGAGTAACAGATAGCCCGTGATCAGCACCGTCATCAGGGTAAGAACTGTTGTGCCGCCCAAGGCCGTGATGTCGTCCATCGCCAGCGGAAGCCAGAACGGCCCCACCGCCTGGCCGGGATCATCCGGACTGCGGAAGAACAAGAGCACGCTCTCGTCAAACGCTCGCGTTTCCCCTTCCAGCACTTCTCCTGTCAGCTGAAAGAAGAGGAAAAGGCCACCCGCGGCCACGGCGAACAAAACAAGCGTGATCGGCTCGAAGGTCATGACCCTGTCGATCACTCTGCGCCCGAAGCGATAATAATCCGTCATCACTCTCTGCCTTCTCTATCCGACCCTCACGCCTTCAGCGGGCGCTTGGCATCAGATAACTCAGGTGTACGAACGATGCGATACCTTGCTTCGATCAAACCATAGGCACCGAAGGCAAAGAGGCCGAGAGCAATGAGACCATAGAGGATGCTGCCGAACGGAAGCTGCCGAACCCAGTCCATCGCCTCCGCCGTGCTTCCCGCCTGGCTTGGATCAACGGCCCAGGCTGCATACAGGAAGAAGCCGCCGATTATGAGGAAGATCACTCCCCGTGCGGCAAGGCCATAAACACAGACGGGGTCGAGCACCCGGTTTCGTTCTGGCGAGATGTTTACATACTTGAGGTATCGACGTTTCACCCCCTTCACGATCTGCGCCACGCCGCCGCCGATGATCGCAAGCCCCACGACGGCGACGAGATAGGGGCCGAACGGCTGCTGCATCAGCCAGCCCGTCCAGCTTTCCCTGCTGTTGCCCGATCCGCCACTGATCGAAAGCTGCAGGGCGTGCCGTAAGGCGAAGGATGCAAGTCCGGTGTACGTGGCCGCACTGATGAGCATGGCGATACGGATCAGGTAGCCTTTCGCATTGTGGGGGTGATCATCGGCGTTGAGAATACCCTGCGCCAGGCGCCAGACGATGAAGCCAATCAAGCCAAGACCTATCAAAGCCAGCCAGATCCAGCCAAAGGGCTGGTTCAAAACAATCTGCAGCGCCGACTCCTGATCGGTCTGCCGCCCTCCGAAGCTCGAAAGCAGCAGCGCCATGGCGCCAACGAGGATGTAGACGATACCTCGGGCGCTGTAGCCTATCCGTGCCAACCATTCGAAGTGCACCTGATCCGGCATGCAAACCTCCACCTAAAGAACCTCGAACGTCACGGAGGCTGCAGCGGTTCCGCAGGATGTTCCCGCCCAGAAAAGAGAATGGCCCACCTCGTTCGGAGGCAGGCCATCCAGAAATCGAAATCTCGATCGGTCAGCGGCGCTGGTTGTAGACGTCAACGCAGACGGCGCCCAGAAGCACAAGACCCTTGATCACCTGCTGGTAGTCGATGCCGATGCCGAGGATCGACATGCCGTTGTTCATCACGCCCATGATGAAGGCGCCGATAACCGCACCAGTGACCTTGCCGACGCCGCCATAGGCCGATGCACCGCCGATGAAGCAGGCGGCGATGACGTCGAGCTCGAAGCCAAGGCCGGCCTTCGGTGTTGCGGTGTTGAGACGCGCGGCGAAGACGAGGCCGGCAAGGGCTGCCAGCACACCCATGTTGACAAAGGTGAAGAAGGTCAGCCGCGCCGTCTTGATGCCCGAGAGCGCTGCCGCCTTCTCGTTGCCGCCCACTGCGTAGATTTGCCGGCCGAAGATCGTCCGGTTGGTGAAGAAGGCATAGGCTGCGATCAGCAGCGCCATGATGATCAACACGTTCGGCATGCCACGATGGGCCGCGATCAGGTAGGCGATGTAACCGACGATCGCGAACATCAGGAGGTTCTTGCCAACGAAGAAACCGAAAGGCTCTGTCTCCACGTCATGCGAGACGCGGCGCGCTCGAACCTTGAAGTTCTGCCACACGAGCAATCCGCCCAGAGCCAGTCCCAGGATGAGCGAGGTGAGGTAGAAGCCGCTTTCCGACGGGAAGAGCTCCGGAATATAGCCGGAGGAAAGCTTCTGGAATGTCGGGTCGAAGGGACCGATGGAACGCCCGCTCAGCACCGCAATCATCAGACCCCTGAAGACCAGCATGCCCGCAAGCGTGACGATGAACGAGGGGATCTTGAAATAGGCGACCCAGAAGCCCTGCATCGCGCCTATCAGCCCCCCGAGGGCCAGGCAGAGGATGGCGGCGACGACAAAGTTCATGTCGTACTGGACCATCAGCATGGCCGCTACGGCACCGATAAAGCCCGCCACAGATCCGACCGAGAGGTCGATATGTCCGGTAACGATCACCATCAGCATACCGAGAGCCATGATGACGATGTAGCTGTTCTGCAGGATGATGTTGGTGACGTTCAACGGCTTAAGGACAACGCCGTCTGTCGCGAAATAGAAGAAGAGGACGATCGCGAGAAGCGACATCATCATCCCGTATTCGCGAAGGTTGTCCTTCCATAAGCCGGCGCTGCGCTGAGGCGCAGCGATCGTGTTGGACGGAGTGCTCATTCTTCCCTCGCTTTGCGGCGCATGATCGCACGCATGATGTTTTCTTGGGTAGCCTCTTTCCCGGCCACCTCGCCAACGAATTCGCCTTCGTGCATCACCATGATCCGGTCGCAGATGCCGATCAGCTCCGGCATTTCCGAGGAGATCACGATGACGGCTTTTCCGGCATCGGCTAGTTCGGTGATGATCGAGTAGATTTCATACTTGGCGCCGACATCGATGCCACGGGTCGGCTCGTCGAGGATCAGCACGTCAGGATTGGTGAACAGCCACTTCGACAGCACCACCTTCTGCTGGTTGCCGCCCGAGAGCTTGCCCGTTTCCTGGTAGACGTTGTGACTCCTGATGCGCATGCGGTTGCGGAACTCCTGGGCCACCTTCATCTCTTGTATGTCGTCGATCACCCCTCGCGTGGATACGCCGCCGAGATGGGCCAGCGATACGTTCTTGCGGATGTCTTCCGGCAGGATCAGTCCCAGATGCTTGCGGTCTTCGGTGACATAGGCCAGTCCCGCCTTGATGGCGCGGTGGACGTCGGAAAGATCCACTTCCTTTCCGTGGACACGCACCGTTCCGGAGATATTTCGGCCCCATGACCGGCCGAAGACGCTCATGGCGAATTCGGTACGCCCCGCACCCATGAGCCCCGAAATCCCGACGACTTCGCCGGCCTTTACCTGCATCGAAACGTTCTTGACCACCTGCCGCTCGGAGTGCTGCGGGTGATAGACCGACCAGTTCTCAACCTCGAAGATCACGTCGCCGATTTTCGGCGTGCGCTTCGGGTAGCGGCTTTCCATGTCGCGATCGACCATGCGCCGGATGATCTCGTCTTCCTCGACGACGCCTTCATGGCAGTCCAGCGTGCCGACCGTCTGCCCATCGCGCAGGACAGTGATCCGGTCGGCGACGGCGGAAATTTCGTTGAGCTTGTGCGAGATGAGGATCGACGTGATGCCTTGGGCGCGGAACTCCTTCAGGAGCTCGAGAAGCGCCGCACTGTCGCGCTCGTTCAGGCTCGCCGTCGGCTCGTCGAGAATCAGCAGCCGCACATCCTTCGACAGCGCCTTGGCGATCTCCACGAGCTGCTGCTTGCCGACCCCGATATTGGTGATCAGCGTGTCCGGTGCCTCGTCCAGCCCGACCTTTGAAAGCAGGGCCTTGGTGCGCTCGTGCACCGCCGAGCGGTCGATGACGCCGAAGCGCGACGGCGGATTGGACAGGAAGATGTTCTCCGCGATCGACATCAGCGGAATGAGGGCCAGTTCCTGGTGGATGATGATGATGCCAAGATCTTCGGAATCGTTGATGTCGTGGAAGCGCCGCTCGTGGCCGTCGAAGATGATGGAGCCTTCATAGCTTCCGTGCGGGTAGACGCCCGACAACACCTTCATGAGCGTTGATTTTCCCGCGCCATTCTCACCGACCAGCGCGTGGATCTCCCCCTCGCGCACGGTGAAGCTGACGTCGGAAAGCGCCTTGACGGCGCCAAAGGATTTGGAGATGCCGCGCATCTCGAGAATAGGTAGTTGTTCGGCCGAAACCGCGGGTGCAAGCATCCGGAAACTCCGCATAGCAAAAAGGGTGCCCGCCTCGTGGCGGGCACCCTCAGATGGCTACTTGATCTGGTCTTCGGTGTAGTAACCGCTGCCGACTAGAACGTCATTCCAGTTGTCCTTGTTCACGACGACCGGCTTCAGCAGGTAGGACGGAACGACCTTCACGCCGTTGTCGTAAGTCTTGGTGTCGTTCACTTCCGGCTCCTTGCCGCTCATGACGGCGTCGACCATGTCGACCGTCACCTTGGCAAGCTCGCGGGTATCCTTGAAGATCGTCGAGTACTGCTCGCCGGCAAGGATGGACTTGACCGACGGAACTTCAGCGTCCTGACCGGTAACGATCGGCATCGGCATGTCGCCCGAACCGTAGCCCACCCCCTTCAGCGAGGAGAGGATGCCGATGGAGATGCCGTCATACGGCGAAAGCACCCCGTCGAGACGCTTGTCGGCATAGGTCGAGCTCAGAAGCGCGTCCATGCGGGCCTGTGCGGTCGCACCGTCCCAACGCAGGGTCGCAACCTGATCCATGCCGGTCTGGCCGCTGCCGACGACGATGTCGCCGCTGTCGATCATCGGCTGCAGAACGCTCATTGCGCCATCATAGAAGAAGTAGGCGTTGTTGTCGTCCGGCGAACCGCCGAAGAGCTCGATGTTGTACGGACCTTCCTTGCCCGACGCCTTGAGGCCGTCGACGAGCGACTGTGCCTGCAGAACGCCGACCTGGAAGTTGTCGAACGTCGCGTAATAGTCGACGTTAGCGCTATCACGGATCAGACGGTCATAGGCGATGACCTTGATGTCCTGGTCGGCCGCCTGCTGCAGAACGTCCGACAGCGTGGTGCCATCGATCGAAGCGATGACCAGCACCTTTGCGCCCTTCACGATCATGTTTTCGATCTGCGACAGCTGGTTCGGCACGTCGTCTTCTGCATACTGCAGATCCGTTTCATAGCCGCGCTCCTGCAGAACCTTCACCATGTTGTCGCCATCAGCGATCCAGCGGGCGGAAGACTTGGTCGGCATGGCGACGCCAACCAGACCCTTGTCTTGGGCGGTTGCGGGAGCCGCGAAGGCGATCGACGCAAGCATGGCGGCGGTCGACAGATATTTCAGGAACTTCATGAATTTCTCCTCCTGTAACGCGGGTTGTTTCTCGCCCGCTGGGAAAGTTGGCCACCGGCCCCCTGCCGATGGCCTCTGCAACTCAGTGGTTGTCGCGTGGGATACCTTCCGTCTGCGCAATCCGCTGGTATTTCACGGCCGGCTCTAGAACGGCGCCAGACTCCATCTGCCCCACGATGCCGCGCTGTATTTCCTGCCACGGCGTCTGGTGCTTGGGATAATGATAGCCGCCTTGCGCATCCAGGTCGCGTCGGCGCGCCGCCAGCTCTTCGTCAGAGATCAGGATATCGGCCTTGCCGCGGCCGACATCGATCCGGACACGGTCGCCGGTCTTGAGCACCGCCAGACCGCCGCCGGCGGCAGCTTCAGGCGAAGCGTTGAGGATCGAGGGGCTGCCGGACGTGCCGGACTGGCGACCGTCGCCGATGCAAGGCAGCGAGGTGATGCCCTTCTTCAGGAGATAGTCGGGTGCGCGCATGTTGACGACTTCGGCAGCACCCGGATAACCGATCGGGCCGGCGCCGCGCATGAAGAGCACGGTGTTGGCATCGATCTCGAGCGACGGGTCGTCGATCCGCTTGTGGTAGTCTTCCGGTCCGTCAAACACCACTGCACGACCTTCGAAGGCATCAGGATCGTTCGGGTTGGAAAGGTAACGGTCGCGGAATTCTGAAGAGATCACGCTCGTCTTCATGATGGCCGATGAGAACAGATTGCCGCGCAGGACGCGGAAGCCCGCACGTTCCTTGAGCGGCTGCTCGTAGGGACGGATGACCTTCTCGTCCTCGATGATGGCGCCACGGCAGTTGTCGCCGATGGTCTTGCCGTTGACGGTCATGGCGTCTTCGTTGATCAGGCCCTGCTTCATCAGCTGGTTGACCACCGCCGGAACGCCGCCTGCGTGGTAGTAGTCCTCGCCGAGATATTCGCCGGCCGGCTGCAGGTTGACGAGCAGCGGCACGTCCTCCCCGTAGGTCTGCCAGTCGTCGACCGAGAGCTCCACACCCATGTGGCGTGCAAGACCGTTCAGGTGGATCGGCGCGTTCGTCGAGCCGCCGATTGCCGAGTTGACGCGGATGGCATTGATGAACGCTTCGCGCGTCATGATGTCGGAAGGCTTCAGGTCTTCCTTGACCATTTCGACGACACGCAGGCCCGTGAGGTAGGCGACCTCTTGGCGGTCACGATAAGGTGCCGGAATGGCGGCGGAACCGGGCAGCTGCATGCCAAGTGCTTCGGCAAGCGAGTTCATCGTCGTAGCAGTGCCCATCGTGTTGCAATAGCCGGTCGAAGGCGCGGAGGAGGCAACCAGCTTGACGAAGCCGGCATAGTCGATCTCGCCCTTCGCGAGCAGTTCGCGCGCCTTCCAGACGATGGTGCCGGAACCGGTGCGCTCGCCGCGGAACCAGCCGTTCAGCATCGGGCCGACCGACAGTGCGATCGACGGGATGTTGACGGTGGCGGCGGCCATGAGACAGGCCGGCGTGGTCTTGTCGCAGCCGATCGTCAGCACGACGCCGTCGAGGGGATAGCCATAGAGAACCTCGACGAGACCGAGATAAGCAAGGTTTCGGTCGAGGCCAGCCGTCGGACGCTTGCCCGTTTCCTGAATCGGATGAACCGGGAACTCGATGGCGATGCCGCCCGCTTCGCGGATGCCTTCGCGCAGGCGTTTCGCCAATTCCAGGTGATGCCGGTTGCACGGCGACAGGTCGGAGCCCGTCTGTGCAATGCCGATGATCGGTCGATCCGACTGCAGTTCAGCCTGGCTCAGTCCGAAGTTCATGTAGCGCTCCAGATAGAGCGCGGTCATGTCGGCATTGGCCGGATTGTCGAACCAGGCGCGCGAGCGCAGCTTGCGCACTTCGCCCCGGCTGTGATCGGTTTCGGCGATCTCGGTGGAGGGCATGTTCTCAGAGTTTGTCATGTTAGTTCTCACGCGTAAGGAGGGACCCAAGGCCTGAGCCTCAGTCCTCGAAAGATTCCACAGCATGGCGGCGCCCCAGCATGAAGGCATCCGCGACATGCACCAGCGGAGAGAAGTCGGCGTCGCTGCGCCCCTCCCCGACCAGCCGGACGAATTTCTTGTAAAGGTTGCGGTACTCCCGGTCCTCTTCCACCACCCGCTGTTCGCCATCGACGGACAGACGGCTGCCGCCATGGCTGACGACGACCGGCCCCTCTTCGGTGTCGATGCGGATGTCCCAGGTCTGCGGCCCGGTCTGGCGCCAATCGAACTCTGCCGCGACCGGAACGCCGCTGGACGTTTTGAAGGACAGGTTCGCAGCGATCGGAGCAGCGCGATTCTCCGGAAAGAACAGGTCGGATTGCACCAGGTGGAACGGCTCCGGCATGATCCGGGTCACGATCGACAGCGCATTGATGCCCGGATCGAAAACGCCCAACCCGCCCGGCTCCCAGATCCAAGCCTGGCCCGGATGCCAATGGCGGACATCTTCCTTCCACTCCACCGACACGCTGCGGATCTTGCGATCTGCGAGAAGCGCGCGCGTAGGCTCTACGGCCGCCGCTTCACGCGAATGCCAGGTGGAGAAAACGGTTAGGCCCTTTTTTTTCGCCAGGGCCTCCAGGGCATGCACTTCCGAAATACTCGCGCCCGGCGGCTTTTCCAGCATCACATGCTTGCCGGCATCGAGCGCAGCCTTTGCCTGTGTGAAGCGTCCCTGCGGCGGCGTGCAGAGCGAAACCGCATCCACCGGCACATCGGAGGACAAGAGCTCCTCGATGTCGTTGAACGACGCAACACCATCGAGCGCGGCATTGCGGCTCGCGACGGCAACGAACTCGACGCCGTCCGTTGCCTGGATCGCGCCGAGATGCTGATCCCTTGCAATCTTGCCCAGTCCAACGATGCCAAGACGGATGGTCATGAGCGCCTCAGAGCTTGCGAACGAAAACTGAAGTCGCAGCCGCCACCGTCAGCTTGTTGACGAGCGGCAGCTTGAAGGGCTCTGCCGAGATCTCGAACGTATCGCCCGGCTCTGTCTTAACGCCATCTGAGAAGGAAAGCGTCGCGGTGCCGAAGAAGTGGACATGCAAGTCACCGGGCCGACGGAAGATTTCGTACTTGAAATTGTGGTGCTCGAGATTGGCGATCGAGTGCGACATGTTCCCTTCGCCGGAGAGGAATGGCTTCTCAAAAATAACCTCGTCGCCGCGGCGCACGCGTGACGCGCCCTCCACATGCGCCGGCAGATCACCGACGATGAGCTCGGCGCCGAGGGCCGCCTGACGAAGCTTGGAATGGGCAAGCCACAGATAGTTACCCTTCTCCGTCACATGGTCGGAGAATTCGTTGGCAAGACAGAAGCCGACGCGATACGGCACACCATTCTCACCGATGAGATAGATACCGGCAAGTTCCGGCTCTTCGCCGCCATCAAGCGCGAAGGCCGGCGATACGAGATCTTCGCCCGTCGCGCGCAGCTGCGACCCGTCGCCCTTGTAGAACCACTCCGGCTGCACGCCTTCCTGCCCCGCGGCCGGCTTGCCGCCCTCGACGCCCATCTGGAACATCCGCATGGAATCAGTTGGCTTGTCCGTCGACTGCGCGGCCTTGTGCATCTTGTCGCGACCGTCGGCGGAACCGAGATGCGTCAGGCCGGTCCCAGCAACGAAGAAATGCGCCGGATCCGGATGGGAGATCGGAAGCGCCAGACGGCCCTCCTTTTGTGCGCGATGAAGATCGACCTCTTCTGCGTATCCAAGCGATTTGATCCGCTCTTCGAGCGACTGCCCGGCCGCGATGGCATCCGCG
Source organism: Pseudorhizobium tarimense (assembly GCF_022968135.1). Taxonomy (GTDB): domain Bacteria; phylum Pseudomonadota; class Alphaproteobacteria; order Rhizobiales; family Rhizobiaceae; genus Neorhizobium; species Neorhizobium tarimense. The sequence goes on from NZ_JALJRA010000004.1 coordinate 226,496, forward strand.
GCAAGTTGATATGTGGAGCTTGCGCCGGAAACCACACGCGCAGCACCGACACCGTCCCAGGCGACAACCTTCAGGCTGTCGCCGTCACGCACTTGAAGAACTCGCAGCATTGATCCTCTACCTATGCACTCTCGGCGGCAACAACGGGTTGGCGCCCTCCTCCCAGCACGGCTTGATCCGCGCGGAATATAATACGACTATTCAAGCAAGCCTCCTCTTGTCAAGCGAGCACCCACCTCATCAACGGCACCCACGTCTGGACAAGACAGTTATAAAGTACCTTGCAATTCAATCGGTTAGAGGGAGACGCCTCTTCACTGAAGACCATTTCTCTCAGTAGCCAAGCTAAAAAGCGCTTGCAAAAGTATGACAATATGCAAAACCTTGGATGTCCATTCGCCATCATCTTCTGGGAGGATTTAAGATGAATAAGGCACTCGCGGCGCTCACCGTCGCATTTTCCGCATGTCTGGCTTCAGGCGTTTCCGCACAGTCCCTGACCGTGGGCTTCTCGCAGATCGGCTCGGAGTCGGGCTGGCGTGCAGCCGAAACCACGGTGACAAAGCAGGAAGCCGAAAAGCGCGGCATTGACCTCAAGTTCGCCGATGCACAGCAGAAGCAGGAAAACCAGATCAAGGCGATCCGCGGCTTCATCGCACAGGGCGTCGACGCGATCCTCGTTGCTCCCGTCGTCGCAACCGGCTGGGAAGCCGTGCTTAAGGAAGCCAAGGAAGAAGAAATCCCGGTCATTCTGCTCGACCGCCAGATCGAAGCGCCCGAAGATCTCTATCTCACCGCCGTCACCTCCGATCAGGTGCATGAAGGCAAGGTTGCCGGCGAGTGGCTGGTCAAGGACGTCGGCGACAAGGAGTGCAACGTCGTCGAGCTGCAGGGTACCACCGGCTCCTCGCCAGCCATCAACCGCAAGAAGGGCTTCGAGGAAGCCATCGCCGGACACGACAACATAAAGATCACCCGCTCGCAGACCGGTGACTTCACCCGCACCAAGGGCAAAGAAGTCATGGAGAGCTTCATCAAGGCCGAAGGCGGTGAGCAAGACATCTGCGCCGTTTACGCTCACAACGACGACATGGCCGTCGGCGCCATCCAGGCCATCAAGGAAGCCGGCCTGAAGCCTGGCTCCGAGATCAAGATCGTGTCGATCGACGCCGTTCCGGACATCTTCAAGGCTATGGCAGACGGTGAAGCCAATGCCACGGTCGAGCTGACGCCGAACATGGCGGGCCCTGCCTTTGATGCGCTTGAAGCCTATCTGAACGACAAGAAGGAGCCGCCGAAGTGGATCCAGACAGAATCCAAGCTCTACACGGCGGCTGACGACCCGATGAAGGTCTACGAGTCCAAAAAGGACCTCGGCTACTAAGCCCTGCTCTCGGAGGTGGCGGTTTTGGCTCCACCTCTCATCCTGAAGCATCGACCGGAGCCGTAACCGCGGCTTCGGTCTTCGGTCGCAGGACGTCCCAATGAACGATATCCATCCTTTCCTGGAAGCCCGCGGCATCGGCAAGAGCTTCCTGGGCATTACCGCGCTCGACAATGTCGACTTCACCCTGCGCAGCGGCGAGATCCATGCGCTACTTGGCGAAAACGGTGCGGGCAAATCCACCCTGATCAAGATACTGACCGGCGTCTACACACGCGACACCGGAACGATGAAGCTCGATGGCCGCGACGTTGCGCCCGGCAATGTCGGCGAAGCGCAGGAACTCGGCATCGGCACGGTCTATCAGGAGGTAAACCTTCTTGAGAACCTGACGGTCGCCGAGAACCTCTTTCTTGGCCGACAGCCGCGCCGCTTTGGCCTCGTCGATCGAGGGGAGATGCGTCGGCGCGCGGAGGCCCTGCTGCGCAATTACGGCCTCACCATCGATGTCGATTCGCTCCTCTCCTCCTATTCCATCGCGATCCGACAGATCATCGCGATTGCACGGGCCGTCGATCTTTCGGGCAGGGTTCTGGTTCTTGATGAACCGACCGCCAGTCTCGACAGCCACGAGGTGGAGATGGTGTTCGCTGTCCTGCGGAAATTGCGGGACAGAGGCCTCGGCATCATCATCATCACCCACTTCCTCAATCAGGTCTACGACGTCGCCGACAGGGTGACGGTGTTGCGGAACGGCGCAATGGTCGGGACGCGCGAGCTTGCCTCGCTGCCGCGCATGGAGCTCATTTCGATGATGCTCGGACGCGAACTGCAGCATGTGACACGTGATCACGATGCGCTCGACGAAACGGTCGAGAACGGCACGGCGCCGATCCGCTTCAACGATTACGGCAAGCGCGGCAGCGTCGCCCCCTTCGATCTGGAAATCCGCCCCGGAGAGGTCGTTGGCGTTGCAGGACTGCTGGGTTCCGGTCGTACGGAAACCGCCTTCCTTCTTTTCGGCATCGACCGCGCCGACCACGGCACCGCCAGCATCGATGGCAAGGAGGTGCGCATCTCTTCGCCGGAGACGGCCATTGACCACGGCTTCGGCTTCTGCCCCGAGGAACGCAAGACGGATGGGATCATCGGCGACTTCTCCGTCAGCGAAAACATTGCGCTTGCCCTTCAGGCACGCCAAGGCTGGGCAAAGCCACTCTCGACGCGCCAGAAGGCGGAGCTTGCCGACCGCTTCATCCGCTCGCTCGACATCCGCCCGCCGGATCCGGACAGGCCGATCAAGTTCCTGTCCGGGGGCAACCAGCAGAAGGCGATTCTCGCCCGCTGGCTGGCAACGGAGCCGCGCCTTCTGATCCTGGATGAACCCACCCGCGGAATCGACATCGGCGCCCATACGGAAATCCTGCGCATGATCGAACAACTCTGCGCCGACGGCATGTCGCTGATCGTCATCTCGTCGGAACTGGAAGAACTCACGGCCGTGGCGCATCGCGTTATCGTTCTCGCGGACCGGCGTCACGTGGCCGAACTGAAAGGCTCGCAGATCACCGCAGACAACATCATGGCAGCGATCGCTGATCCAGGCCGCACGGAGGCAGCATGACCAGTTCCCTCGCCCGCCGTCTTCGCCGGATTGCACCTCAGGTGGCAGCCCTTGCCATCATCATCGCCCTAGTCAGCCTCATCTCGCCGGGCTTTCTCAACATCACCTATCAAAACGGCCGCCTGTACGGCAGCCTGATCGACGTGCTCGTCCGAGGCGCGCCTGTCGCGCTGCTTGCAATCGGCATGACACTTGTGATCGCCACACGCGGCATCGACCTTTCGATAGGCGCCGTGATTGCCATCTGCGGTGCGGTTGCGGCCAGCTTGATCACCAGCGGCTATCCTCTGCCGGTGGTCATCATCGCCTCGCTGGCGATCGGCCTCCTCTGCGGGCTATGGAACGGTCTGCTCGTCGCCGTTCTCGACATCCAGCCGATCATTGCGACGCTGATCCTCATGGTTGCCGGCCGCGGCATTGCGCAGCTGATCACCGAGGGCGTGATCCTGACCTTCAACAACGAGAGCTTCGCAGCGTTAGGGTCCGGTTCACTCGTCGGAGTGCCGATCCCCATCCTGCTCTGGATCGCTGCCGCCCTGGCGGTCGGACTACTCGTGCGCCGCACCGCCCTCGGCTTCCTCATCGAGGCGACCGGCATCAACCGGCGTGCCGCGATGCTGGCCGGCATCCGTGCCCGCTTCCTGCTGTTCTTCGTCTATGCCGTTTCCGGACTGATGGCTGCAATCGCGGGTCTGATCGTCACCGCCGATATCCGCGGGGCAGACGCCAACAATGCCGGGCTATGGCTGGAGCTCGACGCGATCCTCGCCGTCGTCATCGGCGGCACTTCGCTGAATGGCGGGCGGTTCTCGATTCTTGCCTCGCTGCTCGGCGCCATGATCATCCAGACGATCAACACGGGCATCCTCGTGTCCGGCTTTCCGCCGGAGTTCAATCTGGTGATCAAGGCAGGCATCATCATTCTGGTGCTGACGCTGCAGTCTCCTGCGGTCGCCAGCGCCTTTGCTTTGCTCAAGCCGGGCCGTAACAGCCCCGCACAGCCTGTGAAGACAGAAAGGACGGCACAGTGATCAGCACACGCAACCTTCCTTACCTGGCGGCTCTGGCGATCTTCCTGCTCGCCTATGCCGCCTGCGTTCTGCAGTTCCCTAACATGCTCTCGACCCGCGTGCTCGGCAATCTCCTGACCGACAACGCCTTCCTTGGTATCGCAGCCGTCGGCATGACCTTCGTCATCCTGTCGGGTGGCATCGACCTCTCCATCGGCTCGGTAATCGCCTTTACCAGCGTCTTCGTGGCGGTGATGGTCGGTTCTGCGGGCGTCAACCCGCTGATTGCCTTCGCCGCGGTTCTGGCAATTTCGACGTCCTTCGGCGCTGTCATGGGCCTGATGATCCGCTTCCTCGGCATCCCGCCCTTCGTCGTGACGCTCGCCGGCATGTTCCTCGCCCGAGGCGCCGCCTATCTGATCTCGACCCAGTCCGTGCCGATCTCCCACCCGGTGATTGACGCGATACAGGGCTTCTACTTCCGCTTTCCGGGCGGCGGCAGACTTACCGCAATGGCCATGCTGATGCTGCTCGTGTTCGTCGTTGGCGCATCCGTTGCCGGCCGTACCCGCTTCGGCGCCAATGTCTATGCGGTGGGTGGCAATCCGCAGTCGGCGGAACTGATGGGCGTCCCCGTTGGTCGCACGACTGTCGGAATCTATGCCCTTTCCGGGTTCCTGTCCGGGCTGTCGGGCATCGCCTATACCCTCTACACCTCCTCCGGCTACTCGCTGGCAACGGTCGGTGTCGAGCTGGACGCCATTGCTGCCGTGGTGATCGGGGGGACGTTGCTAACCGGCGGGGCAGGCCTCGTCGCAGGAACTTTCGTCGGCGTTCTGATACAGGGCCTGATCCAGACCTATATCGTCTTCGACGGCACGCTGTCCTCCTGGTGGACGAAGATCGTGATCGGCCTCCTGCTGTTCACCTTCATAGTTCTGCAGCGGGGCATCGTATGGTATTCGGACCGCAGACTGGCCGAGGGACGGCTGAAGGAGGCATGATTGGGACTGCTTGAATCGGCGATCACCGGACGCAAGGGCCGAAACAGCCATGCGCATGTGGTCGCGGAGCTTGGCAGTGCAATCGTCGCCGGCCGCATTCCGGAAGGATCGCTGCTGCCCGGCGATACCGATCTTTCTGCGCGGTTTGGTGTGTCGCGCACCGTCTTGCGCGAGGCAATGAAGACGCTTGCCGCCAAGCGGCTCGTCGAGCCCAAGGCAAAGGTCGGCACCCGTGTGGTCGACCGCTCCAAGTGGAATTTCTTCGATGCCGACGTGCTCGGCTGGCGCTGCGAATCCGGGCTCGACTTCGAGTTCATCGAGCACCTAGCGGAAATGCGCATGGCGCTGGAGCCTGCTGCCGCGGCGGCAGCAGCGCGGCGTGCGACCAATGACGACATCGTACAGCTCTACGCAGTCGCCGCCCGTTTCGACGACCTGGACCATACGCCCGAAACTATTGCCAAGGTGGACCTTGAATTCCATCTTGCGATCGCCCGCATGTCGGGCAACCCGTTCATGCGCTCCGCGTCCGCCATCGTAGAGGCGGCGCTTGCAATTTCCTTCCAGCTCTCCTCTCCGGCCGCCTCACCCGAAAAGATCGACGAGGTGGCGACCAATCACCTGCGGATCGCCCATGCCATCGCCTCGCGCAATCCCGAGAAGGCAATCCAGGCGATGCGGCACGTGATCGAGGTCGGCAAGACACGCATCCGCGCCTCGATTGCCGCCACACCTGCGGCATCCAGCGAGACTGGCTAAGGCGCCGCCGTCGCCTGTCGGCCAACAAGTTCCTCGAATGTCACCGGCCGGAGACTCCGCGCATCGACTCCCACATCGAACTGCCGCGGCATCGGCTTCAGCCGACCATGGGAATGTCCGTGCAGGTTGATCGATTTCTTGCTCATCTGGTTCCAGGTGCGGAAGGCATAGTGGCACAGCACAAGAAGCTGGTCGGCAAGCCTGATCTCCGCATAATGCTGGACGCTCGCCCACCCCGCCGCCGCCGTCACCGAAGCTGGGTCGTTGTTGCCGATGATGAGGTGCTTGCGCCCGTTCAGTCGATCGAGCAGCGCATCGGCTTCCTCCGCCTCGCGCGCCTTCATTACATCGCCGAGATGCCAAACCTCGTCTTCCGGGGCAACGATCTCGTTCCATGTCTCGATCATTGCCTCGTCATGCTCGAAGATGTTGGAAAACGGCCGGCGATCGATCCGCAACACTCTGCTGTCGCCGAAATGGGTGTCGCTGGTGAAGTAGATCATGGCCTCTCGATATCGCCCGCATCGTCACCCGCCGTGGGGAGAAGGAGCACAGCCAAACTAGACTTTAGTGACATAGGACTCTTGTGGTGAATCAGCGGCTCTGCCATGGTCACGAAGACCTTAGAATCAACTAATAAGAATTTGAGACCAGCAAGTTAGGCCGTGTCCCTGGAAACACTACTGACATATCAGGACCAAGGCATGAACGCCAGATCCCGTGGCCTCGGCCACGACGCCAACCCGTTTCTCGCTCGTGAGCGCATGCCGCAGGAAACAGGTGAGCCGGTTGCGGAGTGGCGGGAGAAGGCGGAAGCCTGGCTGTTCGGCTGGCTGCTTGAGAATGCCTGGGTATCCGACGCCTCACCGGCAGACGCACGGTAGCCCAACCCGCACCTCCTGACATCCTGCCCGAAAACAAGGGAACTCCTCCCCGACATGCCGCATTCTAGCCGCAATAGCGGAATGCGGAGCAGAATGATGAAGTCCCTGATGTCTTTGATCCTAGGTGTGGCGATGGCGGTGGTGCTGTTCGCAGGCGGCGTGGCCGCTGCATCCTGGGTTCTGCAGGAGCCAGCGCCGCACCAGTTTGCCCACCTTGACGAACGTCCGCTCTGGACCAGCCGACCCATTGTGATCGATCCGGAGGAGCAGCCGTTTGAACGTATTGCAGCAGCCCCCGTCCCGCCGGTTTTCCAAGCCATGGCCGTCGATGTTCCCGACGAGGAGCGCCCGCGGGTTCGAACGGCGGCGGCCGATATCGGAGAGCCTGGTCTTGATTTGACAACCACCGGCGCTGTCGGGAGCGATGCGATCATGAACCTCGCCGGCTCCCCGCACGCAGAATGGTGCGCCGACCGTTATCGCTCCTATCGCGTCGAGGACAACACCTATCAACCTTATGACGGACCGCGCCGCCAGTGCGACTCACCATACCTCATCCAGCAGGAGACGGTGGCCTACAGCTCCGAGATCGACAGCCCCCAAGTCGAGGCCGACAGCACCCATGTCTCCTGGTGCCTCGACCGCTACCGCTCCTACCGCCCCAGCGACAATACCTACCAGCCCTATAACGGCCCAAGGCGCGCTTGCGAATCGCCGTTTGGGTGAGTGAAGATAGGCGGCAACTGGCTCTGAGGAGCAAAAACGGGCAAATAAGGCTTCAAGGGAAATGGTGGGGCCGGAGGCCCTGCGCAATCCAAGGGAAATCAGCAACTCAACCCGGGTGGGGCGAATAGCCGACCTTGTAGATATCAATGGCTTAGCAAAACTGCTGTCCCACTTTTTTTCCGAACGCTTCCGGTCCTTCTGCTGCGGTCGTATCCCGCTTTGGGAGGCGCACATGAGCGGGGCGCGGCCGTTTCGGGATGTGAAGCTGCAATGCTTCAGCAGCTGAGCTGCGACAAGGATTCGAGCGACAACGCGCGATCCGTCGCCCTCTATATCATCACCACGCATTTGAACGGCCACACCGAAGAGGCGTGGCCGTCCTATCAGACGCTTGCGGACGCGACCGGCAAGAGCGTCAAGACCATTCAGCGCGCCATCCGTGAACTTGAAGTCAACGGATGGTTCGCGGAAATTGCGTCGGGCACAACAGGGAGTATCGTCCCTCAGCGGCGTCGATTCTACGGGCATCGGACGCCCGCGAAAAGACGGATTAAGTTGTCACCCTTTACCCCACCCAAGGCAGTCAAAATCGTCCGGCAAGGCGGTCAGATATGTCCGGTGAAGGTAGACAGATATGTCCACCAAACCCAGAGAGAGAAAAATATGTAAACCTAACCCGGGCGAGGACGCCTCGCCGACGGCCGGCCGGTTTTTTGTGGCAGATGCCGGTGGAGCATTACGCCGGGGTCGGCCGCAGCAATCGCTGCATGAAGCAATTCGAATCAGTAGGTCCTTGGTCCGTTTCGCGCATGGACATCTCAGATGTTAGAGCCGCGGATTGCCTCGCAGATCGCGTCAGTAACCTCCTGCGTCGATGCAATCCCGCCTACGTCCGGCGTTAGGATGCCATCGCCACACACCTTCTCGACAGCGCGCATGAGACGGTCAGCTGCCGACTTCTCGCCCAGGTGTTCCAGCATCTGCGCCGCAGTCCAGAATGTGGCAACGGGATTTGCGATACCCTTCCCCGTTATGTCGAAAGCCGAACCATGGATCGGCTCGAACATCGAGGGATAGCGGCGCTCCGGGTCGATGTTGCCGGTGGGGGCGACTCCCAGGCTTCCGGCCAGCGCCCCTGCGAGATCGGACAGGATGTCCGCATGCAAGTTGGTGGCGACGATGGTGTCGAGGCTCTTTGGATTCTTGACCATCCTGACCGTCATGGCATCGACGAGCATCTTGTCCCAGGCGACATCGGGAAATTCTTTGGCAACCTCTGCCGCGATCTCATCCCACATGACCATGCCGTGACGCTGGGCGTTGGACTTCGTCACCACTGTCAGAAGCTTGCGTGGCCGGGCCTGGGCAAGGCTGAAGGCGTATCGCATGATGCGCGTCACACCTACGCGGGTGAAGATGGCCACTTCTGTGCCGACTTCCTCGGGCAAACCTTTATGGGCTCTGCCGCCGTGACCGGAATATTCTCCTTCCGAGTTTTCCCGCACAATCACCCAATCGAGATCGCCTGGCCCCACGCCCGCGAGCGGAGAACTGACACCCGGCAAGATCTTCGTGGGACGGACATTTGCATATTGATCGAACCCCTGGCAGATCGGCAGGCGCAGCCCCCACAGCGTGAGATGGTCGGGGACGTCCGGCGCACCGACTGCACCGAAGAAGATCGCGTCGAATTCCAGAAGCTGCTCCAGGCCGTTATCTGGCATCAGAGACCCGGTCCTCTTGTACCGTTCGGAGCTCCAGTCGAACATCGTGACGGATAGCTCAAAACCGCCGTCGCGGCGGGACAGCTCCTCCAGCGCTTGAAGGCCGGCAGCGATAACCTCCGGGCCGATGCCGTCAGCGGGTATCGCTGCGATCTTGTGTCGTCTCATGTGCTTCTCCGTTGCATGAAGGCGGCATTCATTCTTTCCGCGCCCCGAACCTGCAGCCTTATCCGAGAGCGTCGGCAATTGCTTTGCCACAGGCGACCGTGTCCGCCCGTCCGCCGAGATCGCGGGTGCGCAGGCGCGGCTCGGCCAGAACCCTTTCGATCGCCTCGACGATCCCGGCTGCGGCCTCCGGATGCCCTAGATGGTCCAGCATCATTGCTCCCGCCCAGATCTGGCCGACGGGATTGGCGACCCCTTTGCCCGCGATATCGGGCGCAGATCCGTGGACAGGTTCGAAGAGCGAAGGGAAGCGGCGCTCCGGGTTGATGTTGGCCGAGGGAGCGATTCCGATCGTGCCGGTGCAGGCCGGGCCAAGGTCAGAAAGAATGTCGCCGAACAGGTTTGAGGCAACGACGACGTCGAAGCGATCCGGGTGCAGGACAAAAAGCGCCGTCAGGATATCAATGTGATACTTGTCCACGCTGATGTCGGGGTAGTTCTTCGACATCTCCGCCACGCGCTCATCCCAATACGGCATTGAGATCGAAATACCGTTCGACTTGGTGGCGGAGGTCAGTTTTCCGCCACGTTTGCGAGCAAGTTCGAAAGCATATCGCAAGATTCGATCGACGCCTGTCCGCGTCATTACCGTCTCTTGCAGGACGACCTCGCGATCCGTGCCGGGGAACATGATCCCGCCCACGGAAGAGTATTCGCCTTCCGTATTCTCCCGGACGATCATCATGTCGATGTCACCCGTGTTGCGGCCGGCGAGTGGCGACTGGACCCCAGCCATCAGTCGCGCCGGGCGAAGGCTGACATACTGGTCGAACTCACGACGGAACTGGATGAGCGACCCCCAAAGGGAGATGTGATCCGGCACTGATGCCGGCCAGCCGACCGCACCAAAAAAGATCGCATCATGTCCGCCCACCTGAGCCTTCCAGTCGTCAGGCATCATCTTCTCGTGCCTGGCGTAGTAATCGCAGGAGGCGAAATCAAACTCGTCGAAGGCAAAGTTCAAGCCGTATCTGCTGGCTGCTGCCTGCAGTACGCGCAGCCCCTCAGGCACGACCTCTTTGCCTATTCCATCGCCGGGAATGACGGCGATCTTCATGTGATTACTGGTCATCTGTCTCTCTTGTCTCTTTGCAACCTGAAGGGCGGGTTCAATCTCAAAGGGCGGTCACCGATCAGAACAGGAAGCCTGAAGGCACTCGCAGCAGCAGCACCTGGGACATCAGCAGCCAGAAGACGATCACCGTCGCGACGGCGGCAGCAGTCCGGCGAAGCCAGACGGCCGCCGTCTGGCGTTCGTATTCCGCAAGGAACATCATCGCGACGAATGCGATCAGCGAACTGGTCGCAAACCCCAGCAACGGGATCGCGAAAACCCACAGTCCGAAGATGACCGCCAGTACGATGCGCCTGCGGGAGGCCGCGTCGGTCTCCGGCTTGGGTGGCCGGACACCACGACCGAGGAAGGAACGGGCAAGCAAGGTCAGGGACAGGCCGATCAGCAGGATCGAAATTGCTCTTGGGAAAACGGAGCCCATCATGCTCATCCGGCTCGTGTCGAATAGAGCCAAGCCGCCAACGACAATGAAGATCACGGCGAGGGTCATTCCGCCGATATCACGGACTCTGGCCGCCGGTACCGGGTCTGCAGGGATATCTTCAGGATGTGCCTCGGCATCCAAGGCAATCTCGGTAAGAGGCTCCGAACGTCTCCGCTTGGCGCGCCACTCGGCATAGAATGGGTAATAAAGCGCGATGACTGCGGCGGCGATGATAGCGATGCTGATAGGACGCCCGAAGTACATGCCAAGCAGGTTTCCAGTAGCATTGCCGATCAGCCATGTCTGGACGAAACCCTGCTCTGCGATTTGCCCAAGAACCAGCCCGAGAACGATCGGAGACGGCTGGAATCCAAAACGATCCAGAATCCAGGCGATGACGCCGAGGACAAACATCATCTGGGCATCCTGGACATTCGAGTGGATCGCAAAGGACCCCACCACCGTTAGGAAGGCGATGGTTGGGACGAGCAATGACTTCGGGAAGGTGATGATCGAGCGATAAGCATAACGGCCGATCAAAAGGCCAGCCGGCAACATCAGCAGCGTTGCTAGTAAAAGCCCGTAAATGAAGGTGTAGACAATGTCGGCCTCAGAATTGAAAAGCTGGGGGCCGATCTTCATACCCTGCACCAACAAGGCGCCGAGAATGATTGCATCGGGCGGCGTACCTGGGATCCCCAGAACAAGTGTCGGTATGAAGCCGCCACCCACTGTGGCGTTATTCGCCGCCTCGGTGGCGATGACACCATCCGGCTCGCCCTTGCCGAAATTCGCGGCGTTTGGAGAAGCCCTCCGTGCCTCGGTATAACTGACGAGACCGGCGATCGAACCACCGGCCCCTGGCAGAATGCCGATGACGGTACCGATGACCGATGAACGAATGACGTTGAACTTCGACGCCCAGGCAATCCGCATCGCCTCGAGCAGGCGGTAGCCCTTGTCGTCGGAGGCGAAGCCCAGATGACCTCTGTTCGTTGCAACAAGGTCAAGGATGACTGGGACGCAGTAGAGACCGATCAGTGCGGAAACCACATCGATGCCGCCAAGAAAAACGGGCATGCCGGCTGTCAGCCGAACGTCGCCGCCGACGACCGCGACACCCACCATAGACAGGAGAAGGCCCAGGCACGCGCCAATCAAACCCTTTAGCGTATTTCCTACCGAAAGTGCTGCAATCAGTGTGAGACCGAAGATTGCGAGCCAAAAATATTCCGCGGGTCCAAAGGCCAGCGCCACCCGTGCGAGTGGCGGCGCAAGGAACAGGAGAGCGAGCGCTCCCACCAAGCCCCCCACCACCGATGCCAGTGTTGCCAATGTCACGGCGAGGCCGCCATCACCACGCCGCGCCATAGGATAGCCGTCGAACGTGGTGGCGATGGACGAAGGCGTTCCCGGCGTATTCACGAGGATTGCTGCGAACGCGCCGCCATAGATTGCGCCGGTATAGATCGCGCCGAGCGCGATCATGCCTGAGGCGGGGTCCATGGTGAAGGTGAATGGAACGAGAACTGCCACTGCCATGGTGGCTGACAAGCCCGGCAAGGCGCCGATGATTGTCCCGAGCACGACTCCTACCAGCGCAAGTGACAAGTTGAGCGGTGTCAGAGCGTGCAGAAAGTAGCCGAGCAGTTCCATTCACCTGCTCCCCTTACTGACCGATGCCCAGTGCCTTGGCACCCTCAGAGTATTCCGTCTTCATCTTCGAAACGAAGTCGGGCATCTTGTCATAGGTGATGTCGGTCAGGACAAATCCGCCATCCTCCATCTTTTTCACGAAGTCAGGATCCGCATTGATTGCGGCGACGATGTCGGAGATCTTCTTGCGAATATCTTCCGGGGTCGATGCGGGCACGGCAACACCGCGGTAAGCACCTCCGACGATATCAAAGCCCAGTTCCTTGAAGGTAGGCACGTCCGGGAAGGCCGGCATACGCTCTTCGGAAGCGACAGCCAGCATGCGCAGCGCGTCACCCTGGTTCATGGCGGACGTCACATAGTTGAACCCTGCGAGCGTCTGGTTGCCGAGAACGGCGGTCACAGACGGTCCAGTTCCGGAGAAGGGAACATAGGTCGTCTTGACGCCGGCAGCCTCGTCAAACTGGAGTTGTCCAAGATTGTTGGCTGACTTCGAACCCGAACCAGCGAAGGTCACCATGCCGGGGTTCGACTTCGCGTAGTCGATCAACTCCTGCAGCGTACTGAACTGGCTGTCGGCCGGAACGAAGACCGCGTTCGGCGTGTAGTGGAAATAGTGAACCGGTGTCAGTTCATCGGTCTTGTAGCCGACATCTCCCTCCAGTGGCTGCAGAATGGTGTGCGGCAGGTTGATACCCATGATGGTGTAGCCATCGCCGGCAATGTCGTTGAGCTTTGACCATGCCTGGGCGCCACCGGCACCGGCCTGGTATTGGATGACGACATCCTGACCTGCATGCTCCTTCCATTCAGCCTGCTGAAAGCGCGCCGAGATGTCGGATTCGCCGCCAGCGTCGAAGGGAATGATGTAGGTCATCGGCTTAGTGGGGAAATCTGACGCCGACTGGGCGACGGCCGGCATTACCGCCAGGAGCGACAGGCCAACTGTGGCCGCGAAAATGGTCTTGATCTTCATCTTGGTTCCTCCCTGATGAACTTCTGCCCGAGCGGGGCTCGACACGCACCTGTTGAAGAAACAGCGCGACGTTCGACCGAACGCCGGATGCACAAGCTCCTCCAGCCTGAGCAACCTCTCCCACGGCCACTCAGCAGCCTTGCTGTGCGAGCAAAGACATCGGTACCATAGAGGCCGCAGGAAACGCTGGGAATTTCCGCAAATTCATTTCATTATTGATTTTTGGGAATAAGTGAGTGAGCCGACAATGAACGGTGAAACTGACATGCGCTTCTTCACCGTCATTGCGCAGCGCAGCAGTCTGTCGGAGGCGGCGCTTGAGCTTGGGCTTACCGCTTCGGCAGTCAGTCGGCGTCTTGCCAGGATGGAAGATCGTCTCGGCGTTCGTCTGGTCAATCGAACCACACGACGAGTCAGCCTCACAAGCGAAGGGGAGGCCTATCTCGCAGCCTCAATGGACATCATCAACCGCATTGCAGCTGCCGAGGAGGCAATCGTCTCTGCTCGCGGAGAACCCCAAGGCCTGTTGCGGATCAACGCGACCTTCCAGTTCGGGCGCGAGCATGTGGCACCGGCTGTGTCTGCATTCGTTCACAGACATCCGGGAGTGGAAGCTCAGCTCGTTCTTACGGACGCGCCACTCAACATCATGGAAGAAGGTTTCCATCTTCAGATCCGCTTCGGGGAGCCTACGGCTACGCGCCAGGTGATGGGACTCCTCTTGCGCAACCGCCGGGTTCTGGTGGCTTCTCCCGAATATCTGCGTCGGCACGGAACGCCGAAGCGGCTATCGGAGCTCACGCAGCACTCATGCATTGTCCTCAGGCAGGAACATGCTGCGTACGACGTCTGGCGGTTCGGCACCGAAGACAGTGTCCGGGTTGCCGGCGGATTGTCCACCAACGACGGTGAAATAGCTGTCTCCTGGGTCTTGAACGGCCATGGCATAATGCTCCGATCTGAATGGGACGTGGCTTCCCACGTCCGCGCCGGTCGACTGGTTGTCGTTCTTCCGCGCTACTACATGAGAGCTGACGTCATGGCCGTCTATCCGGAGCGGCTTAATCTATCAGCCAAGGTGAGATTGTTCGTCGAGCTGCTGCGCGAGCGCATCAAGGAGCGGACACCGGACCTGCAACTGAACTGACCTGCCCCAGCGACTGATTGCGCGCCAACTGCCAGAACCGCTCCGCCATATCGGGCAGCGGCCGCACAGTACGGAATAGAGCCACCTGGACAGGTACCGCCCAATCCATAGGGCCGGCAATGGCGAGGCCACCACCGGGGGAAAGCTCGTCGGCAGCGAGGCTCTCCGGGATCCATGCAACACCTTTGCCTTCAAGTGCGAGTGCCATGAGCACCATCGCAAGGTGAGAGCTGAAGACGTTGTGCAGATGCAGTTCCTCAGTTCGCTGAGAGAGTGCGGACACGAGGATCCGGCCCATGCCGGATGTCCCCTCGAACATCAACCAAGGAACCGGCCGTGCGGGCGAGCCCGGCAACCTGTAGATCGCTTGTCCTTCGTTATCGCGACGGCTGACAGGGACGAGCCGTTCATGCGAGAGAGTCAACATCGGGAACTCCCTTTCTGACAGGCGCGTCGCGGTGCCGGGATGGTGGTGGCACAGCAGGAAATGGGCCTCACCCGCGAGCATGAGCCGTTCGCACTCGTTCATGTTGTCGGAGAGGAGCCTGATCGGCATTGTCGACGCCAGGGATCCAAGCCCCTGCACCCATCCCGGAAAGAACGTATAGGAGAGCGCGTGGGTGGAGGCGACGGTCAACGTTGCCGTTGAGCTTCGCAATTGCTGCAGCTCGTGCTTCGACCTTTCCAGCCGACGGATGACATCATCGGCGGCTTCAACCATGACCTTCCCAGCCTCGGTCAGCGCCAGTCGATGACTGCTGCGGTCGATCAAGGTCGAGCCGCACCATGCCTCCAGCGACTTGATCCGTCTACCGAAGGCTGGTTGGGTAATATTCCTGATCTCGGCCGCGCGGGAGAAGTTGAGCGTCTTCGCCAAGACCTGAAGGTCCAATAACCACGCCGTGTCCATGTCCCCTCCGCCAGTGCATGATCGGCATCACGTATAGCATGGCGCGCGCCAGTACGGCATATAATCAAAAGCTCCCCGTGAACTACTCGCAATGCCGAATTGGCACCGAACTGTTGAGGATCAGCATTGGCCTTCTGTCGGTGCCGCACGTACCATCAGGGTCTGCCCGAAAGAACCGGCACGACCGACGCGAAGGAACAGCATCCCATGCGAATTATCGACATCTGTGAGGTCACCAAGCCAATCGCTTCTCCCATTCGCAACGCCTATATCGATTTCAGCAAGATGACCGCGAGCCTGGTGGCGGTTGTTACCGATGTCGTTCGCGATGGACGCAGGGTGATCGGCTATGGCTTCAACTCCAATGGCCGATATGGGCAAGGCGGTCTGATACGAGAGCGGTTCAGGGATCGCATTCTGGAGGCCGCTCCGGAGAGCCTCCTGAACGAGGCCCGGGACAACCTCGACCCGCACAAGATCTGGTCCGCAATGATGGCTAACGAAAAGCCGGGCGGTCATGGCGAACGCTCGGTCGCGGTCGGAACCATAGACATGGCCGTGTGGGATGCGGTTGCGAAGATTGCAGACAAACCCCTCTTCCGGTTACTCGCCGACATGAAGGGCGTTGAGGCAAACCCGAAGGTGTTTGTCTATGCCGCAGGTGGCTATTATTATCCCGGCAAGGACGATAGCGCCCTGCGCCGCGAAATGCGCGGCTACCTCGATCGTGGCTATACTGTGGTCAAGATGAAGATCGGCGGCGCTTCCATTGATGACGATCGGCGTCGGATCGAGGCCGTGCTGGATGAAATCGGCGCAGATGCACAGCTCGCGGTGGACGCCAACGGGCGTTTTGATCTGGAGACGGCGATTACCTACGCCAAGATGCTGCGCCAGTACCCGCTCTTCTGGTACGAAGAGATCGGCGACCCGCTGGACTACGCGCTGCAGGCGGCAATGTCCGAGTTCTACGAAGCCCCCATGGCAACAGGAGAGAACCTGTTTTCGCACCAGGATGCGCGCAACCTCCTGAGGTATGGAGGGATGCGGCCGGACCGGGATTATCTGCAGTTCGATTGCGCCCTGTCCTATGGGCTGGTGGAATATCTGAAGACCTTGGACGTCCTGCACCAGTTCGGCTGGTCCCCTTCCCGCTGCATCCCCCATGGCGGCCACCAAATGTCTCTCAACATCGCTGCCGGTTTGGGACTTGGAGGCAATGAGAGCTATCCCGATCTATTCCAACCCTATGGCGGATTTCCGGATGGTGTCCGGGTCGTCGACGGATTCATCACCATGCCGGAGCTTCCGGGATTAGGGTTCGAAGGGAAGTCGGATCTGATCAAGGTGATGCGAGACCTGGCGACCTGACCCAGGAGCATACCTCCCGCCGGCTACTCAAGAGTCTCAGCCGACAGGTCTGTGTCCGTCTGATCAAGAAGCGCCTGTGCACGTTCAACGACCGGCCGGTCGATCATCTTGCCATCGAGCTGCACGACGCCGCCTTTCGCCAAGCTGGCGGCAGCAACGATCCGACGCGCCTGGTCGACCTCGGCCTTCGTCGGCGCAAAGCCCTCATTAACAGCCGCCACCTGCCGCGGGTGCAGACATAGCTTTGCAGTGAAGCCGAGAGCGCGGGCGCGTGCAATGTCGACAGCCAGCATCGCCGCGTCCTCGAGATCGACGGTGACCCCATCAATCGGCGGCGGCAAGCCTGCGTGACGCGACGCGATAGTGATCTGCAACCGCACCGGATCTAGGCTCGCACCAGTGTCCGGAATGCGCGCATCGAGCCCGAAGTCGAGATTGCCGAAGGCAATGCGGCAGACACATGACAGGGTCGCAATCTCCTGGACCTCTATGTAGCCTTCGACACTTTCGATAAGGGGGATCAAGCGACGGCCGGGCAAGTGGCGGGACACGTGGCTCAATGCAGCGACATTCGCCTTCGGGACCATGATGAGCGCTTCGCCGAAACCGGCGAGCGCCTCGATGTCGGAGGCAAACCAGGGCGTATCGGCGCCGTTGATGCGAAGAACGCCCGCCCCGCCCTGAGCGAACCAAGCCATGGCGGCGGACCGCGCCGTTTCCTTTTCGTCCGGTACAACTGCATCCTCCAGATCGATGATGATGGTGTCGGCACCAGAGGCGGTGGCCTTGGCGAAACGGTCGGGACGGTTACCCGGAACGAAGAGATAGCTCGCCGGCTGCCTCCGATCTGCAGTTCGCGACTCTTGAGCGTCAGTCATCGAAACTCGCCGTTGCCTGCATGGCGAGTTCCCCTTCGGGGCCCCGCGCCCAGAGTGACAAGCCGCCATGATTTTCGGAGGTGACGGCCTCCAGATGGAACGGGCGATCAACGAAGAGCGGCGCCATCGCCCGGAAGGCGAAACAACAGATCGGAGCACCGTCCCTGCAACGGGTAGCGAGTCCGTGCAGCAGCGTAGCGACCAGGGGCCCGTGCACGACAAGATCGCGATAGCCCTCCACCAGCCGGGCATAGGACTGGTCGTAATGGATGCGATGGCCGTTGTCAGTCAGTGCGGAGTAATGGAAAAGCAGCACGGGGTCCGGTACCAAAACTTCCGACCACCGCGCGTCGTCCGGTGCTGAATCGGGAGAGGCGCCTGGACCACCCGCCAGGGCCGCTTCGCGAAAGACGAGGTCCTGCTCCTCCTCAATGCAGAGCGTGCTCGCGTGTGAAATCCGGTGGCGGATCGTCACGACGCCGAGACGGCCCGACCGGCCAGTCTTCATGGAGACATCGATGATTTCGCTCTCACGGATCGCCTCCGCCCCGACCAACAGCGGCGCGTGATAGACAAGTCGGCCGCCGGCCCACATGCGGCGCGGCAGGCCGATCTCCGGCACGAACAGGCCGCGCCTCGGATGCCCGTCCGGCCCCAGTTCGCTACGCCGCGCCACCGGATTGAAGAACATCCAGTGCCAGGCAGGCGGGAGGGATGCGCCACCTCCCGGCACACTGTCGAGGTCAAGCGCCGCTGCCAACGCCGCAGCGCGAGCCGGCGAGATGACCGCGCGCCGACACTCTGTCCGGCCGATAGCTTCCCTGCCGTCCGGGATAATGTCCGAAGGCATCGCTCCTCCTTCCTTCTCGCGCGAGCTATGCCAGGCTTAGCCAGTCCAGCAGGTCAAAAATCAGTCCGACATCGGAAGCCTCGTCCAGCGACCACACGAAATCGACGACCTGCTGCATGCGATCCGCGTCTATCAGACCATCAGCGCAGTCCCTAAACTTGCCTTCCAGCTCTGCATCGGAGAGTGGATTGTGCGGGCTGCCGCGATAGTCTTCATTCGCCCAGCGCTCGATATGCCGGCCGTCTTTCGTCGTTACCTCGATCTTCGATCGGATGCGATCCCAGCCCATGTCCTCAATGGACTGGTCGAAGGCGGTTTCGATCCGCCGCTGCATGTCCTGGGACGCCTTCGAGGAGACGAATTCGTCGGTAAATTCCGCCTTGCCGGCGCGACCTGCGAGTATTATGGCAGTCAGCAGGAACGCGAACGAGAATTTTCCCTCGAGTTCCGTTGTCGCGATACGGAAGCGGATGGGGCCAAGCACGTTGCTGCCGGCCTTCAGCCTCACCGACACGATGTCTTCTGCCGCAAGGCCATTCTCGCGCATCAGGAAGAGCATCGCATCCATACTGGGATGAGTAAGCACGCCCGACGGATACGGTTTGATCGAGATGCCGGGGCTCACGATCGTGTGCGGCTTGCCGAAGCGATCGCGCACCAGCGCCGGCTCGCCCCCTGGTCCGGCAATCGCCAGATACCCCCAACGACCATCGAGTGCCTCCGGATTGGCGGACAGGCCGTGACGAGAAAGCAGCGCCGCCGTCACGCCGTTTTCGGCTGCCCGGCCGACGTGCATCGGCTTCGTCATCGTCCCAAACCCGGCGCGGATGCCGGATGCCATCGAGGCGGCAAGGCCTAGCGCCTGCGCCACGCCGGCAGCATCGAGGCCAAGCATCTTCGCCGCCGCAGCGGCCGCCGCAAAGGTGCCGATGGTTCCGGATGTGTGGAATCCACGCATGTAGTGGTCCGGATTGATCGCCTCGGCGACCTTGCAGCCCACCTCGAACCCGGCCAGGAAGGCCGTCAGGAAGCGCTTGCCGTCGACGGGATGTCCTGTCTCCTTGGCGACAAGATCCGAAATTGTAAGCGCCGCGATCAGCGGCGGCATCGTCGGATGCATCAGCAATCCATAGGGGCGGCCGGGACCCTCCGCGAGTTGTGTGTCGTCCCAATCCATCGCATGACCGGCCGTCCCGCCCCAGAGAGCGGCGAGATGGGCGGGCACCCAGCTTGCCGCCCTGCCTATCAAACGGGCCTGGGGTGTGCCGCCAAGGCTCTCGACATAGGCACCGAGTGGTTTCATGCCCGGCTGTTCCGATCCGG
The DNA here is from genome assembly GCF_022968135.1 of Pseudorhizobium tarimense. Taxonomy (GTDB): domain Bacteria; phylum Pseudomonadota; class Alphaproteobacteria; order Rhizobiales; family Rhizobiaceae; genus Neorhizobium; species Neorhizobium tarimense. The sequence goes on from NZ_JALJRA010000004.1 coordinate 246,446, forward strand.
CGAGTGCCACGGCGAGACCGTCGAGCACGCAGCGCCGGGCGAGCCAGAGCGTCTCGTTGTCGAGATCGTCATAGTCGAGGTCGGCGACGAAGCTGGCGGCGGCTTTTGTAAGACCGGCAAGATGGACGTGCGGATCATCGCTCGCGGCGGACGTCATCGGATGCTGGTTCACGGTCTTCCTCCCAGGGTACGTATCTGCGCATGTCTCTTTGGTTCAGCCGAACTCCCGGCGGATCGCTGCACCGTCGGTATCGATGGACGGAACCGGTCCGAATGCAGGAGCCCTGCCCCGCCGGCGTGCCGGCGGGGCAGGCACGGAAACCGTGCCGCCATCCATTTCGACGTCGATCCGTCTCAGATGCGGGTGCTCGGCCAGGTCGAGCGGTGTGTTGACCATGGCGTAGGCGATGCCTGCCGCGTCAAGGCGTTCGATCATCGTCTCGTGCGACTCCGCGGCGAACGCTGTCTCGATCAGGTCGTCCACCACCGTACGGTTCTCAATCCGGCGGAAGGCGTCGCTGAAGCGCGGATCTGTCCGGAGCGAGGCGTCGCCCATGACGATGCCGCAGAAGGAATGCCATTCGCGCTCGTTCTGGATAGATATCAGGACACCTCGCCCGTCAGCGCAGGTGAAGACGCCGTAGGGTGCAATCGAAGGGTGGCGCAGCCCCATGCGCGGCGGGTTCGTGCCTGCGCCCTCCGCCTGGAGCAGCGGCACCGCCATCCAGTCGGCCATGGCGTCGAACATGGCAACGTCGATCACGGCTCCACGGCTGGATAATCCTCGTTCGATCAGCGCCTCGAGGATCGCCGCATGCGCATACATGCCGGTGCCGATATCGCAGACCGAAATACCAACACGCGCGGCCTCCTCAGGAGTACCGGTCACCGATGCCAGCCCGCTTTCCGCCTGGATCAGGAGATCGTAGGCCTTGCGATCGCGATGCGGCCCGTGGTCGCCGTAGCCGGAAATGTGGCACTGGACCAGCGTCGGGTTGAGCCCCTCCAGCACGTCCACGCCGAGCCCGAGGCGGCCTACGGCGCCGGGTGCGAGGTTTTCGACGAAGACGTCCGCCTTGACGAGCATCGCCTTCAGCACCGCCAGGTCCTCCGCCTGCTTCAAATCGAGCGCAATCGACTGCTTGCCGCGATTGAGCCAGACGAAATAGGACGAGTGCCCCTTAGCCAGCCTGTCATAATTCCGCGCGAAATCGCCTTCTGGGCGCTCGACCTTGATCACCCGCGCACCGGCATCCGCCAATCGCGAGGTGCAGAACGGAGCTGCAACCGCCTGTTCCAGCGAGACGACGAGCAATCCATCGAGGGGTCCGACCATCCTCCAGGCTCCTCAATAGGACCGGGGCATGCCAAGCACATGCTCGGACAGATAGGCGAGGATGAGGTTCGTCGAGATTGGCGCCACCTGGTAGAGCCGCGTCTCGCGGAACTTGCGCTCGACGTCGTATTCCTCCGCGAAACCGAACCCGCCATGGGTCTGCATGCAGGTATCGGCCGCCTGCCAAGAAGCTTCGGAAGCCAAAAGCTTCGCCATGTTCGCTTCAGGGCCGCAGGCCTCGCCCCGATCGAAGCGCTCCGCCGCCCGGTAGACCATCAGCTTCGCCGCCTCTGCCGCCGCATAAGCTCGTGCGATTGGGAACTGGACGCCCTGGTTCTGGCCAATCGGTCGGCCGAAGACGACGCGCTCGTTGGCATAGCGCGTAGAGGTCCTGGTGAACCAGGTGGCGTCGCCGATGCATTCGGCAGCGATCAGGATGCGCTCGGCATTCATGCCGTCGAGGATGTAGCTGAAACCGTTGCCCTCCTCGCCAATCAGGCTATCGGCCGGAATTTCCACATTGTCGAAGAAGACCTCCGTGGTTGCATGGTTCAGCATGGCGCGGATCGGCTTGATGGAGAGCCCGTGGCCGAGGGCCGCCTTCATGTCGACGAGGAAGACTGAGAGCCCGTCGCGCTTGCGCGCCACCTTGTCCTTCGCCGTTGTTCGGGCGAGCAGGATCATCAGGTCGGAATGCTCGGCGCGCGAGGTCCAGACCTTCTGGCCGTTGATGACGTAGCGATCGCCTCGCTTTTCGGCGAAGGTGCGGATCGACGTAGTATCGGTTCCAGCCGTCGGCTCCGTCACGCCGAAAGCCTGGAGCCGCGTCTCGCCGGTCGCAATCTTCGGCAGCCAGAGCATCTTCTGCGCTTCGCTGCCGTGGCGCAGCAACGTCCCCATCGTGTACATCTGCGCGTGCAGTGCGGCCGCATTGCAGCCCTGCGAATGAACCTCTTCCAAAATGTTGGTGGCGACCGTGATGCCCTGCCCGCTGCCGCCATACTCCTCCGGCACCAGCACGCCCAGAAAGCCGCCATCCGTCATCGCCTTCACGAAGGCGGTAGGATAAGCCTTTTCGCGATCCAGTTCGCGCCAGTATTCGCCGGGAAAGCCGGCGCAGAGTGACGCTACCGACTGGCGAATTTCGCGGATCGTATCGGCATCAACCATCGCTGCCTGCTCCTCGTTCATTGCTGCGTTTCTCGCGCCACCGCTCAAGTGTTCGCCGCCTCGTCGGTGCCTTCGGCACGGACCGCGAAGCGGACGAGCAGCGGCGGCGCGATGATGTTGGTGAGGAAGGAACGGGTGAACTGGAAGCCCGCGACAATGGCGGCGGCGGCACCGAGCGCCTTGGCGGAGGCGATCATCTCGCCAAGGCCACCGGGAGCGACACCGAGTGCCAGCGACACGGGCGCGACATCGATGAAGAGGCGCAGGATCGGCACGAACCCGAACACCATAATGAGGATGAGCCCGCCGCTGCAGATTATGGCGGCGATTGCAGCCCGCGGTACCCGCGCAAAATCCTCCTTCTTCAGCCGCGCACCGAGCGAAAAGCCGATGAGAACCTGCGCGCCAACGATCAACCACCCCGGCATGGTGGCGATGGAGACATTCATCGACACCAGCGCGATACCGACCGCCATCGGCATGATGACCCACGGGTTCAGCACGCCGAGCTTCGCGGTAACGATCGAGAGTAACAGTCCGCCGAGGACGCATGCGGCGAGCGCCGCAAGACTGGCATGTGGATCGACTTCAGCGGCGACGGCACTGCGGTCGATGCCGAAGAGAAAGGGAACCAGGACGACGATCATCACGACGCGCAGCGTGTGCACAACCATGACCACATCCGCCTGCGCGCCGGTCTCGCGTGCCAGCGAGGCCATTTCCGACATCCCGGCGGGCAGGGTCGAAAGCAGCGCAGTCTTGCGGTCGACGCCGGCGATCTTCTGAAGGGGAAAGGCGAGAGCCACGCCGAGCGCATTGGCGACGAAGGCGGCGACGATCATCGCCGGGAGGAAGGACCAGAGTTCACCGAGAATGCCGGGGGTCAGGATTGCCGCCGTCGCGCCGCCGATCAGGAGTTGGCCGAGACGCCTTGCATATTTTGTCTTACCGCCGAGCCCGACGGTGTTGGCATAGACGGCGCTGCCGACCATGGCGCCGAGGATCCAGGCGAGCGGAATTCCGGTCAGGGACAGGAGCCAACCCACCACGGCCGAGGTGGCGATGCCGCCGGCAAGCGTGAGGTTGGTCCCAAGGATCATGACAGGTAGGCACCGCCGTTGACATGCAGCGTCTCGCCGGTGACGTAGCGCCCGGCCGCACCAGCAAGGTAGGCGACCGCCTCGGCGACCTCCTCCGGCTTTCCATGTCGGCCGACGAGGTTCTTGCGGCTGCCGTGGTGCCTCGGCGCCGCTCCGTCATTGCTGATGCGCACCGTCTCGATAAGGCCCGGTGCGACGCAATTGACGGTCATGCCCTTCGACGAGAGCTCGTGCGCCATGGCCTTCGTCAGCCCCACCACGCCGGCCTTTGCGGTGATGACATGCGCCCGGTGCGCCGCCCCGGTATGGCCGGTCAATCCGCCGAGATTGATGATCGCCGCCTGGTCGCTTTTCTCCAGGTACTGAAGAGCTGCCTGTGAAACGAGGAAGACAGCATCGAGCGCAACCCCCATCACCTTGCGCCAGTCAGCATAGGTGATATCCGCGAAGGCGGCTTCGGGCCGGATCGCGGCATTATTGACGACGACATCGAGCCTGCCGAAGGCATCTGCCGCCTCCCGCACAACCCTGACCGCTACCTCCGGGTTAGACAGGTCGCCGCTCACCAGAACCGCACGTCGTCCGAGCGCCTCGACGGCCGCAACCGTCTCGCGGCCGGCAGTCGTGTCGTTCGCCACGTGCACGACGATGTCCGCTCCACGCCCCGCAAGCGCAACGGCAATGGCCCGGCCGATATTGCGCGAGGCGCCGGTGACAAGGGCGACGCGGCCCTGAAGATCGCTCGTCGTCATTTCGCAAGCTCCGCAATCATCTCGTGCCCGTACTGCATTGAGGCTATCCCGTCGCAGACCGCCAACAGCGTCTCCGGATCGCCGTGACCGCCGAACCTGACGTTCGCCCGGAATTTTGCGTCGATTTCGGCCCGCGTCAGTGGCTCCTCCACTCCGCCGCGCATATGACCTTGTTCTGCCTCCTCGATACGCCCGTCTTCGTATTCGATGCGGATATGACCGGTGAAGGCAGCGGGATACGGATTGCCTGGGTCTATCTCGAAATCGACGAGCTCGCAGAGGCGTAGCAAATCCGGGTCACGAATGGCCTCCTCGGTGAAATCGCCGAGATTTGCATGACCGCGGACGAGGCCGAGCGCCACGCCGAAGGGTGTCGAGAACTTTGCGGCATAGGCCGTCGGCGGACGACGCTTCAGCTCGATGGGCTCCCAGAGGCGATGCACGATCCCCTCCGCCGTCTTGCACACGATGCGCCGGATGCCGTCAAGCGGAACGCCTCTCGCACGCAGCTTCATGGCTACGTCGATATACGGCTGCACCATTGTCCCGCATGGATAGGGCTTGAAGGTGATGCCATCCATCACGAAGGTTCTTCCGAGGCCATCGAACAGCCTGTCGGTCTTTGGTTCGATCGACGGGGCAAACGTCTTGAAGGCACCGTGCGTGCCCTCGAAAACGAGGCGTGGGCCGGAGAAACCCGCCTCCGCCATGGCGACTGCACGGAGGGCAGACTGCGCTGACCAGCCAGGATGCATGCGCTTCGTCCAGCTTCCGTCGCCGAGATATTCGATGATGCCGGAAGCCATGGAGCCGGCGATGCCTAGAGCATCGACGATGACCTTTTCCGAGGCGCCGCGTGCTACCGCGATGCCGAACGTGGCGGCAAACGTACCGAGCACCGCGGTCGGGTGGAAGCCCGCCTTGTGCACCGCCTTGGGCAGCGTCAGTGCCAGTCGGCAGAGTATCTCGGTCCCGGCGGCGATGCCGAGCATGACCCGGTCGTTGGTGAGATGATACTTCTGAGCGGCGGCAAGCAGCGCCGGAACGATGACGACGCCGGAATGCACCGGTCCCCCCTCGAACGTATCGTCAAAATCCTCACCATGCGCCGCCGTACCATTGACCAGCGCCGCACTCGAAGCCGATATCCTGTCCGCGTGGCCGACAATGATGTGCTCGCCCGGTTCTGCGGCTGCTTTGGCGGCCGCAACATAGTCTGTCTCCCGCGCGGCAACGCAGAGGCCGATGATGTCGACCAGGATGTCGCGGCTCTTGGAAAGGGTCGCCGGCGGTAGGTCGTCCGCCCGGAGCGTCGCGCCCCAGGCGGCTAGGCGCTGCGACACGGAGGCATTGGTGTTGTCATTGCTCATGATCAGCTTTCGGCATTTTCGGAAAAGGTAGAGGAGGGGCGGTGGCGCAGCAACTCGTAGCCGCGCTTGGCGATCGAGCCGCCGATGAAGAGGAAGGCGAGGACCAGCAGGGCGAGCGAGATCCGGTCATCGACGAAGATCATCAAGTCGTCACCCGACAGCACCAGCGAACGACGGAAGTTGCTTTCCACCAGATAACCGAGCACTAGGCCGAGCACGGTCGGCAAGAAGGGGAAGCGCAGCATGCGCATGAAGAACCCGGCCACCCCGGCTGCAATCATGATGCCGAGATCGAAGGCCTCGTTGTGGATCGAGTAGATGCCGGAGAGGATCAGGGCGAAGATGAAGGCATTGAGATAAGGCCGCGGCCGGTTGACGAGCCAGATGCAGACGGGAAGCATCGCCATGCCGATGACAAGCTGGCCGATCGCTGCCGTAAAGAGGCCGGCGTAGAGACCGTAGACCACCTCACCAGATTTCTGGAACAGCATCGGCCCGGGCACGATGCCATGAATCAGGAACCCGCCGAGCAGGATGGCCGTGGAGTTTGAGCCCGGAATGCCAAAGGAAAGCAGCGGCACAAGCGCGGTTTCGGCGACCGTGTTGTTCGCGGTCTCGGGTGCGGCGATGCCTTCCGGGGAACCCTTGCCAAACTCCTCCGGATGGCGCGACCAGCGACGAGCCTCATTGTAGGACATGAAGGAGGCGATCGTACCGCCGGCGCCCGGCATGACCCCTTCGAAGGTGCCGATGCCGTTGCCGATCAGTTGCGCCGGGATGAGCCGCTTGGCGAGCGGCCAGTCAGGAAACTGAATACGCGGCCGAGACGTCACGCGGTCGTCCTTGCCGCGCCGGGAAGCCTGCACCAGAAGCTCGCTCATCGCAAAAAGGCCTACCATGATCATCACGGGCTCGATGCCGCCGAGCAGTTCAGCCGATCCAAAGGTGAAGCGGGTGCCTCCGGTCACGGGATCACTGCCGATGGTGGCGATGATGAGGCCAAGCATTGCGGCGATCAGGCCCTTGACGAGATTTTCCCCGGACAGCGTTGCGATGACCGAGAGTCCGAGAATGCCAAGCGCGAAATAGGCCATGGGCGTGAAGGCGAGTGCCACCTGCGCCAGCGGGCCGGAGAGCGTCATCAGCATGGCGAGCCCGAAGAGGCTGCCGATCACGCCGGAATAAAGCGAAATGCCAAGCGCCAGCCCCGCCTTGCCTTGGCGGTTCATCTCGTAACCGTCAATGACGGTTGCCGCCGCCGCATTGGTGCCGGGAGTGCGGATAAGGATCGCCGGGACGGAACCACCGTATTCGGCACCGATATAGGTGGAGGCGAGCAGCACGATCGCGCTCGTCGGGTCCAGCGTATAGGTGAAGGGCAGAAGCAGCGCCATCGTGATCGATGGCGAGATGCCGGGCAGAGAGCCGCCCATGATGCCCCAGGTGACGCCGATCAGGGCCGCAAGGATTACGTTCCATTCGAGCAGGAAGGCGGCGGTATGAGTGAGCGTTTCCATAGGTTAGAACTCCGGGACGGTCAGAGGCCGAGGCTGGCAAGAAGACCGGACGGCATGCGCACGCCCAGAACGATGACGAACATCACCCAGAGGAAGATGGCGCCGAACACCGCAACCGCGACGACACGCCCCTTGTTGCCGGCGCCCAGATAAAGCGCGGTCACCAGAAGCAGGACGGCAACGGACAGCAGGTATCCCAGCGTCTCGATCACGAAGATGTAGCCGAGGCCGATCGCGAGCAGGCCGGCAGCGAAGGCAACTTTACGCCCCTGCCCGTCCCATTCACCTTTTTCTTCCGAAGAAACGTCGGCTGTCGCCAGGCGCGACGCAAGCAGCGCCTGGATCGTTAGCACCGCACCGAGTCCAACGAGGAGCCAGCCGTAGAGACGCGGCAGGCCTCCGGGCCCCATGCTGTCGTCCAGCGCGCTGCTGCGCAACTGATAGGCAAAGAACAGATAAACGGCACCGATAGCGATTGACGCGACACCGCCGACGAAGTCCCGGGTTAGCATGAAAGCCTCACATGGAAGACAGGGCGCAATTATGGACTAGGCGAGTAGTGGAGGCGGCACGCTCCAAGGACCCACGCCGCATCCGAAATCACGATGGCCTATTCAATGACGCCGGTCTCTTTCAGGAAGCCTTCCGTCTCGGCGCCAAACGTCTCGATGAACTTGACATAGTCGGCATGCGGAATGAACTCGGCTCGCAGATTGGCGCCTTCGTAGGCTTCCTTGTATTTCGGGTCCGCCAGCACCTTCTGAGTGGCGGCTTCCCAGGCGGCTACCACATCGTCCGGCAGTCCCTTCGGCCCCGCCAGACCGCGGAACTTGCGCACCACCACGTCGTAGCCCGTTTCCTTGACGGTCGGTACTTCCGGGAACGCATCGAGGCGCTTGTCGCTGAAGGTGGCCAGTAACCGGAGCTCGCCGGCTTCGATTTGCGACTGAATTTCCTGCACCTCGCCTACGCCAATCTGCAGCGTGCCGTTCAGGACGTTGATCATCATGTCGCCGCCGCCTTCATGCGTGACCACGGCGGCATTGACGCCCGACGCCGCCTTCAACTGCTCCAGTGCTTGGCGCTCCAACGATGCGGGATTTGCGGCGCCCCACTGGCCGCGGCCGTCGCGGGCATATTGGATGACGTCCTCGAGCGTCTTGAACTCGCTCTTGGCCGACGTGTAGATGACTTCGGGGTCAATGAAGAAGTTCACCAGCGGCTCCAGGTCGGTATATTTGTACTCCGGATCGGAGAGCAGCGAGGTGTAGATGAAGGTCGGCGTCGTCGCATAGAACATGGAGCCGTCCGCAGGCGCCTGCGCAAGCTGCGCCATCGCCTTTGCGCCTGAGCCGCCACTGACATTTTCCACGATTACGTTCGCGCCGAGATAGGGCGCCAGGTAGCGGGACAGTTCTCGGAGAAAGACGTCACTGCCACCGCCGGGGCTGGAGTGGGTGATGAGCGTCACAGTGTCTACAGGATATTCCTGAGCCTGAGCCGAGTTCAGACCGCCTGCCCAAACGACAGCGGCTACTGCGGAGACGAGATGCAGTTTGTTCATTGGTGAAATCCTCCCGGTTTCTGGCCGAACCTCCCGTCCGACCGTTTTTATTTCGCGCTGCACTTCCGGTAGTCCAGTCGCAACCAAGCTATTCCCCCTCATTGTAAAGTGTCAACAATATTTCTGAGAAAGAATGAGCTGACCATCCTTCGCTAATCGAGGGGCACGCGCGTCTCGCGGAACGCATCCTGGTCGAGCGTTAGCCCGAGGCCCGAACGGTTCGGTATCTCAATGAAGCCGTCCTTCGGCTTCGGCGCATCCGTGAAAAGCGTCTCGCCGACGGCGACCATGCCAAGGTGCCATTCGACGATCCAACCGTTCATCATCCCGGCCAGAAGATGCATGTTGAAGAGCGGCCATCCGCCGCCGTTAGCTATCGGCATATTGTAAATCTGGGCGAGATGGGCAATCTTGCGGGCTTCGGTATAGCCGCCACAATAGGTGACGTTCGGCTGCAGGATATCGAGCGCCTGATGCTCGACGAACTCGCGCATGCGCCATCGGTGCCCTTCCATCTGGCCGGCTGCCAACGGTATTTTGGTCGAGCGGCGGAGGTCAGCCAAGGCCCTTGCATCGTTCTGCGTCAGGGGCTCCTCGAACCAGGTTATCCGACAATCTTCGATCTCCCGGCAAAGGTACTTTGCATCGACGGGGTTGAAGAGATAGTTCGCATCAATCATGAGGTCGATGTCATGGCCTACTGCTTCGCGGATCGCCCTCACCCGCCGGACATCCTCCCGCCAGCCGCCCTTGTCGACCGCCACGACTGATTTCAGCGCTCGGAAACCATTGGAAACATGAAGTTTGGCGGCTTCGCCGAGAAGATCCACGTCATATTGTGGAAAGCCGAAGGTGACATAGCAGGGTAGCTTGTCGCGCGCGCCCCCGAGCATTGCGGCGATCGAGCGGCCTTCCGCCTTGCCAATGATGTCCCAGAGCGCGATATCGAGACAGGAGAGCGCCATCGAGATGGTACCGCTCATCGCGCGCGGGTTGAGCTTCTGCCAGACCCGCTGGTGGATCTTCTCGAGATCGCGCACATCCATGCCCTTGACGCAGGGAAGCACGTGCTGTTCCAGGGCCACAATGACCGCGCGGGACAGGAAGTGGCCGGTGAGCCCGTAGCCGACGATACCCTCATCCGTCTCAACCTGGCAGAAGACGAAATGCGTCTGCTCCTCGCGGCCATAGCCTTGCACACGCCCCTCCAGGAGCGGGATCTCAATCGAGAAACCGTGAAGACTGGCCCTGATGTCCTGAATGATCATGAGAAACGCCTCCCCTCCCCGTGAAGCAATGCAGGCATTGTCTAGCCCATTTCAGTATTGTAGACAATAAACAAACGGAGGGATTCGATGATGACTGCCGCTGAAATGCCGGCGCTCACGCAGAGCGCCAGACTGATGGACGGGTTCAGGCACGAGATGGTCAAGACATCCGGCGCCGAAATCAGGGTCGCCGTCGCCGGCAACGGGCCGCCCCTCCTACTGATCCACGGCAACCCACTCACCCATGTAAGCTGGCACAAGATCGCCCCCGCACTCGCGAAGACATTTACAGTGATTGCACCTGACCTGCGCGGCTACGGCGACAGCTCCAAGCCAGCCGGAGGCGAGGAACATGCCGCCTACACGTTCCGCGCCATGGGGGAAGACAATTTTGAAGTCATGAACTATTTTGGCTTCGACCGCTTCCAGATCGCCGGTCATGACCGCGGCGCGCGGGTGGGGTTTAGAATGGCGCTGGATCGGCCGGAGCGCGTCGAGCGGCTGGCCGCCCTTGATATCGTACCGACGCATCACGTGCTTACCAACGTCACGCTCGGCTGGGGGCTGGAAAGCTACCACTGGTTCTTCATGGCGCAGAAAGCACCCTTCCCGGAGAGGCTGATCTGCGCCGACCTCGAATATTACATCCGCTACAAGCTGAACAAGAAGGACGTCGGTCTTGAGATCTTCACGCCGGACGCCATGGCCGAGTATGTCCGCTGCACGACCCCCGAGCAGATCCACGCGGTGTGCGAGGACTACCGCGCAACGGTGACGCTCGATCTCGCCATGGACAAGGCCGCCTACGGCAAGCGCCGGATCGCGTGCCCGGTCATGGTCATCTGGGGCACCAACAGCCATTGCGGCCGCCATTTCAAGCCTGTCGAGGCCTGGAGCGAATGGGCTGACGACCTCCGCGGTTTTGGTATCCCCACGGGCCACTATCCGACCGAGCATCGCCCGGACATCGTCTACCCCCTGTTCTGGGACTTCTTCACAGGGCGCGAGCCGAGTTGGAATGAAGCGTCATGACGGCGCGCATCATCCCGGTCGTCGAAGCGCGGCGGCGCCTGCACGATGGGCGCGAGATCGCGCTGCTGGACGTCAGGGAGGCTGGCCAATTTGGCGAGGCGCATCCGCTGTTCGCCACTCCATCCCCCTTCTCCCGGTTGGAGATCCTCGCACCCCGCCTCGTGCCGCGGCTGACAGTGCCGGTGCTGCTCCTCGATGCCGGCGACGGTGTGGCGGAACAGGCTGCTCCAAGGCTAGCTGAGCTCGGCTATACCGAGATCAGCATCATTGCCGGTGGCATGCCGGCCTGGGCGGCAGCAGGCTTCCCCGTCTACAAGGGCGTCAATGTTCCGTCCAAGACACTCGGGGAGTTGGTAGAGCAGATCTGGCATCCGTCCATGCTCACCCCGGAACGACTGGCCGCCTGGAAGGCGGACGGTCGAGATTTCCGCTTCTTCGATGCCCGCCCGGCCGACGAATACGGCAAGATGCGCGTTCCCGGTGCGGTATGTCTGCCGAACGGTGAGCTGGCACATCGCCTCCCAGCGGTGGTCGAGCCTGACGAAACCATCGTCATCACCTGCGCCGGGCGTACGCGCGGTATCATCGGCGCAATCAGTGCGAGGCTGGCGGGGCACCAGGGGCCCGTTCTAGCCCTCGAAAACGGCACTCAGGGATGGGCACTGGCCGGAGAAATGCTGGAGCGCGGCAACACGGCAGCGGCCTTTCCGGCGCTTTCGTCCGCCGAGGCCGAACGCACGCGCGCCGCGGCGCAATCGCTGATCAGCCGCTTTTGCATCGACACAATTGACACTGCCGAGATCGACAGCTTCCTGTCAGACCACGAAACAACCACCTATCTGCTCGATGTGCGATCGGTGGCCGAAGCCGCCACCGATCCGATCCCCGGTGCAGCGCACGCGCCGTCCGGCCAACTCGTGCAGGCGACAGACCAGTGGGTCGCGGTGCGGCACGCGCGGCTCATTCTCCTCGACAGCCTCGGCCTGCGTGCAGGGCTTGCCGCGTTTTGGCTGCGGCAACTGGGTTATCGGCCTTACGTCGCGATCATCGACAACGGAATCCGCCGGCGAGCGTCAAGAAACGATGCAGCAAGACCTGACCACCCGTTCAACCTGCCGTCGATCATGGCCGAAGACGCGCTGCGGCTTCGCGCCGAGGACAGAGCGATCTTCATCGATCTGCGCGGCTCGCTTGCCTATCGTGAAAGCCACGTCGATGGGGCGATCTGGCTCGTGCGGCCCAAGGCCAGATCCGTGGCTGGCACCGTCGGCGGCCGGGCAGCCCTGCTGATCACCGATGACCGGCTTGTTGCCGAACTGGCGGCCAAGGAGCTCCGTGAAGCGGGAATCCAGGAACTGAGGTTGGTTGAGGGCGGTCACCAAGCCCTGGTCAATGCCGGCGCGCGGACTGTTTCTACACCGGACACGCCGTCCGACGCGGAGGCCATCGACCACCTCTTCTTCGTCCACGACCGCCATGATGGCAACCTCGAATCCTCCCGGCGCTACCTCGCCTGGGAAACGGGCCTGGTCGATCAGTTGGATGACGTCGAGCGGATGGAATACCGACTGGAACGCCCCTGACCGCAAAGCCAGATAGCCGGCGCGACACCATCTCCCGGTGCTGCGCCAGCCGCTTTTTTTGTTCGCCTTGCTTGATAGGACTAGCCCTACTGCGCCGCCGACAAGGCTGCAACTTTCGCTCTGCGGCGCTTGGAGATCGCCTGCAGCAGAATGGATCCGAGCATCAGAGCAAAGATCAGTAGAGCCCAGGGGCGTTCGAGTCCATAGCCGATGAAGTCGCCGCCGCTGATCTGGTTCGTCCGTAGCAGATTGCCCTCCAGCAGGCTGCCAAGCAGCAGGCCGACGACTGTCGCAGCCACGGGATAGCCGTAGCGCACCATAGCCCAGCCAAGCACCGAGAAAACCCAGAGCGTTATCGGGCCTGCGGAGCTCCCCTCGATGGCATAGGCACCGAAGGTCGAAACGACGAGAACGCTGGGGATCAGGAAGCGCAACGGAACCCTGACCACATAGCCGGCAACATAGACGAAGCCCAGTCCGACGACGAAGAGCAGCATCGCCTGCGCGAAGTTGGAGAAGATGACCGCGTAGACGATGTCCTTGTTGTTGGCGATGAAGCTCGGTCCGCCGACGATGTTGTGCATGGCAAATGCTGCAAGAAGAATCGCCGTGGCACCCCCGCCAGGTATTCCAAGCGCGAGCATCGTCGCCATCGCGCCCCCCTCCGAGGAGGAGTTCGCCGCCTCGGCCGCGATCACCCCCTTCGGGTTACCTTGGCCGAATGTGTCACCATCGGAGGCGTTCCGTTTGGTTTCCGAATAGGAGAGCAGATTGGAGATCGACGACCCGACGCCCGGAATCGCCCCGACGATGACGCCGATCAACGATCCCCGGAAGATGATCGTCGGGTAGCGGAAGGTGTGCTGGACTCCGCCGAGGATCTTCTTAAAACTGATTTTTCGGGAGGCTTCGTCTGCGATCAAGTAGGTCGTATTGATGAGCCCGATCAGTTGGCTGGCCGCCAGCAAGCCCATCATCGCGGGGATCTGCGGAACGCCGTCGAGAAGCCACGGGATGCCCATCGTTCCCCGGACGAAACCGGCCGTATTCATGCCCACTGTCCCGAGCAACACGCCGAAGGTGCCGGCCAGAAGGCCACGGCTCATATGGGTGCCGGCAAGCGAGCCGAGCAGCAGCATTCCCCAGACAGCCACTGCGAACATCTCAAGCGGTCCCAGCTTCAGAACCACCCCGGAGATCGGGACGATCAGCACGAAAAGTATGACGTAGCTTGCAAGGCAGCCGATAACGGAAGATGCAAGTGCAACGCCCAGCGCCTCGCTGTGTTGGCCCTTGCGCGCCATCGGATAGCCGTCGAAGGTGGTTGCCACCGCCGAGGATGTGCCGGGAATTCCCATCAGAACCGCCGGAACCGATCCACCAAAACCGGCGCCGGTGTATATTGCCGTTAGGAAAACGATGGCCGGCAGGAAGTCCATGTAGAGAGTCGCCGGCAGGGCAAATGCCATGGCCATCGTGATCGATATTCCCGGCATTGCGCCAAAGATCAGGCCGATAGCCAGGCCGGGCAGCAGATAGAGCCAGGCGTTCATGTCGGACGACAGTAACGTGAAGGCTCCCGAAACAGACGTCAGTTCGACCACGGCGCCTCGCTTAAAGGATTGTCAAAGGGAAAGGGAAAGGCGTTATCGTTCCGTATCCGTAGATCAGGAAGACGGTGAAGAGCGCACTGAACAAAAGATTGACCCACCATCGTTTCTCGCCGCAGACCGCCAGCGCCACAACCATGAAGGCGAAGGTGGCGATGTCGAAGCCGATGACTTCCAGCGAAAAGGCCAGTCCCGCAAGCGCCACGATGAGGATGAAGACCCGGATCAGGTCACCCCAAGTTTCTCCGGTCGCTTCAACCTCCTCGGCTGCATCGGCGCGCGGGAATATCCCCGGAAGCACGAAGGCCGCAAGGACAATTGCGAGGAATGCAGCCGGCTGTACGAGCAGGAGGTTGTTGGTGCGCAACGACACGCTACGCGCATCCAGAAGATAGGCAACGACGACCCCAACAATGGCGGCCAGAAGGATGAGGTGACCCCACACGACCTTCCGTCCTGATTTGGTGCTCATGGATAGAAATCTCCGTCGTTGCGGGAGCGTCCGCGTTCACGGACACTCCCGCATGCGTTGCCAGGCTATTAGTTGCCCTTCAGAAGATCGAGATACTGTTCCATCACCTTGGCGGTGCGGGCAAGCATCTGGTTCGATTCTTCTGGACCATACCAGTCGGTAGCAAGTTGCTGGTTCTTCAGCGCCTCAATTGCCGCCGGATCTTTCGAGGCCGCTTCGATCGCGCCCACGAGCGTCTTGAAGACCTCGGGATTGGACGTCTGCATCGAACCGTGCAGGCCCCAACCTCGCTGGGAGCCGACCACGAAGTCGGCATCGGCGCCGAGAACGTCAGTGACGATCGCGCCGTCCCAATTGTCGCGCTTGCGGGTGTCGAAGGTCAACAAGGGGCGTATCTGCTCGGCCAGCGGTAGGAAGCCTTCCCCACCGACGAAACCGACATCAACGACACCACCGGCGACAGCGTTGCGCGCAGGACCGCCACCATCATAGGTGACGACACGAACGGCATCGACCTCGATCTCATTGGCCGAGCACAGGATGTGGAAGTTTACGAGGTCTGCCGAAGCCGGCTGGAGGCCCACCGAAAGACTGCTCGGGTCAGCCTTGAGCCGCGAGATGAAGTCTTGCACCGACTTGATGTCGGAACCCGCGCTCGTCGCCATCAGCGTGTAGTCCTGTGACGGCAGATTGACCATGTAGAAGTCTTCCAACTTGAAGGAAGCATCCTGCGTCAAGATGTTGAGCGGCAAATAGGGCGCCGCGGAGGTGCACAGGATGGTGTAGCCGTCGTCCGGCTGCTGCAGGAAGAATGTATGACCGAGCAGTGCGCCAGCGCCGCCACGGTTGATGATCGTCAACGGCTGGCCGAGCTGCTGTTGAAGGAACGGAGCAAATGCCCGTGCCAACCGGTCGTTATAGCCCCCGGTGTCGAATGGAACGACGACGTTGATCGGACGATCCGGATAGGCGTTTTGGGCGCGCAGGATCGAAGGCGATGCGAGCGCAGCAAAGGCAACGCCCCCCGCACTCGCCTTGAGAATGGTTCGACGCGAAAATGTGGATGTCATGTGGTTCCTCCGTGGCCTTTTGCGGCTCGCTCTCCCTCTGTCATCCCATTCCGGGGGACGACTGCCTCTCCCAAGGCATGATAGCAAGGCTAAGAACGATTTCGTGGACTGTCAACAATTAATGCAACGTGCAGCGTTTAGAGGTGCGCGCAGGAGGATTCTGTCAGGCGCACAAACTGTTTTTTCTTCTGTGACGCAGCCGATTGACCGGAAGCTTGTCGCAAAGTGACGCATCGACCCAAAGTTGTTGACAATCAACAGATGTTAGAGTTTGTTGGCCCGATGGCGAGGGAGCGCAGAATGCGGCGTGAAAGCACTTCTGATGGTGAGAGCCTTCGTCCCCGAAGTGAAAAATTGGGAGAATTGGAAATGACCATCGCGACAAGAACCGTCACCGCATCCGAAGCTAACGGCTTGACCTTTGAGGTTGCCAGCTTCGTTCATGCTGCAAAAAGCACCGATCTGCCGGCGGTCGTCGTGGAGAACGGCAAGAAATCGATCCTCGATGGTCTTGGCCTCGCCCTGTCCGGATCGGTCGCGACTTCAGGTGAATATGTTCGTCGTCACCTGGACGACATCGGTACTGCCAATGGCACGGCGAGCGTTATCGGCACCAACCGCAAGGTCGCGCCACGTTTCGCCGCCTTCGCTAACGGTGTCGGGATCCATGCCGACGACTATGATGACACGCAGCTCGCCGTTGCCAAGGACCGCGTCTACGGCCTCCTGACCCACCCGACGGCACCCGCCCTGCCCTCAGCGTTGGCCATGGGAGAGACACTCGGCTCGAGCGGCGCAGACGTCATGCTGGCCTATCACATCGGCGTCGAAGTCGAATGCAAGATTGCCGAAGCGATCAATCCGCGGCATTACCAGACCGGCTTCCATGCAACCGCAACCTGCGGCACATACGCTTCCGCCGCTGCGGCCGGCCGCCTGATGGGCCTCAATGTCGAGCAGTTGTTGCGCGCGCTTTCCATTGCCGGCAGCCAGTCTGCCGGCCTGCGGGAAAACTTCGGCACCATGACCAAACCCTTCCATGCTGGGCGCTCGTCGGAAAGCGGCGTGGTCGCGGCGCAATTCGCCTCCTATGGCTGGACGGCTGCGCCGACGATCCTGGAAGCTCCGCGCGGCTTCTTCTCGGCCGCAGGAGGCGGCTACGACGAGAACGCCATCAGCGGCAAGCTCGGCAACCCCTGGACATTCGACAGCCCCGGCATTTCAATCAAGCCGCATCCGTCGGGTTCGCTCACCCACCCTGGCATGACCGAGATGCTGCGCCTCATCCGCGACAACAACATCAAGGCTGCAGACGTCGAGCATGTGCGCGTGGGAACGAACCACAACATGCCGAACGCGCTTATCCATCACCGGCCGCAAAACGAGCTGCAGGCAAAGTTCTCCATGGAGTTCTGCATGGCGATCCTGCTGCTGGAAGGCCGCGCCGGCCTTAACGAGTTCACCGACGAGGTGGTACTTCGTGACGACGTCAAGGCAATGGTTTCGAAGGTGGACTTCGCTGTCGACGAGCGCGCCGAGGCTGCCGGATATCACCTGATGACCACCTATATCGACATCCGGCTGAAGGACGGCCGGACGATTTCCGGCATGGCGGATTTCGGCAAGGGCAGCCCTGCCGATCCGATGAGCTATGATGAGGTCGCGGCGAAGTTCCTCGAATGCGCCGAATTCGCGAGATGGGACTTGGGCAAGGCCCGCGATGTCGTCGGCATGGTGGCACAGTTTGAGCAGCTTCCGGACATCAGCAAGCTGATGGCGCTGGTTAGCAACTGAGACCACGCGTTCGAGATCACCGCGATGGATGACAAGCCTCGATCAGCACCGCCCGCGAAGTTGAGCAAACCATCGGATGCGGTACGGCGCTTTCGCCAGCCGCACTGGTGGCTGACGCTCGCTCTCACTTATGCAATCGCGGCCGTGGCGGGCCTCGCGGCGAAGGCTGCCAGCATGCCGTTGCCATTCATGCTGGGCCCATTCTTCGCCATGGCGGCGCTATCGATCTTCGGCTTCCGGTCGGCTCTCGTGCCGATGGGCCGCGAGCTTGGCCAGGTCGCAATCGGAGTCGCAGTCGGCATGCGTTTCACACCGGCGGTGCTCGCCGCCATGACCGGTCTTTTGCCGGCCATGGCGCTCGGCACGCTCTACGTCGTCGTCTTCACGATGGTGGCGGCATTTCTGTTCAAGCCGCTGGCGAAGGTAGACGATGTTACAGCCTTCTTCGCGACCGCCGCCGGTGGCGTCGCCGACATGGCAACCGTTGCGAAGGACTATGGCGGCGCACCAGGATCGGTCGCGGTGGTACATGCCATGCGCGTTTCCGGAGTGGTGGCGATCGTACCCTTTCTGGTCGTCCTCTTCGGCCAGCCGGGCAACGCGCCGGAGGCAGCTGCCATCGGATCAGACTGGCTCCTCGTCATCGTGTCTCTGGCGCTGGGATACCTCATGGCGCGGCTTCTGAAGCCGACGCCACTGCCCAACCCCTGGCTCGTCGGGCCGATCTTCATGGGAATCATCATCGGCGTCCTCGGGCTCTACTCCGTCAAGATCCCGTCGCCACTGATCAGTATTGCGCAGATCATGCTCGGCACCTGGCTCGGCTGTCAGTTCAAGCGCGACCTACTGGCCGCCCTGCCACGTGTCACCTTCTCGGCCCTAGTCATCTCGCTATTCATGATCGGCTGTGCGGCACTCGGTGCCGTCGCGCTGACGCTGGCGACCGGCCTTCCTTACCCGACGAGCTTCCTGTCGCTCGCCCCAGCTGCGGTCACGGAGATGGTGGTGACGGCCCAGGTGATGCACCTGGAGGCCGAGGTGGTGACGGCCTTTCATGTCATGCGGATCGCCGTCGTCTCATCGACGGTTCTGATCGTCTTCAAATTCTATCTTCGATTGAGGGGAGGCTCCATTGGATCTCGGGTATGAGGGACGCCGCGCACTGATCGTCGGCGGCAGCTACGGCATCGGAAAAGCGACGGCCGCCCTTATGGGCGCCGAGGGCGCCGACGTGCTGATCGCCTCGCGCAGCGCGGACAACCTTGGGGAAGCTGCAGACGACATCTCGGCAACCGGCGCCACCCGCCCGGCGACCCTCGTCTGCGACGTGACACAGCCCGACGCCGGCGACACGCTCGCCGCGGCGGCACTGGAACGTTGGGGTGTTCTGGACCTGCTGGTGACCGCCGTCGGCGGCAGCATCCGCTCCTCCTTCGAGGACCTGACCGACGAGGACTGGCTCAACAACTATACGTTCAACATCCTGTCGACGGTGCGCGCCATTCGCGCCCTGCTGCCGGCGTTGGCAAAGGGCGAGAACCCAGCGATCGTGACCCTCGGCGCCGCCGCCTCGAAGATGCCCTACCAGCACCAGATCGTTTCGAATGTGCACAAGGCCGGGCTACTCGGCCTGACCAAGACGCTCGCCGCCGAACTCGCCGATCGCGGGATCCGCGTCAACTGCGTCGCGCCAGGTCGTACGCTGACGCCGCTCTGGACCAAACGCGCCGACAAGATGGCTGGCGAACAGGGCCGGACACGCGACGACATCCTCGGCGACTTTTCGAAAGACATTCCGCTCAACCGCTTCGCGAGCGCCGAAGAGGTGGCGACGATGGTGGTGTGGCTCGCGAGCCCCCGCGCCAGCTACATCACCGGACAGACAGTCAACGTGGACGGCGGCATAGCCCGCGGTCTTCTATAAGTTACAAGGAGAAAGAAATGAGTCAGCACCAGCCAACCGCCCCTGGCACACCCAAGGTGACAGAAATCCTTGCCGAGTGGGTGGTCACCATCAAGGGTAGCGACGTCGCGCCTGACGTTCGCCGCGAAGGTCTCAGGACGTTCGTCAACTGGGTCGGCTGCGCCGTCGGTGGCGCGAGCCACGAGACGGTCGATCGGGCGCTCGCCGCGGTCACACCCTTCTCCGGCAAGCCGACCTCCACCGTCCTTGGCCGCAGCGAAAAGCTCGACGCCCTACATGCGGCACTCCTCAACGGCATCACCTCGCATGTTCTCGACTACGACGACACCCATCTCAAGACGATCATCCACCCGGCCGGTCCTGTCGCGTCCGCCCTGCTGGCGCTGGCTGAAATGCGCCAGATTTCCGGCTACGACCTGCTGACGGCGCTGATCGTCGGGATTGAGGTCGAGTGCCGCATCGGCAACGCCGTCTATCCGCACCATTACGACCGCGGCTGGCACATTACGGGCACGACGGGCGTCTTTGGTGCCGCTGCCGCCGTCGGCAAGGTGATCGGCCTCAACGCGCAGCAGATGCGGTGGGCATTCGGCCTGGCCGCCACGCAGTCCTCCGGCCTGCGCGAAATGTTCGGCACCATGACCAAGAGCTTCCACCCCGGTCGCGCCGCGCAGAACGGCATGTTGGCCGCCCTGCTCGCCGAAGCGAATTATGACAGCTCGGAACGGGCTATCGAGGCGCCGCGCGGCTTCGCCAACGTCATGTCAGACAAGCAGGACTACAGCGAGATCCTCGATAATCTCGGCAGTCGCTGGGAATCGGCGCTAAACAGCTACAAGCCATTCGCCTGCGGCATCGTCATCCACCCAACCATCGATGGCTGCATTCAGCTGCGCGAGGAGCTCGGTAAGACGAAGATCCGGCAGATTCGTTCCGTCGAACTGACTACCCATCCACTGGTGCTGGAATTGACCGGCAAGACGACCCCCAAGACAGGGCTGGAAGGCAAGTTTTCGGTCTATCACGCCGCGGCCGCTGCCCTGCTGAGAGGCGACGGCGCTCCAACGGCCTTCACCGACGAACTGGTCAACGATCCGGAGATCATTGCTCTTCGTGACCGCACGAAGGCAACCGCTGACAGAAATTGCCACGAAGCCTCGGTGGACATCCTTGTCACCTTTGAGGACGGCTCCACCGTCTCGAAGCATGTTGAACGTGCGCTGGGCTCGAAGGAGGTGCCGCTCACCGACGCGCAGATCGACCACAAGTTCATGGTCCAGTCTGCGCTCGTCGTCGGCGACGCGGTGACAAAGGCGCTCCTCGAAACATCGTGGAAGCTCGAAGAACTGAAAGACGCCGCGGAGATCGCGCGCGCCAGTGTTCCCGGATCCACCTCCACGACGGCAGCAGCGGAATGAACCAGATGACGAAGAAGACCTCACTGCGGATCGGCATCCTCGAAGGCGACGACATCGGCCACGAAGTTGTCCCGGCTTCCGTCCGCATCGCCAAGGCCGCGGCGGCCGCCACCGGCATGTCCATCGAATGGGTCGATGTGCCGATCGGTCGGCGGGCGCTGGACACGCTCGGCCACACCATGCCGGAAGGGACGCTGGAGACGCTCGGGGCGCTGGACGGTTTCATCCTGGGCCCCATCGGCCATCGCGAATATCCGAAGGTGCCGGAGGCGATCAACCCGCATCCGATTCTGCGCAAGCGCTTCGACCTGTTCGCCAATGTGCGCCCGACGCGCTCTTTTCCCGGCATCGGCTGCCTGCACGACGACGTCGACATGGTGATCGTGCGCGAGAACAACGAGGGCTTCCAGCCCGACCGAAACGTGGTCATGGGCTCCGGCGAATTCCGCCCGACGCATGACGTGACGATCTCGGTGCGGGTCATAACCGTCGAGGGATCCTCCAAGGTAGCGCGGGCCGCCTTCGAGATCGCCCGCTCCCGGCGCAAGAAGCTGACGCTGGTGCACAAGAACACCGTCTACAAGCTCGGCTGCGGCATGTTCGTCGACAGTTGCTATGAAGTAGCCAAGGACTTTCCCGATGTCGAGGTGAACGAGGTGATCGTCGACACGATGGCGATGCGGCTGGTGCGCGACCCGCAGAGCTTCGACACCATCGTCACCACCAACATGTTCGGCGACATCCTGACGGACGAGGCGGCTGGTCTCGTCGGCGGCCTCGGCATGGCACCCGGCCTCTGCATCGGACGGGGTTCCATTGCAATGGCGCAAGCGACGCATGGCTCCGCGCCCGACATCGCCGGCAAGGGCATCGCCAATCCGTTCGCAATGATCGAGTCGACCCGCATGCTGTTCGACTGGATGGGACACCACCACAAGATTGATGCAGCGCTAGGAATGTCGCGCCTGATGAAGGCCGGTATCGACGCGGCACTCGCCGACCCGGCCACGCGCACGCCCGACATTCGCGGCACGGGCACGCAGGCCGACATGGTGAACGGAATACTGCGCGGCATGGAGGCTGCCCACATGCCGGCATAAGATAGCGGCAACTGACAGCAATGGGCTCGGGCATGAGGCGATCGAGCCCGTCCTTCCATTGTCTCGGGCGAAGCCAGCAGGAAGGACTGGCTCTCGCTTTCACGCCCCCCCCACCCGGAGCGACATACGCCGGCGAGGCGGCGCAGGCCGAGACGCACCCTTCTCGATGCCACAACCGCGGACGCCGAAAGCAGTTGCGGCTTACCTCGTGATTGTTTATTGCCTACAATGGCAACCGGTGCAATGGAACGCGACATGTATCCTCGGGAACCGAAAGTGGAAATGAACGATCTGACGGTGCTGAGAACCTCGTCGCTGACGGGCGTAATCGAGCGCGAGTTAGAGCATCTGATCCTGACGGGCGAGTTGAAGCCGGGAGAACGGCTGAACGAAATCCAGCTTTCGACCCGCTTCGGCACCAGTCGCGGGCCGTTGCGGGAGGCAACGCGGAGCCTCCAGGCCAAGGGCCTCGTCGAAAGCATCCGCAACCGCGGCGTCTTCGTACGCTCGGTTTCGCCAACGGAGGCGCTGGAAATCTACGACGTCCGCGCGGCGATCTTCGGCCTTGCCGGACGCCTGCTTGCAGATCTTGTCAACGATCAGATGCTGGCCAAGCTCAATGCTTTCCTCGACCAGATGGACGAGATCGCAGCGAACAAGAACTTCGACGACTACTATCCCGTCAACCTGGCGTTCCACGACTATCTCGTCACCTCGACCGGCAACAAAACGTTAGTCAAGGAATATAAGGGGTTCGTCAACAAGTTGCACCTGGCGCGTGCACGCGGCCTCGTCCAGGCGGGGGGTCTCTCTGTTTCGAACCGCGAGCACCGCGAGATGGTTGATGCGCTCGCCTCGGGTAACCGCGAACGCGCGCAGGAGGCATTTTTCCGTCACGTCGAGCGCTCGAAAATTCGATTCCGCTCCACGCTCGGAGCGGCGGAGCCACGATCGTAGGCGCTACCGCTTGCTTCCCCGCCAACGTGACACAACCTACCCAGCGGTAACGAAGCATGAGGCGGGGTAAGCCGACCGCGAGGTCACCTCGTTTAAGTTTTGCTGCCTGGCTGACGCGTCCAGCATGGCGTAATACTGCTGCTCGGCTTCGGCTGGCAGTATGTTGCCGATGGGCTGCAGAATTCGTCGGTTATTGAACCAGTCAGCCCATTCCAGAGTAGCGAACTCAACCGCTTCGGCGTACGCTACGGCTAATTGGATGGCTGACCTCGGCTTCGTAGAGGCAGCTGATCGTTTCTGCGAGTGCGTTGTCTTAGCTGTCACCCATCCTTCCGACAGATGGCTCTTGCCCGCTTCGGATAGCCGATCTGAGTAAAGTGCCTGACGGCTTCTCCGGAAGAGTTGTTCAGCGTGCACGTCGCCATGACGGCCCAATCAAACTGTTGAAAATCAATGATCTAAATCTTTGGTGGCTCCAGGGGAAACCATTGAAATCGTTGATATTTCTACCCCTGGTCAACTCGGATACCCGCTAGGATACCCCCGCTTTGAATGAATCTTATTCTAATTCAGCGCCCTCCTTCGGCGCGGAGTTGATTCTCATCTTTTTGGCGATATGAACAGGCGGCTCCCATACCCTCGCCAGGAGAAGTGCTTGCCCTCACCGTCAAAGACGATCCTGAACTCGGGGTTAGTCGTTGCCGATGCGCCGCATCAAGTCAGTGTAGGCGGTCAGCGGAACAAGCCACAGGTGTTTGTCCTTGCGATCTGACGTGACAAAGAAGCCGCTGACCCGAAGGTCGCCCTCAGCGTAGACGCTCTCAGAGAAGACCTTACTGTGGACAATAATGTCGAGCAGATCACCGACGTTTAATGAGCAGGTCGAGGGAGCCTCCACTTCGAGCGCTTCTCAGAACGTGTGGCGCTTCCACCAGTCCAGCTTCTGACCGAGCAGCAAGTCGAACCTTTCGGTGTAGACTGCGCCCCTCAACATCACTTGAGACCTTCTCGCACTCGATGAGTTTCCGCATCGCGAAAGCCGAGACGAACACCTTTCTCTCGATAAGGATGGAGCCGCGTTCGCTTGGACGCGCCTTCGCAGCCCACCGCTCGATCAGATCCGCGTCCTTCAGCAGTTCATCTTTCCAAGGCGCGCTGTCGGCGATCAAGCTGCAATCCTTATCGAGTCATATTCATCAACCAAACCAGCGACTAAGCTCATCGCTTGCTCAGGATGAAGGCTGTGCATTCTTCGCGGAACTTGAACTCGGACAGCGCTTTGTGAATGTTTCTCTCGCACTCCTGATACAGCCACGGGTCCCATGATACTCGGCCCATGCATGCAGATTGAATGATTGCCAGTCTGTAGCTGGTTCAACCTGCCCTTGTTGGTAATCTGGCGGGACAATTCAATCTTCACGTACTTCAAATCTTCAAAACTACCGATGACATAGATCACGCCCTTAAAAGCAGCCATCCAAAGAGCCCCTCACCAATCTAGGAATATGTTCTAGGTTGGTGACGCCTGTTCTGAGGTCGTCAACAGGAAGTTGACTGCTGAAGGACTCGAACCCGCAACCGCAGAGAAGAATACATAGGCTCTACTCATCAATTCGGTGCCCTCGGCTTTAAGGCAAGTGCATGATGCAGATCATACAATCACTGCAAGAAACGTCGCCGACCTTCCCGAAACTATACTTGCCCGACGGGCACCTGACGGTATCTTGCCCCCAAAATGAGAGGGTGTGCTGCCAAGGGAATGAGGATGACCATGGGCGTGTTCGTGGTCATGGTTCGAGCTGAATCTCATTTCCCGACTCCTGCTTTATGGAACAGGGGTACCTATCGGTAGGTTCGACGCAATCCGGCGCTGCACGGCTACTGGGCAGGAACCAGCCGCATTTTCTGCAGCAATGCTGGCCATCTTGAGATTCTTGGACGCTCTTGAGGCTTAGGGCCGGCCAGCATGGCCATAAGCCAAGGCGTCTGAGGCTTTTCAGCATCAGACACCCTATTGAAAGGCTCTTGCGCCGCCGTTACATCGCATGACCAGGCGCGAGCCCCGTAGAAGCGAGCGCCATCCAGATCGCCATGGCGATCATCATCAGGTTTTCGGTCAGTGAGATGAAGCCCAGGGGTACGTTGCTCGATCCGCCGACGCAGGCGCATTTGAGCTCCCGTCGGTCGATGTAGACAGCCTTGAAGACCGAGACGGCTCCAATGGTGCCGATGAAGAGCGCAATTGGGACCGACAGCCAGGTCGCCACCCCCGCCACCATCAGGACTCCCGCCAGCCCTTCCGCGTAGGGATAGATGTAGCTGTAGGGTACCCAGCGCTTCGCCAGGAGGTCGTAGTTCAGGAACATGGTGGCGAAGCTCTCGACGTTCTGGAGCTTCAGCATTGCCAGGACGACCATGGAGAAGGCGATGAACCATTCCGCTGCACGCAGCGTGAAGGGGTCGCCCACGACCGAGTAGCTCGCGGCCACAGCCATCAGGGCCGTCAGGGTAAACAGAACGATGACAGGCCGATAGGTGGTCGCCTTGGGATCAGATACAGGCTTGCCGAGGAACCTGCGTAGGTCATCGTAGCCCCCAATCCGGTTGCCGCCGACAAACACCTGGGGCGTGGTCGAGACGCCATGTTCCGCCTTGAAGGCATCCGTTTCCTCGCGGGTGGTCAGGTGGTGGTCCTCGACCTCATAACCAGAGCGGCGGAGCAGGTCCTTGGCCTTCAGTCCATAAGGACAGGTATGTTGGGCCATGACCATCCGGTACAGGATGGCCTTCTTCTCCAGCAGCGATGGGTCGGTTCTCTCCAACATTTTCACATCTCCTTTGTCTTGTGAAACCGTTGGCAAGACCATAGGTTCCGTACCATGGTACGGAGTCAAGCCCATGGATATGACAATCGGAAAATTCGCGGCCGCAGGGAACGTCGGGGTAGAAACCATCCGGTTTTACCAGCGCAAGGGCCTTCTGAAGACGCCGAAGCGCCTGGAAGGCGGAAGACGCTATGGAAGCGAAGATGTCCGGCGGCTCCTGTTCATCAAGCAGGCGCAGTCGGCGGGGTTCGCGCTGGAGGAGATCAAGGAGCTTCTCGATCTGGATGCGGGGGATGACAGGGAGCGTGCACGCGCGGCTGCCAAGAGACGTCTCGCCTCCCTGGATGAACGGATTGCTGAGCTGAACAGGGCGCGTGCAGCGCTGGAACGGCTGATCGGCGAATGCGCCTCGGGCAAGAAGGGGCCTTGCCCGATCCTGGCGTCATTCGGGCTGTAGTTTGACACCAGCCATCGTTCAGTTCAGGATCGAGCTGTGCCCTCACAGAACCTAAAGCGCTAGCTGGGCCTGACCGCGAGGTAGACATACGGCTTCGCGCCATCGCGTGGCACCGCCATCACATCATATGTAGCCCCTGGGTCATCCCCCATGCCGAGTGAGCCAGATGGCATGCCAGCGACGGCTAGACCCGCAAGGGGCGGACGCTCGCGAAGAAGCTTCTCCGCAGCTTCCAGCGGGACATGTCCTTCAAGGTAGTAGCCTTCGATCTCTGCCGTATGGCAGCCCCACAGATCAGAAGGGACTTCGAGACCTTTCTTCACGGCGTCCATGTCGGCTTCATTCAAGGTACTAACCTCGTATCCGGCCTTGGTGAAGGCCGAAGCCCATGCTGCGCAGCACCCGCAGTTGGGGTCCTTGTGAACCGTCATCTTTGGTGCTGCCGCTAGGACCATGCCCGGAGCGGCTGCTGCCGATACGACCAGGCATATGAATGTTCTGCGTTTCATGTCGAACTCCTTTGGGATCATGGCCGCCCCTCACCGGGGCGGCCATGAGTTCACTTCACCTGCGTGACAGTCAGCTTGCCGTTGACGCGGTCGGCAACGAATTCGACGCTCGAACCCTGCTTCATCTTCTCCAGCATTGCCTCGTCCTGAACGTAGAAGACCATGGTCATCGCGGGCATGTCGAGGTTCTTCAGCTCTTCGTGGATCAGGGTCACCTTCTTCGCCTTGGCGTCCACCTTCTTGACCGTGCCCTTGGTGAACTCCTGGGCGAAGGCCCCGATGGCAGCACCCAAGGTCAAGGTGGCGGCAAGCGCGACGTTAAGTATGGCTTTCATGGTGGTGCTCCTTTCGTTGCTTACTTCTTGGCGACGGTGACGTCGCCGTGCATTCCGGCGTCGTAGTGGCCGGGCACGAGGCAGGCGACCTTGAAGATGCCGTCATTCGTGAACTTCCAGACGATCTCGCCGGATTCGCCGGGTGCGAGCCGGATAGCATTCGGGTCGTCATGTTCCATCTCTGGGAACTTCTCCATGAGAGCCTTGTGCTCCATGACCTTGTCCTCCTGGTCGAGAACGAACTCGTGGTCTACTTCGCCATCGTTCTTCACGGCGAACCGGATCGTCTGGCCCTTGCGGACCTTGAAGTTATCGGGCGTGAAGATCATCCCGCCGTCATCGGTCTCCTTCATACTGACACGGATTGTCTGGGTGACCTTGGACTTCTGGCCCGGCTCGCCCACCGCCATCTCGCCATGACCTCCGGCGTGGTTTCCGGCGGCGATGGCGGGAGTTACGAGCGTTGCCAGAAGCAGGCCGGTCAATGCAGTTTTCATAGGCTTATCCTTCCTTAGGTGAGTTTCGATCAGTGGTGTTCCGAATGGCTCGGGGTGATCGTTGTCTTCGCGTCGGCAGCCTTGGGTGCATCCGGTAGGCTTCCAGTCCATTCCCATGCCTGGGTGCCGGGCGGGTTTTCGTACCAGCCGGGATCGCTGTAATCGCCAGCGGAGATTCCCTCCCGGACCTTTACGACCGAGAACATGCCGCCCATCTCGATGGGGCCATGCGGGCCCCACCCGGTCATCATGGGCACCGTATTTTCGGGTATCTCCATGGACATCTCCCCCATGTCCGCCATCCCGGCGGTCCCCATGGGCATGTATTCCGGCTGGAAGCGGCGGATTTTGCTGGCCACCTGCTTCTTGTCGACGCCAATAAAGGTCGGGATGTCATGTCCCATGGCATTCATGGTGTGGTGTGACTTGTGGCAATGGATCGCCCAGTCACCGACGTACTTGGCGTCGAACTCGTAGGCGCGCATCGCGCCCACCGGGATGTCGATGCTGACCTCCGGCCAGCGCGCTTCCGGACGTACCCAGCCTCCATCGGTGCAGGTGACCTCGAAGTCGTAGCCGTGCATGTGGACGGGATGGTTGGTCATCGTCAGATTGCCGACCCGGACCCGAACCCTGTCGTTCTTCGAGACCACCAGCGGATCGATGCCCGGAAACACCCGGCTGTTCCAGGCCCAGAGGTTGAAGTCCGTCATTTCCATGATGCGGGGGACATAGGAGCCCGGCTCGATGTCGAACGCGTTCAGGAGGAAGACGAAGTCGCGGTCGACCGGCATGAAGGTCGGGTCCTTGGGATGGACGACGAAGAAGCCCATCATGCCCATCGCCATCTGGACCATTTCGTCCGAATGCGGGTGGTACATGAAGGTGCCGGACTTTACGAGGTCGAACTCGTAGACGAAGGTCTTGCCGACGGGGATGTGAGGCTGCGAAAGACCGCCGACACCGTCCATGCCCGAGGGCAGGATCATCCCATGCCAATGGATCGTCGTGTGCTCCGCAAGCTTGTTTGTCACAAAGATGCGCACCCGGTCACCCTCGACAGCTTCAATCGTCGGCCCCGGCGATTGTCCGTTGTACCCCCAGAGATAGGCCGTCATGCCTTCCGCCATCTCCCGTTCCACCGGTTCGGCCACCAGGTGGAACTCCTTGACGCCATTGTTCATCCGGAACGGCAGGGTCCATCCGTTCAGGGTGACCACCGGATTGTAGTCGGGACCGGTGGTGGGCTTGAGCGGCGTCTGGGTGGCGGCCGTATCCATCAGCGCCGCCTCCGGCAGGCCCGTGTTAGAAGTCTGGCCCCATGCCTGCGAGGAAACCAATGCGGCACCTGCCGCACCTGCTCCCAGCAACTGTCTTCTGCTGAACATGATCGTATCCTTTTAGTGCCCGCCGCTCTCGGCCGCTTCCGCTGAGGCGACTTCGGCCTCGCCGGTAGCCGCACGTGCGCTGCCGCCGTAGATGGCTGGGGCGAGGTTCGCTTCGGCAAGCCAGAAGTCTCTCTTTGCGTTGACTGCGAGGAGGGCTGAATTGATGCTGTCCCGGCTGTCCGAGATCAGCTCGAATGTGCTTGTGAGCATGCCGTTGTAGGTGAGCAGCGACTGCTCCTCGACCGCCTTGCGCAAGGGCAGAACGTTGTTCCGGTAATGGCGCGCGATGTCGTAGTTCGAACGGTACGCCTGGTAGGCGGACCTCGCCTCCGAGCGGACGATGACCGCTTTTTCGGCCAGAAGGTTCGCCGCCCGCATATAGGCAAGCTCACCTTTTCGAAGGCGTGCCTGACCGGAGTCGAAGATCGGGATTGTGAACTCAAGCGAAGCCGTCCGCGACACTTCGGAGACGATGCCATGATCTTCCCGTTCGCGCTCCTTCTCCACCATGCTCACCAGTTCGATGTCGGTGACGATCCGGGTTGCGTCCTCCAGCTTGTAGGACTGCGCCGTCGCCTGAAGCTCCAGCCGGGCGATCTGGAGATCGATGCGCTTGTGGATCGCTTCGGCCTCGATGTTGTCGCGTTTGATCAGGGCCCCAGGCAATGACGGGAGCTGGTTCGGTATCTGGAACTCGATATCCGAGCCCGAAAGCCCCATCAGCCGGATCAGCTCTTCCTTCGCCAGCCGAGCAGCCAATCTTGCCTTCGCGGTTTCCCCGGTCAGTTCGGCATAGAACACATGTTCGCGGGCCTGCTCTCCCTTGGGCATCGACCCCGCTTCACCCAGTTTCTGGGTTAGATCGGATGCAGCCTCCGCCGCAGCGCGCGCACGGTTGAGGTAGGCGACATTCTCCCATGCCGCGACCGCGTTGATCCAGGCCCGGCGGGTATCGGCGGCAAGCGAGATGGTTGCGAGCGCCGCATTGAGCTGTGCCTGCCGGAACCGTGTCGTGGCGATCTTCATGTTCCTGTCATAGGTCACCACCGACAGGATGTTCGCCGCGATGGCACCTTCCAGCACCCTGTAGGCTTCAAGCCCGGATGTGCCGATACCGGAGACGCCAACCGAAAACTTCGGCAGAACCGAAAGCTGCGTCTGCCAGGCATCTGCTGCACTGTCACCGAGATCGGCATAGGCCGCCTGAAGGCCCTTGTTGTTCAGCAGTGCCACTTGCACAGCAGTCTCGGCGTCAACCGTATTCCTCGCCATCAGCGTCTTGACGCGGTCACGGACCACCTGGGCGTGCTGCTGGTTCTGCACCCATACCGTCTGTTTGCCTGTCGCCGTTCCAGCCCTAAGGGAAACGTTCAGGAATCCGGCATCCTTGGCGGCATAGTCCGTAGAGACGCAGCCCGCCGCTATGAGCGGCAATGCCAGCACAGAGAGAACTTTGATCTTCCTGCCGAGCATCATGCTCCCCCTTTTGGGGCTTGCGCGTCGTTGAGACCACGCCAGGGTTTCGGATCGACGGGAGTGCGATGCGTGTATGCTCCTATCGGGCTCTGATAGCGAACCGGCCGGACGTCGAGCACAGAGTCAGGATGGCCATTGGAGGCCACAACTTCAGGCAGGGTGGAGGTGCATCCGCTCACAATGAGCGTAATCCCCACCAACAGAAACATCAGTTTCATAGGGAATATCCGAGAATACAGTCACGATAGTGCCAGGCGCTCGCCGACGCTCAGGCACAACAAGACCCGCGAGACGGGTGTCGGTTCTCAGATGTTAGGTGGACGGTGAAGAGCCGGAGACTCGCCGAACGCTCGGAGATCGTTCATGAAGCCCTTGATGGACGCGGCCACCGGGTGGACGAGTTTCGGCATGGGAGCATCGATTGCGAACACGCCGCAGTAGTCTTGGCAGCAGCCGTTGTTCCCAGTGTCGACATCGGTTGCAGTGGCATGATCGGAATGATGCGCTTCGACGGTCATTTTGGAGTGGGCATGAGCGCCATGAGCCGAATGACTATTTTCAACGAAGGAAGCGGAGTCAGGCATAGCGGGATGCATAGCTGCATTGGCAGCCGACATGCTGTAGCCAGCCAGCGACAGCACGACCGCCAGCCTGAAGATCAGCATCATTACCACCGATGTGATTCTCAACATCCCACTCATGCCCGAAGAATCGCCGTCGGCTTAACGGTTGTCAATCGACCAGCCTCTACAGCACGGACATCTCGTCCTTTGTGTGGCACTAGAACATCTAGCTCATGGGAAGGTTTGCCGCAGGGACGACCGCGTAGGCTATTGCGGCTGGAACTTCTCTTTTGCTCCGGTGTTTCCAGCCAACGAGCGCGGAGACCGAAGGATGTCCCTATCGGACTTTTTGAAGGCAGGATTATCGGTGATGGCAGCGGGGCTGCTTATCATCGGCCTACTCGCTACGGCTCCTGCCTTCGCTGCACCGAGCCACCATTGCCCGGAGGTACAGGCGAATCACCAGGCATTGGACAGCCAGCGTGATGGTCTGGATGCGCAAGGTGCCAGAACGTGTTGTGCCCAGATGCACTGCTGTCCGATCCTTCCTGAGGCGCTAGTCTCCGCCCCGCCTGCGGTGTCAGTCGGCGTGCTGCACGTGCCAGTCAGCGCCGAGCGGCCCCTTCTGCTTCTGGCTAGCATTGATCCTCCTCCAAGACCTTCTGTTGTTTGAGTTCCAAATCTCATCGCAACAGGAGTTCAACATGTACACGTACGTCAAAGGCGCAGCAGCCGCGCTCGCGGCCTCTGCCGCCATGCTAGCGTTCGTTAACACCGCCGCTGCACAGACATTCCCTCAGAAATGCACAGGCGACATCTCCATGTCAGGCATGCCTATGGGCGGGAAGATGCCGACGGGCGGACAAGGTGCAGCCACAGGTCAGGGCCCTATGGCTGACGTCACCGACTGCCAGAGAGCCTCTATGGAGGCCATGATGTCGATGAACCAGCAGATGATGCAGGGAATGATGAAGGACATGCCGACGTCTCCTTCATCTGCGGCCTGATCGCGCATCATCTCGGTGCAATCGACATGGCGAAGGTCGAGTTGGAGCACGGCGAAAATGAAGAGGCCAAGACCACCGCGCAGAAGGTCATCGACGATCAGACGAAAGAAGTCGAGCGACTGACTGAGTGGGTCGACAAGGAAGTGAAGGAGTAACATCATGCACCATATCTCTCCCGACATGAAGCAGTGCATCGACGACTGTCTCGGCTGCTACAGCGAATGCCTGTCGATGGCCATGAGCCACTGCCTGGAAATGGGTGGCGAGCACACGGAGCCGAAGTACTTCAGGCTGATGATGGCCTGCGCCGAAGTTTGCCGCACCTCGGCACATTTCATGCTGATCGGCACCGAACACCACAAACACATCTGCCGCGAATGTGCGGAGATATGCCGCCAATGTGCCGATGACTGCGAGCGCATCGGCGACATGCAGCCTTGCGTCGACGCCTGCCGCAAGTGTGCCGATAGTTGCGAGCGTATGGCGCGGTAGCGCCTTTGGACCACGTGTGCGGAAGGAGCGCCCTCGTTCCGTACACTCTCGCTGGACTTGCTGAAGATGTGGAGGCCCAAGGCTCCGTCACAGCATTGGCTGTCCTCATCTCCGGCGCACCGGTTCGGCAATCTTTTCTCCAGAGAGGTCTTGGCTCAACGCGGACCAAAGGGTGGAAGACATGCAAAAGAACAAGAAAACAGGAATGTTGGCATTCCTCGGCGGAATAGGAGCGACACTCGTGGCGCTGTTCCTTGGCACCGTCGCCTACGTCTATCTCGGTGGCTACAATATCGCAGCCACCGAGGAACATGGCTCGTTTACGAGATGGGTCTTCGATACCACCTTCCATCAGTCTGTAGAAGGCGGCGGCGCAAGTGTTTCCGCACCTGAAGAACTAACTCCAGAGATGGCTGCTGCGGGTGCAGCTCCCTACAAGGAAATGTGCCAGCACTGCCATTCGGCCCCTGGCTGGGAGCGTGCGTCCTGGGCTGAAGGCATGCGGCCGCTGCCACCCCATCTAACGGAGGCCGCCGCAGAGTGGCAGCCGTCGGAGGTGTTCTGGCTGGTCAAGCACGGAGCGAAGATGACCGGCATGCCAGCCTTCGGCCCCAGCCATAGCGACGAAGACATCTGGAACATCGTCGCCTTCGTAAAGCGGCTGCCAGCGATGACGCCGCAGGAGTATGAGCAATCGACGTCAGGGACCGGGACCAGCGCGAACGCGCCTGCCGTCCAACGGTAACTGCAGGAGGAGGCGTGATGGGAATGTCTTACTGGCGCTTCGCTGCCATGATCGCGACGTCGACCGTCGTGATGTACGGCGTGATGTATCTGAACACCTATGCACTGGAACACGTCTTCTGGAGCGAGACGCGTGCCTGGATGGCCCTGGTCATGGGATCGACAATGGCGGTCATCATGCTCGCCTTCATGCTCGGCATGTACAAGAAGAAGATGCTCAACATGGCCATCTTTGGCGGGTCCGTCGCGGTCTTCGCCTTGTCGCTGTGGCTCGTCCGTAGCCAGGCAACCGTCGACGACAGCGAATACATGAGCGCGATGATACCTCATCACTCTATCGCCATCATGACAAGCGAACGCGCTCAGATTTCCGATCCTCGCGTTCGAAAGCTGGCCGACGAGATCATCGAGGCCCAGGAGCGGGAGATCGCAGAGATGAAGTATCTGATCGAGGACCTGGAGGAGCGCGACTGATGAAGAACTCCCTCCTTTCACTGCTGCTCCTTACCTCGGCCAGTCTCCTTTCGGGATGTGGCGAACAGGAAGCAGCCGACGACATCATCGATCCCCCACGCGCCGAAGAAGTTGCGCGGGTCGTACCGGGAGAGGAGGCCATAGCTGGCGCTGATATTCCGACGCTCGATCCGGCGACCATGGTGGACGCAGAGATGGCAAAGGTGCTCGGCCAGCCTACCAAGTGCACGTTCAGGTACACGAGCGCCGGGAAGCCTGTCTTCGCCCTCAATGGGACACCGGATAATTCAGCGACAACGGCTGTTGTGAAGGTGAATGGACATCTCGTGGAACTGCGGCCATCGGGTGGGGACGGCAACCTCGTCTTCGGGTCCGGCCCCGTCGTCGTTAGTCTCTCCGTCCCTGGTGGGGACCCCGAAGGGAAAGTGGACGCCGCAATGTCGTTCACAGTCGACGACACCCTCCGCGTTGGGTACAAAGGTTACTTCCAATGCGCAGGCTAACTCGACGCAGGGCCGATTAAGGCCAGGAAGTTGCCCATCGACGGCTGAAGGCCGGAGCAGAGGTTTCCTCTTGTTCCCGCCCTCGCTTTCATGTCGCACACCATGCTGATGCAGCGTCTCGACGACTTAAGAACACCAGGATCACGGTCCGGGAGGCAGCCCTCGATGGAAGCGTGCTGTCTTATCTTGACGCTCCTCAACCTCAGGCAGTTGGCGATCACCCTGACCGAGGCAGTGCCATTGCCGCCGCTGCGATGATCGGCGAGAGCAGCAGGCCGAACACGGGGTAGAGGACACCCGCCGCGACAGGGACACCAGCCGCATTTGCGGCAACCATTTCTTCGGAGGTGTCATTTAGCGTGCACATCACCAAGGTGGCCTAATCAACTCATTGAAAACAATAACTTAAATCTTTGGTGGGCCTGGAGGGCCTGCCGAATCCGAAGAGGGTTCAGTAACTTAACCCCGAGTGGGACGAATAGCCCAAGCTATAGATATCAATGGCTTAGCAAAGCCGCTGTCCCACTTTTTTCGTACCCATCCGAGTAGGGCCGCGGGATTTTGAGCGCCGCGCGTGGTAACGTCGGTTCATGGAGATCGATGAGGACAAGATCGACGATGCCGTTTTGGCGCTGCTATGGTTGACGCTGCATAACGAGCGTTGGGCCTGGAAGAGTTTCGACTGGGCAACGACGGATCGGCTTCACAAGAAGGGCTTGATCGGCGACCCGGTCAACAAGTCGAAGTCATTGATCCTGACCGATGAAGGCTTGGCGCGTTCGGAAGCATTGTTTCGGGAGCTGTTTACGCGGCCGCCGCAATAGCCGTCCCTTTGTGGCCTTCCATTGCCAAGGCAGTAGCTCGTGCAGGCGGGAGACGGGAAGATCGGCGATGCGGGCGAACACATCGGCGAGCCACGCCTTTGGGTCGACGTCGTTGAGGCGGCAAGTCGTGATGACGGAGAGCATGATGGCGGCACGATCGGCCCCACGCTGGGAGCCGGCGAAGGTCCAGTTTCGACGCCCGAGTGCAGTTCCTCTCAGAGCGCGTTCGGCCGCATTGTTCGTTAGACAAATCCGGCCATCTTCAAGGAAACGGGCAAAACCATCCCATCGCTTCATCATGTAATCGATCGGCTCGGTCACCTCGGACGATTTGCTGAGCGTTGCGCGCTCCCGTTTCAGCCACTCGTGCATGTCAGCGAACAGCGGCTTGCTCTTTTCCTGCCGCGCGGCCCGTCGTTCTTTGGCGCTCAATCCATTGATCTCGCGCTCGATCTCAAACAGCGCGTCGTAGCGCTGGACGGCCTCCAGGGCGATCGGCGAGATTGGCTTGCCCTTGCGTTTGCGGTCGCGGACATTTTTCTGGATATCGGCCAGTTCAAAGAATTTGCGCCGCGCATGCGCATGGCAAACGGCGAAGGTGATCGGTACCGCTTTCTTTTCGGCGACACTGAGCGGCTCGAAGCCATTGTAGCAATCACTCTGCAGAATGCCGCCGTATCTGGCCAAGTGCTTCTGCGGATGCTCGCCGCGGTGGTCGCTCGACGCATAGTATATGGCCGCCGGCGCTGCTGCTTCGCCGTAGGACCGGTCATCGCGCACGTAGGTCCATATTCGCCCGGTCGCGCATTTGTCTTTGGCCTGGATGGGAATGGTGGTGTCGTCGCCAAAAAGCCGCCCCCATTGGTGATTCTGATTTGGACGTTCCTGCCCAGCTCGCGGGAAGCCGGCCAAAACCGGTCATTTGCGGCCGAATGCGATGGCGCAGGTTTGCGCTCTCCATTTGGTTATTCGAGTCGGCCTTACATCATCCGCAAACCGAATAGATGCGATAATGGCGAGTTCGGCGTAAGCGTGGGTAGCCTTCCGGCGGCAGCTCGCGCCGATCGGGAACGGAGACGGCGCTGCGGACCTTGGTCACCGCGACCATGCCGGAGCCAGCATTGGTCCCGTCGGCTATTGGCAAACAGGCTCCCCACCTTACATCAGATGATGGTGGTTCAAAGCCCGCGACTGGATCATCGATGTTCCGAGGAGGAGACTATCCCGAACGGTTCCCTGAAGCCGAGTATTTCCGGAAAACCGCGTCGCAAGCTTAGCATAACCCCCCGCTCGCCTACGCGCAGCACTTCACGCCAGTGGCTGAAGGACCGCAGCAAGATGATTTTGCCTGCTCGTCAGCAAGCCAGCGGTCACGCGGCTTGCAGCTTGCCGGTCGAGCGGCGAGTTCGACTTCGAACATGCCGGAGGTGAACCGAGGCGCGGACGCGCAATAATGCGCCATTGGCCTTGCGCCATCGCTGACCTCAAAGGTGAGCTTGGCCGACGGCTCGAGCCGGACGTGATCGGAAACCTTACGGATGATCGCGGAGAACTTGCCTGCCGGCATATGGGTCTTGTCGTCCTCGTCGATGTCCCATAGTTGCACGAAGATCTCCGACCAGGCCTCGGAATTGGCGCCGCAGTCGAGCGCCGAAAACTGTCCCGCTTTGACTTCGGTGACGTGGTAGCCGGACCGAACGGCATTTCCGTCATAAGTGAAGATAAGGGGTGCGTCTGGATTGACCGCGAGTGCATCGAGAAGATGCCCAAGGCTGATGTCTGAAGAAGTGCTCTTGTCGTTAGCGTCCATGTGTTATATCCCTCAATTCAATTATTCAAGGATTGTTGAAACATGGATGAACGTCAAGCCCTTTCTTCATTTGCCGCGCTTTCCCAGGAAAGGCGGCTTGCTATCGTCCGAGCACTGGTTGTCGCGGGCCCGGAAGGTTTGGCCGCTGGCGTGATCGCAGAACGGATGGGGGTGTCGGCGACGAACGTCTCGTTCCATCTCAAGGAACTAGAGCGCTCACGCCTGATCTCCCAGCGGCGCGAATCCCGATCGATTATTTACAGCGCCAGCTATGAGGCCTTGGCCGATCTCGTGAAATTCCTGATGGAGGACTGCTGTGCCGGTCATCCAATCATCCGTAAAAATGTGGAGGAGCGTGGAGGGTTGCTGTGCCCCGGTTGATGCCGCCGCCTATGAGGAAACGATCGGTGCATAATCGCAGAGTCTCCGCGGGAATCGTTTCCGCGCTCGGGCTGACCCAGATCATCGGCTACGGCACGCTCTACTACTCCTTCAGCATCCTCGCACCCAGTATTGCCGGAGACCTTGGCCTGTCACTCGCACAGGTATTCGGGGTGTTCTCCTTGTCACTCTTCATTGGAGGGCTGTCGGCCACCTATATCGGCCAGCAGATGGACCGGATCGGGGCGGCGACTATCATGTCGGTCGGCTCGGCACTTGCGGCGCTGACTCTTGCTCTCTGCGCCTGGTCGCCCTCGGTTGCGATCTTTGCCATTGCTATCATTTTGCTCGAAGTGTCGTCCGGAATGGTTCAGTACCAGGCCGCCTTTGCAGCCCTAGTGGAACATGATCCAAAATCCGCTTCACAGAGCATCACCTATCTGACGCTGATCGGCGGCTTCGCTTCGACGATTTTCTGGCCAATCTCGACCACACTGCTCGACGTCCTCTCGTGGCGCGAAATCTTTCTCGTCTTTGCGGCTTTGCATCTCATTCTCTGCATGCCGCTGCACTTCTGGATACGGAGCGTCGGAAAGAAGGCCGCCGACCACACTTTGGGGACGCGCGAGACGGTCATCGGAGCGATCCTACCTCATACTCGACGCAGGGCCATGGTGATCGTATCATGCGCGTTCGCGCTTCTCGGGTTTACGCTTGCTGCTATTCTTGCACATATGGTGCCCATGCTGGGATCGATCGGGTTGGGTACGGCCGCCGTTGTAATCGGCGCCCTCTTCGGTCCCGCACAGGTACTGAGCCGTCTGATCAACATGGTCTTCGGGAAGAGCCTGTCGCCGCCGGCGCTTGCCGTCTTATCAGCAATCCTGATCGTCGTCGGCATCCTGATCCTGCTGATCACGGGTGATTGGCCGCCGGGGGCTGTCGCATTCGCGATTTGTCTGGGATTGGGTTCCGGCATCAACAGCATCGCACAGGGCAGCCTGCCGCTCTATTTGTTCGGATCTGATGGCTATGGTGCGATTACCGGAAAGATGGCAGCCGCTCGTTTGGCCGTGGGCGCGGGTGCGCCCTTCGTATTTGCGGCGGCCATGGAGAACATTGGCCTCAGCATGTCGCTCGCCGCAAATGCTGTTCTTGGCGCCATCAGCATCGCGGGATTCGTCGCAGTGGCGGTTTCATGCCGGCAACCCGCCACTGTAACGGCATGATCCATCAGATCGACTTGAGCGAAACCCGTTTTTCCAACTTGGCGGCTGCTTCTCTTCGCTCGCTATAGCGATCGGTGAGGTAGTCCGAGATGTCGCGCGTGAGCCACGTGAACTTGACCAGTTCCTCGCAGACATCGACGACGCGCTCGTAATAGGACGAAGGCTTCATGCGGCCGTCGGAATCGAATTCCTGATAGGCCTTGGCCACCGACGACTGGTTGGGGATGGTGATCATCCGCATCCAGCGGCCGAGCAGGCGCATGGCGTTGACCGCGTTGAACGATTGCGAGCCGCCGGAGACCTGCATGACGGCGAGTGTCTTGCCCTGGGTCGGTCGGACAGCACCGACAGACAAGGGGATCCAGTCGATCTGTGCCTTCATGATGCCGGTTAGCGTGCCGTGACGCTCCGGGCTCACCCAGACCTGGCCTTCGGACCAAGCCGAAAGTTCCCGCAGTTCCTGAACCCTCGGATGGCTGACCGGCGCATCGTCGGGCAGCGGCAGGCCGGAGGGATCAAAGACCTTCACCTCGGCGCCGAAATGCTCGAGCAGGCGCTTAGCTTCCAGCGCGAGCAGGCGGCTGTAAGAGACCTGCCGGACCGAGCCATAAAGGATCAGGATCCGCGGCTTGTGGGTGGAGAAGGGGCGCCGCAGCGCCTCCAGGTCCGGCAAGCGCAGGTGATCGAGATCAGCGGCGGGCAAATCGTTCGTGTGATCAGACAATGCGCTTGCCCTCCGCATCGAGCACGGCTTCGCCGTCTTCCTTGACGAAAGCGTAAGTGAAGGCGTCAGCAGGCAGGATGTCGAGGACCACTTCGGATGGACGGCAGAGGCGGGTGCCCAATTCGGTGACGACGAGAGGACGGTTGATCAGGATGGGGGTCGCGACCATGGCATCGAGCAACTGGTCGTCCGAAAGGGCGGGATCTACTAGGCCGAGTTCCTCGTAGGGTGTGCCCTTTTCGCGGATCGCCTGGCGGACGGTGAGGCCGGCATCGGCGATCATCTTTGCCAGTTCCGGCTTGCTCGGCGGGGTCTTAAGATATTCGATGACGTTGGGCTCGATGCCGGCATGACGGATGATTTCAAGCGTATTGCGCGAGGTCCCGCAGGCCGGGTTGTGGTAGATGGTGACGGTCATGGTTCAGGCCTTCGCTTCCTTTGTGCATCTGGCGGTTACGGCCTGTCCGGCCTCGTACCAGCCCTTGCTGCGGTTGACGATCGCGACCAGCACCAGCATCACCGGTACCTCGATCAGGACGCCGACGACGGTGGCGAGTGCTGCACCCGAGTTGAAACCGAAGAGGCTGATGGCAGTCGCGACGGCCAGCTCGAAGAAGTTGGAGGCACCAATCAGGGCGGAGGGGCCTGCAATGCAATGGGCTTCGCCGGTCATACGGTTTGCCAGATAGGCGAAGCCAAAGATGAATACGGTCTGGAGGAAGATCGGCACGGCGAGGATCGCGATCACGATCGGCTGGGCGAGGATCTGGTTGCCCTGGAAGGCAAAGAGTAGGACGACGGTCAAGAGCAGCGCGCCGATCGAGAGCGGCTGAATATTGTCCTGGAAGCGCTGAAGCGCGCGACCGTCCCCATTGCCAAGCACCCGGCGCAGGATCTGGGCGACGATGACCGGTACGACTATGAAGAGTGCAACGGAGATCAGCAGCGTATCCCAGGGCACGATGATCGAGGAAACGCCGAGCAGGATGGCGACGATCGGCGCGAAAGCCAACACCATGACGGCGTCATTGAGCGCCACTTGGGTGAGGGTGAAGGGCGCATCGCCCCGCGTGAGGTTGGACCAGACAAACACCATCGCCGTGCAGGGCGCAGCACCCAACAGGATGAGGCCGGCGATATAGCTGTCGATCTGATCAGCCGGCAGCAGGGGCGCAAACAGCCAGCCGATGAAAATCCAGCCGAGGACAGCCATGGAGAAAGGCTTCACGGCCCAGTTGGCGAAGAGGGTGACGCTCATGCCCCGCCAATGGGTTCCAACCTCGCGGATGGCGGCGAAATCGATCTTCATCAGCATCGGAATGATCATCAGCCAG
This sequence comes from Pseudorhizobium tarimense, assembly GCF_022968135.1. Taxonomy (GTDB): domain Bacteria; phylum Pseudomonadota; class Alphaproteobacteria; order Rhizobiales; family Rhizobiaceae; genus Neorhizobium; species Neorhizobium tarimense. The sequence goes on from NZ_JALJRA010000004.1 coordinate 287,055, forward strand.
ATCAAGACGGCGACCGGCAGGTTGACCTTGGCGATCTCGGCCGAGCCGATCACCTGGAAGAGGCCGGGCAAGGCTGAGCCGAGGGTTATGCCGGCGGCAATGGCCAGCGCGACCCAGAGGGTCAGGTAACGTTCGAATGTCGACATCGGTCAGGCAACCTCGGGATTGGCAGCGTCGTTGGTCGCGCCGATCTCCTGCAGACGCTTCTGCAGCGAGAGTTTGTCGAGGCTCGTCATCGGCAGACTGACGAAGATCGAAATGCGGTGATTGAGCATGCGATAGGCATCGGCGAAGGCGAAGTGCTTCTCGGAATCCGTGCCTTCGACAGCGGCTGGATCCGGAATGCCCCAATGGGCGGTCATCGGCTGGCCGGGCCAGACCGGACAGGCTTCGGCGGCGGCGTTATCACAGACGGTGAAGACGAAATCGAGCTGCGGTGCGCCGGGTACAGCGAACTCGTCCCAGTTCTTCGAGCGGGCGAAGCTGGTGTCGTAGTTCATGCCCTTCAAGAGTTGCAGCGTGTAGGGGTGAACTTCGCCCTTCGGCTGGGACCCTGCCGAATAGGCCTTGAACTTTCCTTGGCCGAGCCGGTTGAGGATCGCTTCGGCAATGATCGAGCGGGCGGAATTGCCGGTGCAGAGGAAGAGGACGTTGTAGATCTTGTCGGACATGGCCGGTCTCTCAGTTGGGGCGGGTCGTTTGGAGTGTTGGACTGCAGCAGGCGAGATCGTCGATCAGCGGCTGGCAGAGGCTGGCATTGCCGCCGCAGCAATCCTTGAGCAGGTAAAGCGCGACCGCGCGGAAGCGATCGAGATCTGCGCGGTAGATGATCGAGCGGCTATGGCGCTCGCCGGTCACCAGGCCAGCCTGCGAGAGCGTTGAGAGATGCGCCGACATGGTGTTCTGCGGCACCCCGATCAGGCGCGCCAGTTCGCCGGCGGGAATACCATCGGGTTCATGCGCCACTAGCAGGCGAAAGGTCTGCAGGCGCGTTGGTTGGGCCAGGGCGGCAAGCGCCGCGATAGTTGATTTATCATCCATATATCCAGAATAGTGGATTTTTTGAGTTGGTCAACAGCCTTCTCCGCCACCGCCATCGCGTCAGTATCGACCTTAGCCGGCGAGGTGCGTAACTCCGGGCCGTCGGAGACCGTGCGATGGCAGCAAGCTTCGCCGCCGAAAGAACCATTGCGGCTCCGACCGCCCAGGCACCGCGACCATTTGACCGAACAACCTACCTAAGTCCCGAGCCGAGCTCGTTCAGCAGCGCCATCCGAAGAATGCGCTTGAGATGGGCAAAGAGCATCTCAACCTTCTTTCGGCGATGCCGTGACTGCACGTAATCGGGTGTTGCGGCTATCGCTCGGGCGAC
>NZ_JALJRA010000050.1 GCF_022968135.1 Pseudorhizobium tarimense
TGTCAAGCGAAGTGAAGATTTGACCCCGTAGGCGAAACGAAGAACTGACCCCCTTCATTGATTTGTTGGTTCGCTTGTCTCGAGCGCCGTTCCGGCGCTTTTCGCGAAGTCTGTAGCTATCGCCTCGGATGGTGATCACAGTCGAATGGTGCAGCAGGCGGTCCAATATTGCGGTGGCGACGACAGGATCTCCGAAGACGCTACCCCACTCTCCGACCGATCGATTTGAGGTAATCAGGATCGATCCCTTCTCGTAGCGGCGAGAGACCAGTTGAAAGAACAAGTGAGCCGCGTTCGCTTCGAAGGGCAGATATCCGAGTTCGTCGATGATGAGCAATTTCGGCCGTGACAGGGTCGTCAACTGCTTGTCTAGGGTTGCGTCGTTGTGAGCCTTGGCCAACATCGCGACAAGCGTGGCTGCCGTCACGAACTGGACATTGTAATTCTGGCGGATCGCCTCGCGGCCGAGACTGACGGCAAGATGGGTTTTCCCTGTTCCTGGTGGCCCCAGGAATAGGACGGTATCTCCGTGAGCGATCCAGCGGCAGGTCGCCAACTCTCTGATCTGTCCGCGATCCACCGATGGCTGTGCCTCGAAGTCAAAGCCGTCGAGTTCACGTACGAAGGGGAACTGCGCCAGTTTGCTCGACATGGAGATACGCCGCTCGTCGCGCCGGGCAATCTCGCGCGACACCAAGAACGCTAGTGCCTCGCGCAAAGTCATTTTCGAGCGGGCGGCCTCATCCAGCAGGCTGTCGAGTTGATCGCGGATTGCCGTCAGCTTCAGGCGATCGAGCGTCGCGATGAGTAGATCATTATCAACGGTTGTCATCACCAGCCACCTCCAACCACAGCCTCGTATTCCGCAAGCGGTCGCAGCAGGGCTGCTGGCGTCGTCTCGACTGGAGCGGAACGGACCAACCCTTCGATACCTGCAACGCCGACAAAGTGAGCCCGGTCCACGATCCGTTGTCGCCGTCCCTGGCAGAGAGCATGATCAGCTACGACATGGCCGGCGTGGCGGACGATGACACGACCCGCCAGCACAACGACCTGGACACTTTCGCCTATGAGACGCCAGGGTACGGAATAACTGTTCGTGTCGAGATCAATGGCGCAGTCCGCCTGCACCTTGCGCACGAGATCGCGCAGCTGTCCGAACGGTGCACGGCCTGACAGCGGCCGAAGGGCATCGACCTCGCCAGCGAAGCGCTCAATTGGAGGTTCACCAGTCGTGCCGTGGTCCCGCTGATCGGCGACCTCACGTATCCATCGATCAAAATGTGCCTCAAACGAGGCCCAATTCTCAAACCGGCGACCTGCGATGGCGTTCTTCTTCACGTAGCCGACCCCGCGCTCGTCCTTTCCCTTTGTCCGGGCCCGGTATGGAGCGCAAGCGCGTGGCACGAAGCCCCAGTAATGCGCAAATGCCCATAGCCGTGCATTGAAGCGCACCTCCCGACTGACCGCGTCGTGATGCTCGACAAGCGCCTTCGCATTATCAAGCAGAACCTCCCTGGGAACGCCGCCGAACCGAAGAAACGCCCCTTCCATGCCCTCAAACCAGTCGGCCTGTCCTTCTCGCAGCGAGGCACGTATATGGATGCGTCGGGAATAGCTCAGTGTGGCGACAAAGACGTTTACGCGGATTCGTTCGTCGCCAATCCAGACACGTGTCTGCCCAAAGCCGATCTGTAATTGACGGCCTGGCGGTGTCTCGAACCGGACTGTTGCCCGCTTCTGCGCTTTGAGTTCGCGCCGCCATTCCCGGACCCGAAGCTCTACCGAGCGCAAACCGATGGTAATTCCATGCTCGCTGGCCAACTCCTGCCGGATCACATCGGCATTGCCGTCATGCCGGAAGAAGCGTTCGCGGAGCCAATCATCCAAGCCATCGAAAGCACTGCGACGAACCGGCTTTTTGAATGGCGCTGCCCCGCCCTCGCGAAGATATCGGCGGACCGTGTTGCGAGCGCAGCCAAACTCTTTCGATAACCGCTTGGCGCCCCAGCCAAGCTCGTGCAGCCGCAACATTGCCACCACCTCATCTGCCTGAAGCATATCTTCGCCCTGCATCGTTCGCGACAATGCAGGATGCGCTGAAATGAAGCTCGTCATCCATCTCTCCTCGTTGTGAAACGAGGGGGCAGTTCTTTATTTCGTTAGGGGGTCAGTTTCTCATTTCGCCTGACA